>NZ_JAKGAQ010000010.1 GCF_021532615.1 Octadecabacter dasysiphoniae
TCGGACGGCGATGTTAACACCGCACAAACGCGGTTTAGCACGGCAGCAGAGGCTGGCAATCCGGTTGCGATGTTCAGTTTGGCCCAATTTTTTGATGGACAGGACGCGCCTGATCTTGTCGGCGCCTATGCATGGTCGAGCCTTGCAATCGTGCGCGGCCTCAATGAGGCGGTGGCGTTTCGCGACGCGCTTGAGGCGCGGATGACGCCTGCGGATGTTCTGGCAGGTCAGGCGCAGGCACGCGGCTGGACCGAGGCGAAATTGGCGGACGTTGCCGATGGTGAACAGTAAACGTCCCCTGCGTGATCGATTTTTTGCGCAGGGTTTTGGGTATAATTTCTTGAAATTGCGGATGCGCGTAACCCTACATGAACCGTATTTAAACACAATTTGACACATCATCAAACTGACTGGACACACCATGAGAATGACATCCCCCTTTGCACCAATCCGCCAAACCACACGGTTTCGGGTGACGTCAGCGTCGCGTATGGTTTCGCCCGCAGCCCTTATGGTTGGCCTGTTGGCCGCTATGCCTGCCACAGCGCAGGACGTGACAATTGCGGACGGTCAGACAGTGACAGGCACTGTGACCCTCGCAAACGAGGGCGACGTGTTGATTATTGAGCAAGGCGGCGCGCTTGATATTGCAGAAGGGGATGCGGCGTTCGGGGATGTCGATAATCACGTGTTCACCAATAACGGGACGATCACGGCGGGGGACGATGGCATTGACGCTACCGGCGACAATGCAGAGATCAGCAACAGCGGCGTGATCACGGTGGGGAGCGATGGGATTGTATCTCGCGGCACCGCTGCAATGATCAGCAACAGCGGGGTGATCAATGCGGATGCGGGCGACAATGGAATTTTCTCGACCGGCACCGCTGCCGTGATCAGCAACAGCTGGGAGATCACGGCGGTGGACGATGGCATTGACGCTACCGGCGACGCTGCAGAGATCAGCAACAGCGGCGTGATCACGGCGGATGACGATGGCATTTTCTCTAGCGGCGGCGCTGCAGAGATCAGCAACAGCGGGGAGATCACGGCGGTGGACGATGGCATTGACGCTACCGGCGACGCTGCAGAGATCAGCAACAGCGGCGTGATCACGGCGGATGACGATGGCATTTTCTCTAGCGGCGGCGCTGCAGTGATCACCAACAGCGGAGCGATCACCGCGGTGGACGATGGCATTGATGCTACCGACGCCGCTACAGTGATCAGCAATAGCGGGGAGATCACGGCGGTGGACAATGGCATTGACGCTTCCGGCGACGCTGCAGAGATCAGCAACAGCGGCGTGATCACGGCGGATGACGATGGCATTGAATCTCGCGGCGACAATGCAGTGGTCACCAATAGCGGCGTGATCACGACGCTGGGTGACGAGACCGCTGCAATCAACATGCAAGGTGCAGACGGGCAGCTGACCAACACGGGCCTGTTGTCTGCGGTCAACGGTTTTGCCGTGTCCGGCAACGCAGGCAGCCAGACGGTTGTGCTGGGTACCGGGTCGCAGATCTTGGGCGCGTTTGATCTGGGCGCAGGTGACGACAGTGTCACGATCGCGGGTGCTGACACCTCATCTGTGCTGGCCATGCAGGGGGTGGAAAACATCACCATCGCCGAAGGTATCGCGGGCTTTGTGCAAACTGATGGCGACACCAGCACTGTGACCATCGTCGATCTGACAGGCCCTTCGGTTCTGAATGACGCGGTTGCGCTGCGCAACGCCAGCGCCCACCAGACCCTGAATGCGCAGGTGGGTGATCCACAGTCCGGCACCTCGGGCGCCTGGGCCAGCCTGTTTGGCACCAGCCGTACGCGCGGGGATGACGGTGTGGCACTGGCCTATGACCACAGCTTGGCAGGTGTCATGGCCGGGTATGACACAACAGTGGGGGGCAACCGCCTTGGCTTTGTGGGCGGTGTGTCCAACAGCCAGATCACAACAGAGAGCGACGCGTCTGATATCACAACCGAAAGCCTGTTTGGCGGGGCCTATCTGGGCACCAGGCTGGGACAGCTCGACGTGACAGCCAGCCTGCTGGCCGGTGTGGACAGCTATGACAGTGAACGTCTGGTGCTGGATAATATCGCCGGGTTTGAGGCGGCCACAGGGCAGTTTGACGGCAGCTTTGTCAGTGCAGGCGTGCAGGTTACGGCAGGCAGCTTTACGCTGGGCGGGGTGCAGGTGCAGCCCTCGGCGCTGGCGACCTATACGGCCACATCGTTTGATGCCTACACCGAAGAGGGCACAACCAATGCCAACCTCGACATCGACAGCCGGACCGCCCAAACGCTCACCGCGCGGGGCCAGTTGGAAGCAACCGCAGATCTTTACGGGATTGACGTTGCTTACCGTGTTGGGATCGATGGGCGGTTCAGCAGCGAAGACGACATCACCCTCAGCTTGGGCGACGAAAGCCAAAGCTTTGCCGCCGCCGACAGTGATACCGTTCTGGGCGGCTTTCTGGGGGCGCGGGCAACGTTTGTGCAAGCGGATCAACTGCGTCTGACAGGTGATGTTGAATACGGCTTTGCCGAGGGCGGAGACCAATTCCTCGCCGCCAGCCTCAACGTCAGCTTCTCGTTTTAAGCAACAGACGTGGGCAAGGCAGATGCACCGCCTTGCCCACGCCGCACCGCGTCCGAGTGTTTGGTTTATAGATGAACGGCCCGCCGCTTTGGGTCGAAAAGCAGATCCTAAAACGGTGTCAGCCCGATGACGCATGCTGCGTCCGGCACTGCCGCCGTTCGCATCCAATGTAACCCGAGGCGGATGATTGCAATCCGCTACAGGTACTCGCCTGTAAAGACGCTAGGACAATATGTACGCCCAAAGGGTGACAACAAACTTGTTTTGTGGGGCCATTCCATTGATCGAAGATTCAATACCTGAATATCGGAAGTATAAGGCCGTTTTCGGAAGTCTCGCCCGCGCGGGTTGGGCTGTCGTGCTCGGCGTGGCGGGTGTCACGCCGCAAGCATATGTTACAACCTAGCCGGACAAGTGGTTGGATGAATACAACAGAAACCTCACAGATGCGTTGATGCAAGCATTCGAACTCGGTGCTGCAACAGCACAGGTCGAAATTCCACCGGCCGCGCGAGAATTTTTCAAAGCAGGTGAATATAGACACAGGCTGTTTGCCGAAAAACTTCAAGAGCTGGGGATTGGACCAAGGATTTAACGACACGATCATCAACAAAGCCATCAACCGCGGTGATAAATACGATGATGTGAAATCTAAAATAGCGGCTCTGATAGATCTACCTGTTGAACATCTGTGGCCTGAAATTGAGTGGCAATGACAGGTCGATGTTTACTCTGATCTTCACGTCAAGAAATTGACTTTCTATAAGCTGTGAACTCAAGTTAGGTTGCGACATTTTCTGCTATCCTAGTTTCCGTAATTCTTCAGCGAAGGCCTCTGTTGGTGTCTGCCATCCGAGGCACTTTCTCGGTGTTCCGTTCAGGCGTTCACAAATTGCTTTCATATCGCAATCTGAGAACGTTGAGATCGGCGTGTCTCGTGGCAAGTATCGTCGAGCTCGCTTGTTTAGGTTCTCCACAGATCCTTTCTGCCAAGGGGCCTGCGGGTCACAAAACCACGCCTCGGTTCCTATTCCAGGTTTGAGCTTTCGCCAGCCAGAGAACTCAATCCTACGATCAAAGGTGATTGACTGACGGGCGGTGTGGGGCAGGGGCTCCATGACATTCATTAGCCTTGCAATGAAGTGTTTGGAGCTACGATCATTGTTGCGGAACAGTACGGCGTAGCGCGTTTTGCGTTCGACCAACGACGCCACATTGGTCTTGCCGTGTTCCCGTCTAAAGATCATCAAATCGCCTTCCCAGTCACCAAATACCGAACGATCCTTGACGTGTTCGGGTCTGTTGTGGATCGAGCGTTCCAGCGGGAACATCATGTCACGTAGCGTCCGAGCATAGCGAGGTCTCCGCTTTTTACGACGGTCCGGCAGGTAGCGGGCCAGAGCCTGTGATTGGCCATCCGGACTGTAGACATAAGAATAAATCGTCTCGTGGCTGACGGTTGTGACATGGCCTTCAAATTTCAGACGGCCTGCAATTTGTTCCGGTGACCAACCTTCCTGAAGCCGATCAATCACAGCCTCGCGGAGTTCCGGAATGCGCACCAACTTGCGGCGCCTTGCACGCCGTTCAGCCGCGGATTTCTGTGCAAGCATTCCGTAATAGCCATTCAGCTGCAGAAGCTCGTTATCCTCAAAGAAGTTGCGCTTAATCTCGCGATACACAGTCGCACGGTGACGATTGATCCGACGCGCGATCTCAGTCACGTTCACCTTTCGATGTAACAGGGCTTCAATCGTGCGTCGTTCGGTTAGATTTAACTCGGTGCGTTTCATAAACCGTTCTCCTGACTTTCCAGTAGGATAGAGGAAAAGTCGCTTCCCAGTTTAGAATGTACCCCTAAACATACGCATTATTCGCATAAGGTTCAATATGTTAGAATTTTACCCTTGAAAAGATGACGTGCTAGGGCATGGACCTGCTGCTGTAGGAACGTAATTTTCTAAAGCGGCCGTTCGTGATCTGTGCAGCGAATGAGCAGAACGAGCCCAATGTGTCAGACGCTGCGTGCAGCAGGAATGTCCGTTATCACGCGAAGAGCCCAAAAAATTCAACAAGTGCTGAGGTTTCGAGCGCTAGGCCTGCTTGCTTGACCATTCCAGCGTCAGGGAGGGCGAGGCTGACGCTGACATTATTTCTCGCTGACTTCGATAGCATAATTTCCAAACGACCTAGTTTGCGAACATCGCTTTTCGGCCAAATGTTTGCCGATGTTGGCCAAAGCTGTGGATCGATATTTCAATCGTGCCGCTGA
>NZ_JAKGAQ010000011.1 GCF_021532615.1 Octadecabacter dasysiphoniae
TCGACCAGATAGCTGGCATCAGGGTCAACGTTGGTGACAACCAATGCCGGATTGCCGATAGACCCCGCTGTGATGCCGGAAATATCACTGCCCAGCGGCGTCAGATTGAGATCTGTGGGTTCTATGGTGGTAAGACTAGGAACCTTCGCAATACTATCAGTGGTTTGGGTGTTTTGCGTCACCGCACCGTTTTGGATATAGCCTGTAATGGTTCCACTGATGTTGCCACCTGCCTCGATCCTGGAAAAGACAGCCCCGATTTGGTGCACTGCGGGTGGGTCAATCTCGGTCCAATAGACATCGTGGCGATTATGAACGAGTCCCTCGCGATAAAATCGGTGGATATTACGCACATTTTCCACAGTCTCGACCAAATCAAGGCCTTCGTTGCGGAGTGATCCAAAATCCAACATAAGATCACCGCTAGCCGAAATAAGGCTATAAGTATTCGCACCCGCGTCCCCGCTGAGCGTCATGTCTGCTCCTGCGATAATCTGTGCAGGCAAACCAAAGCCTGCAGCCGTCTGGGTGGTGGTGGTTTCCTCACTGATGGTCTGCGTGCAATCGTATTTTGTACCGCCATTGCAGGTACCGGTTTGGGTCGCATCATTTTGTGTGACCACAGTTTCGCTCACAACTGGCGTATCTGCCAAGTTTTCAAACACCGCCGCCGCGATTTGAAGATCGCCCGAGAACGTCTCGACAAGGCCGCCGTTTTGGTTGGTAAACTGCGCTGCGCGTGCATCCACCGCGCCGGACGCGCCGCCCATCACCATATCATCCTGCGCAAGCAACGCGCCGCCGTCGTTGATCACGGCCCCGTCACTCAGGATTTGCAGCAGGTTCTGGCCATACAAAACGCCCGTTTGCGTGTTGGTAACGTCGCCCGCGCTTGTGATCAGGACGCGCCCGTCCGTGGATGCAATCGCGCCCGCATTGCTAAGACTTGCCAGCGTGAATACTGCGTCATCGGCGGCGGTAATCTCGCCACCCTCGGCGTTCACCAAATCAGGCTGACCGCCCGCGACGCTAAGCCAGCCGTCCGACAACACAGTGCCCGTATTTGTCACCGTACCCGATGCCGCAACCATAAGTGCGCCCACGCCGTAGGCCGTGCCATCATTGGTGATTTGTGCCGCCTCGAGGCGAAGATCGCTCGCGCGCAAAACGCCCGCAGCTGTGTTGGTTATCACCCCAGCCGTCAGATCGACAATGCCGCTGGCTTGAACGGTCCCGCTGATGCTCACCGCGCCGCTCGCATCGACATCAACCTGCGCGCCAGAAAGCGTGCCATCCACAAACATATCACCCGCAGTGGCCGTCGCTGTGAGCGTGCCACCAATGCTTTGGGCGGTGGCGTCAAAATCAAGCCCTTGCCCCGACAACAACAGCGCGTCGCCCGATTGCAGAACGCCACCATTCACAGTCAGAATACCGCCTGCATTTTCCAGCGAAAGCCGTTGCCCCGCCTGCAATACACCGTCCAGCGCCTCAAGACGGGTCAGCGCAAATCGCGCGTCCGCCGTGGCCACAAACTGACCCGCCGGAATGCCGCCTTGCGCTGCAATATTCAGCGCCTGTGTCACAACATCGATGCTGCCACCCGACGCCGCCGTCGCCCCCCACAAGGTCAGCGTGTCGGTCGCAGTTAATGACAGGTTTGCGACGCTCGTGTCGCCCGTTCCACCGGATGCACCGGCCATAAATTGCGCGTCTTGACCCACGTCTATCTCCGCAGCCGTGATCACGACATCGCCGTAGGACAACACCTGCGCAGATTGCTCCATCAGCATGTTACGGCCAATATTCGCGGTGATGCTGTCTGCAGACACAAGTTCTGCGCGCGCACCCAGATCGACGTCGCGCGCGATATCAAAAACCGCCGCCGCTTGTGCGACAATCTTGGCGTCTGCTGCCACGATCAAATCTTGCGCACTGGTAATTGTAAGGCCTGCGTTCGATGTCAGGCTTTGGTCAACCTGCACTGATCCGCGGGTCGTGGTCACTTGCGCTGGCCCAACGGATGACACACGGCCCAAAACCAAACGTCCATCTGCGGTCAATGTCATCTGGCCCGTGCTGGCGGCCATTTCACGCGGCGCGCGCACGCCCACACCGTCTTCGGTCGATGTGATGGTGATTGCGCCGGCATACATGCCGCCAAAGACCGTGCTGTCGATCGCCAAGTCGGGTGATGTGGACCCGTCATCCGCGCGTTCACGGATTTCGCCCGTGGCATAAATCACGTCATTGCGGCCCGCGATCACATGAATACGTTGGCCTTGCACGGATCCGGCGACCGTAATCTGGCGCGAAATCAGATCAAAGCGCGTGGTATCAGACGCATCAAGGCCGCCCTCACCCACTGCAATCGTGCCGTCATCAACGGCCACACCGCTGAACTGTCCACTGTCATAGATCGGCGTGCCTGTCGTCAGCGTCAAACGGTTGGTGTTCAGGAATCCGCAGCCATCGCAGGTCATACCATACGGGTTGGCGACGATCACATCCGCCCGCGTGCCTGCTACTTCAAGGTAGCCACCAAGGGTGCTTGGGCTGCCGCCGACGACCTCGTTCAGGATAATGCTGGCTGATCCGTTTTGAAGGTTCGTGTTGCCTGCGATGACGCCGCCCAGTTGCGTTTGTGCGAAATTGCCGTCGATGTTGTTCAGGATCAGGCCTTCGGCTCCGACATTGAATTGATCATAGGTATTATGGGACAGACCTTGCGCATCGGGCGTTTGAATATTGACCACACCAACCCCGTTGGGGGCCGTGATCACGGCCGGTCCGCCTGCGGTGGGGACGACGCTTTGTGCAAGAACAGGTTGCACCGTGATCAAGACACACGACAACGCAGCCACACTTTGACGCAGCCCTTCGCGGATGCGCGCGCGCAAAACAGAAAAGCCACTGCGCGACATATTATGCGAGGTCGTTTTCGAAGTCATGTTCATGTTCTTAATACCTGTTCCATAAGCTTTCAAAAACTGACACTTCACCGTCAGGGCGCGCCACGCCCGTCGGTGTCGATAGTATTTCGGCGTAACTGACATCAAACGACAGCGCCGCCCCGATGCTGCGCACACCGATCACAGCGCCACTGACACCGCCCCCCGTGACACCCAGACTTGTCTGATCAGCGATCCAGCCACAGTCAAGCCCACCATATAACTGCAACTGGCCGTAAATATCGTTACGCTCGGCCGGGGCACCCCAGCGCATTTCATTGCGCCACAAAATACCCGAACTGCCTGCCACGACCTGCTCACGCGCACCGCGCACGGTGTCGTTGCTGCCCAACCCGAACTGCTGCGCACCATAAAGCCGATCCGCGCTGATTTGAACCGACAGGTTGCTTTGCCAACTGAACGCGTCATCCGTCTCAAATGTGCGGAAATACGACAGCGATCCGTCCACCAGCGTATACTGCGCATCAGGAAGGCCAATAAGCTTTGTGCTGGCATCATCAGCCCCGAAAATATCAAGACCTTGTTCCAGACCAGCCGATGCTGTCAGCTGACCGCCATTCCAAACCGTTTCATGGCGCGCCCCAAGCTGAAGCGATGTAATCACTTGCGATGACGCCTCGATCCGCGCGCCCGCAATGCGGTTTTCGCTATCACGACGGGTCAGCCGCGCGTTGAGGTAGGTCTTGCTGTCACGGTCGCGTTCCAGTAGCCGCTCAACTCCGATAAAGGCCGTGCGCGTATCACCGGTGACCACGACGTTGCTAATCGCACCGGGGGTCTCGGTCGCATAATCCGACCATCCAAGCCCAAATTCCGTACTCCAAGGCCCGCGCGGCAACGTCAGCCCAAGATCAACACTGCGCGTACCGGGACCATCGTAATTCACATCAAACGGGTTGTCGCGGATCGATTTGCTTGCATCCAACGTCAACACGTCGTTCAGCCCAAGCAGGTTTGAAAACGACATATTGGCCGTGGTGATGAACTGCCCCGTGGCCACAGTTTGGCCGGGATCCTCATTCTCGAGGCCCAGATTGTTCGTGCCCAGACGAAAATCCCAAGGCCGCTGTGTCAAGGCCGTCACTTCAAGCACGGATGCACCATCTTGCGCACCCGGCGTCAATTCAATCTCGGCACTGTAGCCAGGCATGGAGCGGATAACATCGAGGCCTTGTTCGACCTCGCGCAGGTTTACTGGTTCCCCCACAAGACCGGGAAACACACGTTCCTGCCAATGCGGTTGCGCCTGCCCGTTCATATCAATGCGCGCAAGACTGCCTTCAATCACGCGAATTTCAAGCTGGCGATCCGCAAGGTTTTGTTCCGGCAAATACGCACGCGCCGCGATATATCCGCGATCCACATAGGCCAGCGACACCGCCTGCAACAAATCATCGATCTGCGACAATCCAAGACAGCGGCCCGCAAAAGGCGCCGTCAATGCCTGTTGCGCAGGCTCATCAATCAAGGTGATGCCGATCAGATCGATCTGGTTCACGTCCAGACAAAAATCCTGCGCCTGCGCAGTTTGGGGGGCCAATACAATCGCACCCACCAGCCCAGCCACCGCCAAGAACGTCCTTGCGGGGCCGGTACGAAAAGGGGTGTTACGGGTTGCCATCAGCCATGTCTGCCAATTTCGCTTCCGTCCACGCGCGTGCCTGCGCTTGTCCTGCCAAAACATCACCAGATGTCATGCTTGCTTCAAGACGGTCACGATAGACTGCCGCTTCGTTCAATCCACGCACCGCAGCAAGACTGGACCACGCATAGGCGCCAACCAAATCGGGCGTCTCTTGTGTCTCAAGAAGTTGGGCAAGGCTGAACATCGCAACCGGATTGCCAGCCTCTGCTGCCGTGCTAAACCGCGTTTGTGCGGTGTTAACATCGCCGTCCGA
>NZ_JAKGAQ010000012.1 GCF_021532615.1 Octadecabacter dasysiphoniae
GGTTTGTGAACCGCTATGGCGACGGCGAGGACATCTTTATCGGAGCGAACATTTTGAAAAGATGCGGCTTGCGTGAATTGCGTACCGGTGAAGCGCTTTGCATCCAAATTTTGGAACTTGAAGGGCGTAAATCCGTCTATCGGATTCACGAATGGCCCTCGTGCTGACCTGCTGTTCGAAGGGTTAGCGATTTCGAAGTTCTGGAAAAACCAGAACGATCTCTGGCCCGTTTAATACTTTGGTCAATTGATGGGCCAGAGGTTTTTTGAGGCCGCTTACCAGCAACTGGCAATCCAGCTTTTTCATCAAGTCACATATCTTTTTAAGACCCATGATCGCGGATGAGTCCAGGCCTACGACGTCTCGACAATCCAGTACGAGAAATCGGATGTGCCGGCTTTCGACGTTTGAAAAATCTATCGTGACGCGTTGATATAGCTGATAAATACTGCCGAAGAAGATAAAGCCTTGTAGGCGCAAGACGAGGGAGTGCTCGTTCATTTCGTCGAAGTAAATGAAGTTGTGGCTTCCTTTGTCCCAAATGACGGGGACATCATCCGTGATCGAATTTTGGGCGACGTCCACACGGGCATATTCGAGCATGAACAGAATGGCCGCAGCGATAAGACCAACCGTGACGCCCTGAAGTACCCCGGCAGTGACAGTCACGATGACCATCAGCAGAACAATGCAATACTCTCGGCGGGATATCTTGAAGTAGATGCCGATAATCCATTCATGAAGTAACACCCCACCAATCCACAAAAGGAGCCCGCCAAAAAGTGGAATGGGGATCGTTCCTAACAGCGAAGGTCCGAAAAATAACACCGCAGCACAAACCCCGGCCACGAGCAAACCGACGGCACGGTTGGTCGCACCAAGCTGGTTGGCGAGCAAGGTCATTCCCAAGCCTTGAAATCCGCCGGAACCACCAAACAGACCTGCACATAAGTTGGCAATTCCTGCTGACCTCAATTCGCGATCCAGATCGATATCGCGCATAACCGCAAGTTCGATTCCGCTGGATGCAGACAGAACGGCCATTGCGGTGACGCAGACCAACGCGATCATTTTGGGTGCTTGCGTCCACATTACGTTCCAGTCGACAGCTGCAAATGGGTTCGCCTGATGGGGAAGTGGAAGTGCACCTCCGCGCGGTGGTTCAAAAAGCCACCCGTACTGCTGTAGTTGCGACAGCGGCAAATCCAGGACCCAAATGACGATATGAAATATCACAATCGAAACAAAAATCGAGACTGGTAAAACAAGCGGGCCGCGTCGCGCTGTGGCTGCAACAATAGCGGCAAATGCGACAGCCGGAAGCCATTTGACGAGGCTTACGGGGGCCAGCAACATCGAAGCGGTTTGCCAGGTCAGGGGGGCGCCCAACACAACGGACAAAGCGCCAGATATTATCAAACACCCCATTCCAGCGAGAAAGCCGCCAATCACTGGATAGGGGATGAAGCGTATCAACAGCCCCAGCCTGAATCTTCCCATCACAAAGAGAGCCAGCCCAATGGCCGAGGTCGCGACCCCAACCATAACGATGACAGTCGCCAGTATTTCCGCTTCACTATGGGTCGCAAACATTACCGCATGTATGGATGATGCGATGACGGCAAGGGGAATGACCGTGATCTCTTGGGTCGAGGATACCATGCCCGAATAAGAGCTGGTCAGCGCAATGACGATATTGAGAACTATTGTTCCAACAAGACAGATGCCGATAGCTACGGTGATCTGCGTGCTTAAGACCGAGGAAAAAAGCAGGGCCGCAATTGAAATCGAGAACATCGCAGCAATCACCCCACAAATCAGCCCCGCAGCAAGTGTCGCAGCTATCTGATAAAACAACAGACCGACGCGTTTCATGGCCCGCTGATGGGGGCTGCCTGCGGGGGAGGTGACTACGGGTACAGCGGGCCATTGATTTTCGTCAATAGAGTGCTTGGCTGCATTGTCATCCATCGTTTGTCATCTTTGGCAGCAGCCGCGTTTTATACGTGAAAAATAGCGGATGAGGGACCTTGGCACCTGAATGATCGACCGCTTGGATATCCATTAACGTTCTCCAGAAATGCATCGTAAATTTGATGGGGAAGCTTTGAGTTACCTGAGTTCGAGCACCGCTTTGACTTTAGATGTGTCACTTATCGAAGGGCCAAAGAGACATTTGGCGATTGTTCCAACCGGGTTTGGTGGGTCACCTGTTCCGAGGTTCCGGCAACCTGATCCGCATACTTTTCATTGGAGATAAGGGGCGCATGTCCGCGACACGATTGAAACATCAGACCAGAACTTTGTCTAAAACGTGCAAACATTTGTCTGAAAACGTGTGTCTGGGAGGGTATGCAACCTAAGGGGCCATACAAACAAATTATGCCGATCACTCGTTTCTTGCTCGTCATACTGACTTTGGCTCTGCTGTCGCTTGGCGAAACCTTGCTCGTTAAAATCAGCCGAGAACGATCCGCGTATTAGGCAGTAACTCTCACCCCGACGATCACCTTCGATGAGGGCGTGGCCGGTTTTGTGCCCGGTGATCTTGTGACGTTCTCTGCTCAGCGGGTTCGGCCAGTGTCTATGGGTGAACCGTTCAAGGGTTTGATCTGCGGACACCGCCCGAAATCTTGGCTCCGGCAGGTGTGGCGCAGCCACTGGTTCCAAAAACCTTGGCAACAGACAGTGCGAACATCGATTTTCGGCCAAATGTTTGCCGATGTTGGCCAAAGCCCTGGATCGATATTTCAATCGTGTCGCTGACCTGCGTTTTGT
>NZ_JAKGAQ010000013.1 GCF_021532615.1 Octadecabacter dasysiphoniae
GGCATCACAGCGGGGTCTATCGGCAATCCGGCATTGGTTGTCACCAACGTTGACCCTGATGCCAGCTATCTGGTCGAAACGCGGTTCGAATTTATCGACCTCGACCAGTTTTTGTCATCGGATTATTTTCTGGACGCCTTGGGGTACGAGCCGGATGAGTATACCAAGCGGCTGGGCGACGCCTATGTCGAAACGCAATTTCTGCGGGCCCAGTTGTTTGCACTGACGGGCCAGCGTTTGACCGAAACCGGCATCAGTGAACGCGACCAGATGCAGGCGCTGTATGACAATGCCATAGATGCATCGGTTGCCTTGGATCTGGCACTGGGGGTGGCGCTGACGCCCGAACAGATTGCAGCGCTGACGCAGGATATCATCTGGCTCGAAGAGATCACGGTAGACGGTCAGACCGTCATGGCACCGCGGTTGTATCTTGCCGATGCCAGCTCTCTCGCGCGGACGGGCAGTGCCGCCGGGGCCGAAGCCTCCAGCATCACTGCCGCCGATTTGACGCTGATTGCTGACACGTTCACCAATTCCGGCGCGATCACGGGCGTGGATTCCGTGCGCCTCGCGTCCTTGGGGGACATGGATATTCTGGGCGGTCGCGTTGTGTCGGGCGGGATGACGCAAATTGATGTGGCGGGCACGCTGACGTCGCTGAGTGGAACCATACAGGGCAGCGATGTATCGCTTGCCGCACAGCAGATCGTGCTTGAAACCGCGCGCGTGACATCCGGTGAGGACAGCAACTTTACCGATGGTGCGTCACGCGCATCGACAGTCCTCGCGTCCGGTGACGTGATGATACAGGCGATCGAGGATATCAATTTGACCGGTGCGCAAGTGCAGGCCGGTGGGGACACGACACTGGCAGCAGGCGGCGCGATTACCGTCGGCGCACTGGAACTGAACCGCGAAACCGACCTGACATATGATGGCGGCTATAGCCGGTCGCAAGGCGTGACGAACGTGGTCAGCAGCATCGCGACGGACGGCAACCTGACGCTTTATGCAGCGGGTCAAACGGACACCGGTGGCAACATAACACTTATGGGCGCACAGCTGCAGGCGGGTGCTGGCATGGTCATACAGGCCGATCAGGGCGATGTTCTGATGCTGGCGGTGGCGGACAGTTTCTACAGCGATATCACAGGGTCGTCGTCCGGCTTCTTTTCGGAATCGTCGTCGCGCGATCAGGTCTTTTCGGTCACCAATCAGGTGACGTCACTGGATGCAGGCAGCATCGATGTTTTGGCGGCGGGCAGCATTCTGGCAGAAGGCACGCAGTTTAGAACCGACGGTGTTACGCTGACGGGCGAAGACGCGTTGCAAAATGGTGATCTTCGTCTGACGGCGGCGACCGGTGATCTGATGTTCACGGCCCCCACCGATATCTACGCTGAAAGCCGCGTGCGCGAGCGCAGTTTCTTTGGCGGTCTGGCCCGATTAAGTTCCGACATTCGCACGCTTGAAACGCAGGCGTTGGGGTCCGTTGCACAGGTTGCGGGCGACATCGGATTGGTCACGGGCGGTGATCTGGTTCTGACAGCGGTTGACTGGGCCGCGAATGGCGATATCCGCACGCAGGTTGCAGGTGAAACGCTGTTGCTGGCGGCCGTCGACACCAGCTACCGCTCTGCCTCGATTTTGAACAACAATGCGATCCTGATCACGACTGAGGACTCCGAAGACTACACCGAAAGTGCGACGTTCAATCGTTTGGATGCAGGCGGTGTCGTTGACCTTGATCCAACGTCCCCCATTACACTCGACGCAGTGCGCGACCCGACGATCGCATCTATGCACGCCGCCGGATTGCTGAGTGATGGTAGCACCGGGATGACCCTTGCGGCGACATACCTTGGCCTGACGGATCCTGCGACGGGTCCCCCCGAAACGCTGGACGAGACAACAGACGACTGGCGCGATGATCTGACGATGATCACGGCCACCTTGCCGACAGGTGCGGATGGAAACGGGTATCTCTACCTTGATGAGGCGCTGGAGAGGGACAGCACAATCGTTAATCCCATCGCATTGGTCGACGAACATTTCCATGAGGAAACCACGGCACTTAACCCAGCGTTTAAGTTGCTGATCACAATTGCTGTGACCCAAGGTATTGGGGGCTTTGGCGAGCTTGCAGGTGGGTTTGGTCAGGCTATTGGCCTCACCGGTGAGGCCGCAATCGGTGCGGCCAACGCCGCCGCCAGCAACCTTGCCGTTGGTGTGATAGAGGCCGGGGTGTCTGGGGACTTTGACATTGGCGAGCTTTTGGAAGGCGCCGCGTTTGCTGGCATCAGCGCCTATGCGTCAGGTGCGATTAGCCTCGAAGGAACCTTCGGCGTCGAGTTCGGCGAAGGAGCAATGGCGGGCCTGATCCGCGATGGCGGCCAATTCACCATCGCGTCCTTTAGTGAAGGCGCACTGGACGCTGCGATAACATCCGGTTTGTCGTCAGC
>NZ_JAKGAQ010000014.1 GCF_021532615.1 Octadecabacter dasysiphoniae
ACTCTGGGCTCAAAGCAGACTTTAGCTACGCGATGCGCCAACTTCCATTATGCGGGTCAAAGCCGCCAAACAGAAATCTCTACTGAGCGTACGCTTTGAGTTCCCCACTTTCGCAACGCGTATCCTCAAATAGCGCTGTATCGTTCTTTTAGATCGCTCGTTGCGTCGAAGTATGGGCCAGGTCCGTAGCTGAGGCGTGAAACGCCCAAATGGGCGATGTCTGCCGATGTTTTAATCTCGCCCATGGCCATGACATTGGCAGGCAAACGTGTTGCCGCCGTGATTTTTGCGATCAATGCGGTATCCGTGAGACCAGGGATAAAAAAGCCATCGGCCCCGGCTGCGCGATACGCTGCTTCGCGCTCGATTGCTTCATCAACCAAACTGCTGTGGGTTTTCGGATCAGACCCGAGGAACAAATCAGTCCGCGCATTTATGAATAACGGCAAATCCATACGTTCAGCCGCCTGCCGGATCGCCTTCAGGCGTGCCGTTTGTTGTTCGATTTTGTACAGCCCATCACCCTGCACGACTTGATCTTCAAAGTTGATCCCAACAGCACCGGCTTTGATCATCATCACAGCGTTTTTCGCGACATCATCCGGTGACACAGCATAGCCGCCCTCGAAGTCAACGGTGACGGGAACATCAACGCTTGCCACAATACGTTCGACAATCTGTAACACAAAATCGAGCGGCATCGCTTCGCCATCGTCAAACCCATGTGCTGCTGCAATTGACCAGCTTCCCGTCGCAACGGCCTTGCTTCCTGCGTCGACGATCGCCTTGGCACCACCTGCGTCCCAAATATTATACAAGACAACCGGGTTCTGAGTGGTGTGCATACTTTTGAAGGCTTGCGCCTTGAGGGCTTGGGTCATGATTTCTTGTCCGTAATGAGAGGCAGATACTGCCGTTCGGTTTCGAGAAGTTTCTGCTTGCGCCAAAGCCCACCACCATAGCCGGTCAACGACCCGTCCGCGCCGATCACACGGTGGCAGGGGATCACGAGGGCGATTTGGTTGGCGCCATTGGCCCGTGCGACAGCGCGTACAGCCGTTGGACGGCCAATCGTTTCTGCAATCTGCGAATAACTTCGAGTTTCACCCGCAGGAATGTCGCGCAATGCGTCCCAAACCGACTTTGTGAATGCTGATCCATGATAGGCGAGCGGGGTTTCAAAGCCTGTTAGCGTTCCGTCAAAGAAGGCCGTCAACTCTGATGCAATTTGTCGCGAGGGTGAGGTTTTACCAATACCTATCCGACCCTTGGCCACCTTATCCAGCTTTGCCAACTCAGTGCGGAGCGCCTTTCGATCTGCAAATTCCAGAAGATGCAATTCAGACTGGCTGGTCACGGCAATCATGTCACCCAAAGGGGTCGCAATCCAATCGGCGAACAGGATCGGGTCACTATCCAAGCGACCAGGTGCTTTGCCGAGGAGTTTCGCAAATGCGGCGCGGAATGCACTTGCCGAGTCAAACCCGGCATCGATCTGCGCTTCAATGACCTTGCCGCCGTCAACGATGGTTTCAAACCCATCCCGCAGCCTGCGTTGTCGTGCCATTTCAAGGAAAGTCATGCCAAACTGGCGCTTGAAACTACGCCTGATGGTGGAAGGATCAAAGCCCATCTTTTCAATATCGGGTTCCCGCCAGCGGTATTCTGGTCGCTCATCCAGCGCAGTCAACAACGCTGAAATCGCAGGATCAGCTGAGGCCATTGGCTTGAGAGGGTGGCACCGCTTGCACGCGCGAAAGCCGCGCTCGATACACTCTCCGACAGTTTCCAGAAACGTGCAATTTTCGCGCTTCGGTTTGCGCGCCGGACAGGTCAGCCGACAGAAAATACCAGTACTGGAAACACAGACATAAACCCGCCCATCATAGGTCGCATCACGGGCGAGTAAGGCATCATACAAAGACGCATGGTCTGGAAGATCAAAAAGCATAGGACCCTCTAACATGCCCAAAATCTTGCGCCGCCGGTTTTCGGGCGTCTATTGATTTGAATTTTTCAAGACGATTTGTTGTAAGCCGCCGTTCATGCGTCTCGCAGCATT
>NZ_JAKGAQ010000015.1 GCF_021532615.1 Octadecabacter dasysiphoniae
CATCGTCGCCCGTGGTGCCGATCTGCGTCGCGGCCCCGCTGAAATCGCCGCCGAAGATCACGAAGCTCGCGCCGGAGGCGTCGCCATTCGGATCGTCGAGGAGCGCCCCAACGATCAGATCGTCGAAGCCGTCGCCATTCACATCCCCTGCGCCGCTCACTGACCGGCCGGAGGCGTCAAGCTCCGCCACACCATTGATCACAAAGCCACCAATGCCACTCTCGATGTCGGACAGCGCTACCGCGGTCCCGTCACTTTTGCCAAAGACCACAAAGCTCGCGCCGGAATAGTCCCCATTCGGATCGTCACAGTAGGCCCCAACGATCAGATCATCGAGCCCGTCGCCATTCACATCCCCCGCCCCGCTCACCGACCAGCCAGACCTGTCACCCTCTGCCACACCATTGATCACAAAACCACCAATGCCACTCTCGATGCCGGAAAGTTCCACCGCGGTCCCATCACTCTTGCCAAAGACCACGAAGCTGGCACCGGAATAGTCCCCATTCGGATCATCTCCGAGTGCCCCGACGATCAGATCGTCCAAGCCGTCGCCATTCACATCCCCCGCCCCGCTTACCGAGACACCCGACTGGTCATAAGTCGCCACACCGTTGATCACAAAGCCGCCAAGGCCACTCTCGATGTCGGACAGCTCCACGACAGCCCCGTCACTTTTACCAAAGACCACAAAGCTGGCACCGGAGGCGTCCCCATTCGGATCGTCTCCACGAGCCCCCACGATCAAATCGTCCAACCCGTCCCCATTCACATCCCCCGCCCCGCTCACGGAAATGCCGGAGGAGTCATCCTCCGCGACGCCATTGATCACAAAGCCGCCGATGCCACTCTCGATGTCGGACAGCTCCACAGCGGTCCCATCGCTTTTACCAAAGACCACAAAGCTGGCACCGGAGGCGTCCCCATTCGGATCGTCTCCACGAGCCCCCACGATCAAATCGTCCAACCCGTCCCCATTCACATCCCCCGCCCCGCTCACCGACCAGCCAGACCCGTCACCCTCCGCCACACCGTTGATCACAAAACCGCCACTGCCGTTCTCAATGTCAGACAGCTCCACGGCTGTCCCGTCGCTCTTGCCAAAGACAACAAAGCTGGCGCCGGAGCCGCCGCCATTCGGATCGTCTCCGTATGCCCCCACGATCAGATCATCCAAGCCGTCGCCATTCACATCCCCCGCCCCGCTCACCAACCAGCCGGAGAAATCATCCTTAGCCACACCATTGATCACAAAGCCGCCAAGGCCGTTCTCAATGTCAGACAGATCCACGGCTGTCCCATCGCTTTTGCCGAAGACCACAAAGCTGGCGCCGGAGTCCTCGCCATTCGGATCGTCTCGTGTAGCCCCGACAATAACATCATCCAGGCCGTCGCCATTCACATCTCCTGCTCCACTTACTGAAAAACCGGAGACGTCATCCTCCGACACACCGTTGATCACAAAGCCGCTGGGATCCGCGCTGCTCTCCAGTGCAGCAAGCTCGATCGCACCCGACACGCCCGTGATCGTGACGGTGACGGTCTCCTCGGTGCCATCCGCACTGAGCACCGTGAAGCTGTCGGTCAAAGTTTCGCCTTCGCCCAACGCCTGGATCGCCGCCTGCGTGTTGTCCGCCGCGTAGAT
>NZ_JAKGAQ010000016.1 GCF_021532615.1 Octadecabacter dasysiphoniae
ATCTACGCGGCGGACAACACGCAGGCGGCGATCCAGGCGTTGGGCGAAGGCGAAACTTTGACCGACAGCTTCACGGTTACAACGGTGGATGGCACCGAGGAGACGGTGACCATCACAATCACGGGTGAGAATGATGCGATCGAGCTCGCTGCGTTGGAGAGCAGCACGGATCCCAGCGGCTTTGTGATCAACGGTGTGTCGGCGGGTGATGGGGCTGGCTGGTCGGTGAGCGGAGCAGGGGATGTGAATGGCGACGGCTTCGATGATCTGATCGTCGGGGCCTACGGAGACGATCCGAGTAGCGAAAACTCCGGCGCGAGCTTTGTGGTCTTCGGCAAGAGTGACGGTACCTCTGTGGAGCTGTCCGACATCGAGAGCGGTATTGGCGGCTTTGTGATCAACGGTGTGTCGGAGGACGACTTATCCGGTTGGTCGGTGAGCGGGGCCGGGGATGTGAATGGCGACGGCTTCGACGATCTGATCGTTGGGGCACCGGGTGACAATCCCAACGGCGACGACTCCGGCGCGAGTTTTGTGGTGTTTGGCAACAGCGACGGGACCTCGGTGGCGCTGTCCGACATCGAGAGTGGCATCGGCGGCTTTGTGATCAATGGCGTTTCGAAGTATGATCAGTCTGGCTGGTCGGTGAGCGGGGCTGGCGATGTGAATGGCGACGGCTTGGACGATCTGATCGTTGGCGCAGAACAAGACGATCCGAATGGCTCCCACTCCGGCGCGAGTTTCGTGATCTTCGGTAAGGGCGATGGGACCGCTGTGCAGCTTTCCGACATCGAGAATGGCAGTGGCGGCTTTGTGATCAACGGTGTGTATTCGTTTGACTGGTCCGGCAGGTCGGTGAGCGGGGCGGGAGATGTGAATGGCGACGGCTTGGACGATCTCATCGTGGGGGCTTGGGGAGACGATCCGAATGGCCAGTCCTCCGGTGCAAGCTTTGTGGTCTTCGGCAAGAGCGATGGCACAGCGGTGGAGCTGTCCGACATCGAGAACGGCCTTGGCGGCTTTGTCATCAATGGTGTGGCTGAGGGTGATCAGTCGGGTGTCTCTGTCAGTGGGGCCGGTGATGTGAATGGCGACGGGCTCGATGATCTGATCGTCGGGGCATTCAGAGACGATCCGAATGGCCAGTCCTCCGGTGCAAGCTTTGTGGTCTTCGGCAAGAGCGACGGGACCACGGTGGCGCTGTCCGACATCGAGGACGGTATTGGTGGCTTTGTGATCAACGGTGTGGCGGAACTTGACCATTTGGGTCGCTCGGTGAGCGGAGCGGGGGATGTGAATGGCGACGGCTTGGATGATCTGATCGTCGGGGCATATCGAGACGACCCGAATGGCGACGCCTCCGGCGCGAGTTTTGTGGTCTTCGGCAAAAGCGATGGAACAGCCGTGGAGCTGTCCGACATCGAGAGTGGCCTTGGCGGCTTTGTGATTAACGGTGTGGCGGAGAATGATCGTAACGGCAATTCGGTCAGCGGCGCAGGTGATGTGAATGGCGACGGATTCGACGATCTGATCGTTGGGGCACCGGGTGACGATACGAATGGCAGCGACTCCGGCGCGAGCTTCGTGATCTTCGGCGGCGATTTCTCGGGCGCCGCGACGCAGATCGGCACC
>NZ_JAKGAQ010000017.1 GCF_021532615.1 Octadecabacter dasysiphoniae
ATCATGGCTAAGGAAAAGTTTGAACGTAATAAACCGCACGTAAACATCGGCACGATTGGTCACGTTGACCATGGTAAGACGACGTTGACAGCTGCGATCACGAAGTACTTTGGTGATTTCCAGGCGTACGACCAGATTGACGGCGCGCCGGAAGAAAAAGCGCGTGGGATCACGATCTCCACAGCGCACGTCGAGTACGAGACAGAAGCACGCCACTACGCCCACGTCGACTGCCCCGGCCACGCCGACTACGTCAAGAACATGATCACCGGTGCCGCCCAGATGGACGGCGCGATCCTGGTTGTGAACGCAGCAGACGGCCCAATGCCCCAAACGCGCGAGCACATCCTGCTCGGTCGTCAGGTCGGCATCCCGTACATGGTCGTTTACATGAACAAAGTTGATCAGGTTGACGACGACGAGCTTCTCGAGCTGGTTGAAATGGAAATCCGTGAGCTGCTGTCCTCTTATGAGTACCCCGGCGACGACATTCCAGTGATCCCCGGTTCCGCGCTTGCTGCCATGGAAGGCCGCGATGAGGCGATCGGCGAAGATTCCATCAAAAAGCTGATGGAAGCTGTCGACACATACATCCCGACCCCTGCACGTGCTGTTGACCAGCCGTTCCTGATGCCGGTTGAGGACGTGTTCTCGATCTCTGGCCGTGGTACTGTTGTGACGGGCCGTGTTGAGCGTGGCGTGATCAACGTGGGCGACGAAATCGAAATCGTTGGTATCCGCGACACGGCGAAAACAACCTGTACTGGTGTTGAAATGTTCCGCAAGCTGCTTGATCGCGGTGAAGCTGGCGACAACATCGGCGCATTGCTGCGCGGCGTTGACCGTGAGGGCGTTGAGCGTGGTCAGGTTCTGTGTAAGCCGGGTTCGGTTAACCCGCACACGAAGTTCGAGGCAGAGGCCTACATTCTGACGAAAGAAGAAGGCGGTCGTCACACCCCATTCTTCGCGAACTACCGTCCACAGTTCTACTTCCGTACAACGGACGTTACGGGCACCGTGAACCTGCCAGCTGGCACGGAAATGGTTATGCCTGGCGACAACCTGAAGTTCGAAGTCGAGCTGATCGCACCAATTGCGATGGAAGACGGCCTGCGCTTTGCGATCCGCGAAGGCGGCCGCACCGTCGGCGCCGGCGTGGTCTCCAAGATC
>NZ_JAKGAQ010000018.1 GCF_021532615.1 Octadecabacter dasysiphoniae
CGGTCACGTCACCCGTCGTGTCGCCCGTAATCACCGCCGCATCATCGACCCCGGTGATCGTCACCGTCACGGTCTCAGTCGTGCCGTCCACAGTCGTGACCGTAAAGCTGTCACTTACTGTCTGGCCATCAGCAAGGCTTTGGACCGCTGTCAGACTGTTATCCGCCGTGTAGGTCCACACCCCGTCCGCATCGATGTCAAAGCTGCCGTAGGTTCCCACCGTACCACTCTGCGCCACAAAACTCGCCTCGCCGGCGTCCGTCACGCTCAGCACGCCCGTCGCCGTGAGGGTTGTCGCCTCATCCTCGGTCACGTCACCCGTCGTGTCGCCCGTAATCACCGCCACATCATCGACCCCGGTGATCGTCACCGTCACAGTCTCCTCGGTGCCATCCGCCGTTTCAACTGTGAAGCTGTCGGTCAGAGTCTCCCCTGCACCGAGGCTCTGGATCGCCGTCAGAGTGTTGTCCGCGGTGTAGGTCCAAGCGCCATCCGCATCGATGTCAAAGCTGCCGTAGGTCCCGACCGTGCCATTTTGCACATCGAAGTTCGCCTCGCCGGAATCGGGATCCGTGACGCTAAGCGCGCCCGTCGCCGTCAGGGTTGTCGCCTCGTCCTCAATCACATCGCCCGTCGTATCGCCCGCAATCACCGCAGGGACATTCTCTGCCTGTGCGCTTTCCGAACCGCCTGAACCACCCACCGCAGCGAGAAGCCCCAATCCTCCGGCCCCCACCGCAAGTTCAACAG
>NZ_JAKGAQ010000019.1 GCF_021532615.1 Octadecabacter dasysiphoniae
CTGAACATCGCAACCGGATTGCCAGCCTCTGCTGCCGTGCTAAACCGCGTTTGTGCGGTGTTAACATCGCCGTCCGACAAGGCCGACTGGCCCAGCACATTCAGCGCCGCGATGTTGTCTTGCGCCGCCGCAAGTTCCCAATATTCGCGCGCACGAACGACGTCTTCCTCGACCCCGCGACCGGTCTGATAGCTGAGTCCGCAATTTAGCTGCGCCTCGGCCAACCCTGCATCGGCCGCGGCGCAAATCAGGCGCGTGCCCTCAACGTAGCCGCGCAACAAAACGCGCCCTTCGTGATACATCAATCCAAGGCGCAGCTGGCCGCGCACAGATCCAAGCTCAGCAGAGGCCGCATACAAATTGGCCGCCCGCGACGCATCAGCCTCGGTGCCCAGACCCAATTCAAACAAACGCGCCAGGTAAAACGCACCCTCACCATCACCCGCTTCGTAAGCCTGCGCAAACGAGGCCGCAGCCCCCGCAACATCACCCGATTCCAAAAGTTCTACCCCGTCAGACACGTCGGCCATCGCAGGTCCCGCCATAAAAGTCGCGCACAAAACAAGGGCTAAAAAGGGTGAACGGATCGTTGGCATGTTGATAAAACTTTCGATAAAAAAGTGAAAATTGCTCACGCAAGGATCACGTGATCGGCGGTCAGGATGTCGGGGCTGACATCGGTCAGGA
>NZ_JAKGAQ010000001.1 GCF_021532615.1 Octadecabacter dasysiphoniae
GATGGCGGCCAATTCACCATCGCGTCCTTTAGTGAAGGCGCACTGGACGCTGCGATAACATCCGGTTTGTCGTCAGCTGTCTACGGCACAGATTTCGGTGCGGGGTTCGTTACCGCTGTTACATCCTCAACGGTTTCGCTTGGCCTTGCGGATATTCAATCGGGTATCGGTGACATTTTTGAAGATGGCGCGAACGGGGGCGAAGGCAGCTTAGCACATGTAACGCTCCATGCCGTTTCAGGCTGTCTCGCGGCTGAGGCACAGGGTGCTGATTGTGCCGCGGGGGCTGCGGGTGCAATGGCGCAGGCGATATACGCGGGAACAATGGACGCAAGCGGAGTTACGCAAGAAGAACGTTCGCAATTGGCCGCCAACGCAGAATTGTACGGAGCATTGGCATCATTTCTAGTTTCCAATGGAGACGGCGAAAATGTGACTGTCGGTGCTGCCATAGCAATATCTGGCTTTGAAAATAACTATCTGAAACATGATGAATGGACGCAATACATAACGGCATTGGACCGTTGCGGCGAAGATCAATCATGTCGGGATATGACCAATGCCGCTGCATTAGAGACATCTTTAGGCAACCGTCATGAATTGCTGATGTGCAGTACGAATGGAAACTGCGCCGAACTCACTGCAGAAATTGAATACCTCAATAATCCAATCGCCGAAGCAAGCATCCAAGCGCTGCAGAAATTATCTTATCATGACTCCGTTCAATATGACAGGAGCGGCATTCAATATGGCACAGAGTCGGCGTCATCAGTCATCGATCTTGTCTCGGGCTCAACAGAACACCTCGTGTATTCTGAGTTTTATGCGTCATCCTGTTCGGGCTTCAGCGCGTCACAATGTGTTGTAGCGTTTGAACAATCGGTGGCCGAGGCGCGCAACGCGCGAGATACCGAAAACGTCGCTGTCGTTGGCGCAATCAGCGTTGCTATACTCGCGGCACCATTTGCGGGCGTCGTCGCCGAGGGTGCCGCAATCGGGGTTACCGTGGTTGGTGATGCGGCGACGAAGACTTACGTCGTTTGTGTGACAAGCACTGTGTGCACAGGTGGGCTCACCGCATTGGCTGCAGCGGATATTGTCGGCGTTCTGAGAGCCTATGACGGCGGAGACCCGTCCGTCCTCGGAGCATATTATGCAACACTAGGCCCTGCTGCAGGACTGGGAACTTATGCGGACGATTTCTTTGATGCTTTTGCTTTGGCTCGCAATATTGCTCCAAATGGGGGACTGGTGAATAGGTTTGGCCCTCTTAACGAAGGGCCTTTGCCTGACGACATCGCGATAACCTTTCGAAGCGGAACGTACGATGAGGTAATCACAACCGAACCAACTACGCTGTATCGTGTGATCGGTGACAATGGTGATCCGGCAGGTGGCTACTGGACACGCGCGGAGCCGCAAGGGCCAGTTCAGTCGGTAATTGACAGCGCACTTGATCAAAACTGGGGGAACTCGGCCACAACAGTTGTACAGATGGAAGTCCCCGCTGGAACTCGGTTGTTTGAGGGAGTGGCCGCTCCACAAAGGGGCCTAGTTGGGGGTGGGAACCAAATCTATTTTGACCGCAACATCAATCCGCTTGATCCTGCATGGATTCAGCAATGAAAAATTGCAGCTGGGAGAAAATCGAAGCTTTCCGCTCAATGAGTGAGTTCAACCGGTTTGTTGTCTGGATCGAACGACAGCTTGAAAAAGGGGAGTGCATCGAAATAATCGACGATGTTGATAGCACAATGCCCCTACAAAGCAGAAAGTTAAGGTGCCTGTCCTGTGATCAAATCTGGTTACTCTCCTTTCCAGACCCGGGATACTCTAAAGGGTCGTGGGGGCCTTTGTGAGTATGGCTTCTATTGCACTCCTATTAATCCGAACCCTTTGCGTTTTTCTCATTATGGCATTCGGGACGGTCGCGAGCTTTGCTGCGCCGGGAGACTGGACGCGTATCAGCTGTCCTGTGGAGGCGCAGGAACTGTTCGCTCAGTCGGTGAATCTAACGAACTCCGCGCGCGCCGCCGCACACTAGCGCAAATGTGGTGGCTACCGGCGCAGCACTCGTGCAGACTGGTGACGAGCGTGCATTGCCTCGCACGGCAAGCCTTGGCGATATGTCGGTGTTTCTCCGCTCTTCTAATGCTCCAAATAATGCAGATGATATCTTACCTGACACCGTCTATCGCGGTGATACGCGTGCGCCAGATGAAATATTTGATCAGGGCTTTCAACCCAAGGGCCCTAATGCGAATGTAGATTTGGAAGAATACGTCAGTACCACTCCGTTTGCATCACAGACAACGCGCCGCATAATCAAACCAACCAGATGAGCCGAACTCTCTCTTAGTTTAAGCTGACATTGGTGCCAAAAACCCTGACGACGGACAGGCCTACGGTCTTTACTGTCATTGGGTGGCTCCTTTCCTAGCAGTCGATGACAACTGCACTTTGGCACATTCGATGCCGGTGGAGCAGGAGCCACCCACCTCATCCGGTGTGGGCCGTGACGGACGGGGCAGGGACCTCAATCATAGTTCGCAGCAGACATTGACGCAAAACGCAGCGAATGGCTCCTACGAGCCCAAACTGTGAATTTGATATTCTTGCGGCGTGCGTTCGCAGCGCTGACATCGCTTCATGTGCTCACTTCGCGGCGCCGCGCGGCAGCAGAGATACCGGCCATTCGTTCACGATGCAGCGAATATATTGGAAACAAGGATCAAGCCACGGGACAAAATGAACTTTCGCTGTCTTTTCGCTAACGTCCGCAATAACCATGTCTGAACTAGCTTGCGGCTCCGGGTGAAGCAGCACGCTGAGCCTGCTAAACGACGAGCCTGCTAAACGACGAGCGCAATCCACACAGGTAGAGTCATGCAAGCTAAGCCCGTAGATTGGGCTATAATGGTTGCCGGACCGCGTCGGTCTGCGCCGAAGCGCGCTGCCAGTGTTTGCGCAGCGGCTGCGGTTGGTAAGGCGGCGAAGAGCACGATGACAGATGTTTGTGTGGGACT
The DNA here is from genome assembly GCF_021532615.1 of Octadecabacter dasysiphoniae. Lineage (GTDB taxonomy): Bacteria > Pseudomonadota > Alphaproteobacteria > Rhodobacterales > Rhodobacteraceae > Octadecabacter > Octadecabacter dasysiphoniae. The sequence goes on from NZ_JAKGAQ010000001.1 coordinate 3,027, forward strand.
TAATTCCATAACGTCGGCGAGTCCGAATGCGCAAAGCGGCAGCAGAACCAATTTGATCAGGTGAAATCCGCCTGTGAGACCATTTAGCGCACAGAGCACGCGCAAGCTCAAGGACGCTCCGATAGACAGGAGTGCTGCTGGAATTGCGACTTCGGCCAGACGGTCCAGCGCCAATTCAGCCGTGCCTGGCACGGCGTGGCCTGTGGCTCCGACAAGCAATCCTGCACTGCTGGCCAGAAAGAAGGGGTTCGTCACAATCGCTTTGGATGCAGGGCCGATGGTCTGGCCCGCGCCGCGTGCCAGCGCGCCCACGGCTAGGACGTTGGCCAGCGGCACAGCCAAGCCGATGGCAACCGCCATCAAGGCAGCCGCCTCGTGTGGAAGCGTCTGAGCCACCACAAAGGCAAGCCCCGCATTGAAACGCCAGGCCGTCTGCCAGACACCGGCGAAATCCAGAGAGGAAGCGGGTCCAATCCTTCGTAACGGCAAGGCCAAGACAAAGCCGAGCCCCATCAAGATCCAGACCGCAACACCGATAGAGGCAATGTCACTTAGGCCAATCGGACGTGCTGCCGCCGCAGTGAACATGAGCGCGGGGAAGAAGACATAAAAGCAGAGTTTGTCGAGGGCGACCCATAGGGTGTTGTCGAAAAACCGTCCAAGCAGCATGCCGAGCGCGATGATGAGGATATCTGGCGCAAGGGCCAGCGCAACTGAGCTTGCCCCACTCACTGTGCGGACAGACGCGCTGCTTGGGCGAGACGGTCAGTTGCCTGTTTCAACGACGCCACATCGTTGGAGGCAAAACAGAACCGGGCGTAGTGCGCAATCTCGCCACCTTGGCCGCTGGCGTCGAAGGCCGCGCCCGGCGCGTAGAGCACGCCTTGGGCAATTGCTGTCTCGAACAGCCGCGATACGTCGATGCGTTCAGGCAGTTGCGCCCACAGGAACATTCCGCCCGCTACGGCAGGTGCGTCAAGCCCTGCCGCAATCAACCCCTCGCGCAAGGCATCGTGCCGCCTGTCCCCGGTGCCGTTGCCCGCGATGCGCTGCACGGCGGAGACCAGTTCGTGGTCGTAGATGCGCCCATAGTCAGGGCCTGTGACGGCACGCAGTTCCGTGCGACCATTCGCGACCTCCATGGTCTTGATCTGCTCGACGCGGTGGTTGGTCAGCCCATATTGCAGGTTGATGCCTGCCAGCGGTGCGGGCAGCTGGCGCAGATAGGCGGCTGGCGCGCCGACGATGCTCGACAACTGTCCAAAGCTCCAATGCGTCGGCGCGATGGGCTCGTTGACCCCGGGTAGGACCAACCCCAGTTTCTCGGGGTCATCGCGATGCGCCTCGACCCGGATCGCGTCGCTCTCAACGGTGCGCGTCCGGCTCTGCTCAGTGCGGGTTTTTACAGACGCAAAGAGGTCGTCGAGTGACAGGTATCGCTCATCATCGGGTCGCGAGAACCACTCCGATGACACGCGATCAACATTCTCACCGCGTGACACATCCACCTTGTAGCCGCCGCTGGCGTTACGCCCGGCATCGATAATTTGGGTATTCATTGGGTCTCTCCCGCGACGGGCGGTCAGGAGCCTCTCTCTCGACCTCCAAACCCGTCACGGGAACAACCTCCACTCTCTCACTCCTATGGTTTTGGGGATGAACGCTTCCTTTTGGAACTCTGGTTGTTGAACTCAGATGTCTGATGCTTGTGTACAAATTTCGGACAATTCACTTCTATCATGTCCGAAATCATGCTACAGATTTCGGACATGGACCATGCATCAACAGATCTAAAGGGTAATATCCTGACACGGATTGCGACTGGCACGCCGCGTGGCGTCTGGACACCGAGGGATTTTCTGGATCTCGGCGAACGTGATGCCGTGGACAAAGTGCTGCAGCGACTGACGCGGGCAGGGGCTCTGCGCCGGGTAGATCGTGGCCTTTATGATCAGCCGTCGACCAATCGCCTGACCCAGAAAGACAGCCCCGCAGATCCCCGCGAAGTGATTGATGCCATCGCACGCCGAGATCAAATACGCGTCCTTGTCGATGGAATGACGGCCGCAAACGATCTGGGTCTCACCAATGCTGTTCCGGCCAAGATCCAGGTGCATACTGACGCCCGGTTGAAATCGATCTCCCTTGGCCAGCTCGACATCGTGTTCAAACCGACAGCTGCCAGCAAGCTCTATTGGGCCGGTCGGCCGGCCATGCGCATTGTGCAAGCTCTGCATTGGTTGCGGGATACGATGGGGCAGGTTGACGAGGATCAGGTGCTGATCCGCCGCCTCACGGCTCTTCTCAATGACCCAACAAACGGCAAGCGCCTAGGTGATGATCTCTCGGATGGACTGACGACATTGCCTGCATGGATGCAGAGTCTGTTGCGCCCGATCCTGGCAGAGCAGGCAGGTGCCGCGTGAATCCCGCGTTCGACAGGATTATTTCTGCGGATGATGAGACGCGTCTTGGCCTCTTCACGACGACAGCACAGCGCTTGGGCACCACACCGCAGAATGTCGAAAAGGACTTTTGGGTCTGCTGGACCCTTGATGCGCTGTTCAATGGATTGCCGGACGGGCCAAGGCTTCTGTTCAAGGGTGGCACGTCCTTGTCAAAGGGCTTTGGACTGATCCGCCGGTTCTCGGAGGATATCGACGTCACAGTGTTCCGGGACGATTTAGGAGAAGCCGCAACCATAGAAGAGCTTGAGGCCTTGAGCGGCAAGAAGCGCGGCAAGGCGCTGGATGCGATCAAAGCGGCCTGTGAAACTTATATTCAGGGCGAGTTCCTTGGCGGGTTGAACGAAATTATGTCGGACGTCGCCCGACGAAACGGACTAAATGTGGCTCGGTTTTTTATTGAGCCCGATCCTGAAGACAGTCAGGCACTCTATTTGAGGTATCCAACGGCGACACCTGATGATGCTTACATCGCCAAGGCCGTGAAAATCGAGTCTGGTGCAAAATCCGCGCTTGATCCCAATTCTGTGCGCAGCATCAGCCCTTACCTCGAAGAAGACATTCCCGATATTGATCTGACCGTTGGCAACGTCACCATCGTCGACGCGGAACGGACATTTTGGGACAAGATCGTGATCTTGCATGGCCTGCGCCGCTGGTTCGACATCCGTGGAGAACTGAAAGGAAGCGGTCAGCGCGTGTCGCGACACTATTATGATACCTATCAACTTCTGGGGTCGGACTTCGGCGAGAGGGCTCTGGCGGATCCTGCGCTTGGTGCCGACTGCGTCGCCCACGCGCGCCTGTTTTTCAACCGTCCAGCGTTTGATCTCGCAACGGCAGTTGCGCCGTCATTTTCGATCAGCCCTATTGGAAAAATGCTCGATGACCTTCGCCGCGATTACCGCGCGATGTCGGGCATGATCTTTGGGCAAGCACCGCAATTCGATGCCGTGATCAAGCGGGTTGCTGATTTGGAGAGAAAGCTCAACACAGCACCGAGAGGGTCGAAGGGCGCTGTGGATTGAAGCTCATGAATTTTATCCATAAGTAGTAAAGGACCCGCAAAGCCGCCGTAGGCCGCGTGGAGCTAAAGGTCCTAGCCGCGTGACCAAGCGGACATTCGGAACCGAGCTAACGGCTCTGCATCTGATGCCTCCCACCAAAGGCTCTGATTAACTCTTGAGGGGCCAACGGGAATTCCGCTCGGAAGTCTTTCAAGATGATCGGGAATTCCTCATCCGCAGTCATTCCACGGACGCGCGGGCGTTTTAAGCGGAAACCCTTTTCCATTTCTTCGAACGCCTCAAACATTGCTTTGGATTTCTTTTTACCAAAATAATCAATGACGTCCAACCAAGCGTCTGTTCGCCACGACTGAAATACGGAACGAAAATAGGCAGACTTTTTACATATTTCCAATGCTTGTGAGAGGTCTTCAGCAGTCACGGGTGAAGACGAATGTGACATTTTCCGGATCAATTGATCGACGTATCTAACTACTGCCTCAATTATACGCATCACTTCTCGCCTGTTTGAATTCCATTGATCTCAATAATTTGTACAGCAAAAAATAGCACTCTGCATTCTGGGCTCAAAGCGGGCCTTCGCTGCGCAATGTCTAATATTTGATATGGGCACAATCGCCCGCGTCGCTTCTAACGGTTGCACTCCGTTTGGCAGCGATCCTGTTGTTTTATGAAATTCTGAAACGCCGCACAGATCCAATACTCAACTTAGTAAAGAATTCGTAAACGGACCGAACTCCCCGTTTGAACTTCATTAACCATGAATTTGGAGGGTGTAGATCTCACCAATCTAGGAGATCCTTCATGATAAGATACATTTCTGGTACTGACCTTTGGCTCCACCCAACCCTAGCGCAAACCATGTTTACGGACCGTGCAGCACAGTTTGCAAAGCGCCTCAAATGGGATGTGGCTGTGGACAAGAATGGTTACGAGCGCGATCAATACGACACGATCAATCCTATATATGTCGTAATCGAAAATGACGACGGACGGCATGCAGGTTCACTGCGACTTCTTCCAACCACGGGGCGAACCATGATCAACGAGTACTTTTCTAGCGCTTTAGAAGATGGCCTGATCGATTGCCCCAGAACGTGGGAATGCACCCGATTTTGTTTGTCACCTTTGGCGAGCCCTCGTACCGCTGCCGTTCTCTTTGCAAGCGCAGGTCGTCTCATGCAGGAGCTCAGGATTACAGAGCTTGTCGCAGTATTCGACAAAATAATGCTACGCAAATATCGAATTTCAGGTGTCGCCCCAGAGATCTTGGGTGAGTCGCACAGCGGTGCCGCAACTATCTTCGCAGGACGTTGGAAATTTGGTAAGGCACAGCTAATTGACCTTATCTCAGTGAGCGGGGCGGGGGATGTGAATGGTGACGGCTTCGACGATCTGATCGTCGGGGCATATCGAGACGATCCGAATGGCAGCGACTCCGGCGCGAGCTTCGTGATCTTCGGCGGCGATTTCTCGGGCGCCGCGACGCAGATCGGCACCACGGGCGATGATGCGATGACCGGCACGGTGGCCGATGACGTGATCTTTGCGGGCACCGGCGACGATACCATCGACGGTGGCGGCGGCACGGACCGGATCTCGGGCGGGCAGGGCGCGGACATCATGACGTTCCGCAACCTCGACGGGTCCACCACGGTGATTGATTTCGATGGCGCTGAGGGCGACAGACTGGATGTGAGCGACTTTGGGTTCACCGATTTCGCCGAGTTCTCGGCGGTTGTCAGTGCAGATGGCCCCGGTGGTTACGACACGCGGATTGATCTGGACGGCGACACGGTGGTGATCCTGACCGATGTCAGCCCCGACATCCTGACCGCCGACCACGTGATCCTCGCGTGAGCAAATTTCACTGTAGAAGACGTCGCCCCGTCTCCTGCTCGGCCAACGTAGGATTCGACCCTCGCCCGCAAATGCCCCTCTATCGTTGCGAGGTGTAGAGCCATCTGCAGACTTTTGACCGGTGCCGCATCAGTTTGATGCTGCGCCGATGAGCTTTCTGATGGCGTTCTAATTGCGTATCGCTCCAGATCGGCCGAGCAGTTTTCAAGACGACCGGGCACGAGTTTTGATCCGGCCACACCGTTCTCGTAGTCGATGTAGGCCTTTTGTCCGACTGCTCTTTGCTTTCGTTGAGGCCTTGATCACACTTATTGTAAGCAGCCATGGGTTGAGAACGCTCTAAGGTCCGCATAGTCCGCGATGCAGCTATCCAAATTGCTGAAATGCTGCGCTCATGGGTCAATGCCTGCTATGCGGCCTGCAATTGCAGCATCGAGATGACGTGGTCAACGGCAGCTTCGGGCCGCCTCGTGACTCCAACCAAAGCTCCGACTGCATTATTTGTAGCATTACAACGCTCTGACGCGGTTTTGGCGTGGTAGTCAAAGCTCTCCAATGACGCCAATTGGATAGCGTGTTGATGCTCCAAAGCGGTCGGCTTAAAAAGCTGATATCCCCCCCGACGCCGGGTTTGCGCTCGCAGGTGCCAGCGTCAGAAGCGCGGCCATGACCAAGGCGAAGAAGCCAGTCAGGAAGGTTTGAAGCCAGTTTATCATGTGTCAGTCATGGATCGAGATAGTGCGTTGGGGGAAGCAGCAAGGAACCGGCAGCTAAAGAAGAATGCAAATCCCATGCTTTTTATTTGCTCTCTCAGAGCAGTGACTGCGCGTGAGCAAAACATTCTTGTGACGTTTTGAACCCTACTGATTGAGGATCGTCGGCACAGATCAAGGCCCGCTCATCAAGGTTTATGCCTTCGCGCACGACGTCAAACTGGCTTCTATCGCCAACATTGGTTTGAGTTTCGGACATGCATGCCGATATCGAGATCGCTAGTATGATTAATAGTCCGCGGTTCATAGCTTTTCCTTTCAGTACTAAAAATATCGCGTACCTCCTTGTTAGGGCAAAGTGCTAATATCTCAAAGCCGTGTGTTCGACTTAGCCACGATTTCATCCTCGTCCTGCGCGTTGGCGTTCATCTTTGTAGGGTGTGTCAACGTATGAACCTGCTTAAGCTGGCGGACACGGCGCAGGTCTTTGACCTCATCGGTGTTTGCAGCACGCGCTGTGTCACCTGCCAGCCGCCGCTTACCAGCTTCCATGGAGCCAAGAACACTCTCTTATCAAATAACGCTATTTGGACCCATAGGCGCTGACGTCAGACAGTTGAGCAACGTTTGCAGGATGTGGCGTGATGGTTTGCGATTACGGTTGATCATGCTGGAATAATAGCTGGGTGGTTTGCCCAATGTGCGGTGGGAAGAGCTGCGTTTCGAGATCACCAAATCATTGCGGCAGTAACAATGGAAAGCGTCTTGTAGAAGTTGGGTTTGGTTGATCTCGCTGTATCGCATTTTGTGGCTCCATTTTGGCGTAATAGGCAACTGCGAAACACCTGCTTGGCATAAATATATTTATCAAGAGCAACTGCTTGGAGGCGTCGGAAATGTCGGTGGCATCAACCAAGTTGGCGCACAGAAAAATCATGAGTGCGGAGGCACAGATGGCGTATACTAAGGTCATGCCGAAACGAATTTATGAAGACAAAGACCGATTGCGTTTGGCGCAACGGGTAAAACCAGAGCTGTTTTTAACGCTGGCGACAAACCAGAGCATGAGCTTAGAGCGTATGAAATGGAAAGCGCGGGAATTTTTAGCGTGTATGGACGAATACATGCTGGGTCGAAATTGGTCTAAGAAACCAATGCCGCAGCGCATGGATGGTTTGCTTTATGTGGAACACGAACACAGCTCCATTGGTAGTTAACGTCAGACACATTTGAACACTTGAGCGGTAAATCTCAAGCGAGGTATAGTCCCGCTTTCTATACTCGAGATAGGAAAAAATGTGATACAAATGCGGGAACATTAACAGAAAGCACATACCCAACAAAAAGCCATTTGATAAGTATCTTAGAGAAAAGGACCGTAGCTACGAGCGCCAATGCCCCAAGTGAGTGTAGAAAAGAAAACGCATAAATCAGGAGGAGGATTCATGGTGGCGCAACATCTCCATCAATGCAGCTTTAGTCGGTTCGAAACCAAGCTGTTCGGCTTCGTTAATTGCGAGAGCCAATCTGATGCGTTCCCTTGCTCCAGAACAGGTAGTTCGCGTTGGGCGGAGGTCAGCTGCCCTCTCAGAGAGGGTATGCAAATTGTAGCTAGTCATTCCGATGCTCCTACAAAAACTAATAAGCTCAGTGAAGCGCCTATTAGTTAATGCAAGGTAAACCTTAACATCTCCTTGAACTAAGGTGACGAACTTCCCCCATTTCATCGGGTTTTCGGTGGCGAGTAGCGTGGACGCAGAGATCTACATTGACGGTGGACCGTTCTTGCTCGAACGCCCTGAGGAATTTTAAGGTCGCTCCAGCCAATCCACCTTCTGGTTTGTTTGGCAGATCGTTCAACGCGTCTTCATAGATGTTCCATAGCGCGCGCCCAACTTCATCAGTCATATCTTTGTCCTTTAAAAAATTTGTGCTGCGTCCCCTGACCGACAGCCAGGTCAAGGTCGCGAATCTGAGTTAACAAAAAGCTAAGGAAGGAGTTAACGTAAGGTCACCAGAATAATTTGTGGCTCAGTCTGACGTCGATAGGCCGGCAAAGCTTATCTCCGATGCCACAGTGAACAGTCTGCTTATCTTAATGTACGATTTCCGGGATTGAATTGTGAATGTTCGCTCTTGATCCAATGGCTGCTTCAAAGAGTCGACGATGCTTAATTTATCTGGTGATACAATTTAGATGGCGGACGTCGTCCCTTTAGACTTTTTATCGTACAAGGTAACAGTCTTAAGAAAAAAACTTCTACCATTCTTTGGTCAATAACACTGGATAGATTCGCACCCACGAAATTGGGGTCAAATGTCGTTGCGACGGGCAAGCTCAAAGAGTTGATGGGTCCTGATCCTCAAGGTCCCCCGATACGCCTTGCTAGGTAACGCAGCACTTCTAACGTTGGTTCGATCATTCGACGGAATTAGAACTCATTATGAGAGGAAGTGTCTTCGGACGCGAAGAAAGTAAGTTCGGCAGTGAAATTGGGTGCAAAACCCAAAAGATACGAAACCACGGGGTTTGGCGTTTCCGGCAATGCTGGACACTGAGTGCCCCCGAGTACCTGCCAGAGCAGAACGGCTAGATCAGTCCACCAGTCCAAAAGGATGAATAATACGTTAAACCGTCGACCGGTACGGTAAGGAATGGTTAATCACTGCCTCTGATAGTGCATCTCTCATCAATAATGGAGATCAATATGATTAGGTATATTTCTGGAACGGATCTATGGCTTTTCCCAGACTTGGCACATTCGATGTTCAGAGATCGAGCTAGACAGTTCTTTGAACGGCCAAACTGGGAGATCGACGTTGATCGCGGCGGTTGCGAGCGAGATCAGTATGATCTTCTTAATCCGATTTATGTAGTCGTCGATGATGATGCTGGTCATCACGTTGGCTCAATGCGACTGCTCCCAACAACGGGATCAACTGCGATCAATGACTATTTTTCGCGAACACTCGAATGCGGCCCCATCCATGATCCGATGACTTGGGAATGCACACGATTCTGTTTGTCACCATCTGCTGAGCTGCAAACCGTCGGAAAGGTCTTTGCCAGTGCGGGGCGCTTGATGCAGGAGTTCAATATCACCTCGCTCATCGCAATCTTTGACCAACTGATGTTACGCCGGTATCGCCTATCCGGTGTAGCTCCTGAACTCCTTGGAGATGGGGATTTCTCCGGTGGACGGGTCTTGAGCGGTCGTTGGCAGTTCAATAAGATGAAACTGGATGTCTTAATGAGACATGCAGGGTTAGATTTTCTTGAATGTGAATTGGCCTTGGCGAACTCACCTTTTTACCTTGAGAACCGTTTATTTTCTGAATACCCGTGAATGCGAATAGGTATTTTAGACATCTGAGTGTTTTTCGTAAAAGGGCACAATAGTGCTCGAAACGACTTTTATTACACCATATGTCGATAGTCTGTTGCGCTGCCTTACTTACGCATGTTGAAGCGCAAGCGAATGTTTTTCTCAGCTGCGAGCATTCAGAACTTGATCAACCTTCCGTACGTTTATGCAAACAAAACAGTGGAGCTCGCTTAAGCGGCCATGATGCACGAAAGAAGCGAGGCGACGCCTGTTTCAGTACGAAAATTTGGAGGCTAAGACCATGGCTAGCTGGACGTCTAGACCAGCATGGCGGCAATAGTAGCCTCTCCAAGTATAACAATTCCTAAGATTTTGAGTAAATTTGCTTACTTAAGACACAAACAGGCCAAACGAGCGAACCTACTTTGCCGCTGAATTTCGCAATCTGGATAGCGAAGGGGGGTTGGTGTCTCCATGGCCTAGATGACTAAAAATATACCAAGATAGAAGGGCCGTAGACATACTGCTCGGTGTCATGGGCCGCTGAAACACTTAATCCCCGCTAGGCTCAAAAGGGGTGATTTATGGCGTCGCAATTAGAATACATCGCAGTCGAAGGTGACAAAGTAACAGACTACATGTTTGGTGGGAACTTGCTTGCAAATAGGGGAGAGATATACGGAGAGGGGCAATATGATACTGCGATCAATGATCTCGGTGTTACTACACTTCGCTATCCAGGCGGATCACGTACGGAAAAATCTTTTGACATCACGGATCCGGACGCAGAACAGGTCGTTGACAAGCAAACCGGCCAGGTAGACGATTGGATTGCGCTTACGGATTTTTTCTCTTACGCGCAGGAGAATGGGCACCCAGTCTCAATTGTAGTTCCAACTCGATTTAACTTATCCGATGAGGTTGATGAGAGTGGTAATCGAACGCCCGATTTTAATGATGAAGAGTTGAGAACCTTCATCCGGAACGTTGCAACAGGAAAATACGGCGATCCTGAAATCACAACATTCGAGATTGGGAACGAATATTGGCATTCCGGTCAAATGAATTCCGTTGAATACGGCCGACTTGCTGTCGCTATGACTGAAATTATCCATGACGAGTTGGATGCCGTCGCTGCGGAGTTCCCAGATAGCGCCGATATTCAGATAACAGTTCAGATGGGATTAAACTACGGCTATGCGAGCTTATCAGCTCGGTTCGATGGAATGGATACCGACGTTGCGTTGGCCGCCGCGAATCTCGAATTTGGTCTAAATCTTGGCGATAAAGCACTCTACAGTAGTGGCACCATAAATTGGGGCTACGTGAGTAACATGATTATCATTAACGAGTTTGAAGAAAACCAATCCATGCACCTGATCAATGGTGTAATTGCCCATGTCTACAGTCTCGGTGAATCAAACGAATGGTCCCGCGTCTCAGAGCTAAAGTTAGTAGAAGACACTTGGATGGAAAACTATCCTGACCTCGATATCCATGTGACAGAGTGGAACCAAAGAGGCGTAACCGAACAGCTTGATCGGCACGAAGATTATGGCTTGCATCAAGCTGAAGAAATTCTCAACCTCATGGAAGAGTTTATCAGGGCAGGTGTAGATTTCGCACAAGTGTGGCCATTGCTACAATTTACCGATAACGCTCTCAACTTTGGGTTTGTATATGAAGAAACAAATGCCCCTGGGGCCATGTTTCGAATGATGGCCGACAATCTACCTGGTAAGAGCCTATTAGATTTTAATCCTGCTAGCGAATATGTGACAGAGGTTGAATTTGAGCACATTAGCGTCCACGGTTTTGCCGATCAAACTGACCTCGTCTTGTATATAACTCCCAACGGATCAGTATCTGTAGCAAATACCGACTTAGATCTAAACAGCCTGTTCAGTAGCTTTGATAGTATGCAGCTAACGGTTCTAGGTGTTGAAGAAGGCGGCTTTGGGCTTGGCAGCAACGCAACGAGCGCAACCTTTACGGACCTCAAATATATAGATTTTTTTGATGACGGAGTACTGGCTGTAAGCCTCAACGAGGAGGAGATCCTGCAAGTTGTCATTGAAGGATATATTCCGACAGATGCATTTTCTGAGTTAATTTTACCGGAACATGTCGATGATGATTACGTGATTGAGTTTCTCTCTGGGGGCACCGGAAACGACCTGATATTTGGGGGAGCCGGTGACGACTTGATCGAAGGTCAAGAAGGGGACGACGTTCTCTTGGGCGAGGATGGTAATGACCTCCTTATGGGTGGAGACGGCAACGACAGCCTTTCAGGCCATAATGGAAAAGATGCGCTTGATGGTGGGAAGGGTGAGGATATTCTTACCGGTGACAAAGGAGAAGATACAATTTCCGGTCGAAAAGGAGATGATCAGATCTTCGGTGGAAATGGCGATGACCTTCTTAAGGGGAATGACGGAGATGATTTTGTTGGCGGGGGCGATGGCCACGACAATATAACTGGTGGCTTGGGTTCCGATGAAATCAAAGGTGGCCATCACAGTGACTCTATACGTGGTGGGGATGGCAATGACCTGATTGACGGTGGCCACGGAAACGACACCATTAGAGGCAACGATGGCTCAGATGTAATTACGGGGGACGATGGAAACGATAGAATTTGGGCCGGAGCGGGGCGGGATCTGGTTTACGGTGGAACCGGTGATGATGTGATATCTGGCAACGTCGGCAATGACATCATTCACGGTGGGGAAGGAAACGACAGTCTGTCGGGCAACAATGGTAGTGATCAGATAAATGGCGGGATCGGCAACGACCAACTCAATGGAGGTAATGGGGCAGATGAAATTTCGGGCAACTTCGGCGACGATTTGATCTTCGGAGGAAACGGTCGGGACGCACTGTTCGGGGGTGACGGCAGCGATTTCCTTGGAGGTGGTGATGGTACTGATGAGCTCTACGGCGGTGCTGGTTCTGACGACATCAAGGGGGGGCATAACAGTGATATAGTTGGCGGCGGTGACGGCGACGACACCATCGATGGTGGCCACGGCGACGACGAAATTAGAGGAAACGATGGCTCAGATATCATTACCGGCGACGAAGGAAGTGACCAGATTTGGGGCGGTGCAGGAGATGATCAGCTGTTTGGTGGGATGGGAGATGACTTCATCGTAGGCAATATTGGAAACGACACAATCATTGGGGGAAGTGGAGATGATACTCTTTCCGGGAACAGTGGCGATGACGTTATCGATGGAGGTAACGGTGACGACGTCCTCATCGGCGGCTCTGGGGCGGACGTTTTTGAATTTAATTCCGGGGTAGATGTAATTAGTGATTTTGAGAGTAAAATTGATAGCCTGGTGCTTGATGACTCACTTTGGGGTCATGACACATTAACATTCGAGAAATTTCAATCATTTAGTTCCAGCAGCAATGGGGGTGGAATAAAATTGGATTTTGGGGATGGCAATTCCTTAGAGATTCAAGGCGACGTAAATTTAGGTGAACTATTTGATGATCTGATTTGATCGATATACTATTTAAAGATCTGCACTTAATCCGATTATTTATTTATGGGTTTTACGTTAACCAATTGAATACAAAAATAGTGCATAGTATTGGCTGATAATATATAGATCCTAAAAAATGGCCCTCGAAATGACCATAGCGTTATAGAAAAATCCAAAAAGGAATAGGGAAAAATGCTCGCAATCCTCGCTCTCATCGGAATTGGTCTCGCTGGAGCGATGGCTATTGATATCGCTGAAGAAGCGGAGCCTGACCGCGATGATAATGATGTTGATGACATAGAGACAACGGGCGCTGATCTCTTGGATAATCTTGGCCAAATTTCACCTGAACCCGAGACAGTTCTCATCGATGGCATTGAGTTTAGTAGTGATTTTCTTGAGAATGGAGCTCTGTTTGTTGGTGATGATGAAGATAGTGTTTTGGACGGTCAATCCGGGGAAGCGATGAACTCTCAAGATCACTTGTTCGGAGGGAATGGAAACGATCATCTTATTGGCGGTCACAATGACATTCTCGTAGGTGGAGATGGAGTCGACTTATTTGAGATCGGCCTCGACAGCGAGGTGCATGTGTTGGATCTTGAAGACGACGAGTTATTGGTGATTCAATACATTGGGCAACCGCCAACAATCACTGGGGACGCCTCGGATGATGGAATCACGATCCTTGCAAACGGCTATCCAGTTGCTCAGCTTGATGAAGTGTACCACATTAACTTTGACCAAGTAGCCCTACGTAAGGTGGGGTGAAACCATTTCAGAGGTAATTTCAATAAAGGTAGGTGCTTTGACGATTGTCGCTTGATTGATCGTTCGTTTTGTTTCGCGGAAGGACTTCTGCCTCATATGCGGCACAGAAATCCTCCCGCAGCTTTCTTTCTGACGGTGCCAATGGCATGTCGAGCTCCGTCTTCATTTGGTTATAGAGAGTTTCTAGAACCATGTTGTATCCAAAATCTTTTGAAACGTCATTTGGCAAAATTGGTGCTCCCATAGTTTCCGATGTTTGCTTTGAGAATTCGAACAGTTCCGAAGCACGTTAGTCATGATCTATCAATGAGCTGTTTTTCGTTAATTCTTGATTAAGTAACGGTTTTTTGTTGTTTTTCTGCCAGTTTTCATGGCGGTTAGGGTCTTTTTTGGGAACTGCTTGTGGAATCCGATCCGCTATCTACACATGGTATAGTTGATAAAATTACTCGTTTCTCGTATGGAAGAGTAAGTGCGGGCTTTGTTTCACAAATCGGTTGACGGGATTCACTGCATGAATCCAGGATGGTAGCTGAAGACAATGAGCAGCTGGACACCGAAGACTTACAAGGCCAAAACTGGTCAAATTATAGCCTAGCCTTCAATCAGCGTGGGTTGCGGTCGATCTGGTTTGACGCTGAGATGGTGTGGGAGGCGAAGCCCTCTGGCCATCGGAGCCGTCAATAAGACTATAGCGACGCGGCAATACCAACCTGCCTGATGTTCAAAGTGCTTTTTTGGTTTGCCCTTGGACCCCAAATCAGCCTGCTTCAAGGATCGCAAAACTTTTCGGCGAGAGTGGGGTATGTGGTGAGGTCAGTCGCGTCCGCGAGTGTGTGCCTTTTTCTGTCGTCATGTTTGAAAACTATTGGGCCCAGCAAGCTGGCGGCTGTGCCGTCCCTGACCTGGGCGGATTCGGTGAACCAAAAGCCAGATGTGCCCCCACATTTACGTGATGGTTATCAAACTTAAACATTCGAGATAAACACATGGCCTACGATCAAGCGACGACATACGAGAAAATCGAAATCTTCAGCCTGACGGAGAAAGATGCACATCTGCCAATCCCGCAGGACGATATCCTGAAAGACGGCACCATCCGCGAAGCATTTGAGTTCCTGCTCGGGCAGCTTCGTAATACCGGACGTGAGGGAGAGATAGAACGTCTTGCGTACGGATTGGCAACAATCCTGCAGCGCCGCAAGGGTGCCCCCGGTAAAGAATGCGAGCATCTCATGCCCTTAGACGAGAAGACTGTTGAAGAACTAAGCAAAGCTGTTGGGAAGACCACGAAGACCGTGGTTACGAAATCAAGATCTATCGGCAAAAACCCTTTTGAAGGGAGGAGCCAATCGGCGCGGACGGAAGAAGCCTCGTTGTTACCAGAGGATGAAGCGCGTCGGTTGCCACTTGATGAGATTGTGGTGGTAGATGTGCAAATGCCGGTGCGGGCCAAGCGGATCAAGTATTTCGATAACCCGTTCTTCATGAGCATTCACGCGGCTTAAACTGGTAAGATGCGTTTCTCTGAGGACCAGTAGGTTTACCGAGCGGCGATGCTTCAAAGGGTAAGGCGGTGAATCCGCCAAGCACTGCGGTCGCAGAGCGTGATCTGACAGCATGGTACCGGGCGCTGTTCACGCCATCTGTGGGGGCGGGAATACTGAAGACGGCGCAGCTTGCGGGCTATCGAAATGCGCCAGTCTATATTCGCGGCTCTCCGCATGTGCCGATGAACGTTTAAGCCGTCCGAGAATGTATGTCTGTGTTTTTCGAACTTCTGCAGGCGGAAACCTATCCTGCGGTTCGTGTGGTGCTTGGTCATTTCATTTTTGTCTTCATCCACCCGTTCTTTGACGGAAAGGGACGTACGGCTCGGTTCTTGATGAATGTTATGTTGGCTGCATCCGGTCATCCATTGACGGTGATCAAGGTCGACAATCGCGCAGCCTACACGGCTCCGCTGGAAGCTGCGAGCGTTCGTGAAAACATCGTGCTATTTGCCAAGTATCTGGCGGATGCGCTTAGGACCAAAAAACAGCATCGATAGGATAACAAGTTTTCACGACTAAAGTCACCAACGACTGCCAAGATGCGAAATCTGCGACCGTCTGTCAGCGCATCTGACACGAAGTCCACGCTCCAGCGTTGTTTGGGCCATCCGGCAGCACCTACAGCTTCTCTTCACGGTAGATGCGCCTCACTTTCTTGTGGTTCACCTCAAAACCTTCTCGGGAGATCATCACGTGAATACGGCGGCAACCAAACCGACGCCGTTCACGCGACACGCGATTGATTGCATCTCGCAGTTCCACATCATCACCACGGCGCGACAGATATCGCACGGTTGACCGGTCAATCTGCAGCACATCACACGCCGCTGGCTCACACTGTGCGCTTCGCACAAGAGAACCACCGCATTCCGCTTTGCCACGGGCGTCACCATTTTTTTGAATTGATGTCTCGCAGCATGGCATTGTCCGACATTTGTTCTGCCAGCAGCTTCTTCAGCTTGCCGTTCTCGTCCTCCAAAGCCTGCAATCGCTTTGCGTCAGAAGGTTCCATCCCGCCATAAGTCGATTTACATTTGTAGAACGCCGCACAGCTGATCCCATGCCGCCGATATACGTGGGCCGTCTTCTCACCGGAGTCCTGTTCCTTGATCATCGCAATGATCTGTTCGTCCGTAAATCGTGCCTTCATTTGTCCGTCCTTTTGCTGGCCGGACTCTACACAAATTTGGAGGAGTTGTAGGGGCGCAGGTCAATAGCCACGTAACTAAGATAAATCAGCCTCCGGCAAACAAGGGGCGATTCAAAACTCTCTCTTAATTCACGCCGCCATTGGTCCCAAAAACCCTGGCGACGCACAGGTACCGCTATCTGATTCTGAACCTAGCACTCTTCTTCGGAGGTGGCTGTACTTGCTTATCGAATTGCCAGACATGCCCAACGACCCTGCCAAAAGCCGTTTGCGAAACAATGCTCTACTGACTTTGGCGATTGGGCGGAAGTGTTAACTGAGTGATAAATCAGTTAATCCTGTTTTCCTTTACCAAAATCCTGACGATTTGGTACGGTTCCAATTTGGCAAACATTCCCCAAGATTAGAAGTGGTCTCTTCCGGCTTTTGACCTTTAAAGTTCTAACAATGCTAGGTACTTTGTTCCTAACTGTACGGAGATCTCTAACGTGCGTAGTCTTGCTGTCTTTTTGTTCTTTTGTTTATCCGCCTGTGACATTGCCTATACCCCTGCAAAAATCCGCCAGGGCGAAGGGGATGCCGCTGTCCAGGTTATTGCGCTGACAAATGCGTCCTTGCTTGATGCGAACCGCTGGTCGAGCTACGTGCCGCGCCAATTGCCAGCCGCCTTTGATGCGACTGCGGGGCTGGGGTTGCGCGGGCTGGGTGCCTTGCCGGAAGCTCCTGTTCAGGCAGAGCTTCGTCCATCGCCATTGCAACTGCGTGTGCCACCAAGCATGGTCCGGGGTCCGTATGAAATTGGTATTGGTGATGTTCTTGTTCTGGCGACGCCAGCGGGGAGGAGTTCTGTTGAAGAACTGATCGGATTGCTTGCCTCGCAGAACCGCCGCCAAGGGTACACCGAGCAAGAAGACGGTTCGATCACGCTTCCTGATGTCGGACGTGTTCAGGTTGGTGGGTCCACGTTTAGTGCTGCGGAAGATGCGATTTTCAGCAAGCTGATTGAAAGCCAAATTGCCCCGACTTTCAGCGTTGAGATTTCTGAGTTCAATTCACAGCGCGTTTTGATTGGCGGCGCTGTGCGAAACCCCACGGTTATTCCGATCAGCCTTAGGTCTGTCTACCTGAACGAAGCGCTGGCAGCTGTTAGTGGTGTTGAAACCACGGACACCGAGTTTGCTTCTGTGCGAATTTATCGCGATGGCGAGCTGTATCAGATCCCTCTGAATGAATTTAACAACAGCAGTCAGTTACAGCGATTGGAATTGCTGAATGGCGACAGTGTGTATGTCGACACCGAATTTCGCCTTGATCGCGCCGAAGCTTATTTCGAGCAGCAGATTAGGGTAGCGGAACTGCGCCGCTCTGCACGCACCGATGTACTGGCTGAGCTGTCCGCCGAAATCGCTATTCGCCGCAACGAGCTTGCCGAAGAGCGCAGAAATTTCCGCGTCCGTCTTGAGATCGAAGCGGTTGAGCGGGACTACGTTTATATTACGGGTGAAGTGGGCGAGCAGATCCGATTTGGAATGCCGTTTGAGCGCCAGTCGACACTTGCCGACGCCTTGTATGTGGCCGTGTCGACCGGTGATCCGAGTCAGATTTATGTTCTGCGCGATACCAGCAATACCGGTCAGATGACGGCGTGGTATCTGGATGGGTCGAACATGGTAAACGTGGTGCTTGCCACCCGGATTGAACTGCGCCCGAACGATATCGTCTTTGTAGCCGAGCAGCCAGTCACCCGCTGGAACTGCGTGGTGCAGCAGATGGTGCCGTCCCTCATTATTTCCGGCGTAAACGCAGCGACGAATTAACGTTACCTTTTAGGAGAGATTTGGTTGATGGAAAATAGCAACGACGAAATTGACCTCGGTCATCTAGTTCGAACAGTTTGGCGCGGCAAGTGGTTGATTGCGTTGGCGCTGGTGCTGTTTGGGGTTTTGGGGTTTCTTTACGCGACCAAGATTGCCGAACGGGTCTATGTCGCTTCTGCAACGGTCTCAATAGAGAACAATCCATCCCAGGCGACCAACCTTGAAGCTCTGGTTGGTGGGCTGTCCTCAGAACAGCCATCATTGAACACAGAAATCTATTTGATTAAATCACGTCAACTGTTGAGGCGGCTTGTAGTGGCAGAAGACTTGATCGGCGATCCAGAATTCAATCCATTATTGGCCGAAGTCAGTCCGTACAGTATCGTAGGCCTTCGCAATTCGGTGCTGGGAGCGCCCGTAACGGAAGATTATACTCAAGAAGATCTAATCCGTATTGCTGTTGATAGGCTCAGGACGAGATTGACAGTCTCAAACCCTCGACAAAGTTTAGTGTTCGAGATTAGCGTTTCCACTGGGTTCGCTGAAAAATCTACAGCCTTGGCTAACGCGTTAGCCCGAACATACATCAACGATCAACTTCTCTACAAAGAGGAGCAGTCCGATGAAGCAATTAGGTTCCTGGAAAACCGCACTCTTGAACTTCAGAATGAACTAAACAATGCAGAGTTGGCTGTAAAAGATTTTGCCGCTGGGATCGAGCTAGTTAGCCCTGAAGCTCTCATTGCCAAAAACAGGCAGGTGAAAGAGCTTAGGGACAGACTGACAGCTTTGGACGCGACTATTGAACAACGAAGAATTCGAGTGGAAATGTTTCAAAATTTCGACTTGGAGAACGCCACTGCAGCTGATGTTGCTGAATTAGACAGTCCAGTTTTGTCGCGAACGTTCATTACTCTTGCAGAAGATATAGATGACCGAGCACGTTTTATTGACTTGCACACGCTTGAAGCGGGCAGGGCGCAATCCGATCTTACACAATCCGAAGCACAAAAGGCCTCTTTGGAAACCGCTATTGCGTATCTTGAAGATGAAGTGACGAATGAGTCACGTGATTTACTGACATTGCAACAGCTTCAAAGAGAATCAGAAGCCACAGGCGAAATTTATGGGTATTTCTTGACGCGCCTGAAAGAAGCCGAAGTCCAACAGGGCACTCAACAGCCCGATGCTAGACTTTTATCAGCCGCTGTCGAGCCGCTACTCCCATCTCGCCCTCGGGTAATGATATTAACTTTTATTATTGGAGGTTTAGGTGCCGTACTTGTGGCCGGTGTTATATTACTTCGCGAAATGAACAAAAACGGTATTCGCACAGCAAGCGATCTACAATGCTTAACTAGTCAACCGATCCTCGGCCAAATTCCAATGGCCCCTATCAAGAAGCGTGATAAATTGTTGTCGTTCCTGAAAAGCAAGTCGAACACTCCGTTTTCTGAAGCTGTTCGAAACCTAAGAACGTCCCTCTTGCTCGCTAATTCAAAAGTTGAACCCTGCGTCATTTTGATGACTTCTTCCGTCCCGTCTGAGGGTAAAACGACGACTTCTATAGCTCTTGCGCATAGTCTTGCAGGCATGGGCAAATCCGTGTTGCTGATGGAAGGAGACATAAGGAAAAACACGCTCGGCCAGTACTTTGACAGGTTGGAGGCAAAATCCGTCGAAAAGCCTGAGATCATGACGTTTGCGGACAACAAAATCACCGTAAATGCCCTCGGTTTTGACGTCATGCTTGGTGTCCAGACGGAAGCCAATGCCGCTGATTACTTATCATCACAGGCGTTCAAAAACCTCATAGATGAGGCACGTGAAAACTATGATCACGTAATTATCGATGCACCGCCGGTGCTTCCTGTGACCGACGCGCGCATCATCGGACAACAAGCAGACGCGGTCCTACTCGCCGTCGCATGGGATGCAACGCAAAGTGTTGTTGTGGAAGCCGGTCTTGGTGAAATTTCTAATTCCGGCCTAAACCTTACAGGGCTGATACTGACGCGAATTGACGGGAAGAAAGCCAGAAGCTACGGTGGACCTACGCGATATGGTAGCTACTACGGTGAGTATTCGAAGTCATATAATTAGGCGGTATTATACGTGCCGTTCCCAAATTGGGGGGCAAACACTTTGCATGCCATTTGGTCCCAAAAACACTACGAAGGTCAAAATTATTCTGTTCTGCTTTATAGTCAACTGGTATAAAAGGGCCCAAAAACTACGCATTCAATTCGCTCAAATCGGCCTCGGCGCTGCGCAACATGTCCATCACTCGGCGTAGAATATAGGCCACTCGCTTGTTAATGTGATCTTGCGCGTGGTGCGGCAAAGTAACGTAGTGCCGAGGTAGGTTTCGAGTTCCAAAACCGTCTAACTGATCTGCAATGGGGCCAGACCGACAGCCTTGGCGGCATCGTGCAACGACCTTTCGTCTACAACGCGTGCGTATCTTGCCAGTGGCCTAGGGTCAGGAAGCATAACCAGAAGATAACGGTTGCCGCGAGAGTGATTGTGTAGAGGAAATCTGTTGGTGATCTGTCGTAGCGGGTTGCGACGGGCCGCCAATACTTGAGCCTGCCTAACAATCTTTCGATGCGAATGCGCCTCTTGTCCCGGCGCTTCTCGTATTTGACGGGTTTTTTTGCGTGACTTGCGTCCCGGGATGCAGGGCTCGGTCCCCTTGTCTATAAGGGAGTTGCGGTACCAGTCCGCATCATATCCTCTGTCACCGAGAAGCCACTCGGCCGCTGGCAAGCCATTCATCAAAGCCGCAGCGCGAGTATAGTCGCTCACTTGGCTTGGGGTGATAAAGAGGCGGATTGGGCGACCGCTTTTGTCTGTCATCGCAAGAAGTTTGGTGTTCATGCCACCCTTAGTCTGCCCAAACAGGCGCCCACGCCCCCTTTTTTCCAACCACAGGCTGGACGCCGTTCGATTTGCTTTGAGATAGGTGGCGTCGATCGGAATGGTCTTGTTGACTGGCGCTTGCTCGGCCTGCCCGACCATGATTTGGGCAAACACACCCGTATCACTCCAACACTTCCAGCGATTATACGGCGTTTTTGGTGGACCATACTCAGCGGGCGGGCAATACCAACTTAACCAATTGATATTTATGAATATAATTCCGCTCAAAATGCGGCGATCATCAATGCGTACACGGCCTCGGATCTTTGGAAAGAAAGGTCAGAGCGGCTTCATTTGCGCCTCACTCAGCAAATAAAGACTGCTCTTGATATCCCCCCCACAGCTTGGCAGCATGAACCATGAAAGGGCGGTAGGATCAATTAATTAAGGGGTCCTGATACTAGTTACATTTTAGGGAATGTAGTAATTTAGGGAATGTAGTAATTGTGGTCGGCCTAGGCGGAACTATGCGCTACAGCAAATTGTCCAAAATACTAACTTGATCGTTGGACATCAACTCGTGTACATGACGTATTCCAAGTGTCGTTTTTGTTAAATAGGCTGTCCATGAAGCGCATTCTCTTCTTTGCCCCGTCAATCAATCGGGGGCGATGGCACCCTTTGGTCGATGAATTCGCGAAGACCAATGACGTACAATATTTCACACCGCGTGGGTTTTGGCGTGGGTCGGGCCAAGGTGAAATCACATCGCTGATGGATGCGACGGTTAGTAAACATGGAGCGCTTGAATTCCCGTTGGGGCGCAAGATTGCGAAAATCATTAAAGACTTTAAGCCTGACCTGATACACAACTTCGGCGAGCCTGCCTATCCTGTGAGTTACTTGGCTGCGGTTCATGCGGGTGATGCGGTCATGTCTTGCAAGTTTTCCCAGAACATCTATCAAAAATGGCCACGCTATTTTGAAAGGCGCGAGGCCTTCGTGTTGAACCGCGCCAATGTGATCCATGCTCCGGCTGAGCAAAGCCGCGCAATTGCACATCAAAAAGACCCTAATGCCAATGTTGAAATCGTGCCTTGGGGCGCGTCCGACATCTTCGAGGCCCCCGCGATCCAGACGAAGCGCGACCAGATTTTGTTCGTCGGCAAGCTGATCGAACGTAAGGGCTGGCGCACTTTGCTCAATGCGTTGGAAGCCGTTGATTTGCCGCCCGAGGCCGAAGTGCTGATGGTTGGCAGTGGCCCTGACACGGACGAAGCCAAAACGATGATCGCCAACGGGCGCTACGCGGGTCGGATCAAACTGATGGGGCAGGTGCCCCATGCCGAATTGTGCAAACTCTATCAAAGTGCTCGCATGGTCATCATGCCGTCCAAGCATTCGGACGGGTCCGATTGGGGCCACGGCAAGAAGTACAAGTTTATGCGCGTCAAATGGGACGAACAGTTTGGCATGGTTGCAGCAGAGGCCATGCTGGCGGGCGCTCCGGTGGTGCATTCCGATAACGGGTCTTTGCCAGAAGTTGTGGGCTACAGTGATCTGTGTTTCAAGCAGGGTGATCCAGTAAGTCTTGCGGCTGTGATGAACGCAGTGTTGGCCAAGACCGACTCCGAACATGATGCCATCAGTGATGCGATGATTGCGCACGCGCAGAGCTATCGTTGGGAAAACGTCGCAAACCGCATGATAGATTTGTGGAACCAGCAGTGACGTCCCGCTATTTCATTTTGGGTGCCTCGCGCTCTGGCAGTTCCATCGTGGAATTGGCATTGGCAGATTTGACGTCGGCCACGGCCCTTGGCGAAGTTCGCTGGGTCTACAAACGCGGCATTCAGGACAATGACATCTGCGGGTGTGGGCAGGATTTTGCAGACTGCGATTTCTGGCAGGGCACAATCACGGAAGACGTGCGCGAAAACGCCAAAGACCTCGATCATCTGCGCGCAACGTTTGACAACCCGCTCAAACTGTTTGCGGCCAAATACGGAGCTGTCATCGCCCCAAGGCTGGCCAAAGATTACAGTGCGTATACTGCTGAGCTACGACGGTTGTACGCGTCCATAGATGCGGCGTGCGACGGCCCGATCATTGATAATTCAAAGCGACCCTATTATTCGATCGCCGTGGCCGATGCGCTGTGTACAGACGTGGGGAACTTGGTCTTTGTTCACGTCGTGCGCAACTCGATTGATGTGGTGCGGTCATGGGCCAATTCCAAAGTGCGCGAAGAAAGCCAGTCCAAGGAAATGATGCCAAGTTACTGCGCGGCCAAGGCCATTGTATTCTGGACGATCTACGTTTTTTCCCAACTTTTGATCCGTCTGTATTTTTTGCGAAAATCTCATTTTTATCTGTCGTTTGACGACCTTAAGGCAGCTTCGGGTCAGCTCTCTGTCAGCATTGATGGCGTGACGCAGGATGTGGCATTGGGCGAAATGTATCTCGACAAGGTTGATTATCATTCTGTGTCTGGAAACCCAGATCGGTCTAGGTGGGCGGGGGGCGTGTCGGTCAGGCCGTCCAAAGCCCGCTCCAAGACAATCAAGGAGTGGATATGGTACATTCCCTTAAGTCCCGCATTGTTGGCAAACGCAGTGCTAAAGGCGTTGTGTCGTTCCTCGTTGCCAATTTCTTCGGGCGCGTCACAGGGCTCTTAATTGATCTTACAGTTTTGGCGAGCGCCGAGACTGACTTTCTAGTCACCTACTTTACAATGCAGGCAGCGATCCAGTTTCCGTTCGCGATTTCGGGGTCTTATGCCGTTCACTTTCGCAACGCCGAAGGGTCGGGGTGCAACTTTGCGTTCCTAGCTCTCAGTGTCCAGTTTGTGGGGTTTTGGTTTGGCGGGATGTTGTCACCCGAGATCCTGACCTTGCTCGCGTTTGAGGCTCTGACGCTTTTCGTGATCTTCAAAATCGCCAAATCAAAGGAGCTGGTTCTGGTCTTTCCGTGGAGCGGCGTGGTGTTCAATTGTCTGTTACTGGTGTGCCTGATCATCTTTGGCACGCAGAATATGTTGCCCTGGTTGGTCGCAATTTTCCTGTCGCGATTGGTGTTTTGCTTTTTGATTCTTGCGTATCTGCGGTTTCAAAACTCAAAGGTGTCGGATGTTAATGACACAGCACTTGGTCAGGATGACGCCCCCAACAATGTCCCCAGTTCGCGCCGGTTCTGGATCGTGTTCTTTCGCCAATTCGTCTTCATCAATGCGCGTTTCCTAGTGCCTGAACAGTTCTTGGCCATTGTCGCGATTGCCGGGCGGATCGCCCAAAACGCCTTTGTTTTCATCCTTTACCCCATCTTTCTGTTTGGCGATGTGGCGTCGATAGGGCTTGCTTTGGCCTATGGGGCCGCTTTTGGCGTCGTCACTGGCGGGGCAGTTTGGTTGGTCTCCGCCGAGCTGGTACCAAGCCTGATCATGTCGGTTCTGGTTGCATCATTGGTGGTTTTCGAAGTAAAGTCAGGGGGTCCCAAAAGGTAACGTAAGGTCAGTTTTGTGGCTTTGTTTTTTTTGGTTTAAAGTACTCGGGAATAGTGCCGGCTTTACGGGTTGATCTGATGTCGAGAATGTAGGGTTCGCAAGACGTCCTCTCATGGGACAAGCGTCAAGAGGATAAAACTTGGTCATAATTGCCGCTCTGATCGCTGCGCTTTTTTATTGGGCGGCACGCAATATTACCTGCCATGCGCGTGTCCTTTCCCTCACGTTTTCAGTGCTGACCGGAACGGTCTTTGGTCTTCCACTTGCGACGATTTTCCTCGGCAAGGGGATCTGCCTGATTCTGACGATCCTTGTAGATGTCATGTTGACGCGGCGAATGGTGATTCCCGCAATCGTTTTCAAACGTCCGCAAGCGTATTTCGCTTTGTGCCTGGTTGGTCTGCTGCCCGGTATGGTTCTCGGGGTTGCAGCAGGGCACAGCGCGCAAGACATATCCGTTGCGCTTTTTCTCGTGATATCGCCCATTTTCGGATACGTTCTTGGGATTGCGACACCAAATCAACCGGTCTTGCGCGAAAGCTGGGTGAACGTTCTAATTCTGACTGTCCCGCTTATATTCCTGCTGTTTCAAGGGTTCGCGTTGAATCTTGAACGGCTTGTGTTCGGGTCCATCGCAGTCGGTGGGCTTTATGGGCATATTCTTTTCCTAATTGTGGCGGTCTCTGCTCTGTCCGGCCCCAAGCGTTGGTTTTTGTTGGGGATCAGCTTTTACGACGTGATCTATGGCGGGTCGCGCCGATATCTGTTGCCAGTTGCCGGATTTGTGGTCTACTATTTCCTGGCCGGAGGCGAGCAAACCCGAAAAGTGATCCGGTCACGAAATACGTTTATCAGGGTCGGCCTTGTTATCCTCGGTGCGGTTGCCGTTGGTTTGGTCGCCATTGTCCGGCCGGACATCTTCGTCGCCGATGTGCGTGGCGTCGGTTACCGGGTCGTACAGAATGCGATCTTCTGGGAATATATGGATACCCCGCTGACGTGGGCGGCGGGGCTAGGGGCGGGTTACAGTTCGCTCGAGCAATATTCTGCCACATGGTACGAAGACTTCGGACCGCGGCTTCACAGCTATTATTACTCGATTCTTATGAATTTCGGGATTTTGGGACTGGTGCTTTCGGTGCTGCCTCTGACGCTTCGGTTTCGTATTTTCATCACAAGCGGCCACATCGGTTTTGCAGTGTTTTCGCTTGGTTGGATCATCAGCGGGCAGTTTGACACGCCGCCCGATGGTTTCTGGGTGATTGGGTGGTTGGTTGGATATTGCGAGCGTATCGGAGTGAATTCGGGGCAGGATTCGAGAAATAGCTAGCGCCGACACCACCCCACTGTTTCTGATCCATTCATCAATGGAGCAATTTGGTTAATTTATCCATCAACAGCTTGGTGAATTTACGCTCTAATCGCTTATCGTATTGACTCCATCTATCCGACTTTTATATTTTTCGCTTCAAGGGGTATAATTCATGCGACATAGGATACTATTCACAGGTGCCAATGGACGATTGGGGCGGGTGCTTCATTATCACTCTGACGCGTTTGTAGATGTAGGCCTAAAACCACTCTTTCAGTCACGACGTTTGGAGTTGGGGCCCGAATGGGTGCAGTGGGATGGTCAAGACCCCACCGGCTTGCGGGATGCTTTGAACGGTATTGATATTGTTGTGAATTTGATTGGCCGCACGCCAAAACCAGATGATGCGACCAACACTAACCTCACCGCCGAAATGGAAGAGGTTAACCATGGGCTGGCACTGCGCATTGCCGATATTGCTGAGGCCGCTGGCGTGAAAACATTTTTTGCGCTGTCATCTTCTTCAATTTATGGCTCTGCTGTTCCGCCGCTTGATGAATCCCAAGATGGGATCCCGCTGGCCGAATACGGTGAAAGCAAAAAAGCGATGGAGCATGAGTTAGAATGTCGCACCGGCCCAATGACCTGTGTGTCATTGCGATTGGGCAATCTGGCTGGCTGTGATATGCTTTTGGGTAACGCCTTGAAAGCCAGTAAAACAAACCAGCTTAAACTTGACCAATTTCCTTCTGGCTTCGGACCATTGCGATCATACATCGGGCCACGAGACTTTGCCTACCTGATCGCGCAACTGGCCCGCAAAGCCAAGGATGGTGTGTTTCTACCGCCTCGTTTAAACATCTGTTCAAGCACCCCGGTGAGAATGGATGCACTGCTGAAGGCGTGGAATGCGTCAGTGCCGGACCCAATTGAATGGGAGTACCGAAAAGCAACGGAGGCCGCGACCGAAATGGTTGCGCTAGACGCGGCTCTGTTAGATAGGGTTGCGCCAGAAACAACGCGAGTATCGGAAGTAAAAGAGATGGTCGCGCAAGTCCTAGAAATTTTTCCGCCCAAGAGATTTCTCTCATGAAACACAAGTCTTCCGCGGGCTACACAGGTAAGCGTTTTTTTGACCTCTTTGTCGTTCTAGTCTCGGGCATTGTTACGTTGCCGGCCATCCTGATGGGTGCAGGGGTGATGGCGCTTCGCAAAGAGTTTCCGATTTTCTACATTTCCGAGCGGATGAAATCGGTCGATGAGCCTTTTGACCTGGTCAAGTTCCGAACCATGGAATCTCTTCCAGAATCCGAAGCCGATAGCGGTGTGTCTGGCGGACATAAAGCGTCGCGCATCACCAAGACCGGGCATTTCTTGCGCGGCAAACGCTTGGATGAGGTACCACAACTATATAACGTCTTGCGCAATGAAATCAGCCTTGTTGGGCCGCGCCCGCCGCTGCACAGCTACACCGCAAGATTCCCCGAGATTTACTGCGAAGTCTTGAAATCGAAGCCGGGTATCACTGGGTTGGCGTCACTTGTGTTTCACCGAACAGAAGAACGCCTATTGGCGCAGGCCAACTCGACCGAAGAAACTGACCAAATTTATTCTACGCGCTGCATTCCGCGCAAAGCCAAAATTGACCTGATCTATCAGAAACGTGCGTCGGTCAGCACGGACCTTTATGTATTGTACCTAACGGCGGCAAAATTGATGCCGTTACCCGGGCGTCGGGCGCGCCGGGTCCGCGGGCGCTGAGAAGAGAAAATGAAACGCAGGGCGTTCCGGCACGAAGATTTTGCAGTCCCAGACGTCAGATTTTTGGAGTGTTTGTGTGTGTGTGTCAGAACTTATTGGTTGGGATTGATATGGTTGATTCTTTATCGCGTTTTATGAAGAGTATGTTGTCGTTGGATTTTGATTAGAGTTCGGATCGGGCTGCATTTTTCTGGCGTTTGTTTTGTAGTGCTGGACAGCGTTTCCGATTGAACGAATTTTTGCGTCTTGGCCGATTGCGGTTTTAGTGATGTATGTTGCGTCTTTTTGATAATGGATTTGTGTGTTCCGATGATCAAGCTGGTGGCGTTTGACATGCGGGGGGCGTTACGTGTTGCATTGGTGCTTGGGGGGGTAATCTCGCTTAGTAGCTTTGTTCTGGATGTGGGGTCTGAGCGGTCGATAGATGTGACTTTTTGCGATTGTAAAACGCGGAGCAATATTGGTCCACAGAAACGGGCCCAAGATGCGGTTGTAGCGGATTAAAAGTCCGCCAGTTTGTGCCCTTCGTTTAAGCGGAGGGCGGGAGATGTATTCTGTGGATATTTTTAATCGTGTGCGTCGCGCGTGTTTGAAGGATGGCATGTCTGCGCGAGAAGCAGCGCGATATTTCATCAAGGACCGCAAGACGATTGCGAAGATGTTGCGTCATGCGTTTCCACCGGGAATATCGGCGCTCAGAAGCTCCGCGCCGTCCCACGCTTGATGGCTATGTTGGTATCATTGATGAGATTTTGCGGGCAGACAGAGCCCTGATCAAAAAGGAACGACGCACTGCAAAGCGCATCTTTCAGCGGTTGCGTGACGAGCATGGGTATGTGTGCAGCCTGACGACGGTGACCTATTATGTGCGCGAGCAAGAGCGGCGACCCAAAGAGGTGTTTGTGCCTTTGTCGCTTCGTCCGGGCCATGCGCAGGTAGATTTTGGCGCGACGCTGGATATAATTGGCGGCATGGAATGCAAGATCCATTTCTTTGTGATGAGCTTGCCGCATTCGGATGCGGTGTTTGCGAAGGAATATCCTGCCGAGACGACCGAGGCGTTCTGCGATGGTAATGCGTCAGCCTTTGCATTCTTCGGCGGCACCCCCCAATCCATTCTTTACGATAATACCAAGATCGCTGTGGCGCGCATTTTGGGGTGTCTGTTGAGGGTGAGATAGGCCACCTCGGGAGCCCTCGTGGCAGAGCGTGGAGAGGCCGAGGACGGCCACGGTATTGGACCTGACCTGTGCCCCAAGTTCCCTCCAGCTTTGGGCGGAGTCCTTGGGGTTAAATCTTTGGCGTTAGGCCGCCATCTTGTCCGTCGCCTTTCTCTGCAAAAGTTCCATCGGTGTCAGGTTGCCCAATGCTGAATGTGGTCTGCGCCAGTTGTAATCCTCTTGCCATTCTTCAAGCGTTTTGCGGGCATCGCGCAATGTGCCAAATAACGTTTTATTCAAACATTCGTCTCGAAGCTTGCCGTTGAGGCTTTTGATGACGCTGTTCTGCTGGGGCTTGCCCGGTGCGATATAGTGCCAATCGATACCCGTATCTTGAAGCCATTTGAGGATTGCCATGCTGGTGAATTCGGTACGGTTGTCCGACACAATCGTCTTTGGTATGCCGCGTTCGGCGATCACCTTGTCCAGTTCACGTGCGACGCGGCGACCAGACAGCGATGTGTCAGCCACCAGCACCAAGTTTTCACGACTAAAGTCACCAACGACTGCCAAGATGCGAAATCTGCGACCGTCTGTCAGCGCATCTAACACGAAGTCCACGCTCCAGCGTTGTTTGGGCCATCCGGCAGCGCCTACAGCTTCTCTTCACGGTAGATGCGCCTCACTTTCTTGTGGTTCACCTCAAAACCTTCTCGGGAGATCATCACGTGAATACGGCGGCAACCAAACCGACGCCGTTCACGCGACACGCGATTGATTGCATCTCGCAGTTCCACATCATCACCACGGCGCGACAGATATCGCACGGTTGACCGGTCAATCTGCAGCACATCACACGCCGCTGGCTCACACTGTGCGCTTCGCACAAGAGAACCACCGCATTCCGCTTTGCCACGGGCGTCACCATTTTTTTGAATTGATGTCTCGCAGCATGGCATTGTCCGACATTTGTTCTGCCAGCAGCTTCTTCAGCTTGCCGTTCTCGTCCTCCAAAGCCTGCAATCGCTTTGCGTCAGAAGGTTCCATCCCGCCATAAGTCGATTTACATTTGTAGAACGCCGCACAGCTGATCCCATGCCGCCGATATACGTGGGCCGTCTTCTCACCGGAGTCCTGTTCCTTGATCATCGCAATGATCTGTTCGTCCGTAAATCGTGCCTTCATTTGTCCGTCCTTTTGCTGGCCGGACTCTACACAAATTTGGAGGAGTTGTAGGGGCGCAGGTCAAATCTCAAATATTAATTAAACCTAGAGAAACAGCTTTGACAGAAACAGCATCAACCGATAACCCGGTCTCCGCGCTAATCCGACGGATTGACATGCCAGCATTCCATAATCTAACTATTTCCTGCTCTAACTTTTCCATTAAAGGTGCTCCTTATCCATGAAGAAAATAAAACAGTATGTTCATCTAATCAAGTGTTGATTCCACTTGATTTAGTCTTGATAGAGGATGTCTACAGCCTTCCGGTCTCGTGCTTTAAAACCGCGTCGATTGTGCAACCAAAAAACCGAAGCCTAATGATTGACCTGCCCCGTCTTTGTTGCACAAATCGCCCCTTGCGAAGATTCACTGTCTGAATCCAGCGTGCTAGCTGGCGGCTATGAGTAAATGGGCCCCTACGAAGTACAAGACCCGGAACTGGGCAGAGTATAACCTTTCGCTAAAGCAACGCGGACCGCTGTCGATCTGGTTTGATCCGGAGATGGTGTGGGAGGCCGTGCCTTCTGGCCGACGAGGACGTCAACAAGCCTATAGCGACGCGGTGATACAGGCCTGCCTGACCCTCAAAGTTGTTGAATGTCACTGAGAACTGACCCGGTAGCCCCATAAATTGTCACTGAGAATTGACCCATGTGAACACATTGCTCTGACAGTTTTGTTCAGGGAGACATGGAGTGATCGACATGGGATTTTTGAGTGTCATTCGACGCTGGGCTGTCTGACGTCATCGCTTATGGAACCAAATAGAGCAATTTGCTAAGAGAGGGTTTGTTGCTCATCGTAGCCAGTGAGGAGTGGAGGATGAGAAAGACAACGAAGAGCCCTGGCGAGAAGATCGTCAAAGACATCAAGCGTGCAACGCGCAAGCACTATTCATCCGAGGAGAAGATCAGGATCGTGCTGGATGGGCTGCGCGGCGAGGACAGCATTGCTGAGCTGTGCCGCCGTGAAGGGACGAGAATGATGTTGGCCATGCGTCGAATTGGTGGATTTAGTCGCCAACCCGAGCACAGTCTCTGTCTAAATCAAGCTGTGGAGATATCTGTAAGGAGTTAATGTCACTTATCCGTAAGAAACCCGCATACTTAGTCTTTTGTTAACCGAGACTAGTCAGTCTGATGATGCTCACGATCTGGGGACGTAGCGCGAACGAGGGTTTTGAATGATAAAGGGACAAAGAATGACCAACGGAATTGGACGGGCGCTTTGGGAAATCTACGAAGATGCAGTGAAGAGTATGCCAAACGAAACTGATGCGGGCGTTGCTGGAGCGACACTCAAGTTCGTGGCAGCCTTTGAGCAAGAACTGGAAGCCGCAAAGATCGATATCTATTGCAAGTCAGCGCTTCAGGCTGAACAGAACAATCAAGCGATAATTCGCCAGAACCGGTTAAGTTCTGTTTAACGTTTACGTCATGTTAACCACTTGGTCGTCTTTTGTTCCGGAACTGAGAATTGGAGTACAAACATGCCAAACAACATTAGCCAGTCACTCGTTGACCGAGCGCCTTACTTGAGGCCCATCCGGACCAACCACAGCTGTCCTGTTGAGCGCGACAGGCTGCTCTTAGCAATCAATGATGCGGACCAACTAGGTTTTGAGGCTACAAAGGCGGCTTTAATCAACCTGTTGCGACAACACGAGAGCGTGGCATAATTAGTGCGGCTGATTATCAGAATTTTCGTCTCCATATCGTTGCTAACGCTCGTGATCTTGTGGTTTGCGATACCGCTCAACTGGGTGATCTTAGCCTATCTGCTTGTCACTGGCATTCCCGCTATTGGCTCGCAAACCTTATCCTATCTTGAGTACCGAAAAAAGTGAGTTAAACCCGCTCAATGACGCGCAAAACTCCATTTTCCGCTTTTGAGCTACTGCTCTGTAGACTTGATAAGTAAACCGTATGACCGCTTTGGGCCGCCTGCAATAGCGGCCCAAGTTCACTATATTTCAATCGCTTCGGAGATTGCGAGCGCGTCTTCTAGTTCAATGCCTACCCGCACCGTTCATCTGGTCCAGGCTCGCTTCGCCAATCATGGCAGCGTTGACACCGTTGGTTACGATATTTCGAGCGATTTATATGGGCCACCCATCAAAGATAAGTTGGAGGTTGCTACACATTCTGCTACACAAACTGCAATACGAAAGAAAATATTTTTATTAAATATCAATATGATAAAGGCGCAAAATTTTGAACGCGCCTCATCCTCGGTCCGCCATTTTTCTATTTTAATTCATAAATTTGGAGTGGTGGCGGTTTTTGACCTCCAGCTGACCTCCCGTGCCATTCTGGAGATGGGTGGCGTTAAGGGTCATTGCTTGGCTCCAAGCTAAACCATATTTTTCGACAAGGGCGGGAACGGATATTCGCTGTATTGTATGCTGAGGGCAGCGATGCGGCGCGAAGGTGCCGTTGGCGATCTTAGAAGGAATGTCCGCTTAACCAGCGCGATCATGTCATGAAACCTTGCCACGGTCCTAAGAATACAAATCACTCCGGCGATCTTTGAGATGCGAGAGAGACTTGCGAACCCGCGTAATTTTATCCTTTGAAATGTCGGCAAAAATCATCTCCTCGCCCGAACCGGCGCGTGCGATGTCGATGCCATCAGGTCCTGTAACGCAGGATAAGCCGCAATATTCAAACGCGCCCTCGACGCCAACGCGATTGGCGTAGGCAACATAGATTTCGTTTTCTTCGGCGCGGGTTGGGACGACCCGTGTCGCCACGCCAATATAGGGCTGCATGTTCGCCGTCGGAACCAAAACGACGTCAGCGCCAGCGCGCGCATATGTCCGAACCAGTTCAGGAAATTCGACGTCATAGCAGATGGCGAGCCCGACGGACCAACCACCAAACTTCACCAGTGGGCACAATGTATCCGCTGCGCTGAATGCGGCGCGGTCTACGTCACCAAACAGATGCGCCTTGCGACACACCGAAAGGATTTCGCCGGAGGCATCGATCAAGACAGCCGCGTTAAATACTCGGTTTCCGTCAATCTCGGGAAAGCCGCATAGGATGCCGATACTGTGTCGTCTGGCCATGTCGATCAGGCTTTGCACCATTGGTCCGTCCCGTGGCTCAGCCAGCTGGCGAATGCGGCTGGCGCCAATGTTATATCCAGTAAGCGCCATTTCGGGGACGATGATCAGATCAGCCCCGCCGCGCGTCGCATCGGCGCATTTTTGATCCAACACCTTGGTTGTTTCGGCCACGCTGCGGTCCGCCGACATCATCTGGTAGAGAGCTATTCTCATGCTGTCCTCGGGGGTGGGGTGCGATAGGGGCCGGTTGCCTCAAAGGCGCAGGCGAGCGTCAATAGCGCGTTGTCAGAGTAGGCACGCCCGGCAAATGTCAGGCCGACAGGCATTTGGATGTCGGCCACTGTGCCCATCGGAACCGTGACAGTCGGAATACCAAGATGTCGGATCGCAAGGTTGCCGTTGGCGACCCAGACACCGTTTTGCCATGCGATATCAGCTGATGCCGGATTTGTATCCGCGTCCGTCGGGCCGATGTTCGCGACAGCGGGGAAGATCACTGCGTCGAACGCATGGGTGTCCATCCAGTCTTCTAGGTCTATGCGTCGCGTTTCCTCTAGTCCGCGCAGCCCGTCCGCGAGGGTCGGGATGCTGCGAAAGTCGTCGCGCGGGGTGGCGCGTGCGTGGGCGGGATAATCGGCGATGTCATCTTCAAAGCCTGTGTAGCGGTCTGGCAGGCTTCCCGCGGGCGCGGGGAAAATCTGCGCGCCATCCACATCGGCCAAGCGGTTAAGATGGGGGTCAGCGTTGGTTCCTAGGAAATCATCCCAAGCCCAGACCGATAGATCGGTGATTTCATGGTGTAGGTAGCCCTTAGGTAGAAGGCCGCGTGTGCGAACGTTTGGGGCACCTGCGCGGTCGCCTTCGTAGTTTGTGATTACGGGAAAATCGACCACCACGACTTCAGCGCCCGCTTGTTCGAGTGCGGCTTTCGCAGCGCCCCAAAGGGCCATGATTGACGGGCGCGTTGCGATCTTTTGCCCTGTGGGGCCACCGATTCCTATGTTTTCGCCAATGCCAGCGTCCGCGTCTTCGTTGATGTACATCGCGGGGACGCCGAAACGCTTTCCGGACAGTGATCCGCCTGCCAATGTCGCGTAAGTTGTTGGCCGCACGTCAGACGCTGACGGCAGAGAGACCCACGGCTGGTTGCGCCAAAAGTCCCCTCGCGTGTCGGGATCGTCTTTGACCAAAACATCCAGAACTTCGAACATATCAGCCATGGTGCGCGTGTGTGGCACGACCACGTCCATTGTGGGCACCAAGGGCCAATTGCCGCGCACCGATATGACGCCTCGGCTGGGGGTGTAGGCACATACCGCGTTGTTGGATGCGGGTGCGCGCCCGCTGGACCATGTTTCTTCGCCAAGGCCGAAGGCGGCGAAACTGGCGGCAGTCGCGGTCCCCGATCCGTTTGAGGAGCCAGAGGCGAAAGCAGCGGTCAGGTAATCTGCGTTGTAAGGGGATTCAGCGCGTCCATAGAGTCCGCGTTGCATCCCGCCGTTGGCCATGGGCGGCATATTCGTCAGGCCAAGAAGGATCGCGCCCGCCTTGCGCAGCTGTGCGATGGCAAAGGCGTCATCAGTCGCGATCAGGTCGGCAAAAGCGGGCGATCCGGCGGCCACGGTGAGGCCTTTGACCTTATAACTGTTCTTGGCGGTGTATGGGATGCCATCTAGCGGGCCGAGGGTTTTGCCAATTGTGCGCCGCTTGTCGGATGCCTCAGCTTCGGTCAGTGCATCGGGGTTGAGAACCGGTATGGCATTCAGGCAGGGGCCACCCCGGTCATACGTCTCGATGCGATCAAGGTAGGCTTGCACAAGCGCAACGCTGGTGGTTTCACCGTTTTCGAGCGCGTGACGCAGGTCCGCTATAGAGGCCTCGACGACGTTCAAGACGCGCTCTCGAACCCTTGCAGCACGTTGACTGTGTTGACGCCGATTTCGGCGATGTCATATCCGCCTTCCATCACGAACAGGGTTGGCAGGTTCAGCGATGCGATGTCCGCGCCGTAGGTCGTGAAATCGTCGGACGTGAGTTTGAAGAAACTGATCGGATCGGTTTCAAACGTGTCCACACCAAGCGAGATGATCAGCGCGTCGGGGGCGTAGTCCGCGATCTGTGCAAGGGCTTTGGCAAGTGCTGCACGCCATGTCGCAAAGTCTGTGTTGGGCGGCATTGGGTAATTCACGGTAAAACCAGCACCGGCGCCGCTGCCGGTTTCATCCGCGTGACCAAGGAAATGCGGGAACGCATCCATCGGGTCGCCATGAAGTGAGACAAACAGCACATCGTCGCGGGCATCAAAGATATCTTGGGTGCCGTTGCCATGGTGGAAATCCACATCAAGGATCGCGACGCGCGTGGCACCCGTGTCCAACAAATGCTGGGCAGCGACGGCGGCGTTGTTGATAAAACAATAGCCACCATACATGTCGATTGCCGCGTGGTGGCCCGGTGGGCGGCAGAGGGAAAACACGGATTTTGCGCCGTCGTTCAGGCGTTGCGCACCCGTCAATGCGACCTGTGCCGCCGCATATGCTGCCTCCCATGTGCCCTCTGAAATCGAGGTTTCACAAGCAAGGGCATAGTAGCCAAGACGGCCTTCGATATGGGTTGGAATGTGTGTGGACATGCGACGCGCGGGCCAGACTGTTGGCATGGCTTCGCCTGCGAAACCCTCGGCCTTCCAATCGGTCCAAGCAACTTGCAGAAAGTCGATAAAGCCTTTGTCATGGATAGCCAGGATCGGGTCCATGCCGAAATCATCGGGCGCACTTATGGGGCCAAGGTTCACCGCGCGCACGCGGTCGATGATGTATTCAGCGCGGGACGGACGTTCAAACGGTTCCACAAGCTCGCCACCAGAGAGTTCGGTTTTTGAATTCCGTAACTGGTGGCGTTCGGTGAAGATCGTTTCCATGTGCCGTCCTTTCAAATGAGAACAGCGGCCCCAACGCGTGGGACCGCCACTGATCAGACCAAGCGTTGCTTAGTTCTTCAGGTTCGTCCAGATTTGGTCGTAGACCGCCTGTGTTTGTTCATCGCACACGGCGATAAAGGACCCTTCACCTGCTGTTTCTGGTGGGTTGGATTCTGGGAGGGTTGCCAATTCGGGATCAAGGTATTCCTCGGCACCGGTCACACCCAGACC
Organism: Octadecabacter dasysiphoniae; assembly: GCF_021532615.1. Taxonomy (GTDB): domain Bacteria; phylum Pseudomonadota; class Alphaproteobacteria; order Rhodobacterales; family Rhodobacteraceae; genus Octadecabacter; species Octadecabacter dasysiphoniae. The sequence continues at coordinate 39,250 of NZ_JAKGAQ010000001.1, forward strand.
GTAACGTGCGTAATTGGACACGGCCGCGATGTTTTCAGGCTCTAGCATGAAATCCATAAACGCAATCGCGCTGTCGCGGTTTGGTGCGTCGTTCAACAAAACCACGCTGTCCATCCAAACGACGTATCCTTGGGTCGGGAAAGCGTATGTGATCGACGCGCGGTCCTCGCGGGCTTTTGCGCTGAAGCCGTCAAAAATCATGCCGACGGACACATCGCCAGACACCAGAACTTCGCGCGCCGTGTCTGAATTGAACGATGCCCAATGGGTCTTCGCCTCTTGCAGCATGTCGTTCAGCGCCTGAAGCTCGTCACGATCCGTAGAACACTGCGGGATACCCATGTGAATTGACGCCATCGCCAGAACTTCGCCCTGGCTATCCAGCATGTTAATTTTGCCGGACAATTCTGCAGGCGGGTTGAATAGCAAGTCGGTTGTGTTGATGTCACCGTCATAGTCATCGGTGTTCACCGCAAAAGACGTGGACCCCCACTGATAAGGAATGGAATGCGCGCGACCGGGGTCAAACGAAGGGTCGGCCCATTCCGGCGCAATGTTTCCTTTGTTGGCAAGTTCACCGTCAGCGATCGTATCAAGGAGGCCTTCGCCGGCCATGATCGAGACCATGTAATCCGTTGGAACAGCGACGTCATAGGTGCCCATTCCACCCGCCTTGAGGGACGCGAGCATCGCTTCGTTTGAATCAAACGTATCCATCGTGACGGTGATGCCGGTTTCTGCCGTGAATTTTTCAAGCAGCTCAGCGGGGATGTATTCAAACCAGTGGTAGATCACCAGTTCGCCCTCGGCCGCGGCGGTGTTCGCGAGCAGGGCAAGGGCCATTGCGGAGGATGTGAGCAGTTTCATATTTTTAACTCCCTTTTGTTATTTCGTATTGTCCCACTTCGAGACGAAGTAGGAGATGGTCACCATCACGACCGAAAGGCTGAGAAGCATCGTCGAGATGGCCATGATGTTGGGCTTGAGCCCTTGTTTCACCGAGCCAAAGATCGCCGTTGGCAGGGTTTCGACACCCGCACCTTTGACGAAATTGGTGATGATGAAATCGTCAAGGCTGACGATGAACGCCAGCAAGAAGCCCGAGATGATACCGGGCATCATCAACGGGAAAAGGATGCGACGGAACGCCTGCGCTTTGGTGGCATAAAGATCCATCGCAGCGTGTTCGAACGTGTCCTCAATCCCCTGCATCCGCGCCTGAATGGGCAGGTAGGCAAAGGGGATGCAAAACGCGATATGGGCCACGAGGATCGTCATGTAGCCGCGTGTGAACCCGATGGAATTGAAGAAAATCAGCGTTGCCACCGCCAGCACGATTTCGGGCACCATGATTGGCAGTGTGATCAGCCCAAGTGACGGTGTGCGCAGGCGGTATTTGCCGCCCCGCACAATCGCTGTTGCCGCCGCCGTCGCAATGGCCGTTGCCGTGGTGGCCGCGATGATCGCGATGGAAAACGAATTGACCGCCGCCTGTTGGAACTTCGCACTTTCGGGCCCACTGAAAACATCCACATACCAGCGCAGGGACCACCCACCCCAAGTTGTAATCGATTCCGACGCGTTGAACGAATAGGCCGTCACCACGATCAGCGGCGCATAGAGGATGAACATGCACACAAGGGTCATTGCCCGAAAGCCTGTGTAGGTTTTGACGTCTGTGTTCACGCTCATGTTGCGGCCCCCGCACGGCGTTGTTGCTGCGCAAAGATCAACAGCAACACCAAAACCATGCTCAGCAAGATCATCGATGCCGCCGCCCCGAACGGCCAGTTGCCCGCGTTGCCTTTGAACTGTTCTTCGATCAATGACCCGATCATAAAGTTCTTTGCGCCGCCCAGCAGATCAGGTGCAAGGAACGCGCCAAGGCTGGGCACAAACACAAGGATACAGCCCGCAATGACGCCCGGTTTCACGGCAGGCAGAACGATGCGGCGAAGGGTCGTAAACTTGGTCGCGTAAAGATCAGCGGCAGCCTCGGACATGGTAAAATTGTAACGTTCAATCGATGCGTAAATCGGCAGCACCATGAATGGCAGGTAGCTGTAAAACAGGCCCAATTGCACGGCAAGGTTGGTGTTGATGATCTGCAAGGGCTCACCGATCAGGCCGATATTGAGCAATGCGTCGTTCATTGGGCCTTCGTCGCGCAGCAGGAATTTCATGGAAACCGTGCGGATCAACAGGTTCACCCAATAAGGAATCGTGATCAAAAACACCCAGAGCGCGCGTGTCCCGTCGGGCCGTGTGGCAATGAAATAGGCGGTCGGAAATCCGATCAGCAGCGACATGATTGTCGCCAATCCCGCCTGCCAGATCGAACGCCAGAAAATTTCGATATAGGTCCATTGCAGCGTCGGGTCGCTATCCCCGAACAGTCCGCGATCAAAGAAGAACTGGTCATAGGCCGCCAGCGTAGGTTCCCAGATGACGCCACCGCGAAATTCCTTGGTGAGGAATGAATAGATCACCATGACGCAGACGGGCGCGAAGACGAAGAACCCAAGCACCAACCACGACGGCATCAACAGCCAATGGCGGGCCTCTTTATAGGTGTCCGATGCGGCAGAACCGCCAGAGGCCGCACCACCCGCCATTAATCAACCAACAGGCGCGCAGCACCTGCCTCCATGTTCACGAATGCAGGGCTGCCTGGTTCAATCAGGCGTTTATTGCCGCGCTCGGTATTGGACGTGCGCACGGTGATCTTCGGGCCCCCCTCAAGATCAAGCATCGTTGAGATATCGGTGCCGATATAGATATTTTCTGTCACGGTGCCTTTCAGGCTGTTCCCGTCTGACGCTTGGTCCGACAAAACCAGCCGTTCCGGGCGCACGGACAGATGGACGCTTGCACCCACGCTTACGCCGTCAACTGCATCACAGATCAGTTCATGGCCACCGCCGATGTGACACTGGGCGCGGCCATCGGTGATCTTGTCCACAGATACCTCAAGCAGGTTGGTGTCACCAATAAAATCGGCCACGAACATATTGCGCGGGTGTTCATAGATATCGCGTGGTGCGCCAAGCTGCTGCAATTCACCTGCCGACATCACGGCGATTCTGTCTGACATTGTCAGGGCTTCTTCTTGGTCATGGGTGACGAAAATAAACGTGATCCCGGTTTCACGCTGGATATGTTTCAGTTCAATCTGCATGGCTTTGCGCAGTTTGAGGTCGAGTGCGGACAGGGGTTCGTCCAGCAACAGAACTTTGGGCGATGGGGCCAGCGCACGGGCCAGCGCGACACGTTGTTGTTGACCACCCGACAGTTGCGCAGGCTTGCGTTTGGCGAACTGGGACAGCTGTACAAGGTCCAACATCTCACCCGCACGCTTTGCGGCGTCTTTGCGGGAACTGCCCTTCATTTCAAGGCCGAAACCGACGTTTTCAAGCACCGTCATATGCGGGAAAAGCGCGTAGTTTTGAAAAACCGTGTTCACGGGGCGCTTGTGCGGTGGCAGTGTTTTGATCTCGTCTCCGAACAGGTAAATCCCGCCCTCGGTCACGTCCTCAAATCCTGCGATCATCCGCAAAAGCGTTGTCTTGCCGCAGCCAGACGGACCCAAAAGAGTAAAAAACTCATTGTCCCGAATGCCCAATGAGATTTTCTGCAATGCTGTGAAATCGCCGTAGCGTTTGATCGCATCACGCACATCAACAGCGATTTCTACGGTATCATTCATGTCACGTTCCCATCGGTTCTTAAGAACGGTAGCGCCGCGATCCAGAAGTTGTCACCACGCAAATAGCGAAGGATGACTTAGGCGAAACCTAATTTTTGAATTAAAATCTTAGCCACACCCTAATCAAGACTAATGCAGACTATTCTTTTCGCGCTTCCTTCAAACGGCAATTCTGGGTGCAACCGATTGGGAGGGCCATTGGATGCCAGTTGAAAAGATCGACACGCTCGTCGTTGGAGCAGGGCAAGCAGGGATTGCGCTTTGTGAACATCTTGGCCAACAAGACGTGCCGTTTCTGGTGCTTGAGAAAAGCCGCATCGCAGAAGCCTGGCGCACGTCGCGTTGGGATGCGTTGGTCACAAACGGCCCAGTATGGCATGACCGTTTTCCTAATCTTGAATTCAACGGCAACGCACCGGATGAATTTGTCGGCAAAGACCGTGTGGCCGATTACATCGAAGAATACGCTGACATGGTGAATGCGCCGGTGCGCACGGGCGTAGAAGTGCTGAGTGCTGAACCGTTCAAAGACCGTGCAGGTTTTCGGGTTGAGACATCTGACGGCGTGATCGAGGCGACGCGGATCGTGTCGGCCACGGGCGCGTTTCAACACCCTGTTATTCCGTCAATCATCAAAAATGATGCGGGCGTGGAGCAGATGCATTCTCAGTCATACCGCAACCCCGATCAATTGGCCGAAGGTGCTGTAATGGTCGTTGGGGCCGGATCATCAGGCGCGCAGATTGCGGATGAATTGAACCGAGCGGGGCGCAAAGTATTCTTGTCTGTCGGCCCCCATGACCGCCCGCCGCGCCGCTATCGTGGTCGTGATTTTGTCTGGTGGCTTGGCGTCTTGGGCCTATGGGATATGGCAGCGCAAAAACCGGGAACCGAGCATGTCACAATTTCCGTCAGCGGGGCTTATGGTGGCCGCACTATGGATTTCCGCCGTCTGGCCAGTGAGGGTGTGACGCTTCTTGGCCGCACGGAGACCTACCAGAACGGCGCGCTGACCTTTGCCGATGATGTGCGCAAGAACGTCGATGCGGGCGATGACAATTACAATAAATTGCTCGATGACGCTGATGCCTATGTGGATGCCATGGGGCTCGATCTGCCGCTTGATCCAGATGCGCACCAGACATGGCCCGACCCGGATAGTCTGAACAACCCGATCCGCAGTCTGGATTTTGCCGCCGAAGGGATCACCACGATCATCTGGGCGACAGGGTACAAGCAGGACTTCAGTTGGTTGAAGGTCGATGCGTTTGACGACAAGGGGGCACCCATTCATCAGCGTGGTGTGTCCAAGGAACCGGGGCTCTATTTCCTTGGCCTTCCATGGCAGTCACGCCGCGGATCGACCTTCCTGTGGGGCGTGTGGCATGACGCGAAATTTGTCGCCGACCAAATTGCCATTCAGCGCGCTTATGCGGATTATGATGGTCAGGCCGAGGTCGTAAAAGCGGCCGCCGAATAACCCAAAACCGAACGGAACCCCCATGGCGCACACACGTATTCGCAAATTCAATACGGGCGAAACCTATCCCGAACAGAACCTCGACAATGACCTGTGTCAGGCCGTTGTCACGCAGGGTGGCAAGACGGTCTGGCTGCGCGGGCAGTGTCCGCAAAACCTTGATGACGCCAAGAATATCGACAGCCATGATCCGGTTGAGCAGACCCACAAGGTGATGCAAAATATACGCCAGTTGATCGAAGAGGCAGGCGGGTCGATGGAGCATCTGGTCAAAGTCGTCGTCTACATCACAGACGTGCGCCACCGCGAGGCCGTCTACCGCACCATGGGCGAATACATCAAAGGCGTGCATCCTGTGTCCACGGGTTTGGTCGTGCAGGCCTTGGCGCGCCCTGAATGGTTGGTCGAAATTGACGGCACGGCGGTGATCCCGGAATGACGTTTTCACTGGTCGCCCGCTGTGCCGAGACTGGCATGTTCGGATTGGCGATTTCGTCGTCCTCCCCGGCTGTGGCCGCGCGCTGTGCCTATGCGCGCGCAGGGGTTGGGGCCGTGGCATCGCAAAACGTAACCGACCCGACATTGGGGCCATTGGCGCTGGACCTCATGCAAGGTGGCATGGGCGCGGCTGAGGCGATTGCGGGCGTGCGCGATCTGGGCAAGTTCATCGAATACCGTCAGGTTCTAGCGGTGGACAAAACGGGTGCAACGGCGATCCATTCGGGTCCAAATTCCCTTGGCATCTGGACGCAGGCTCAAGCGCAAGACGTGGCATCGGGTGGCAATATGTTGGCCAATGACGGTGTGCCGCAGGCCATTGTGGATGGGTTTCTGTCCAGCACTGGCCATCTTGGCGATCGTCTGATTACCGCGATGCGTGCAGGTCTCGCCGCGGGTGGTGAGGCTGGGCCTGTTCATTCTGCGGGCATGCTGATGGTCGATAAGGTCGCGTGGCCCGTGGCGGATTTGCGCTGCGATTGGACCGATGATTGCCCGATTGAAAACATCGCCACCGCTTGGGACATCTACAAACCGCAATTGGACGCCTATGTGCAGCGTGCAATTGATCCACGCGAGGCACCGTCTTACGGCGTGCCCGGAGACGAATAAGCAAGGAATATCAATATGCTGGATTACACCAAAGCCGATTGGACGAAACGCGCCGCTGGCCTGACATTGCGCCATCAGGCCTTCATTGGCGGTAAATTCGTTGATGCGGCGTCCGGTGAGACGTTCCAGTCTATCAACCCTGCGACAGACGCTGTGTTGGCCGATGTGGCGGCTTGCGGTCTTGAGGATGTGAACCGCGCCGTGGCTTCGGGCCGCGCGGCGTTCGAGGCGGGCGTTTGGTCCCGCACTGATCCTGCGCACCGCAAAGCCGTGTTGTTAAAACTGGCCGACCTCATCCGTGCAAACCTTGAAGAATTCGCGCTTTTGGACAGCTTGGACATGGGCAAATTGGTGACGGACGCGGCAACTATTGATGCACCGGGATCCGCGCATTTCTTCCAGTGGTACGCTGAAGCCATCGACAAGATTTATGACGAAGTCGCGCCAACCGCCCCCGGCGATTTGGCAATCGTGTCCCGTGTCCCATTGGGAGTGGTCGGAGCCGTCACACCGTGGAATTTCCCGCTGGATATGGCAACGTGGAAAGCCGCCGCCGCATTGGCGGCAGGTAATTCTGTCGTGCTGAAACCTGCAGAACAATCGCCGCTGTCGGCACTACGCCTCGCCGAACTCGCGGTTGAGGCGGGCGTTCCCGATGGCGTGTTCAACGTCGTGCCCGGTTTTGGTCATACGGCAGGGCAGGCCTTGGGGCTGCACATGGATGTGGATTGCTTGGCCTTCACCGGTTCGACCGCGATTGGCAAAAAGTTCATGGAATATTCGGGCCAATCCAACCTGAAACAAGTCTGGCCAGAAACGGGCGGCAAAAGCCCCAACCTTGTATTCGCGGATTGCGAAAATTTGGACGCGGCGGCGGACATGGCGGCCTTTGGTATCTTCTTTAATCAGGGTGAGGTCTGTTCAGCTAATTCCCGGCTTTACGTGGATCGTTCGATCCAAGCGGAGTTGGTGGAAAAGTTGATCGCGCGCGCACAGGGCATGCAACCCGGTGATCCGCTGGATCCCGCGTCCAAGATGGGCGCAATTGTGGACCGCAAACAGACCGAAGGTGTCATGAAATTCGTCGACGCTGGCAAGCAAACGGCCAACCTTGTCGCGGGTGGCGAACAAGTCCAAATCGGCGGCAAAGGCTGTTTTGTGCAGCCGACGATTTTTGATGATGTCCACCACGATGATCCCTTGGCCCGCGACGAGATTTTTGGCCCCGTGCTGTCCGTCATTCCTTTCGACAAAGAAGAAGACGCCGTTCGCATGGCCAATGACAGTGTCTATGGCCTTGCTGCGTCAGTCTGGACGGACAACCTGAGCCGTGCGTTGCGCGTGTCTGATCGCCTTATGGCAGGCACCGTGTCGGTGAACACGGTGGATGCGCTGAGCGCGATGACGCCGTTTGGGGGCATGAAACAATCGGGCTTCGGGCGTGATCTGTCGCTGCACAGCTTTGATAAATATACGGCCCTGAAAACGACGTGGATTAAGTACGCGACTTAACACATAATCCTGCAATGGCATTGCGTTTCACACTTCGGCAATTGGAATATTTCGTCACCGTTGGCGAACAAGGATCAATTGCGCAGGCCAGTGCACAAGTGAATGTATCGTCCCCATCGATTTCGGCGGCAATTTCCCAGCTTGAAGAAGAATTCGGCCTGCCGCTGTTTGTGCGTAAACATGCCCATGGTCTTAGCCTGACGCAGGCGGGGCGGCAATTCATGGTGCAAGCGCGCAAGGTCTTAGCAGAAGCGGACAGCCTTAACCGATTGGCCGGATCCATTTCCGGTAATGTGCAAGGCCCGCTGAGCATCGGATGCCTTTTGACCTTTGCGCAGGTGGTGTTGCCTGCCGTTCGCCGCGAATTTCAGCAAGACCACGCAAACGTGCAGGTGTCGCAGATCGAATGCGATCAACAGACCCTGATTGAAAAGCTGCGGCGCGCCGATATTGACGTGGCCTTAAGTTACGATCTAGAGGTGCCGCCCGACCTGGAATTCATACCTTTGCGGTCCTTGCCGCTCTATGCGGTTGTGGCCGCCAATCACCCTTTGGCGCATCACAAGTCGGTTTCGGTAGAAACATTGGTTGAATACCCGATGGTCTTGCTCGATCTGCCGATCAGCCGCACCTATTTCCTCAGCGCGTTTGAGAGCGCTGACGTCACGCCGAACATTGTCGAACGGACCCGCGATATGGCAGTGATGCGATCGCTTGTGGCGAATGGGTTTGGGTTTTCGGTTGCCAACATTCGGCCCCATTCTGATCTATCACCAGATGGCCGCGCACTCAGCTTTATTCCGCTTGAGGGGCCGCCGCGCCCGCTGCGGTTGGGGTTTATCGTGCCAGTTGGCGCGCGCAGTATTTTGTCCGTGAACGCCTTTATCGATCATGCGTCACAAACGATATCCAATTGGGGCTACCCGGGGCTGCCTGTTTCTGGCGGCGCTTAACCCCAGCCTAAGCCATGCTTTCATAACCGTGACTTTAGCCTAACCCATATTTCTGTCACCACTGCGTAAAGCCGTTTCCTTGCAGGAGTATTACCGTGCGCGACCCCCGCTACGACATCCTTTTTGAGCCGATGCAAATTGGTCCTGTGACAGCCAAAAACCGGTTTTACCAAGTGCCCCATTGCAACGGCGGCGGGTATCGTGATCCGTCCGCTGCGGCCGAGATGCGCGGGTCCAAGGCCGAAGGCGGTTGGGGGGTGATCTTTACCGAACAATGCGAGATGCACCACACATCCGAAATCACCCCCTTCATCGAATTGCGCCTGTGGGAGGACAAAGACATCCCGATGTTGCACAAGATGTCGGACAAGATGAAGGAGCACGGGGCGCTGGCGGGTATTCAGTTGGCCTATTCCGGTGTGAATGGCCCGAACCTTTATTCCAAAGAAGTGCCCTTGGCTGTGTCCGCGCAGCCCATCCGCACGTTTACAAATGACCCCGTTCAGGCGCGTGCGCTGGACAAGACCGATATCAAGGATTTGCGCCGTTGGTTCGTGAACGCGGCGAAACGGTCAAAGGAAGCGGGCTTTGATCTGATCTGTTTGTATGGCGCGCATGGCTTTGGTATTTTCCAACATTTTCTCAGCCGCGCCACAAACCATCGCACGGACGAATATGGTGGCAGTCTGGAAAACCGTGCGCGGTTCGTGAACGAAGTGATCGCCGATATGCGCGACGCGGTTGGTGACACCATGGGCATCACCCTGCGCGTATCGTTAGACGAAACCATCGGCGATTTAGGTTTTTCTAACGCTGAAGTCCGCGAATTTGTGGAGATGAACCGCAACCTGCCAGACCTTTGGGATTTGGCCCAAGGCACATGGGAGGATTGTTCGGGCCCGTCGCGTTTCAAAGAAGAAGCCGCGCAGCACGAATTGGTCAAAGGCATCCACGAGTTGACGGACAAGCCCATTGTTGGGGTAGGGCGGTTCACCAGCCCCGATGTGATGGCGAAGATGATCAAGACAGGCACGCTGGATTTCATCGGTTGCGCGCGCCCGTCGATTGCCGATCCGTTTCTGCCCAAAAAGATTGAAGAGGGGCGTATCGAAGACATCCGCGAATGTATCGGCTGCAACATCTGTGTCACGGGTGACATGACCATGTCGATTAGCCGTTGCACCCAGAATCCGACGTTCATGGAAGAATGGCGCAAAGGCTGGCATCCCGAACGGATGAACGTACAGGGCGATAGTTCCAACGTTTTGGTTGTCGGCGCTGGTCCTGCGGGCCTAGAGGCCGCGCGCGCTGCCGCCGAGCGCGGCTATGACGTGGCCTTGGCCGAAGCTGGTACAATTTTGGGCGGGCGTGTCGCGCGTGAACGTCACTTACCCGGCCTCAGCGCATGGGGTCGTGTCGCCGATTACCGTGAATATCAACTGAGCCAGAAGGCCAATGTCGAGAGCTATTTTGACAGCGAACTCGACGCGGAAAGCATCCTTGAATTTGGATTCGAAAACGTCTGCATCGCGACGGGATCAAAGTGGCGGCGCGACGGGGTGTCACGCCAGCACGTGGTGCCGTTTGCAACCGATGCAGCCATGCCGCTGTTCACCCCCGACGATCTGATGGATGGTGCCACCCCTACCGGCCACGTCGTGGTTTACGACGATGATCATTATTACATGGGCGGTGTCATGGCCGAATTGCTGATCCAGAAAGGGTGCAGTGTCACGCTTGTGACGCCCGCAGCCTACGTCAGCGAATGGACTTTGAACACGCTGGAACAGCATGAAATCCACCGGCGCTTGGCCACGATGGGTGTGAATATAGAACTTAACCGCGGGATCACTGCGATTGGCAAAGACCACATTGAAACCAATTGCATGTTCACGGATGTGAAGCGTCCCATGGAATGCGACGGCGTTCTGCTGGTGTCATCGCGGTTGGAAAACAACGCGGTCTACAACGACCTCAAAGCGCGCGAAGCAGAGTGGGCCGATGCGGGCATTAAATCGGTCAAGCTGATTGGTGACGCGAATGCGCCGGGGCCGATTGCATGGGCGACTTACGCAGGCCACCGCTATGCCCGTGAATTGGACGGCGTGGATATCGGCGATGCCCTGCCATTCCGCCGCGAGATCACGCAGCTTGCCGTTGACTGACACAGGCCATCGCATGACGGATATCACCAGAACGCTGGAGATTTTGGACAGGCTCATCGCCTTTCCGACGGTCAGCCGTGACAGCAACCTTGATTTGATCGACTGGGTTCAGGACCTGCTGCAACAGGCAGGTTTTGACGTCACCCGCATCTGGTCACCGGATCGCAACAAGGCAGGATTGTTTGCACGTATTGGCCCCAAAGTGGCCGGCGGCGTCTGTTTGTCCGCCCATACTGATGTCGTGCCCGTGGATGGCCAAAATTGGACACGTCCCGCATTTGAACTGACAGATGAAGGTGATCGCGTCTACGGGCGCGGCACGACGGATATGAAGGGTTTCCTTGCCTCTGCTTTGGCGCTGGCCGAACGCGCGGCAACGACGACGCTCAATGCTCCGCTCAGTCTGTCGATTTCCTATGACGAAGAAATCGGTTGCGTCGGTATCCGCCAAATGATGCCAGAGTTAAAAGGCCTTATCGGCAAGCCCGGCCTCGTGATCGTGGGTGAGCCGACATCAATGTTGGTCGCAACCGGTCACAAGGGCAAAACAGCCCTGAAGGTGACGTGCCATGGCGAAGCCGGACACAGCGCGCTTGCGCCGCAGTTCGTGAACGCGATCCATGTCGCATCCAGTTTTGTGCATCACATCCGAGAGCTACAGGATCTACTTGCGCAAGGTCCCCGCGATGACGGCTACAGCATCCCGTATTCCACGGTGCATATCGGGAAAATTACCGGTGGGCGGGCGCTTAACATTGTACCGGACAGTGCACAGTTGGACATGGAGTTTCGCCATCTTGCCGAAACACTAGCAGACGACATCCGGCGCAAAATCGAGGATGTCGCAAAGCGAGTGTCCGTGGCCTTCCCTTCCGCGCACCCCATTACCGTTGAGGTGGTAAATTCCTACCCCGGTTTGAACACCGACCCGTCTGACACATCCGTGACGCGGGCCGACAGGCTGGCTGGCGGCGTAGGAGTCACAAAAGTGCCCTTCGGGACCGAAGCGGGGTTCTTTGCGGACCTTGGCTTGAACACTGTTGTGATTGGACCGGGCGATATGGCATCTGACGGACACAAACCGGATGAGGGTTTGAACAAGGCCGAGCTGAGTGCATGTGACGCCATGATGAGCAATATCCTAAAGACGCTGAGGACTGGCTGCTGACGTATGGGAAAGAGCAATATGCACGGTTTAGGATTGGCAGAGTTCTGTTTGACACATTAGATCAGCATTTTTTTAAAACGCTTTGATACGCTTCATTAACGGACATCCGCTGCGACACGGCAAATTGTCGATTTGGGCTTTTCGGGGCCGAATGCATTTGCAGAAATGATGCGTGGTAGCGCCTTTTCACGACAGCCATTCAGCTCAATGCGATGGCACTTATTCATTCCGACGAACCAGTGTTGCGGGGATTTACCGCAAGACAGGCAGCAATCGCGCAGTGCATCGACATCTACGCCATGTCGGTGGCCGATACCTACAGTCTGCCGATTTCGAAAAGACCTGCGACAAAGCAGCGGCGAAAGCGTGTTTCTACTTTAGGCACCGTCCACGAACTCATTCGCCTTGCTTGGTTGAATGTGGGTACATACATGTAGGTAAATAATTACTAATTTTTCTTCCATAAACTCCGGCTGAGGACTTACCCAATGTCTGATACTCGCACCCGTATTCTTGATCTTGCCAATCAGCTTACCCAGTCCAGGGGTTTCAATGGGTTCAGCTATCTCGACCTCGCAGCCGAGATTGGGATTAAGAATTCGAGCATCCACTACCACTTTAAGGCCAAGTCGGATTTGGCATTGGCCATGGTCGAGCAGCACCGCAAAACGACCGCAGACTCGTTTGCGCAGCTCGACCATCAGTTCGCGCGCCCTCAAGACCGTCTTACCGCTGTCATACAACATTTTCAGGCGGATCTACGTGACGGAAAAATCTGTCTTTGTGGCATGATGGCGGCTGAGTTTCAGTCCATCAGCGTAGACGTCCGACGCGAGCTTGCTCTCTATTTTCGTGGATTTCAGGATTGGTTGTCAAAACAGTTTTCCGAATTGGGTCACCAGAACCCGCCCCGCGCGGCATTGCAGTTCCTCAGCGCCCTTGAGGGGTCGCTTTTGCTGGCCCGACTTCAGGGTGACGTCACGATCGTCAGCCAAGCCCTTGACGGTTTCGTGAACGGGTGACGTTCATTTCACTCTTGTATCTACATACATGTAGGTAGATATGAATTGCACAGTTGATTTAATCCCGAACCCTTGGAGACCCCCATGACCAATCTGTCCCAAATTAACGACGCTGACGAAGCCCACAGCTTTGCAGAATACAAAGCCATCGAAGCCGCGCTAAAGCCCTACGTCGATGCTGCAAAATCCGGTGACGGTGCTTTGTCGCGCAGCGCCTTTATGGACCATGCCCATATCGTAGGTTCCATCGCAGGCACCTATTATGACATGGATGCTGACACCTTTGGGGATGCCGTGTCCGAGGGCGGCCCAGCCCCTGATGTTCAAAGCCACATCGCCTGGATCAATGTATCTGGCCCCGCTGCGGCAGCGCGCGTTGAATTCCTGAACTGGGGCGGCATGCGCTACACCGACTTCTTTGTCCTCTATAAAAAAGACGGCGTCTGGAAGATCAGCAGCAAAGTCTACGACTCTCACGCAAAAAACTGAGAACGGCGTAGTCCGAATTCTCCTCGCTTTTGTTCGGGAGGCATGCCAATACGCGCCGCCCCGGATCAGCCCCCTCATTAAGGAACACCTACAATGACTTTTAACGAAGCCGTTGCCACACATGCCCCCGCTTGGGTGGGCATCTGGCTCAACATCATGCTCTTGGGCGCAATCGTGCTGCCTTTGGCCCTGTTTATCTGGAAATCCACACGTTGGACCGCAGTGTTCACCCTGATCGCCGGTGTTGTCGGCGTGGCCGGTGTGATGGCCCTGTACCAGCAGTTTGGCTACGTCAAATTGCTTGGGTTGCCCCATATCATCGTGTGGTCGCCGCTAGTGATCTATCTGATCCATATGCTGCAGTCCGAGGAACTGGACCGTGCACCACAGATCATCATCGGCATCGCGATTGCGGCGATATCAACATCACTGGTGTTCGATTATGTTGACGTTCTACGCTACATCGCCGGTGAACGCACGCCGCTGGCAATGCCTGCTGCGTAGGCCGAGCGGCAATAAATTTCGAAGGGCGCAGTACAATTCTGCGCCCTTCGCATGACGCGATCTATGTCCGATTGCGCGATAGATGTGCATCAAGCGCTGTCAACCCTTCGTTAAGGTTTGTACGGCCAAATCCCAAACGTAGCCGGTCCGTCGGCGTTGCCCCCAGATCGGAAGAATAGATCGTACTGGGAAGGAACAGAACACCGCTTTCCTCAACCAGCGAGGCGCAAAATGCCTCAACCCCATCGGCCCCCTTATAACGGGGAAAGGCCATGCAGGACCCGTCGGGTCGCAGCCAATCGAAAAGGTCGGGGTAGCGGGCAAAGAACGCATCCCACTTCGGCAGATTTTCATCCACGATGGCACAATTTCGCGCCAGAATGCGGCCCTTGTTGCGCAGCGCGATCATCGTCAACCGCTCGCTCGGGCCGGAATTGCAGATCGATAAGTAGTGCTTCAGCCGCTCCATCTTTGAGATCAGCTCCGCATCCTGACAGGCAATCCAGCCGATCCGCAGCCCCGGTAGGCCAAAAGATTTCGACATCACATTCAGCGACAGACCCCGTTCATAGACGTCCGCAATAAAGGGCAGATGCTGCGTTCCGGTTTCGCCCAGACCGTTGAAAATCTCATCATGTAAGATGTAGATGCCATGTTTGCGGCACAGCTCAACCAGCGCCATATAGCGGTCCAGCGGAAGGATCGCGCCAGTCGGGTTATGGGGGAAATTGATCGTCACCAGTTTTGTGTTGGGACGAATGGCGGCCGCGACGCGGTCAATATCCAGCGACCAGTTGTCGTCTGGATCAAGGGGTACACCCGTCGCGTCACAAATCGCAACGGGCAGCGTTTCGTGGGACTGATAATTCGGCGTGACCACAATCGCGTGGCTGTCCTGATCAAGGATCACCTGATTGGCGGCAAAAATGCCTTCGCTGGCACCGGCAAAGCACAAGACATCGGACGCGGTCTGATTTTCATAAGTCGCGGCGATTTCCTCGCGCAGGTCGGGCGCGCCGAAAGTTTCGGTATAGCCAAGCCACATTCCTTCAAACGCCTCACGTTCTTCGGGTGATGCCATTGCCAGCAGATCGCGCATCGACATGGCCTCAGCGTCCGAAGCCGTCATGTGGTAACGCGCCTTGAATTCCCACTTGGAGAAATGCGTTTCCAGTCGAAAATCAGGTAATGTCGGCATAGGGTTGCGGGACCTGCTTTTGGAGTTTGTGCATGATTAGCCTAACGCGCCCTGAAATCGAAGCGCTTATCGATCTGTCAGCTGCTGCCACTGCGATTGAGGACGCCTATCGCGCGGCAAGTTCGGGGCGTATTCGATTGCCACCGGTGGGGCATATTACCTTCCCGGATCATGATGCGGACTGCCACATCAAATATGGTCACATGCAGGGCGACAGCACATTCGTCATCAAAGTCGCGACCGGATTTCCGCACAATGGCAAACACGATCTGCCCAGCGGCAATGGCATCGTTCTTGTGATGTCGGCAGAGACTGGCGCGGTAAAGGCCATGTTGCACGATGAAATGGTTCTGACTGATGTTCGAACAGGCCTTGGTGGTGCCATCGCCAGCCGGGCCTTGGCCCGCACCGATAGCAAAGACGCCCTGATTGTTGGCACCGGACCACAGGCACGCCGCCAAATCGAAGCGCATGCAACACTGTTGCCCGGATTGTCGTTTCGCGTTTGGGGACGGGACACAGACAAGGTTGCACAGCTTGTGCGTGACATGTCGCACGTCTGCGATGTGACGCCTGTGTCAGACCTAAAAACCGCAACCCGAAACGCAGACGTCATTGTCACCGCCACCGGATCCTCCGCTCCCCTCCTGATGTCCGACTGGGTCGATGCCGGAACCCACATCACTGCCGTGGGGGCTGACGCGCCCGGAAAGCAGGAACTGGACGTGGCGTTGGTTGCGCGGGCCGACCTTTTGGCGGTTGATCTGGCATCGCAATGCCTGGACCACGGTGAGGTTTGCCATGCCGCCCAACTGGGCCTTATCAGGCCGGATGACGTGACCGAAATCGGTACGTTGTTGCAGACACCTGAGCGCGGTCGGAATGATGAACGGCAAATCACAATCGCCGATCTGACAGGCCTCGCGGCACAAGACATCGCGATGGCAAATGCCGTCCTGACGGCTTGGCGGGGGCAAAATTTGTAGAATTGATCGATCGACCTTTTCTAACATGGGTTGAAAGGGGCCCGACTGGTCCGAACACCACACCGCCTGGCCGGAAAACCCCGCACCCTATTGGCGCGTCGAGATATGGAGGCGCTCGTGAAGCTGGATCAAGCGGGCTTTTGCTGCATGTATGCAAATGTCTGGTTCGGAGACCAGTTCACCAAACGGTCATTTTCGGGAAGTCAAAAGACACCAGAAATACGATCGTGATACGGCCTCGTCAGCATGTTTTGAAGTTTCTGTTTAAGTCAGATCAAACAAGGGCGAGAGATCCAGATTCTCGCTCCGAAACAGCAATGATGCAGGATAAGTCTTGTCGCGCAGTAACCTGTCGACAGAGAAATCTGGTTCAAGTTTACGGAGCATTTCGGCGGCATTCATGGCCTCTGCTAATTTGCCTTGGCTCGCGTAGAGCGCAACGAGATAACGCAAAGGCGGCCGGAAATTCGGGTGCTGTTCGTGCGCAGATGCAAACGCGCCAAGGGCCTTTGTCAAATCACCGCTGAGCAGAGCTGTCGCACCTTTTTGCAAATCCCACCAAAACCGCCGCCGCGAATTGCGGGTCATCTGGCTGCCGATGAGGGCGTTTTCTTGTGCCCGGTCCAAATCCCCAGCGTAAAGGGCCGCTGAACTGAGTGACCAACGCGCGAACGGATTGAGCGGCTGTAAGTCGACTGCGGAGGCGGCAAGCTCTCCCGCGCGCTCCACATTGCCTTGCAAGAACAGCGCTGCGTTCGCGCCCGCAACTTTTGCGCTGATATTGAAAACGTCGACTTCTAGGGCGCGCCGTGCGAGCCAATGCGCCTCTTCGGTTAAACCTTCGCGGTCATCTATGTGTCGTTCGGCGAATTGGATCGTCCTGATCTGGGCACGCCATGCTAGGGCTGTGGCAGATTCACGGGATTCTATGCTTGAAATCAAAAGCTGGTCGGCTTCTTGGATTTCCGCTGAATTCATCGAGAAAATCTTCTTCAGGATTGCCTCAAGCGGGAGCTCTTCGCCCCCATTGTCAATTCGGGCGGCATTGTAGACGGCCTGACCGATGGTCTCGGTCAAATTGCTTACGGCCTGCGCAAGGTTTGGGTCTTCTAGGAAATGCAATCCGATCGTGTTGAGCCTGCGCGATTGTTCCCAAATCCGGTCACCCGTCTTCCCGCGTGTCAGCGACATGCGCAAACCAAGGCTTGAAGGCGGAAATGGATGTGCGTCGATTTCAACGAAGAAGTCTGAATCTTTGTTTGCGGCCTGATTGAACTGCGCAATTGCCGCCACTTCGACTCGTGTGTCACTGCTTTCTCGGACAAGGGCGGCAGTTTGATCGGCGATGGAGGACGAAATCCAATTCGTCATCGGGTCATCCCCTTGCCGCACCAAAAACCTAATAAGAGGTTTTCGCAATGGCCGTATTGTCGGCTCATCCGTTTTTGGAATTGGGGTGGGCTGCGATCTGTTTGAGGACAGCCAGACATTGAATTCGGAATCCCTAACGTCAATCCCTTCGAGGAATTCATCACCCGTTTGAGGCGTTAGTGAAATGCGGGATTGATCGAATTTCACCTGAAGCCTGTCGGACACTAGAATATCTTTGTGAGAGCCGAGAGCGCGGCGAAGTTCGCTAAGCGCCTGGCGCAGGCTCGCACCGCTTTGTTCGGGCGCGCGGTCTGACCATAGTTTGTCCTGAAGCCAAAGACGGCCGCGCTCGCAGTGATCTGCCTGCGCGATCAATGCGGCGAGGCCTTGCGCCTTGGCGCTACGCGGCGTCAAATCCTCGCCCGTGGGGGACGTTATTCGAAATCGCCCCCAAAGCGTAAATTGAACGCAATCGGACCCGACCGTTTTTGAATTCAGGCGTGTCATTCGCTCTATTCCCCCCGAACCACTTCGATCAATTCAATGAATTTCAGTGGTCTTTCGTAAAACTATCGTGAAATTCGCGATCAGGTCTACTCAAACTTGATTGTCGTGAGACTCCGCCCAAACTGAACTTCTAAACATTTAGGAGGGTGATATGATTTATTTTGGCGGAGCGACGGGTGGTGCAATTGGCGGTGCCACTGGAGGAGCCACTGGCGGTGCGACAGGGGGTGCAACTGGCGGTGCGACAGGGGGTGCAACTGGCGGTGCGACAGGCGGCGCAACAGGGGGCGCAACCGCGCAGCACGCAGGCAGCCCGGCGTCATCTTTGCTGAGCACGGCATTGGGCACGTCGCGCGATTCCATTGTCGGCCATTGGAACGGTGGTTATGATGGCGTTGTTATTGCCAACCCCGAAATTCCAACGGATCTGTCCTATCTAACCGACAGCACCAAAACGGTGGTACTGACATCGCATCTGGCGAGCATGTTTGTCGTTGACGCACAGATAGCCGCGCCCGATGTCGCAACGGCGACTATCCATTTTCAAGGCAAGCCCTTCATGACGCTTGAGCGGCCCGACATCGCCGTTTTCATAAATCAATTAAAATGGGTGCGTGCCTATGCGGATTTGCGCCTTGATCGGTTAGCAGAAATTCAGGTTCAGCTGTTCGACATCATGTCATTTTTCGGCACGATCACACAGATTGCAGATGGCCGGCGCGAAAACGTCAAACGGTTGCTGCAAATTACGCAAGGCGTTTGTATTTCCGTGGAACAGCAGGTCAAACATGGGCTGCGATCACATCGACCCATTGATTTGTCCAATAACGTGCAACCGATCATTCAAACACCGGATCATTCCAGTTTCCCATCGGGCCACGCCACAGAAGCCTTTGCAATTGCCACTGTTTTGCACCGTTTGCGCACCGGTGCCGCACCGGACCCGCTTGCGATGGAATTTCGACTGGCGCACCGGATTGCTGCAAATCGCGTCGTGGCTGGTGTGCATTTTCCCGTGGACAGTATCGCAGGCGCGCAATTGGGCTGCCGTATCGGGGAAGCAATAGCCGCCGCCGCGCAGGAGAAAAGTGGCGTTAAGGCCTTGAGGGCGGGGCAGGTCGCTTTCCCCAAAGACTACAATGAGGACGCAACCCTTGCGACCATGTTTGAAGACAGCTCCTATGAAGGTGCGGCAATTGCGATTGCAGATATTAAACCGTCCAAGCTGGTTGCCGATTTGTGGGGCGCCGCGCTTGAGGAGGTCACACCATGAGCGCGGACCGCGACTGGACATCTTTGCCAGCCAGACAGACGCCTTACACCAATTGGTTTTTCGCCAAAGAACGCGACGTCTTTTACCAGACCGAAAGGGGGGAGCCATCGGACGAAAAAAACGCCTTCACGGCGAAAGGTTTTGACACGCAAAGTTTTTTGACGACTGGCGGGCGAGAGATTTTACGTAGTCTGGGAATCCGCCACACTGAGGGCGGTGGCCTTGCGCCCGAAAATGTTGAGGCCGACAGCATTCCATTCCTGTCTGACAGCGTTGATCCCGTCGCAACAAACGTCAATCTCAAGACCGAGCCTTTGCCAAATATCGAAAGCCTTGCCCAAAGGTTAGATCCCAATGCCGTTTTGACAGGTGTGATTGACGTCGGGATATCGCCGTTTCACGAACGATTTAGGGCGAGTTCGCGAACAACTCGGATTATCACCTGCTGGCAACAAGCGGGCCCGTGGGTTGAGGGATCACATTTGCCGTTCGGGTCTGAACTAACAGCATGCGACATTGATGGCGTGTTGGAAGGGGATCCGTTTGACGAAGAAACCGCCCTGCGCCAGCATCACGTGTCGCGCCCCGAGGTTCTGTTTGGCCCGCGTGAGGTTGATTTTCGCGCAGCACATGGCACCCACATTGCGGACTTGGCTGCCGGTGCTGTGCCGTCTGCCAAAAAGGGCGAAAAAATCAAGAATCCCATCCTCGCCGTGAATATGCCGCCGCGGTATAGCCACGGAAGTGCTGGAAATTTCCTTGAGTTTTTTGCGTTCGCTGCCGTTGTGCGCATTGTTGAGTTAGCGGATCAACTTTGGCAGGCGGTCCACAAAGACAAACCCGGCGGGTTTCCAATTGTTATCAATCTGTCGTTTGGGATGCAGGCGGGGGCGAAAGACGGCTCCGCAGCATTTGAGCGATTGGTGCAGGACCTGGTTTCAAAAAGAGGCGCACCCACCGACATCGTTATGCCTGCAGGCAATGACAACCTAAACCGTGGAACAGCCCGCGCGCTGGTGGGCGCAGATGAAAACACGCAGCGTTATGTCGGTCTGGAGCCAGAAGAAAAGTTGTTGTTGGGGTGGCGCGTCCCGCCAAGCGATCGATCGTCCAATTTCTTAGAACTTTGGTTTCCGGCGATGTCTCCTAACCGTAACGATATTGAATTTCGGGTGACTCAGCCGGGTGTCGAACCGAACCCAGATCAGTGGCACAAAGTGATTGGGTCAACGGATTTGGGGAAGCCTGAAAACCAGTTCATGGACATATTGCAGGGCGCTGTGCGCATCTACCGCATGTCCCATGATCAAGATGGTTCCACTGAAGTCCGCCCGCAGATCGTTATTGGTCTGATGCCGACAGAATTCTTTGGCAGTATGGCCACTGCCGCGCCCAGTCTAGCACCTGCAGGACTTTGGACACTGGAGGTGCGTGGAACGGGCGAAGCGGTGAATGTCTATGCGCATATTCAGTCGGACCAAGACATTCGACCGGGGCGAGGACGTCAGACGATCCGGTCATATTTTGATCTTGAACTCTATGACACACATACGAGTCTGCAAGATGGCAATGACACGGTTCCAATCGGGATGCCAAGAGACAGTGTTTACCTTTCACGGGCCTTCGAAGATCGTTTTACGCATTTGGACAATTGGCGAAAAGAAGGCCCTGTCCAGCGCAAAGGCACAAATAACTCAATCGCGACGACGCCGTCTATCATTGTCATCGGGGCGTTTCGCGTGTCCGACAAAACGGCGACGGTATATTCCGCAACCGTCGAGGATGAGCGGTTCCAAGAAGGGCAATCGCTTGGCCGTGAGACCCCTGTGATTGAGGCGCTTTTGCCTGGCGATGACAGCCCCATGCATCTTGGAATGCTTGGCGCCGGGAGCCGAAGCGGCTCTGTTGTGGCGCTTCAGGGCACGAGTTCATCTTCGGCGTTGGCAGCGCGGGCCATTGTTGAATGGCGTTTGGACGCCGAGGACAGGCGACAGGGCCAAAGTCCGCAGAGCTTTTTCAGCACATTGGTTGATCATGCAGGGTATTTTGAAAAAGCCCCCCTTAAGGTCGGCAATGGGTTGATCTTGACCGAAACAGAATACGATCGACACAGGGCGCGTCTGACCAGCGTCAAAAAGGAATCTCTACATCCCAGCCCATAAACAGGGGCAGACTCGACCAAATGCTATACCCGATTGCTGAAACCGGTCGGGTGTTTTTCTTTAGAAATTCCTAACCCGTTTCGGTTTTCACGGATCATTCACGCTCCACTTTCGCTGAGTTCACACCTGCTTCCTAGGTTCGTCACATGACAACCAATGGAGGATGGAATGAACTTTAATATCGCTATGCACAATGCGCTGCGGACCGCAGCCTATGAAACACCCGCGCGCACGGCCGCGCCGGTATTTGAATATCTGATTGTTCAAAGGCCTGACGCGGAAACGATCACGATTTCTGACGCAGGGCGCGCGCCTGCAGACAAGCCTGCAAAGGCGCCAGACACGTTGTCGGCAAACAACACACAAGTCGGCACGCTGATCCGGCGCGACGCAGAAGCGGGCACCGAGACCTTCATTTTGAACCGGTTTTTACCACGCGGCGTTGTTCTGCCCCGCAGTGAGGCGTTCTTTCCGGCTGATGGTTTTGTTGTGCTGAGCACCAAAGATGGCCGCCCCTTTGTGTCGGTGTCTGGCCGTCATGCCCATGCGCGCGAGATCGCAGGCGGGCGCTTTGTTGCGATTGATTTCCCTGGAGAACCAACGTCATCCGCATCTGCCTTCACCTGGCATTTTGAAGCCAGCTACCTGCCTTGGGTGAATGAAACGTCCGAGGTCTAAACCCCATAAAACACAACACCTGACGGAGAGAGAATATGTCACTGGATGATAAAACAACACGACCGACACTGGACGGGGTGGACCGGATTGACGAAGCCATTGAACGCCGCGCCGCCATGACCAGAGTGTCCGCGAAGCGCCCTTTGCGCAGCGTGACCTCAAACAAAGAAGAACAGCTTTATTCAAAAGCTCAGCCTTCCAACTTTACCAAAGGCCTGGAACACAACGACTACGGCCTTGTGGAGCGAGAGCAATACGAAGCTTTTGTCAAAGATCTGACGTCGCCGAACCCGAAAATGGATGGCCCGCAACACACGGGCGGGCGGCGCTGGGAAAGCCCGCTTGCAGGGCATTACTTTGAAAACGAAGGACCGGACCCTGCGCAATTCACAATGGCCCCAGCCCCCAAACTGGGTGACAGCGAGCTGTGTTTCGAAATGGCATCGGTCTATGTGATGGCACTGCTGCGCGATGTGTCATTTTCCGATTTGTCCAATCCGGAATTTAAGACTGAATGGGTCTATCCAGACGGGCACCCGAAGGCTGGTCAAAACGCCACAATCCAAGATTTTGTTGATGAGTTGGGCAAGCTGTCATGGGCCAATCCGAATGAGACACCACGCGGATTCAATTCAGGTTTCTTGACCGATCATGAAGTGCGGCGTCGAACTGCGCTTTGGGGGAGCGCCGGACAGCTTGACGTCGGGACGGTGTTTCGTGGATCGACGGCCGGTGCAAAAACGGGCCCCTATCTGTCGCAATTCCTGCTTTTGGGCACCGGTGATCGCGCCGGAAACACGGGCAATATCCTGAACGGTCTGATCACCTACGGGGTCCAGACCATCGATCAAAGGATCGCACGCAACACTGCAAAGATCGACTTTATGCAGACGTGGGAAGACTGGTTGGCAGTCCAAAACGGGGTGGATGCAAAGTTTACGGATGAGCATTGGCGCGACTGCAAGGGCCTGATGGCGACCCCGCGCGATTTGGCGACCTACGTGCACTTTGATCAATTGTATCAGGCCTATCTGAACGCTGGCATGATGATCGACATCCAAGGAGGCAAGGTTGACCGCGGTGCTCCTATTCAAGGCGTGCCGGAAGAGGTTGATGGTGTCCCCAAAGACTCAAAGCGCGGTGATACGTCCCAAGGGTTCGCCACGTGGGGTGGGCCGCATATGCTCAGCCTTGTGACCGAAGTTGCAAGTCGCGGGCTTCGGGCTGTGCGTCGCCAGAAGTTCCAGCTTCACCGCCGGGCGCGCCCCGAAGTCTTGGCCGCACGTCTGGCACAGGTTCATGCGGGTGCGCACAATGGGATAGACAAAGGTGCCGTAGAGCAGATCAAGTTGATGCTGGGCGAGCTTGGGGCCGGTAAGCCTGCGGACGATACAAAGCCAGGCGTGATTTTGCATTGGATCAACCAAATCAATGCAGCACCTCTGACGATTGCCGGAACTGACCACGCTGACGCCAATTTCTTGTTGCCGATGGCGTTTGCCGAGGGGTCCCCGATGCACCCGGCCTATGGTGCTGGCCATGCCACGGTCGCAGGTGCCTGTGTAACGATCCTCAAGGCGTTTTATGACAAGGGCGAGACGATGAAAGGACTGTTTGGCCTGGACACGTTCTATCAGACGAACCCCCATATGGACGGTCTGGTATCCGCAGGCGCCATGCCACAAGACACACTGGTCAGTGATGAGCTGGACAAACTGGCAGCTAACATCGCGATCGGGCGCAACTGGGCTGGTGTGCATTACTACACCGACTACTACGATAGCCTCCGGCTGGGTGAGCGGATCGCGGCTGGTGTCTTGGAAGAACAAATGCTGACCTATAACGAGCCGGTTTCGCTGACATTCAAAGACTTTGATGGTCACGAGGTCGAAATTGCGTTCAAGGGCGGCAAGGGTGACACGCCAACCTTGACCTCAAGCGATGGCGGTGACTGGTGGTCGCGCCCGGTAGAGGGGTTCTACGACACGTTGGTGGCGGCGGCCGACGATACGCCGTTGGATTAGGCATGACACCCTAGCCATCACCAAACCCCATGCCGGACCCGTTCTTCTCCCGACGGGTCCGGCGCAATTTTTCAAAATTCTTCAATATATCTAAATGAACGGAGGACGTCATGGAAACACGATCAAAACTCACAGCAAGTCTTTTAGGGGCCCTTGTGCTTATCGGAGTATTCCAAGCCCCAATGGTCGACCTTTTGGAACTGGATGCCACTCAGGCGATCACCGCGGGCGCGGCCAACATCATATTGGTCTTTTTTGTACTGGCGCTTTTGATTGAACGTGCGTGCGAGGTGGCAATGAACTTGCTAACTGCATCAGGGGCCGTACCCGCAGAACGCGCATCCGAACCCGGCAATGCAAAGTCCGATCGTAAGATGGTTTCGATATTTGTGTGTTTGGCTTTTTCTATTGTGATTTCGCTCGCTGGCGTCCGCCTTGTCGAAATGATCTTGGATCTCGCGGCAAAAACCGTTTTTCAACCGAATGGCTATTTCAAAGCTGCGGACACGCTTTTGACAGCACTTGTCATTGCGGGAGGCTCAGACGGCTTTCACCAGATCTTACGCCCATTGCTTGGCGACACCTCAAACGCCGAACCCAAACCCGAGTAAAGGAAAACACATGCTGATTGGACACAGATAAATCCGGATGCTGACCACAAGGCGGTGGTATATTGCTGACGCCGCAACGCGTTTCGGCTTGGGTGTTTATCTAAGCGGCGAGCCAGATTTTTGTCTCCTCTCGCAGCCCATCACAGACGGCCCGAGGTGTCATCATTTAGTTCTTCTTTGAAAGTGCCTCTCTTAGAAATACCGGCAACGGTTGCCGCATCATTCGAGGTCAGGCCGTGTTTTGCATACCAAGCTTTAACGCTTGTCGGTGACGCCTGATGATGGGCAATCGAAGGCCATTCGTAAGGGTGCAGTTCATTGCGCCGCAGTGGTCGTCGTTAGATGGGCCAGACCGAAAGCCAGTGTTGAACTTAACATTCCGTTTCTCCGTTTTGATGTATCCTGCCCGCAGACATGACGCACGGCGCGAAAACGAAAACGGTTCTGCACCAGTGGCCAGTTTTGTTGCACCATCGGATCTTTGATCACATGAAACGCCGTCGTCGATTGGTAAGCCTTGAGCACGATCGTTGAATTGCGGGTTTACAAAATCGACAATTTTGTAAATAGTTCGGATCATCAGATATCACCCGACAAAAAGGAGAAGCCGACATGGAAGTTCGCGTTAACGGGAATACCCATGAGGTCGATGTATCGGCTGACATGCCACTTCTTTGGGTTCTGCGGGACGAGTTGGGTATCACAGGGCCTAAGTACGGGTGCGGAATTGCGCAATGTGGTGCCTGCACGGTTCACGTTGACGGGGTTGCGGTGCGGTCGTGCCAGTTGGCTGTTGGTGATCTGGCAGGTGGCGAGGTTTTGACGATCGAAGGACTGGGAACGCCCGACACGTTGCACGCAGTTCAGGAGGCCTGGATTGAACATCAAGTCGCGCAATGCGGGTACTGCCAGTCCGGTCAGATTATGCAGGCGGCCGCGCTTCTTGATCGCACGCCCGCGCCGTCAGACGATGTGATCGACGCCGTTATGTCCGGGAACCTATGTCGCTGCGGAACGTACCCTCGTATCCGTGCCGCTGTGAAAACTGCGGCAACCAAATTGCAGGAGGTGTAGGATATGAGCCGCATTGGAACGATTGCGCGACGGACATTCCTGATTGGCACGGCGGCAGTGGCCGGGGGCGTGGCGTTTGGGACGTACCTCGTGAAACGCCCGACAGAAAACCCTCTGCTTGATGACATCGCGGACGGCGAAGCGGCGTTTAACCCTTGGGTGATTGTGAATGCAGACAGGGTCACATTGATCGCCCCACACGGCGACAAAGGTCAAGGGATTCAGTCCTCACAAGCCGCATTGATCGCCGAGGAAATGGACCTTGAGTGGGGTGATTTCGATGTGAGCTTTGGCATGCCGTCAAAGGCGTATTGGAACACCGCGATGGCCGGAGACGTCGCGCCGTTTATGTCGACTGACGAAAGCCGCCGCGCCGAAACTGTGCGCGGAATCATGGGTGGGATTTTCAAGATTGTCGGGCTGCAAGGCACAGGCGGGTCGACCTCGATGCCTGACAGTTTCATCAAGTTGCGCGAGGCAGGTGCGATGGCGCGCGAAACGCTAAAACTCGCCGCATCCACACGAACGGGCATCCCTGTCGCAGACCTGAAGACCAAGGGGGGTGCGGTTGTTCTGCCGGATGGAACTGCGTTGAAATACACAGAACTTGCCGCGGATGCAGCTGGCCTCGAGCCTGTTTCTGGCACGCCTTTGTGCGACCCGAGCCGCTGGCGTTTAATCGGCAAACCGATGGAGCGATTGGATATCATCGCCAAAAGCACCGGAACGCTGGATTATGGGATCGATCTCGTGGTGCCCGACATGGTGCATGCCACCGTGTGTGTGAACCCGCGTCAGGGCGGATCACTGATCAGTTACGACGCGACCGCTGCGCGCGACATGACCGGTGTGCTGGACATTGTTGAGGTGACGAATGGTGTCGCCGTAATCGCCACAAATACATGGTATGCCATCCAGGCGGTCAATGCTGTCGAATTTGAATGGGGCAAGGCGCCCTATCCGCCCGAACAAGAACAGCATTGGGAAGCCGTGGAAGCAGCATTTTCCGAGGGCAGCCTGGACAGCGAATGGCGCAATGACGGCGACTTTGGTGCCGCAATCGGCAGTGTTATTGAGGGCGAATATCGTTCCCCCTACGTCGCGCACGCCCCGCTCGAACCTTTGAACGCAATCGTACACGTGACAGATGATCAGGTTGAGGTCTGGAGCGGACACCAGACGCAGGGTATGTTGGTGGACGCAGTCGCAGGTGTCACAGGCCACAGCGCGGATCAGATTACATTCCATAACCAATGGATGGGCGGAAGTTTCGGGCACCGCCTTGAATTGGAACACATCAAACAGGCCGCAGAAATCGCCAATCAAATGCGTGGGACGCCTGTCAAACTAACATATTCACGGGAAGAAGATTTCGCCCATGATTTCCCGCGACACATATCAATGGGCCGCGCCCGTATGATCATCGCTGACGGTAAGGTGGAAGGAATGGATCTGTCCATTGCTGCGCCGTCTGTGATTTCGTCGCAAATGGGGCGGGCAGGATTATCGGTCCCGGGCCCGGATTCCCAAATTGCGGCTGGTGCCTGGAATAATCCCTACGATATTCCCAACTACCGTATGCGTGCCTATCGCGCACCTGAACTGGCGCCTGTTTCATCTTGGCGCGCTGTCGGTGCGAATGCAGCAGGGTTTTTCTTTGATACCGCACTGGATGAGGCGATCCATGCCGCTGGCGCTGATCCGCTGGACGAACGTATCCGCCTTATGGGCCATGATGTCAGCCGCAAGGTTCTTGAGGCCGTCGGCGAAATGTCGTCTTGGGGTGGTGAACTTGGCCCCAATAAGGGGCGCGGCATTGCTTACGTCGAAAGCTTCGGTGTCCCGACGGCAGAAGTTGTCGAAGTAACCAACACTGAAGCCGGGATCAGGATCGACAAGGTTTGGATCGCGTTGGATGTGGGTACGGTCGTTGATCCTGTCAACTTCGAAAATCTGGTTCAGGGCGGTGTTATCTTTGGTCTTGGGCACGCGATGAACAGCGAAATCACCTATTCCGATGGGATCGCGCAGCAATCCAACTATCATGACCACGAAGCGATGCGGCTGTTCCAATGCCCTGAAATCGAAGTGCGCGGCCTCGAAAACGCAGAGCACATTCGCGGTGTCGGGGAACCACCCGTTCCACCAGCGGCACCCGCGCTTGGCAATGCGATCTTTGCCGCCACGGGTCAGCGCATCCGCGAGTTGCCGTTCAACAAACATATTAATTTCGTATAGGGCGCCGCTGATGAAAAAGATCATACTTTTCGGTGCCCTGCTAGGTGTCGCAACCTTTGCCTTGGCGGAAGACGCCGCCGTGATTGATCCCCCCATGGAAGGGTCGGTGACTGTTCAGCAGGGTCTGGATGCATGGAGCCGTATTCATGACGTTGTCAGCCATCCACGATGTGCAAATTGCCACACAGGCCCATCGGACCGGCCGATGTGGTCTGGCCCTTCATTTGGCGCACCCCGCCAGCACGGGATGAACATTCGGGCGGGTGAAAGCCGGATGGGGCTGGAATACCTGCAATGTTCGTCCTGTCACACGACCAAGGATGAAAACTGGGACAACGCGAACGCAATGCCCCATGCCGCCCCGCGGGTTGCGATGGGGTGGGCGCTTGCTCCGATGGAGGCGCATTGGTTTGGTCGAACTGCCGAACAGATATGTGCACAGCTACGCGATCCCGAACAGAACGGCGGGCGCGATATGATCGAACTCGCCGAACATCTAAACCACGATTTGATTTTACATTGGGCTTGGGCACCCGGAGGAGGACGGGAACCCGCACCTTACAGCCTTCAAGAACACGTTGACGATCTGTTGGATTGGGGTGTCGCCGGCATGCCCTGCCCGCAAGACTAGGGAAGACAAACATGGGAACCGGAATAGCAGGGGCGCTGCTCGTATTCACAGGTGTCTGGCATTCGATCGAATGGATGATGGGCGGGCGCAACAAAGACACCTTGGGGCGTCTGCTGCCGTTCGGCATTATCTATTTGGTGCTGGGATGCCTCATTGTGACGCTAACGGGGGGACCTCCGGTTCTGATCGCAGCGATCTTATTTGCGGCTACCGGGGCGATCGGGGCGTTTGCGACACGGACCACGACGCAGGTGCGTTCATGGGTGGTTTGGTCGTTCATTGTGATTGATATCGCGATCATTGCCTGCCTGCTTACGGCGTTCATATCCTGATGTGGTCACAGCCCACTGGTGCTGCTACCTTTCTAAAACAATTAAAGCTCCCTATAAGGTTCCGCTAACGGAGAGTTTGACGAAATGCCGCAAATGAGTACGCGTGAAATCTCAATCGCACAGGCTGCGATCCACGTTTACACTCAAAAAGGTATTCGGCGGACGACCATGGCGGATGTGGCCAAGGCCGCGAATGTCACTCGCCAAACAGTCTACAATGCGTTTTCAAATACTGACGGTGTCTTGCGGGCCGCCATCCGCTTGTTCATTTCGCAGCAGTGGCAAAAGGTATGCGTCGGCTGGGAAAAGGCTGCCGGCCTTGATGAAAAGCTCGATATTTTGTTCCTGCATTTTGCAATCGAAACGTGGGAATACATAAAGCTGTCTGACGCGACTGCCGACCTTGTTGATGGATATAATTCGGTTGGCCGCAATGAAATTGAACAGGCCAAAGACGGATTTCGCGGTGACATCGCCGCCTTGTTTGAGGACGCGCGTGATACCCTTAAGGTGCGGGGATCAAGCCCCGAAGCACTGTCCGATTTTATCAGCATGTCGATCGAAGGTATCAAATTCAACAGCAATACCCGTGCGGATTTAGACCGTGGCATAGCGACGTTAAAAGGGTCAGTTCTGGCCTTATCCGGCTTGGCCGAGTGAGGTTTGTGCCTGATTGGCAAACATCCGCGCACTTATGGTTCCCGTCACACGAAAGAAGATAAATGCGATGGCGGCCAACTGGACGCCAGCAGCTTTTACGCATCCATCAAAGGCTTGCTTGATGACCTAATCATGAGGGTTGGTTTGCAATGGAGGCCGACTGTTTCAGATCCGGTATTGATGATGGCCGAAGACAACGCAAGACCCGCTTCGCGTCCGATCCTTTTGGCCGGAATTCTGACGGTGGTCAGCGCGGGTTCAATCTCTGCCGATCCTTTGAAATCCCCGATGCCAGTGATTGAGATATCATCTGGCACGGTCAGCCCTGCAGCAGCAGCACCATAAAGAGCGCCCGTCGCGAGGATATCGTTGCCACAAATAATCGCTGTGGGCCGTTTTGAACGCGCAAGTAAATCGACTGTGTCGCGTTTGGAATCTGAAATGCTGTAGACTGTCGTCAGTTGCCAATGATCCGGAACCGCGACGCCCGCATCCGCCAATGTCTTGGTCACCGCCAACAGACGTGCCTGCGCGCGATCATTTCCGCAGGTTGGGGGGAACATGCAGGCGATATCACGATGACCTTGCGACAAAAGGTGTTCGGCAATCATAGACCCCGCAGACGTGTTGTCAGATCCGATGCTGGGGTAATGCGCATCGTCTGAATAATTCCACATCAAAATGGACGGAATGGATTGGCTGTCGATCAGTTTGAACACGGCCTCGTCGTGATCAAGCCCCGTCAACACAATGCCGTCGACGCGGTGTTCCAGCATCTTGCGCAGAATTGCATATTCGCGTTGCTGGTCGTACCCGTGTGACGCCAAAAGGATGGTAAAGCCGTGTTCAGCAACGGTATCTGAAAATGATTGGACGACCTCGGCAAAGATGGCGTGGTCCAGCGTGGGCACGATCACCCCGATGGTCCCGCTGCGGATGCCATGGATGGTTTGGGCGGCGCGATTGCGGATATAGCCCTGTTTGCGCACCGCAGTTTCGATTCTGCGCCGCGTCACCAGTTTCACCAGTTCGGGATGGTTGAAATATCGCGACACCGTGGACGCAGACACGCCCGCCGCCTTGGCGACAGAGATAATATCGACCTGATTTTGTTTTGGATCAGACACTTAATTCTCATTTATGAAAACATTTGCAAAACTATTTTCATTGTTTAGCGTCAAACATCAACTGCAAAGGTGAGGAGGCCCGAGGCACTTGGAATTCCTGTTCTACATGGGCGATGTGTTCACCCCGATTAATTTCGGGCTGCTGTTGCTGGGCACGATCGGAGGCTTGATCCTTGGTGCGACACCGGGTTTGTCCCCGACAATGACGGTCGCCTTGATGATCCCGTTCACCTTCAAATTGGAACCTCAACAAGGTCTGATCCTGCTGGGTGCTGCCTATACGTCTACCGTTGCGGGCGGGGCAGTCAGTGCCATCTTGTTAAAAATTCCGGGCGCGCCCGCCAACATCGCCACGACGCTGGACGGGCACACGATGGCGCAGAACGGCCAAGGCGCGAAGGCGCTGCAATTGTCTTTTATTGCGTCGGCAATCGGTGGCCTATTTGGTGTGTTCCTTCTGATCTTCCTCACGCCCGTTCTTGCTACATGGGCGCTGGCGTTCGGTCCGTCGGAGCTGTTCTGGCTCGCTATTCTGGGCGTCACGGTTATCGGGACGCTGGACTCAAGCTCGGTTGTTAAGGGGTTGTTGTCGGGTTGTATCGGTTTGTGGCTGGCGACAATCGGGTTTGACGATATCATGGGCGCGCAGCGGTTCATCTTTCACCCTGCGTTGGGCGGCGGGATTAACGTGATCCCCGCGCTGATCGGTCTGTTTGCGATACCTCAGGTCATTTCGATGTTCGCCAAAGGCCGCGCCAATGTGGACGCCGAAATCATAACCGTGCAACGCCACCCCATCGGCGCTGCCTTCCGAGAGATATTTAACCGCAAACGCGCGCTGGGCATCGGCACCGCCGTCGGTTCTATCATCGGGCTAATCCCCGGTGTGGGCGGACAGATCGCGGGCCTCGTCGCCTATGATCAATCCAAAAAGATGAGCCCCGAGGCCGATAAATTCGGCACCGGCCATCCCGAAGGTGTCATCGCCGCCGAAAGCGCGAACAACGCCATGGTCGGACCGTCGCTTGTTCCGCTGCTGACGCTGTCGATCCCCGGATCTCCCACCGCTGCCGTCCTGCTGGGTGGTCTGTTGATCCATGGCATTTTCCCGGGTCCGGCGCTGTTCACGCAATACCCGCAGGTCGTGTGGCCGTTCATCAACTCCATGCTGATCGGGCAAATCCTTATGTGTGTCTTCGGCCTGATGATCGCTGGTTGGGCCGCCAACGTCGCCCGCGTGCCGCGCGCTGTGATGGCCGCAGTCGTCCTAGGGTTGGCGGTATTCGGCAGCTATTCGGTGCAAAACTCCATGGGGGATGTTTACGTCATGGCATCGCTTGGTTTGG
The DNA here is from genome assembly GCF_021532615.1 of Octadecabacter dasysiphoniae. Lineage (GTDB taxonomy): Bacteria > Pseudomonadota > Alphaproteobacteria > Rhodobacterales > Rhodobacteraceae > Octadecabacter > Octadecabacter dasysiphoniae. Next base: position 71,577 of record NZ_JAKGAQ010000001.1, read on the forward strand.
CCATGCATTTCCTTGAACGCTTCGGATTTTCTGCCGCCCCACTGGTGTTGGGCCTGATTCTCGGACCGATCGCAGAAGCCAACTTTATGCAGGGCGCGATGATCGCCAATGCGACAGTGGGCCAAATGACCTACTTCTTTACCGGCTGGCTCAACTGGCTACTGATCGTGATCGTCATCGCCTCAATCAGCTATTCGGTCTGGATGGAACTGCGCCAGCGCCGCTACACCACAAAAGAGGACGCAAGCGCATGAGCGATCTTCCCCGCACCCAACACATCATCGCCTCGGGCGCGATTGCGGCCATTGGTATGACGGTGGCCTACATCAGCTATACTCAGGAACCAGCAGGTGCGTTCGTCTTTCCACGTCTGATTGCGACGGTGTTTGCAGTGCTGGCGATCTGGACGTTCGCGAAGGCCGTGCTTGGGCGGACCAAAGTTGGCCAAGGCCTGAGCGGGTCTGACATGCGCAATCTGCTGCCCGGCCTTATCGTCACATTGGTTTACGCGTTCTGGGCGGCCAAGGAGCTGGGGTTTTATACGGCCACCACAATCGCCTTTTTCATACTACTTACCCTCTATGATCCCGCGCCGCACAACGCGCCAAAAACATGGATCAAACGGGTCTTAATCACTGCCGGATTTATGGCGGTCATGTACGGTCTCTTTGCGATGTTGCTTAACGTATTCACACCGAGAGAGATTTTTTCCTAAAGCTGCGGGAGGCGGTTTTGGGGTCTAAACCTAGGGAGAACTAAAATGAAAAAATGGATTGCAGGCGCGGTGATCGCGCTAACGGCGATGACAGGTACGGCGATGGCCGAAGGCCACGGAGATTACCCCGAACGCCCGATCATGATGATGGTCAGCTATGGCGCCGGTGGGGCCACAGATTTTCAGGCCCGCATCGTAACGATGACAGCTGGCAACGAAGACGCGCTGAACATGCCTGTCGCCATCCTGAACAAGTCCGGCGCCGGTGGCCGCGTGGGTTGGAACTGGCTTGCCACGCAGGCTGATGCGGACGGCTATACATTGGGCGCGTACAACGTGCCCCACTTTATCGCGCAGTCCATCGAGGGCGGCGTGTCCTATTCCACCGACAGCTTTGAACCCATCGCCAATTGGGGTGCAGACCCTGCGGTGTTTGTTGTGGGTGCGGACAGCGAATTTAACTCCATGGAAGACGTGATCGCATATGCGACGGCTAATCCTGGCGGTCTGACATTCTCTGGCGCTGGCCTGTTCGTGGGTCACCACATCGCAGCCCTTCAGCTTGAAAAAGCCGCAGGTGTACAGCTCGCCTATATCCCCAATAACGCTGGTGGTGCCGGTGCCATGCGCGCTGTGATCGCGGGCGAAGTTCTGGGCGGCGTGAACAATCTGTCCGATGCATTCCGTGCACGTGAAGCAGGGACCGTCAAAATCCTCGGCGTGTTTGACGTGGAGCGCAATTCCTTCATCGATGACGTTCCAACAATGATGGAACAGGGCTATGAGATCGACAATGCCTCCGTGAACTACCGCGGTGTCATGGTGCCAGCAGGTACGCCACAGCCGATCATTGACCATCTTGCAGCAATCGTTCCGACAATGTTCGAAAATGGTCGCGTTGCGTCCCGCATGGAAGCAGGTGGGTCGCCAATGCACATCATGAACCGTGATGAGGTTCTTGAAATGTGGGCACAGCGCCAAGTGACCCTTGAGGCTCTTTTGGCCGACCTCTAAGCGCAAAGAATCCGCACTCGGGCGGGGCCGCATCTGTGGCCCCGTCAAACCAAAGGAATGAATATGACCACCGCCGATCCCATCGCTGCCGACATCGCAGACGTCGAAACAATTGTCGCACGCGCCCGCGTGGCCCAAGCCGCGTTTGAATCCGGTGGATCGCAGGAAAAATACGACCGCGCTGCGCAGGCTGTCGCCTGGGCGATCATGGAACCCGCCCGCAACAAACACCTCGCTGAATTGGCCGTTGAAACGACAGGCCTTGGCAATGTGGCCGACAAGATCACCAAGAACCACCGCAAGACGCTGGGGCTGATGCGCGATATCGCAGATGCCGCCACCTTTGGCATTATCAGCGATGATCCCGTAACCGGCATCACCGAAATCGCCCGCCCCATCGGTGTGATTGGCGCCGTCGTGCCCTCAACCAACCCCGGTGCAACCCCCGCCAACAACATCATCAACGCGCTGAAATGCGGCAACGCCATCATCGTGTCGCCGTCCCCCAAAGGCGTGCCCACGTGTGAGGCGTTGTTGGGTTACATCTATGCGGAATTCGACAAGCTGGGCCTTGATCATGACCTTGTTCAAATGGTCCCGGGGCGTGGATCAAAGGAAAAGACACAACGCCTGTTAGAGGTTTCCGATTTGATCGTCGTGACGGGCAGCCAGAACAACGTGAAACGCGCATACACGAGCGGCACGCCTGCCTTGGCTGTGGGCGCGGGTAATGTCTGTGTGATCATTGATGAAACCGCCGATCTAGAAGCGGCCGCACAGAAAATCGCGGCGTCCAAGACGTTTGACAACGCTACGTCGTGCAGCTCGGAAAATTCTATCGTCGTGGTTGATGAAATTTATGATGCGTTCGTGGCTGAAATGGCCAAAACAGGCGGCGCATTGATCACCGATGACAGTAAGATCACCAGCACCCTTTGGGTCAAAGGCCATCTGAACCCCCGCGCCATTGCCCGCGACGCCAGCGAGATGATTGAGGCGCTCGGCCTCACGGACGAAGTTCCCGCCGACACGCAATATATCGCGGTCGAAACCAAAGGCATCGGGCCTGAATTCCCGTTGTCTGGTGAAAAACTCAGCCGCGTTCTTACCGTTTACCGCGCCCGCGATTTCGATGCGGCAGTCGGTATCACTCGTAAGATCCAACTGCACCAAGGGGCAGGCCATTCGGTTGGCATCCACACCGCCGATGATACCCGCCCGCTGACGCTGGCCACGTCGATCCCGACCAGCCGCGTGATCGTCAATCAAGCGCATACTTTCGCCACGGGCGGCGCGTTCAACAACGGAATGCCGTTTTCGCTGTCCATGGGGTGCGGGTCGTGGGGGGGCAATTCCATCGATGATAATCTGCATTGGAAACACTTTATCCAAAGCACCAAAATCGTGCGTGAAATCCCGCCACGCGAACCCAGCCTAGAAGACATCTTTGGCGATTATTGGGGCCAAGTCGGTAAATGATCTTTGATCCCGCATCCCCACCCGAAGGCACCGTGCGTGACTGGCTCAACGCGCGAGCAGACGGGACGGGCACGGCGGTCGTATTCCCCGACACCGGTGAGGTGCTTACATGGGTGACCCTGCGCGATGAGGCGCGCACAATCGCGCGCAAAATGTCCGGCTTGGGCATCGCAAAAGGTGAAAGCGTTGCGATCATTCATCCCAACGGGCGCGAGGGTCTGATTGCAACTTATGCCACGCTTTACGGCGGATTTCGCGCGACGATGATCAATCTGGCGGCGGGGCCTGATGCGATTTCTTACGCGCTGGACCATTCTGGCGCGCGGTTTGCCTTCGTGCATCCCAACCAAAGACAAGCCTTTACTGAAACCGCGCCTGACGGCGTTGCTGAACTGCGGCCCGTCGATCTTACAAATGAAGCTGAGCTGCATGACATCGCCGAAGATGATCATGCGCTGTTAATGTATACATCGGGCACAACAGGAAAACCCAAGGGTGTCGTGCATAGCCATGCCAGCCTGTTGGCCGGGGGCTGGACCACTGCCGTTGCGCATGCGCTTACCGCGCAAGATCGTGGGTTTTGCGTCTTGCCGATCTATCACATCAACGGGCTGTGCGTGACAGTCATGAGCGCTTTGGTGTCTGGCGGATCATTGGCTATGGTGACCAAGTTCTCGGCCAGTAATTTCTGGGGCCAAATTGAAACGGGGCAGGCCACTTGGTTTTCCGTTGTCCCGACGATCATCAGTCATCTGCTTCATGGTGCGATCGACCCTGCGGACACTGCACGCGCGCGATTGCGGTTCGGGCGTTCTGCATCATCGGCTTTGGCTGTAGAAACACAGACTGCATTCGAAACCCGTTTTGGTGTGCCGATCATTGAAACGATGGGTCTGACCGAAACCGCTGCGCAAATTCTGTCCAATCCCTTGCCACCCGGTGTGCGCAAGATCGGATCACCGGGGATTGGTTTTGGCAATGAAGTGCGGATTCTAACGGCGGACCTGACCGAGGCGCCACGTGGGTCCGAAGGCGAAATTGCAGTTCGCGGCCCCAATGTCATGCGCGAATACCTCCATAATCCAGATGCGACAGCGGTCACGTTCGCGGGGGAATGGCTGCGCACCGGCGATTTGGGGCGGATGGATGATGACGGTTATGTCTTCGTGACCGGCCGTCTGAAAGAACTGATCATCAAAGGCGGCGAGAACATCGCCCCGCGCGAAATTGACGAAGTGCTGTACAGCCACAACGACATCGTTGAGGCCGCAGCCTTTGCTCGTCCCTGTGCGCAATACGGTGAACGGGTCGAAGCAGCGGTCGCAATTCGCGACGGATCAACGCTGGCCGAGGCTGATCTTTTGTCATTGTGCGTCAAACGGCTTGGCGCGTTCAAATCGCCTGAGCGGGTTCATTTCATGGCTGAATTGCCCAAAGGTCCGTCAGGCAAAATCCAACGGCTGAAGCTGGCAGAGATCGTTTAGGCGACCCCGTAAACCCCTACCAGAATTTCAGAACCGACAGATCCACAGATGGCAACCACAACGACACGGCAGGCACATACGTGACAAGGATCAACGCACCAAGGATCGCCAAATAGAACGGCCAGATGGATTTCAGCGCCTCTTCGATTTTGATTTTACCCACAGCACAGCCAACGAACAGACAGGTTCCGACAGGTGGTGTGCACAGGCCAAGGCCAAGGTTCATCAACATCATGATGCCGAATTGTGTTGGGTCCATGCCAAGCCCCTTGGCGATAGGCAGGAAGATCGGTGTGCAAATCAGGATCAACGCGGCCATATCCATGATCATTCCCAGGATCAGCAAGATCACATTGATCATCAGCAGGATAATGATCGGATTGTCCGAAATCGTAACCAAAGCATCGCTAAGACGCGCGGGCACTTGATACAGGGCAAGCAGATAGGCGAATGAACTGGCGAACGCGATGAGGATCATGACCATCGACGTCGTACGCACAGTTCCCGTGACGGCGAGGATAAAGGATTTCCATGTCAGGCTGCGGTAATAGAACGTGGTCAACAGGATCGCATAGATCGCGCCGAACGCACCGGATTCTGTCACAGTAAAGACACCGGACAGGGTGCCGCCAACGATGATCACAGCCGTCAAAAAACCAGGGATCGCATCCGCCGCACTGCGGCCGACCTCACCCCAACCGGGGAACGGTTCAGCCGGGTAATTATGTTTGATCGACAAGACATAGGCCGCAATCGCAAGGCTGGCGCACATGATCATCCCGGGAATGACACCTGCAAGAAACAGTTTGGAAACAGACAAACCACCACCAGCGGCCACGGCAAAAATGATCATGTTGTGGCTAGGTGGAATGACGATGCCCGCGATTGAAGACGTCACCGTGACGTTTACCGCGAAGTCAGGGCGATACCCGCGTTCTTTCATTACGGGCACGAGGATCGAACCGAGCGCAGAAATGTCTGCGACCGCAGATCCCGAAATACCGCCAAACAGCATGGATGAGAAAATGTTCACCATCGCAAGGCCGCCTTTGAGGTGACCAACAAGCGCGGATGCCAGTTTCACCAGTCGCACCGCGATCCCGCCATGCAACATGATTTCACCGGCCAGCACGAAGAACGGAATGGCGAGCAGTGAGAACACAGATACACCAGCCGTCGCACGCTGGAACGTGATCAACATCGGAAAGCCTTCGTACCAGAACGCGGATGCGGCAGCGATGCCCATGGCAAAGGCGACGGGCATGCCGATGACAACACCGACACCGAAGACAAGCATTAGGATGGTCAGGCCCATATCAGGACTCCTGCAAATCGGGGTAAGGGGTCCATTGCGTGAACGTCGCAAGCCGGATGATGCCGCGGGATCCCGCATGAAGAACGATCAAAACACCGCACAGCGTGATCGCCAGCGTTCGGAAACTTTCAGGAATGTTGAGCATGGGAAGATAAGAATCCCACCCAAACCGCATCAACGTGACGCCGGCCAGAACCATGATGATGCCAAACCCGGCAAGGATGAAATCAATGATCACAATGATGACCTTCTGGATGCTGATGGGCAGCATATCGCGGAACAAGGACACGCCAAGATGGGTGTCATCACGTACGCCCGCCGCAGCGCCAAGAAAGGCGATGTAGCAGATCAACAAAAGGGCAAGTTGTTCGACCCACGTTGGGGTGACGTTCAAGACGTAGCGGCCAAATACCAACCAGCCGAACGTAACAATCAAAATAACAAGGGCGACCGAGGCGGTAAAAATGCTCAACCATTGGACGGCGCCTAGAACGGTTTCGCACCGATCAATCAAGGACTTTCGACCGCTCATACTCGCCTCGTGTTTTTCTTGGGGTTGGTCGTAAGGCGGCCCGCGTTGCAAATGTACGCCGGCCGCCGGTTTGTTTGCGGCAGGGGGTTAGCCTGCGTCGCGGATCATGTTCACAAGGTCAGCAAGATCAGGGTTCGCTTCGAGGAAACCATCATAGACTGGTGCCATTGCATCCTGGAATGGGCCTTTGTCTTCGATGGTGTTCACCACTGTGCCGCCTGCCTGAACGATCTCCATGGAAGCCGCTTCACGGGCCTGCCACAACTCGCGCTGCAGATCGGCGCTCTCGCGGCCTGCTGTCATCACGATGTCCTGCTGCTCTGGTGTCAGCTTGTCCCAAGATACTTTGGACATGCACAGGCATTCAGGAATGATAAGGTGCTCTGTCAAAGAATAGAACGCCGCGACTTCGTAGTGGGATGTGGATTCATAGGAGGGCGGGTTGTTTTCCGCACCGTCCACAACGCCAGTCTGAATTGACTGGTACACTTCGGCGAATGCCATTGGCGTTGCGTTGCCATCCATGGATTCAACCATCTGAACAAACAGATCATTGCTCATCACGCGGATTTTCAGGCCTTCAACGTCAGCCGGTGTGTTGATTGGGCGAACGGAGTTGTAGAAAGAACGTGCACCGGCGTCATACCAACCCAGTGGAACGATGCCGCGCTCGATCATGCCAGCGCCGATTGCGTCGCCAACTTCGCCGTCCATCAGTTCATACATCTGTGGAATGCTGGAAAAGATGAAGGGCAGGGACACGACGTTGGTTTCTGGAACAGATGTTCCCATCGGCCCGAGGCTGAATTCACCAAAGTCGATTACGCCAAGGCGAATCTGTTCAATTGCGTCGGGCTGGCTGCCCAGAACACCGTTGTGGAACACTTTGGCGGTGAGTTCACCGTCTGTTGCTTCGGCGATTGCGTCCGCGAATGATTCCATCGCGATGGAGACGGGATAATCTTCTACGTGGATGTTCCAGCCGCGCAATTCTTGCGCTGAAACGGTGGTCGCCGCGAGGGCAAGGCAGCTGCCAAACAAGGCGCTGCGAAGTGTGATAGCTTTGGTCATTTGATCCTCCCAGATACGTTTGGTTCGAACAGGTCGACTTATCCAACGGATCGAGCCGTACCTGCCAACAAGTATACTAGTATTTTCAGTTTGACTCAGAGTCAATAAATTCAGTCCCGACACATTGCGATCACGTCAGAACAGGCGCTGATACTACACTGTGCCGCGTGCAGGGCGGTCGTTCTTCTTGTTGAAAATCATCCCATCAAGCAGTTCGGACAAGTCGGGGCGCACAGCTGGACCGTTAGAGATTGAAACGGCGATCAGGCTCCCGTTTGGGCGTAAAACGTATGTTCCCGGCTCGGCGAACCGACGATCAGTTTCGTTCGCGGATAAGGGTTCTGTCACGTAAAGGCCCAACAGGTTCATCTGCGCTTCGTTCAAATCATAACCCAAATCAAAGCCCCAACCGAATTCTTCTTGATCCGCTTGTGCCTTTTCTTGCGTGTCAGCCGACACCACCGCGATGTCAAAACCCGCCGCGGTCCAGTCGTTGCGCATGCCATCCAGAATGGTGAGGTATCTTTTACATCTTGGGCAGTGTTTCCCGCGATACACGACCAGTAAGGTCCAATTGTACTTTTGACCGCCAACAGTAATCTCGCCTCCTCCGGCGCGGGGGAAAGACATCGGCGCGATAATACTATCGGCAACGGGTTTGGGTGTTGGCATGGCTGAAATCTCCGGTCGGGCGTCAGGGAAGGGCGTGACAGCGTGGTTCACGATGACTAGGATACCAGATTACGGATTGAAAGGGAGAGCACAATGACGTTCTTAAATGAAGATCGTTTGTTCCCGGTTGAAACATCGGTGCGCGACATTGCGCGCGCACTTTACAGTGATGTACACGACCTGCCGATCATCAGCCCCCATGGCCATACAGACCCGCGATGGTTCGCGGAGAATAAACCCTTTGCCGACCCTGCCCAGTTGCTGGTTACACCGGATCACTATCTGTTTCGGATGCTGCACAGCCAAGGTATTCCGCTAGAGGCGCTGGGCGTTCCACGTGTGGACGGCGGCCCGATCGAACAAGACCCCCGCAAAATCTGGCGCCTGTTCGCAGACAATTACTATTTGTTTCGCGGAACACCGTCGCGCATCTGGGTCGATCACGCCTTACAGGATGTCTTCGGCGTGACCGAACGGTTGTCGCCGAAAACGGCGGATGAGGTTTATGATCGAATTTCAGAGTGTCTCACTCAGAACGCTTACCGACCTCGTGCATTGTTTGAAAAGTTCAACATCGAAGCGATTTCAACCACGGAAAGTGCGATAGACGATCTGCGCTGGCACGACATGATCCGCGCATCGGGTTGGGGTGGCAAAGTCGTCACCGCGTATCGCCCTGACGCCGTGATTGATCCTGAATTTGACGGCTTTGCTGACAACGTGGAAACGCTAGGCGCGCTAACGGGCGAGGACACGACAACATGGGCGGGCTACCTCGCTGCGCATCGGAACCGGCGCGCTTTTTTCAAAAGATATGGTGCTACGTCATCTGATCATGGTCACCCGACTGCTCGTACCGAGGATTTACCCGCAGACGTCGCGGCAACCCTATTCGACAAAGCCCTGTCCGGCACGTGCTCCGCAGACGAGGCGGATGTCTTTCGCGGTCATATGCTAACTGAAATGGCAAGGATGAGCCTTGATGACGGCCTTGTTCTGCAAATTCATCCCGGATCGTTTCGCAATCATTCCGATGTGATCATGGGGCGGTTTGGCCGTGACAAAGGTTACGACATCCCGACGCGCACCGACTATGTGCACGCGCTGAAGCCGCTTCTGGACGCCGTCGGGCAGGAACCGGATTTGACGATCATCGTTTTTACGTTGGATGAAACATCGATCCCGCGTGAACTCGCGCCGTTGGCGGGCGTTTACCCCGCTTTAAAACTTGGCCCGCCGTGGTGGTTTCACGACAGCGCAGAAGGCATGCGGCGGTTTCGCGAAACGGCGACAGAAACAGCAGGCTTTTATAACACGGTTGGCTTTAACGATGACACGCGCGCCTTCTGTTCTATCCCCGCGCGTCACGATGTTGCCCGCCGCATTGATTGCGGGTTTCTAGCAACCTTGATCGCGACGGGGCGGCTGGATGCGGATGAAGCACCCGAAATCGCGCATGATCTGGCCTATGGCCTCGCCAAGCAGGCGTATAAATTTTGACAGCGCCGCGCCTGAAACGCCCCGACACACCGCGCGCCCGAACGGGAATTGTGCATCTTGGCCTTGGCGCTTTTTTCCGGGCGTTCGGGTGTCCCTATATCGCGGATGCTATGACGGCATCCGCCGGTGATTGGGGCGTGATCGGTGTGTCCCTGCGCAGTGCGGACACCCGTGATGCACTGCGCGATCAGGGGTGGGCCTATACGGCGATGTCGTTGGCCCCAGATGGGAATAGTACCCGTATCATAGATGTGCTGAATGATGTGTTGGTGGCCCCCGAAAATCCAAACGCCGTATTGGATGCGATGACAGATCCGTCGGTCAGGGTTGTGACATTAACCGTGACCGAAAAGGGATACTGCCACAATCCTGCAACGGGTGCATTGAACCGCGATCACCCCGATATCCAACATGACCTCGCCCACGATATCCCCATTTCGACACTCGGGTTTTTGGTGCGGGCCTTGCAGGCGCGGATGCACGCAGGCGCGCGCCCTTTCACCGTGCTGACCTGCGATAACCTGCCGCAAAACGGACGGCTGGTACGTGGTGTGGTGCTTGAACTTGCCGAAATGATTGATCCAGAGCTTGCTCGCTGGATCAACACCCACGGGCGATTTCCCTGCACCATGGTGGACCGGATCACCCCCGCCACCACGCCAGTCGACATTGAAAAGGTCCAAGCGATCACCGGCGTCTATGACGCAGCGCCCGTGATGCATGAACCGTTTTCCCAATGGGCGATTGAGGATGATTTCGTTGACAACATGCGCCCGGACTTTGCCATCGCGGGTGCGCAGTTGGTCCGCGATGTTGGTGCGTTTGAAGATATGAAATTGCGGATGCTCAACGGGTCACATTCAGCGCTTGCGTACCTTGGGTATCTTGCGGGGCACGAAACAATTTCGGACACCGTTGCAGATCCAGTATTCGCCCGTTTCGTTCGCGCGTTGTGGGCGGAAATTATGCCAACCGTCACGGCGCCCGATGGTGTGGACTTGGGCAGTTACGCTGATGCGTTGTTTGATCGCTTCGCAAACCCCAACATCCGCCACCGCACATGGCAAATCGCGATGGACGGCAGTCAGAAGCTCCCGCAACGTCTGCTTGGAACGGTGCGTGATGCCTTTGATACGGGGCGGGCCGCGCCAATGGCGTGTCTGTCTGTCGCAGCTTGGATGCGTTACGTGTCTGGGATTGATGAAGCAGGACAACCGATTGATGTGAGAGATCCTCTTGCCGACAAGTTAAAGGCGCTGACTGACATGGCCACCTCGCCTACTGAATGTGTTGCGGCGCTACTTTCCGTGCGTGAAATCTTTCCCGCAGATTTGGCAGAACACCTGTCTGATCCTGTAACGCGGGCGGCAAACCTGATTTGGACTAAGGGATGCCGCGACGCGATCGGATCAGTCTAGCGCTGCATTGGTGCCCTGCAGTTCAGGCTGCATATGCACGTATCCGTCTCTGTTCGAAGCGCAAGGCAACGGGCAATGAGCAGCAATTTTGAAGCGAAACCACTGAGCTGGCCTAGTGGGTCCAAAACTAGGCAACAGGCGCAACAGTGATACGAAAAGTGCATGTCTGGGACAGAATCGGCCCGTCCATCGATTCGTTTTAATCAGCGAACTTTCGCGAATCCGTACACAAAACTGGGCATTTTTCTGTCAGAATGAAGATTTTGTATCTATAATTGGTCGAATTGTATTTGCGGAAGGCCGATCTAATCCGCCATTGTCGTCTGACAGAAAAATATAATCTGTGATTTCTGGGAGGAAATAACATGAAATCTTTACTGAATACGGCTCTCGGCCTGTCCATGGGCGTTGCGACTGCAACAACTGCCTTCGCGGACGGTCACGCAACTGAGCTGACGATTGCTATCGTCAACAACGGTCACATGATCAACATGCAGACTGTTGCAGAAGCATACACCGAAGAAACAGGCGTTACACTGAACTGGGTATCCCTGGAAGAAGGCGTTCTGCGCGAGCAGGTAACGTCTGACACAGCAACCGGTGGCGGCCAGTACGACATCATCAACATCGGCATGCAGGAAGCTCCAATCTGGGGTGCAGCTGGCTGGATCGAACCACTTGAGTTCAGCGCAGAGTACGACGTTGACGACATGCTGCCAGCAATGCGCAACGGTCTGTCCGCAGAAGGCGTTCTGTACGCTGCACCGTTCTACGGTGAATCGTCCATGGTTATGTACCGTTCTGACCTGACAGAAGCTGCTGGCGTATCCATCGCTGACAACGATTCTTGGGACAACGTGATGGCAGCTGCTGCTGCAATGCACGACCCAGACAACGGCGTTTACGGTGCATGTTTGCGCGGTAAGCCAGGTTGGGGCGACAACATGGCGTTCGTCACAACAATGGTTAACTCCTTTGGTGGTGCTTGGTTCGACGCTGACATGCGTCCTGCTCTGGACTCCGACGAGTGGAAAGCCGCTGTAGAATTCTACGTTGAGCTGCTGGGTACATACGGCCCTCCAGGTTCCGAAGGTAACTCCTTCAACGAAATCCTGGCTCTGTACAACGAAGGCAAGTGTGGCCTGTGGATTGACGCGACAATCGCTGCTTCTTTCCTTGAAGTAGACGGCGTTGCATACGCACAGTCTCCAAACGCTGGTAACCCGGTCGGTGCAAACTGGCTCTGGGCTTGGGCGATGGCTGTTCCAACAGGTACAGACAACACAGACGAAGCCAAAGCGTTCATCGAGTGGGCCACATCCAAGGCGTACATCGAAGCTGTCGGCAACCACCCAGACTTCGGTTGGGGTTCTGTTCCAACAGGTACACGTACATCCACATACGCGATCCCTGAATTCCAGGCAGCTGCAGCATTTGCAGACGCCGAATTGGCAGCGATTAACTCTGCGGCTCCAGAAGCCACAGACATCAAGCCATACGTAGGCGTCCAGTTCGCAGCGATCCCTGAATTCCCAGAAGTGGGTACAGCGGTTGCACAAGAAATCGCAGCGGCACTGTCCGGCGCGAAATCTGTGGACGAAGCTCTCGCAGCAGCACAGTCTGCAGCAGACGCAATCATGTCCGAAGCGGGTTACTACTAAACCCCTTTGACTGACTAATGTTGGGTCCGGCTGCGAAAGCCGGGCCCGATATTCCCAAATATTTTTCTTGATCGCTTTGCTTGTACGCGGCACGCTTTAGTTGTGCTGCTCGCTAAACGACTACCCGCTTATCGTAGTATTTCAATGAAACCCGTCTGAACAGGTGACCAGAGCTATGTCCAAAAGAACGCTCCCTCGCATCCTCCAAACGCCAGCCGTCATACTCTTGTTGATCTGGATGTTGGTTCCATTGAGCATGACGCTCTATTTCTCGTTCATCCGATATGTGTTGAACAGTAACATCCGGCCCGAATGGACGTCGCCGTCGCTCAGCAACTGGCGTGGCTTTGGTAACTACGGTTATGTATTGAAAGCAAAGGATTTTCTCTTTGCTATTCAGAACTCGGTTTTGATCGTTGGTAGTATCCTGATCATCACGGTGCTTCTGGGTCTCGCGATTGCGGTTCTGATCAATCGTAACTTCCCCGGACGTGGCATTGTACGCGTTCTGCTGATTTCGCCTTTCTTTGTTATGCCTGCGGTGAACGCGGTTTTGTGGATCAACATGATCCTTGATCCGGTGCTTGGCCTTCAGGGTCTTGCAGTTGGCGGCATCAATAACCTGATCGATGGACTGCGGGACTTCCCGGTTCTCGGCGCCTTCTTTAACCTGTGGCCAACGCTTGAACCCATTTCCTTCCGAGCCTCGCAAACGTCTGCCTACGCGGTCATCATGATGGTTGCCTGGCAATGGACACCCTTTGCGGTCCTGATCTTTATGACGTCGCTGCAATCCGAAGATGAAAGCCAAAAAGAGGCGGCGACGCTTGATGGTGCGTCCCCATGGTCGCAGTTCATCAACCTGACAGTGCCACATCTGGCCCGCCCGATTGCGATTGTGGTGATGATCCAGTCGATCTTCCACCTGTCGCTTTATGCAGAAATCGAAATCGTGAGCCGCGGTAGTGGTAACAAGAACCTTCCGTATCTCATTGGCGAATTCGCCAACAACAATATTGGTGCCGCAAGCGCCACGGGCATTTTCGCCGTAATCCTTGCCAACATCATCGCAATCTTCTTGCTGCGCATGGTTGGCAAAAGCTTGATGGACTAGGGAAAAAGACAATGGCAGCTGTTACCGAACGCTCAAACTTTGGCAAATTTGCATGGCCCGTCATGGCATGGATTGTTGCTCTCATCTTCTTCTTCCCGATCTTCTGGTTGGTTTTCACCAGCTTCAAGACGGACGCGGATGCGGTGAAGCCGGAATTTCTGTTCCGCTTCACGCCAACGCTCGAAAACTACACGAATATGACGCAGAACTATGACTACTGGCGCTTTGCGACGAACTCGGTGATTACATCGACCTTCGCCACATTATTCGCTTTGTTTGTCGGGGTTCCCGCTGCGTATGCGATGGCCTTTAACCCGTCTCGCCACACCAAAGACATCCTGATGTGGATGCTGTCGACGAAAATGCTGCCCGCTGCGGCCGTGTTGTACCCGATGACATTCCTGACGAAGAACATGCTTGGCATCTATGACACGCACTTCCTGGTGATCTTGGTGTTGTGCCTGATCAACTTGCCAATCGTGATCTGGATGTTGTTCACGTACTTCAAAGAGATCCCGAAAGAGATCATCGAAGCCGGCAAGATGGACGGTGTATCAACCTGGGGTGAGATTAAGGATATCCTGATCCCGTTGGCATGGGGTGGTATCGCATCTACAGCACTGCTGACGTTTATCTTTTGCTGGAACGAAGCCTACTGGACGGTTCGTCTGACAACGATTGATGCGGCAACCTTGTCGACCTTGATCGAAGGCAACCGTGCACCGGAGGGTCTGTTCTTTGGCCGCCTGTCCGCGGTGTCTACAGCAGCAATCGCACCTATCGTGATCCTCGGCTGGTTCTGCCAAAAGCAGCTGGTTGCAGGCCTCACATTCGGAGCGGTGAAGTAATGCTAAACGCGGCACCCACAGACCTGACCGGCAAAGTTGCCTTGGTCACGGGTGCCGTCGGGGGCATCGGCGCAAGCGCGGTAGACCACTTTGCCGCGCTTGGTGCCACAGTCTATGCAACCGATATTGCCGACAGCTTTGATGGTCCCGCCACGTATGAGACCTTCGATCTTCTGGACAATGTTGAACTTGCGAAATGTGCCGACTGGATTGCCTACATTAAGCCAGATATCCTGTTCAACAACGCGGCCATCTTTGACATGGGTTCGGTGCTTGAAGCTGATCTGGATCAATATGATCGCCTTTTCGGCGTTAACGTGCGGGCCTTTTACGCTGTGATGCAGGCAACGGCCAAATCGATGGTCGCGAACACGCAGCAGGGTTCGATTATCAATCTTGCCTCCCAAGCAGGACATCGCGGTGAAGCTTTGGTCGCCCATTACTGTGCGACCAAAGCTGCCGTGATCAGTTACACGCAATCTGCGGCCCTTGCGGTTGCGCCGCATAAAATCCGCGTCAATGCGATCAGCCCCGGCGTGATCGACACGCCGATGTGGAAAGACGTTGATGCGCTGTTCGCCAAGTTTGAAGGCAAGCCGCTTGGCCAAAAGAAGCGCGAAGTCGGTGACGCTGTGCCGCTTGGCTATATGGGGCATCCGTCCGATGTTGCCCGCGCCGCTGTGTTTCTGGCCAGTGACCAATCCGTTTATATGACCGCCCAGACCATCGGTGTCGATGGCGGCAACGTGTTGAGATAGGTCATGTCCATCATTGAACCAGAAATCGAAGTCCTTGAGGCCAACGCCCATAGCGTTCGTTATCTTGAACACGGCTGGCCGGACCCGTTGTGCCGCTGGCATTCGCACAAGGAATGCGAATTGCATTTGATTCTGGACACCCAAGGCAAAGCGTTTGTCGGCGACTACATCGGTGACTTTGGTCCCAAATCGCTGTTTTTGACGGGCCCAAACCTGCCCCACAATTGGATTACGGATGAATTTTGGGACGGGCCAGTGACGCACCGCGACATGGTTATCCAGTTCGATCAGGACCGGATCATCAAACTCGCGAGCGCCTTCGGCGAGTTTTCTGACGTATCGCGACTTATCGAAAGGTCGCGTTCCGGGTTGGAATTCTTTGACTTTGATTTCGACTGGGTCCGTAACAAATTTGTGCAGGTGCGCGATCTTTCCGGAACCTATCAGATGCTCGCCTTTATTGAGCTTTTGACCTACGTCACGGGTATTCCGTCTGCCAAAGAACTGTCGCTTGTAAAGATGCAGCAAAATGTCGGCGACACACGCCATGCCCGCATCGCGATTGTTATTGATTACATCGTCGAACACTTCGCCGAGAACCTGAAAGTCGAAACCGCCGCCGAATTGTCGGGGATGAGCCCGCAAACATTCAGCCGCAATTTTCAGGCTGTCACGGGGCGTCGTTTCGTTGAATTCGTCAATCGGGTACGGATCGGTGAAGCCTGCGGTATGCTCTATGCGACCGAGCTTCAGATCACAGAAATTTGCCACAAAGCGGGTTTCAAAAACCTCGCCAATTTCAACCGCCATTTCTTGAAGGTTAAATCGATGACTCCGTCGGAGTATCGTGACATCGCCCGCAAAGATCTTGTGCCACAACTGGAGGCCGCGCAATGAACACTGCCGTGCATGCCCCGATCCACGCCACGACATATGCGCGTTCCGACTGCCAGATTGGTGTTGTTCACCTTGGCTTTGGTGCGTTCCACCGCGCGCATCAGGCGGTGTATCTGGATGACTATATGGCCGTGTCCGGCGATCTGCGCTGGGGCATCGCTGCCGTCAACCTGCGCGGTTCCGAAGCACCGCATTTTCAGGCCGCCGCGGACGATATCGAACGTCACGACGGGTATTTCCTGAAATCCTATTCCTCCGATGGCGAAGTTGATCTGCGCCGTGTGCGTCCGCACGTCGCCTTTGAGGATTGGAGCATTGACCGCGCCAATACCGAAGGCTTGCTGTCATTGGAGACCGTTCACCTTGTGACGATCACCGTAACGGAAAGCGGCTATTACACCGATCCGGATGGCAACCTGAACCTGTCGGACGCCACGATCGCATCCGAAGCAAAAGGTGGAACCGCCGAAAGCGTTTACGGATACCTACGTGCCGCGTTGCAAAAGCGGATGGACACCATTGCCGCACCTTTGACCATCGCGTGCTGTGACAACATCCGCCAAAACGGCAAGATGCTGCACCGCAATTTGCTGGCCTATCTGGCGGCATGCGGTGATGACAGTCTTGCGGTATGGGTCGAAACGAATGTTGCGTTTCCATGTTCCATGGTGGACCGGATCACGCCGCGCAGCCCGCAGGAATTGGTGACTGAATTGACTGCCCTGATCGGCACCGAGGTCGCGTCCCCTATTATGGCCGAAGATTTTATCCAGTGGGTTCTACAAGACAGCCGCGCGTCGGATATGCCCGACCTTGCCCGCGCAGGCGTGACGGTAACGCCGGACGTCGATCCCTATGAAGAAACCAAAATCCGGGTTCTGAATGGCGGGCACACGGCCCTGTCCTATCTTGCTGCGCTGAAAGGCATCGAAACATTTGATGCAGCCATGCGTGACGCTGATCTGTTGGCGCATTTCAACGGGTTCGAAAAAGACGAGGTTCTTCCAGCGATCACGATCAATCTGCCGTTTTCGAAAGAAGATTATCTGCAGAGCATCGCACGTCGCTTTAGCAACCGTGCAATCGGTGACACCATCGCGCGCATCTGTGCAGATGGCATGGCAAAGTTCCCGATATTCATTCGCCCCACGCTTGAGGGGTGTCTGGCGCAAGGCATTATGCCGCTCAACAGCATCCGAAGCATTGCCAGCTGGCATGTCTTTGCGTCCCACGTCGCAGCGGGAAAGATCCCGTTCAAATACGTCGAACCTAGCTGGGATGATCTTAAATCCTTGCTCGGAACGGACGCCTTTATCCAAAGCAAACAGCTTTGGGGCGATCTACCCAAAACTTACCCTGACTTCGCCGATATTCTTCGGCATGAAATTTCTGAATTGGAGACACAATGGCCGGTTTGACACTTCGTAACGTCGTCAAGAAATATGGTGAAACGCAAGTTATGCATGGTGTCGATCTCGACATCGTGGATGGTGAGTTCGTCGTATTTGTTGGCCCATCAGGCTGTGGTAAATCCACATTGCTGCGCATGATCGCCGGTCTGGAAGAAATTTCTGACGGCACGGTCGCGATTGGCGACACAGTGGTCAACGAGGTCGCGGCATCCAAACGCGGCGTTGCAATGGTGTTCCAGACTTACGCGCTTTACCCGCATATGACGGTCTATAAGAACATGGCGTTCGGTCTAAAGCAGGCCAAAACGGACCCCAAAGAAATTGATCGCCGCGTCCAGGATGCCGCCAAAATTCTGCAACTTGATACGTACCTTGATCGCAGCCCACGCAACCTGTCCGGTGGTCAGCGCCAGCGTGTCGCGATTGGCCGTGCGATTGTACGCGACCCCGAAGTTTTCTTGTTCGACGAACCGCTTTCCAACCTCGACGCTGCCCTTCGTGTGCAAACGCGTCTGGAAATCGCACGCCTGCACGAACGCCTTGGCAACACGATGATTTACGTGACACACGATCAGGTCGAAGCCATGACACTGGCCGACAAGATCGTTGTTTTGCGCGATGGTCGTATCGAACAGGTGGGTTCACCCATCGATCTTTACGAACGCCCGGACAATGCCTTTGTTGCGCAGTTTATCGGCAGCCCGAAGATGAACTTCTTTTCAGATGTTGATCTGGCAAAAGATTCGGCCAAGGTTTTGGGCGCGGCAATTACCGCCGACGAAGAAGTCGGATTGCGTCCGGAACATCTGGTGCCGTCCAGCAAAGGTTCCGTCGTTGAAGGTAAGCTTGAGCTGGTTGAAAACCTTGGTGAATATGCACTTGTTCACCTTGTGACGTCCACCGGTGTCGAATTCATTGCGAAAACGGAAAAGCCACCGGCCGCCGCCAAAGGTGAGACGATCGGCTTTACGATCAAGCCAGAACTGGCGCACCGTTTCGACAAAGCGACCGGCAAGCGTAAGTAATACCCGTCTCGTTACAATTTCTGAAAGGGCTCGCAACAACTGCGGGCCCTTTTCGTATGCCGCCCCTTGTTGCAAGCCCGCGACGCCCATACGGTCGCAGCATGAACATGAAACATATCACTTTCTTTGTGGCGTTAACGGCTGCCCCGGTGATCGCGGGACCGTTGCCCAATCCGGTGACAGATGATGCCTATGCGGCCGTCGATCCAGCAGAGGCCATTTTGGGCCAACTGTTGTTCTATGATCCGATCTTGTCAGGCAATAAGGACATTGCCTGCGCGACCTGTCACCACCCTGCTTTCGGGACGTCCGATGCCGTTTCACTGTCATTGGGTGATGGTGGTATCGGGTTAGGGCCTGATCGCCGCGTTGACCCAAGCAATGTCCCCGAAGAACGGATTCCGCGAAATTCACCTGCTTTGTTCAACCTTGGTGCGCAGGAATTCACCGTTCTTTTCCACGATGGACGGCTAGAAGCAGATGCAACGTTGCCCAATGGTATTCGCACGCCAATGGACGCGGACATGGTCGAAGGGTTCGCGTCTGTGCTGTCAGCCCAAACGATGTTTCCCGTTCTTAGCCGTGATGAAATGGCCGGATCGCACCGCGAAAACGAAATTGGTCGAAAGGTTCGCCAAGGGTTGATTACCGGGCAGGGGGGCGCGTGGGATACGCTTGCGCGCCGCGTTGCGGATATCCCTGAATACGTCGATGCGTTCCTATCTGTGTATCCCCATTTGAACAATGCGGATGAGATCGCGTTTACCGACATCTCAAACGCGATTGCGGTTTTTGTGGCCTATGAATGGCGATCGGATACAGCCCCGTTCGATGCGGTTCTGCGCGGCGAAGGGGCCCTGTCAGATCAAGAACAAGCAGGCCTTGATCTGTTTTATGGACAAGGCGCGTGCGCCAGCTGCCACAATGGTCCGTTTCTGACAGATCATGCGTTTCACGTTATGGGAGCGCCCCAGATCGGCCCGGGAAAATCAGCCACCTTCGAAGATCATATGCGCGACGACGGGCGGTTTCGCGTGACAGGGCGAGAAGCGGATCGCTACGCCTTTCGCACGCCGTCTTTGCGAAATGTCGCGCTGACTGCGCCCTATGGCCATGCTGGTGCCCACGCGGATTTGACGGGTTTTGTTGCGGCGCACACGAACCCCGCCGAAAGCCTGCTGGCCTATGATCCAGCCCAAGCCATCCTTCCTGACTTTGAGGGGGAGGATTTCGCAGTGATGGCTGATCTTGATCAGGTCCGCGCGATTGCGGCTGCGGTGACGATCGATCCTGTCGAGTTTTCCCCGGTGCAGATCACGCAAATTGTGGCCTTCTTGAACACCCTGACCGACCCAATAAGCGTCGCAGGGCGGTTGGGTGTGCCAAACGCCGTACCGAGCGGGTTGGATGTTCCAAACCCCGACTAGGGTTTGGTAATCATGATCCGGTCACCTGCGATAGCGTCTGTTATCGTCACGGTGCCATCAGGCCAGTCCACTTGTATCGTAGCAGCCTCTGCCGTGCCCAAACCGAAATGGCGCGGTAACAACTGACCACCCGCATGCCCGCCGCCGATGACCTGCTGGATCGACTGGCGCATATCATCGGTTTCAACGGTGATCTCCGCGCCGATGGCATCGCGGTTTCCGCCACTTTGTTGAAGAGATACTGTCATCCAATTGCCTGTTTGCGAGGTCGTGTTTCGATAAAGTTCAAGCGGTGCGCGGCGGTTCGACACGATCAAATCAAGTCGCCCGTCGAGGTCAAAATCAACCAACGCCCCACCGCGAGACCGATCTGTCGTGGCGACGCCAGCGGTTGCGGCGGCCTCATGAAATGTACCGTCCGGCGATTGCATCAACAGGTTATTTGGGTCGCGCATCGCCATGCCCGGCATCTGGTCAACATTGCCTTTGGCGATGAAAAGATCAGCGCGCCCGTCATTGTCCACATCGCCGAATTCCGCATGCCACCCCGTGGATGGCCGCCCGTCATCGCCGATGTGCGGACGCTGGGAATAGGTGCCGATGCTGTAATCTGCCGCAGCGTAGGTGCCGTCAGTTTGGGAAAACTGAAGCAATTGATCGCCCATTGATGTAAGCATCACATCGTCCAGACCATCCCCGTTCAGATCTCGACTGGCGATGCCCATGCCCCAAAGCGCCACGTCGGGCCAACCATCCTCTTCGCCTAAAAAGCGTTTGTCTGCGATGTCCCACATCTGTTCGCGTCCGCCGGAAACGTAGTAGTGGCGGTCGTTTGACAACCGCAACGTCGGGCGATCGCGGGCATCTTTGGCCGCTAGGATCGACAGCGGGCAAAACCCGGGCGTAAGGGCATCAGAAACGTAGCCTTCGCCGAGGGGGCGCAAAACCGCGTTGTTGTCACAGGCTTCGAACGGGCCATCTGGATCGGATCGATCAACATAGTTTCCAACTGCAAATGTGGGCCGACTGTCACCCGTTTCCCACCACGCGGTAAACGCGGTGGACCAACGATCACCCCCCGCCAAAACCGGATCAGTCTGTTCCTGGAACGTGCAATCTGGCCCGCCGCGCAGAACCGCGTTTTCCCCGACCCGCAGCACAAAAAGATCGGTATGCCCGTCTGCGTCAATATCTATCGGATAGGCGCCCGTCACACCAAAAAGGGGCGCAATCGCACCATCCCTAAACGCAAACCCTCCTTCGTTGATGATCAGTTTTGCAGGGTTTTCACCCCCTGCGGCAAATGCGTCTGGCAAGGCGTCACCGTTGCAATCAAACACTGCAATTCCGCCACCAACGAAGTGTTCCCACCCGCCATCATAAACCAGCTGAGGGAGGTTCGCGGACAGGTCTTCAAATGTCGGATCGGCCAACGCCGCAACGGGCAGGCAGGCAAGAACGGCAGCGCGGATCACAGGTTTTGCACCTCAAGCCCGCCGACCATAGTGTCGGTCAGCGCAGACAAGGCAGGGACCGTGGCCCCACGCGCCCAATCCAGATCGTCCCAAAAATGGACTTCGACCTGACAAGGTTGGCGGCCTTGCGTCAGCGTTAATTTCTGCATCTCGGCCAAGACTTCGTCGGCATATAGATAGTCATATCGCGTTCGTTTGCCTGACAGGATGATCAGCGGCGGATCAAACAATTGCACCACATTGGATAGGCCGATGGACAAATAGCGCCCTGCGCGGCGGAAGATCGTTTCAGCAGCGGCGTGCCCGGCCTTTGCTTTTTCGAACAGCAGTTCCAGCAGGACGTCTTTGTCTTTGAGGTCGGCATCGTCGCGATCAAGGGCGGTCGCGGCTTCACGGGTCAGGGCGTAGTCACCCAAGTACGCCTCTAGGCATCCGCGCTGGCCACATCGACATAGCGCACCGTCCAGCTGTACCTTTGTATGCCCAAGTTCGAGGCCCATACCGTGGGTTCCGCGGTACAACATGTTGTTCACCACGAGCCCCATGCCAACGCCGTTTTCAATTGTGACAACAGCAAAATCAGCCTTCTGGCGGCCAACGCCAAACCACAATTCCGCAAGGGTCAGCATGTTCGTGTCGTTGTCGATAAACAGCGGCATATCAAGCCGCGCGCCAAATGCGGTTTTGAGATCGACATTGGGATCGTGGAGAAGCGAGCTCCACCTGATAAGGCCGCTATCCTTGTCGACAATCCCCGGAAGACCGATACCGATGGCATTGATCCGGCGATCCGGTGCGCCGCTTTTTTCGCAGACCCGCGAGACGAGACCTGTGATTTCGTCCAACAATTCTGACGTGCTGCGGCGCTTATCTGAAGCGGGTACAGATGCGGTGGTGATGATGTTTCCTGCGAAATCGCACAGGACTGCAGAATGGCGTTTGAAAGATAGTTTAATTCCAATGACGTAGGCCGCTTCTGGTACAACCTCGAGGGCGACGGGTGGGCGACCACGGCCTGCGTCGCGCACGGGCTCGGAAACTTCGCGCAAGATGCCTGATGCGATCAATTCGGCTGATAGGGTTGTGGCACTGCCGGCGCTGATGTGTAGGGCGCGTGTTATATCCGCCCGCGCTGCGCGCCCGTTTGAACGTACATGCTGAAAAATCTGTTGTCGCAGCGGCAACGGCGATGCAGAGGGGCCAGAATGCTCCAGCAGGGGGCCGCATCCACCTTGTTTACTTGCTTGGTCGATATAATTTAGCATGTAAAGATAATCCCGATGAAATCACGCGCAATCCACGGACCTTCCGGAGTGTAGGCGTAATTTTTCCCCTTTTGGAAGGTTTTTTGTGCATTTTGGAAATTTTTTATTTTGCAAATTGAATTTAATCAGGCAGTCTAGCTTCACACGAGTCGGTTGGCTCGTCCTCGGGGCGACTCGGGGGAAACATCCTTGGGAGGAAAAATAATGAATAAGTATATCATCGCTGCGGCTGTTGCCGCTGCTGGTTTCGGCTCGACTGCATTTGCTGACGGCCACTCCATTACTGTTGGCGTTAGCTGGTCCAACTTTCAGGAAGAGCGCTGGAAAACTGACGAAGCCGCAATTCGCGCAGCTTTGGAAGCCGCCGGTGCAACATATATTTCCGCTGATGCGCAGTCTTCATCTGCCAAGCAGCTGTCCGACGTTGAAAGCCTGATTGCACAAGGTGCGGATGCGCTGATCATTCTCGCACAAGACGCAGCAGCAATCGGCCCAGCCGTTGATGCGGCAGACGCTGAAGGCATCCCGGTCGTTGCTTATGACCGTTTGATCGAAGACGAGCGCGCATTCTACCTGACATTTGACAACGTCGAAGTTGGCCGGATGCAGGCGCGTGCTGTTTTGGCTGCACAGCCTTCCGGCAACTACGTGATGATCAAAGGATCACCAACAGATCCAAACGCAGACTTCCTGCGCGGTGGTCAGCAAGAGATTCTTCAGGATGCAATCGATTCCGGTGCGATCACAATCGTTGACGAAGCTTACACAGACGGTTGGTTGCCTGCGAACGCACAGCGCAACATGGAGCAAATCCTGACAGCGAACGACAACATGGTCGATGCGGTTGTAGCATCTAACGACGGTACAGCTGGTGGCGCAGTTGCTGCTTTGACAGCGCAGGGCATGGAAGGCATTGCGGTGTCTGGTCAGGACGGCGACCACGCTGCGCTGAACCGAGTTGCTCTGGGTACGCAGACTGTGTCCGTCTGGAAAGACGCACGTGAGCTTGGCCGCGCCGCTGGTGAAATCGCCGCGACTTTGGCTGGTGACGACATGGCGATGGTTGACGGTTCCGCTAAGTGGACATCACCCGGCGGCACTGAGATGAACTCCATCTTCCTCGCACCTGTGCCAATCACAGCTGACAACCTGTCCGTCGTCACAGACGCGGGCTGGATCACAGTTGAAAGCCTGTGCCAAGGCGTGACCGACGGTCCTGCACCTTGTAACTAAAGAGGGCGGTTCGCCGCACCTTTCGGGTCCCGCCTATGTGGCGGGACCCAACTCCTCCCCATAAAACCCTACATTGACTGATCTTGCCCCGTTATATTTGCGGGATGTGAACAGTATTTTCTCGAATGGAGACAGGCAAATGTCTGACCAAAACACCGCCACGCCGCCGCCCAAGCGCAGCTTTATGCAATCGCTCGAAGTTGATCTGCGCCTTTTGGGAATGGTCGGCGCGTTTTTGGCCGTTTGTGTTGTATTCAATGTGTTGACGGACGGGCGTTTTCTGACCCCGCGCAACATTTTCAATCTAACGATCCAAACTGTTTCGGTGGCTATCATGGCGACTGGCATGGTGTTTGTGATCGTCACCCGCCACATCGACCTTTCCGTTGGTGCGCTGCTTGCGACCTGTACCGCAGTGATGGGCATGACCCAGACACAATGGCTGCCAGATATGTTCGGCTTTGAACTGGGCCATCCGTTGATCCCTTGGATCACCATTGCCGTTGGGCTTTTCGTTGGTGCCGTTATTGGCGGCGCGCAGGGTTGGCTTGTCGGCTATCAGGGTATTCCTGCGTTTATCGTGACGCTGGGTGGGCTGTTGGTGTGGCGCAATGTCGGCTGGTGGTTGACGGACGGCGCTACAATCGGCCCGCTTGATCAAACCTATGTGCTGTTTGGCGGCATTGGTGGAACCCTCGGCGCATTCTGGAGCTGGGTTGTCGGCATCGTTGCCACCATCATTGCGCTGTTTGCCATGTGGTCCGCGCGGCGTGCAAAAACGGGCCACGGGTTTCCGGTAAAACCTATGTGGGCTGAGGGCCTGATTATGGGTGTCATAGCCGCTGCGATCCTTGGATTTGTGGCGATCCTGAATGCCTACACTGTGCCCACGCGTGTCGTTGCACGTGATCCCAGCCTGTTCGGCTGTGAGGTCGCAGAAGGTTGTGTCGCCGCCTACGGCATTCCGTATTCGGTATTGATGTTGATCGCGGTTGCAATTGTCATGACCGTTATTGCGCTGCGCACCCGCCTTGGCCGCTACATTTTCGCAACGGGGGGTAACCCTGATGCTGCGGAGTTATCGGGCATCAACACGCGTCTTTTGACGGTAAAGATTTTTGCGATGGTCGGCGTTTTGTCGGCCTTGGCAGGCATCGTTGCCTCAGCGCGCCTTGGCTATCATACCAATGACATCGGCACGCTGGACGAACTTCGCGTCATCGCGGCGGCCGTCATTGGTGGCACCGCCCTATCCGGTGGCATCGGCACAATTTATGGCGCCATCATCGGCGCGTTGATCATGCAATCCCTGCAATCAGGAATGGCCATGGTTGGCGTGGATGCACCTTATCAAAACATCGTCGTCGGCGCGGTCCTCGTGCTCGCCGTGTGGATCGACATTCAATATCGCAAGCGTGTGGGGACGAAATAATGACAACGCCATTGGTTGAAATGAAGAACGTCTCGATTGCTTTTGGTGGCGTGCGCGCTGTCGATAACGTCAGCATCGAATTACACGCAGGCGAAGTTGTCGGGCTGCTGGGCCACAATGGTGCTGGCAAATCTACGCTGATCAAGATGCTATCGGGTGCCTACAAAATGGACTCGGGCGAAATCTGGATCGAGGGCAATAAGGTGTCGATCAATTCGCCACGCGACAGCCGCGACCAGAATATCGAAACGATTTACCAGACGCTTGCCTTGGCCGATAATCTGGATGCGGCAAGCAACCTGTTCCTCGGGCGTGAATTGACGACACCGTTTGGTTTTGTCGACGACAGCCGGATGGAGGCCGAAACACGCAAGATCATGGCGCGGCTGAACCCGAACTTCAAAAAACTGAAAGAACCGGTTTCAGCGCTGTCAGGTGGTCAACGTCAGTCCGTCGCGATTGCACGTGCGGTCTATTTCAATGCCAAGATTCTGATCATGGATGAACCCACGGCTGCGCTCGGTGTGCATGAAACGGAAATGGTCGCGGACCTGATCAAAGAGCTGAAGGCCCAGGGCCTTGGCATTTTCCTGATCAGCCATGACACCCGCGAGATGATGGAGCTGTGCGACCGCGTGTCCGTGATGAAGAACGGTCAGATGGTTGGTACAGAACGGGTCGAGGACGTAACCGAAGACGATATCTTGTCGATGATTATCCTTGGTAAGAATCCAAAAGCCGCAGCATGACGTACATCGGGCTTGATCTTGGGACGTCGTCGCTCAAGGCGATTTTGATTGATGAAGATCAAAACGTGTTGGCGGAACATACGGTCGCCATGACCGTAGCGCGCCCACGTGAAGGCTGGTCAGAACAGGATCCGCAACAATGGTTTGACGCGACCTGCACTGCGATCAAAGCGCTCGGTGCGAGGGCAGACCTGTCCAGCGTGCGCGGGATCGGGTTGTCTGGCCATATGCACGGGGCGACGTTGATCGACGCGAACGATACAGTTTTGCGCCCTTGTATCTTGTGGAATGACACTCGTTCCTTTGCCGAGGCGACGGCCTTGGACGCGGACCCGAAATTCCGCGATCTGTCTGGCAACATCGTATTCGCTGGCTTTACGGCACCCAAAATAGCGTGGGTCAAAAATAACGAACCGGATATCTTTGCCAAGATCGCCAAGGTTTTGCTTCCTAAGGATTATCTACGCTTGATGCTAATCGGTGATTACGTGGCCGAAATGTCGGATGCGGCAGGCACCAGCTGGTTGGATGTCGCCAAACGTGACTGGTCCGATGATCTATTGGCCGCGACTGATCTCGATCGCAGCCACATGCCGCGCCTTGTTGAAGGGTCGCAAAGCTCCGGTGAAATACGCGCGTCCCTTGCCCAGGAATTGGGCCTCCCCAAGGGCGTCGTTGTTGCGGGCGGGGGCGGCGACAATGCGGCCTCCGCGATCGGGGCAGGCGTGGTAAAAAGTGGCGATGCGTTCGTGTCGCTTGGAACGTCCGGTGTGCTATTTGCGGCGTCCGACGCCTATCAGCCAGATGCGGCCAGCGCGGTGCACACGTTTTGCCACGCGCTGCCTGACACGTGGCATCAGATGGGTGTGATCTTGGCTGCGACGGATGCGTTGCAATGGTTGTCGCGCCTGACGGGGCTATCCGCGGCTGAATTGACAGGGAATCTTGGCGACCTAAAGGCGCCGTCACGCACGTTGTTCTTGCCCTACTTGGGCGGCGAACGCACGCCGCACAACGATACAAAAATTCGCGGCCAATTCCTTCACCTTGATCACGCAACTGACGCCAAAGAGGCTGCACGTGCCGTTGTCGAAGGCGTGACATTTGCATTTGCTGATTGTCACATGGCCCTGAAATCCACCGGAACAACAATCGAACGCGCGCTTGCCATGGGCGGCGGCGCGAAGTCCGACTACTGGTTGCAGGCGATTGCAACAGCGCTGAATATCCCGTTGATGGTGCCGCAAACCGGCGATTTTGGCGCTGCCTTGGGCGCTGCACGTCTTGCCATCATGGCTGTAACAGGTGCCGGGCCTGAGGTCGCGTCTATGCCTCCGATTGCCAAAACCGTTGATCCAAACCTCTCCCTCCAATCCGCATTTTCCGAGGCCTACGCCCGATATCGCGCGGCCTACACCACGTTAAAGGACCTTCCCGCATGACCGATTTTTTCAAAGGTATCCCCGCAATTCAGTATGAAGGACCGGACAGCACTAATGATTTCGCATTCCGCCATTACAATCCGGACGAGGTTGTTATGGGCAAGCCACTGAAAGACCACCTTCGGTTTGCGGCAGCCTATTGGCATTCGTTTGCATGGCCTGGTGGCGATCCGTTCGGCGGCGCGACGTTGGAACGCCCGTGGTTCGGTGACACAATAGCGGATGCCAAATTGAAAGCTGATGTCGCGTTCGAGATGTTTCAGATTCTCGGCGTGCCGTACTTTTGTTTTCACGATGAAGACGTCCGTCCGGCAGGCGCGACGTTTGCCGAAAGCACGAAAAATCTTGAAACTATCGTCGATTACTTTGCGCAAAAGATGGACGACACAGGTGTTAAGCTTTTGTGGGGCACGGCCAACCTGTTTTCACACCGCCGTTTCATGTCGGGTGCGGCGACAAACCCTGATCCGGATGTGTTCGCCTATTCCGCGGCGACGATCAAAACCTGCATGGATGCCACGATTAAACTTGGGGGTGAAAACTATGTCCTGTGGGGCGGGCGCGAAGGCTATGAAACCCTGCTGAACACCGACATGGGCCGCGAACGCGCGCAGGCGGGGCGCATGTTGGAAATGGTCGTCGAGTATAAACACAAGATGGGATACAAGGGCGCGATCCTGATTGAACCCAAGCCACAGGAACCTACAAAACATCAGTATGATTACGATGTCGCGACAGTTTACGGGTTCCTCAAGGACTTTGGTCTCGAAGGCGAAGTGCAGGTGAACATCGAACAAGGTCATGCGATTTTAGCTGGGCACAGCTTCGAACATGAATTGGCGCTGGCGCGCGAATTGGGGATTTTCGGGTCCATCGATATGAACCGCAATGATTACCAATCCGGTTGGGATACAGACCAGTTCCCCAACAACGTTCCCGAAATGGCTTTGGCGTTCTACGAAGTCCTGCGCGCGGGCGGGTTCAAGACAGGTGGCACGAATTTTGATGCAAAACTGCGCCGCCAGTCACTGGATGCAGAGGATCTGATCCTTGCCCACGTTGGCGGGATGGATGCCTGCGCTGCAGGTCTAAAGGCGGCCGCCGCGATGCTCGAAGACGGCAAACTGGAAGCTGCCCGCGATGCACGCTACGCGGGCTGGGATAGTGCGGATGGCAAAGCCTTAATGACCAGCGATCTTGCATCGATCCATGATCAAGTCTTGGCCAATGGCACAGATCCCAAGCCGCAGTCCGGTCGTCAGGAACGGCTAGAGAATCTGGTCAATCGCTACCTTTAGGCCGCTATTCGGCGGCTTCTAGATAGTCGTCCATCGGCGGGCAGGTACAGGTGAGATTGCGATCCCCCCAAACATTGTCCACCCGGTTCACGGGTGGCCAGTATTTGTCCACACGAAACGCGCCGGGGGGGAAACATCCCACCTCGCGGGAATAGGGTCGATCCCAATTCTTTACGAGGTCTTCCATTGTGTGTGGCGCGTTCTTCAACGGGTTGTTTTCGCCGTCCACTGTGCCGTTCTCGATCTCTGCAATCTCTGCCCGAATGGCGAGCATGGCATCACAGAAGCGGTCCAACTCGGCCTTGGTTTCAGATTCTGTGGGTTCAATCATCAGCGTGCCAGCCACTGGCCAAGACATCGTTGGGGCGTGAAATCCGCAATCGATCAAACGTTTGGCAATGTCATCCACGGTCACATGCGCTGAATCCGCGAAGGGGCGTGTGTCGATGATACATTCGTGCGCGACCCGCCCTGTGGGGCCTTTGTACAAAACATCAAACGCCCCTTCGAGGCGTTTGGCGATGTAGTTCGCGTTTAAGATCGCGACGCGCGTCGCTTGGGTCAAACCATCCCCGCCCATCATCAAACAATAGGCCCATGAAATCGGCAGCAGGGAAGGGGAGCCGAACGCAGCGGCGGACACGGCCCCATTGCCATCAACCGGATCACCGGGAAGATGATCAATCAAATGGGATTTAACACCAATCGGACCCATGCCCGGCCCACCGCCGCCATGAGGGATGCAAAACGTCTTGTGCAGGTTCAAATGGCTGACGTCGCCGCCCAGATCACCGGGGCGAGACAGACCGACCATGGCGTTCATGTTGGCGCCGTCAATATAGACTTGGCCACCGTGATCGTGGGTGATTTTGCACACGTCGATCACAGTTTCTTCGAACACGCCGTGCGTGGATGGATAGGTGATCATGCATGCAGCAAGGTTATCTTTGTGCTCAGCTGCCTTGGCGCGGAAATCATCCAGATCAATGTCGCCACGATCATCACATTTCACAACGACGACCTTCCAGCCGACCATCTGGGCAGACGCTGGATTTGTGCCATGGGCGTTCATCGGGATCAGGCAGACATTGCGGTGCCCTTGCCCGTTGGCGCGGTGATAGGAAGCGATGGACAGCAGCCCAGCGTATTCGCCCTGCGCGCCGGAATTAGGCTGCATGGAAATCGCATCATAGCCAGTAACGTCGCACAGCTTGGCCGACAGATCGTCGATCATTTCCATATAGCCGGCCGCTTGGTCGCGCGGAATATAGGGGTGCAGCAGTGAAAATTCGTCCCACGTGACGGGCATCATTTCAGCGGCCGAATTCAGCTTCATTGTGCACGACCCAAGCGGGATCATGGCGCGGTCCAGCGCAAGGTCGCGATCCGCGAGGCGGCGCATATAACGCATCATTTCCGTTTCGGCGCGGTTCATGTGGAACACGGGGTGGGTCAGATAGTCTGATGTTCGGATCAACGCATCCGGCATGTGGTAATGTGGCGTATAATCCTTGTCCTCGCGGGTGATACCGAAGGCACGCCAAACGGCCTCAATTGTGTCGGACCGTGTACGTTCATCCAGCGTGATGCCGACCTTGGTGCCGCCAACAGCGCGCAGATTGATCCCCTCATCCACCGCTGATTTCATCACTGCGGATTGCAGAGGGCCAACATCAACCGTGATCGTGTCAAAGAACGTGGCGGGGCGCACATCAAAGCCGCCCATCTTAAGCCCTTCGGCCAGCCGTGCAGTTTTGCGGTGGATACGTTGGGCAATGGCACGCAGGCCTTCGGGCCCATGAAACACCGCATAAAACCCTGCCATGACGGCAAGCAAAGCCTGAGCGGTGCACACATTGCTCGTCGCTTTTTCGCGGCGAATGTGCTGTTCGCGCGTTTGCAGTGACAGGCGGTATGCACGATTGCCGTGGCTGTCGATAGACACGCCCACAATGCGCCCGGGCATGTTGCGCGCGTAGTTCTGTTTGGTCGCCATATAGGCCGCATGCGGGCCGCCATAGCCAACGGGCACACCAAAGCGCTGTGTCGATCCGACCGCGATGTCGGCACCCATTGCGCCCGGTTCTTTCAACAGCGTCAACGACAGCGGATCAGCCGCGACAATACCAATGGCTTTTGTGTCATGCAGCTTGCCAATTTCAGTTGTGAAATCACGAATAAGACCATGCGTGCCGGGGTATTGGAAAATTGCCCCGAATACCGCGTCGGCGTCCAGATCATCCGGATTCCCAACAATAACCTCGATTCCAAGCGGCGCAGCGCGCGTTTTCATCACGGCGATGTTTTGGGGATGGCAGTTCTCGTCGATAAAGAACCCTTTGACCTTCGATTTCGAAACTCGCTGCGCCATGGTCATGGCCTCTGCACAGGCGGTGGCCTCGTCTAACAAGGACGCATTTGCAATCTCGAGCCCTGTGAGGTCAGACACCATAGTCTGGAAATTCAACAACGCCTCAAGCCGGCCCTGTGAAATTTCGGGCTGATAGGGGGTGTAGGCCGTATACCATGCAGGGTTTTCGAGGATATTGCGCTGGATTGCGGGCGGCGTAACGGTGCCGTGGTAGCCTTGCCCGATCAGCGACGTCAAAACCTTGTTTTTGCCTGCCACGCCTTTCATGTGGTGCAGCAATTCACGTTCCGACATGGCTTTGCCGAAATCCAACGGTTTTGCCTGCCGGATGTTTTGCGGCAACGTATCGTCGATCAGCGCATCCAAGTCCTTCGCCCCCACGACATCCAACATCTGCGCCATTTCGGCGGGCGATGGCCCGATGTGTCGGCGATTGGCGAAATCATAGGGCAGGTAATCTGTGGGGGTGAAGGTCATTGGATGCTCCGGTTCAGGCGATCAATTTGTTGTAGGCGGCTTCGTCCATCATGTTGTCCATCTGGGATGGGTCGGATGGTTTGATCTTGAAAAACCAACCGCCGCCGATAGCGTCTTCGTTGGCGAGGCTCGGGTTGTCTGTCAGCGCGTCGTTCACTTCGACGATCTCACCGTCAATCGGGGCCATAATGTCGGACGCGGCTTTGACGCTTTCGATGACCACGATTTCTTCGTCTTTAACGACAGTCATGCCCACTTCGGGCAATTCAACAAAAACGATATCGCCCAGTTGTGTGGTTGCATGTTCCGTGATGCCGACAACGATTAGATCGTCTTCGGCGCGCAGCCATTCGTGTTCTTCGGTGTATTTCATGAGGGTCTCCTAGCGTTTGAAATTGGCGGGAATAAAGGGGAGTGGCGTGACGGTAAGCGGAAGGCGTTTGCCCCGCAATTCACCATAAAGGACAGTTCCGGATTTATGCAGGCTGTCTGCGACAATGCCCATGGCAACGGGGCCACCAACGGATGGGCCAAACCCGCCGGATGTGACAAACCCGATTTGTGTTTCGCTGTCTGCTGTTTCAAAAAGCGGCACACCTTGGCGCATCGGTGCGCGTCCCTCGGGTTTCAGCCCGACGCGGTGGCGCGCAACGCCCTTTTCCAGTGCCTTCAAAATAATGTCGGCGCCGGGGAATCCACCTGCCCGTGCACCATCCGTGCGACGTACCTTCTGGATCGCCCAAGTCAGGGAGGCTTCGACAGGGTTCAAACCATCGTCCATGTCTTGCCCGTACAGGCACAGGCCCGCCTCAAGGCGCAAGCTGTCACGCGCACCAAGGCCGATGGGTTCTACGTCGTCGTGCGCCAGCAATGCCCGCGCCACGTCAACGGCTTGTTCTGCTGGCACCGAAATTTCGTACCCGTCTTCACCGGTGTAACCGGACCGCGATACCCAAGCCTCAGCCCCGGCGATGGAAAGGGTCGCAATATCCATGAACCGCATATCAGCGGCGCGTGGATCTAGCGCCGACAAGACGCCCTCGGCGCTGGGGCCCTGCAATGCCAGCAACGCGCGGTCGGTAATTTCCGTTACAGTGACTGCGTCCAGCTTTGCCGTCATATGGGCAATGTCTGCAATTTTGCATGCGGCATTCACGACGACAAAAACATGATCACCGCGATTGGCGAGCATCAGGTCATCCATGATACCGCCCGCGTCATTGGTGAAAAACCCATAGCGCTGGCGGTTTTCGCGCAGACCCAGGATGTCGACGGGAATAAGCGTTTCAAGCGCCGACGCGGCAGTCGCGTAGTCAGCACCTTTGACGATGACTTGACCCATATGACTGACATCAAACAGGCCCGCTTTGATGCGGCAATGTGTATGCTCGCCCATCACGCCCAGTGGGTATTGGACCGGCATAGAATAGCCGGCAAACGGAACCATTTTGGCACCCAGTTCCACGTGCAAATCATGCAGTGGGGTGTGCAACAGATCGGACATGTAACGCCCCTTTTTCTCAGGCCGTTTTGATATCTTGGATATCTAGCGGCACCACTTGGACGCAAAGGCAAGCCTTTGCGCGTGATGCCCCCTCTGTCCGTTTGCCTGAGATTGCTATCCCTTCGGCGGGCACGCATCGTGCCTCTCTCCAGAGTCTTCGTATGTCCGTCGGTCCTGTGGCCTGAGAGTTTCCGGGGCGGTTGCTCCTTCGGCACCAGCGATGCTGGTTCTCCCGACGTTGATTCTGCCGCACATTGTCGCGGATCGCCGATTGAGGCAAGAGATTTGTCATCCCTTGCCTCTGTTCACAAATTTCAACTTCCCTGCTTGAACCCGCTCTTTACCATGAGAGCGAGAACTTCACTCAGGTCTGTGGACGCCAAATTCTTGGCATGGGTGAAGTGAATGAAGCGGTCGTTAAAGTCGTCATTCAGGGTGTAAAGATAGGCGATGTTTTCGTAGTAGGCATCACCCATGGCGCAGGTTTCCTGACTGCGGTTCAATTTATTGATCGCCAGTTCGCCAATCGCCTCACGGGTCAGGCTCACCTCGCTGAGGAGGGGGCGCAGGGTCGGGTCTAGCTCCGATCCTTCATTGGAATAATAGGCGTTTTCCAGATCCCCCATCGGCCGGTTTTCGGTCATATCATCATACAAAACGCCAATTTTTTCGGTATGCATATAGAGGAACAGCAACGCGGCCGTGGTCCCAATTGCGTTAGCAGGAAAATGGGTTTCGGAACCGTAGACATCAGCCGTGACCACAAGCTCTCGGGTCAAGCGGCCCAATTCACTGTCCTTTTCACAACCGAAGGCCTTGCGGAAAGCGTCGCGATTGTCGCCGGACATGACCAAGGCATCGCTAAGAATCCTAAGCCCTTGCAGCCTGTTTAGCACCGGAAAACGAGACCGCTCCAATATGGTTTTCAAGCCAGCATAACAATGTTCAACGAGGGCCGCCTTTAACCGCGGCATCGAGCTGCGCTTTAACTCGTCCGTGTCTTTTTGGTCGAGCGCACGCAGAAGAACTTTGTCTGACTTGGTAAACGCCGCATGGTGAGGATCTATGTATCTAAGATCAAATGTGTCCCCCGCGTATCGACATAGAATGTCTTTATAGACCAACAATGCGATCCCAGTATTCACGAGTCCGGTATCATCTTGTAGAAGGGCAAGGATCAATGAACAGGCCTGCGTTATCGGGCGCGGATCATCCCTGAATGCCTGAGCAAGATCATAATCTATTTCTAGCTCTTTTTTGATGGCTTCGATTTGTGCCGTTGTATTGGCGATTTCATACTGAGAGATTTCGATTCGTTTGAGGTAGTGGAAATCTTGTGACTGAAAGCTTGCTGCGCGGATGTCCAATAGTGCATTTTGAGCCAACCTGAGTTTTTCTTCGAGGCTGATCAAATCCTTACTTAGTGTAGTGGTCTTCGACGTATCTTTTGGGTTTCCATGATTGCGCGACATACGTGACGCAGATGGGCGTTCAGAAAACTGAATGCGTTCCATCGCGTCCTTGAGAGAGCTAAATGCTGACAATGCAATGCGGGCTGCCGTGCGTTGGTTCAAAAATAAATCTCGGTCGTCGGTTAGGTCTGCAAAAAATGCGCGATACCCAGGCCATTGGTCAATGTTTAGATTCTTTATGAAGCGGATCTGCCTCGCTTCCCACAACGTGGTGATCATGGCCTCTGCGTGCATTAGGTATTCGTTTGACGCGTTTGTCGATTGTCCGATGCGTTGGGACGCACGGGCAGCTGCTTGGCCAAAGAATGTATAAGCCTCAAGTTGTGCAAAAGGACCGCCCGGAGGTGTGAATTTCACCATCGGTTCGTCGAAATGCACGTTGGGTGCGCCTGCTTTCTTTGGATCCATTTGCATGGATTTCGAGTTCCTCGTGCCAATCCAGCGCGAAATAGGGTTTTTTTCACGTTCAAGGCTATCTAGAAAATTAAAGACAGATTCATCTTCTTCAAAAGCTAACAACTTGGCGACATTGTGCGGATCGATAGGGTTTGTCGAATGGTTCAGAATATCCTCAGTCGTTTTTTGAAGGTCACCAAACCAGTTTCCCCAGATCTGGTCAGTGACTTCAGAAGATGCTCCTTCAGGCAAAATGAAACCCGCCACAAAGCGATCAACATTGTCGTTCAGAAGGCGTCGACGGTATTTTTGGTAGAGCCTTAGTGCCGTAAGTTTGACTGTCGTTGGCTTGGTGCTTGGATGAGGGTTCTCTTCTTTGAGTAGGAAGATTGCCGTCGCGACGCTGGATCGCTTTGCATAAATCGCCTCTGATAAATCCGTCAGAACGTCAGCCACCGTAGAATGGAAGTGGCTCGGTGCGACGCCTGACCTGTCCAAGACCTCAATTCCGTCGTGGTCATCGTCCACGACATGCCAGCTCTTGCCGGAAATCCGGAAGCGATGCGTCAGGAATTTCCGCAACATCCATGCCGCGGCGGCGTAGTGGTAATGTGCTTTGTCTACGTAGCCCGCGCGTCGTGATGTGATGGTGCCGTCAGCTTCAACCGCCTTATTGGAGGCCGGTTTGCCCATGGCTTCTACGTATTTGATGATCTTTTCAATCTTCGTTGTTTTGAACGATTGGCGTCCTTTCATGAAATACAAATCACCGATGCGGTCATGGCATAGGGCGACTTGAACAAAGATGCCCCCGCTTGATGCTGCGATAAACGAGTAGTCCTCAGCGCTGGGCACTGTGACCTGAAGGATCGGTTCGCGTTCATAGATACGTTGCAACCAGTTTTCACCGAACACGACGCTTTGGTCGATATTTTCGGGGTCTTTTTCTTGCACCCACGCCGCCGCAATCCCTGCCTGAAACAGGATCGGGAAATTGTTGACGTCAATATCGCTGATCGTCTGATCAGCCATGAACATCTTGGATTTGTCGTCGGTATTTCGCGCGTTTGACAGCGACCTGAACACCTCGTCACACAGTTGGGTCGTGTGGGTGAACGTGGCGTTGGCGCGCTCAAAGTTCATTTCCTGTTCGTAGGTTTGACCAACCTGAAGCATCAAACGAACCCGCGCAACGATCCAGTGAATCTGCGACAACAACAGCTTTCGTTTGTGATCTTCGTTGTCCGAAATCAGGATATCACCCAGCATTCGCAATTCTGCGTAGCCGTGCGATATGGGTTGAAATGTCTTCGTTTGGACGTCTTGACGAACGGCGCGCGATTGCAGTGTTTCCATTTGCACATTGTCGAGCATGGTGATGGCGCGACGGTAATAATTGCGTGCAATTTCATATTCTTGATCGTATTCGTAAAGTTCACCTAGGCCCGCGATGGTGTCGATGTTTTCACGTTCGCCGGTGTTGATTGTCTGCTGATACAGGCCTTTCAAGGACTGCGATTCATCCAGTGTAAAGTTCAGTGCTGCCATTTCCTCTTTGGAGATCCGCGACAAGTAGTCGATCTCGCGTGCGAAATCGCTGCGGAAACGGAAATTGTAGACACCATTCAAGACGCGATGCAAAAACCGCTCGGAGGACACTTGAACCAGCGCGCCCATGACGGACCGCAGGTCAGGTGCGCGGTGGATGTGGGACAACTCGTCGACACGTTGCAGGTTGGTGCGTGAAAACCCGCGGTTGTGGAACTTCATCAAGAAATCCATGAGATAGAAAATCGACATGGACACTTTATCATCGCGGTCCAACATGCGCGCTTCCATGTGATCAGACAGGTGGCGATACAGCATGTCGATGAATT
Source organism: Octadecabacter dasysiphoniae (assembly GCF_021532615.1). Classification (GTDB taxonomy): domain Bacteria; phylum Pseudomonadota; class Alphaproteobacteria; order Rhodobacterales; family Rhodobacteraceae; genus Octadecabacter; species Octadecabacter dasysiphoniae. The sequence continues at coordinate 108,910 of NZ_JAKGAQ010000001.1, forward strand.
GCATCCGATAGATCGCACTATCGTTCAGCATGATCATGTCATGCCCTTCCTTCGCCAGATTTCCCCAGCGCACCTTTTGCTGATCTCCGTGCGGATAACGTGGTGCAGCCAGTGCCATAGAACTGGGCAGAACCAGCCCTTGGATCAATTCCTTTAGCTTTTTGGGATTGCCCGCAGATCGGTAGGTTAAGAAGTTGATAAACTGATCAAGCGTTTCTTGTTCGCCTGCCGACATCGCATTTGTCGTGTGTTCCAGATCGGCTCTCCAACGGCCAGCTGTTGCGGAATAGTTTTTGCCGTCAGCAGCAATAACACGCATGCCTGTCATCTGGGACAAACTGGCAAGACGTTGTGGATGGGCCGAGAACGGTATGTTGAACTGCGCATAGGTCGGTTCTTCGGTTGTGATCGATTCAGGGAAGACGTCCGAATTGCGCTGGTTTATCCAAATGTTCAGCCTGTGTTGTGCATTGCGATACATCAGCGTCACAAGCTCTGTGACGCGATCGTTAAACCGCCCGTAGGGATGGCGGCGATCTGCCATTAAGGATGGAAGATAAATCTGACCATTGAAGATCGAATTCAAAATGGGGGCACGTTGGGCCTGATCCGCAAGCCATTCGTCGTGATACAAACGCCCGCCAATAAAGATGAACCGCGCAGAGTTACCCGAAATGAGCCGCTTCATGTCCGACAAAAGCTGATGAAGCTGGAGCGACCGCGCACGTTCGCGGTTGTTTTCTTCCATCTGCGTTTGGCCGGCTGCATCCTTTGATAGCTCTGCGTCAACAATGCCCGATAGTTTGTCCATTTCATCGAAGATGAACGTAATTTCTGGGCGGATTTCAAACACGTTGGGCAGGCCACTGCGTGCGCTTTGTTGGTTGGGACGCAGTTTATACAAAAGTTCGATGAGGCGTTGTTCGACCACACGTGGATCGCTGGCGGTTTCGACCATGCGTTCGGGGCGGCGGAACGGCAAAACCCATGCCAACCAGCCCTGTGGTTCCTTGTCGCCCGAACGCAGCGTTTCGCGACCATTGATCAACAAGATCAGCTCATTGATGCTGTCGAGGTTGGATTGGTACGGCAAAACCGCAAGCCGACGGTTGATTGTAAAGAACATCCAAAACCCGAGAAAATACAAAAGCAGGTGATAGACGCGCAAGGTCGGCGGGCCACCGACATCTGGCCCGAATGGCGAATAAGCATCATACCAGACCTGAGATTGGCGAAACGTATTGAGAGAAAGGCCACTGTAGTTACTGGTCGGCGTTTCAAAATTGATCCGTGGAAGGCCGTAGTTCTGATCCAGAATATAATGGACGAGTTCAGAGTCCCTAACGAGCGAGATGGACTCAGCGTTTGTGCCAGCGGACCTTGTGGCATTCGCGGACGTTCCAAGAAAATTTTCAGCCAAACCAAAACTGCGTGCAATGAGGTCTACCGCTCCGGACCGGACATCAGATGCAGAGCGCAAATTTAGCGCGACATCATTCGATGCCGCCATGAAATGGTCGTGCAAGTGTTGTGCCGGAGGATCAAGTTTCCAGTTCGTCTCAACGGGAGGCGACGGAGGTGAAACAGCCCAAATCTCAAACGTCCGTTGAGCAGGCAAGAGCCCCCAGATGTCGCCTGTATAATTAGGTGACGCGGTAGGTAAACAGGCCGACCAATCAAAATAAGTAAGTGGCTTTTCTGCTGCTTTGGCCGCGTCAAAGTCTGGGCTGGATGCACATCGGGCAAGTGCCGCGGCGCCGCTCAGCGGGACACGGGTTTCGTCCAATCGGTCGAACTGCTTTCCAAGCGGGACAATGTTGGACGAAAAATCGGTATGGATTTGCAAGACCGGCGAATACAAAAGTTCCATAATCGCGTTGTTAAATGGCAATGCGCAGATCGTGCTTTTGACGTTTGGCGCAACGTCTGGGTAGACCTCAAAGAAGCCGCAGTAGTTTGTTTCGCCAAAGATCGGGCGAATGCCTGCCTCAGCGGTTTCAAAGCGGTATTTGTACCCTTCTGGGCGGTCTATCGCAGAAATATGACCGACGTGAAAAATCGACTTTGACACAACACTGGTAAACAGGACGGTGACGGCAACCAGCAAAAACGCGTTGAGGATTCCGACCGCCCCGCGCAGCGATAAAAATTGCGATTGATACAATCCGCGCAGACGACGCAGCATTGCTTCAATAATTCTCGAATGTTCGAGGTTGTCAAAACCAAGGTTGATCCAAACGGGCAACACAGGGTGGCGCACGGAATATACAAGGTGCGGAAGCGTGGCCATTTCAAGTTGGCGAAATACAAACCGCCGCCGCGCCGACAGCCGCGACGTAACGAATGCATCCCTGTCGTCCAACGGCAAGACGGCCGTCATGGGATGTGCGGACGCACCCGATTTTGCGTTGATGAAAGGTGGGCGGGGTATCGCAATGCCCGGTTCTTGAAGCAGAGCATTGCCAAAATCTTTGGGTGCCTTCTGTGCATCGGGTTCATACCATGCGTCGGGCATCGTCGGATGTTTATTGGATCGCCCCAAAAGCGTTATCGCAGAATCCTGACGATGTGATCTTAGATCACGGCAGATAAAGGCATACTCGGTCGCATAGATGACAATTACCAACGCGATCAGGATGAACACCGTCAAATAAGACGCATGAGAGCTCGCGATTGGGGGCAGCATCTGGAACAGATGGCCAGACACCCCGGGAAAAGACAGATAGAACCACCCCAAAATGACCCGCAAAGCTGGAAGAATTCCCACGAACGTCAAAAGTACAAAGAAGCCACCCTTGAACACCAGGATGGTTTTGACCGGACCCATAGGCAGCGCGTAGGACCGATCCATCGGATCATCGTCCGCTTTCGGCGCGGTTGTGAAAAACAAGTAGAACACCGCAAGAAGAACAGCAAAAATAAGCAATGGTGAAATTTGAACTGTAGCGAGTAGGCGATCGGCCTGATCCGCTTTGTCAAACGGACCCCATAAATTCAGGGAAGATTGATCGTTCTCAATGTTGAGAAAAATGACTGACGCGAGCAAAATAGTAGCAATGGTTATTCCGATACCACGGCACAACTTGCCGAATTTCAGATCACCCAATGACGGTTTGAAGGCCCAAACACTTACCAGACAGGCTGCAAAAATCAGGGCCAGATCGGACAGGTCTGCACCGTTTTCATCATTTGGAAGATTGAGCAGATTAAGAACAGCCAAAACCAACGATAGAATAATCGCAAAAACGGTCATCGCCCCGACGCCGCGATATTTGACCCGCCTCGTAGCGGCAACCGAATGAATAATCTGGGCCATCGCTGCTAGCGGAATGATAAACCAAAGCATTGAATAGACGATTGTATCAAGTCGGAAGGTCAGCCCGTTCACGGTGGCCGCGATCCAAAGAAATGTTGGTGTTAAAATCAGACCAAGACTTAAGAAGTACGCCCCAAGTTTCGGCGTTCGTCGATTGCACAGTTCGCTTATGGCCCGCGGTGTTCTGAGCGCGAAAAACAGCGGTAACAGCATGAAAATGCTGCCGAAAAGAAACGGAAATATCCACCAAACGACTGCGGCAGACGCGAAACCGCCAACGCCAACGTCTGCGCCGATCCCCATTGCAAGAATTGCCTCAAAGACGTTTTGCGCACCAAGTTCCAAAGCCTGTGTCAGTAAAACATAGGTGGAAACGACAATGGCGCAAAACCCCAAGAACAGCACAACGGAATATGCAGCGGAGTTTTGGCTGATGCGGATTGACCGCTGGAATGCCATTTTACGGTATTCTTCGAGGCAGTAATGAACGAATGACGTTTTGCCTGCACCGCGTTGCCCGGAAACCAAGAATGCACCAAAGCTTTCTTGATGGGTCAACAGTTCAATGAAACTTGCCCGTTCTTTTTGCCGTCCGACGTAAACTTGATTGAATGGTGGTTTGCCCCGACCAGAAAGTGAGAACTTTCCAAACGGAATGAACCTGTAAAGGTTTCTAATTTCACGCAACTTAATTTCCCCAACCCTACTAATCAAATCGAAACACGCAGAAGCGATTCTAACAAGCTTTACGTGTACGCAGGCCTTCATAACGCCGAGAATTCTATTCTCGATCATGAATTACCGGATCGTTTTATTGGTTCATGACCGTCGAGGAAGTGCGGGCAGTTTGTAAATTTCGCGCCCTTTCCTTTAAGTGCATTACTGCTGTTTTGGGGGAAAGAGCCGTGTGCCGACGCAGACCAAAGTGCCCGTGATATTATCCGTTGTGCGGATGCAGCATTGGCAGTATGTGTTAGCGCTATCTCAGCGTGTGAAAGACCTTAAACACATGCCAAATGGTCCTTGACCTGAATGGAACGGAACAATGACGGTACACGACAAAATTGCGCTTACGGCTGATGATTTGCAGGGCGATATCTCGCGGCATTTAAAATTGTCGATCGGCAAAGACGCGAGCCATGCCAGCCTGCACGATTGGCGGATGGCTTTGTCATTGGCGCTGCGTGACCGCGTGGTTGAACCGTGGTTCGCATCAACCCGTAAAACCTATGATGGAAAGCACAAGCGCGTCTATTACCTGTCGATGGAATTCCTGATTGGCCGTCTAATTGAGGACGTGACGATCAACCTGCAAGTGGAAGACATGGCCGTTGAGGCGATGAAAGCGCTGGGGCAAGACTATTACGAAGTGGTCAAAGAAGAACCTGATGCGGCACTGGGTAATGGCGGCCTTGGCCGTTTGGCGGCATGTTTTATGGACAGCCTCGCGACGCTCGCGATTCCGGCCTATGGCTACGGCATCCGCTACGAACATGGGTTGTTCGAACAACATTTTGAGAATGGTCAGCAGACCGAAACCGCCGAAGGGTGGCTTGCCCAATCGCACGTTTGGGAATTTGAACGCCCCGAAGTCGCCTACAAAATCCATTTTGGCGGCTACGTGAGCGAAGAGAACGGCAAGGCCAACTGGAACCCGTCTGAAACGGTTTTAGCGTCTGCTTATGATACACCGGTTGTCGGTTGGCAGGCCAAATGGGCGAATACATTGCGCCTGTGGGCCGCTAAGCCGATCAAATTGTTTGACCTCGAAAGTTTCAATCGCGGCGATTATGTCGGCGCGAATGCGCCCGAACGTTTGGCACGTACGATTTCCCGGGTCTTGTATCCGGACGACACAACGACCGAGGGCAAGGAACTCCGCCTGAAGCAGGAATACTTTTTCACGTCTGCATCGATCAAAGACCTGCTGCGTCGCCATGATTACGAAGGCTATGACATCCGTGATTTGCATGATCACGTTGCAATCCAATTGAATGACACACACCCCGCAATTGCCGGGCCGGAATTAATCCGTCTTTTGGTCGACAAGCATGATTTCAGCTTTGATGAAGCCATTGATATGGCCCGCAAGTGCCTTGGATACACCAACCACACGTTGCTGCCCGAAGCCCTTGAAAAGTGGCCTGCGGATTTGTTTGCGCGGATTTTGCCGCGCCACTATCGCATTATCGAAATCATCCAGGATCGCCACATTGCGGCCACCGGGTCTGACATTCGTATTATCGAACATGGCAACGTCAAAATGGGTGAACTGGCGTTCATCATGGCGCACAGCGTCAACGGTGTATCGGCCCTCCATTCCGATCTGGTAAAGGAAACCGTGTTCCACGACCTGAACGCGGCCTACCCGAACCGGATTTTGAACCAGACAAACGGTATCACGCCGCGCCGCTGGCTGTATTCCTGTAACCCGGCGCTTCGCGGTTTGATCACCGACACGATCGGTACCGGCTGGGAGTCTGATCTGGAACGTTTGACCGACCTGAACGCCCATCTTGATGATGCATCGTTCCAAGAGGCCTACCGCGCAGCTAAGTCGACAAACAAGGATCGTTTGGCGGCATGGTTGCAAGAACGCAGCGACGTGACCTTGGATACGTCTGCCATGTTCGACATCCAGATCAAACGCATCCATGAATACAAGCGCCAGCACCTGAACATTCTGGAAACCATCGCATTGTGGAACGACATCCGTGACAATCCGAATGGCAACTGGACGCCGCGCGTTAAGATTTTTGGCGGTAAGGCCGCACCTGGATATGCTCTCGCGAAATCGATCATTCGATTGATCAACGATGTTGCTGCGACGATCAACAATGATCCGATCACACGCGAATTCCTGCAGGTGGTTTATCCTGAAAACTACAACGTCTCGATGGCGGAAATCCTGATTCCGGCGTCTGACCTGTCCGAACAAATTTCGACCGCAGGCAAAGAGGCGTCTGGCACAGGCAACATGAAGCTGTCCCTTAATGGCAGCCCGACCATCGGCACGTTGGACGGTGCAAATGTAGAAATTCGTGAACATGTAGGCGCGGAAAACTTCTTCTTGTTTGGACTGACAGCGGCGGAAGCCACAGAAAAACGCAAGGATCACGGCTATTCACGCCGCGCGATTGAAAGCTCACCCAAGTTGTCCCGCGTGCTTGGTCAAATCGCGGGCGGTGTGTTTTCGAATGGCGATCACCATCGGTATTCGGACATTTTGCACAATTTGTACGAGCACGATTATTTCTTGGTCAGCTGCGATTTCGACAATTACTTTGCCAAGCAGCGCGAAGTTGATGCAGTGTATCAAGACGTTACGCGCTGGACCCGGATGGCAGCGGCCAACACCGCAGGCATGGGGTGGTTCTCATCGGACCGTACAATCCGCGGATATGCGGATGACATCTGGGGTGCGAAGTCGGTTGAATAACCGGCGCAGTTAGGGGGCGACATGATCAACGACCACGACGCACAAGCCATTTCTGCCGGTACGCATGGGGATTTGTTTTCTGCTCTCGGCCAGCATGTTGTGGACGGTAAAGTCACCCTGCGCGCATTCCACCCGGAAGCCGATGAAATTGATGTTTTGGATGCAAAGACTGGCAAAAAGGTTCTTTCGCTGACAACGCAGGGGCACGGTGTTTTCACAGGCACGGCCGCACGGCGCAAAAAGGCGTTTGCCTATCGTCTTCAGATCACGAAGGGCGAACATGTTTGGGAAATTGATGATCCCTACAGTTTTGGGCCTGTGCTGGGTGAACTTGACGAACACCTGATTTCCGAGGGCGCGCACCTCGATCTTTGGAGAGTTCTGGGCGCCCATGTGATGACCCATGACGGCGTTGATGGAACCCACTTTGCGGTCTGGGCGCCGAACGCCCGCCGCGTGTCAGTTGTCGGCAATTTCAACGGCTGGGACGGGCGGCGCAACCCGATGCGTAAGCGCGGTGCGACGGGCGTTTGGGAAATTTTCATGCCGGGCCTTGGCGATGGCGAACCGTATAAGTACGAACTTCTCGATGGGCACGGCAACGTCCTGCCACAAAAGGCCGACCCGTTCGGCTTTGGCTCGGAACATCCGCCCAAAACCGCGTCCGTGGTCCGTAAACTGGACGGCCATAAATGGACCGACAAAACATGGATGACCAAGCGCGAGGCATTGCATCGCATTGATCAACCGATTTCTGTGTACGAAGTGCATCTAGGGTCATGGCGGCGCGTCCCGGAGGACGGCAATCGCCCGTTGTCCTACATGGAACACGCGGACCAATTGGTCAGCTATGCTAAAGACCTTGGTTTCACGCATATCGAACTTATGCCGGTGTCGGAATTCCCATTTGACGGATCATGGGGCTATCAACCTGTCGGTCTTTACGCCCCCACAATCCGCCACGGCACCCTCGAAGAATTCCGCGCCTTTGTCGAAGCCTGTCATAAGGCTGACATCGGCCTGATCCTCGATTGGGTGCCGGGTCATTTCCCCGAAGATGCGCACGGTTTGGGTAAATTCGATGGCACGCCTCTTTATGAACACGCTGATCGCAAAGAGGGGTTCCATCCTGATTGGAACACGCTGGTCTTCAACTATGGCCGCGCTGAGGTGTCCAATTACATCGTTGCCAACGCGTTGTATTGGTTGAAAGAACACCACATCGACGGGCTTCGCGTCGATGCCGTCGCGTCAATGCTGTACCGCGATTATTCGCGTAAAGACGGCGAATGGATTCCGAATAAAGACGGCGGGCGCGAAAACCTGGAAGCAATCGATGTTCTGCGTCGCACCAACACCGTCGCGTATGGCGAAGTGCCGGGCATCATGACCATCGCCGAAGAATCCACCGCGTTTCCGGGCGTCAGCGCCCCTGTTGATCACAGCGGCCTTGGTTTCGGGTTCAAATGGAATATGGGCTGGATGAACGACACGCTGTCGTACATGCAAGAAGACCCGATCCACCGCAAATACCACCACCACAAGATGACGTTCGGCTTGCACTACGCGTTTAGCGAAAACTTTGTTCTGCCGATCAGCCACGACGAAGTCGTGCATGGCAAAGGGTCCATGATCGAAAAAATGCCGGGGCAGGGCGACGACCAGTTTGCCAACCTGCGCGCTTACTACGGATTCATGTGGGGCCACCCGGGCAAGAAGCTGTTGTTCATGGGCTGTGAATTCGCCCAAGGCGCGGAATGGAACCATGACAGCAGCCTCGATTGGCATTTGCTGGATCACCCGCAGCACCAAGGCATGCAAAATCTTGTGCGCGATCTTAATGCGTTGCATCGCGATCTTCCCGCCCTTCACCAGCTTGATTGCAAGCCCGAAGGTTTTGAGTGGCTCGAGGAAGGTGCGGCGGATGAATCCATCTTCGCGTGGGTGCGCCGTGGTACCAATGGCACAGCCCCTGTGTTGGTTGTGTGTAACTTTACACCAATTGAACGCCACGCGCGCCGGATCGGTGTGCCGCAGGCGGGAAAATGGATTGAGCGTTTGAATTCAGATGCTGCGATTTATGCAGGGGGCGACCGTGGCAATATGGGATCGGTCCAGAGTGAACAGATTGCTGCGTCTGGGAGGGCGCATTCTGTTTCACTCACGATCCCGCCGCTGTCGACTTTATTTTTCGAACTGGATGCAGAAAGCTAAGGCGGAAAAACAAATACTAAGGGAGGACGACCGATGGACAGAGAATCTACAAGGCTCGCGCAGCAAACCATGGCATTTGTGCTTGCAGGGGGGCGCGGCAGCCGATTGTTTGAACTGACAGACATCCGGGCCAAACCGGCGATGTATTTTGGCGGCAAAAGCCGCATCATCGATTTTGCCCTGTCCAACGCTGTGAACTCCGGCATCCGGCGCATAGGTGTGGCGACGCAATATAAGGCACATTCGCTGATCCGCCACCTACAGCGCGGCTGGAGCTTTATGCGTGCGGAGCGCAACGAATCCTTAGACATCCTGCCCGCGTCCCAGCAGATGGGAAATGAAAACTGGTACAAAGGCACCGCAGATGCCGTGGCCCAGAACATCGACATCATTCGCGGCTACGGGCCCAAATATATCATCATCCTTGCGGGTGATCACATCTACAAACAAGACTATTCGCTGATGGTGAAGCACCACGTCGAAAGCGGCGCGGACGTGACAGTCGGCTGCATCGAAGTGCCCCGTATGGAAGCCACAGGTTTCGGTGTGATGAAGTGCGACGAGAACGACAAGATCCTCGACTTCGTGGAAAAGCCCGCCGATCCGCCCCCGATGCCGGGCCATCCGGAAATGGCGCTCGCCAGCATGGGTATTTACGTCTTTGAAACCGAAAAGCTTTGCGAGATGCTGAAGGCGGCTGAGGCGAAGGACGGTTATGGCCATGATTTCGGCGGCGATATCATCCCCGACATCGTGAAAAACGGCAAAGCGATCGCGCACCCGTTCAGCCGGTCTTGCGTGCGCTCGGGCCTTGAAGAAAAACCATACTGGCGCGACGTGGGTACGGTTGACGCATTCTGGCAAGCCAACGTCGATCTGACTGATTTCAAACCAGAGCTTGATCTATACGACAACACATGGCCGATCTGGACATATTCCGAACTTACCGCGCCTGCGAAATTCATCCACAACGAAAAAGGCCGCCGTGGCCATGCTGTGTCCTCTATGGTGTCGGGCGGCTGCATTGTGTCTGGTTCCACGCTTGATCGGTGTTTCTTGTTCACGGGGGTGCGCACGCATTCGTATTCGCAGCTCGAAGGGGTGGTCGCGATGCCTTATGCGGAAATCCACCGCAGTGCGCGTTTGACGAATGTAGTGTTGGATCGCGGTGTGGTCATTCCCGAAGGGCTTGTCGTGGGCGAAAACGCCAAAGATGATGCCGCACGGTTCCGGCGCACGGACAATGGTATTTGTCTGATCACGCAATCCATGATCGATAAATTGGACAGCTGACATGAACCTGCTTTTCGTCGCGTCCGAATGTGCGCCTTTCGTCAAAACGGGCGGGCTTGCCGATGTTATCGGTGCCGTCCCAAAGGCGCTTGGCGATATGGGCGTGACGACGCGGGTTCTTATTCCGGCTTATCCGGCGATCCAGGGGCTGGCCGCGTCGGGAAAACAGGTTATCGCGTTTGATGATCTGTTCGGCGGTCCGGCGCAGGTTTTGGCCGTTAAGGCCGAGGGCCTTGATCTGCTTTTGCTAGACGCGCCGCATTTGTTTGATCGTGAAGGGTCAATTTACCTCGGCCCCGATGGGCAAGACTGGCCGGACAATGATGTGCGGTATGCGGCGCTGTCCTATGTCGGTGCGCAGATCGGCCTTGGCGCGATCAAAAACTGGACGCCAGACGTTATCAACGCGCATGATTGGCAGGCGGGCCTCATCCCTGTGTACCTACGCCAAAGCGGTCAGCCAACCCCACCGGTCGTCACCACGATCCACAACATTGCGTTCCAAGGCAACTTCGCGCCATCGCGGCTTAATGTGCTGCGGCTGGATTCCGAACATTACACACCCGATGGCATCGAATATTTCGGCAAAATCAGCTATCTTAAGGCCGCACTTGTGATGTCTGACAAGATCACAACGGTCAGCCCGACGTATGCCGCCGAACTTCTTACGCCCGATTTTGGGATGGGTTTGGATGGTTTGTTGCGCGCCCGTGCCGGTGATTTGCATGGTATCTTGAACGGAATTGATCTGGACGTTTGGAACCCTGAAACCGATCCGACGCTGGTTGCCAATTACACGGCCCGCAGTTTCAAAGGCAAAGCCGCGAACCGGGCCGAGCTTGAAAAACGGTTCAACCTGACGGGCGATGGCCCGCTGTTTTGTGTGGTCAGCCGCATGACATCCCAAAAGGGGCTGGATCTGTTGCTGGAATGTCTGCCATCGATGGTCGCGCAAGGCGGGCGCCTGGCGCTTCTCGGATCAGGTGATCCGCATCTCGAAAAAGAATTCATTGCAGCATCCAACCGTCACGCCGGATCGGTCGGAACGATCATCGGGTATGACGAAGACCTGTCGCATTTGATGCAGGCGGGCAGCGATGCAATTTTGATCCCATCGCGGTTCGAACCCTGTGGGCTGACCCAATTGTACGGGTTGCGCTATGGCACGTTGCCGGTCGTCGCGCGCACCGGCGGGCTGGCCGACACGGTGATCGATGCAAATGAGGCCGCGATGTTGGCGGATGTTGCGACTGGTTTCCAGTTCGCCCCGATCAACGCCACAATGCTGGGCCACGCCATCACCCGCACCATCCATGCTTATGCACAGCCAAAAACATGGGCGTCCATGATGCGCCGTGCCATGCGCCACCCTGTTGGCTGGGATCTTTCGGCAGCTAAATATCTGGACGTCTACAGCCTCGCGCAGGAGCGTTAATTCCCCCATGTCCCATCCCGATCTTTCCGCCGGAACCCCGCACCGGATGGGCGCCCATCATGACGGGCGCGGCGTCAACTTCGCCGTCTTTTCGGAAAACGCCACCCTGATTGAGGTGTGCCTGTTTTCCGATGATGGCACGCAAGAAACGGCGCGCATTGCACTGCCCGAACGCACGGGTTCAATCTGGCATGGTTATATTGCGGGCCTGCCCGTGGGCACGCTTTATGGGTTGCGTGCCCATGGCCCCTACGCGCCCGAACAAGGGCATCGTTTCAATTCGCATAAACTTCTCCTTGATCCTTACACGCGCGAAATGTTTGGTGATTGGGTCAACTCTGCGGTGACGCTTGGGTACGTGGATGGATCGCCGAAAAACGATCTGTCGTTTGATACGCGCGACAGTGCGGCGTTCGTGCCGAAATCGGTGGTGTCTAACCCTGCAATGTTCAGCGGTATGGCGTCTGGCGAACACACAAAATCTGACCTTGATCTGATCTACGAAGCCCACCCAAAAGGTGCAACGATGGCACTGGATGGCGTTCCGGAAACCCTGCGTGGCACGTACGAGGGGCTCGCGTCTGATGTTATGATCGACCACTTGCACAACATCGGGGTGCAGGCGATTGAACTGTTGCCGGTGCATAGTTTTGTTGATGATAAATTCTTGGTCGAACGCGGTTTGCGAAATTACTGGGGTTACAATTCCATCGGGTTCTTCGCCCCCGAACCGCGCTATTTTGGGCCAGGCGGCTTGCGCGGGTTTCGCGATATGGTGGATCGGTTCCACACCGCAGGAATCGAGGTCATCCTCGATGTTGTTTACAACCATACAGCCGAAGGCGATCAGCGCGGTCCAACGCTGAGCTTTCGAGGGCTCGACAATGCGTCCTACTACCGCCTCACGGCAGGGCAATCACGCTACTACGTCAATGATACAGGGTGCGGAAACACCTTGAATGTTGCCCATCCGGCCGTGTTGCGCATGGTCATGGACAGCCTGCGGTTCTGGGTTGAGGACATGGGCGTTGACGGGTTCCGGTTTGATTTGGCCACAACGATGGGGCGCGAAGATCATGGGTTTGATCCCAAAGGTGGGTTCTTTGATGCCCTGCGCCAAGATCCGGTCTTGTCCAAGGTCCGCATGATCGCTGAACCTTGGGACATCGGTCCGGGGGGCTATCGTCTGGGCGGGTTCCCACCTGAATTCTCGGAATGGAATGACAGCTACCGCGACACCGTGCGGCGCTACTGGCGCGGCGATGCACACAGCGCCCAAGAACTTGGTGCGCGCCTTTTGGGATCAGCGGATAAATTTGAACACAGCGGGCGGCGCAGCGACGCTTCGGTGAATTTCATTGCGTCCCATGACGGGTTCACCCTTGCCGACACGACCCGGTTTTCAAAGCGCCACAATGAGGCCAACACAGAAAACAACCGCGACGGGCATCATTCAAATTACAGCGATAATTGTGGCGTCGAAGGTTACACCGACGATCCAACAATCAATGCCATACGGTCAAAACGACAACGCAACATGTTGGCGACATTGTTTTTGTCGCAAGGCACTCCGATGCTTTTGGCGGGGGATGAATTTGCCAATTCGCAGCAAGGTAACAACAATGCCTATTGCCAAGACAACGATATTGGTTGGCTTAACTGGGATCATGCCGACCAAGATCTGACCGCTTTTGTGGCGCGGCTGTCTGCGTTTCGTAAAACCCACGTCAGCGTGCGCCAGCAACGGTTCCTGCATGGTGGCGCGCGGCCGGATGATGGCCTGCCGGATGTGGAATGGACTGATTTCAATGGCGAGCCCCTCGGATGGCGTGATCCGGGGCTTGCGAACCTGTGTTTGACCCTGCGCTGTTCTGCCGATGCGCCTGAATATGATCCATGTGACGACGCGGTTTTCATCGTCTTCAATCGCGACGTCGAGGTTGCTGATGTGGTTGTCCCCAAAGCGCCCTCAGGTCATCGTTGGGTCCGTGAAATTGATACGGATCGGCCATCGGGCGATTTTTCTGGCGCGTTCGTAACCATCGCCGGTGAATCTGTTGTCGCGTTTGGTCTTCAACGGGAAGATGGCGAATGAGTGTTAACCACGACCTTTCGGCCCTTGCCGATCTTTGCGGAATCCTCCCTAGTTTTTATGGGTTGAATGGCGGTGAAAGGGTCACTTCGCCAGAAACCCAACGCGCGCTTTTGGCGGCCAACGGGATTGATGTTTCAAATGATGATGCCATTCGCGCGTCGCTACACGCGCTGCGTCATGAGGTTGACGACCGTTGGTTCCCCCAAGAAGTCATCGTCGAAAGCGGTGTCGAAACGCCGCAAGAATTCGGACTGGGCGCAGAGTGGGATATTCGCCTTGATGGCAGCGATGAAATCATCGTGTCCGGCGAGCCACGCGATTACATCACGATCCCACCGCTGGCATCGGGCATCTACACGCTGACCGCCAGCGCGTCGGGCCGCACGGAGATTATCACTGTCTTGGCCGCCCCGCGCCGCCTGCCAGACATCGCGACACTGACAGGGCGGGACACGCTATGGGGCACGACCATCGCGCTTTATGGGGTACGATCTGGCCGGAATACCGGGCTAGGTGATTTTGAAGACCTCGCCCAACTGGGAGAAGTTTTTGCCAAACAAGGCGCCGGGTTCATCGGCGTAAATCCACTCCATACGATGGGCTACTGCGACCGCGCGGCAATAAGCCCCTATTCCCCGTCCCACCGCGGGTTTTTGAACACGACCTACATCGCGCTTGATCATGTGCCGGGTTTGGACGTGGCGCCAGACCTAACCGAATTTGCGCAAACATGCAGCGCCGATACAGTCCAATATCAAGCCCACAAAGATGCACATAGCACCGCGCTTGAAACGCTGTTCAAAACCTTCAAGACGTCGGGTGACAACGCTGCAAAATCTGCATTCGCGAAATTCAGAACAGACGGTGGCCCCGATCTTGCCAACTTTGCCAAATTCGAAGCCCTGAGCGAGCTGCACGGCACCGATTGGCGCGCGTGGCCCGATAAGCCGACGAGCCCGAAGAAAACGCGCATCGAATTTCACATGTGGCTGCAATGGGTCGCCGCGACACAATTGGCGCAGGCGCAAGGCCGCGCCAAGGCGGCCGATATGTCTCTCGGTCTTTACCTTGATCTTGCTGTCGGATCGCGGCGTGATGGCGCCGAAAGCTGGTGTGAACAAGATGCGGTTGCGACGGGGGTGTCCATCGGCGCCCCGCCTGATCACCTTAGTCCCGAAGGCCAAAATTGGGATCTTGCCGCCTTTGCGCCGCGCAAACTCACGGCCCTTCGCTATGCGCCCCTGCGCCGTATCCTGGCGCAAACCATGCGTCATGCGGGCATCATCAGGATCGATCATGTTCTTGGTCTGAACCGCAGCTTCTGGATTCCGGATGATGGCAGCGCAGGCGCTTATATTCGCCAGCCTTTCGAAAGCCTCTTGGCCGTTATCAAGATCGAAGCAGAGCGACATTCATGCGCCGTGATTGGTGAAGACCTCGGCCTTGTGCCGGATGGTTTTCGCGACATGATGCGCGATCACGGGTTTTACGGCTATTCCGTGCTGCAATATGAAAAAGACGATCACGGTGCGTTTCGCGACCCACAGCACCTGCCATCCCAAGTGCTGTCATGTTTCGCCACGCACGACACGCCGACTGTCAAAGGGTACGAGATCGGGCGCGACATCGATTGGTGGGAAAAACTGTCTTGGGTTGATGAACACGCCGCGCAGCGCATGCACGACGATCGCAAGGGCGAAGTCGCGTCCCTCAGCGATGGGGCAGATTTCAGATCAGACATCCACAATCGCCTTGCGTCGTCTTCGGCCGATCTTGTGGCCGTCCAGCTTGACGATATCTTGGGTGAGGTCGAGGCGCAGAACTTACCTGGTACGATTGACCAGCATCCGAATTGGCGGCGTAAATATGATGTGACGCTTGAAAACCTTGGCGGGGACGCCCGTTTGATCGCAACATCGCAAATGATGAATGCTGCCGGGCGCGGCGCAACACCCCGAAAGGTAGACACATGACCCTCAAGATCATTCCGACGACCCCGATTGATGGCCAGATGCCTGGCACGTCCGGCCTGCGTAAAAAGACGCGTGTTTTCATGACGCCCGGGTATCTTGAAAATTTCATTCAAGCGACGTTTGACGCCATTGGCGGTGGGCAGGGGAAGCGGTTTGTTGTCGGCGGTGACGGGCGCTACTTTAACAAACAAGCCATCCAGACAATTCTGAAGATGGCTGCTGGAAATGGCGCAAGCGAAGTGATCGTCGGCCAAAATGGCATCCTGTCGACCCCGGCAGCATCGCACCTTATCCGCCTTAACAAGACTGACGGCGGGTTTATCCTATCCGCAAGCCACAATCCCGGCGGGATCGACGAAGATTTCGGGGTGAAGTTCAACGCCGAAAACGGTGGCCCCGCGCCGGAAAACCTGACCGCGAAGATGTTTGAGGCGACGAAATCCATAACCGAATATAGAACGGTTGATGCACAAGACATTGACCTCGCCAGTATTGGCACCGCGCATTTGGGCGACATGAAAGTGCAGATCGTCGATCCCGTGACAGATTACGAAGGGCTGATGGAAACGCTGTTCGATTTCAACGCCATTCGCGCATTGTTTCAGGGCGGATTTACGATGCAGTTTGACGCCATGCATGCGGTGACAGGCCCCTACGCGACCGCGATTATCGAAGGCACCTTGGGTGCGGCGAAAGGCACTGTCGTCAACGGCACCCCGCTTGAAGATTTCGGCAATGGCCACCCGGACCCTAACCCGATTTGGGCAAAATCCCTCATGGATTTGATGATGTCGGATCATGCGCCTGATATCGGGGCGGCCTCTGACGGTGATGGGGATCGCAACATGATTGTCGGGCGCGGGGCCTATGTCACACCGTCTGACAGCCTTGCTATTCTGGCCGCAAATGCCCACCTCGCGCCTGCGTATTCCGGCGGTTTGGCCGGCATCGCGCGGTCTATGCCAACAAGTGCAGCAAGCGACCGGGTGGCAGAAAAGCTCGGCATCGGGTCGTATGAAACGCCGACCGGCTGGAAGTTTTTCGGGAATTTGCTCGACGCCGGAAAGGTCACGATTTGCGGCGAAGAAAGCGCGGGAACAGGGTCTGACCACGTTCGCGAAAAAGACGGGCTTTGGGCGGTTCTGCTGTGGCTGAACATTCTGGCGGTGCGCAAGCAATCTGTTGCGGATGTTGTGCAGGATCATTGGCAGACTTACGGGCGTGATTACTATTCCCGTTTCGATTACGAAGACGTGCCGACAGAACAGGCGGATGCCCTGATGGGTGGTTTGCGCGCCAAGTTGTCCGAATTGGCGGGGCAATCCCACGGCGCATTGACCGTCGCGTCGGCGGATGAGTTTTCATACCATGACCCGGTTGATGGATCAGTCAGCAAAAACCAAGGCGTTCGGATTGCATTTGAGGGCGGTGCCCGTGCTGTGTTCCGCCTGTCAGGTACGGGGACACAAGGCGCGACCTTGCGGCTTTATCTTGAACA
Source organism: Octadecabacter dasysiphoniae (assembly GCF_021532615.1). GTDB lineage: Bacteria > Pseudomonadota > Alphaproteobacteria > Rhodobacterales > Rhodobacteraceae > Octadecabacter > Octadecabacter dasysiphoniae. The sequence goes on from NZ_JAKGAQ010000001.1 coordinate 126,173, forward strand.
ATTCTCCGGTCTAGGTGGTGATGTGACGCAAGACACCCAAGACGCGCTGGCCCAAGTGCGTGATGCGGCACAGGCGATCTGCGCGATGCAAGACACCATCGGGCGCACAACGCCCGATGTGATCACCTAGACCCGATTAGCCCTTGCGCTTGGGCGGGGTATTTCCGCCAGCTTTCGAAGCCGCTTTGACGGCGGCCTGACGCGCACGGTTTTTCTTACTGGATGGCTTACCTGCTGGCGATGTTCCGGCGGGTGGCTTGCTTTTCGGTTTTCCTCTTGGCGGGCCGTCCATGCGTTTGCTGGCAGGATGGCCATCACCGGATTTTCGGTGCTTCTTTGGTGTGCTGACCGCACCATCGTGATCTTTGGCTGGACCACCTTTGGGCTTGCCGCCAAATGAAGGTTTCGCCCCACCTTTTGGCTTCTTGCGGCGCTCTTCTGGTGCGTCGTTCCAATCCACGGGTGCTGTTGTTCCCTTGGATTTTGGTTTGGCGTCTGTGGGTGCCGTACGGGGTTTGCCCCAGCTTTTGCCTTCGGGTTTGGACGCGGGCGCATCCGCATCATCACGTGGTTTGTCCCATTTTTTTGGTTCGCGCTTGCCGCCGGGTTTGCCACCGTGGCTTTCGCGGCGTGGCTGTGGGTCCAGTTTGGGTTTTCCGTTCAGACGCATCAGAATTGCGCCGTCTTCCATGGTCATCGCTGATCCAACGGCCTTTAGAAAACCGTCAACCGCAGTATCGCGGATTTCGAACATGGATTCCTTTGGCTGGATACGGATCGCACCAATGTCGTCCTTGGTGATGTTGCCCATTTTGCACAGCATCGGCAGCAGGCGGCGCGGGTCAGCGCCCGTTGCGCGCCCCCCTGCCAGCGAAAACCACACGCTGGCCCCAAACGCCGCACGCGGGGCAGGGGCTGCACCAACATCGGCCAAATCCTCTGGCGCTGTGTTACGTTCGCGGTACAGACGCAGGTAAGACGCGGCGATTTGTTCGGCGGTGAAAGCCTTGGTCAGTTTTTCAACTGTTTCACGTTCACCGTCGGCGACGGGTTCAAGCCAGGATGGATTTCCCAACATGCGTTCTTCGTCTTTGGCTAAGACTTCGTCAGCACCCGGCGCATCCGCCCAGGTTGCCGTAAGTTTGGCCCACCCCAACAGGCGTTCTGCTTTGCGGCGGGACGCTGGCGGCACGATCATTGCGGACACACCTTTGCGCCCCGCGCGGCCCGTGCGGCCAGACCGGTGCAACAAGGTGTCTTGGTTCGTTGGCAATTCTGCGTGGATCACAAGTTCAAGGTTCGGAAGGTCAATCCCGCGCGCAGCCACATCTGTCGCCACACAAACCCGGGCACGGCCATCGCGCATTGCCTGCAGGGCGTGGGTGCGTTCGGACTGGGACAGTTCACCAGACAGCGCCACAACCGATAATCCGCGGTTTGACAAGCGGGTCGTCAGGCGGTTCACAGTGGCGCGGGTGTTACAAAATACGATGGCATTCGGCGCTTCGTAGTAGCGTAGCACGTTCATGATCGCATTTTCACCATCGCGGGCAGACACCCGCAAGGCACGGTATTCAATGTCGGCGTGCTGTGACGTCGCGCTGACAGTCTCAATCCGCATTGCGTCTTTTTGGTAGGACTTCGCGAGCTTGGCGATGGATGCAGGCACCGTCGCTGAAAACAACAAAGTCTGACGGTCTTCTGGCGCGCTATCGAGGATGAATTCAAGATCTTCGCGAAACCCGAGGTCGAGCATTTCGTCGGCTTCGTCCAACACGACAGCCTTCAGGCTATCCATGTCGATGGATTTGCGCATGACGTGGTCACGCAATCGGCCTGGTGTGGCGACAACGATATGGCTGCCACGTTCCAACGCGCGGCGTTCATCGCGCATATCCATACCGCCTACCGTGGACACAACAACCGCACCTGCGGCTTTATACAGCCAATCGAGTTCGCGTTTCACCTGCATTGCCAATTCGCGGGTCGGTGCGATCACCAACGCAAGCGGCGCATCAGCGCGATCAAACCGGTCACCGTCGCCCAAAATCTGCGGCGCAATCGCGAGGCCGAAGCCAATCGTTTTTCCTGATCCTGTTTGCGCGGACACCAAAAGGTCGCGGCCCTCAACCTCAGGGTTCAAACATGCCTCTTGAACGGCCGTCAGTGTGTCATATCCCTTTGCGCTGAGCGCATCTGCCAGAGTCTTTTTCACGGGCCGTTCCTTACAGGTTTGCAAAGGCCATTGTGGGCCTAAAGCGCGCTGCTAACCCTTTGCGGGCGTGATGTATAGGGCTGCGGCGTTGCGGGTAGCGGCGTTGCATTCCCAGTATGTGCCCCAAGGGCCCGCCAATACCATACGCGACGTGTTTTGGTTTTCTGAAAAGGCGTTCAATCAGACCGACTGAGCAGGAGATTATGGGGTGATTTGCAGATTTATTCTTCTTTCGGACCAAAAAGACGGCTGAATGCCCGATTTTGCCCCTTAGGGTTGATCATCTTTTTGGATTCAATCAAGACGTATAGCCAAGTTAGCTGTTGCCATAGGGCCAGTCCCGAGAAATGATTTGACGTCGCGTCCTATCGCTACCTAGGCTAACGACGCGAAAAGCAAGGTTTCAACTGCTGAAACTCAATAAAGTTGTTCGACTTCGTTTCGGGCAACATACCACTAACAGGGGATCATGATGATCAAAAAAACAACAGGCGCCATTGTACTTGGCGCAGTCGCTGCACTTTCCGGCTCAACTGCTGCCATGGCTGACGGCCATGCCATCACAGTCGGTTACTTCCTCGAGTGGCCAATGCCATTCCAGTTCGCAAAAGTGAACGGCACCTACGAAGAAGCGCTCGGCATGGAAATCAACTGGGTGTCCTTCGACACCGGTACTGCGATGTCCGCTGCAATGGCATCCGGCGATGTTCAATTGTCCGTATCTCAGGGCGTTCCACCTTTCGTAGTCGCAACATCCGCTGGTCAGGACCTTCAGATGCTCGACGTTGCTGTGTCTTACGCTGACAACGACAACTGCGTTGTACGCTCCGACCTCGAAATCACTGCAGAATCCGCAGCTGACTTGGCCGGTTCGCGCGTTGCGGTTCCACTCGGCACAGCGGCCCACTATGGCTTCTTGCGCCAGATGGACCACTTCGGCGTAGACGTTGCGTCTTTGGAAGTTGTCGACATGTCACCACCGGATTCCGCTGCTGCGATCGCACAGGGTTCCATCGACATGATGTGTGGCTGGGGCGGTTCGCTGCGTCGCGCACTCGAGCACGGCAACACATTGCTGTCCGGTGACGAGAAGACAGAACTCGGCATCCTGGTATTCGACGTAACATCAGCACCAACAGCTTGGGTTGCTGAGAACGAAGAAACAGTCGCAAAGTTTCTCGCTGTCACAGCAGAAGCAAACGCACAGTGGAACGCTGGCGACATGATGGACGAAATGCTGCCAATCATCGCGCAAGATGCGGGTATGGACGTCGAGGCAACTGCCCAGACTTTGGCAACATTCGTGTTCCCATCTGTTGATGAGCAGCTTGGCGATGCATGGCTCGGTGCTGCGGCGCCGTCCTTCTTGTCCGGTGTTGCAGACGTCTTCGTTGAAGCAGGCTCCATCGATGGCGCACTGGATTCCTATGAGGGTGCAATCAACACAGGTCCATTGGCATCCGCCAACGACATGTAAGACCTAAACGGCAGGGGCCCGGTGCGCGTGCGTACCGGGCCCCTGTTTTCTATCACGACAGTGTGGGTAGCCACCCCACCAAATAAAATCGCGCGACACGCGCCAGGGAGCCCCCATGACAGGACTATCCATCGAAAATTTATCGATGCGCTTTGAATTACCCAATGGTGGGCACGTTCAAGCGCTTGAGGGAGTTTCCCTTGATCTGAAGGCGGGTGAGCTTCTTAGCGTGCTTGGCCCATCTGGCTGTGGCAAAACAACCTTGTTGAATATCGTCGCAGGTTTCTTGGCCCAAACCGATGGCAAATTGGTCCTGAACGGTCACGAAATCAACGGACCCGATGCAGAACGCGGCATGGTGTTTCAGGCCGGTGCATTGTTTGAATGGATGTCTGTGCGCGACAACGTCAGCTTTGGCCCTCGCATGGCCGGTAAAAAAAAAGCCGACTACATGGGCAACGTCGATCACCTTTTGGAAATCGTCGGCCTGCAAGATTTCAAAGAAAAGATGGTCTATGAACTGTCCGGCGGGATGCAGCAGCGTGTGGCCTTGGCCCGCTGCCTTGCCAATGACCCGGACGTTATTTTGATGGACGAACCGCTGGGCGCGCTGGATGCGTTGACCCGTGAAAAGATGCAAAGCCTTGTGCTGAAGCTGTGGAAAGAGACGGGCAAGACGATCATCCTGATCACCCACTCCGTCGAAGAGGCGCTGCTGTTGGGCGAACGCCTGATCGTAATGGCCCCGCGTCCCGGCCGTATCCACAAAGAATACCGCCTTCCGTTTGCGGATATGGGCGTTGGTGCGGATTTGCGTGAAGTCAAAAAGCACCCAGACTACGCCCCCACCCGTGAGGAAATCCTGAACATGATCTGGGATATGGAAGAAGAGATTATGGGCACCGCAGGGGAGGACGAATAGCATGGCCGATACAGTAAACCTCGTCTGTACCCGCGAGCGCCTCGGCGAAGTCGTAACCGAGCTGCGCGCAGGAAATGTTCCTGACGGTCAGATCGTTGGGGACACCTTCGCGCTGCCCGCAGGGTGTGAAATCGCAAGCGGCTGGGACACCTTCAGCTATCAGTTCGGCACCTTGGGCGCAGAACTGTGGAGCGAAACCAAGACGGTCATGGCCAGTGCGGCCAGCGCCCTGCCTTCGATTGCGTTTTATGTGATCGTTATTCTGGCGTGCATGTTCATCTATCGCGCGATCAAATCGATGCTGACCCCGACGCGCGATTACACGTCCCTTAAGACTGTGACGTTTGGCGATGAAAGCGCCGTGCGGTCTGATTTCCCCGCATCAGTCCTGTCGATCATTTTGATCTTTGTGATCTGGGGCAGCTTTACCGGATCGGCTCTTTTACCGGGCTTCTTGCATTTACCAGCCCCCTATACGGGCGAAGAAAGCTTCACCTATACCGTCGAAGATGACGCCGGAAACCGTGACGACGCAGAAATTTTCGTGCGTGTCGTTGGGGCAGGTGTCGCCGAATCCGAGATGGTTTTCGATGAAGGTGACGGGATCGCCAAAAACGATGGTGTCGAAATCGGTGTCTATCGCAGCGAAAACGTATTGTGGGACAGCAACGATGACGTCAGCCGCCGCGAGAACGGTGCGCGCGTTGTGGCGATCAACGGTCAAGAATTCGACTTTGCGTTTGGCACAGACGACGCAGGCCCCGCGCCCTCGTTCGATCTGGATTTTGCCCAAGTTACAATTACTGACCGCGGATCCATCAATGTGGTGCCGGATCAAGGGATGCAGATGCAGCCGCTTTATTTGCCGGCCCCCGAAGTCGTTTGGAACCGCTTTATCGAGATCGCCAAGTACGGCTATCAGAACGTCTATCTGACCGTGCACCTCGGGTTTTCGTTGTTCCGCGTGATCGTCGGTTTCATGTTGGGTGCGGCCATCGGTATTCCGCTTGGCTATGCCATGGGCCTGTCCAACTGGTTCCGTGGCTGGTTTGATCCGATCGTGGAATTCATGCGCCCCGTGCCGCCACTTGCCCTGATCCCGCTTGTGATCATCTGGTTTGGTATCGGCGAAGTTGGCAAAATCTTCCTGCTGTTCCTTGCGGCATTGTGGATCATGGCCATTGCGGCGCGGTCTGGTGTGTCCGGCGTGCGCATCACAAAGGTCCACGCGGCCTATTCACTGGGTGCATCGCGCTGGCAAATCCTGCGCTACGTCATCATCCCGAACTCCCTGCCGGAAATCTTCACCGGTGCGCGGGTCGCGATGGGGGTTTGCTGGGGCACGGTTGTCGCGGCTGAACTGGTCGCTGCCGAAGAAGGTATCGGTAAGATGATCACCACAGCGTCCAAGTTCCAGAACACTGATATCATCCTTCTGGGCGTGATTATCATTGGCCTTGTGGGCTTTGGCATCGACATGCTGATGCGCTGGGCCGAACGGTCCTTGGTGCCTTGGAAAGGCAAAGGCTAAGGCCTGCGTTACCAAACAAACAAAAAGGGCCGGAGCATCACCGCTCCGGCCCTTTTTCATTTCTAATGGCGTGGTTTAGTTCAGCGCTTCGTCGGTTATAACCGTCGTGTAGGCGCCTTCAGGTGCCATTGAGATCACGGGATCAGACCCACCTGCCAGCAACGTGTCGACGGTGCGCTGATAGGCATCAATGTCCAATGCACCTGTGCCACCTGCTGTCAGCTTGGCGATTTCACCCATCATGCGGGCCTGTGCGGCTTCAGACTGCGCGCCGGTCTCATCGTTTTCCATGATGATCGCCGCTGCTTCGTCCACGTTCTCTTCTGCGTAGCGCCAGCCGCGCATGGAGGCGCGCACAAAGCGGACCATTTTATCCACGAACACCGGATCTTCGAGGTTTTCTTCAAGCGCGTAAATGCCGTCTTCCAACGTCGCAACGCCCTGATCTTCGTATTTGAACGTGATCAGTTCGTCGGGATCGACACCTGCATCAATCACCTGACCGTACTCGTTGTAGGTCATTGTGGAAATGCAGTCAGCTTCGCGGTTCAGCAGTGGATCGACATTGAAACCCTGCTTAAGAACCGTGACGCCATCGTCGCCTCCGTCCGTTCCGATACCAACCTGGGACATCCAGCTCAGGAAGGGGTATTCATTGCCAAAGAACCAAACACCGATGGTTTTGCCGCGGAAATCCTCGACTGTTTCGATGCCTGTGTCTTTCCAGCACGTCAGCATCAGCCCCGAGCTTGTGAACGGCTGCGCGATGTTCACAACCGGAAGGCCTTTTTCACGGGCTGCAAGCGCAGATGGCATCCAGTTCAGCATGATGTCCGCGCCACCGCCTGCAAGAACCTGTGGCGGGGCAATGTCGGGACCACCGGGAAGAATAGTGACCTCTAGGCCTTCTTCCTCATAGAACCCTTTGTCCAATGCTACGTAATAGCCAGCGAACTGTGCTTGTGTGACCCATTGCAGCTGCAACGTTACATCATTGGCATGGCCATCCGCATATGCTGTGCCGCCCATTCCGGCGGCGATTGCCGCTGCTGTCATTATCGTCTTCATGTTGACCTCCTAAGTCAGTTTCAATTCTGCTTCGGTGTGCCGAAGTCTATCGTTGTGACGGGTGCCAGAATGTCACCCGTTTTTCCAAAAATGCCATGGCCCCATAAAACGCGGACCCCGCGAGGGCGGCGACCACAATTTCAGCCCAGACCATATCAAGCGCAAGTTGGCCGACCGATGTAGAAATGCGAAACCCCATCCCGACGGTCGGAGAGCCGAAAAATTCAGCAACAATGGCGCCAATCAAGGCGAGCGTTGTCGCGATCTTTAAGCCGTTAAAGATAAACGGCAGCGCGGCGGGCAGGCGCAATTTGAACAATGTCGGCCAGTAACCTGCGCCATAGGTGCGCATCAAATCGCGCTGCATGGCTGACGTGTCTTTCAGTCCTGCAACGGTGTTCACAAGGATCGGGAAGAACACCATAACGCCAACGACCGCGGCCTTTGATTGCCAATCACTGCCCAGCCATTTCACGAAAATCGGGGCCGTTCCGACAATGGGAAGGGCGGCCATAAATGCGCCTACAGGCAAAATGCCTTTAGTTAAGAACGGGCTGCGGTCCGCGAGGATGGCGATGGCAAACGCGGCGATCATGCCCACAACATAGCCCGTCATCGCGCCTTTCAGGATTGTCTGTTCGAAGTCCGCCCAAAGGATCGGGATTTCCGTGACAAATCGCGCGGCGATCATGGACGGGGGGGGAAGAATAATGGGACTTACGCCCAACATGGTCACCAGAACTTCCCACATGGCAATGATCGTCACACCAAACAGTGCGGGTATCAGCAAGCTGACCAACCGCGTGTCAGATACGGGGCTGTTGGCGAGGCGGGCGTTGATGAACCACCCTAATGCCCAAATCAGGCCAGCATAGACAAAGGCCATCACGCTGCCCCCCCCATGCCCATCCGCCGCAGGGCGCGGCGTTCAATCATACTGAGGATGCCCACCAAAAGCGCGGCAGTGATCGCCGCGCCAAACAGGGCAGCCCAAGTGACCATAGGTTGCCCGTACTGATCGCCCACGAGCATCCGCGCCCCAAATCCGGCCCGCGCCCCAGTGGGAAGTTCGCCGACAATCGCCCCCACCAATGCCGCAGAAATTCCGATTTTCAAGGATGCGAAAAGGTAGGGCATCGAAGCAGGCAGTCGCAATTTCCAGAACCCTTGAGGGCGGTTCGCGTTGTACGTGCGCAGCAGGTCAAGTTGCATGGCGTCTGGCGACCGCAGCCCCTTCACCATACCAACAACGACGGGAAAAAACGACAAATAGGCAGAGATCACTGATTTGGGCAGCAATCCCTGGATGCCGATAGACCCCAGCATGACGATAATCATGGGGGCAAGCGCGAGGATCGGAATGGTCTGCGATGTGATGGCCCAAGGCATCACCGATTTGTCCATCGTGCGATTGTAAACGATCCCCACCGCGAGCAGCACGCCCAGCGTCGTGCCGATGACAAAGCCGAGCAACGTCGCAGAAAGGGTCACCCACGCGTGATAGACCAAAGACCGCCGCGATGTCGGGGCCTTGGTGAAGATCGTGTCATACATCTCGGCGGCGACTTGATGGGGTGACGGAAGGCGCGGGCGATCCAGTGTATAGGTCATCGCAATCACGGCGGGGTTTTTTGCGGCTAAGGTGATACCGGATAGGTCTTGTCGATCACGTGGCGCTACTGGAGTGACAACAATATCGCCCCGTGCCGCCATATCCGCCGCCAGATGCGCATTCATCGGAATCACCGCCAGCGTCCAGAACGCGAGGATAAATCCGACGACCGTTGCGGCTGGTATGATCCCTCTGAGGCTAGTCATCTACATGCCCCGCACGCAGTCCGTCACGAACGCGATGCGCGATTTCTATGAATTCCGCACTGTCGCGAATGTCGAGCGGACGGTCCTTTGTCAGGGGGCTTTCAATGACATCAGAAATCCGCCCCGGCCGCGGTGACATCACGACGATCTTGGTGGACAAATAGACGGCCTCGGGGATGGAGTGGGTCACGAACCCGATGGTTTTTTCCGTTCTCGCCCATAGCTTCAACAGCTGTTCATTAAGGTGATCGCGCACGATTTCATCCAAGGCACCGAACGGTTCATCCATCAGCAAGATGTCTGCATCAAACGCCAGCGCGCGCGCAATTGATGCGCGTTGCTGCATGCCGCCGGACAATTGCCACGGGAATTTCCGCTCGAACCCGTTGAGGTCAACAAGTTCCAAAACCCGATCAACACGCTGCGCCTGCTCCGCCTTTGAAAACCCCATAATTTCCAGCGGCAGGCGAATGTTACCACCAATCGTGCGCCACGGATAAAGCCCCGCCGCTTGAAAAACATAGCCATACGCCCGCGCGCGCCGGGCCTCATCCGGCGTCATGCCGTTGACCGTAATTTCACCCGCTGTTGGTGTTTCCAGCCCTGCAATGCAGCGCAAGAACGTCGTCTTGCCGCAGCCGGACGGCCCGATGAACGAAACGAAATCACCCTTGTTGATTTCAAGGCTGACATCTTTGAGCGCATGAACGGGCCCATCGTTTGTCTGAAACGTCAGATCGAGGTTTCGTGCCGTAATTACAGGATCAGTTGTCATTCACACAGTCGCAATTCGGTTATAAGTTCGGGGCTTTCAACAGGCCAAATCGTGAACACGTCGCCGCCTACAGGCGTCATGCCATAGACCTGTTCCCATGTGTCGCCTTCGCCGCTACAGGACGCGGTGATCAAAGATCGCAGGTTCAAATCACCGTCGATCTGCACGATCTCGCAACGGCTCTCCCATCGTTCGATCTGGTTGGGCCACAGGACGAAAAGGTTGTCCGACGACTCCTCTCGGCCCGCCACGCGATCACATCCTGCGGCGTTGCCCAAGGCCTGCGCGCCCGCAACCAATGGCAATATCGTTAGGGCCACGGCAGCAATTATTTGTCGCATTAAACCCCCGACGCCGGAATGCCGGATCGCTGTACAGGGCGCGGCGCGGTCAATTCTTTCCATGACGACAGTGCCCTGTTGGTCACGCCATTGCCCTCTCGTTTCACGAACTTCCCGTGGCCTTCCTGCGTGCGGATTTCACCGTCATGCACAGCGACGTTGCCGCGTGTGAGCGTAAAGCGCGGCAGACCTTTGACCTGCTGGCCTTCGAACACATTGTAATCAATCGCAGATTGCTGCGCACCTGCCGTGATTGTCTTTGCCTTTTCCGGATCCCAAACGACGATGTCCGCATCCGCGCCGACCAGAACAGCGCCTTTCTTGGGGTAACAATTCAGGATTTTAGCGATGTTGGTCGACGTGACCGCAACAAATTCATTCATCGTCAAACGGCCCGTGGCAACGCCGTGGGTCCACAGCATCGGCATGCGATCCTCTAGCCCGCCGGTGCCGTTTGGAATCTTGGTAAAGTCATCGATGCCAGTGCGTTTTTGTTCCGTTGTGAACGCGCAGTGGTCAGTTGCCACAACCGACAAGCTGCCGCTTTGCAAACCTGCCCAAAGGCTGTCTTGATGTTGTTTGTTGCGGAAAGGCGGTGACATCACGCGGCGTGCGGCGTGGTCCCAATCTTTGTTGAAATACTCGCTCTCGTCCAATGTCAGATGCTGGATCAACGGTTCTCCCCAGACGCGCTTGCCTTGCTGGCGGGCACGGCGGATCGCCTCGTGGGATTCTTCGCAGGATGTGTGAACGACATACAATGGAACGCCCGCCATGTCGGCGATCATGATGGCGCGGTTGGTGGCCTCCCCCTCGACCTGGGGAGGGCGCGAATAGGCGTGTGCCTCGGGGCCGGTGTTGCCCTCGGCCAGCAGTTTGGCGGACAATTCGGCTACCACATCACCGTTTTCGGCATGCACCATGGCAATGCCACCCAGTTCGGACAAACGGTTAAACGACGCATAAAGCTCATCGTCATTAACCATCAGCGCGCCCTTATAGGCGAGGAAGTGTTTGAACGTGTTGATGCCGCGATCCTTGATCACGGATTCCATTTCATCAAAAACCTGTTCGCCCCACCATGTTACGGCCATGTGGAACGAATAATCGCAGTTCGCGCGGGTCGATTTGTTGTCCCACATCTGCAGCGCGTCATGCAGGCCTTGACCGGGCGACGGCAGTGCAAAATCAACCACCATCGTCGTGCCACCAGCCAAAGCTGCCCGCGTGCCGGATTCAAAATCGTCAGACGAATACGTCCCCATGAACGGCATTTCCAAATGCGTATGCGGATCGATCCCGCCGGGCATGACATAACAGCCCGTCGCATCCAGTTCCTCATCGCCCTTAAGGTTCGGCCCGATCTGTGTGATCACCCCATCCTCAATCAACACGTCCGCCTTGTAGGTCAGGTCTGCGGTGACGATGGTGCCGTTCTTTATGACTTTGGTCATGGCTAGGTCCCTCTATTCATTCAGATTATTCAAGTCGACATGCCCCACATGACAAAAAGGACAATGTAGAACACCGTAACAAGAGCAACCCCACCCACGAAAAGCCAAACGAAAACACTGAACGCTTTTTCAAGGCCGCTTGCCTTTCTTCGTTCATCAGGTGGCGGGGCAGGATCTGTCATTTTGATCGATCTTTTTGGGGCATTGATCCCATCAACTTACAATCTCCGCCGTTTCCAGAACCGCGTGCATTAACACGTCCGTGCCCGCGGTCGCCCATTCGGGTGAAATCTCTTCTGCTTCGTGGTGGGACAATCCATCCACACAGGGGCACATGACCATTGCGGTCGGGTATAGATCGTTGATCCAACACGCGTCGTGGCCCGCGCCGGAAATGATATCCATATGGGAATAGCCCAGCCGTTCGGCGGCGGCACGCACAGCCCCAACGCAGTCTTCGTTGAATGCGGGCGGGTCGAATTGGCCGACGATTTCACAACTGAATTCAACGCCGATGTCTTCGCAAAGCTTTGGCGCGCGGCTCTGAAATTCTGCGACCATCGCGTTGAGCTTGTCCAGCAGGTGCGTACGCATATCGACCGTGAACACCACCTTACCCGGGATCACATTGCGCGAATTGGGGTAAACATCGATATGTCCAATCGCGCCAACGGCATTGGGTTGATTGGCCATCGCAATTTCATGCACCAATTCCGTCACCAATGCCAAACCGCGCCCTGCGTTTTTGCGCATGTGCATGGGTGTTGATCCCGTATGGCTTTCCTTGCCCGTCACCGTGCATTCGATCCAACGCAATCCTTGGCCGTGGGTCACAACGCCAATGTCTCGGCCTTCCGCCTCCAGGATTGGCCCTTGTTCGATGTGCAATTCAAAGAACGCGTGCATTTTGCGGTTTCCGACCTTTTCAGGGCCTTTCCAGCCGATCCGCTCAAGCTCATCACCGAATTTCTTGCCGTTGGCATCCGTGCGATCCCGTGCCCAGTCTAGGTCATGTTTGCCCGCGAACACACCAGAGGCCAGCATCGCAGGGGCAAATCGCGTGCCTTCTTCGTTGGTCCAGTTTGTCACAACAATCGGGTGTTTTGTCTTGATGTCGAGGTCATTCATTGTGCGGATAATTTCAAGCCCGCCAAGAACGCCCAAAACCCCATCATATTTGCCACCGGTGGGCTGCGTATCGAGGTGCGATCCAACGTAGACGGGCAGGGCATCAGGGTCAGCCCCTTCGCGCCGCGCGAACATATTGCCGATCTCGTCCACACCCATGGTGCAGCCCGCTTCGTCACACCATTTCTGGAACAGATAACGGCCTTCGCTGTCTTCATCCGTCAGTGTCTGGCGATTGTTGCCACCCGCAATACCAGGGCCGATCTTGGCCATCTCCATCAGGCTATCCCAAAGACGGGTGCCATTGATGCGTAGGTTCTCTCCGAATGCTGGCATTGCGATCCCCCGATGGCTGCTGGCAATAATTTGACCAACTGGTCAAAGGCAGGCTAACAGAGGGCTATGACCAGTCAAGGATTTTGCTTAACCTTTGGGCACCGTGCAACTAAACATTGCAATAACTTCGGGCGATGTGCCTAAACCCTGTTCAAAAGGCAAAGTCATCCGAATGGCCAAGTCAGATACCCGCATCCAAAAGAAAAACCAGGCGGCCATTATGGACGCAGGGCTCGCCGTGTTTTCCCAGTTCGGATTTAGGGGATCGACCTTGGATCAGGTGGCGGATGCTGCTGGGCTGTCCAAGCCGAACTTGCTTTATTATTTCCGCTCAAAAGATGCGATCTACACAGCGCTTCTGGCCAAGCTTCTGGAAAACTGGCTGGAGCCTCTGCGTGAATTACGCGCTGACGGTGACCCTGTCGAAGAACTCCTCGGGTATGCCAAACGCAAGCTTGATATGTCCCAGCATTACCCACGCGAAAGCCGGTTGTTTGCCAATGAAATCATACAAGGCGCACCACGTATCGGCGACGTCTTGCGGGGTGAGTTGCGCGAATTGGTGGATGAGATTTCAGACGTCATCAATGGATGGGCCGCTGACGGGCGCATTAAGCCCGTTGATCCGCGCCACCTGATCTTTTCGATCTGGGCGCTCACCCAACACTACGCCGACTTCGACGTGCAGGTGCGTGCAATTCTTGGCGATGTTGATCCGTTCGATGGCGCTGGCGCGCATCTAGAGGCCATGTTGCGCGGCCTTCTGACACCCTAAAAAATGGGCCGATACGAAATATGTACCGGCCCAGTCTCAGGGAAGAAAACGTTACTCGGCCGCTGTTGCGGACGGGTTATTGGGGTGCGTCGTCCAGTTGGCATATTCCTTTTGAACGACCTTGCCAGTGCGCGGGTCCGTGGCGCCTGGTTCAAGCGCGACCATCGTGATGCAATCTTCGACAGGGCAGACATCAACGCAAAGGTTACAGGCGACGCATTCTTCGTCGATGACGGTGAATGTGCGGTCATCCGACATTGCAATCGCTTGGTGTGATGTGTCTTCGCAGGCCGCGTAACACCGCCCACACGCGATACAATCGTCCTGATTGATAACCGCTTTGGCGACGTAATTCAGGTTCAGGTATTGCCAGTCGGTGGTGTTCGGAATGGCCTTGCCCATGAAATCCTGAATGCTGGTGTGGCCCTTTTCGTCCATCCATTGCGACAAGCCGGAAATCATTTCCTGCACAATCTTGAAGCCATAGGTCATCGCCGCCGTGCAGACCTGCACATTGCCGCACCCAAGCGTGATGTATTCCGCAGCATCGCGCCACGTGGTGACGCCACCAATGCCGGAAATCGGCAAACCGCGCGTCTCCTCTGCCCGCGCAATCTCGGACACCATGCTCATTGCAATTGGTTTGACCGCTGGGCCGCAATAGCCGCCATGCGTGCCTTTGCCATCGATGCTTGGTTCGGGCGACATCGTGTCGAGGTTTACAGATGTGATGGAATTGATCGTGTTGATCAACGATACCGCATCCGCCCCGCCACGTTTCGCCGCAGCCGCAGGTTTGCGCACATCTGTGATGTTCGGCGTTAGCTTCACGATTACAGGCTTGCTGTAGTACTGCTTGCACCAGCGCGTCACCATTTCGATGTATTCTGGAACCTGCCCAACAGCTGCGCCCATACCGCGTTCAGACATGCCGTGCGGGCAGCCAAAGTTTAGTTCAATCCCGTCGGCGCCGGTGTCTTCGACAAGCGGCAGAATGTCTTTCCACGCCTGTTCTTCGCAGGGCACCATAAGGGACACGATGATCGCGCGGTCCGGGTAGTCCGCCTTCACGCGTTTGATTTCTTCGAGGTTGGTGTAAAGGTCACGATCAGTGATCAATTCGATATTGTTGATCCCTAAAACGCGGCGGTCCGCGCCATAGATCACGCCGTAGCGCGGGCCGTTTACGTTGACGACGGGCGGGCCTTCGGACCCCAGCGTTTTCCAGACCACACCGCCCCATCCGGCCTCGAACGCGCGGCGCACGTTGTATTCTTTGTCCGTTGGGGGGGCTGATGCGAGCCAGAACGGGTTGGGGGATTTGATACCTAAAAAATCTGTTGTCAGGTCGGCCATCTAAACATCCCCCGTTAGTGTCTTGTGAATATCCATGGCCGCGTCTCGGCCCTCTGCCACGGCTGTGACGGTCAAATCATCGCCGCCAGACGCGCAATCACCACCGGCCCAAACACCTTTGCGGCTGGTCTGGCCCGCACCCGTCACCGCAATTTTGCGCCCGTTGAGTTTTAGCCCCGCGTCAGTCGTCAAGGTTTGCCCGATTGCACGGAACACCTGATCGGCAGGCAGGCGGATTGCCTCACCTGTACCAGTAAGCGCACCATCCTTCGTCGCCGTATATTCCAGCTCAATCTCGGTCGCGGCGCCATTGCCGTGGATCGCCTTTGGCTGCACATTGAACATCAGCTTCACACCATGCGAAGCGGCTAAATCCTGTTCATAACGGCTCGCGCTCATGGCGTCGCGCCCGCGCCGGTAGGCAATCGTGACATTGTCCGCGCCCAGCAATTTGGATTGCACGGCGGCATCTACTGCGGTCATCCCGCCGCCGATCACCACCACGTTCCGCCCCACAGGAAGGGCTGCCAGATCAGACGCTTGGCGCAGTGTTTCGATGAAGGCGACCGCATCTTCTACGCCATCCTTGTCATCGCCATCCACCGATAATGCATTTACGCCCCCAAGGCCAACGGCCAAGAACACTGCGGAAAAACAACCGACAAGATCGTCGATCTTCAACTTCGCCCCCAACGCCATGTCGTTCTTGATTTCGATGCCGCCAATAGAACACAGCCATTCAACCTCGCGCGCGGCGAAGTCGTCTGTCGATTTGTACGCTGCGATCCCGTATTCGTTCAGGCCACCTGCCTTGGGCTGCGCGTCATATACCGTCACTTCATGGCCAAGCAGGGCCAAACGGTGCGCACATGCAAGGCCCGCGGGGCCAGCGCCTATCACGGCCACTTTGTTACCCGTCGCCTGCGCGCGCGTGTAGGGCATCACGTCTTTGGCCATCACAGTATCCGTCGCAAAGCGCTGCAAACGCCCGATTTCAACAGGTTTACCTTCGGCCATTTCACGCACGCAAGCCTGTTCACACAGATCTTCGGTGGGGCAAACGCGGGCACACATGCCGCCCAGAATGTTCATGTCGAAAATCGTTTTCGCGGCGGCATCCGGCGTGCCAGTTGCGATCTGGCGGATAAACAGCGGGATGTCGATGTCCGTGGGACAGGCTGTGATACAGGGCGCATCATGGCAGAAGTAACACCTGTCCGCTGCCACCGCTGCCTCGTGGGCGTTTAGGGGCGCGTGCAGGTCCGTGAAGTTCTCGGCCAGTTCATCCGAATTCAGCCGTGCGGGGGCAATTCCTAGGGTATGGGGCGTGTTCATGGTGGCTCCGCTAGCAACAATCACCATTACCTTGGCACAAATTATTTTTTTATCAAACGGTAAAATAATTGAATCTGGGGGATGGTCTGTAAATGCACATCTATCGATGGACTGCGCGGCGGCTTTGCCTAAGATGCAATCAGTACGCGAACAATTTATCAAGCCGGAGGTCCAGAATGCCCGCCTATGCCATCGTTCAAGTCGACGTCAAAGATGCTGACGAATATGCGAAATATGCCGTTCTTGCAGGGCCGGCGGTGGCCAAATACGGCGGTGAATTCCTTGCTCGTGGGGGGGCGGTTGTGGTCAAGGAAGGCACCACGCGCGACCGGTGTGTCATCATCCGGTTCCTCGATATGCAGACCGCTGAAAAATTCTATCACGGTCCAGAATATCAGGAAGCGTTGGCCTTTGCGCTGCCTGTTTCGGATCGTGACTACAAATTCGTCGAAGGGATTTAAGGGCAATGAAAGTCAACGGCACACCCTATCGGTCCCTGTGGTGGGACGCTGAAAAAGACGCGTTGCAAATCATCGATCAACGCTGGCTGCCACATGATTTTCGAACCCAATCGGTTGAGACATTACAGGATTTTGCGGATGCAATTGTGCAGATGCGTGTGCGCGGCGCGCCCTTGATCGGCGCAACTGCGGCCTACGGAATGGCGCTTGCGATGCGGCTTGATCCGACTGACGCCCACATGAAAACCGTGTGGGATTTCTTGCACAATACCCGCCCGACAGCGATCAATTTGCGCTGGGCGTTGAATCGATGCCAAGCGGCCTTGCTGCCCGTGCCAGAGGCTGACAGGGCCAGCGCAGCCTTGGCGCTTGCCCATGAAATTGCCGACGAAGACGTTGAAATAAATCGCCAAATTGGGCTGAACGGGCTCCAATTGATCCAAGATATCGCCGCCAAAAAGCCAGACGGTGAACCCGTCAGATTGCTGACCCATTGCAACGCTGGCTGGATTGCAACGGTTGATTGGGGCACGGCGACGTCACCGATGTATCACGCCCACGACGCCGGCATTGCGCTGCACGTATGGGTCGATGAAACGCGCCCGCGCAATCAAGGCGCGCTGACATCCTGGGAACTTGGATCGCACGGGATCGCGCACACCTATATCACCGACAACGCGGGCGGGCATCTGATGCAGCATGGACAGGTTGATTTGGTGATCACGGGCACCGACCGCACAACGCGGCGCGGCGATGTGTGCAACAAGATAGGCACATATTTGAAAGCGCTCGCTGCCCATGACAACGGCGTGCCATTCTACGTGGCCCTCCCGTCGCCAACGATTGATTGGACGGTGTCGGACGGTATCGCTGAAATCCCGATTGAGGACCGCGGTTCACGCGAAATCACCCATATAATGGGGCGCAACGACATGGGCGAAATATCCGAAGTCCAGGTCACGCCAGATGGTACAACCGGCGGCAATCCCGCCTTTGATGTCACGCCCAATCGCCTTGTGACGGGCCTTATTACGGAACGTGGTATCTGCGATGCATCCGAAGATGCCCTAACCGCACTCTTTCCGGACTTGTGCGGATGAACATGGCCAAAGACAGCACCGCGACGCGGCAATCGATCATCGATGGCTGCCTTTGGATGCAGTCTGTCGGGCTGAACCAAGGGACATCGGGCAACATCGCTGTGCGGATTGAGGGTGGTATGTTGATCACACCGTCCGCTGTTCCGTATCGCGATATGACGCCGGACATGATTGTGACATTGGCGCTGGATGCCCCGCCCGCGTCTGGCCAAAACCCTTCGACGGAATGGCAATTTCATCAGGCCGTGCTGAAATCTCGCCCAGATGTTGGCGCTGTCGTGCACGCGCACCCCGCCCATGCGACTGCCGTTTCGATCCAGCGTCGCGCAATTCCTGCGGTTCATTACATGGTGGCCGCCTTTGGTGGTTCAGATGTCCTTTGTACCGACTACGCCTTGTTTGGCAGTGCCGCCCTGTCGCAGATGGTCGCGGACGCAATGATGGATCGCGATGGATGTCTTATGGCAAATCACGGCGCCCTCACCGCGGGCGACAGCCTTGATCGGGCGTTGTGGCGGATGCAAGAACTCGAATCTCTTGCCCGTGTCATGCTGTTGGCCGAGGCCAGCGGAACGCCCGTCATGCTGTCTGATGCGGACATTCAGGACACTTTGGCGTCATTTGCGGGCTACGGTCTGCGTGCGTCCGAAAAGTGATGTATATAAAGAAGTGAAGTTTCGGGCGTTTCGGCGCACTGGGTCCGAATTATCTACGTTTTTTGTCGGTTTCGCTTGAGAACGGGCTAAAATTCTCCCAAATAGGTCTGAATATTTAAGACCCTAAGATCAGGAGTTACCGTGTCTCTCTTTCTTATCGTCGCGCTACCCTTCCTCGGTGCATTGCTGCCGGGCCTGATGAACGCAGCAGGCCGACAGGCTGTGGGCGGCGTTACCTTCACAGTGACACTCGCCGCATTTATCGGTTTGCTGACGAACTTGCCCGCGGTGTTGGCGGGTGAGGTCGTGCAGACGGGTTTTAACTGGTTGCCGGAACTCGGGCTGAACGTGACGCTGATGCTCGACGGGCTCGGGTTTTTCTTTGCGCTTCTGATCCTTGGTATTGGCCTTTTGATCATCACCTACGCGCGCTTCTACCTCGCGCGCGAAGACAACATGGGCGAATTTTTCACCTACCTGTTGTTGTTCCAAGGTGCGATGGTTGGCATCGTTCTGTCCGATAATATCCTGCTTTTGTTGATTTTCTGGGAATTGACGTCGCTGTCGTCGTTCCTGCTTATCGGATATTGGAAACACCTTGAGGCCGGACGCCAAGGCGCGCGTATGGCCCTGACCGTGACGGGTATGGGCGGTTTGGCGATGATCGGTGGTATGTTGCTTCTGGGTAATATCGTCGGGTCTTACGATCTGTCGGTGATCCTCCAAAACCGAGAGATGATCCAAGCGGACCCAATGTATGTGCCTGCTTTGCTGTTGATCCTGCTGGGCGCGTTTACGAAATCTGCGCAGTTCCCGTTCCACTTCTGGTTGCCCCACGCGATGGCGGCACCGACACCTGTGTCGGCCTATCTGCACTCTGCCACGATGGTTAAGGCCGGTATTTTCTTGATGGCACGCATGTGGCCTGTTCTGTCCGGCACGCCTGAATGGTTCTATATCGTGACAACGGCTGGCCTGATCACCATGGTTCTGGGTGCGGTGATCGCGCTGTTCAAACACGACCTGAAGGCGTTGCTGGCGTTTTCTACAGTGTCCCATCTTGGCCTGATCACGATGCTTTTGGGCACTGGCACGGCCTTTGGTGCCTTTGCCGCCGTGTTCCACATTATGAACCACGCGACGTTTAAGGCGGCGCTGTTTATGTCGGCAGGTATTATCGATCACGAAACCAAAACCCGCGATATCCGCCAACTGGGCGGCTTGCGGTTTTTGATGCCGATCACGTTTGTCATCGCGACGCTGGCGGCGCTGTCCATGGCGGGTATTCCGTTCCTCAACGGGTTCTTGTCCAAGGAAATGATGCTCGAGGAGATGGAGCATACCTACCTGTTTGGCCCCACATGGCTTGTGCCCGCACTGGCCACGTTCGGGTCGCTGTTTTCTGCCGCCTATTGCTTCCGCCTGATCGGTCACACGTTCCTCGGCCCCAAACGTGATGCGTCGAGCTATCCAGCAAAACCCCATGATCCCAGCGCAGGCCTCTGGTTGCCGCCCGCGATCCTCGTGGTTTTGGTTGTCGTCATCGGTGTCGCGCCGTTCCTGGTGCAGGATTTCGTTATCCTGATCGCCAAATCCGTGATCGGCGGAGTGGCCGAGCTTGAGGTGAAATACATTAAAATTTGGCACGGGTTCGTGCCTGCATTGTTCATGTCTATCGCAGCCGTCGTTGGCGGCCTGATCGTTTTGGCGCTGTTCAAACCGCTGTCACGCCTATGGGAATCCACTCCACGACCTGAGGCGAAAAACATCTTTGATGACATCATGGCAGCGGTGCTGATGTACGCCCGCGCGCTTATCCATCCGCTGCACAATGGCGCGTTTACCCGCTACGGAATGATCTTGGCGATCACCGTCGTTGCTGCTGGTTACCACGCATGGGTCACTGGCGCCTTGGGCGCAGCAACCCGAGAGGTCCAGCCCGTCGGACTTGTCGAAGTGGCGGGTTGGATCATGTTGGTCACGGCAACGATTGGCTTGGCGGCGATGCATCACAACCGTCTGCTTGCGTTGATCCTGATCGGGATCGTTGGTTTGATGGTCTCAATCGGGTTTGTATTCCTAAGCGCGCCTGACCTTGCGATGACGCAAATCACAGTAGAAGTGGTGACGATTATCCTGCTGCTGTTGGCGCTGAATTTCTTGCCCAAACAGACCCCCATCGAAAGTTCGGTCCTGCGCCGCGTGCGCGATGTGGTAGTGGCTGGTGCGGCCGGCCTCGCCACTATGGCGCTTAGCTATCATTATCTGCTGCGCGACGCGGTTGCTTCGCCGATCTCTGATTTCCACCTTGCCAATTCGTACAAAGGCGGCGGCGGTACGAACATGGTCAATGTGATCCTCGTTGATTTCCGTGGCTTTGATACCTTCGGTGAAATCATCGTTCTGGGCATTGCGGCTTTGCTGATCTACGCGCTGACAGAGACCCTTTTGAATGGCCCCGTGCGCGCGCGTCTTTTGAACCGCATCCCCGACCATCCCCTGTCAGGCACACAGCATCCGATGATGATGGTCGTACTGACCCGTGTCATTATGCCCGTTGTCCTGATGGTCGGGTTCTACATCTTCTTGCGTGGTCATAACGAACCGGGCGGTGGTTTCATCGCTGGTTTGATCGTGTCGATTGGTGTCGTGATGCAATACATGGCCAGCGGATTTAACTGGGCCACAGATCGCCAGCGGTTCCCGTATCATGGGGTCATCGGCACAGGTGTTCTTATCGCAGGTCTTACCGGGATCGGGTCTTGGATGGTGGGTAAACCGTTCCTGACGTCCGATTTCACCTATGTTCGCATCCCGCCGTTTCAGGAATTTGAATTGGCGACGGCCGCGTTGTTTGATGTCGGCGTCTTCTTGGCTGTCGTGGGCGCGGTGATGCTGTCCCTCGAAAGCTTCTCGCGGCTTGCGCGCCGTGCCCATGTGCGCGATTCCGATGACCCGATGGATGTTGACCCATCCCGAACGGACGTCGCAAAGGAGGGCGTGTAACATGGAAGTTCTCGTAGCCTCTGCGATCGGTATTCTGACCGCCGCCGGCATGTATCTTGTCCTGCGTCTGCGCACGTTTCCGGTGATTTTGGGCGTGTCGTTGCTGACCTATGCGGTCAACGTATTCCTGTTTGCCTCAGGTCGCTTGACGGTTGGCGCACCACCAATCTTGGGTGATGCAACAACCTACGCCGATCCCTTGCCGCAGGCCTTGGTTCTGACAGCGATTGTGATTTCGTTTGGCATGACGGCTGTCGTCGTCATGATTGCGCTAGGGTCCTACCTCGGGGCGGATGATGACAACGTGAACGATCCGGTTTCGACAGATGAGGAGGACGCGCCATGACCCATTGGTTGATCGCCCCCGTCATCCTGCCTGCAATACTTGCGCCCTTTATCGTGCTCGCGGCGCGCTATCACATCGGCATTCAACGGGTGTTTTCACTGGTAGGTGTAATCGCGATGATCGCTATCGCCGCTGGCCTGTCTTGGCAGGCATCTGACGGCACGATCCTGATTTATCAGCTTGGTGATTGGGCGGCCCCGTTCGGGATTATCCTTGTCGGCGATATGCTGTCGACGTTGATGGTGTTGTTGACGTCGGTGCTTGCGTTGTTCGTCCTGCTTTATGCCATTGGGTCCGGTTGGGATGATCGAGGGTGGCATTTCCATGCGCTGTTCCAGTTCCAGCTTATGGGGATCATGGGCGCGTTCTTGACTGGCGATTTGTTCAACCTGTTCGTGTTCTTCGAAGTCCTGCTGATCGCGTCCTATGGTCTGATGATCCACGCGGGCGGAAACGAACGACTGCGCGCTGGCGTGCAATACGTGTTGTTCAATCTGCTCGGATCGACGTTGTTCTTGTTCGCACTTGGTGCGATCTATGCGGAAACGGGCACGCTGAATATGGCGGACCTCGCACAACGTGCCGATCTGATCGGGGCGGAATCAACGGTCGGTATCCGTGTGGCCGCCGTTTTGTTGCTGTTGGTTTTTGCGATCAAAGCAGCGCTTGTGCCGCTGCACTTTTGGTTGCCTAGCAGCTACGCAGAGGCCCCGGGCCCCGTCGCCGCATTATTTGCAATCATGACAAAGGTGGGCGCCTACGCGATCATCCGCGTTTACACGATGGTCTTCCCCCCCGATCTTGAGGCCACACAGGGTCTGCACGACGTCTGGCTGCAACCTGCGGCGCTGATTTCCCTCGCCTTGGGTATGATCGGAGTTTTGGCGGCGAAAAAGCTGGATCGCCTGGTCGCATTTTCTGTCATTGGATCAATGGGCATGGTGATGATCGCCATCGCGTTGTTCACACCCGAAGGCATCGCAGCTGCACTGTATTATATCGTGCATTCCACACTGGCTGGCGCGGCGCTGTTTTTGATCGTCGATCTTGTCAAATCCAGTCGTCCATCGCTTGTGCTGCGCGCGATGCCGCCGGTCGCAGGGGCCGCGTTGACCGCAGGGCTGTTCTTTGCCGCCGCAATTGCGATGGCCGGCTTGCCGCCGCTGTCGGGTTTCTTGGGCAAGCTGCTGATCCTTGATGCGGCATTCACATCGCCTTGGGCGGTCTGGATTTGGACGATTGTTCTGGTGTCCAGCCTGATTTCTGTCGTCGGGTTTGCCCGCGCGGGCAGCATCGTGTTCTGGAAGGCCAATAGCGTCACACCTGACGATGTGCCTGATGATGAACTCGAACCGCCAAGTGCGCTGGCATACGGGGCGGCCGGCGGCCTTGTTGCACTTCTCGCGGCACATACGGTGTTTGGCGGCTACGCGCATGATTACACCTTGGCCACGGCGGCGCAGTTGTTCGCCCCTGAACCTTATATTTCTGCCGTTGTCGACACGCCCGGAAAGCTCAGCACCCCAGCGGAGGATTATTGATATGACCCGCGCCTTCAACTGGCTGTTTCCCCACCCTTATCTGACCGTGCTTTTGGCGGTTGTGTGGATATTACTGCAAGGTGAACTTACCGCAGGCATGGCGGTGTTCGGCGTAATCCTTGGAACGATCATTCCCCGTGCGACGGCGAATTGGTGGCCTGATCGCCCGATGGGGTTCAGGCTGGGCCGGATGCTGGGCTACATGGCTTTGGTGCTCTGGGATATTCTGATTGCCAATGTGCAAGTCGCGTGGATTATCCTGACCCGCCGCAATTCCAAACTGCGGGCGACATGGGTCACGATCCCGCTCGATCTGCGCTCACCCGAGGCAATTACAGTGCTGGCAGGGACGATCACGCTGACGCCCGGCACGGTATCCGCCGATTTATCAAGCGACGGGCGCAGCCTGTTGGTGCACGTCCTTGACACACCTGACCCGGACGCCGTTCGTGATGAGATCAAACAGCGCTATGAAGCCCGCCTAAAGGAGATTTTCGTATGATGCCCGCCGCCGATTTTCTGTCTTTGTCGTTGATCATCGCCTTTGGCGCTGTCGCAATTTCGCAAATGCTGGCGATGGTACGCCTCGTGATCGGGCCGCATGCGGGGGATCGTATTCTTGCGCTTGATACAATGGTTGTGAATGTCATCGGTATGATCGTGCTTGTGGGTATGTACCAAGGCAGCACCCTGTATTTTGAGGTCTCGTTGATCATCGCGATGCTCGGTTTTGTATCGACCGTGGCTTATGCGCGGTTCGTTCTAAGGGGGGACATCATCGAATGAACATTGTCGATATCGCCACCTACGCCGTCGGAGTCTTTTTACTGATCGGTGCATTTTTTACACTTGTCGGTTCCATCGGGCTTGTGAAATTGCCCGACGCGATGACGCGCCTGCATGCCCCCACCAAAGTGGGCACTATGGGGATTGGTGCGTTGCTACTGGCCTCAATGACCTATGCGTTCATATCGGGCGACGGGTCGCTGCGCGAAATCCTGATCATGGCTTTCCTGTTTGTCACAGCGCCCATTTCCGCCAATTTCATGAGCAAGGTGAACATTCACCGCAAATCATGTGAAACACCCCCGGACGCACCGGATGAACAAACCTGGTCGACTTTGGCAAAGCGAAACGGAGACACAGCGCCCTAGCGGGTCGGGTCGCGTTAGTCGCGTAGTAGGCTGGACAGATCTGTTGCGGCATCGCGCAACGCTGGCAAATATTCGAGAGCCTTTTCAACCGTGAACCGGATTGTTGGCGCGTGAAACGACAGCGTCGCAACAAGGCGGTCATTGCCATCTAAAATAGGCACGGCGACGGCGATCATGCCGTCCATGAATTCCTCTGTGTCCACAGCAAAGCCGTCGCGGCGAACAGTCGAAACGGCGCGGATCAAATCGTCGGGGACAGTAATTGTGTTGTCGGTCTTCTTGACCAAATGTTCTGACGTGGCATAGCGCGCCAGATGCGTCTTTGGCAGGGTCGACAAGTACATCTTGCCTGACGCTGTGCAATAGAACGGAACAGTGGTGCCCACAGGCAATTGAATGCGCAGCGGCCATTCGGTTTCGACGCGTTCCAGATAGATCATGCTATCGCGGTCGGGCAGGGCGATGTTGCATGTTTCACCCACCTGATCGGACAGTTTGCGCAACACAGCCAGACGGGCCGCGCGAATGCGCAACGACGACAGAACCCCTGTCGCCATCCCGCGAAGTCGACGGCCGGGGGAATAGGCCCGCCCGTCGATGTCTCTTTGTAGAAAACCTTCGTCTTCCAGCGTGGAAAACAATCGGTGGATGGTCGGTTTTGGTAACCCCAGTTGTGCGTTGACCTCGGTCGGCGTGACAGGCACGCCGACGCGGGCAACTTCCTCAAGAACCAGCAATAGGCGCAGGTTCGTCGGAATAGTATCTGAGGCTGTCCCGTCCATCATACCGGTGCCGCACCCCCGCCAAAGACACCCTGTAGCAATTCATAGATGCCGCCGCCTGGCAACAACGTCTTTGAAATGCTGGGAAAGAGAGCAACCATGAACCAAACCGCAATGAGCGAGAAAAGATACATTGTGGAATAGCGCAAGAGCCTGAAATACGGAACCCCCGTAACCCCGGACGCCACATACAGGTTAAGCCCGTAAGGCGGGGTGATAAAGCCAATCGAAGCACCCACAAGGAACACCACCGCGAACTGGATCGGATCAACGCCGACTGACGCGGCAATTGGCGCAAGGATCGGTGCCAGAATGATCGTCACCGGAAGCGATTCAAGAACCATGCCAGCCACAAATACGATCGCCATCGCCGTAAGAAGAACCGGATAATATCCACCCATGCCAATCAGGAAGGTTTCGATAACCTCCTTGGCGCCAAGGGAACTGAGGTTCTGTTGCATCACCACCGAAATCGCGATCAGCGGTGCCAGGATGCCAGTGATCTGTGCGGACCGCATTGTGATGCTTGGCAGTTCAAGCGGGCCAAATCCACGCACGACAACCATTTCGGAAAATCCGCGTTCGTTGATGTCGCGTTCTTCGTCGATGTTCATCATTTTGTAGATCGGCAGACAGATAAATCCGACAATCACACAGAAACCAACAGTCACGCCCGCGGCCTCTGTCGGGGAAAACTTACCCGTGTAGATGCCCCAAAGAACCAGACCGATGGCAAAGAAACCAAGCCACCCGCCAAGTGCAGTTTTCAGCACGCGCACTGGATCAAGCTTAATCAGATAGCCCCAACCATTGATTGTGGACACCACGAAGGCCGTGATGATCATCGCCAGAACCATCATCGCACCAGGCACGATGCCCGCGATGAACAGATCGTTGATCGAAAGGTTCATGATGAACCCGTAAACGATAAAGATGATCGACGGCGGAATGATGATACCAACCGTACCGCCCGCAGCAGCTGTCGCTGCGGAAAAGCGTGGATCATAGCCGCCTTTCACCATTTCGGGGTGCAACATCGAACCGATGGTCGCCGTCGTCGCGGAGTTGGAACCAGAGATCGCAGCGAACAAACCGGACGCGCCAATCGCCGCCATGGCCAAACCGCCACGCAGCCAGCCCAGACAGGCATAGGCAAAATCCGACAGCCTTCGGGCAATGCCCGCACGGTTGATTAGATCACCAGTCAGAATAAACAACGGCATCGCCAACAGGGCAAAGCCATCCGTAAACACATCCGACAAGGCCGTTCCGATGTTCACAAGCGGCTGACCAAGGGCCATGGACGTGCCCAAGACCCAATACGCGATGACAAGAAAGACCGGCACACCGAGCATAAACAGAACGGTAACACCGACAGAAATCAGGGTGACGAGTGTTGAAATTTCCATGATTACTGACCTCCCAACACGGCTTGTTCGATCATCGGTTCATCGCCGCTGCGATATTTCTTTATGTCTTCAAACAAGTTCTGGAACACACGCCCCGACAAAAGAACAAAGGCGATCGGCAGGGTGATCAGGAACCACCAGACCATGACATTGTTCGTTCCGGTCACGATCATGAAGTTATTGCCCGCGTTTGCGACCACACCCATGGATGTAACAATAACCAAAAGGCAAATGCCCCACCACAGTACCGCGTCAAGCGACAGCAATACCATCTGAGGGAAACGCCCCATCTTTGATCGGAATTCAGAAAACGACAGGTGCGTTCGAAGCCGCACGTTATAACTGCATCCCGTCCAGGTCATGATCAAGAACAGGTATCCCGGAACTGTCGTGGACCATGGGAACTGTTCCGAAAAGACGAAACGCCGGATGACTTCGACAAAGATGATTGCGCCGATCAGCAAATAGGTGACGACCATCAGCGTGGATTCAAGATTACGGTCAACCCATGGGGCAACGCGGTAAACCCATGCCACAAGCAGGCCACCCGCCAATGTCATGACAATACCCCAAAGCCAGACACCATCACCGCGCATCGCGGATCTGAGTTGGAAAAAATCTGGCTCCGAACCTGTAACAAGGTCGGCAAAAATAATGCCAAGCTGCGCGAATATCGTCGCTGCGCCTGATATCGACTCGATCATAGGTGTCCCTCCCAAGGATGGCGTCATCGCAATGACCCCAACTATGCGCCGTGAATAGTTCCGGCGTCTATGTTCATCTTATCATAAAAATGGGGCGGAGGGCTGATGCCCACCGCCCCAAAGGTCTTGCTACTGAAGGGCGACCCTTAGGTGCGCCACCAGCGGCGTGGTTCAACGTTCTCAGCGAGCGTGTGCGGGTTCTGACGCGCCACGTCGTAGATTTCCTGATACGTGTCGCGGCCACCGGCCCAACCGTTGATGCGCTCGCGCCACTGTTCCCATGGACCAGGCTGGAATTCTGGGGAAGACATTTCCTCAGCTTCGCGCAAGGCTTCTGCGGACAGGAACGCAGGCTTCACGTCGTTCTCTGCAAAGATCGTGCCAGGCATGACCGGATCAGAGAAACCAACAGTGTTAACAAGCGCTGCTTCGTTGGCGGCCTGCACGTGAACCTGCGCAAGATACGCGGATTCCATGATGGCATCCTGAAGGTGTGCTTCCATTGCGTCAAAGACAGAGGCGTTCATGCCTGTGTGCTCTGTACCGCAGAAGAAACGCAGATCGACGGACTGTGTCACAGCAGGGGACATGTTGGCGTATGCAACAGCAGACGCCCATGTTTCCGCACCATCAATCAGACCCGTGCGCAGCGCGTCGAGTGTTTCAGCCCATGCCACTGGCACTGGGTTGAGGTCCATAAGCTCCATCGCGATACGACCAAGCTGTGTGCCTGTTACGCGGTTCTTTGTACCAGCAAGCTCGGTCACGGATGTGACGAGTGGCTTGTCAGCAAAGCTGGAACCCAACTGAATGCCGCGAAGTTCGGCATGGCTGAACAGGAACTTCAGACCGTGGCGTTCCTCGAGAGGGTTACGCAGCAGGTCCATGGACTCTGGTGAGTACAAGAAGTGGTAGATGTCGCCGCGTGTACGGAACATGTACGCGTAATCCAGAACGTTCAGGTATGGTGTGGAACCGGCAGAGTTCTGCGTGGACGCAGAATACATGTCGATCACGCCCAACTGGGCTTTTTCAGCACAGGACAACTGACCACAAATCTGGTTGTCGCCGATGAACTCAACGCGAATTTCGCCTTCGGTCCGCTCCTCGAGGTCGAGTGCGAACTGGATAACACCAGCGCGTTCGATCAGAAGGTTTTGTGCGTTAAAACCAGCGGCGCCCAGCGTCAGCTGATGCTTTGGTTCTTTCGCGTAACGCTTCTCGTATGTTGATTCGGCAGCCTTCGCGATGTTTGGCAGCGTGATCGCGCCAGTCATTGCAGCCGCACCCATAACGACGGATGAGATGCCGTAACGACCTGTTAACTTGAACAAATCACGGCGTGAAATGGTGCTGAGCACCTTCGATGCTTTCATTTATATTCCTCCCTTGCGCAAGATTGATACTTGCAGTCTCAATAGTGTGAGGTTTTATTACGTTGAGGCAAGTCTTAATTTCGACTCTGTCTCTTTTTTGGTCAAGGAGACCCGCAATGGAAAACTTACAAGCAGACTATATCGTTGTCGGTGCCGGCTCTGCGGGTTGCGTTGTCGCGAACCGGCTCAGCGCGAACCCCGCCAACAAGGTGATCCTGCTTGAGGCTGGCGGGCGCGACTTGAACCCCTGGATTCATATTCCGGTCGGGTATTTCAAAACCATTCATAATCCCAAAGTGGACTGGTGTTATAAGACCGAGCCCGATCCCGGCCTGAATGGCCGATCAATTGAATGGCCGCGCGGTAAGGTTCTGGGCGGATCATCTTCGCTGAACGGGCTGCTATATGTGCGCGGCCAATCGCAAGACTATGATCGCTGGCGGCAAATGGGCAACGCGGGATGGGGTTGGGACGACGTGCTGCCCCTGTTCAAGCGTGCAGAAAACAATGAACGCGGCGCCGATGAATATCACGGCAACGAAGGCCCGCTGTCCGTATCCAACATGCGAATTCAACGCCCGATTACAGACGCTTGGGTCGCGGCGGCGCAGGCTGCGGGATACCCGTTTAATCCCGATTATAACGGCGCAGACCAAGAAGGCGTCGGGTTCTTCCAACTTACGTCGCGCAATGGCCGCCGATGCAGCGCGGCTGTCGCGTACCTCAACCCGGCGCGGTCACGTGATAATTTGCAGATCATCACGCATGCCGCTGTTGATAAGGTTGTCGTTGAAGGCAAACGTGCGACCAGCGTTCTTTATACCGATAAAAAGGGTGTCCAGCACAAGGTCACGGCCAATCGCGAAATCATCCTGTCCGGCGGTGCGATCAATTCACCCCAGCTGCTGATGCTGTCAGGGATCGGTGAGGCGGAACAGCTGCGCGACAACGGAATTGATGTGGTCTCGGACCTGCCGGGTGTGGGCAAAAACATGCAAGACCATTTGCAGGCTCGGCTGGTTTACAAAACCAAAGAACCGACGCTGAATGACGAAGTGAGCAGCCTAATGGGGCAGGCCAAGATCGGGCTGAAATATCTGATGTTCCGTGCGGGGCCGATGACGATGGCTGCCAGCCTTGCTACGGGATTTTTGAAAACACGCGAAGATTTGGACACGCCTGATATTCAGTTTCACGTCCAACCGCTGTCAGCGGAAAACCCCGGCAAGGGCGCGGACAAATTCAGCGCCTTCACAATGTCTGTGTGCCAGCTGCGCCCTGAATCGCGCGGTGAAATTCGTCTAAAATCAAAAGACCCGCGTGCATATCCCGCGATCATCCCGAATTATCTGGCGACGAAAACCGATTGTGACACGGTTGTCGCTGGTGTGAATATCGCGCGCACCATTGCACGCCACGCGCCGCTTACGTCGAAAATCTCGGAAGAATTCCGGCCCCATGCGGACCTTGACATCAACGATTACGACGCGACGTTGGATTGGGCCCGCAACAACACGGCTTCGATTTATCACCCAACCGGAACTTGCAAAATGGGCACGGGCAAAGACGCCGTCGTGGATGCGCGTTTGCGGGTGCATGGCATTGATGGGCTGCGGGTGGCGGATTGTTCAATCATGCCTGAAATCGTGTCCGGCAACACCAATGCTCCAGCGATCATGATCGGTGAAAAATGCAGCGACCTTGTGTTGGAGGACGCAAAAGCATTCGCATGATGTTGGTTTAGACAAAACTTTTTGTGTACTGGGCGCTGGGGGCCATTGCGTCTGGCGATCCAAACTTTAGCGTAGGGCAAACGCCAAAGGGGAAGCTGACATGACATACACGCCACCAAAAGTCTGGACTTGGGATTCTGAAAGTGGCGGCAAGTTTGCCAGCATCAACCGGCCGATCGCGGGGCCGACCCACGACAAAGACCTGCCGACAGGCAAACACAATCTTCAGCTTCATTCGCTGGCCACACCGAATGGTGTAAAAGTCACTGTAATGCTCGAAGAATTGCTGGCGGCGGGCCATGCCGGTGCGGAATACGACGCGTGGTTCATCGATATTCAGGAAGGCGATCAGTTTTCATCCGGTTTTGTCGATCTGAACCCTAATTCCAAAATCCCGGCCCTTTACGACAAGCAAACAGGCGTGCGTGTTTTTGAATCTGGCGCGATTCTGCTGTACCTCGCGGAAAAATTCCGTGCGTTCCTTCCACGCGATATCGAAGGGCGGACAGAAACGCTGAACTGGCTGTTCTGGCTGCAAGGGTCCGCGCCATATCTGGGCGGCGGCTTTGGCCATTTTTACGCCTACGCGCCCGAAAAATTCGAATACCCGATTAACCGGTTCACGATGGAAGCAAAGCGCCAGTTGGACGTTCTTGATCAACAACTTGAGGACAACCGCTACCTCGCGGGGGCCGAATACACGATTGCCGATATGGCGACGGCCCCGTGGTACGGCGCGCTGGTTAAAGGGTTGGTTTACGACGCGGCTGAATTTTTGGACGTCGAAAGCTATGAAAACGTCAACCGTTGGGCCAACGACGTGATGGCACGCCCGGCGTTTCAGCGCGGCAAAATGGTCAACCGCGCCTGGGGCGAGCTGCACGAACAACTGCGCGAACGCCATAATGCATCAGATTTTGACGGTGTGCCCAAAGGCTAGGCCGTCTATTTTCGCGATGTCCCTCGGATCAAACAATCCAGACGTCAGCGCAGCGATGCCGTGCTTTCCCGAACGACGAGGGATACGGGCAAGACAGCCGCTTGATCTGAATTCGCTTCATTGGGGGTAACGATCCGCGCCATCAGCATTTTCGCGGCAGTTTCCCCAATCATCAAGCGGTCCTGCTGGATGGTCGTCAGCGGCGGAATGAAATGTTCGGCCAAATCGATGTCATCAAACCCCATGACCGATACATCGTCGGGCACCTTGAAACCACGGCGCGACAGTTCTGCGATAAACCCCATCGCCAGTTGGTCTGACGCACAGAAAACCGCAGTGGGGCGGTCATGCAGCCCGACCCACTTCAGTGCAGCCTGACACCCCGCCGCGAGCGAAAAGTCGCCGTCGATGATCCATTCCGGCCGTTGCTCAAGCTTCAGATGTTCGACCTCGTCGACAAAAGCATCCTTGCGGCTGTGCATCAAAACATTGCCCTCGGGGCCGGTCACATGGGCGATCTTGCGATGGCCGAGGTCATACAAATGGTTCACTGCGGTGCGCGTCCCCTGACGGTTTTGGCACCGAACTGACGGGAAATTGGCACCGTCAATCCATTCGCAGGCAAACAGGATACGATTGGCTTGCGGGGCGGTTTCAAGCATCTCCACGATGTCCGCATCCAGACCACCATCAAGGATGATCATTCCGTCTGCGCGGGCATCATCCAGATAATCGATCAGCCGTTCGCCGCTGTCGTGCACCTGTTTGGTACTGGCAATCAGCATTGAGTATCCCTGCTGCGACAGGTTGCGCGAAATGCCTTCGAGGATCGCGGAAAAGAACGGATTGGCCAAATCAGGGAGCAAAACAAGAACCGAATGCGCGCGCTGGGTCCGCAGGTTTCTTGCGGCACGATTGATGCGATAGCCGGTGATTTTCACGGCTTCTGACACACGTCGACGGGTTGATTCGGATACGACATTCGGGTTCGAAAGCGTACGGGAGACCGTCGCCGTCGAAACTTTTGCGACCCGTGCAACATCCTGAAGTGTCGAGGTTTTCACTGCTTATTCGCCCTGCAATTCTCGTCGTCTTTGTAATCGATTACATATTTTGTTGACAGAAACATCAACCACGTTTCAAAATGTAATCGATTGCAGAGTGAGAGGATCACGACGCGATCTCAAAATTATCGGCGGATATCCGCATTTTCTGGGAGGAAAAAATGTCTAAAACCTTGAAGTCTTTGTTGGTCGGGACGGCACTCACGGCTGCGTCCGCGGCAACTGCAATCGAATTGGAAGTCACCCATTGGTGGACATCCGGTGGCGAAGCCGCAGCCGTCGCAGAATTTGCCGACGCGTGGAATGCCACAGGCAACACATGGGTTGATGGCGCAATCGCCGGTTCCGGCAGCACTGCGCGCCCCATCATTATTTCCCGCATTATCGGCGGTGATCCAATGGCAGCGACACAGCTGAACCACGGTCGCCAAGCACAAGAATTGATCGAAGCGGGCCTTCTTCTTGACCTTACTGACGTCGCAGAGGCTGGCGGTTGGGCGGACATCGTAAACCCTTCATCCTTGCTCGATGCTTGTACGCTGGACGGTAAAATTTATTGCGTGCCGGTCAACATCCACTCCGCACAGTGGATCTGGTTGTCGCACGCTGCGTATGAAAATGCGGGCCTTGAAATTCCGGCGGACTGGAATGAATTTGTCGCCTCCGCTGGTGATCTCGAGGCGGCTGGGACCCTGCCATTGGCAATGGGTCAGCAGGGCTGGCAACAAAACATCGCGTTTGGCGCCATCACGATTGCTGTTGCAGGCCTTGATGCGTGGAAAGCCGTGAACATCGACAAAGACGCGGACGTGGCGCGCGGTGCAGAATACACTGCAGCATGGGAAGCCATCGCGAACGCCCGTGAACTTGCCCGCGCATCGAACGTTCAGGACTGGAACCAAGCGACAAATATGGTCATCACCGGACAAGCCGGTGCGCAGATCATGGGTGACTGGGCGCAAGGTGAATTTGCCGTGGCTGAACAGGTCGAAGGTGAAGATTACTCCTGTCTTCCCGGCCTTGGCCTGAACCCGGTGCTCGATACTGGTGGCGACGCATTCTACTTCCCGGTGAACGATGATCCGGAAATTACAGGTGCTCAAAAAGAGCTCGCGGCATTGCTGATTTCCCCGGAAGTTCAGGTGTCCTTCAACCTCGCCAAAGGGTCGCTGCCCGTGCGTGGTGACATCGATATGTCCTCCGCAAATGGCTGCATGCAGAAAGGCCTTGGCATCTTGGCTGACGGCGGCGTGCTGCCATCGGCTGATATCGCGTTCTCTCAGGACTCCATGCTTCAAATCGAAGATCTGATGGCGCAGTTCTGGTCTGGCGACATGTCCGCGGCAGATGCGCAAGCCTCCTATGCGCAGCTGATCGAGGACGCAGACTAAGCGATCCATCGATCCGGCCCGGCGGCGTGATCTGCCGGGCCACATCACCCTACATTTCATTGATACGGAGCCGACACGATGACCGTGCCCTCGGACCCCCCCGCCACTACCGCCAAGCGCCCTAACCGGTTGCTTAAGAACTGGATGGCAAAGCTGGCGTCGCTGCCGATGATCCTGACGGCGCTTGTC
Source organism: Octadecabacter dasysiphoniae (assembly GCF_021532615.1). Lineage (GTDB taxonomy): Bacteria > Pseudomonadota > Alphaproteobacteria > Rhodobacterales > Rhodobacteraceae > Octadecabacter > Octadecabacter dasysiphoniae. Next base: position 160,556 of record NZ_JAKGAQ010000001.1, read on the forward strand.
GTCTTTGCTGGTGGCACTGCATGGACCGTGACCTATTCGTTTACCGGATCGCGGATGCTGCCCAGAACGAATTGGGTCGGCTTTGATCAATACGAACGACTTTGGAACACGGATCGCTGGATAATCTCGATTAAGAACCTCGGGATTTATGGTGTTTGCTCAATGGTGCTCACGCTGGTGATCGGTTTCACCCTCGCGGCGTGTCTGGACCGCAAAATCCGTTTCGAAAGCGCCTTTCGCTCCATTTTCCTATACCCTTTCGCGCTGTCCTTCGTGGTCACCGGCCTTGTCTGGCAGTGGATTTTGAACCCCGATTTCGGCCTGCAAAGCATCGTGCGCGGTTGGGGCTGGGAAAGCTTTACATTCAACCCGCTGAACGATCCTAACACCGTTATTTACGGACTTTTGATCGCAGGGTTGTGGCAGGGCACGGGGCTGATCATGTGCATCATGCTCGCTGGTTTGCGCGGCATTGACGAAGACATCTGGAAAGCCGCCCGCGTCGACGGGATCGGCACGGTGAAAACCTACGTTATGGTGATCATTCCGATGATGCGCCCCGTCTTTATCACGGCCCTCGTGCTTATCGCGTCCAGTATCATAAAATTGTACGACCTCGTTGTTGCACAAACTGGTGGCGGACCGGGCCTAAGCTCCGAAGTGCCCGCCAAATACGTCATTGAATATATGTTCCGCGCCCAGAATTTGGGCCAAGGCTTCGCGGCCTCGACCATGATGTTGTGCTCTGTTGTGATCATCCTGATCCCATGGGCCTACCTCGAATTTGGAGGCAAGAAACGTGGCTGATATTTCAACAAACTCCGCAGCAGGTCCACGCGGCCCGAAACCCAAAAAGACGTTCTCGCGCGGCAATATCTTCCTGTATGGCACGCTGATTGTGGTCTCTATGTACTACCTTTTGCCGCTCTACGTGATGATCGTTACTTCCCTAAAGGGGATGCCGGAAATCCGCATGGGCAACGTGTTTGGCCCGCCTATGGAAATCACATTCGAACCATGGGTCAAAGCCTGGTCAGAGGCCTGCACGGGCATCAATTGCGATGGTCTGTCGCGCGGCTTTGGCAATTCTGTGCGCATTTTGATCCCCTCGATCCTGCTGTCCATCGCGATTGCATCGATCAACGGCTACGCACTGAGCAACTGGAAATTCAAAGGCTCAGAGACCTTTTTTACGATCCTCATCATCGGCGCGTTTATTCCGTATCAGACGATGCTTTATCCCATCGTGATCATGTTGCGTGAAATCGGGCTTATGGGGTCCATCTGGGGTCTGGTTCTTGTCCATACGGTCTTCGGGATGCCGATATTGACGCTGCTGTTTCGCAATTATTTTACGTCAATCCCGGAAGAGTTGTTCAAAGCCGCGCGCGTGGACGGGGCCGGTTTCTGGCAGATTTATTTCCAAATCATGTTGCCGATGGCCCTGCCGATCTTTGTGGTGGCCATCATTTTGCAGGTCACAGGCATCTGGAACGACTTTTTGTTTGGCGTGATCTACACCAAACCGGCGACCTATCCGATGACGGTGCAGCTCAATAACATCGTGAATTCAGTGCAGGGCGTCAAGGAATACAACGTCAATATGGCCGCAACTCTGCTGACAGGTCTGGTCCCTCTCATCATCTATTTTGCCTCCGGCAAACTCTTTGTCCGCGGCATCGCCGCTGGCGCAGTCAAAGGCTAAGAAATCATGGCAAACTCTGTAGAAATCAAAGACCTGGATCTGAACTTCGGTTCCGTGAAAGTTCTCAAACAACTCAACCTTGAGGTCGCAGAGGGTGAATTCCTCGTGCTTTTGGGATCGTCTGGGTGCGGTAAATCAACTCTGCTGAACTGTATCGCCGGTTTGCTTGATGTCTCTGACGGGCAGATCTTCATCAAGGGTGAAAATGTGACATGGGCGGAACCGTCTGATCGCGGGATCGGCATGGTGTTCCAATCCTACGCGCTTTATCCGCAGATGACGGTGCGCGGAAATCTGTCGTTCGGGCTTAAGAACGCCAAGGTGCCCAAAGCGGAAATCGCCAAGCGGGTGGAACGGGTCGCAGATGTTCTTCAGATCGAAGCCCTACTGGACCGAAAGCCCGGCGCGCTGTCTGGCGGTCAACGCCAACGTGTGGCGATCGGGCGTGCACTGGTGCGCGACGTCGATGTGTTCTTGTTCGATGAACCCCTGTCCAACTTGGACGCCAAATTGCGCACGGATTTGCGGGTCGAACTGAAACGCCTGCACCAGAAACTGAAAAACACGATGATTTACGTGACCCACGATCAGGTTGAGGCCATGACATTGGCCGACCGAATTTCGATCATGAAGAACGGGCTGATTGAACAATTGGACACCCCCGAGATGATCTACGCCAAGCCGTGCAACAAATATGTCGCGGACTTCATCGGCTCACCGGCAATGAACCTGTTTGAGGGGCAGCTGGAGGGCACGACGTTCACCTGTAGTGGCTTTAACGTCGATGTGACGGGTTATGAATTCGCAACACAAACCCGTAGCGAGGCAGCCGCATGGCTGGGCATTCGCCCCGAACACATCCTGACCGGCGAAGCTGCCGAAGGAGCGACCTACACCGGAACGGCAGAAATCGACATTGTTGAACCCATGGGGTCCGACACCTTGGTCTGGGTTAACTTCGCAGGTCAATCCGTGCGCGTGCGCACCGAGGGGCAATCGCCCCTGAAATCCGGCGAAACACTGACGCTCGGGTTTGATGCGGCGCGGCTGCATCTGTTCGACCATAAAACTGAAATCCGTCTTTAATTCTGGAAGCAGGCTCATGACACCATCATTGCAACTATATTCGATGCGCGATTACGCGGATCAGATCGCCCTGTTGGCACAATTGCCCGAAATGGGAATCACCAAGGTCGAAGGCTACGGCGGCGTCTATGGCGATCCGTCAGCCTACCGCGCCGCGATGGATGCCAACGGCATTTCCATGCCATCCGGCCACATTGGTCTGGAGGATATCGAAACCGATTTCGAAGCCACCATAGACATCATCAACACCCTTGGGATCACGCGTGTCTTCGCGCCCTACCTCGAAGAAAAGGACCGTCCTGCTACGTCCGAGGGTTGGGCCGGGCTGGGCAAACGCCTGAATTCGGCAGGCCAGAAATACGCAGATCGCGGTATCACTTTCGGGTGGCACAACCACGATTTCGAATTTTCTGCTCTGCCCGATGGCGGGACTCCGATGGACGTGCTGCTTGAAGCTGCGCCCGACATTAAATGGGAAGCCGATTTGGCATGGGTCGTTCGCGGGGATCGTGACCCCATCGAATTTATCCAACGCTACGCGTCCCGCCTGTCGGCAATCCACGTCAAAGACATTGCGGCTGCTGGCGAAAATCTGGATCAGGATGGCTGGGCTGATTTGGGAACAGGCACATTGGATTGGGCAGCGCTTTTGCAGGCCTGCCGGACCGCGTCAGGTGATCTGATCTATGTGTTAGAACATGACAAACCTCTCGATCCGGTCGGCTACGCCAAAAGGTCCGCAGCAGCATTCAAAACCTTGTGGGAGAACACTCATGACTAAGACCCTCGGCGTTGGTATCATCGGGTGCGGTAACATTTCGTCGGCCTACCTGAGCCTCGGCCCGATATTCAAAGGGTATAAAATTGTCGCGGTGGCTGACCTCAACATGCAGAACGCAAAAGCCCGCGCCAAAGAATTTGACGTGCGGGCAGAGACCGTCGATGACCTATTGGCGGCGTCGGATGTTGATCTGGTCATCAACCTTACAATTCCTGCGGCCCACGTTGCGGTGTCGCGCTCAATCCTCGAGGCGGGCAAACATGTCTATTCTGAAAAACCATTTGTCCTCAGCCTCCAAGAGGCACAGGAACTTGGTGATTTGGCACAGGCAAATGGCCTGCGGATTGGATCGGCGCCCGATACATTCATGGGCGGCAGTCATCAATTGGCCCGAAATCTGATTGACGCGGGTGCCATAGGCAAGGTCTGTTCTGGCGCGGCTGTCGTGATGTCCAGCGGAATGGAAGACTGGCATCCGAACCCTGATTTCTTCTTTAAAAAGGGGGGCGGCCCGATCCTTGATCTGGGACCCTACTACATCTGCAATCTGGTGCAGATGCTTGGCCCCGTGAAGAAAGTCACCAGTTTTACCGGCATGGCCAGCGACACCCGAACCATCGGCAACGGCCCACGGATCGGTGAAACTGTGCCCGTCGAAACACCGACCACCATCCATTCCGTGTTGTCGTTCGAAAATGGCGCGATCATCACGCTGCTGGCCAGCTGGGATGTCGTCGCCAGTAATCACCCGATCATGGAGCTGTATGGCACCGAAGGCACAATGAACCTGCCTGATCCGAACTTCTTTGGCGGAGAGCTGACAGTGACAGAACGTGGCTGTGAGCCGGTTGAAAAGTCGTGGGATCACCCGTTCAACATCCCGAATTTTGAAGATACAAGGGCGAACTACCGTGGCGCTGGCCTTGCGGATATGGCTTTGGCCATTTCCGAGGGGCGTCCGCATCGCTGCAATGATAAATTCGCGACCCATGTTGTCGAAGTCATGACCACCATTTTGGACGCGGGTGAAACCGAAACAGTCATGACCATGACAACAACCTGCGACAGGCCCGAAGTGCTTGGCCCCGATGCGGCCCACGCACTTATGGCTTAACAGAAAACGACGGAGAGTAAGATGACCAGTTCCATCAAAGGCCCCGCGCTGTTTCTTGCGCAGTTTCTAGGGGACGAAGCACCGTTCAATTCCCTTCCCGCGATTGTCGAATGGGCAGCGGGTTTGGGATATAAAGGTGTACAAATTCCGTCATGGGATGCGCGGGTTTTTGATTTGGACAAAGCCGCGTCGAGCAAAGCCTATTGCGATGAAATCGTTGGGGTTTGCGCCGAACATGGCGTGACCATCACCGAGTTGTCCTGCCATCTTCAAAGCCAGCTGGTGGCTGTGCACCCGGCCTATGACACATCCTTTGATACCTTTGCGCCGGAACACCTGCACGGCAAACCCGCACAGCGTCAGGCGTGGGCGGTCGATCAGGTCACCAAGGTCGCGCAAGCGTCTAAAAATCTGGGCCTAAAGGGCGCTGTCGGGTTCACCGGATCGCTTGCCTTTCCATACCTGTACCCGTGGCCGCAACGCCCCGCGGGACTGATAGAAGAGGCCTTTGGCGAACTGGCACGCCGTTGGAAGCCGATCCTCGATGTCTATGACGAGGCGGGCGTTGATCTCGGCTTTGAAATCCACCCCGGAGAGGACGTCTTTGACGGCACGACGTTTGAAAGGTTCCTTGATGCTCTCGATCATCATCCGCGTTGCAAGATCACCTATGATCCGTCGCACTTCTTGTTGCAGCAGATGGATTATCTGGCCTTCATCGACATCTATCATGACCGCATCAGCGCGTTTCACGTCAAGGATGCGGAATTTAACCCAACCGGGCGGCAGGGCGTATATTCTGGCTATGCCGATTGGACGGACCGTGCGGGTCGTTTCCGGTCGCTCGGGGATGGTCAGGTGGACTTTAAGGGCATTTTTTCAAAACTCACCCAATACGAGTTTGATGGTTGGGCGGTACTCGAATGGGAATGTTGTCTGAAGCACCCCGAACAGGGTGCGGCTGAGGGCGCGCCGTTCATCGCAGATCACCTGATCCGCAAGACAGAACGGGCGTTTGACGATTTCGCAGGCGGTGCGTCTGATCCGGCGGCTCTGCGTAAAATGATGGGGTTCTAGGATGGCACCGCTGAAACTTGGAATGGTCGGCGGTGGGCAGGGTGCCTTTATCGGCGGGGTGCACCGCATGGCTGCACGACTGGACGGCTGTTTTGATCTGGTCGCGGGGGCGTTTTCGTCAGATGCAGCGCGCGCTCATGCTTCGGCCGCTGAGTTGGGCATCGACGCGGATCGCTCTTACGCGGATTTCAGCGAAATGGCACAAGCCGAAGCCGCGCGCGCTGATGGGATTGATGCTGTATCGATCGTCACACCAAATCATTTGCACGGGCCAATCGCCGAGGCCTTCTTGACGCAGGGCATTTCCGTCATTTGCGACAAACCGATGACGGCGACCTTGGAGCAGGCTGAGAGCCTGACCGCCGCCGCCGAAGCGTCCAAAGGGCATTTCTTCCTCACCCATAACTACACCGGCTATCCGATGATCCGGCAGGCCCGTCAGATGGTGGCAGACGGCGCATTGGGCGCAATCCGGATCGTCGAAGCGGACTACCTGCAAGATTGGCTTAGCCATGCGCCGGATGCGGACAACAAGCAGGCCAAATGGCGCTTGGACGCGGCCCAATCGGGCGGTGGGGCCATCGGCGACATCGGAACACACGCCTATAACCTTGCCTGTTTCGTGTCTGGGCTGCGCACCTCGTCGCTCAGTGCGACGCTTACGTCTCACGTTGCGGGGCGATTGGTCGATGACGATGCCCGTATCACGCTGCAATTTGATGGCGGCGCGCGCGGTCATATCTGGGCCAGTCAGGTCGCGATCGGAAATGAGAATAACTTGACGTTGGCTGTCTATGGCGAAAAGGGGTCGCTCCGTTGGGCTCAGGAAAATCCGAACGTTCTGTGGTTTGCCAAACTTGGACAAGCCCCGCAAATGATCACGCGCGGTGGCGCTGCCGCCAGTCTGGCCGCCGCTGCCGTCACGCGCATTCCTGCTGGCCATCCCGAAGGCTATCTTGAAGCCTTCGCAACACTTTACCGCGAAGCAGCAGAAGTCATTACAAATCAGGGGAAATCTGGCGCCATAATTGGCATAGAGGACGGCCTAGATGGCGTGCGCTTTGTGGATGCCTGTCAACGTTCGTCACGTGACGGGGCATCTTGGATTGATCTTCGCTAGGCTGTTTCATCTGTCTTGTTTACCGGACAATCGCAGTCGTGGTGTGCCGCCGCACCCCAATAGAATATCCGGTCAAACAACGCCGCAGCTTATCTTAGGGGGAGAGAAGAGAGGTTGGTGGAGCATAGCGGGATCGAACCGCTGACCTCCTGCATGCCATGCAGGCGCTCTCCCAGCTGAGCTAATGCCCCTAACCATAGGGTGTCACTGTGGTGACGTGGTGCTGCTTTACGCAGCGGGGCGGGCGAGATCAAGAGTAAATCCCGCCCTGAAAACCCGAAATTTAAGAATCGTCGTCTGGTGCTGCAACGTCTGCGATTTCGTCGAGCGATACATCATCATCGTCGTCGTCATCTTCCAGTACGTCATCGCCCAAATCGGCGTCCACATCATCGTCGTCGCCATCATCAAGAACCAGATCGTCGTCCTCGGCTGCCTTTTCGTCCTTCTTGGACTGGGCGTCTGCGGCGTCAGCAACCATGGTGCGGGTTTTGCCGGTTTCGACCACAACTTCTTCGCCCGTATAGGGGCTGATGATTGGGGTCGCGTTCAGATCGTAGAACCGCTTTCCGGTGGTTGGGCAGAGGCGCTTTGTGCCCCACTCTTCCTTAGGCATGTGTTCATCCTTTATAACGTGTCAGCGCAAAGCTGGATCGGCGTCAATTGCCATACCGCCAAGGGCGTGTCAAAGACAATTGATGCGGGCATTTGTGAAAGGCACACATGGGCGTTCTAATCCTTGAAGGCAACCCCCCGGTTGAGGTGCTTTTGCGGCGTTCTGCGCGTGCGCGTCGGCTAAGCCTGCGCATTTCGCGGCTGGATGGCCGCGCGACGCTGACCCTACCCAATCGCGTCCCTGATCGTGAAGGCATGGCCTTTGTGCGTGAACGCGAGGACTGGCTGCGCAAACATATCAGCGCCATTGAACCTGAAGTGCGTGTCGCGCTGGGCGGCACGGTGCTGTTTGAGGGGGCAGAACTGCCGTTGATAGCAGGGGATGTGAAACGCGCCAAACTGGTGGATGGGGCGCTGGTGCTGCCCGATGATCCCGCAATGGTGGGCAAACGGGTCGCGGCGTTTATGAAACTGCGCGCGCGGGATGCTTTGGCGGATGCGTCTGATCGGTATGCCGCCGCGTTGGGGCGTTCGTACAATCGGATTTCACTGCGCGATACACGGTCGCGGTGGGGGTCGTGTAGCTCGAACGGGGATCTGATGTATTCATGGCGCCTGATCATGGCCCCGCGTGACGTTTTGGACTACGTCGCAGCACACGAGGTGGCGCATTTACAGCACATGGATCATTCGGACCGGTTCTGGGGTGTGGTTGATCAGTTGTTCCCAAATCACAAAGCGTGCCGCGCTTGGCTGCGCACCCAAGGTGGCACATTGCACCGCGTGCGTTTCGATTGACCCGGTCCATTTGCAGACATTGACCTATCGCCTGTTTGTGATCACAAACGCTGTATGTTGATCCATTCCAAAGCGACCGAACCCACAGGCGCGGCCCACGACCGCGTGTATCGTGCGCTGCGGGCCCGTATTATGCATGGCGAAATCCACCCTGGTCAGGCGCTAACGCTGCGCGGGATCGGTAAGGAATTTGGCGTGTCCATGACGCCCGCGCGCGAAGCAGGGCGGCGGTTGGTGGCAGAAGGCGCGTTGTTTTTGTCATCCTCCGGCCGTGTATCGACGCCAGAACTGTCGAACGAACGGATCGAAGAACTGGCTGCCTTGCGCGCGCTGCTTGAACCGGAATTGGCGGCGCGCGCGTTGCCACGTGCCCACATGGCGCTGATTGAACGGTTGGAAGACATCAACAACCGCGTATCTGGTATGATCGCGCGGCAGGATGCGTCTGGCTATATCCGGTTGAACCTTGAATTTCACCGCACGTTATATTTGCGCGCACAAGCGCCCGCGATGCTGGCGATGGCCGAAACGATCTGGCTGCAACTGGGGCCGACCATGTCCAAATTGTATGGTCGATTGCGGCGCACCGAACCGCCCCGCAATCACAAACTTATCCTTGCCGCGCTTAAGGCCGGCGATGAAGCCAGCCTAAAACTGGCCGTGCGGTCAGACGCGACGCAAGGCCTGCGGATGCTAAAGGTTTAGGCAGTTTGCACGGATTGCAGATGCGCCGAAATGCGGGCCAACGCGCTGCGGAATTGATCCGCGCCGATGCGCATACGCTGTGCCAATTCTGACACCACCGCATATTCGTTCGGGTGAATTTCACCGTCGGCAACGGCGATGTTTAACGCCGCTTCAAGAACGATCTGGCGGTCTTTTTCGGACAGATCCTGGCCGATCTGATCAAGGTCGGATGCTGATGGGTTCAAACGGCTGAGCAAATCCATAACTTGTGATGGCGCGTAGGCCTGACCCGTCAACCGCGTGAGGATACTGGCGATTTGATGCACTTCGGCATCATCAATGCGGCCATCGGCAACGGCGACCTGGCTCATCGCGACGAGGGAATGGATGGCGAGCATGTCTGGCGTGCCGGTCTTACGCTTTTTCTTACCGCGCAACGCAATGTAGGCGGTTTTCAGAACACCGATGGCCCCAAGAATTAGCCATGCATGCCCCCACGCGCGCATCACAGGGCTGACCGCGGGCGTGGCGGGCAGGTCTGCGGGAATCAGGCCAGCGGTTTGCAGTTCTGTGAATTGGGCCGCTGAGAGGTCGCGGTACATGTCACCCGTGCAGCCACTGTTGGATAGGGCATAGTTGTTGACGGTCGTGTAGACCGGAACAAACAAAACATCCATGAAATCAACGAGGTGGCACAGTGCCATGGTGCCATCTGTGCCCGGGATGGAGGTGTTTGCGACAAATCGCAAATCTTCGCCCCAGCGCGCGCCAGCATTGGCCTGCGTTGCAGTGGATGTCAGCCCGATTGTAAGGGCTATGGCGGCAATGATCTTAAACATAAAACTACCTCTCAGATATTCATTAACATCCGGTATGCCCGCGACTTTGGGCGAGGATAAGGCAGCAAAAGGGAACGGGCGGGCCATTTCTGGCGCCCCCCGTCTGATTGGTTAATAAGATGTTAACACCAAGCCTATGCGTGGATTGCGCCGTCACCACATGCAAGTGCGGCCTCGCGGACGGCTTCGGAATAGGTCGGGTGGGCGTGGCATGTGCGCGCGAGATCCTCTGCGGCAGCGCCAAATTCCATCGCGACGCAAATCTCGTGGATCAGATCGCCCGCCATGGGGCCAATAATATGCGCGCCCAAGATACGGTCTGTCGCCTTATCCGCGAGGATTTTCACAAATCCGTCCCCCGCAAAGTTCGCCTTGGCACGGCCGTTGCCCATAAAGTTGAATTTGCCAACTTTGTAATCAACGCCGTCTTCTTTCAGCTGATCTTCGGTTTTGCCGACGCTCGCGACCTCTGGGTGCGTGTAGATGACCCCTGGTATCACGCCGTAGTTAACATGAGGTTTCTGACCGGCCAGACCTTCGGCGCAGGCCATGCCTTCGTCTTCTGCTTTGTGCGCCAACATGGGGCCATCGATGCAGTCACCAATCGCGTAAATGCCATCCACGTTCGTCTTATAATGGGCGTCGGTTTTGATCTGCCCACGCTCTGACATTTCGACGCCGATCTCTGCCAAACCCAGACCATCGGTGTAGGGGCGCCGGCCTGTGGCGACCAGAACTGTGTCCGCGTCCATGCTGCGATCGCTGTCGTCTTTGCGCAGTTTGAAGTTCACCGTGGCCTTGCCGCCCTTGGTTTCAACTGATTGCACGGCCGCGCTCATGATGAACTCAATCCCTTGTTTTTTCAGCAATCTTTGGAACGTTTTTTGCACGTCGCTGTCCATGCCGGGGGTGATTACGTCAAGAAATTCAATCACCGTCACCTTCGCGCCGAGGCGTTTGTAAACAGACCCGAGTTCAAGCCCGATCACGCCTGCGCCAATCACGACCAGTTCGTTCGGGATTTTCTTCAGCTCAAGCGCACCGGTTGAGGACACGACGGTCTTTTCGTCAATCTCGACACCCTTCAGGCTCGACACCTCTGAGCCGGATGCGATGATGATATTCTTCGCTTCGTGGATGTCCTCACCGACCTTGACCTGACCAGCGGCGGGGATTGATCCCCAGCCTTTCAGCCAGTCTATCTTGTTCTTTTTCATCAGAAATTCGACACCCTTGGTGTTCGTTTCGATGACGCCATCTTTGTAGGACAACATCTGTTTCCAATCCACCGAGGGTGATTTTCCCTTCAGGCCCATTTCCGCAAAATTGTGTTCCGCTTCGTGCAACATATGCGAGGAATGCAGCAGCGCCTTGGACGGGATACAGCCCACGTTCAGGCAGGTGCCGCCCAACGTGTCACGGCCTTCAACGATGGCCGTTTTCAGGCCCAATTGGGCGCAGCGAATGGCGCAGACATAGCCGCCGGGGCCGGATCCGATGATGATGACGTCGTAGCTGGACATGGTCTGTTTTCCTTCGAATTTTACCGTATGGGTCTGGTATGGTTCGGGTATGGGTTTGGTATGGGTCCGATCTGGTCAGATCAGGGTGGAAACGATCATAGCGATGGTCGCGCCAAAGCCAACGAACCAGATATAGGAGCGCCACGGGCTGAGGCCGAAGTAGTAGGCGGGGATATAGGCGACGCGTGCAATCAGATATGCTGTGGCGCAGGCGGCGGTGAATTTGGTGTTCTGGCCGGATAGTTCGACGATGAGGACGGCGGGTGCGAAGAGGATCAGGGCCTCGAAATGGTTGTTCATCGCGCGGGCAAGGCGGGCGGTTTTGGTGGACAGCTGTTCGAGCATGGTTTTGCCGCCCATGCGTTCGGGATCACGCGCAGACGCGGTTTTGCCAATGCCGAGTTCGAGGTTGGCAGGGACAGCCATGAGCACGAACTGGACGCCTTGCAGGAGCAGCGCGAGGGCGAGGATGGTGAGGTCTGGGGTCATGGGCTCAATTCGCGTCCCAATTCAATTGTTATGTCGACAATGCTCTTTGTTGGTTCAAGAAAGCACCTTTGAAAAACGGCGTTTCGTGACACCAATAAATAGCCTTCTTCGTCGGGCGCAAATACTGCGGCGAAGCCGCTTAGGTAGTGGTTAACTGCATTGAGCTCTACTTGATCTACTGCGCGGCCGTTGGAGAAGTTCTCAACCAAGACGATCACATCCAAGCAAGGTGAATTCTTCAAAACGTCGATGCCAACTAGGAATGGGTCCTCGGTCGGTTGGGCGAACGAAACCGATGCGGAAATAGAAATACAACATGCTGATATGACAGCCCGTGCTTGCACGGGCAGCGCCCGGACCTCCCCCATGGGGAGGGCGCTTTGCTTCCTCCCCGAGGTCCGAGCGATGCCCTGTGTTGCGTGCATAGTTACAGGTCCATAAGGAGGCGACGTGGGTCCTCGAGCGCTTCTTTCACGCGCACAAGGAACGTCACAGCGCCTTTGCCATCGACGATGCGGTGGTCGTAGGACAGGGCGAGGTACATCATCGGGCGGATTACGACTTCGCCGTTCATTGCCATCGGGCGGTCCTGGATTTTGTGCATGCCGAGGATACCGGACTGCGGTGGGTTCAGGATCGGCGAGGACATGAGCGAGCCGTAGACGCCGCCGTTTGAGATCGTGAACGTGCCGCCCTGCATTTCGGCCATCGACAGTTTGCCATCGCGGGCTTTTGCGCCCATCGCGCCGATGGCCTTTTCGATCCCTGCAAAGCTCATCTGGTCGGCGTCGTTGATCACAGGCACCACGAGGCCCGTGGGCGTACCAGCGGCGATGCCCATGTTGACGTAGTTTTTATAGACCACATCTGTGCCGTCGATTTCTGCGTTGACCTCGGGCACTTCGTTCAACGCGTGGATGCAGGCCTTTGTGAAGAAGGACATGAAGCCGAGTTTCACGCCGTGCTTTTTCAGGAACAAGTCTTTGTATTCGTTGCGCAATGCCATGACCTCGGTCATGTCGACCTCGTTGTAGGTGGTCAGCATGGCGGCGGTGTTCTGGCTGTCCTTGAGGCGGCGCGCGATGGTCTGGCGCAGGCGCGTCATCTTCACGCGTTCTTCGCGGCTGGCCTGATCGGCAGCGACGGGCGCGCGCGGCGGTGCGGCCTGAACGGTTGCAGGCGCGGGGGCTGCCAGAGTTTTCAAAACGTCTTCTTTCATGACGCGGCCATCCTTTCCGGTGCCTTGCACATCACCTGACGAGAGGTTGTTTTCGGCCATCAGTTTCTTCGCGCTTGGCGCGTCTTCGACGTCTTTGCCCGTGCTTGTGGCCGTGGCCGCGGCTGCCGGGGCGGCAGCGGGCGCCGGGGCTGCGGACGCATCGGTGGACATCACGGCAAGCTTTCCGCCCGCCTCAACGGTTGCGCCTTCGTCGGCGAGGAGTTTTGTCATCACACCGGCGGCGGGTGCGGGGACCTCAACAGACACTTTGTCGGTTTCGAGTTCGCACAGCATTTCGTCTGCTTCGAACGCTTCGCCCGGTTTTTTGAACCACGTGGACACGGTTGCTTCGGTCACGGATTCACCAAGGGTGGGGACCATGATGTCCATCTCGTCGCCACCGCTTGGGGCTGCGGGTGCGGGGGCTAATTCGGCTTTGGGGGCGTCTGCCTTTGGGGTGGGGGCTGCTGCCTCACCGCCTTCGCTGATCTGTGCCAATAGGGCATCAACGCCAACGGTGTCGCCTTCGCCTGCGACGATTTCGGACAGGGTGCCCGCCATGGGGGAGGGCACTTCGACGGTGACTTTGTCGGTTTCAAGTTCACACAGCATTTCATCCTGCGCGACGGTATCGCCCGGCTTTTTGAACCATGTTGCGACGGTGGCTTCGGTGACGGATTCGCCAAGGGTTGGGACGCGGACTTCGGTCATTAGTTTGATCCTTTAACGGTAAGCGCGTCATCAACGAGCGCGGATTGTTCTGCTTTGTGGCGCGACGCGAGGCCCGTGGCGGGCGATGCGGCGGCGGCGCGACCTGCATAGATGGGGCGCGTGTGCGTGGCTTTGATGCGCGTCAGCACCCATTCGATGTTGGGTTCCATGAACGACCATGCGCCTTGGTTTTTGGGTTCTTCCTGACACCAGACCATTTCAGCCGATTTGAAGCGTTCCAGTTCTTTCACTGCGGATTGCGCGGGGAACGGATAGAATTGTTCGAACCGCATGATGTAGACGTCATCGATGCCGCGTTCGTCGCGTTCCTCAAGGAGGTCATAATAGACCTTGCCCGAACACATGACGACACGTTTGATTTTGTCGTCTGCTTTCAATATGGTGTCAGAATTGCCGTGCTGTGCATCGTCCCACAGCACACGGTGGAAGGATGATCCTTCTTGGAATTCGTCTGCCTTTGATACGGCCATTTTGTTCCGCAGCAGCGATTTTGGCGTCATCATGATCAGCGGTTTGCGGTAGCTACGGTGCAATTGGCGGCGCAGGATGTGGAAGTAGTTGGCGGGGGTCGTGCAGTTGGCCACGATCCAGTTGTCGCCGCCACACATGGTCAAGAACCGTTCCAGACGGGCGCTGGAGTGTTCCGGGCCTTGGCCTTCGTAGCCGTGGGGCAGCAGGCACACGAGGCCGGACATGCGCAGCCATTTGGATTCACCCGAGCTGATGAACTGGTCGAACATGATCTGCGCGCCGTTGGCGAAATCGCCGAACTGGGCTTCCCATAGGGTCAGCGCGTTGGGTTCAGCCAGCGAATAGCCATATTCAAACCCGAGGACCGCATATTCCGACAACATGGAGTCGATGACTTCGTAGTTGCCCTGACCGTCGCGGATATTGTTGAGCGGGTAGTAGCGTTCTTCGGTGTCCTGATTGACCAGACCCGAATGGCGCTGAGAGAACGTGCCGCGTGTGGAATCCTGCCCCGACAAACGCACGGGGTAGCCTTCGGTCAGCAGGGAGCCGAACGCCAGCGCCTCACCGGTGGCCCAATCGAACCCTTCGCCGGTTTCGAACATTTTGGCCTTGGCATCCAGAATACGGCCCACGGTTTTGTGCAGCGGGAAGCCGTCCGGTGCCGTCGTCAGCGCTTTGCCGATCTGATCAAACGTTTCCTGTTTGATCCATGTTTTGCCGCGCTGGTATTTGTCTTTTTCGCGCTGATCGAGGTGGGACCATTTGCCGTCCAGCCAATCGGCCTTGTTGGGTTTGTAGTCTTTGCCGACCTCGAATTCCTCGTTCAGGTGGGCCTGAAACGCGGCTTTCATGTCTTCAATCTCGCCTTCGGGGATCAGCCCGTCACGCACGAGGCGTTCGGTATAGAGCGTCAGCGTGGTTTTTTGCTGCTTGATCTTTTTGTACATGACCGGGTTGGTGAACATGGGCTCATCGCCCTCGTTGTGACCAAAGCGGCGGTAGCAAATGATATCCAGCACCACGTCTTTGTGGAATTTCTGGCGGAATTCTGTGGCGACGCGCGCGGCGTGGACCACGGCCTCCGGATCATCACCGTTGACGTGGAAAATCGGCGCTTCGACCATCAACGCGATGTCGGTTGGGTAGGGCGAGGAGCGCGAGAAGTGCGGTGCGGTCGTGAACCCGATCTGGTTGTTGACGACGATGTGCATGGTGCCGCCAGTGCGATGACCGCGCAGACCTGACAAACCGAACCCTTCGGCGACAACGCCTTGGCCCGCAAACGCCGCATCACCATGCAGCAAAATCGCCATGGATTTCGTGCGGTCGGTGTCGTTGGTCTGGTCCTGCTTGGCGCGGACCTTGCCGATGACGACGGGGTTCACCGCCTCAAGGTGGGACGGGTTGGCAGTGAGGGACAGGTGCACCGAATTGCCGTCAAATTCGCGATCAGACGACGCGCCGAGGTGGTATTTCACATCACCCGATCCGTCCACGTCTTCGGGTTTGAACGATCCGCCCTGAAATTCGTTGAAAATCGCGCGGTAGGGTTTGGACATGACGTTGGCCAGCACCGAAAGACGCCCACGGTGGGGCATGCCGATCACGATATCCTTAAGGCCCAGTTGCCCGCCGCGTTTGATGATTTGTTCCATCGCGGGGATCAGGCTTTCGCCGCCATCAAGACCGAACCGTTTGGTGCCCATGTATTTGACATGCAAGAATTTTTCAAAACCCTCGGCCTGTACGATGGAATTCAAAATCGCCTTGCGGCCTTCTTTGGTGAAGGTGATTTCTTTGTGCGCGCCCTCGATCCTCTCCTTAAGCCATGCGGCCTCTTCGGGGTTGGAAATGTGCATGTATTGCAGCGCAAACGTGCCGCAATAGGTGCGTTTCACGATGGCCAGAATTTCGGTCATCGTCGCCACTTCGAGGCCGAGGACATTGTCGATAAAGATCGGACGGTCCATGTCGGCGGCGGTGAAGCCATAGGACGCGGGGTCCAATTCAGGATGCGGGGTCTGGTCGCGCATGCCCAGCGGATCAAGATCAGCGACGAGGTGCCCGCGAATACGGTAGGCGCGAATGATCATCAACGCGCGGATGGAATCCAGGACCGCGTTGCGCACCTGTTCTTCGGAAATGGAGACGCCCTTTTCGGCGGCCTTTTCTTTAATCTTTTTGCCTGCAATTTCGGGTTCCGCGGCCCATTGACCATCCAGCGCTTGGGTCAGGTCATCGTTGGGTTGTGGCGGCCAATCGGCGCGCGCCCAAGACGGGCCAGCGGCCTCTGCACGGGCATCCGCTGGCGCATCACCCAAAGACCGGAAAAACGCCTGCCAGCTTTCATCCACCGCACCGGGGTTTTCGGCATACCGCGCATAAAGCTGTTCAATATATTCCGCGTTGTGCCCTTGCATGAAGGATTCCGCGTGGAATTGATCGTTGGGGGATTGGTCAGTCATGAGGGGACCTCGGTTGGGTTAGAATGCGGATTGGGGCCGAAACGGTTGTTCAGTAAATCTGAGCGCTTTGTCGCAATCAGTAGAAAACCAGCGATGAAAACGAGAGCGACAATTATAAGCAACCACTGCTGAGTGTTTGGAGTCGGTGATAGTTTCAGCAAGATCGTGTAAGCCGCGAGACATATAAATAACGCCGCACAAATTTTGTCTTCTCCCACTCCTATGTCGTGCGCGCGACGTACGAACACTGAAATGAGCGGCAAGCCGAAAATCGCTGTATATAGATTTGCCCACCAAGGTGCGTCTAAGCCGAATTGGAAAATGATGCCAAAGTGGAGCGAAAACGCCATTTCTGATTGGCTGAAGAGGTTAGCAAGGACAGTGTGTAGGATCGAAAGGAAAAGAATGAACCACCAGAATTCGGACCTGCTTGCACGGCCAGAGAAATCGATACTCTTGGCCATGCAAGATTTGATGGATTGAACAAAGCCCATTTATGTTACCTTTTCGCTCTAACGGTGTCTGTTCGACCCATCTTTATCTGTTACCCAATCGCCTTCAGCACAGCTTCGCCCAGTGTCGCGGGGCTGTCTGCAACAACGATACCAGCGGATTTCATCGCTTCGATTTTGCTTTCCGCGTCGCCTTTGCCGCCCGCCACAATCGCACCGGCGTGGCCCATGCGGCGGCCGGGAGGGGCCGTGCGGCCTGCGATGAAGCCAGCTGTTGGTTTCCAGCGGCCTTTCTTCTTTTGCTCGGTCAGGAATTCAGCGGCTTCTTCTTCTGCGGAGCCACCGATTTCACCGATCATGATGATGGAATGTGTTTCCGGATCATCCAAGAACATGTCGAGCACGTCGATGTGTTCTGTACCCTTAATCGGGTCGCCACCGATGCCAACAGCTGTGGACTGGCCGAGGCCGGAATCCGATGTCTGCTTGACCGCTTCGTAGGTCAGCGTGCCGGAACGGGACACAACACCGACGGACCCACGCTTGTGGATGTGACCGGGCATGATGCCGATTTTGCAGGCGTCTGGCGTGATCACGCCGGGGCAGTTGGGGCCGACAAGGCGGGATTTAGACCCGTCCAGCGCGCGTTTGACGCGCATCATGTCGAGAACCGGAATACCTTCGGTGATGCAGATAATCAGCTCCATCTCGGCGTCGATCGCCTCAAGGATGGAATCGGCCGCGAAGGGGGGTGGTACGTAGATCACAGAGGCGTTCGCCTCGGTGACATGCATCGCTTCGTGCACAGAGTTGAAGATCGGCAGGTCGAGGTGGGTTTGACCACCTTTGCCCGGCGTCACGCCGCCGACCATTTTGGTGCCGTATGCAATCGCCTGTTCGGAGTGGAACGTGCCCTGTGAGCCTGTCAGACCCTGACAGATGACTTTGGTGTTTTCGTCGATGAGAATGGCCATTTAACGGCTCCTTAGATTATCTATCTGGTCATGGCAGCACGGAAATAAGCTGTTCCGTCCGCCGTTCCTGCGGGGGTGAAAAGAAATTGCGTGCCACCGCGTGAATTGGTTTGTGTCGCGCCGGTGTTGGGATCAACGCCGATATTGGCATTGCCCTGACCATTGCCTTCGGTGCTGCCCACGGCGAGGGCAAGGCCGAGTAATTCGCGTTCCTCGTTTGATCCAAACACCATAGAGCAGCGGTTGCCCGAGACGTTGATCGAAAGGTTAAGGGTCTGGTGATACCAGGTTCCGGTGTTGCTGTTCTGGGTGAACGGCAGGGCCCTTAATTGTTGGGGTGCCTGCGCGAACGTGGGTGCGGAATTGATGCAAACAGCGAAATTGTTGATCGCATCCTGCGCAGTCGCGGGCTGTGAACCCGGTCCGACAGTGCTGCGGGCTGCGGCAACGGCGGTTGTCGGTCCGGTGCTGGGTGCAGCGGCTTGGCACGCGCCCAAAGCGACGAGAGCGACGACGGACATTGATTTTAAGGGTGACAAGGTTTTTCCCATCTTATGGTGCGCCGTAGTGGAACGCGGAAAGTGTGCCGTCTTCGTTGTCACGAAGCTGCGCTGTCGGGTCGAGCCCGCGCAGAACGGCGATGGAACGGGATTCGTCTTCGATTGGATCCCAGACCATCGAACAGACCGATTCAAACCGAGACACTGGCGTGATCTTG
Source organism: Octadecabacter dasysiphoniae (assembly GCF_021532615.1). GTDB lineage: Bacteria > Pseudomonadota > Alphaproteobacteria > Rhodobacterales > Rhodobacteraceae > Octadecabacter > Octadecabacter dasysiphoniae. Next base: position 179,424 of record NZ_JAKGAQ010000001.1, read on the forward strand.
AACGAGATCAGGTGTTCGGTGCTGTAATAGATGTCGTCTTCGGGGTTCAGGATTACGGGAAGGCCCGCGAGGGTCTGGCGTGCCGCGCTGAGATCGGCGCCATTGTTCACGCAAACCGTCTGAAAGAACCCGGCCGCGCGGGATGTGGCGATTGGGGTGCCAACGCCGACATAGCCCGATTGTGTCGGTGCATCGCACGCAGCGAGCGTGGTGAGGGCGAGGGCCGTAGCGGCAAGACGTTTCATCATGATGTCCTTCGGGCTGGGCGAGGGAGGTGGGGCCGGTCTGGCCCCACGCACCTTATCCTTTGACCGCTTTCACAATCTTTTCAGCGCCGTCCTTCAGGTCATCCGCCGCAATGACATCAACGTCTGAATTGTTGATGATGGCTTTGCCTTCTTCGACGTTCGTGCCTTCAAGGCGCACAACGAGAGGAACCTTCAGGCCCACTTCTTTGACCGCAGACACCACGCCTTCGGCGATCACATCACAGCGCATGATACCGCCGAAGATGTTGACCAGAATACCTTTGACCTGTGGGTCGGACGTGATGATTTTGAACGCTTCGGTGACCTTTTCTTTGGTCGCGCCGCCGCCCACGTCGAGGAAGTTTGCAGGTTCTGCGCCGTACAGCTTGATGATGTCCATCGTCGCCATGGCAAGGCCCGCGCCGTTGACCATGCAGCCGATTTCACCGTCCAGCGCGATATAGTTCAGATCGAATTTGGAGGCCGCCAGTTCTTTGGGGTCTTCTTCGGTCTCATCACGAAGCGACGCGATATCGGCGTGGCGATAGATCGCGTTGCCGTCAAATGCGACTTTGGCGTCGAGCACCTTAAGATCGCCTTTGTCGGTGACGATCAGTGGGTTGATCTCAAGCATTTCCATGTCTTTTTCGGTGAACGCTTTGTACAGCTGGCCCATCAAAGTGACGCACTGCTTGACCTGCTGGCCCTTCAGCCCGAGGGAGAATGCAACACGGCGGCCATGAAACGCCTGATAGCCCGTCGCGGGATCAACGGTAAAGTTGATGATCTTTTCAGGGGTCTTTTCAGCGACCTCTTCGATGTCCATGCCGCCCTCGGTTGAGACCACAAAGCCGATGCGGGATGTTTGACGATCTACCAACAGCGCGAGGTACATTTCGGTTTCGATGCCGGACCCGTCTTCGATGTAGATACGGTTGACCTGCTTGCCCGCCGGACCTGTCTGATGCGTGACCAATGTGCGGCCCAGCATTTTCTTGGCTTCTTCCGCCGCTTCGGATGCGGATTTGGTCAGGCGTACACCGCCGGCATCGCCAGCGTCGGCTTCTTTGAATTTACCTTTGCCGCGGCCACCTGCGTGGATCTGGGCCTTAACCACCCAAAGGGGGCCATCCATTTCGCCCGCGGCGGTCTTCGCGTCCTCGGCCTTGAGGACAGCGCGGCCATCGCTGACGGGCGCCCCGTAAGATGCCAGCAATGCTTTGGCCTGATATTCGTGGATGTTCATGAAGTGTCCTTCGGTCTGATAAGCGTTGAATCAGCTATAGACCTATTAAACGCAGCATCTGAACGGCTTTTTGGCGGAATAGCCAAAAAAGCGACATTTGTGATCACACCCAAGAAAAGTGTGATCACAAATTAATTTTTGGTTAGCGCGAACATGCTAAACAAGGCCTTAACGAGGAATCACCTGCGTCTGGGGACCACACCGCAGCGGGTAGCGTTCGTAGATCGGGTTATTGCTGGATGCGACACCGGGGCACGATGACGACCCCTGATTAAGAAACGTCACATCGTTTCCGTTGTTCAAAAATGCAGACGAGTTGCCGCTTGTGACAGAACATGCCGACAAAGACGCCGCGCAAAAGGCCGCGAAAATATAGTGTTTCATTTGAAAAACCCCCCAAAGGTCAAAACACCTCAGGGTCACCCTGAGGTGACGTTAGGGTAAGTAAAATGGGGCTGGAGTCGAGTCCGGGGCGATATTTCTGCCGTAACTGGCCGAAACCAAACACAAAAGGCGCCCCAATGGGGCGCCTTTCATGGCATTGTTTGTAAATTTTAAGTCAGCGAAGAATCGATGCCTTTGCAGGCGTCGACCAGACCTTTGACGGCCGCAACAGAGCTGTCGAACATCGACTGTTCGTCTTTGTTCATCTTGATGTCGACAACGCGTTCGACGCCGCCTTTGCCGATCACTGTTGGAACACCAACATACATGCCGTTCAGGCCCAAAGCGCCGTCAACGTAGGCCGCACAGGGCAGCACGCGCTTTTGATCCTTGAGGAAGGCTTCTGCCATTTCGATCGCAGAAGTCGCCGGGGCGTAGAATGCGGAGCCTGTTTTCAGCAGGCCCACGATTTCAGCACCGCCATCGCGGGTGCGCTGGATGATCGCGTCGAGCTTGTCTTGTGTCGTCCAGCCCATGTCCACGAGGTCCGGCAATGGAATGCCTGCAACCGTGGAATAGCGCGCCAATGGCACCATCGTGTCGCCGTGGCCGCCCAGAACGAACGCCGTGACATCGCGCATGGACACATCGAATTCATCCGCAAGGAAGTGACGGAAGCGCGCGCTGTCCAGAACACCCGCCATGCCACACACCATGTTGTGCGGAAGGCCGGAAAATTCGCGCAGGGCCCAAACCATCGCATCAAGCGGGTTGGTGATGCAGATTACAAACGCGTTTGGCGCGTGGGCTGCAATGCCTTCGCCCACGGATTTCATAACCTTGAGGTTGATGCCCAAAAGGTCATCACGGGACATGCCGGGCTTGCGGGCAACACCAGCGGTGACGATGCAAACGTCCGCACCCGCGATGTCGGCGTAGTCGGATGTGCCGGACATGTTCGCGTCAAACCCTTCGGACGGGCCGGATTCTGCGATGTCGAGGGCTTTGCCCTGTGGCAAACCATCCGCGATGTCGAACATGACGACGTCGCCGAGTTCTTTAACTGCTGCAAGGTGGGCGAGCGTGCCGCCGATGTTTCCGGCGCCGATCAGGGCGATCTTGGGTCTGGCCATTTTGAATGGGTCCTTTTGTCCGTTTCAGGATTTGATCGCCCGTTGCCTAGTCTTTTGGATGACCTCGCGCAAGTCTGGTGCGCTGCGGCGCGGCATATGGCATTGTTTGTAGGGAATTGTTTGCGCTACGTTGACGGTGAAATGACATCGAACGCAGCATTCTGGCGCGCCTGTGATCCGTGATTCCCTGTCAAAATCCGAAAGGCAGCATCTTGGACGGCACTTTGTTTTGGACCTTGGGCGTGGTGGCCGCGTTCTGCGTGGGGCTGTCAAAAGGCGGCGCGCCTGCGTTTGGCACGCTTGCGGTGCCGATCCTATCGTTGACGATTTCGCCGATTGCGGCGGCGGGGCTGTTGCTGCCGGTGTTCGTGTTTTCGGATGTGTTCGGGATATGGGCCTACCGCAAACATGCCAATTGGGCGCTTTTGAAAATCGCGGCTGTGGGCATTGTTGTGGGGACGGGCGTGGGCTGGGCCACCGCGCATCTGGTGTCAGAACAGATGGTGCGCCTGCTGATCGGTGTGATCGGATTTCTGTTTGCCCTGAATTTTCTGCTGCGCGCGCAGCTGAAACCTGTGGAACGGCCGGCGACCGTGCCAGGTGGATTGTTCTGGACAGCGGTTGCCGGGTTCACCAGTTTTGTCAGCCACGCGGGGGCACCGCCGTGGCAGGTTTGGGTGTTGCCGCAAAAACTGCCCAAGATGGTGTTTGCGGGCACATCTACCTTTGCGTTTGCGATCATGAACGCGTTGAAAATCGTGCCTTATTACGTGTTGGGGCAACTTCAGGCGGACAATCTGCGCATCACGTTGATCTTGTTTGTTCCGGCCTTGGTGGGCGTGTTTGTGGCCTACCGTTTGATCCGGATTTTACCGGAACGTGTGTTTTATGGTATCGTCACGTGGATGTTGTTGATCGTGTCGATCAAGCTGATCTGGGACGGTGCCGGGCTTTAGGCGCCGCTGTCACCGTTGGGCAAAGCTTCGGCCAGAACCTGAAACGCCTGACCGCTGGCCACGAGACAGGTCGGCCCGCCCGCTTGTGTGACCGTGATGGTCCATGTGCCTGTTTCAAGGGAGGCAAAGACCTCAACCACTGTGTTGTCTGCGCCCATGCCTATGGATTGGCGCGTTTCGCCGTATCCTGCCGCAAGCCGTTCAACCACCGCCGAATGGGGCGCGCAATTGCCCGATTGGGCATGGGCGGAACTGGCCAAAAGGATCGCTGTGGCGACACATGTCAGTAACTTGGTCATCGGTTTCTCCTGCAACTCCGCGGCGATCTGCCATGTGGATGGGGTGAAATTCTGTGATCCCAGTCTGCGCTGTTAACCTTTGAGAATTGGTTAACGGGTGCGGACGGTGCTGTTGCGCTGCGTTGCGGCATTTTCGGGCTTGCAAGAAGCCGCCATTTCTGACCCCTTTGGCGCAATATTATTTCACGCCCGATCAGAGGACACCGCCATGACCCGCCCGTATCGTTCCGCCCTTTATATCCCCGGATCAAAACCCCGCGCATTGGACAAGGCCCGCGGTTTGGCTGTGGATGTTATTTTGTTCGACCTCGAAGACGCGGTGTCACCGGACGAAAAGGCCAGCGCGCGTGCGACATTGGCGGATGAATTGGGCAAAGGCGGGTACGGCGACCGATTGCGTGTGGTGCGCATCAACGCGCTTGATACGGCGTGGGGCGATGAAGATTCCAAGGCTGTCGGGGCGATGGAATGTGACGCGGTTTTGCTGCCAAAGGTTAATACCGCAGCGGATGTGGATGCACTGGCCGCGCGGGTCGACAAACCGATTTGGGCCATGATGGAGACCCCGCTGGGGATCCTCAACGCGCTGGAAATCGCCGCCCATCCGCGCATTGAAGGGTTCGTGCTGGGAACCAATGACCTTGCCAAGGATCTGAATTCGCGGACCCGGGATGCGATGATGACGTCGTTGCAGCTGTGCCTTTTGGCGGCGCGCGCGCACGGTGTTGTGGCGTTGGACGGGGTGTATAATGCGTTCAAGGACGAAGACGGGCTGCGGGTTGAATGCGAACAAGGGCGCGATCTGGGTTTTGACGGCAAGACCTTGATCCACCCTGCGCAAGTCGCGGTTGCCAATGCGGCCTTTGCCCCGACGCAAGCCGAAATCGATCTTGCGACGCGCCAGATTGAGGCATTTACCCAAGCAGAGGCGCAAGGGCAGGGCGTGGCCGTGGTGGATGGCAAGATCGTTGAGAACTTGCATATCGTCACCGCGCGCGCGACTTTGGCGAAAGCCGCAACAATCGCAGAAATGGACGCGTCATGACACTTCTTCTCCTCGGCCTCGTTCTTTGGGTGGTGGCGCATTTTTTCAAACGGGTTGCGCCGGATGCACGGGCCAATTTGGGCAAAAAGGGCGACGCCATTATGGGGCTGAGCATCATCACAAGTGTTGTGCTGATGGTGATTGGCTATCGCGCCGCTGAAGGTGCCGTTTTTTGGGGGCCCAGCCCCGCGATGGTTGGCATCAATAACCTGCTGATGATTTTGGCGTTCTATTTCTATGCGGCCTCTGCTGCGAAGGGCGCGAAAATCTGGTTGGGCACTAAGGTGCGCCATCCGCAGCTGACGGGATTTTCGATCTGGGCCGTGGCGCATTTGCTGGTGAACGGGGATGTGCCGTCGTTTATCCTGTTTGGCGGGCTTTTGATCTGGGCGCAGACCGAGATTGCAGTAATCAACCGCGCACAGGGGGCATGGGACGTGCCACCGCGCGCACCTGCGAAAAAAGAAGTCGTGGCTATTGTCATCACGTTGGTCGTGGTCGCTGTCGTCATGGCCGTTCACTACGCTTTGGGCGTGCAACCTTGGGGGTAAGATCATGAAATTATATCGTTTATTGACCGAAGACGACACGGCAGAGTTTTGTCATAAGGTGTCGCTGGCATTGTCCAAGGGGTGGGAATTATACGGCGATCCGACCTATGCCTATGATCATGCGAACGGGGTGATGCGGGCCGGCCAAGCCGTAACCAAAGACGTTGATGCCGACTATCACCCCGACATGAAGTTGGGCCAACAATGAGCGGCAAGACCAATCAGGGCCACTTTTTCGAAGACTACCATGTCGGCCTAAAGTTGAACCATGCCACACCGCGCACGGTGCATGATGGCGACGCGGCGATGTATCAGGCGCTGTATGGTTCGCGGTTTGCGATGCAATCGAGCTGGGATTTCGCATCACCGCAGTCCTCCTTGCGCAACCCGGTCATGGACGATTTGTTGGTGTTTCACACCGTGTTCGGCAAAACCGTGCCGGATGTGTCTTTGAATGCGGTGGCAAATTTGGGCTACGCGGAATGCCGGTTCCTGTCGTCGGTGGAATCCGGCGATACGATCCAGGCCTATTCCGAAGTCATTGGCGTTAAGGAAAATTCCAACGGAAAGACGGGTATTGTTTGGGTGCGCACCAAGGGGTTTGCGAACGTTGACCGCCCTGTGCTGGAATATGTGCGCTGGGTCATGGTGAAAAAACGCGATGCCGCGTCGCCCACGCCGGAAACGGTTGTTCCTGATTTGGCAAAGGTCGTTGCGCCTGATGCCTTGTCCGTTCCGGCAGGTCTGGATTGGACGCGGTATGATTATACCGCCGCCGGTGAACCGCACCGGCTGAGGGATTACACGGTCGGAGAGGTCATCGACCACGTGGATGGCGTTACCCTGACGGACGCCGAACATATGATGGCCACTCGGCTGTGGCAGAACACGGCCAAAGTGCATTTCGATGTAACCGCGCGCGAGGGCGGTAAGCGGCTGATCTACGGCGGTCACATCATGTCGATGGCCCGCGCGCTGTCGTTCAACGGCCTTGCCAATGCGCAACTGATTGCTGCAATCAACGGCGGTGCGCATGCCAATCCGGCCTTTGCGGGGGACACGGTGCGCGCTTGGTCCGAGGTTCTTGATACGACGCCAACCAACGCCCCCGGAGTGGGTGCGATCCGCCTGCGTCTGGTTGCCACAAAAGGCGGGCCAGCGGGTGCGTTGCGCGGCGAGGATGGCAAATACCTCCCCGATGTGTTGCTTGATCTGGATTATTGGGCGCTGATGCCTGTGTAACGTTCGCGTGACGGTATCTGGCTGATGCCCCTTTGATCGTCACTTTGCACAAGATTTAAGCATCTGTTTTTACGGGTAAAAAGACAGCGATTATACGCGAACCCACTGCTGTTCCGTCGCAATTGTGATGACGATTTACGGGGTGTGCATAATTTTGCCGGTTTGGCGGTGGCTGATGGGCCATCTTGTGCCAGCTTTCAGTCGGGCGTCTGTTGATCCGTTGCCCGGCCTGCAAGGGCACGCCTAAAGTCGGGGCGTCGAAGCGTAACTGTTGGCGTCAAGATTTCCACGTTGGTCCTCTTTTGCATTCTGAGAACACGACAAATGCCTGCGGGGACGTTTCGGCACAACATAAATCTCATTTGGAGACCATGAAATGCTGATAAGAATAGCGACAGTGGCCGCAACAGGCATCTTTGCCCTGACCGCGACCGGAGTGACTGCCGAAACGACCCTGAGCTATGGGTCCTATCTGGAATACGATTACGACTACGAAGACAGCGACGAAGAAATCATCGTCGGGTCGTATTTAGAGGTCGAGGCCAACAGCGGGATCTTCGCAGGGTTGGAACTGTACACTGTCGAAGACGATCCCGATGACTACGCGTATGACTTTTCTGTCGGCTTTCGTGGTGATGCGGGCACGGCCAGCTACGAGATCGCCTACTACAACTATAATCTGAACGAGAGCGGCAGCGACGGTGAAGAAATCGCAGCCAGCATTGGCTACGCCGCGCTTGGCATGGATCTGACCTCGTCTTTGACCTCGGATCTTGAAGGGGCTTATGCCATCGGTCAGGATTTCGATGTGCCGCTGCCCAGCGACTATACCTTTGGGTTCGGATTTGAGGCGGCGACGGATTCCGATGAACTTGATTGGGATGTGTCTTTGGCCAAGCAGTTGACGGACACTGTGTCCTTGTCGGGCGGGTTTTCCGGCGACACGGGGTCAGAAAACCCCGAGACCTTCTTTGCCGTTTCCTTCGACACATCAACAATCCTGAACTAGTGGAACGCCAGGCTTGCCGCGGGAAAGTTTGTGATCACACTTGCGAAAAGTGTGATCACAACGGGCAAAAAAATGTGTATCCGCGTCAAGATTCCACACCTGTTAGCGCCACAGCTGCGTGACACGCCCTTCAAAACCTTTAATAAGGTAGCAAGTAATGCTGCGGTAAGACTGCGCAGCTCGCCAGCCGAAGGGAACCGACATGGCCGACGTCAACCGGGGCAACCGCCCCCTGTCACCTCATTTGTCGATCTATCGACCACAGCTCACCTCAATGACATCGATCTTCACGCGCGTGACAGGCAATGCGTTGATTGTCGGTGCGTTGATGATTGTGTGGTGGTTCGCCGCCCTTGCATCGGGGCCGGACGCCTACGCGCGCGCCAACGGGTTCATGACCAGCTGGTTTGGCGATTTTATCATGTTTGGGTCAGTTGCCTGTCTTTGGTACCACACGCTGGCGGGGATCCGGCATCTGGTCTGGGACAGTGGTCACATGCTTGATGTTGAACGTTCCGAACTGGCCGGTCAGGCCATTATCATTGTGTCGGTCTTGCTGACGATTTTCACCGTCATCGTATTGTAAGGGGCACGCACATGGCATTTTTAACAGATCGCAAACGCGCCACGGGCCTTGGGTCCGCGAAATCGGGAACCGAGCACCACTGGCAGATGATGGTGTCGTCTGTCGCGCTGGTGGGCCTTGTCCCGTTGTTTATCTTTACCTACGGCTACGCGCTGGGCATGTCGTATGACGATGCGGCGGCGTATTATGCCCGCCCGTTTCCCGCGATTGTCGGCATCCTGACACTGCTTGTGGGTTTCCTGCATTTCAAAGGCGGTGTGCAAACCCTCATCGAGGACTATGTTCACGGGTTCGCCCGTAAGGCGTTGATCATCGGGTCTATCTGCCTTTCCTACGCTGCTGCGGCGGCTGGTGTTTTCGCCATTGTGCGTATCGCTTTATGAGACTGGATAATTCACATGGCTGAATACGAATACGAAACCCACGAATATGATGTGGTTGTTGTTGGTGCTGGTGGTGCGGGTTTGCGCGCGACCCTTGGCATGGCCGAACAGGGGTTGCGCACGGCGTGTATCTCCAAGGTGTTCCCGACAAGATCCCACACGGTTGCTGCACAGGGCGGCATCGCGGCGTCCCTTGGTAACATGGGCCCCGACAGCTGGCAGTGGCATATGTATGACACAGTCAAAGGGTCTGACTGGTTGGGCGACACAGACGCGATGGAATACCTCGCGCGTGAAGCCCCCAAGGCGGTTTATGAGCTGGAACACTACGGCGTGCCGTTTTCGCGCACCGAAGAAGGCAAGATTTATCAGCGCCCGTTTGGTGGCCACACCACCGAATTTGGCGAAGGCCCCGCCGTGCAGCGCACCTGTGCTGCCGCTGACCGCACCGGTCACGCGATTTTGCACACGCTTTATGGCCAGTCGCTGAAACAGCAGGCCGAGTTCTACATCGAATACTTCGCCATTGATCTGATCATGTCGGACGATGGTGTTTGTACTGGCGTTGTGTGTTGGAAGCTCGACGATGGGACGATGCACGTCTTCAACGCCAAGATGGTTGTTTTGGCGACTGGCGGCTATGGCCGCGCCTACTTCTCGGCCACGTCCGCGCATACCTGTACGGGTGATGGCGGCGGCATGGTGGCCCGTGCAGGTCTGCCGTTGCAGGATATGGAATTCGTGCAATTCCACCCGACTGGCATCTACGGTTCCGGCTGTCTGATCACCGAAGGTGCGCGTGGCGAGGGTGGCTATCTGACCAACTCTGAAGGGGAGCGTTTCATGGAACGCTACGCCCCGAACTACAAAGACCTCGCGCCGCGTGACTACGTATCGCGCTGCATGACGATGGAAATTCGCGAAGGCCGCGGCGTGGGGGCAGGGGGAGATCACATTCACCTGAACCTCAACCACCTTCCGAAGGAAGCACTGGCTGAACGTCTGCCGGGTATTTCGGAGTCAGCCAAGATTTTTGCAGGCGTGGATGTGAACAAGGAACCGATCCCTGTTTTGCCAACTGTGCACTACAACATGGGCGGTATTCCCACGAACTACTTTGGTGAGGTCCTTAACCCCACCAAGAAAGATCCGAACGCTGTTGTGCCCGGCCTGATGGCGGTGGGCGAAGCGGGCTGTGCGTCTGTGCATGGTGCCAACCGTCTGGGTTCGAACAGCCTGATCGACTTGGTCGTGTTTGGCCGCGCCGCCGCGATCCGTGCGGGTGATGTTGTGGACCGCAATGCCGCGATCCCAAGCACGCACAAAGCATCCGTGGACAAAGCGTTTGATCGTTTTGACAACGTGCGTCACGCCAACGGGGCCAACCCGACGGCTGATCTGCGTCTTGAAATGCAGCGCGCCATGCAAGAAGACGCCGCCGTGTTCCGCACCGACAAGACGCTGAAAGAAGGCGTTGAAAAGATGACAGCGATTGCGGGCAAAATGGATGATCTGCACGTGACGGACCGTTCGCTTGTCTGGAATTCCGACCTGATGGAAACGCTGGAACTGGGCAACCTGATGCCAAACGCATTGGCCACAATCGTCGGCGCCGAGGCGCGCAAGGAAAGCCGCGGGGCCCACGCCCATGAGGATTACAGCACGCGCGACGATGAAAACTGGCGCGTTCACACGATCAGCCATGTGGACGGCGCGAACGTCAAACTCTCCCATCGTCCTGTGATCACCAAACCGCTGAGCACCGAAAAAGAAGGCGGTATCAGCCTTAAGAAGATCGCACCGAAAGAACGGACGTTCTAATGACCCGTAACGGCATTGCATCCCATCAAGTGACCTGCGCCGATCCGTCGGACGCAGGGGATGTGATGCACGCTATGGTTGCCCGATTGCATCAATCTGACGTGGTTAATTCTGACCATGCAACTGCCATGTTTGCGCCTAATTCCTTTGAAAAAGAGGGCGGTATCTCACCCGAGAAACCGGCTCTAACCAAAGGATACGAGTATGAAACTGATTATGACAGCGGCGCTGATTGCAACGGCAACGACAGCCGCGGCCGATTACAAACCTTACAACTACGCCTACGAAGCAACGATGCAGACGTTGGGCGGCGGACAGAATGTTCTGGCCCACGAACTGGCCAACTGCCCCGTGCAGGGCGCATCACAGGCGCAGATGTTTGCGATGTTCGAAACTGCGGGCCAGGCCCGCGAAGACGCGATCAACGCCGTGTTCGAAAACAACCCGCGCGCGGTTGGCTGCGTTCTCGAAGTGCTGGTGCGCTACGACCTGATCACGATCGAAGACCTTACACGCTAAAAACCTGCGCGGCCCTTTTGGTTTGCGCCTTTGCAGGATGCACCCCCGCCCCGGTTTCACCGGAGCGGGTGGCGGAAATCTGCGAAGACCGTGCACGGGCCGCGCAAGGACCGACGGGTGGTGTTACAATCGGCACCAATAGCAGGACGGGTGGATTTGGCAGCGTCGAGATTGGCGTTTCTTCTGACTTCATCTCGGGCCGCGATCCGATCGAAGTTTACGCGACATGCGTCTTTGAGCGAACCGGCACGACCCCCATTCGCCCACCTGACCTGCGCTAACGAAAGATTGGAAACCCTATGAAAACGACTCTCTCATTTATCGCTGTTGCCCTGTCTTTGGCCGCCTGTGACGTGGTTGAAACTGCCGCTGTCGACACGGGCCGCGAAGCCGCGAAGGCCGTTGTCGCCCCGATTGTGGCTGATACCGTGCCTGGCCCTGCTGGTGTCGTGTTGACCAATTGCATCATCGACAATGCCAGCGGCGAAGAATTGTTTACGCTTGGCGTACAAGGTGCAACGCCTGAGAATATTACCCTCGTGTCCAACATTCTGGCGCGCCCCGAAACGGTGTCGTGCGCCACCTCTGCACTGACTTAATCAACAGGAGCCTGACCAAATGGTTCAACTGACCCTGCCCAAGAATTCCCGCATGACGACTGGCAAAACATGGCCGCGTCCTGAAGGGGCCAACAATCTGCGCAAAGTGCAGATTTATCGCTGGAATCCTGATGACGGGAAAAATCCGTCGCTGGATACCTATTTCGTGGACATGGACACGTGTGGCCCCATGGTTCTGGACGCGCTGATCAAGATCAAGTCAGACATCGATCCAACGCTGACGTTCCGCCGGTCCTGCCGCGAAGGCATTTGCGGATCTTGTGCGATGAACATCGACGGGATCAACACGCTGGCCTGTATTTACGGGATGGACGAAATCAAGGGCGACATCAAAATCTACCCGCTGCCGCACATGCCGGTGGTCAAGGATTTGATCCCCGATCTGACGCACTTCTATGCGCAACACGCGTCCGTCATGCCGTGGCTCGAAACCAAAACCAACCGCCCCGCGAAAGAGTGGAAGCAGTCGGTGGATGATCGCAAAAAGCTCGATGGTTTGTACGAATGCGTCATGTGCGCGTGCTGTTCAACGTCTTGCCCGTCCTATTGGTGGAACGGGGATCGCTACCTCGGGCCAGCGGCGTTGCTGCATGCCTATCGCTGGATCATCGATTCACGGGATGAGGCCACGGGCGAACGTTTGGACGACCTCGAAGACCCTTTCAAATTGTACCGCTGCCACACAATCATGAACTGCGCCAAGACCTGCCCGAAGGGTCTGAACCCCGCGGCGGCGATTGCGCATGTCAAAAAGATGATGATTGAACGCACGGTCTAAAGACTGGAAAATACGATCCTGGAAAGGCGACGTTTTCTAATGAAGACGTCGCCTTTTCTTATGCAAAGGCGGCGGACAGCGCGATGTCGATCATGTCGCCAAAGCTGCGTTCGCGTTGATCCGCGGGCAGGGCTTCGCCTGTCAACAGATGGTCGGATACCGTCATTACACCCAAGGCGCGGCGGCCATAGCGGGCGGCGAGGGTGTAGAGTTCGGCCGCCTCCATCTCAACGCCAAGGATGCCGTGGCGCTGCATTTCCTTGTTCAGATCGGGGCGTTCGTCGTAAAACGTATCGCTGGAATAAATGCCACCCACATGCACATCGACGTCCATCTTTTCGGCCGCATGAAACGCTTTGTGCAACAGCCCGAAATCAGCCGTGGGGGCGAAGTTCAGTTCTTTGAAAATCGTGCTCGATGGGGTGGCGACTGTGCTGGCGGTTTGGGCCAAGATCACATCGCGCACTTTGACGTGGCCCTGCATGCCGCCGCATGATCCGATGCGGATCAGAGTTTGCACATCGAAATCCTTGATCAATTCGTTCGCATAAATCGACATGGACGGCATGCCCATGCCCGACCCCTGGATCGTCACGCGGTGGCCGTTCCAATCCCCCGTGAACCCCAGCATGCCGCGCACTTCGTTGATGCATTTGGCGCCAGTCAGAAACGTTTCTGCCGCCCATTTGGCGCGGTAGGGATCGCCGGGCATAAGAACAACGTCTGCGATATCGTCTTTGTTTGCTCCGATATGGATTGTCATGGCGCTGGCTTCCTGTTTTGATTTGGCTAAATCTTAATCGTCGAGGGGGAACGATACAATGAAAGCTTGCTGGATTTTGGCGCTGGTGCCGACCGGACTTTTGGCCCAAAGCATCGACGAAGAGGCGCTGGCGCGCGCCATTTTTCAGGATTTGAACCCGGTTTCAATTCGGGCGAACGTGGAATACTGCGGCTATGTCGGATTCACGGCGGAGGGCGAATTGGCCTATTCGCAACCCACGCGCGGCGATGAGGGCAGCTGTTTGTCAGATGATCCTGATAATCTTGAATTGATCACAGCATCCTATCACACCCACGGCGCACATTCCCCCGATTACAGCAGCGAATTGCCAAGCGGTACGGACATGGAAGGCGATGAAGATGAGGGTATCGATGGTTGGGTCGCCACGCCGGGCGGGCGGCTTTGGTACATCGACACGACCGATATGATCACCCGCCAGATTTGTGGGATCGGTTGTTTGCCATCCGATCCCAATTTTGTCAGCGGCGAAAGCGGCATCATCGAGCAGAGCTACAGCTACGATGAGCTGGTGATCAAGCTCGACGAGTAAACTAGATCGCCATGCTTTCGGGCGATTTCCCAGCTTCGATCGCAGATTTGTACCAAACGGGCTGACGCCCCTTGCCGGTCCACGTCTGCGACTTGTCGTCCGGGTTTGCATATTTTGGCGCTGATTTGGCTTTCGGGGCCTTTTTGGCGGGGGCTTGGCCGCCCACGACGTCCTCAAGGCTGACACCATGTGCCGCGGCGAGCTTTTCCATTTCTGCACGGACCTTCTTGAGGTCTTTCTTGCGCAATTTCTCGAGCGCCTTTTCAACATCTGCCCCGAGTTTTTCGAGTTCTTTTCGGGTCATGATCTTAAGATCGAATTTCATTTCGTCGTCCTTTCAATTCTGCCACTGGCATTAAAAAGTACACAACAACTCGTAAAGTGGCGTTATGCACTAATTGGACGAAAAGATATGGGAATAGCTTGAATGTGCGGAAAATTGCCGATTTGAACCGCGCGCTATTGTGCGGCGACGCCCGTAGGATCAGCCAAAGTGACGATATCTTCCATAATGCGGTTCAATTCGAAATCTTTGGGTGTGTATACCCGCGCGACGCCCATTGCCGCCAATTTCGCGGCGTCCTCGTCCGGAATAATGCCGCCGACAACAACAGGGATATGCGACAGGCCAAGGGCGCGCATTTTGTCCATCATTTCGGTAATCAACGGAATATGAGAGCCTGACAAAATTGACAAACCGATCACGTGGGCATCGTCGCGCTGTGCGGCTGCGATGATTTCGTCCGGGGTCAGGCGAATGCCTTCGTATGTAATATCCATGCCGCAATCGCGGGCCCGTGCGGCGATTTGTTCAGCGCCATTGGAATGGCCATCAAGGCCCGGTTTACCCATCAGAAATTTCAGTTTCCGGCCCAGTTTTGAACTGACGGCGGAAACGCGGTCGCGGATGTCATCAAGGCCTTCGGTGCGATTGGACGGATTGTGCGAAACGCCTGTGGGTGCGCGGTATTGACCAAACGCCTGGCGGATCACCTCGGCCCATTCGCCCGTGGTGACGCCTGCCTTGGCCGCGGCGACGGACGGGATCATGATGTTTGTGCGGCCCAGCGCGGCGGCCTTAAGATCAGCCAGCGCGCGTGCCACCGCATCTGCGTCGCGGTCTGTTTTCCAGCTGTTCAGGCGTTCCAATTGGTCAGCCTCGGCTTTGGGGTCTGACACCATGATTGCATCATCCCCAGCCGTCAGCGGTGACGGTTCGCCATTTTGAAATTTGTTCACGCCAATCACCGTGGTGTCGCCGGATTCAATTCCCGCAATGCGCGCGGCGTTGGATTCAACCAGCCGCGATTTCATATATTCGATCTTTTCTTGCGCATCGCCCATTGCATCAATCTGTTTCAATTCCGCACGCGCCCCGTCTTTTAGGGCTGCGACTTTGCGTTCAACCGCCGGATTGCCTTCGAATAGATCGTCGTATTCCAAAAGGTCCGTTTCAAACGCGAGGATTTGCTGCATCCGAAGCGACCATTGCTGATCCCACGGGCGCGGCAATCCCAGCGCTTCGTTCCAAGCGGGCAATTGCACGGCGCGCGCGCGCGCGTCTTTGGACAATGTCACGGCCAGCATTTCAATCAGGATACGGTAGACGTTATTTTCAGGCTGCTGTTCTGTCAGCCCCAATGAATTGACCTGAACGCCGTATCGAAAGCGGCGGAATTTCGGGTCTTCGACGCCGTAGCGATCTGCGCAAATCTCATCCCAGAGCTCAACAAACGCGCGCATTTTGCACATTTCGGTGACGAAACGGATACCTGCGTTTACGAAAAACGAAATGCGCCCGACCATGGCCGGGAAATTCTCCGCGGGGACTTTGCCGCGCAAATCATCCAGGACCGACACGGCTGTTGCCAACGCAAAGGCGAGCTCCTCTTCCGGTGTCGCGCCGGCCTCTTGCAGATGATACGAACACACGTTCATCGGGTTCCATTTGGGCAGATGTTCGCGGGTGTAGGCCGCCACATCGGTGATCATGCGCAAAGACGGTTCGGGCGGGCAAATATAGGTGCCGCGGCTTAGGTATTCTTTGATGATGTCGTTTTGCACAGTGCCTTGCAGGGCGGACACATCCGCGCCCTGTTCCTCGGCCACCGCAATATAAAGCGCAAGCAGCCAAGGCGCCGTGGCGTTGATCGTCATCGACGTGTTCATCTTTTCCAGCGGGATATCATCGAACAGCGCGCGCATATCGCCAAGGTGACAGACAGGCACACCAACTTTGCCGACCTCACCGCGCGCCAGCACGTGGTCGCTGTCATATCCTGTTTGTGTCGGTAAATCGAACGCGACGGACAGGCCCGTCTGACCCTTCGCCAAATTTCCACGATAAAGGGCATTGGACGCCGCAGCGGTGGAATGACCGGCATATGTTCTGAACAGCCACGGACGATCGGTTTGGCGATCAGACTTTGCGTCGTTCCGGTCTTTCTGCGTCTGCGACATAGCGGGCCTCGTGAATCATGTTTGCGCAATTTTATTGCTTCACGGTGTAGGTATCTGAAATATTAGACCCTTGTCAACGCGCTGCACTGCGGCATGACCCCATTTACGCGTCGCCCATTCCCTGACACGGTGCCGCCTATGACAACACCCATACCGATCCCCCTTTGGCTATTGATCCTTATGGTGCTGTTTGCCGCCGTCACGTTCGCGTCGCACTTTTTGTTTCCGTCCGTGCGCTGGTTTTTTCGCCGCCGCGCCGAACGTGTCGTTGCGCGGGTCAATGCACGACTGACCAAACCGATTGAACCGTTCAAGCTCGTGCGGCGCTACGACACCATCCAGCGGCTTGTCTATGACCCAGAGGTGATCAAGGCGATCAACGATTACGCGCGATCCGAAGGCGTGCGCGAAGACGTGGCATTTGAAAAAGCGCGCAGATACGCTGGTGAAATTGTCCCGTCCTTTTCGGCCACTGCGTATTTTTCATTCGGGATGCGGGCGGCCAAATGGTTGTCCAAATTCCTGTACCGCCTGCGTGTGGGCCAGTTCAACCGCGCAGAATACGAAGCGATTGACCCCGACGCGACGTTGATTTTTGTGATGAACCACCGATCCAACATGGATTACGTTCTGGTCACCCATTTGGTCAGTCGCGCCAGTGCATTGTCTTATGCGGTGGGGGAATGGGCGCGGGTTTGGCCGTTGTCGGGTATGATCAAGATGCTTGGCGGGTACTTTATCCGTCGCAAATCCCGTCGCCAGTCGGGGGGCGGTGAATTGTACCGCAAGGTCCTCGCGCGCTACGTCCAGATGGCGACGCAAAACGGCGTGACGCAGGCGGTGTTTCCCGAAGGCGGGCTATCCCTGACGGGCGCATTGGCCAAACCCCGCCTCGGAATCCTCAGCTATATTATTGACGATTTTGATCCCGACGGTCGCGACGTTGTATTTGTGCCCGTCGCCCTGAATTATGATCGTGTTCTTGAGGATCGGTTTTTGATCAAGGCGGATCAATCAGGCGTGCGCCGTTTTCGCCCGCCGTTCTGGACGGTTGTGGGCGGGGTTTGCGGGTATTTATGGGCGCGTGTCTGCCGTAAAATGACGACATTCGGCACGGCCAATGTCAGCTTTGGCCACCCGATGTCCCTGCGTGACTATGCACAGGCCCATTCCGGCGCAGCCGAAGATGTGGGGCGCGAATTGATGTCGCGCATCGCCGGGGTGATCCCGCTGTTGCCTGTGCCGTTGGTCAGCCGTGCCATTCTCGATGGTGCCCTCAGCGAGGCGGACATTGCAGAACACATCGACAAGACCCTATCAAATCTGCCTGAAACCGTGCGCCCGCCGCGTCGTACCGCCCAAAGCATAACAGAAGACGGGCTGGCCATCCTGCGGCGCAGAAAAATCATTGGGGGCACAGACGAGGTTGAGCTGATTGAAACAGAAACACCTGTTCTGACGTACTATGCGAGTTCAATCGCCCATCATTTTGAGGCCTGACGGCATGTAGGCGTGCGTGGTCTGAGGGGTTAAAAACTTGCGCTGCGTTGCGGCGGACATAAAGTTACAAAAATCTACTCTGTAGAGTTGCATTATTACTTTTCCATCTTTAAATCTGTCCTCAGAACGCTCCGATTCTGCGGTGCGGCACGAAATTTTTAGACTTGATGGAGATGGATATGGCGCTGGATACCTTTGAGCCCTTCACCTACGAAGCGGAAAAGAAAGACCTGTATGCGATGGGCGAAATGCCGCCCTTGGGCCACGTGCCAGCGCAGATGCATGCCTGGGCGATCCGCCGCGAACGTCACGGCGAACCTGATCAGGCGTTCCAGCTTGAGGTGGTCGACACACCGACGCTGGACAGCAACGAAGTGCTGGTCCTCGTGATGGCCGCTGGCGTCAACTATAATGGCGTTTGGGCTGGTTTGGGCCAGCCAATTTCCCCCTTCGATGGGCACGGTGCACCCTACCATATTGCGGGGTCGGATGCGTCCGGGATCGTCTGGGCTGTGGGTGACAAAGTAAAGCGTTGGAAGATCGGGGATGAGGTTGTTGTCCACTGCAACCAAGACGACGGCGATGATGAAGAATGCAACGGCGGTGATCCGATGTTTTCCACGTCCCAGCGCATTTGGGGTTACGAGACGCCCGATGGCAGCTTTGCGCAATTCACCAATGTGCAGGCGCAGCAGCTTATGCCGCGCCCGCAGCATCTGACGTGGGAAGAAAGCGCCTGTTACACCCTGACTCTCGCCACCGCTTACCGGATGTTGTTCGGCCACGAACCCCATGATCTGAAACCGGGTCAAAACGTGCTGGTTTGGGGCGCGTCGGGTGGTTTGGGGTCTTATGCGATGCAGCTGATCAACACGGCGGGGGCCAACGCGATCGGCGTGATCTCGGACGAAGACAAACGTGATTTCGTCATGGGATTGGGCGCGAAAGGTGTCATCAACCGCAAAGATTTCAACTGTTGGGGTCAACTTCCCACAGTAAACACGCCCGAATATGCCGATTGGTTCAAAGAAGCACGTAAATTTGGCAAAGCGATCTGGGACATTACCGGTAAGGGCAACAACGTCGACATGGTGTTCGAACATCCCGGCGAAAGCACGTTCCCCGTGTCCACCCTGGTCTGCAAAAAGGGCGGCATGGTCGTGATTTGTGCGGGCACCACCGGGTTCAACTGTACGTTTGACGTGCGCTACATGTGGATGCACCAGAAACGCCTTCAGGGATCGCATTTCGCGCATCTCAAGCAGGCGTCGGCGGCGAATAATCTGATGGTCGAACGCCGCCTTGATCCGTGCATGTCCGAAGTCTTTCCATGGGCGGACCTGCCAGCGGCCCACACCAAGATGCTGCGCAATGAACATAAGCCGGGCAATATGTCGGTTCTTGTCCAGTCGCCAAAAGTCGGTTTGCGCACGCTAGAAGACGTGCTTGATTCTAAGGCCTAACACGCCCAAACCGCTGAACAATTCGCGCCGCTGCACGTCTTCGTGTGGCGGCGGTTTTGTTTGAAACCAATGGGCAGTGCACCTGTCGTCCCCCCATTTATGGTGGGGTACTTTCAGTGGGGTGAATTGTTAATCCTTCCGGTTGTATACTCGGAATTAACCAATCGTTAACTCCTCTCACAGAAGGTATTTCATGGGACAGAAATGGATCATCGAC
The DNA here is from genome assembly GCF_021532615.1 of Octadecabacter dasysiphoniae. Classification (GTDB taxonomy): domain Bacteria; phylum Pseudomonadota; class Alphaproteobacteria; order Rhodobacterales; family Rhodobacteraceae; genus Octadecabacter; species Octadecabacter dasysiphoniae. Next base: position 199,218 of record NZ_JAKGAQ010000001.1, read on the forward strand.
GTTATCGCTGACCTGCGTGCATTTGCTGACCAGAATGGATTGCCTTTGTTGGCAAGCCAGCTGGACGTCACTTCGACGGTTGCGCAGGCCGAAATAGCCTCGATGTTTGAGGGGGCGCCGCGCGCGGCGAATGGAAATGCAAGCCAACCTGCGCCAACTTTTGGCGACACTCGATCAGGCCACGGAACTTAGCGCGCTTCAGGACAGCATTGTTGCCCTGCGTGACCACTACGGTATCGCGCATATGGTTTATCATTGGGTGTCTGCGGACGGTGAACAATACGGCTGTGGCACCTATTCAACCGCATGGGTCCAGCACTACGTCACCCAGGATTACCTGCGTATTGATCCAGTTATAATTGGCTGTTTTCAACGCTTTCACCCCGTTGATTGGAAGGCGCTGGATTGGTCCGGCAAAGCCGCCGTCGCGTTTCGCGCAGAGGCGGTGCAGGCCGGCGTTGGCAATCAGGGCTACTCCATCCCGATCCGCGGCCCGCGCGGGCAGTTCGCGTTGTTTTCTGTGTCTGACACTGCAAGAGACGACGCATGGGCCGATTTCACACAAAAGAACCACCGTGATCTTTTGCTGTGCGCCCATCAGTTCAACCAAAAGGCGCTTGAGCTTGAGATCAGGCGTATGCCGGAGCCCGTCAAACCGCTATCAGGTCGCGAAGTCGATGTGCTGACCTATCTTGCCATGGGGTATTCGCGCGGGCAGGTGGCCCAGACGCTATCGATTTCGGAACACACGTTGCGGGCCTACGTGGAATCCGCGCGCCACAAATTGGGCGCATCCAATACCATGCACGCAGTCGCGCGCGCCGTTGCCGAAGGGTTGATCGTGATGGGGGGCGCTGCGCGAAATGCGCGCGGCGACTGGCCCGGACGATCAGAGGCGGCCGAGTAACGCAACACCCACCGAACGGTCCCCGAACCACGCATTAACCACAGCAAATTAGGGTTTTCTCCACACGGTTGGAGGCCTTGCATGTTACGTTATATCTACGGTTCGAAGCTAGATGATCACCCCGTCCTTGCGGATTCAATGTTCAAAGATCGCGCCACCCAATTTCGCGACCGCCTTGGCTGGGATGTCGCCGTGGATGCCCAAGGGTATGAACGCGATGAATATGACGCCCACGACCCCCTTTATGTGATTTGGCAGCGCCCGGATGGCCGCCACGGCGGGTCCATGCGGTTTTTGCCCACCACGGGACCAACCATGGTGAACGATTATTTTGCGGACCTTCTTCAGGGGGACGCCATTCAATCGCCGTTCATTTGGGAATGTACCCGTTTTTGTCTGGCCCCGGGTGCGGATGGCCCCATTGCCGCCGCCCTGATGCTTGGCGGTGGCGAAGTCATGCGTGGCTTTGGCGTGACCCAGTTTGTGGGTGTGTTTGATGCCCGAATGGTGCGGATTTATCGCCATATCGGGGCGTCCCCCGATGTTTTGGGCAGCAGCGGCACGGGGCGTGAACAAATCAGTGTTGGCCTGTGGAATTACGACCAAACCGACCGCGTGCAGGTCTTGGCGCGGGCGGGCATTTCGTCCGCATTGTCAGAACATTGGTATGCACGCTCCTTTGGTGAAAAACCGTCGAAATTGGCCCAACGCGCCGCGTGACCACTGGCCCCTGTGGCGCGCCGCAGGTAGGGTCGCGCCATGATCCCAACTGCCCTTACCCTTTCCGACGATCAGGCCGAAGCCTGGGATGCTGTGTCCGACCTTTTAGGGGACGCCGGTGTTGATCTGCTGGGCGGGTCAACACTGCCGCCCAAGGACGACCCGAACGGGGCTGTTCTGGCGGTTTTGGGCAAAGCGGGCAGCGGTAAGACCCTGCTGTTGGCAGAGCTGTTCAAGTCGCTGAAAGAGGCTGGCGTTGACATCGTGTCGGGCGATTATGAGGGCAAGAAACGCCGTGACCGCCGCACGCTGGCCATCCTCGCGCCGACCAACAAAGCGGCTAGTGTTTTGCGCAATCGCGGTGTGCCTGCGACAACGATCCACCGGATTTTATACACCCCGATGTATGATCCCGAATATGAAAAGATCGCCGAATGGCTGGCCGGAAACGGTGATCGCCCCGACCCTGATGTTCTGGAACTGGAGGGCGTCACCGACGTCGCGCTGGACCGTGCTTTTGCGTCCTATCAGATCAATACCTCGGTTCCCGCTGCCTTGGCCGCGGCGGGGCTAAAGGGGTCTGATTTCATCACCGGATGGAAACGCCGCGAAGACCCGTTGGATATCGGTTTCGTTGATGAATCCTCGATGCTGGACGCCAAACAATTCGAAGACCTGAAGGACATTTTTCCGACGCTGGTGTTGTTCGGTGATCCCGCACAGCTGCCCCCCGTTAAGGCCGAGGGCGGCAAAATGGTGTTCGATCAACTGCCCGAGCAGCATCAATTGATCCTGTCGCGTGTGCACCGCCAAACGGCGGACAACCCGATCCTTGATCTGGCCCATGCTCTCGCTGATCCGCAGGTCGATTTTTATGCCTTTGAAAAACTGGTCGCCGAAGCCGCCGCCAAAGATGACCGCGTTGTGATGGCGCAGCGCGTTGAATCCGATCTTATGGCGCGTTCGCCCTGTCTGGTCTGGCGCAACGCAACACGGATCAAACTGATCCACGCCTTTCGCAACGCATTCGGTGCCCCCGACGATGAACTTTTGGCGGGGGAGCCTTTGATTTGCGACGGCATTGAACTGCCTGTGAAGCACCGCAAAAAACGGCTCGACCTTGAAGCGCGGGGCCTGATCAAAGGCGCGCAGGTCATCTACCTTGGGCCCGGTCGCAAACCCGGATTTTCGCGCCTACACATGATGGGCGCGGAAGACCCGCAGCTAAGCGCCGCAAGCATCGTGAAAATCGAACTTGAGGGCGACGAAGAACCCTTCATTCCGTTCGCGGCCAAAATGGGGGCGACGTTCCTGCACGGCGCGGCGGTGACAATCCATAAGGCGCAAGGCAGCCAATGGGACACGGTGCAGGTGTTCGCGCCCGACATCTACGCGGCATCGCGGATGGGGCGCGTTGAAGCGGGCCAACCGTTGTGGAAACGTCTGGCCTATGTCGCGATCACGCGGGCGGAAAACCGGCTGTGCTGGGTCGTGCGCAACCGTCTGGCGCGCCCGTCCGGGACGTTGCGCACGGATGATCTGGCCGTCGCGCCCGCGCCCTTGACGCTTGCGGTTCAAACCGACGGAGAAGAGACATGAGATCGATCATCATCACAGGCGCAAGCAGTGGCATCGGCAAAATGACCGCCCAGCATTTCCTCGACAATGGATGGCGCGTTGGCCTGATCGCGCGGCGCGCTGATGCCTTGAACGAAATGCGCCATGACAATGCGGTCGCCTTTCCCTGCGATGTTACGGACGAAAACCAAGTGCAGGCAGCGTTTGATGCGTTCGGTCCCCTTGATGTTTTGTTCAACAACGCGGGCATGTTCGGCGTGCAAACGACGATTGATGAAATATCGCTGGACGATTGGCAGCGTGTTGTTGATGTGAACCTGACGGGCATGTTTTTGTGCGCTCGCGCGGCGTTCAAACAGATGCGTCACCAAACTCCGCAAGGCGGGCGGATCATCAACAACGGGTCTATTTCGGCGCATACCCCGCGCGAAGGATCGACCTGTTATACCGCTACGAAACACGGTGTGTCGGGGCTGACCAAAACCCTGACGGTGGACGGGCGGGCGTTTAACATTGCCTGCGGTCAGATTGATATCGGAAACGCGCGCACCGATCTGGTCAAGGATCTTGAGGCCACGCGCGCGGCAAACGGGCTTGATCCGTTGCCCAGCATGGCGGTGCAGGATGTGGCGCGCGCCGTCTATCACATGGCCGATTTACCAGCCGAAGCGAACGTCCAATCGATGATGATTATGGCGAGCAAAATGCCCCATATCGGGCGCGGCTGATCGCGCGACCTTAGCGTTGGAACATGCGGAATGCGGCGGATGCCAGCCAACCCGCGCTGATCGCGATGGCCAGTGACATGATGCCATACCAGAACGGCTGATTGCGCGACATTTCATAAAGCCACCGTTCAAGACCCGCTTTGTACACGGCGATCGAGGTTTCGTATTCGTCAACGACCATCCCGTTTCGGGTGATGAAAATCCGCGCCACGTAGTCGCCTTCTGTCAGGGCGGCGGGCAATGCGATTTGGCCGCGAAACAGGGTCTCTTCCTCGATGTCGATGCCATTGTCGAGGATTTGGTACAATCCGGCAGCGGCGCGAATGCGGATCAACGCTTCGGTGAAGGTTTCTGAATTTGCGACGTCCGCAGGGGCGCCCACAGACCGGATCACGCGCGGGATTGAAATCCCGTAACGCAGGTCTTCGACCTCGCTTAGTGTTTCGCGAAACGGGGCGGATGTGGCGACCGCGTAAAAGGATGGCGCTGCGTCCACCTCAACCGCGTCCGTGTTCACCCAGATGCCCAAGCGGCGTTCTTTGCGGCGCACCAGTACGGATTCAGACGGTCCGGCGAGCGTGATAATCACTTCAAGATCACCATTGTCGGGCGCCGGGGCCTCGCGTTTGACCGCGCCGAAAATCATCACGTCAGAACCGTCGAAGTTTGCCGTGATGGCCACTTCGTCACGGCTGAGACCGATCACGATTTCTTCTGAGTGAGCGGGCAGGGCCAGCAGCACGAGGAGTGAAAGCAAACGTAACATCAGTGCCCCCCCTCCGTGCCAAGTGAATAGAGTTCGGTGGGAACCAAAAGCAGATCAAGCGCCAGCTTACCGCAGACCACAAGAACCATAATGGCCAGAAGGATGCGCAGTTGTTCTGCTTTCATCTTAACGCCGATGCGGGTTCCGATCTGCGCGCCGATCACACCGCCAACCAGCAGCAAAACGGCCAGCACGATATCAACCGTAAAGTTGGTCGTTGCGTGCAGCATCGTGGTGAATGCGGTGACGAAAATAATCTGGAACAGGGATGTGCCGATCACGACTTTCGTGGGCATCCCCAGCAGATAAATCATCGCAGGGACCATGATAAAGCCGCCACCAACACCCATGATCGCGGCCAACACGCCCACACACAGGCCAACGATCACCGGCGGGATCACGGAAATATAAAGGCCGGACACACGGAATTTCATCTTAAGCGGAAGCGCGTGAACCAACCCATGCTTGCGGCGAACAGGCGGGGCACCGGGTGTTTTTGAACGGCGGATTGCACGCCAGCTTTCAATAAACATCAGCCCGCCGATAATCCCGAGGAACACGACATAGCAAAGCTTTACCAGCAAATCGACCTGACCCAGCGATTTAAGATAGTTGAACAGCACCACACCCAAGGCGGCACCAATCAGGCCGCCAATCAGCAGCACTGTTCCCATCCTCAGATCTACGGATTTTCGCCTTAAATGCGCCAAGACCCCTGAAAAAGAGGACGCAACAATCTGCACGGCTTCTGTCGCAACGGCCACGGCGGGTGGGATGCCGATGAAAAACAACAGCGGTGTCATCAAAAAGCCACCGCCAACGCCGAACATGCCCGACAGAATCCCGACGATTCCGCCCAATCCAAGCAGCAAAAACGCGTTAACAGACACTTCGGCGATAGGGAGGTAGATTTGCATGACAACTCCTTACGCCCGCAACCGCCCCCATTTCAACGGCCAAATTCACCGCGTTGGTAAGACCAGACGTCTCACTGGGTGAGATTACATGATTTTTATCTTGGGCAGTGCCGCCCGCAGGACTTTTTCCAATTTCGCAGCGCCCAAAGGTGCCATCGCTTTTGTGTGTTCATGGCTGATGGATTCGTCGGACATTCCGGCGGCCATATTTGTGATCGTCGAAATCGCCGCGCAGCGCAGGCCAAGAAAGCGGCCAAGGATGACCTCGGGCACTGTGGACATGCCAACAGCATCCGCGCCAAGTGTTTTGATCGCGTTAATTTCAGCCACGGTTTCGAACGACGGGCCAGAATACCACGCATAAATGCCGCTGTGCATTTCGACCTTGGTGTCCATTGCGGCGCGGGTCAGGATTTCGCGCAACGCGGGGTCGTAGCAATCCTTCATCGGCACGAACCGCGCGTCGGACTGTTCACCGATCAAGGGGTTCAACCCGCTGAAATTGATATGATCCGACAGGCACATGATCGCGCCCGTCGGCATATCCGGCACCATGGATCCGGCCGCGTTTGTGGCGATCATCGTCGTACCACCCAGCGCCTTTAGCACCTCAAGCGGCAGACGCATCGCATCGCCCCGCCCGCTTTCATAATAATGCGCACGGCCCCCAAACACGGCAACGCGCACGCCTTCAAGGTCGCCAATCACCAGATTGGGATTGTGGCCGGACACGCCCGCATGGGGAAAGCCCTCAAGTTCATCGTAAGGAATGGCAATGCCTTCAACCGCGCCCGCCAAATGCCCCAGACCTGACCCAAGGATCAGACCAATCGATACCGGTTCATCCCCGGCAATCTGGCGGATTTTATCCGCCAGTTCCTCAGCGTTCCTTGACATAGGGCTGTCCTCCCGCGCGCGGTGGAATGGCCTTGCCGACAAATCCCGCCAACACGATGACCACGAACAGATAGGGCAGGGATTGGATCAATTGGCTGGGCACGCGCACGGTTTCAAACAATGCGGCAATCGCCCCGATCTCGTCGCTCATTTCGCCCCGCCACGCGAGCAGCGCAACCAGCGCCAACACCAATGACAAACCACCCAGAACAATGACATCGATTTTGTCTTTGCGCAGGGCATAGGCCGTCATTGCAACGCCGCTGCCAATCAGCAGAACCATGATCCAGACGACCCGCAATTCCAGACGCGGAAATTGGATGTCGATGGCAAAGAACAGGCTGAACAGCAAACACGCGCCAAGCGCATGCCAAGGCCGCCATTTCGCAAAAATCAACGCAGCCAGCGCGATGAACCCACGGTTCGCGGTCATGTCTTTTGTGAAACCGGCCTGCACAGCGGTGGACAGATAAGCGCCTGCAATACCGCACAAAATCCCGCAAATCGCGACCGCTGCAAATCGAAGCCGAACAACAGAAATTCCTGCTGTGTCCACGGCCTCGGGTGCTTCACCAACCGCGCGCAAACGCAGGCCGAACCGTGTGCGATACAAAATCCACCAGCTCAGCGGGACTGTCAAAAGACCAAGGTACACAAGGATCGAATGACCCGACACGAATTCGGAATAAAATTGCATCCCCGGTGAGGCCTGCATTTTGTCGCGAAACCGCGTCAGCGCGCCCGGAAAATCCAACCCGTTAAACCGCGCATCATTGGGCAGGGACGGCGTCCGCCCGCCTTGGGCAAACCAGCCTTGGGCGATCACAACCGTTAACCCGGCCGCGAAAAAGTTAATGGCGACGCCCGAAATCAGCTGATTGCCCTTGAACGTGATCGACGCCAATCCGTGGATCACAGACAGCAGAACCGAAATCCCGATGCCCGCCAAAAGGCCGAGCCAGACGTTTCCGGATGCGAACGACACGGCGGCAGACAAGAACGCGGCGGCCAGCATTTTGCCCTCAAGGCCGATGTCAAAAATGCCGGCGCGTTCGGAAAACAATCCCGCCAAACAGGCCAGCAACAGCGGGATCGCCATGCGGACGGATGCATCACCAAGCTGGACAAATGTGAAGAAATCCATGGTTATTCCCCCGCCCGTTGGCTGCGCAAGAACAGCTTTTCGATGGGTGCGCGCACCATTTCATCCAAAGCACCCGTGAACATGATCACCAAGGCTTGGATCACCACAACGATCTGCACGGGGATTGACGTCGCCGCCGACAATTCCGCCCCGCCCTGATACAGCGCACCGAACAAAAGCGCTGCAATAACAATGCCAACAGGATGATTGCGCCCCATCAAGGCCACGGCGATCCCGATAAAGCCCGCACCACCCGCAGCATTATCCACCAGCTGCGGGGAATTGATCCCCATCGTGTTGTTCACCGCCATCAATCCGGCCAATCCGCCCGAAATCAGCAAAGCCACCATCGTAATATTCACCGCCGAAATACCCGCATATTTCGCAGCTGATTCAGATTTACCGAAAGAGCGGATTTCATAGCCAAGCCGCGTGTGCCAGATCAGCGCCCAGACCCCGACACAAGCAATCAGCGCCAAAAAGATTGAGATATTGACGGGAGAGCGCCCGAACATCTCAGATCCGAACATTTGCGCGACATCATGCAGGGATGGCAGGTGCGTGGCGGCGGGGAACACGGCTGTCGCGACTTGCATTTCCCCGATGGGTTTCATCGGACCGCTGAGGAAAAAGATTAACAGGCCAGAGGCCATAAAGTTAAACATAATCGTCGTGATCACGATGTGACTGCCGCGCCGCGCCTGTAAATAGGCCGGGATCACCACCCAAAGCGCGCCGAATATCGCCGCTGCCGTGGCCCCCGCAATCAGTGCCAGTGACCAGTGCGGCAGGGGCACGTAAAGGCACACAATCGCAGCCCCCAAGCCCCCCAAAAGCACCTGACCCTCACCACCGATATTGAACAAAGACGCATGAAACGCGACGGCCACGGCCAGCCCCGTAAAGATGAAATTCGTCGCGTAAAACAACGTGTACCCAAGGAAATCAGACGTGCCGACCGCGCCGTAGGCCATCAGCTTTAGCGCGTCCCACGGGTTTTGCCCCACGGCCACAAACACAATCGCGGAAATGATCGCCGCAAGCAGCAATGACACCACCGGCACCAGCACAACATCAGCCCACTTTGGCATAGCGTCCATTACGCGGCCTCCCCGTCTTTCATGCCAGCCATCAGCAGGCCCAGCTCTTTTTCATTGGTTTGATCTGGCAGGCGTTCGCCCATGATCTGGCCATCAAACATCACGGCGATCCGGTCAGACAGCCCCATGATTTCCTCAAGCTCGACCGACACCAGCAGAATCGCTTTGCCTTGGTCACGCAGGGCCACGATCTGTTGGTGGATAAATTCAATCGCGCCGATGTCGACGCCGCGTGTGGGCTGCCCCACGAGCAGTAAATCAGGGTCGCGTTCAATCTCGCGCGCCACAACGATTTTCTGCTGGTTGCCGCCTGAAAAATTCTTCGCCGCGAGCAGTGGATTGGGCGGGCGCACATCAAAGCGGCCCATTTTTTCCTGCGCGTCTTTTAGAATGGCGGCGTTGTCCATCAACAAACCATTGCGCTGATATTTCGGATCGTGGTGGTAGCCGAACGCGGTGTTTTCCCACGCGGTAAAATCCATGATCAGGCCTTCGTGCTGGCGGTCTTCCGGAACGTGGGCGATGCCACGCGCACGCCGCGACTGCCCGTCAGAATACGCGCCCGTCAGATCAATCGGGTCCCCGTTCAACAGAATTTCTCCGGTGGCCTTTTCATAACCGCCCAACACCTCAAGCAATTCGGATTGCCCGTTGCCAGACACCCCCGCAATGCCAAGGATTTCACCCGCCCGCACCTGAAACGACACACCCTTAAGGCGGTGCACACCCTTGTCATCGGTGATGTTCAGATCGCGCACATCCAGCACGACGTCTTTGGGCTGTGCTGGCACTTTATCCACCCGCAACAATACCTTACGCCCCACCATCCGTTCCGCGAGATCGGCGGGGTTGGTGTCGGATGTCTTCACCGTTGCCATCATTTCACCGCGCCGCATGACGGACACCGTGTCGGTGATATCCATAATCTCGCGCAGCTTGTGGGTGATCAGGATGATGGTTTTACCTTCTTCTTTCAAACGCCCCAAAATGCGGAACAGCTGATCGGCCTCTGCCGGGGTCAACACGCCCGTGGGTTCATCCAAAATCAGGATATCGGCCTGACGATACAACGCCTTGAGGATTTCAACACGCTGCTGCATCCCCACGCCGATGTCTTCGATAATGGCGTCCGGATCAACGTTGAGCTCATATTCCGTCGCCAGTGATTTCAACTGCTTACGTGCCTTGGCAAGGCTGGGGCGCAGCAGTGCACCATCCTCAGCGCCAAGAACGACGTTCTCCAACACGCTAAAATTCTTCACCAGTTTGAAGTGCTGGAACACCATCCCGATTCCGGCTGCAATCGCCGCCTGACTGTCGGGGATTTCCGTCTTCTGCCCGCTGATAAACACCTCACCCGCGTCGGCCTTGTAGAACCCGTACAGGATCGACATCAGCGTGGATTTCCCGGCGCCGTTTTCACCGATAATTCCGTGGATCGTTCCGGGCATCACGCGGATGGAAATGTCTTTGTTGGCTTGCACTGGCCCGAAAGCCTTTGAAATTCCGACCAGTTCAATCGCGGGGGCAATGTCGCTCATTCAGGGGCTCCCGTGCCGACGAAACCTGCGATCATGGTCAGTTTGCCATCCGCCGCGTCGCTGAAATAGGTGCCGTGTTGCACCATCAGCGATCCGTCCGGCCCCATGCCGCCAAACGCGACGATGCTGCGGGCGTAGCCGTTGACCTCATCTGATGACACGACGCTGGCCGTCCATCCCGGCGCGTTGGCGCTGAACATGGCGACGTAATCGGACACCGCATCGTGTCCGGCCAAACGGCCCCCGCTGCGCGGATCGGAATAGGTGATGTCGGCGGAACAGGCGGCGGCGATTTTCGCGGATCTCTCGGTTGCATCTGTGATGCTCCAAGCCTCGAAAAATGTGGTCAATGCGTCGCTCATATCGTGCCCCCGTTTATTAAAAAGGGCCGCCCCGATCCCTCGGTGCGGCCCAATCACTGTGTGTTAACCCGTCTTAGAATTCAAGCACTGGGCAGGTTTCGTCGGACATGTAGTCATGCACCGTCAGGTCACCGGCTGTGATGGATGCAGCAGCCGCATCGACCATTTCCTGCATTTCAGCGGACACCAGTTCTGCGTTGAATTCGTCGAGCGCGTAGCCAACACCACCGTTGCCGATGCCCATGACGTTGAAGCCTGGTTCAACCATATCGCCAGCAGCGAAGCTTTCATAAACCGCGTTATCAACGCGCTTCATCATGGATGTAAGAACCTGACCCGGGTGCAGGTAGTTCTGGTTCGCATCAACACCGATGGACAAGATGCCTTCGTCTGCTGCTGTCTGAAGAACACCGATACCGGTGCCGCCCGCGGCTGCAAACACAACGTCAGAGCCCTGGGAAATCTGGGACAACGTCAGCTCGGACCCTTTTACGGGGTCATTCCAAGCGGATGGTGTTGTGCCGGTCATGTTGGCAATGACAGTCGCGTCAGGGTTAGCGGCCAATGCACCTTGTGCGTAGCCACAGGCAAAACGGCGGATCAGCGGAATATCCATGCCGCCCACGAAGGACACGACGTCAGTTTCGGATGCTTCAGCAGCCATCATGCCCACGAGGAACGAACCCTCGTGCTCGTTGAAGACAACGGAACGCACGTTTGGCGCATCAACGACCATGTCGATGATCACGAATTTCGTGTCAGGGTAATCCACAGCGGCCGTACCGAGAGCAGTGGCCCAGGAAAAACCGGCCATGACAATTGGGTTGTTGCCGTCTTCGGCAAAGCGACGGATCGCCTGTTCGCGCTGTGCATCTGCTGTGATTTCGAATTCAGCGAATTCAGAACCATTTTCTTCGGCCCAACGCTGTGCGCCATTGAACGCAGATTCGTTGAAGGATTTGTCGAACTTACCGCCAAGATCATAAATGATCGCAGGGCCGGCCGAATGGCCGTCTGCAAAAGCGGACCCAGCCACCAGTGCCAGCGCGGTTGTCGCGCCAAGGATTTTCGTGAACGTCATAAAACTCTCCCAAGTATCTTGTTGGAGGGCCGCATGTCCTGCGGTCCCCGATCCCAGTCTTGCCGTTACAGCGGACTGATTTTTCGATCATGGGGTAAATTAGGCAATGTCAGGCACGGAAGATCAACCGATTCTTGCCAGATCAGCGCCGATGCCGCGTGATTAGGCAGGCGACGCGGGGGAAAGCACGGCTTTCATGCAGATCGCGGTCGTACCGTTCTTGTAATAGTTGTTGCGCAGCGCAAAGCCGGTGAACCCGCAGCGCGCATAAAGGGCGCGCGCGGCGGTGTTTTGGTCGGACACGTCTAAAAAGACTTCTTCGACATTCACGGCCTTCAGGTGGCGCAGCGCATCGCGCAACACCGCCGTCGCGCGCCCTTGCCGTTGAATGTCGGGATGCGTGGCCAGCGTTAGAATTTCCGCCTCTGGTCCGGCAAGACGCACCAGAACGAAACACTTTTCGGTCCCGATCACCAATGTCTTTGGATCAGTAAGGTATTCAGCAAAATCGCCCGCGCCCCATCCTGCTTGCGGTCCGAACGCCGCCTTATGCGTCCCGGCAAGCGCGTGTGGCGACACGTCACTCATGGCAATATCACGGGCGGTTGTTCGCGCGGCGGCGCGGCGTCAGGCGGTTTGACGTACATCGGGGCAGGGCGCGGTGTATCTGCCCCTGCACGTTGCGCTGCGATCCGGGCAATGGCCGCGACATGATCCGCAACAGAATGATCCGCAGCATTCGCAAACGGGCCTGTCCCGTCCTGCGCCAAAATCGGGGCCGCCATTTTGTCAGGATCATACATATAAAACTGGTCGCGGGGCGCGGGCACCTTCGTTTGCGCCCAATTCGCCAGCTGCTGGGTGGTGTCAAACAGCGACACGCCCACCGCTTTGATCCCAAGGCCAAGGGCCAGACCACGCGCCGCACTGACGCTGATCCTGATCCCGGTGAAATTCCCCGGCCCAACACCAACGCCGATCACATCAAGATCGGCCCATGTGGTGTTTTGTTCGCGCAACAGGTCTTCCAGCAGCACCATAAGGCGTTCGCCTTGCCCGCGTGCCATGTCTTCAACGCGGGTCGTAATCTGGCCATCACGCAGCAGCGCCGAGGCGCAAAACGGGCCTGATGTGTCAAAGGCAAGAAGTGTCTGATCAGTCATCGCCAGCCTCGGCCAATCGCGTGCGGGCTGATGCGTCTTCGCGTGCCAACCCGTCCGGCAGATGCAACCAAGACGGCTGTGACGCCGCGTGGCAATGAAGCTGCGGCGCGTGGGCGTCTATGTCATCCAATATGCCAATCGGCACATAAATCTGGTCTGGTAAATAAGGAAACACAGCCGACAACGGCGATCCACATTTTTTGCAATTCACCCGTTCAACGCCGCTGGGGTGTCGTTTGGTGTTGGTGTGTCCGGTCACGTCCAGCGATGCAAAGGCCGCGAAGGCGGGCACTGCGGCCCCCGTCCAGCGTCGACAATCAGCGCAGTGGCAATACGCCACCGTCAGGGCAGGTGAACGCGTCGAAACATGACATTCGCCACAGTAACACCGCCTGCCAACCATCGCTACGCTGCGACTGGCCGAACTTCGACCACTTCGGGGATGTAGTGGCGCAGCAGGTTTTCGATGCCCATTTTCAACGTCAGCGTCGAAGACGGGCAGCCAGCGCAGGCGCCTTGCATGTGCAGATAAACAACGCCGCGATCAAAACCGTGGAACGTGATGTCACCACCGTCTTGTGCCACCGCAGGGCGCACACGTGTATCCAGTAATTCTTTGATTTGATTGACGATTTCACCATCTTCGCCAGTGTGTTCCGCATGGCCCGATGCGGCCTGTTCGCCTTCGATAACGGGCGCGCCGGATTGGTAATGTTCCATGATCGCGCCAAGGATCGCAGGTTTGATGTGATCCCATTCCACCGCATCCGTTTTGGTGACGGTCACAAAGTCGATGCCAAAGAACACCGCCGCAACACCGTCGACAGCAAAAATACGGCCCGCCAGCGGGCTTTTTCCCGCGGCTTCGGCACTTGGAAAATCAGCCGTCCCAACCTCAAGCACATTTTGGCCGGGCAGGAATTTCAACGTCGCTGGGTTCGGGGTGGATTCGGTCTGGATGAACATCGGAGAAACCTTTTTTGTCAGGATTGATATATGCGGGTCGACGCACCCAAAGTCAAGGTTTGGAACGATTCTAAACTGCACGCACACAAACGGGCCACCCTTTTGGGGCGGCCCGCTCATGGGGAGGGAGGGTTTGGTAGTGTCTTAGTTGAACTCGAGTTCCTGTGTGTCCACGATCTCGCCGTTGACTTTCAGGATTGCGATGGCGTCGGTGTCTACGCGGTTGATGTCGACGTCGACGTCAGTGTTTGCGCCGGCCATCACAGCTTCGGAACCGATCAATGCGCCGATTTCGCCTTTGTGGAAGGTGTAGACTTCGACCACGCCGTTGCCATCAGCACGCACGGTGCCCAGCTCGACCTGCTGTGGGTTGTCCTGCTCCAGGACGAAGTTGGAAATGTAGCTGTCAGCAGATGCGAAAGTTGCGGAAGCAGCGATTGCAGCAGCGGCGATTGTGAGTGTCTTAAACATGGTATTTTCCTTTTCTGCCCCGTTTCGGAGCGTTGGTTAATGCCCCTTATACGGGGCGGTGTGGTGTGCTCCGTCGTTCGGAGCGGTGTCTGGTGCAGCGGGTTGCTGCGTTTCGATGAGATGAACTTGGGGCTTAATCGGGGCGGCGAATAGGGGTGTGGCGGTCACGAAAAAATGGGCAGGCGTGACAGACCCAGGGTCTTGACGTCACGCACGGGCGCACAAATGGGGGGTTCTCCTGCATGCGCGCACAGAACCGCGAATTTGGCTGTGCAATGGTTCACAGTGAAATGTTGCATCGGCTCACACCCGCCGATTGAACGCAAAAACGTGAGCGGATTTTGTTACATTTTATTCCCGCCGCAGTGAGCAATATGTCGCCAATTCAAGGACTTCTGTCACAAATAGCACGGCGCCGTGTGCGTGGGTTGGCCAAAACAAAGGCCGCGCAATGGTGCGCGGCCTTTGAAGACGGGAATCAGGATGTCGGGCAGGGCTTAACTGATCGCCTCAAGCCGTTCTTTTGACATATCGCCCGGAACAATCGTCATCGGGATCGGCAAAGACCCCGCTTGTTTGGTCATCGCGGTGATCAACGGGCCCGGACCCTTCTTGTCGGACGCCGCCCCGAGGACCAGCACCCCGACTTCGGGGTCTTCTTCGATCTGCGCGAGGATTTCGTTCACCGGCACCCCTTCGCGGATCACCAGTTCCGGATCGACGCCCTGTTTGTCACGCATCCATTTGGCGAAGACCTCAAAATGGACCTCGATCCGTTCGCGGGTTTCGGCGCGCATCACATCTGCCACGCCAATCCAGTGGTTGAATTCATCCGGTGGAATAATCGATAGCACTTCGACGCCGCCGCCCGTCTTTGCCGCGCGCATGGCCGCAAAGCGCATGGCGTTCAGACATTCACGGCTATCGTCTAGAATTACGAGGAACTTGCGCATGGTGTCTCTCCCTTAAGGCAGGTGTCACAATGGCGCAGGGGTCGCGTGCGCGCAATGGATATGTGCGCCTATATAAGTCGACGTTTGGCCACGCGCAGGCAGACATTGCCGCATTGCTGCCCGCAAAATAGCGCGGCCTGTATCATGAACAGATATAATGTGACGCCCGCGGCCAAGGCCAAATCGCTGATCCGCACAGCGGCGCGCAACACACGGGTCTTTCCCAGCACCTCAAACGCGCCGCGGGTTTTGGGGCCCAGCGCATCTGTCACCCGTGCCAGCCGTGCAGCGTCTTGCGCGTTGTCGACGTGTCGCATCAGCAATAGGGCCTCAGCGAGGGATGTGTTTTGCGCGATGCGGCGCAATGATCCGCCCAGATCACCAAGTTCGGCCAGTTTGGCGGCGTCCACCATGTCGCTTGGGCCGATCCGCAGGGCTGTCAAATCGCCCATCCGGTCCCAGCGCACGGCATCACCAACCAACGTGCCAAGGCGCGCAGCCATGGGGGCGGTCAACGTCCCCAACCGCCGTGCCATGCGCAAAACGGATGTGCCCGCCTTGATGGTGTAACTGCTGCCACCACTGGCCAGCACCACGCCCGTCGCACCAAGCCCGACAATCGCAAGGCCCACATCCAATTGGTCCACGTCACCGCCCTCAAGATACATAAGCCCGGCACGGCGCAGCGCGTTCACATCCCCCGCCGGGGTCAGCTCGAACGGAAGCGCGCACGCGCCGATCTGCGCAATCGTCGCACAGGCATTGATATCAACCGCGCAGGCGCCGCAGGCCGTTGTGCGCGCAAACACACCACTGGCTGCCACATTCAGCGCGTTGATATCGGCCAGCATCGGGGCGGGCAGCTGCACGTCGTGATCATTGGCCAGTTGCAGCAACAGCAAAATCTGTTCCAGATCCTCGGCCAATATCGCGTCCTGCATGCGCGGTAAAATCCAGCCAAGATCAACCTCCCCCGCGACGGCCCGCACCAATGCGGCGCGGGTCTGTTCGATGCTGCGATCCACGATGGGGGCCGCAAAGGGCGATTGCGTTGACAGCCAGACAAGGCACATCACCGTCATGGCAAACGGGCTGATCGATAGGACGATATAAAACGCGCGTTTCACGCCGTGGACATGGCGTCGCGTTTGGCCCAGTCCCAATATAGATCGCGCGCACGCCGCGTTACGGGCCCGACCTGATACTGGATATCGTCGAAGGCCGTGATCGGCGTGACCTTGGACATGTTCCCGCTCAGGAACATCTCGTCTGCGTCGCGCGCATCATCAAAGCTCAGCACGGTTTCATGGACAGCGTATCCATCGGCGCGCAGGTTGCTGATATGGCGCGCCCGCGTGATGCCCGCCAGAAACGTCCCATTGGGCACGGGCGTAAACACTTCACCGTTTTTGACCAAAAACACATTCGACGTCGCACTTTCGGCGAGGTTCCCCATCGCGTCCGCACACAACGCATTGCCGAACCCTTTGGCCTGCGCCTCTGCCAGCATCCGCGCGTTGTTGGGATATAGGCAGGCCGCCTTGGCGTTCACTACGGATGATTCCATCACAGGACGGCGAAACCGCGTTGTTGTGACGGTGGTTGTTGCCGTGTCACTCGGCATCGGGATTTCCTCAAGGCAAATCGCGAAACCGGGCTGGTCTTCACCGGGGCGGATCGTGCCCACACCAGTATCACGACCCCAATACATCGGGCGGATGTAAACGGCAGCATCGGCGGGATATAACGCGAGCCCCTCGCGCACGATGTCCATCATGTCATCCGCACTGACCCACGGCACCAGCATCAGCGCCTGCGCAGATCGGTTCACCCGTTCGCAATGTCTATCCAGATCAGGCACGACGCCATAAACCGACCGCGCCCCGTCAAACACCGCTGACCCCAGCCACATCCCGTGATCGGCGGCGCGCATCAGGGGTATATCGCCCTCGTGCCATTGGCCCTCATAATAGGTGCGAATATTGGTGCCCGTCGCCATTTTCTCAGCCTCCATTTGTTTTCCAGAACCCTAACAGGCCGCCCCGTGTCGTCCAGACATTGCGGCCAACGCCACGCAAATACGCGCAGTTTGACAAATTGATGCCCCAACTTCGTGCGATCCCACACAGATGGGCAACGTAACACACCTCATGCGGATTATTTTAGGCGTTGTGGCGTTTGCCATCGGCATATCGTTGTTCATCGAAGTCATGAACCTGCCGAATTTCTTCAACGGCTTCGGGACACCCAATTTGCATTGGGTGCTGGCCCTGTCGTCCGCCTTCGGGGCGTCTTTTCCGGTCGTTCTGACGGGACTGCACACAATCTTCCTGCGCAGACTGGCCAATCCTTTTTGGAACCGCGAAACCCACCGCACCATTATTGGCAGCATGGGGGCTGGCATGGGGTCGGATGTCTATTTGTCCTACCTTCTCGATCAAAACCCGCATTTGGGTCTTTTGTTGATGATGCTGTTGTGCGGGATGATCTGCCTGTTTGTGGTCCGCAAATCCCCCGGTGGCATTGCCGTTGCGCCCGCGCCGCGCGATGGCGTCACACCCTATTAACCGACGCACGGCATTCTGCATCTTGGTTAACCCGCGTGCCTAAACCCCACGCGCCATGGAATTTCGAAAACGGCAGCCGGTCCCACAGACCACCTCGTTCTATGCAGAGACCCTGGTAGAGAAAAGGTGCAGGGACAGGTCGCAGCGCACAGACCTTGGAGTTAAACCCCCACGGCCCCGTCTTTCGCCCAGTCCTTTTCCCTTAAGACCGCAGCAGACCAACGATATCGTATCAGGTGAAAGCACTTCGCTTTCGCCACCGTCGCCCGTTTTACGCGCGGCGACTGCGGTTGCATGCTAGGATCGCAGCAGACCAACGATATCGTAAGTACGGTCAAGGATTGGCGTCGCGATTTCGCGGGCACGCTGCGCGCCGCGTGCCAGTTTGCGATCGATTTCCGCCGGATCATCCATAAGGCGTTTCATCTCGTCTGAAATAGGCGACAACTTGGTGACGGCCAGATCGGCCAGCGCGGGCTTGAACTTGCCCCATTGCGCGCCGCTGTATTCAGCGATCACCTGTTGGGGCGTCGCATCAGACAGGCTGGCGTAAATATCGACAAGGTTCTTGGCCTCTGGACGCCCGACCAAACCTTCAACCGTTTCGGGCAGGGGTTCGGCATCCGACTTCGCCTTTTTGAATTTCTTGGCAATGGTGTCCGCATCATCAAGCATGTTGATGCGTTCCATATCACTGACGCCGGACTTGGACATCTTCTTGGTGCCGTCGCGCAGGTTCATCACCCGCATGCCGGGGCCTTCGATCACGGGTTCGGTGATCGGAAAGAAATCGACCTTGTAGTCATTGTTAAACTTGGCCGCGATGTCGCGTGTCAGCTCAACGTGTTGCTTCTGGTCTTCACCCACTGGAACATGAGTGGCGTGATACAGCAAAATGTCAGCGGCCATCAGCGATGGATAGGCATACAGGCCCAGCGATACCTTTTCAGCATTCTTGCCCGCCTTGTCCTTGAACTGCGTCATGCGGTTCATCCAGCCAACGCGCGCCACGCAATTGAAAATCCAGGCAAGTTGCGCGTGCTCGGGCACTTGGGACTGGTTGAACAGCACGGATTTTTCCGGATCAATACCGGATGCCAGGTATCCGGCGGCCAGCTCGCGGGTCGCATTTTTCAATTCCGCCGGGTCCTGCCAGACAGTGATGGCGTGCAGATCGACCATGCAGAACACGGTTTCCATGTCATCAGATTGCATACCGACCCAGCGCTTGATCGCGCCAAGGTAGTTGCCAAGCGTCAGACCGCCAGACGGTTTGATGCCGGAAAAGACACGCGGAGTAAAAGTGCTGTCTGTCATGATGCGGTCCTATGACTGGATTTCGTGGTCCCGCTGGCTTACCCATGCCCTCAACAGCCGTCAACCAAAGGGCACCCGCCGTGCAAGAAGAAAACCCGTTCAATTCCATTCCCGCCGTCCCCCTGATCATGGTGCTTGTCATCGCAGGCATCGAACTCACCCTAAGTGCAGCAGACAACGGCATCATCGGCGGTGCACAAGGCATCGGTTGGCGTTCGGCGGCGTTTCAGGACTACGCCTTCGCCCCTGCCGTGATGACAGAAATTTTTGAACGCGGCCGCGGATCGTTCGATCTGTGGAAACGGTTTGTGACCTACCCGTTCGTGCACATCTCATTCACCCACGCACTTTGGGCGGTTGTGCTGCTTCTCGCGCTGGGCAAATTCGTAGGCGAGGCATTCCGCCCTTTCGCCTTTGTCGCCCTGTTTGCCGCCAGTTCCACACTTGGTGCCGCGGTCTACGGGATGCTGTCATGGCAAAACGCGCCGCTGCTGGGCGCATACCCTGGCGTTTACGGTCTGATCGGGGCCTATACCTACCTGATGTGGCTGGCCCTTGACCGGATCGGTGAAAACCAGCTTAAGGCGTTCCAGCTGATCGCCATTTTGCTTGGTATTATGTTGGTCTATGCGATGATCTTTGGATCAACCCCCACTTGGATCGCCGAAGTCGCAGGTTTTCTGATCGGCCTGTTTGTCGCCCCGTTGCTGGCACCAGGTGGATGGGCAGCCTTCCTGACCCGCGTGCGCAAACGCTGATCCCGTCTGAGCTTCATAAATATTCTAGGGGGGGAGCGAAGCGATGGGGGACTAGTCCCCCGCCACGCCCGCGGCACGCGCCCAAATCACCGTCGCATGGCCGCTTTGAATTCTGACAGGCGGAACGCGCCTATCATCTGGCCGATTACGAAATATCCGCCCAGCCCCACAGCCACCACAAACGCCAACGCGGCGTAGCGCACGGTTGCCATGCCCAGCGCGGGGCCAACCAGCCCCACAGCGACCATCAACACCCCGCCCATCAGGCCGGACGCCAGCATAATGCGCCACAAACGGTGTTTGAACCGCGCATCAAAAGACGCGGCTTCGCCCATGTCGCGACTGCCGCGCCACAGCAACCAAACCATCACCCATGCGGCCAATGTTGTGGCCAGGGCGGCGGCGATATAGCCGATGTACATCGACAGCCCGATCGCCACGACAGCGTTCACAACCATCGCCACAGCGGCATAATAGAACGGGCGTTTGGTGTCTTCGCGCGCGAAAAACAGCGGCTGCAAGGCCTTTTGCAAGACGAACGCGGGCAGTCCAAGGCCATAAACCGACACCGCCAGGGCCGTGGCCGCCGTGTCATCTGAATCAAACGCGCCGCGTTCAAACAACACGCTGACCAGCGGCAACGGGATCACGACCAATGCCACAGCAGCCGGAATCGTCAGCGCCAGCGCCAGTTCGGACGCGCGGTTGAACGCATCGCGCCCGCCCGCCAAATCACCGGCGGCCAACCGGCGGCTCAGGTCGGGCAGCAGCACCACGCCCAGCGCAATCGCGACCACACCAAGGGGCAGTTGATACAAACGATCCGCATAAGACAGCCACGCGATGGCACCGTCATAAAAGCTCGCCACTTGGCGGCCGACCAAAAGGTTGATCTGCACCACTCCGCCCGCCAGCATCGCCGGGGCCGCGATGATCGCGAGGCGGCGTAAATCCGGTGTCAGTCGTGGGCGGCGCAGCCCGAATGTGAACCCCGCACGCCGCGCGGCCCACCAGACCAGCGCCAGCTGCGCCACACCTGCAATCGGCACCGCCCAAGCAAGACCAGTGCCCACAAACCCCGCCACGTCACCGCCATCAGGCGCACCAAAAGACGCGGCAATCATCGCGATGATGAAAACCACGTTTAGCAACACGGGCGCCGCAGCCGCCGCCACAAACCGCCCTGTCGCGTTCAGCACACCGGACACCAACGCAGCGAGGGAGATAAACAAAATATAAGGAAACGCGATCCGCCCATAGGTCACGGCCAGATCAAACCGCACATCCCCAGCGAACCCGCTGGCCATCATCAAAACCAGGGCAGGCATGAACACCACACCCAAAACCGTAAAGATCAACAAGAAGAACCCAAGCCCCACAAAGGCATCTTGCGCAAAATCCTGAGCGTCCTGTTCCGCCTGAAGTTTTTTGGAAAACATCGGCACGAACGCCATGTTGAACGCGCCTTCGGCAAAGAAACGGCGGAACATATTGGGCAGCGAAAACGCGACCAGAAAGGCCTGCGCAACGGGTCCGGTGCCCAGATAGGCCGCAATCAGGATGTCGCGTACAAAACCGAACACACGGCTGAGCAACGTCCAGACCCCAACGGTCAGAAAGCCGGAAATCAGGCGGATCGGTTTCATGTGTGTCCTGCTCGGATCAGTGTTGTTGACCCGTTCTAGGGGCAACGCCGCGCAAACTCTATGGAAAAGGTGTGCAAACGATGTGCAGGATGCCTCCGGCGGGAGTTTTTTGGTCTAGATGAAGGCGCAAAGATCCATCAGGCGCGGGCGCGCTGTGAGCCTTGTTCGATCGCTTCGCGCAGCTTGCGTTCCAATGTCCGTTGTTTGCCGATCGCGTGGAATTTAAGCCCGAACATGTCTTTGACGTAAAACGTATCGACCACCTGTTCGCCGTAGGTCGCGATGACCGCACTGGCGATATAGACGTTGGTGTTGGCCAGCGTGCGGGTCAGATCATGCAGCAATCCGGGGCGGTCGCGGGTGTCGACTTCGATGATTGTGTAAATCTCAGAGCCGTCGTTGTCGAAGGTGATGGACGTCTGCACGCGAAATGCCTTTTCGCGTTTTTTCATTTTGTCTTTGTCCGCCAATGCGTCGCGCGCGACAACGTCGCCGTGCAATGTCTTTTCGATCATTTTGCGCAGGCGGGGCAGGCGGGCCTCGTCGTAGGGGCTGTCGTCGGCGTCTTGCACCCAGAACGCGGCGGTGGCGAACCCGTCTTTGGATGTGAATGTGCGCGCATCCACGACGTTGGCCCCCACCAAGGACAGCGCGCCGCACATGCGGCTGAAGATACCCGGGTGGTCGGCCATGGCGAAACAGACGCGGGTTGCGTCGCGGTCGTCGTCCGGCGTGAGGTTGATGCGCACTTCGTCATTGCCAAGGCCGCGCAGCAGGTGGGCGAAATCCACATGGGCCGTGACATGCAGGCCTTGCCAATAGGGGGGGTAATGGCGCGCGACTTCGGTGCGGATTTCTTTTTCCGACCAGCTGGCCTTGGTTTGTGCGTTCAGGGCCGCGCGCAGGTTGCGGCGGGCCTCTGTGCCGCGTTCTTCGCGGTTCAGCGCCTCCATCCCGTTTTCCAGCGCGAATTTGGTCTGGCGGTACAGCCCGCGGATCAACACGGCCTTCCAGTTGTTCCACGTCCCCGGACCAACCCCGCGAATGTCACACACCGTCAGCACACACAGCAGATCAAGCCGTTCTTTGGTTTTCACCGCCTTGGCAAAATCGCGCACCGTGCGCGGGTCGGCGATGTCGCGTTTCTGCGCCATGTCAGACATCAGCAAATGATACCGCACCAGCCATTCAACCGTTTCGCAATCCTTCTTGGACAAACCAAGGCGCGGCGCGACTTTGCGCACGATTTTCGCACCTAGGATCGAATGATCCTCATCACGTCCCTTGCCGATGTCATGCAGCAGCAACGCCACATAAAGCACCTTGCGATTGATGCCTTTTTTGATGATCGACGCGGACACCGGCAGTTCTTCGTCGAGTTCTGCGCGTTCGATCTGCGCAAGGTGGCTGATTGTCTGGATCGTGTGTTCGTCCACCGTGTAATGGTGATACATATTGAATTGCATCATCGCGACGATGGCTTCGAATTCGGGGATAAACGCACCAAGAACACCCAGTTCGTTCATCCGGCGCAGGCCGCGTTCTGGGTTGCCGTGTTTCAGCATCAGATCAAGAAAAATACGCTGGGCTTCTTTGTTGGCGCGCATCTTGTCGTCGATCAGATGCAGGTTGGCCTTGATCAGGCGCATGGCGTCCGAATGGATCAACGTGCCCGTGCGCAAGGCTTCTTCGAACATGCGCAACAGGTTCAGCGGGTCTGTCAAAAAGGCGTCGGGTTCAGCAACCGTCAGGCGGTTTTGTTTGATCGCATAGGGTGGTTTCGCCTTTTTGGACCGGCTGAACAGGCGCAGCAACATCGGTTCGGCCTTCAACAACGCTTCTTCCTGCGCGACAAGGAAAATGCGGGTCAATTCGCCGACGTCCGTGGCGAACCGGAAATAGTCCTGCATGAAATGTTCAACGCCGCGCCGCCCGGGGGTGTCTTTGTATCCCATGGCTTCGGCGACCTCGACCTGCATATCAAACGTCAGCTGATCGGCGGCACGGTTTGTCAGCAGGTGCAGGTGGCACCGCACGGCCCACAGAAAACTATGTGCGGCGCGAAACTCGCCGTATTCATCCGCCGTGAAAACCTTGTGGGCCACCAGTTCTGATGCGTCTTTGACGCCGTGGATATATTTGCCGATCCAGTACAGCGATTGTAGATCACGCAACCCGCCTTTGCCTTCTTTGACATTGGGTTCGACCATATAACGCTGCCCGCCTTGCTTGCGGTGACGTTCGGCGCGTTCTTCCAGTTTGGCTTCGATGAAATCGGGGATGGTCTGGGCGAACAGGTCGTTGCGCAACCGTTCTGTCAGTTCCCGTGCGAGGGCTTCGTCACCCGCAAGGTAGCGTTCTTCAACCAGCGACGTGCGGATCGTGTAATCTTCGCGTGCGAGGCGCAGGCATTCTTTGACGGTGCGGCTGGCGTGGCCCACCTTTAGTTTCAAATCCCACAAGATATACAGCATGGATTCGATCAGGCTTTCGGCCCAAGGCGTCAGCTTATAGGGGGCTAGAAACAGCAGATCGACGTCTGAATGGGGCGCCATTTCACCGCGGCCCGACCCACCCACAGCGATCAACGCAAGGCGTTCACCTTCCGTCGGGGTGGGGTTGGGGTGCAGGTGTGTGTGGGCCAGAACGAAGACCTCGATCACGATGGTATCTGTCAGCCATGCATAGGCGCGCGTCGTTGGCCCTGCGGCAAACGGATCGGCCTTGAAGGCGGCCGTAATGACGTCACGCCCGGATTTTAGCGCGCCCTTGAGTATCGGAACCACAGCCGCGCGCTGTTCCCCGCCTTTTGATCCCGCGGTGGACAGCGCGCTGGCCAAAGCAGCACGCAAAGCCCTGCGGTCGACAATGTCACCCGCAGGGCAAATCAGATCCTCTGGGATCGCGGTGTGCGTTAGATCAAGGGCCAGATCAGGATCCGCCACGACCAAAGGACAACGGTGCGGGATCGACGATTTGCATCTGGTTGTTCAAGAACCGTGCAACCGCCAACGCGCGCTGGTTGGTGCCGTTTGGACGCAGGCGGAAGATGCCCGTCGCCCCGGCAAAACCGGATGAACGTGTCAGCGATGCCGCTGTCAAAGCCCCGCGATCACCGGTTGCGGCCAAGGCGCCAATAGCGGCAATACCATCATATGCGATGCTGGCCAGCGGGTGGGGTGGTTGGCCGTAGGTGGCCTCATAGCGCTGGC
This sequence comes from Octadecabacter dasysiphoniae, assembly GCF_021532615.1. GTDB lineage: Bacteria > Pseudomonadota > Alphaproteobacteria > Rhodobacterales > Rhodobacteraceae > Octadecabacter > Octadecabacter dasysiphoniae. The sequence goes on from NZ_JAKGAQ010000001.1 coordinate 224,012, forward strand.
TGAACGCCGCTTCGCGACCAGCGTCACCGACAGCAAAGATACCGTTTTGCAAACCCGGCAATGCGGCGGCTTGCGGGCTGCTGTCCCAACGGGCCAGTCCGATCAGGGGGGTGTTGGCCGGTGTGAGGCCTTGATCGTTAAGCGATGTCGCAAGGATCGACAAACCGCCCTGCAACGTATCGGTCACAAACACCGCCTGCGCGCCGCTGTTGTTTGCGGCTGCTGCAATAGCGGGGGCGCGTGAAAAGATGCCCTGCTGGCTGAATGTATAGGCTTCGATGCCGGTCACAGTGCCGCCGCCCGCGCGAATGGATGTCGCGATGGCATCCCGCCCGACGGTGCCTGCCAGATCGTTCTGGTGTGCGATCAAATAACGATTGATGCCCTGACGGCTTGCGTAGCTGACCAACCGATCAGAGATATTGCTGAACGTCTTGCCAAGCACGTACACATTGCCGCCCGCGACCGCAGGGTTGTTGGAATAAGACAGCACATTCACGTTGGCAGGCGAAACCGCCAGACCCACCGCATTCGCGCTTTCTGCGTCCAGCGGCCCAAGGATAATCTTGGCCCCATCAGCCACAGCCGCAGCCGCGACCTGCGCGGCCTGTGCGGGGTTGCGGGCGGTGTTGTAAATCCGCAGATCAATCTGCGCGCCGTTCAGGTCCGACACCCCAAGGCGCGCCGCGTTTTCAAGGCTGGCCGCCATCGCATCAAAGGCCGGGTTGCCTGTGCCGCCGGGCACCAACAACGCCACCTGAACAGGTGCGCTCGGGTCGATCTGTTGTCCCGCATTGCCGCTACCCACGCTGGGTATGGCAAGATCACAGGCGGCAAGAAACGTCAGCGTCATGACGGCAAAAAGACGGGCTGCGTACTGATGCAGGTGATTGGCGGGCAGGCTGGGCAAACGGCTTAACATGGACTATTTCACTCCCTCTTGGCGCAGGGATTGGTCCTGTGCCTATTTGTTTTGCATCATAGTGTGCATGACAGGAGGGTCTAGGTATGAATCATCGCGATGTTCCCCTTTCGGCGGGTCTTTACCTGTGCGCGGTGCCGATCGGGAACGCCCGTGACATCACGCTGCGCACGCTCGATATTCTGGCCAGCGCCGATGTGATCGCCTGCGAAGACACCCGCAGCACCCGCAAGTTAATGGAAATCCACGGAATTTCGCCCGGCAAACGCCCAATGGTCGCCTATCACGATCATTCAGGTGAAACCGTGCGCACGCGCGTGATGGATGCGGTCAAGGCAGGGCAGTCCGTGGCCTATGTGTCAGAGGCCGGAACGCCTCTTGTCGCGGATCCGGGGTATAAATTGGCCGCGGCATTTCGCGAACATGATTTGATGATGACAGCCGCGCCCGGTGCATCGGCCGTGCTGACCGCCCTTACGGTGTCGGGCCTGCCAAGTGATGCATTTCATTTCGCGGGGTTCCTGCCCAGCACCCAAGCCGCGCGGCGCAAGGGCCTGGAAGGGGTACGCGATATCGCGGCGACGGTGGTGCTCTACGAATCGCCCAAACGGATTCATGGATTATTAGGTGATCTGTGCGACGTGTTGGGTGACGATCGACAGGTCGTCATCTGCCGTGAGCTGACCAAAAAGTTCGAAGAAGTCTTGCGCGGCACGGGGCCTGAATTGGCCGCCGCCTTGGACGGGCGGGTTTTGAAAGGCGAAATCGTTGTCTTGATCGCACGCGGCGATGGTGCGGTTTTGAACGAAGACGACGTAAAGGATGCATTGATGTCGGCGATGAAAACCATGCGCGTTAAAGATGCGGCAACCGCGGTTGCGGGGGCCACAGGCATGGCACGCCGTGACGTCTATCAGCTCGCCCTAGGCCTGAAGGAAGACACATGACCGTTCGACAAAATCGGGGCCGTACCTCGTATCACGCAGGTCTTGCCGCGGAAGACATCGTCGCGACACGGTATGCCCGCCAAGGGCAACGGGTGTTGGCAAAACGCTGGCGCGGTTCGTGCGGAGAGATTGATTTGGTGGCCCAAGACGGCAACGGCGTGATCTTTATCGAAGTCAAGAAAAGCCGAAGCCACGCGCGCGCCGCGTCCCACCTCACGGCACGGCAGATGGAACGGATTTATGGCGCGGGCTCTGAATTTTTGGCGACCCAACCAAAGGGCCAATTGACGGACGTGCGGATTGATCTGGCACTGGTCGACGAGACAGGTCGCGTTGATGTGATCGAAAACGCATACATGGCGGCCTAGTGTTCTGGCAGCCCCCCATTGCACTTGGTTTTTGCTGGGTCCATGTAGGTTGAAACCTTTGCATTGGACTTTGCCATGACCGCCCCAAAATCCCTTTTCGTTGCGTTTCAAATGGATCCGATCGGACCGATTGATATTAACGCCGACAGTTCATTCCGCTTGGCCGAAGAAGCGCAGGCGCGCGGCCACCGTTTGTTTTATTACACGCCCGACCAGCTCAGCTACCAAGAAGGGCGCGTGATGGCGCGGGGGCAAGATTTGACCGTGCGCCGCGAAATTGGCAATCACTTTGACGTGGGCGAAATGCGCGAACAGGACCTGTCCGAAGTTGACGTTATCTGGCTGCGCCAGGACCCGCCCTTTGACATGGGCTATATCACAACCACCCACATTTTGGACCGCATCCACCCTGACACGCTGGTTGTGAACGACCCGTTCTGGGTGCGCAATTATCCCGAAAAACTGCTGGTCTTGGATTTCCCCGATTTGACGCCGCCCACGGCAGTTGCCCGTGATCTGGAAACCCTCAAAGCATTCCGCGCGCGCCACGGTGACGTGATTCTGAAACCGCTGTATGGCAACGGCGGCGCAGGTGTCTTTAAGCTAAATGAAGGGGACAGCAACCTTGCGTCGTTGCACGAATTGTTCTGCGGCATTAACCGTGAGCCTTTGATTATGCAGAAGTTTTTGCCGGATGTGACAGCCGGTGACAAACGCATCATTCTGGTCAACGGGGAACCTGTCGGCGCGATCAACCGCGTTCCGGCCAAAGGTGAAACACGATCCAACATGCATGTTGGCGGGCGGCCCGAAAAGGTTGGCATGACCCAGCGGGATCTGGAAATTTGCGCCCGCATCGGGCCATTGCTGCGCGAAAAGGGCCAGATTTTCGTTGGGATCGACGTGATCGGCGACTACCTCACCGAGATCAACGTGACCTCGCCCACTGGCATTCAAGAACTTGAACGGTTCGACAACATCAACATCACCGCCAAAATCTGGGAGGCGATTGAGGCCAAACGCCCTTGACTCGCCCCAGCCTGCGCCTGCGTGTGTTGGTTGCCACATCAAATTGTCATCGCGGGCGGCAATCTGGTGTTTGGGGTGTTGGCGCCGCTGCTTGGAACAGGCGAAACCATCACCTCAAACCGCGCGTGTGACCCGTTTATCCCCGTCGCGCGGTATCCAAATAGGGCAAACCCGAAAGACCCAAAGGCCAGCCCGGTTTTCGGGACCTTTCCCGTCTTGATCCAGGTAGGTCAGGATGAGGTTTTACTAAGCGATTCTAAAGTGTTGGCCGAAAAAAAGCAGCAATTCTGGATGTCTGGTCCCATGTGCCGCACGTCTGGCAGTTATTTGATCGCCGTCTGCCCGAAGCGAATGCCGCGAAATTTGCTCAGACTTCTTTCGAAAGCGCCAGTCGATAGCCGACGGCCTCTGCGACGTGGGGTTTGCCGACGCCGCTAGACCCGTCCAAATCCGCAATTGTGCGCGCCACGCGTAAAACGCGGTGGTAGCCTCGCGCGCTCAGCCCGAACCGTTCGGCCACTTTCAACAACAGGTCTTTGCCGTCTTTGTCCGGCGTCGCGATTTCCTCCAACGCGCTGCCTTCAAGATCGGCGTTCACCCGCATGGATGTGCCCGCGAAACGTGCCGTCTGGATCGCGCGGCCAGCGGACACGCGCCCTGCAATTGTCGCCGAAGTTTCGCCGTTTTGTGGTAAGTCCAGGTCAGAAAATGCGACGGGCGGGACCTCAATTCTGAGGTCAAAACGGTCCATCAATGGGCCGGAAATCCGCGACATATATTCTTCGCCGCAAATGGGCACGCGGGCGCAGGCGCGGTTGGGGTCGGTTAAATATCCGCATTTACAAGGGTTTGCGGCGGCGACCAGCATGAATCGGCAGGGATATTTCACATGGGCATTGGCGCGCGCCACGACGACTTCGCCCGACTCGATCGGTTGGCGTAGCGTTTCGAGCACCGTGCGCGGGTATTCTGGAAATTCGTCCATGAACAAAATTCCATTGTGCGCGAGAGAGATTTCACCAGGTTTCGCACCGCGCCCGCCGCCCACAATCGCAGCCATGGACGCGGTGTGATGGGGTTCGCGAAACGGACGGGATCGGTTGATCCCCCCTTCCGACAGCAACCCGGCGAGAGAGTGAATCATAGATGTTTCAAGCGCCTCGGTCGGGCTGAGGGGCGGCAAAATGCCCGCAAGACGCGCCGCGAGCATGGATTTTCCGGACCCGGGGCTGCCGACCATCAGGACGTGATGGCGCCCCGTCGCCGCGATTTCCAATGCGCGTTTTGCCTTTTCCTGCCCCTTCACATCGGCAAAGTCGCGGGGGCTGGTCGCGGTGACGACTTCACCAGGTTCGGCGGGGTTCAGCGGGGCCTGTCCGGTAAAATGGCGCAGTGTTTCCGCAAGGGTCCGGGGCGCAAAAACAGCCGCCGCATCGACCCACGCGGCTTCTGGTCCGCAGGCATGGGGGCAAAAAAGTGTTTTGTTTTCAGTGGCCGCAGCCATTGCGGCGGGCAATGCGCCGAGGACAGGAACAAGCGTCCCGTCCAAGGACAATTCGCCCAAAGCCACAGTTTCGGCGATTTTATCATGGGGGATAACGTCCATCGCGGCGAGCAGCGCCAGCGCAATCGGCAAATCGAAATGGGATCCTTCTTTGGGCAGATCAGCGGGCGACAAGTTGATCGTGATTTTCTTGGACGGCAGCGCAATCGACAATGCACTGAGAGACGCGCGAACGCGGTCGCGGGCCTCTGATACGGCTTTGTCCGGTAGCCCGACGATTGAAAACGCGGGCATCCCCGGCGACGTGGCGCATTGCACTTCGACCAACCGCGCATCCACGCCTTCAAACGCGACCGTGTAGGCGCGAGCCACCATTCCAAATCCCTTCCCTGTCGTTAACAATCCTTAACGCAAGGATGGTTACTGAAATGTAAACGGTTCGAAATATTGGTTAATTCGGCCAGGGCAAGGTCGGCAGATCGAGGTCAAATTTCGGCATGAGCGGATCATTCGCCAGCCCGTCAGCGCGCCATTTTTTGAATGCCGGATCAGCAAGATGCGCGGCAACGTAGGCATTTGTGACGGGGCGTGTGTCAAATTTATAAGCGGCCAAACGGGCGGCCATGGGTGCGAAAATAGCGTCGGCCAAGCAGTAATCCCCGCACAGCCAAGGCGTGGTGCTGCCTGATTTGGCGCGTGCATTTGCCCAAATCAGCTCCAACCGGTCTAGCTCTTTTTCGATAGCGGGCGGCGCGATAACCCCGTCGAAGACATGGCGCAAATTGACAGGCCAATCGCCGCGCAGGCCCCCGAAACTGGAATGCATTTCAGCCGTGACGGTACGGGCCGCCGCACGCGCGGTTGGGTCTGCTGGCCACATCTGCGCGTCGGGAAAACGACTGGCGAGCTCTTCCGCGATAGCGAGGCTGTCAGACACCACGACGCCATCAGGTGTGATCATGGTCGGCAAAGTTTTGGCCGGTGGATGATCTTTGAGGAACCGCGCAACGTCTGCTTCTTCTTGCGGAAGGACAATTTGGATGTCGAACTGATCGGACAGCCCGAATTTTTCAACCATCACATAGGCCGCAATTGACCAGCTAAAATATAAACGATTTCCGAGGATTAGATGATATGTCATGACGTCACGTTAGGGCGCACGGCGGCGTTGTGCAAACCTAATTTCGTGTTCACGCCGTCACAGAACGTGATTGATCCGGGCCACCCCCCACGTGGGGCGCATCTGAATTTCGGTCACTGAATAATTGTCGATCCGGTGGGATAACGCGCGGTAGGGGGCGATCCCGGCGGCCTGTGCAACTTGCGTCAGGATGGCGCCAAAGTGGGCAACGGCGATGATGTCGCGCCGCGGATTTTCAGCTGCGACTTGGGTGATGTCGGCGGTCACGCGGGCGGCCGCCGCGTTCCAGCTTTCGCCGTTGGGCGGGGCGACGTCGCCGGGGTTTTCCCAATACGCGCGGCTAAGATCGGGCCATTTTTCGGCCACTTCGCCAAAGTGCAGCCCGTCCCAATCCCCAAAGTCAAATTCGCGCAAACCGATCCGGTGAGGCAGCCGCCTGCGCGTGCCCTGAAGGGCGGTGGCAGTATCAATCGAACGCGCGAGGTCCGAAGATACGACCAGCGCATTGGCCGGCAGCGCTGCGGACAATCTGGCGATCTGGGCCGTATCCGACAGATCAGCAGGCACATCGCGGTGGCCGACAAATGTCTTTTCATGGGTTGGGCCGTGGCGCACCCAATAGATGACCGTCATGGTAAGGTTCCCTTAAGAACTTGCGGCAATCCGGCGACGACCTGAACGACCAAACCGGCCTGTGCCGCCAACATCTGGTTCAACCGCCCCTGCGCATTCCGAAAGCGCCGGGCGAGCGCGTTGTCAGGCACAATGCCGGTCCCGACCTCATTTGACACAACGATCACTTGGGCAGGGCAAGCGGCCAGATCAAAGAGCAGCGTTTCGCACGCGGCCGCCATGTCCCCATCCGCCAAAAGTACGTTTGACAGCCAAAGCGTTGCGCAATCTAGCAGCACAATTTCAGAATCCAACCGCTCCGTAAGGGGCATGTGCAGGTCCAAAGGCGCCTCGACCGTTAACCAATTTGAACCACGCATGTCGCGGTGATCAGAAATTTTATCGCGCATTTCATCATCGAACGCTTGGGCCGTCGCGATATAGACGCGGGGCTTAGATGATTGAAAACAAAGGGTTTCGGCAAAGCTCGATTTGCCGGAGGCAGCGCCACCTAAGACGAGAGTAAGCGAGGGCAAGGGCAAGGCAGCGACTTTCTATGATCCGAACAGTTTAATGACACGTAACTAGAACACTACCAAAAGCAAAGCACTGCCACGACAGACCTTAGGGGGGCCACAGACATGGCATTTGACGGACGTTACGACCAAAGCCTTTCGCGCACCGCGATGAAAGCCGAACTGCTGGACGCGGAAACCGAGCTGAAACTGGCATACGCGTGGCGCGATCAGCGCGATGAACAGGCGCTGCACCGCCTCATCACGGCCTACATGCGGCTGGCGATTTCGATGGCGTCAAAGTTCAAACGCTACGGTGCCCCGATGAACGACTTGATCCAAGAAGCGTCGCTTGGCCTGATGAAGGCGGCAGACAAATTTGACCCCGATCGCGGCGTGCGCTTTTCGACATACGCGGTCTGGTGGATCAAAGCCTCCATTCAGGATCACGTGATGCGCAATTGGTCGATGGTCCGGACAGGATCGACGTCTTCGCAAAAGTCACTTTTCTTCAATCTGCGCCGGGTTCAGGCGCGGTTGGAACGCGAAGCACAAGCCCGCGGTGAGGTGCTGGACCGCCACGAAATGCGCCAGAACATCGCCACCGAAGTCGGCGTCCCCCTGCACGACGTGGAGATGATGGAAGGCCGGTTAAGCGGATCTGATTTCTCTTTGAATGCGACCCAATCGGCCGAGGACGAGGGCCGGGAGTGGATTGACGCATTGGAAGACGAAGGCGATCAAGCCGCTGAAACTGTTGAGAATTCCCATGACACTGACACGTTGCGCCAGTGGCTTTTGACGGCGCTTACGTCGTTGAATGATCGTGAACAGTTCATCGTCCGCGAACGCAAACTGCGCGACGATCCCCGCACATTGGAAAGCCTTGGCGGGGAACTTGGCCTGTCCAAAGAACGCGTGCGCCAGTTGGAGGCAGCAGCATTTGGCAAAATGCGCAAAAGCCTTGAGGGACAAAGCAAAGAAGTTCACCACTTCCTACTTTGACCCGCGTTAATCCGGCTAAGCCGCCCCCGTTCGGGGCGGCTTTTTCGTGTCTGGTTCTTTGGCGGGGTTGGGCCTAGTCTTTGGGCAGATATCCGAAGGTAGGGACCGATGGGCAAAAGAATTCTGTTAATAATTGGCGGCGGCATTGCAGCATTCAAATCATTGGATTTGATCCGCCGCCTTCGTGAACACGGCCATGAGGTGACGCCAGTTTTGACCAAAGCTGCGTCAGAATTCGTGACCCCTCTCAGCGTTTCAGCGCTGGCAGGCCAGAAGGTTTTTCAAGATCTTTTCGATCTGAATGATGAGGCCGAGATGGGCCATATCGAACTCAGCCGCGCCGCGGATTTGGTGGTGGTCGCCCCTGCAACGGCGGATTTGATGGGTAAAATGGCCGCCGGTCTGGCCAATGATCTGGCCTCAACTTTGCTGATGGCGACAGATAAACGAGTGCTGATTGCGCCGTCGATGAACGTGCGGATGTGGGAACATGCGGCGACGCAGCGCAATCTAGCTACTTTGGAAAATGATGGTATTTTGACGTGCGGCCCGAATAAGGGCGATATGGCATGTGGTGAATTTGGGTTTGGCCGTATGGCTGAACCGATGGAAATCGTCGGGGCAATAGAAGCGGCAGTGAATGACGGCCCGCTTAAGGGCAAGCATATCCTTGTGACGTCCGGCCCGACCCATGAACCGATTGACCCCGTGCGCTACATCGCCAACCGGTCTTCGGGTGCGCAAGGCACGGCAATTGCGCGCGCGCTTTTGGGGCTTGGCGCGCGGGTCACATTTGTGTCCGGTCCGGCGGACGTTGCGCCGCCAATCGGTGTTGATTTGGTCAGCGTGCAGACCGCTGCGCAAATGCTTGAGGCTGTGAATGCCGCGCAAGATGTTGATGCCGGTGTGTTTGCCGCGGCGGTTGCCGATTGGCGCATGGCGACCGCATCGGACCAGAAAATTAAGAAAGATGGCAAAGGGTTGCCTGTACTGGAATTCGCCGAAAACCCTGACATTCTGGCGACGGTCTGTGCGTCAAGGGGGCGGCCGAAATTGGTCGTTGGCTTTGCCGCAGAAACCCAAAATGTCATCGAAAATGCGACGGCGAAACGAACCCGCAAGGGCTGCGATTGGATCGTTGCGAACGACGTATCGCCCGCCACAGGCATCATGGGGGGCGCGGAAAATGACGTGACGCTGATCACGGACGACGGGGCGGAAGATTGGCCACGAATGGGTAAGGATCAGGTGGCACAAAAATTGGCACAGCGCATCGCAGAGGCCTTGGGATAATGGCGACCGTGCTGTTTGAATGGGTCGCGGGTGCGGATAAAAGTTTCGGGCTGCCGTCTTATGAAACATCCGGCGCGGCGGGGGCGGATGTCCGTGCAATTTTTGAGGATAAACAGGGTGTTAGCCTGGAATCAGGTGCACGTATGTTGGTCCCGACAGGGCTGCGCATTGCCGTACCTGACGGGTTCGAAGCACAGCTTAGGCCCCGTTCTGGGTTGGCATTGAAACACGGGATCACCCTGCCCAACAGTCCGGGCACGATTGACAGCGATTATCGCGGCCCGCTTGGCGTGATTGTGCAAAACGGGGGCGATAAGCCGTTCGAAATCACCCATGGAATGCGGATCGCGCAGATGGTGGTCGCGCCGGTTGTGCAGGCTACGTTTAAGGTCGGCGCGTTGGATGACACGCAGCGCGGCACGGCCGGATTCGGGTCGACGGGAACCTAAAGTAGGAGCGCGGAAATGATTATCGTCTTGTCCATGGCCGCCGTGCTGTGGGGCATCGGCTGGGGAATGGGCGCGCCCAAGGCGGCGCGTTTTTCGATGATTGCGCTGTTGATGATCGCGGTTGTCGCGATGCACATCATTTTGCCCGATGGGCACCCCTTGCGCGAGAACACAGGCAAAGAACCCGCACTGTGGATATTTATCATTGTGGCCGGAATGGTGGCATGGGGGTATTCTTATTTGCTATCGCGTGTGCGCGCACGGGCCAGCGGCGCACCGTCTTTCGGGTATGAACCCCCTGCAAATTCCGGCCCGTTTACAGATACGGAACTGGACCGCTACGCCCGCCATATCGTGTTGCGCGAAATTGGCGGCGCGGGGCAAAAGGCGCTTAAGGATGCGTCGGTTCTGGTCATCGGTGCGGGGGGGCTTGGCGCGCCGGCGTTGCAATATTTGGCGGCGGCGGGCGTGGGCACAATCGGCGTTATCGACGGGGATACTGTCGCAAATTCCAACCTGCAACGGCAGGTTATCCACACCGATGACCGCATCGGAATGTCCAAAGTGCGGTCCGCAGCGCAGGCCATGACCTCTCTCAATCCGTATGTCACCGTGAAACCCTACAGCCGCCAATTGGATGCGGACATCGCCGCAGAATTGGTTAATGAATACGATCTTGTGCTGGACGGAACGGACAATTTCGCCACGCGATATCTGGTGAACGAGGTCTGCGTGCAGGCCGGTGTTCCGCTGATTTCAGCCGCGTTGACCCAGTGGGAAGGCCAGATCAGCCTGTACCACCCGAAATCCGGAACCCCATGTTATAAATGCATTTTTCCGCAAGCACCTGATGCGTTCCTGGTGCCTAGCTGCGCTGAGGGCGGGGTTCTTGGCCCGCTGCCCGGTGTCTTGGGCGCAATGATGGCCGTAGAGGCCGTTAAAGTGTTAACTGATGCGGGCGAAGGATTGCGTGGCCGGATGCTCATTTACGATGCACTTTACGGCGAAACGCGCACGATCTCGATGAAACCACGCGCGGATTGCCCTGTGTGCGGCTGAACGCTTGCCACTTGGTCCCGCTGCGCCATAATCCACAAAACCCAACCTGATGGAGACTGCCATGAAAACCCCTATGATAGCTGCCGCTGCGGCGATGTTTGCGACCACTGCTTTCGCCGACGGACACCTGCCTGATCTTGGCGGACAAGAAATCGTTGTCGCGACCGAAAACGCCTATCCGCCGCTGCAATTCGTGGACGGTGACGGCAATGCTGTCGGCTGGGAATACGATGCCATGGCCGAAGTCGCAGAGCGTTTGAACGCCACAATCGTTTACGAAAATATTTCTTGGGATGCGATGATCCCTGCGGTGTCCGAAGGCCAGTTCGATATGGGCATGACAGGCATCACCATCCGCGAAGACCGTGCAGAGATCGTTGATTTTTCAGACACTTACATGACGTCCGAAATGGTCATGCTTGTGCGCGGCGATGAAGACCGGTTCAGCGATGCGGCGTCTTTTGCCGCCGACGATGACCTTTTGGTTGCCGCCCAGCCCGGCACGACGCCGTTCTACGTTGCGGTCTACGACGTTCTCGACGCGGATGAGGCAAACCCGCGCATCCAGCTGTTCGAAACCTTTGGCGCGGGCGTTGCGGCCCTGCGCAATGGCGATGTTGATCTGGTTCTGACGGATGGAACAGCGGCCAATGGCTACGTTGAGGCATCCGACGGCGGGCTGAAAATTGTCGGCGAAAAGCTCGGCACAGAGGACTTCGGGTTTATCTTCCCGAAAGGTTCCGAACTGGTCGCGCCGATCAATGCCGCGATTGCGGACATGCAAAGCGACGGGACGATTGATGCGCTGAACACGCGCTGGTTCCTCGACTATAAGCTGGGCCAGTAACGCCGAAAGGCCGGCGTGATCACGCCCCAACAAGATCGGGATTTCCCGTATTGGCTGCTCATCGTTTTGGCGGTGGGCGGCTATTTGTTTTGGCAGGTCATCGCGGATGATCTGTATTCTGACGTGTTACGCACGCTGTCTAAGGGCATAAAAATAACGCTGTTCGTGACGTTCGTGGGGTTTGCATTGGCGGCCTCCCTCGGGCTTGGGCTGGCGCTGATGTCCATGTCGCGCTTCATCGTGGTGCGCCAGATTGCGCGCCTTTATATTGAAATCGTACGCGGCGTGCCGATCATCGTGCTGCTTCTTTATGTGGCGTTCGTGTTGGCGCCATTGTTGGTGGCAGGGTTCAACCACGTGGCCGAAACCGTGGGTGCCGACCCGATCCGCAACCGTGATTTTTCCATGCTGTGGCGTGCCACGATCGCGTTAACCATCGGCTATTCCGCCTTCATCGCTGAGGTCTTTCGCGCCGGACTGCAAAGCATCGAAAAAGGCCAGATCGAAGCCGCCGAGGCACTGGGCCTGCGCCCCTGGCAGCGATTTCGCCACATCACCTTCCCCCAAGCATTCCGTCGAATTCTCCCGCCCCTCGGCAATGATTTCATCGCCATGGTGAAGGACAGCAGCCTCGTGTCCGTCTTAGGCGTGTTGGACGTCACGCAGGCCGGAAAAATCACCGCAGCGGGCAATTTTCGCTATTTCGAAACCTACAATGTCGTCGCGCTGATCTACCTGACCATGACAATCGGGCTGTCACTGGCGCTGCGCCGCCTCGAACGTCATCTGCGCGACAAGACCCCCGGTTGAAGCCGCCCGCGCGCGCGCCTAGTTTGATCCCAAAGGAGACCATCAATGACAAATCCGTTGCGCGACACGTGGGATACCCCGTTTGAATTGCCGCCGTTCGATCTGATCAAAGACGAACATTTCGCGCCCGCCGTTGACGCGGCATTGCAAGACGCGCGCGCCGCAATCGCCGCGATCTGTGATGGATCGCACCCCACCTTCGCCAACACGATTGAGGCCCTGTCGATGGCCGACACACCGCTTGAAAAGGCGCTGTCGCCATTCTTTGCCATGGCAGGTGCCGACAGCAACGAGGTGCGCGAAGGATTGATGCGGGATTTCTCGCCGATGTTGTCCGCCTACTCGTCCGAAATCACCGCAAATACGGAACTTTTCGCGCGGATTGAAACACTGTGGCAGGGCCGCGACGCACTGGATTTGACACACGAACAAGCCCGGGTTTTGATGCTGGTGCGGCGCAATTTCGTGCGCTCCGGTGCGTTGTTAACCGGCGCTGAGGCCGATCGTCTGGCCGACGTCAAGCAGCGCCTGTCCGTTCTTGGCACGCAATTCACACAGAACCTTTTGGCGGACGAACGCAGCTGGTTCATGCCCCTTGATGATCTGTCCGGCCTGCCTGATTTCGTGATCAACGCGGCCAAATCAGCGGGCGAAGACAAAGACGCAGGCGGGCCTGTCGTGACGTTGTCACGATCATTGATCGTGCCGTTCTTGCAGTTTTCGGATCGTCGCGATTCGCGCGAAAAAGCCTATGAAGCATGGACCGCGCGCGGCGCAAACGGGGGCGAAACAGACAACCGTGCCATCGCCGCCGAAACATTGAAATTGCGCCAAGAACGCGCGCAATTGCTGGGCTATGACACGTTTGCGGATTACAAACTGGAAACCGAAATGGCGGGAACACCGGACGCGGTGCGCGCTTTGTTGATGCAGGTCTGGGAACCGGCAAAAACATCAGCCGAAACGGATGCCAAGGTCCTCGAGGCCATGTTGGTGGCCGACGGACAAAGCGCCCCGTTGCAGCCGTGGGACTGGCGCTATTACAGCGAAAAACGCCGCGCCGCCGAACATGACCTCAACGAAGCAGAGCTAAAACCATACCTGCAACTCGACCGTATGATCGATGCGGCATTCGCCTGTTCAAACCGTCTGTTCGGCCTGCAATTCACGCCAATCGACGCGCCACTGTACCACGAAGACTGCCGCGCCTGGGACGTCACACGCGACGGCAAACATATGGCGGTGTTCATCGGTGATTATTTCGCGCGCGGCTCAAAACGCTCGGGCGCGTGGTGCAGCGCGATGCGCTCCCAACAGAAATTGGCGGGCGATATTCGCCCCCATGTGATCAACGTGTGCAATTTTGCCAAACCGTCTGCGGGGCAACCTGCGCTGCTGTCATATGACGATGCGCGCACGCTGTTTCATGAATTCGGCCACGCCTTGCACCAGATGCTCAGCGATGTGACGTATGAACAGATCTCGGGCACATCCGTCGCCCGTGATTTCGTGGAACTGCCCAGCCAGCTCTATGAACACTGGATGGAAGTCCCTGAAGTTCTTGAAGAATTCGCAATCCACGCCGAAACGGGCGACGCGATGCCACGTGATCTGCTCGATCGGATGCTGGGTGCGGCAACCTACGACATGGGCTTTTCCACGGTTGAATATGTGGCGTCCGCACTGGTTGATCTTGGCTTTCACGAAGGCGCGCCACCTGCCGATCCAATGCAAAAACAGGCCGAAATTCTGGAAGACATCGGGATGCCATCGGCCATCCGCATGCGCCACGCGACCCCAAATTTCGCCCACGTCTTTGCGGGTGACGGATATTCATGCGGCTATTACAGCTACATGTGGTCCGAGGTGATGGACGCAGATGCCTTCCAAGCGTTTGAGGAAAACGGCGGGCCGTTTGATCCGACAATGGCCAAAAAACTGGAAACCTTCATCCTGTCCGCTGGCGGGTCCGAAGACGCGGCTGTGCTGTACAAAAAATTCCGCGGTTCCATGCCGGATGCCACTGCGTTGCTAAAGGGGCGTGGCCTCGCCGCTTAGGCTTCATCTAGGCCAAAAAACTCCCCCCGGAGGGTCAGGGTCAGTCGCGCACTTCGTCCGCGGCGACTCCGAACAGGGCGGATTTCGGGGCCCAACCCCGATATCCGCCAGCACGCAGACGGCACCAATCCACACTGCATTCGCCAAGATCAGCAATCACGCCCAGTTCCAGCATGGCGATTTCGGTGGCATCGGGCAGGGGTTGCCCGCGCAGGGTCAACAGATCGCTATCGATGATGACGGTTCGATTGCCCGACAACATGGAATAATGCACCCAACCGCCCATGCCTTCGCGGTCCACAACACGGCGCCAGTGGCCATATTCGCCGATCACGCGCAACGGCATGTCACGGCGTGCAAAAATCCAGTCGATACGGTGCGACAGGGACGGCCCGCGCCGCACGTTGGCCTCGTTCGCCTTAAGCGACACATAGCGCGGCATCGGCAGGTTCGTCACAGGGCCGCGTTCGCCCTGCACAGCCGTAATCGCGGTCACGGTTTCTTGCGCGCCAACAGGTGCGGCAAAACCAATCAATACAGCCATCAGTGCGGCGCGCGCGCGGTTCATGTTCATACTATACTGCCCATCTTTGGTCTGTGCTTTTTGCTGGCGGTTCTTGTGCCGCCGGACCTTTGAGGGCAACCTGACAGGTGACGCCCGTTCGGGCAAGCAAGGGGAGCGCAAACATGCCAAGCAAACGCCTAAGTGTTACCGTCACGCGACGGTTGCCGGATGCCGTCGAAACACGGATGCGTGAATTGTTCGATGTCACCCTGCGCGACGACGACACTCCGATGCGCGCGGATGAATTGGTCGACGCGATGAAAACCTGCGACGTGCTGGTGCCCACCGTAACGGACGAAATCACCGCAGGCGTTTTGGGCCAAGCAGGCGAGCGTTTGAAACTCATCGCGAACTACGGGGCAGGGGTGGATCATATCGATGTGGCAACCGCCCGTCAGCGCGGGGTTTTGGTGTCAAACACACCCGGCGTCGTGACAGAAGACACAGCCGACATGACCATGGCCCTGATTTTGGCTGTGACGCGGCGCATCCCCGAAGGTCTGGCCGTGATGCAAAGCGGTACGTGGGACGGCTGGGCCCCAACCGCGCTGATGGGTGGGCGCATTGCGGGGCGGCGTTTGGGTATCCTTGGCATGGGCCGGATCGGGCAGGCGGTCGCAAAACGCGCCCGCGCGTTCGGAATGCAAATCCATTACAACAACCGCCGCCGCCTGCGCCCCGAGGTCGAAGACGCGCTGGATGCCACATGGTGGGACAGCCTTGATCAGATGGTTGCACGCATGGACATTATATCGGTCAATTGCCCGCACACGCCCGCAACGTTCCATTTGATGAACGCACGGCGGCTGAAATTGATGAAACCCGATGCAGTGATCGTGAACACGGCGCGCGGCGAAGTGATTGATGAAAACGCGCTAACGCGGATGCTGCGGGCGGGCGACATTGCGGGGGCGGGATTGGACGTTTACGAAAATGGAACCGCGCTGAACCCGCGCCTGCGCGAACTTAAAAACGTCGTGCTGCTGCCCCATATGGGGTCAGCGACCCTCGAAGGGCGTGTTGAGATGGGTGAAAAAGTCTTGTTGAATATCAAGACGTTTGATGATGGCCACCGCCCGCCGGACCTGGTTGTTCCGGCGATGCTTTAGCCATGCGCGCGGGCCGCAGCGTTACTGCGGGCCCATGGTTGAAAACCGCATAAAATCATTCTGCGACCGCGTCCCGACAGGGCGCGGGGTATAGGCCTCTGCGGTTGCAAAGCCGGAATTCAAGGTGTCATAAGTGTCGGCCCGCGATGTGATCTCGGGTGGGGTACATGCGCCAAGCGCCATCGCAGCACCAAGTGCTGCCAGTCCAAAACGTGTCATACTGCTCTCCTCGCGGGGCCGCTTAGCACGGCTCTCTCACGTTACTCTAACGTCAATATAGGCACGCACTGGCGAACCGCATAGGGGGAATTGTGCTGCTGGGCATCCCTGTCGCAAAATTGCCTCACCAATTAACCCTTTGTTAACTTGGCAAGTTCTTCCGTTGGTTGAAGGTGGTTCACGTAACGGAATGCAGCGCGCGTGAACAAGCGGAGCCGCCCCTGCGGGCCGGCGCATTTATTCTTGGTGGGCGCGGCACCCTGAGCCAATCGCGATGAGGCCGGTTTAGGTGGATAGGTGGGATCAGTCGCGCAAATAATAGCCAAGCGAAGGCACGGTTGGTCGGTTTTAGGTGATGACGGGTCGGGTGGGTTTGACGCCGCTGCGCCACATTGGGGCAACGTGTGCCCATAGCGTGAAGGAGTCGCCGCAATGAAAACGAATGTCAAAGCACTGGTTGTCGGCGGCGGAGCCGTAGGAACATCAATCGCCTATCATCTGGCAAAGGCCGGATGGGATGATGTGATGCTGCTGGAACGCGATGAATTGACGTCCGGGTCCACATGGCACGCCGCCGGTTTGTTGCCCCTGTTCAACATGTCCTTTGCCACGACCCACATCCACAAATATTCGGTCGATTTTTACAAACAGCTTGAGGCCGAGACAGGCCTGAATGCCGGTTTCGCGGTTGTCGGCAATTTGCGGATGGCCCAAACGGATGAACGCATGGACGAATATATGCTTTATGCGTCCACCGCCGAAACCTGCGACGTTCCCGTTGAATGGCTGACCCCGGATGACATCAAATCCCGCTGGCCCCTGATCAACACCGAAGACCTCAAAGGTGCGATTTATCATTCTGAAGACGGTTATATTAACCCCGCCGACGTAACGATGGCGATGGCCAAAGGCGCACGTCAGCGCGGCGTGGAAATCGTGCGCAAGTGGCAGGCGGATGCGTTTGACTGGAACGGCACCGCGTGGGACGTGACCTGCACCAAAATGGTGGAAAAGGGTGGCAATCTGGTGCCGTCTGACGAACAGATTGTGATCACGGCTGAACACGTTGTGACGGCGTCGGGCAACCACGCGCAACGCACGGCGAAGATGCTGGGCATCAAGATGCCCGCGATCCCCGTTGAACACCAGTTTATCGTTATGGATCAAGACCCTGCGCTGGTCGAATACCGTGCAAACGGCGGCGCAGAACACCCTGTTGTACGCGATGCAGATGCGCAATCCTATGTGCGCGAAGAACGTGGCGGCTGGATCCTCGGCGTCTATGAAAAAGGGGCGCCAGCACGGTTTGAACACGGGGTGCCGGACAGCTTCCGCGCGGACCTGTTCCAGCTCGATCTTGAACGCATCGAAGACCAATATATGGCGATGATCCACCGCGTGCCATCCTGCGAAGAAAGCGGGTTGAAGGACGATTTCAACGGCCCGATCTGCTACACGCCTGACGGCAATCCGCTGGTCGGCCCTGCGCCGGGCATGCGCAATATGTGGCTGGCCGAAGGGTTCAGTTTCGGGATCACAGCGGCGGGCGGCACGGGCTACTACCTCGCGCAGTTGATGGTAGAGGGTGAGGCCGAAATCGACATGGCGTCGCTGGACCCCAAACGCTACGGCGACTGGATGACAACCGAATTTGCCGCGCGCAAAAACGAAGAATGCTACGACCACGTCTATATTCTGCACCACCCCGACGAAGAACGCCCCGCAGCGCGCCCCCTGCGCACGGCCCCTGCCTATGATCGCCAAGCCGCGCGCGGGGCACAGTTTGGTTGGGTGAACGGCTGGGAACGCCCGAACTACTTTGGCCCCCTCGACGCGCCGGATAATTTTGACCATGACGCACGCAGTTTCAAACGCGGTGGCTGGTGGCAGCACGCCGTGGATGAGGCCAAGGCGATCCGCGAAGGTGTCGGCCTGATCGACGCCACGGCGTTTACAAAACACATCGTCAAAGGCCCCGGCGCCGCCGCGTTTCTGGATTGGTTCACCACCAACAAACTGCCCCGCGTGGGCCGCATCAACCTGACTTACGCGCTGACGAGCCACGGCACGACGCGCACGGAATACACGATCGTGCGCACGGGCGAAGATGCGTTTTATCTGGTCAGCGCAGGCGCGTGGACAGATTATGACGCCGATTTCCTGCGCAAGGCGATTGAAGACAAAGAACCCGACTTTGGCCGCATCGAATGCCAGAACGTCACGACGCAGTGGGGCGTTTTCGCCATCGCTGGCCCAAAGTCGCGCGATGTGTTGAAGGCCGTGATCAACGATGCGGACCCTGAAACCGCGCTAACCAACAAACGCTTTCCTTGGTTGTCCGCCAAGCAGATCGAACTGGGCATGTGCCCCGTCAACGCGATCCGCGTTGCCTATACTGGCGAATTGGGTTGGGAACTGCACCACCCGATGGAAATGCAGAACTATCTGTTTGATTTGCTAGAAAAGGCGGGCGCAGACCACGGTATGAAGCTGGTCGGCGCGCGGGCGCAAAACTGGCTGCGGCAGGAAAAATCCTATCGTGCGTTCGGCACCGAATTGGGCCGCGATGCGACCCCTCTCGAGGCTGACTTGCCGCGTTTCGTGGACCTCGAAAAAGACTTTCACGGCAAAGACGCGATGCAGGAAATCGGCATCCGGTCAAAGTGTGTGACACTGCTGATCGACGGGCCTGCGGATGCGGACCCATGGGGGCGTGAGGCGCTGCTGCATGACGGCAAGAAGGTCGGGCGTTTGACGTCGGGCGGTTATTCCGTAGCATTCAACAAATCCATCGGCATGGGGTATCTGCCACCCGAATTGGCAACAGTCGGCACCCGCGTTAAAGTTCGTATGTTCCGTGAACTCTGGGACGCTGAAGTTGTGCAGGACAGCCCCTATGACCCCAAGAACGAGACTATTCGCAAGGACGGTTAGCGCCCTTTTCCTATCGCTCTGTGCGGCCCCGGCCATGGCGGCGGGGTTCGCCAGCCCCAGCGGCAACATTCGCTGCTATCTGGACGTCTACAGCGACCTACCATTTGGCGATATGCCAATGGTCTGCCTGATCTTTGACGCCGATTGGGATTTGCCGCCAGATTACGGCGACAGCGACCCGACCTGCGATTTGGACCGTACCCGCACCCTGATTTTGCAGCCCACAGGCCGCCCGCAAGAACGCTGGACGTGCCACGGTGATGTGTTCTGGCCGGAACCGCTTGGCACCCTCAGCTACGGGTCGGAATGGTCGATGCTCGGGTATGGGTGCCGCGTGGAAACCCGCGGCGTGACCTGCACCAATGGCGACAAAACATTCTTCGTCAGCCGCGCCACACGGTCGTTCTTTTAGGCCTTCGCAAACGCGATATCGAGGCGGGGTTTCAGGTTGCGATACAAAATCCGGTCAGCCCGTATTTTGGCGTGGGACTCCCGCGTGATCGAAGCCCAATCCAGCAACAGCCGACCGCGCAGGGACACATCCAGAACGCCCTTGTCGATCTTGTGCTTGTAGCCTTTGAAAAACATATCGCGGTGGGCTTTGGTGATGCCGGTGTTGTCGATCTCGGCCACGGGCGTATCGCGGTAAATGTCGACCTTTAGAAAATCCACAACATCATAAACAGCCATCTTGGCGCGCGCTTCGGTAAAATCGAAACCGTAGGTCATGCCCGGCCCTAACATGATGTTTTCACCGTGAAAATCACCGTGCGACGTGGCGTGGGTATCGCGGATACGGTTCACCTTGCGGGTCTGTTCATGCAAGATCGCACGCATATACGCGACGTCATCAGCAGGGGCCTGCATCTCGCCACGCGCGACGATCTCATCAAGCTCTTTGACCATCCAGTTGCCCCAGAACTCCTTGCGTTTTTGGGGCTCATATTCGTGCATCGCATGCAGCCACAGGCCCGCACGGCGGAACACCTGGCGGCGCGTTTGGTCGGATTCAACGGCCTGCAACCTCTCTCCTGCGGTCTTGTGATCCAGAAATTCAGTGACGCAAAACGTGCCCGTGGGCGACAAATAAACCGGCGTCGCGATGCCCAGCTTGTCGTATTTCGCAAAATGCGCCGACAGGTTTTGAAGCTCGCGAAATTCTTTGGCCAATCGCCCGTCGCTGTCGGCCTCATAGTCAAGCTTCAGCGCAAAAGCCTCCGCGCCAAGCTCCACTTTCCACACCTGCCGCGTTTTGGGAAATTCATAAGACCGATAAATAACGCGGTGTTCGGGCATGCCGACGAACCCGCGATGGTCGGCAAATTCGCGGATCATCGCATTCACGCGAGAGTCGATAATGGCAGAAGGCTGGGTCATGCCGCACCTTTACTGCTCAAATCCGCCGCGTCAAACGGACCTGCCCAAAAGGACAGGGCAGGTAACGCAAAATGCCCAATTTGTGCCCTAAAGTGGGCCGGTTGGGGCAGTAAACACCAGATGAACTGACGCCACGTTCGGAAGAGAGCAGATGAGACATCAACCAGAATTGCAGGCGCTCGCCCCGTGGGTCGCGGCCTTCGGGATCACGCCAGACACCCGCATTTCAACACCTTTGGGTGAACGTCCGGCGGATGATCTTGCGATTGGCGATCTGGTCAACACCCGCGACGACGGCCCCCAGCCGATCACCAACATCCGAGAGGCTTTCGCCGCCCCGTCTGAGCGTAACCACTACCCCGTTTGCATCGCCCAAGGCGCGCTTGGCTTTGGTTTGCCGCGCGCAAATTTGCATGTCGGGGCGCAGCATCGCGTGTTGTTTCAACACATCCGCGTGCCGCTGATGTTCGGGGCTGATGCGGTCTTGGTGCGGGCAAAATCGCTCGCCGTGAGCCATGCGAATGTGGCTGTCCAAAAGGCTGTCGCGCCGGTGTCTTTCATCCAGATTTCCACACAAGATCAGGCGATCATCTTTGCCGAAGGCGTGCCGATCGAAACGATACTGCGCGACGGGGAATGCGACCTCGGGTTTATGACGTTGCGGTCTTGGGAACTGATGGCGGCCGTGGCTTAACCAAAACGACCGGGCCGCATTTTCGCGACCATATCCGGCGCAATTTGCGGCGTATCACCGGCCACCAGATCAGCCACCAGCTGTGATGCGGCGGGCGCGGTCTGGAACCCGTAACCGCCTTGCCCTGCCATCCACACAAAGGTCGGGTCAGCCGCGTCAAGCCCCAGCACCAGATTGCGGTCAGGGGCAAAACTGCGCAGACCCGCCCAGTTGGACAACATCCGTGTGACGGGTTCGGTGACATGTTCTTCGTAACGCGCCAGCCCTTCGGCCAGCACCATATCATCGGCCCAGGCATCCATAGGCTCCATCGGCGTTTCGTCGGCGGGCGACACAATCAGCGCGCCCGCATCCGGTTTCGCGTACCAGTTTTCGCCGGGGCCAAACAGCATCGGCCAGCCCGACATATCGTGCCCGCCCGGTGCAGGAATACGCGCCATCGAACGGCGCAGCGGCGTGATGCCAATGGGCGCAATCCCCGCCATTTCCGCGACTACATCAACCCATGCCCCCGCCGCATTGACGATGTTGCGCGCACTCAGGGTTTCATCCCCCACGGCCACGTCCCATCCGGTTTTGGTGCGGGTGATTGCCGTCACTTCGGCCCCTGTGCGCACCTCTCCGCCAGCGCGGCGCACGTCGCGCGCAAAGTTCTGCACAAGCAGATCGGTGTCCAGATCCCACGCATGGGCATCGTATCCCACGCGCGTCACAGTGTCATTGAGGATGGGAAACATCGCGTGGGCGTCCGCAAGCGATACTTCGGTCAGATGCATCGATTTCAGGTCAGCGTCAAAGTCAGCGGTGTTGTCGTTCGTGCCGATCAACATCAATCCACGCGCGCTGGTGACGCCGCCATTTGCGGTAAAATGGTAGTCGCGGCTGGCCTTGTTCAGCTCAACCGTGGAGGGCAGGCCGTAGCTTTCTTCAAACATCGCCGCAGATCGCCCCGACGCATGATAGGCCAGCGCGGTTTCGCGTTCCAACACAACCACATGGCCATGGGCCGACAGGCGCGACCCAACAGATGTGCCCGCAATTCCGCCGCCGATAACAAGAAAGTCGATCATGTCAGAACCCCTTTTGATTGGGGCAGATCATGCGAATGCACAGCGAAGGTCAAGGGCCGATACAAAATTCAAAATGGGGCGACGGAACGGCAAAGTTGCCCCGTATCATGATCAACACGCCTGACAAACTTGTGCGAAATCAATTGCGTTCCCAATGTGAAAGAAGACCATGTCAGTTCCCCCCCGTTTGGTACCGTCCCTGTGTTCCACTGCGCTAGGTTTCGCAGCCCTTTGCACCCCGAATTTTGCAACCGCCCAGATTGAGGCCCGCCAGATCGCGGCCGAGGCTTTGGTTGAACCTGCGCAAACCGTAGCCTGCACGCTCACGGATGGGTCGGACGCGCAGTGCCTTGAAGTGACGGTGAAATACGTCCCCGACACGCTCGAGGTGGGGCCGTTTTGCCCCGCAACCCTCGATGATGTTGGCGGGATTTGGGATTGGGATGGCGAAGCCGCGGGGCTGTATCGCATCGACGGTGATTTCCTGCGGATGCTGAGCGATCTGGGATACACGTTTTACGATGACGCAGGCGAGGTGGCGGTGTTTGATATCCGCACCGAAGGCCCGACCAGCGATCACGATTGCATCAACGCATCCTACGACACAAGCGTTGAAATGACGATGTTGATCCCCATGACCCCGGTGATGGCCGACAGCGCGACAGACCTTGGCACAGTCGCCAAAGTCGGGCTGTCGCTGAACGGTGTGCCGATCTTTGCGGATGCGCCCAGCGTGCTGGACCGCAATCATATGCCGGCCCTTGATGTCTGCGCTGGGCACGTTGATCCGGGCGGGTGGTATCACTACCACGGCACGGCAACCGACATGGAAACGGTCTATGGCGCGGCGGACATGCAGCTGTCTTGTGCCAATGCTATTCAAGATGCCAAGGCGCAGTTCGGCTACGCCTTTGATGGTCACGCGATCATGGGCAGCCTAGAGGCGGACGGCAGCGTGCCGCGTGGTCTTGACGATTGCGGCGGCCACATGCACGGCGACACCTACCACTATCACGCCAGTGCCGAATTTCCGAACCTGCCGACCTGTCTTGTCGGTGAACAGGCTGTCGATAATTTCAGCACGACGGCGGCCCAAGGCATCGGATCAGCGCGCGGCGACACTGGCCCCCCCAGCGAAGGCCGCCCTGATTTTTCGGCCATTGCACAACGGCTCGGGGTTGAAGAATCCGCACTGGCCAACGCGATTGAGGCCGCAGGCGGGCGCGATGCCGATCTTGGCGCGGTGGCTGCGACCTTGGGCGTGGACGAAAACGCCCTGCGTGCCGCTTTGCCCGGCCCTGATCGCTAAACGGGGCGCCGCCCGCCCCCCCCGCACACAGATTTTCATCAAGGCCACTCACGGCTTCTCCCCATCTTGATGAAAACAGAAAGGCCCGCACTTTGTGCGGGCCTTTCGATCGTTTAAGGGTAGGTTTCGTCGCTTACTGGGGCACTTCTGCCGTCAGACCTTCGACGTAGAAATTCAGACCAGCAAGGCCATCATCACCGTAGTCGGACGCTGTTTCGCCTTCAGCCAACCAGACAGACCCGTCCTGTTTGTTGATCGGGCCTGTGAACGCGTGGTATTCACCGGACGCCAAACGCGCGACCATATCTTCGGCAGATGCTTTGACCTCAGCCGGGATCGCGTCGGAAATCTCACCGATGCCGACCATGCCAGCGCCGATACCATCCCACGTGGATGTGGATTCCCATGTGCCGTCCATAACAGCCTGCGTGCGCGCGATGTAATACGGCGCCCAGTCATCAATGATCGAAGACACGCGTGGCATTGGTGCAAATTCGCCCATGTCAGACGCCTGACCGAATGTGTAAACCGTCGCGCCCGCATCGTTGGCAGCGGCCGCAGCAGCCTGTGGCGCCGTGGAATCTGTGTGCTGCAAAATCACGTCAGCGCCCTGTTCGATCAGAACATTGGCGGCCTCTGCTTCTTTTGCGGGGTCGAACCACGTGTAGGCCCAGATGATCTTGAATTCGACGTCAGGGTTCACTTCTTTGGCGTGAATGTAGGCAGAATTGATGCCGCGAATAACTTCGGGGATCGGGAAGGACGCGATGTAGCCAATCACATTGGATTCGGTGATCTGACCCGCGATGTGGCCCTGTACTGCACGGCCTTCATAGAAACGCGCGGAATAAACGGACACGTTGTCGGCCTGCTTGTACCCTGTTGCGTGCTCGAACGCGACATCGGGGAAGTTGGCTGCAACATTGATCGTCGGGTCCATGTAACCGAACGACGTTGTGAAAATCAGGTCAGCACCCTCAAGCGCCATCTGCGTCATCACGCGTTCTGCGTCCGGGCCTTCTGGCACGCTTTCGACAAACACAGTTTCAACCGCATCGCCAAATTCTGCTTCGACGGCCAAACGGCCTTTGTCGTGCTCGTATGTCCAGCCGCCGTCACCGATCGGGCCGACGTAAACAAAACCGACCTTCACAGGCGCGTGGCCGTCCGCATGGGCAAGACCGCCCAACATGGCCGTGGCCGCAGCGCTCGCCAAAAGTGTTCTTCTCAACATGTGTAATCCCCCTAGGATTTTCTTAAGTGACCTCTAACGCGAGGCGTGGAACGTCTTGCCAAGTGACCCCGGCGCACCGCCAGCGGACATAATGACCAGAACGAGGATGGTGGCAATATAAGGCGACATAGACAGGTATTCGACAGGAATCGCAACGCCCGCCGCCTGAAGGTTTAACTGCAAAACAGTCACCCCGCCAAAAAGATAGGCACCCAGCAAAAGGCGCCCGGGTTTCCAGCTGGCAAAAACCACAATCGCCAGCGCGATCCAACCGGCACCCGCCGTCAGACCGTCCGCATATGTCGGCACCCGCACGATAGACAGATACGCCCCGCCAAGCCCCGCACAGGCCCCGCCAAACATGATCGCCAAAAGCCGCGTGCGCACCACATGATAGCCAAGCGCATGGGCCGCTTCGTGGTTTTCCCCAACCGCGCGCAGCACCAGCCCCGCGCGGGTTTTGTTAAGGAACCACCAGACACCGCCAACGATACCCAGCCCGACATAAACCATCGGATCATGCTGGAAAATAATCGGCCCAATCACCGGAATGTCGCCAAGGATCGGAATATGCCAATCAGGAAAGCTCGGCGCCTTCACACCCAAATACCCCTGCCCAAGAAGCGACGCGAGCCCGAGGCCAAACAGCGTCAGCGCCAACCCCGTCGCCACCTGATTGGACAGGAAAAACTGCGTCAGAATACCAAACACCAACGCCATGCCAGCCCCGCCCAATGCGGCCACCAAAAACCCGATCCATGCATTGCCCGTGGCAATCGCCGCCACAAACCCCAACACGGATCCCGAAATCATCATCCCCTCAACACCAAGGTTCAAAACCCCTGCGCGTTCAACGACCAATTCCCCGATCGCAGCAAGAAGGATGGGCGTGGCGGCCACCATAAGCGACGCCAACAACAACAGCGGATCGATGGAACCAAACATCAGACCATCCCCCCAAAGCCATGCGCCGAAAGGTGGACAACACCCGCAACCACAATTGCGCTCGCCAACATCACCATCACATGGGACCGGCTCGGTCGATGCAGTCGTGACAACACCCGAACGACGCGCGGCGAAAACCGTGTGCCCGCCCAAATCACTGCGCCCGCAATCACGACCAACGCCAGATGCGCGCCGACAAAGGCAATCAGCGCACCCGCCGCCATGCCATCACCCGTCACTGCGCCATGCAGCATCCACATCATCATCAGACCCATCAGGCCGCCCATGATTACAGGTTTCATCATGCTGCCCCCCTTTGCACCAACCGCACGCGGTAATTTGTCAGCACATCCACCGCGAGCAATGCGAACAACAAAAACCCTTGAAACACCTGTATCGCGGCGCCCGGCAGCCCCAACGACGACTGCGCGATATCGCCGCCAATATAGGTCAGCGCCATCAGACCACCGGCCAGCAGAATACCAACAGGATGCAAGCGCCCCAAAAACGCGACAATGATCGCCGTGAACCCGTAGCCGACGTTGAAATCAATGCTGACGATGCCCGCAGGGCCGGACACTTCCGTCAGGCCCGCGATCCCCGCCAATGCACCCGATGTGCCAAGACAGAACAAGATCAACCGCGCAGGGTTCACACCCGAAAACGCCGCCGCGCGCGGGGCTTGGCCCGCCAGTTTAATCTGAAACCCAAGGATGTGACGTGCAAACAGGATATAGGCAAAGATCACCGCGATCAGCGCGATCACCACGCCCCAGTGCATCCCGTTGGATTGCGAAATCCAAGACGTCGCCGCGTCCATCTGGGACATGTTGCGCGATCCCGGAAATCCCATGCCCTCGGGGTTTTTCATCGCCCCCAGCGCCATGGACGCCAGCAATTGTTCGGCCACATAGACCAGCATCAACGACACCAAAATCTCGTTTGTTCCGAATTTCACCCGCAGGATGCCCGGGATCATCGCCCAGGCAAATCCGCCGAACGCACCCGCGATCAACATGGCGGGAAACACCAACCAGCGGGCCTCGGATGGATACATCGCCAACGCCACCGCCGCGCCGCAAATCGCACCAATGATGTATTGGCCTTCCGCACCAATGTTCCAGATGCCCGCCTTGAACCCGAGCGATAGTCCCAACGCGATCGCCACCAAGGGCGCGCCTTTCACCAGCAGCTGCGGCAAATAGAAAAAGCTGAATTCGCCAAACAGCGGTTCCCAAAAGATTTTGGACAACGCCTCAAGCGGGGGTTTTCCCAACGCCGCAAAAAGGGCCGCGCCAAAAATCATCGTCAGGATCACCGCCACAAGGGGGGCGGCGTAAGACCAGAACGCAGACGGCTGCGGGCGTTTTTCCAGCGCAATCATGGGCGAACCCCGTCAAATTCGTGGTTTTCGGTTTGGTTACAACGGGTTACGCCGCGTTGGTCCGAAATGCCCCGATCCGCAGCCATACCAGACCCATACCCGACCCATACCGGACCCATACGCACAAAATCAGTCAACATGGGCGACCTCCATATCATGCGCACCGCCCAGCATCAGGCCGATTTCTTCGACCGTCAGACCACGTGCAGGGCGCGGTTTTGACAGCCTCCCTTCGTTCAACGCCGCAAAGGAATCCGAAATTTCCATAAGTTCATCAAGGTCTTGCGAGATCACAATCACTGCCGCACCTTTGGCCGCCAGATCCAGCAACGCCTGACGGATCGCTGCGGCGGCTGACGCATCAACACCCCACGTCGGCTGGTTCACGACAAGTACCTGAGGATCCTGCAAAATTTCACGTCCAATGACGAATTTTTGCAGGTTGCCACCGGACAAAGACCGCGCCGCATTGCCCGGCCCCGGCGTGCGCACATCGAACCGTTCGATCACCTCTTCGGCAAACCCGCGTGCCTTGCCCCAGTTCAAAAAGCCGTTCTTTGTCAGACCCTTACGCTTGCGCGCAGTCAGGGCCGCGTTTTCCGTCAGTGACATATCGGGTGCCGCCGCGTGGCCCATACGTTCTTCGGGGGCGGCGCAAATTCCAAGGGTGCGGCGCGCATCTGGGGGCAGGTGCCCGATGTCGCGACCACCAAAGAAAATCTGACCCGCCGCAGTGGTGATCTCACCGGACAACGCACCCAGCAATTCATCCTGCCCGTTGCCCGCCACACCGCCAATGCCAATCACATCGCCTGCCCGAATTTCCAGCGTGATATCCTTAAGGGACGTGCCAAATTCAGCAGGCGATTTCGCGTTCAACCCGTTGATTTGCATCAAAACATCGCCGTCGACCTTCGCCTCGCGTTCGGGCACATGCAACGTGCCACCGACCATAAGTTCGGCCATTTCACGCGCGCTTGTCTGGCGCGGATCGCAGGTCGCCACGACCTGACCCAGACGCAGAATCGTGGCGTTGTCACACAGGCTGCGGATTTCCTCCAGCTTGTGGGAAATGTACAAAATGGCCGTGCCTTCGGCCTTTAGTTTGCGCAGGGTTTCGAACAGGATTTCAACCTCTTGCGGGGTCAGCACGGACGTCGGTTCATCCATGATCAGCACCTTGGGGTCTTGCAAAAGACAGCGGATAATCTCGACCCGTTGACGTTCACCAGCGCTCAGATCACCCACAATGCGCGATGGATCAAGCGGCAGACCGTAGGTTTCTGACACCTCTTTGATGCGCTGGGCCAGATCGCGCAGCGGCGGCGGATTTTCCATCCCGAGGGCGACATTTTCAGCAACGTCCAGCGCCTCAAACAAAGAAAAATGCTGGAAAACCATAGCGATACCGGCAGCGCGCGCGGCGCGTGGTTCGGCGGGCGCAAAGGGCGTGTCCTCCAGCGTCATGGTGCCGCTGTCCGGTTTCACCAGCCCGTAAATGGTTTTCACGAGGGTCGATTTGCCCGCACCATTTTCACCCAACAGGGCGTGGACCTCGCCTTTGCCGATTTCAAACGACACATCGGAATTGGCAACGACGCCGGGATAGGCCTTGGTCAGGCCGTCCAATGTCATCAGCGTGTCTGTCATCTATTCGCCTTCCCCGTGGCCCCAGCCGAAGATGAGATTAGCGCAGCCGCCACGCCCACGGCAATGGCCTGCGGGTGCTTTCCAAGGCGCGGTTCGCCAATCGGGCAAGCAATGCGTGTAATTTCATCACCACCGTGCCCCATTGAGGCGAGCCGCGACCGAAATCGCGCCCATTTGGTCGCCGACCCGATAATGCCGCAGCTGGCGAATCCGTGCCGCAGCAGGGCATCGCAAAGGGCCAGATCCAGATCATGTGAATAGGTCACGATGATATGGTCGCAGCGTTCAGGCGCGCGGGCCACAACGCGGGCAGGATCAGCGGCAACCAGCGGCGCGACATTCGGCGCTAGATTATCGGGCATCCGGTCAACAGACGTGTCAATTAGGGTGATTTCGCGGTCGTTGAATGGGGCCATGACATGTGCAATCGCGCGCCCGACATGACCCGCGCCCCAAATCCACAAGGGTGTTCCAAGGGGGGGCTCGTCTTTGACATTTCGCGCATAATCCAGTGTCACGCGCCCGCCGCAGCACTGGCCCATATCAGGGCCAAGTGCGACGTTGCGGGTCGCCTCGGTTTGGCCGGACAACAGCATGTCACGGGCAGTATGAATTGCGTCCCACTCAAGGGCACCGCCACCAATGGTGCCTTCAATAACGTCCTCAAAAACAAACATTTGCGCATCGGTGTCGCGGGGTGCAGACCCTTTGGTGGCCTGCACCCGCACCCTGATCCAGTCGTTCATGCGCGCGCCCGCTTGACCGCCCGCAACACTTCTTCGGCTGTGGCGGGGGCTTGTAAATCAGGGTAGGTTGCGCCGCACGCAGCGACCGCATCGGCGAGCGCGGCATGTGCCGAAATTCCTAACATGAACGGCGGTTCACCGACGGCCTTTGATCGGTACACGGTCTCGGCGCGGTTTTCGCCATCCCATAGGGCGACGTTAAAGATGTCTGGGCGATCAGAGCACGCAGGG
Organism: Octadecabacter dasysiphoniae; assembly: GCF_021532615.1. Taxonomy (GTDB): domain Bacteria; phylum Pseudomonadota; class Alphaproteobacteria; order Rhodobacterales; family Rhodobacteraceae; genus Octadecabacter; species Octadecabacter dasysiphoniae. The sequence continues at coordinate 254,038 of NZ_JAKGAQ010000001.1, forward strand.
ATTTTATACGTGCTCGGCGCATGGGTGCGCAGGTTGCCCTTATCGTCCCAGACCAGTTCTTCGGTGGTCAACCATCCCGCGCCTTGCACAAACCCGCCCTCGATCTGGCCGATGTCGAGCGCCGGGTTCAGTGATGCCCCGGCGTCGTGCAACACGTCCACGCGCAGGATGCGGTTTTCACCAGTGTTGGTGTCGATCACGACTTCGGAAATGGCCGCGCCATAGGCGAAATAAAAGAACGGGCGCCCCTTTCCTGCGATGCGGTCCCACGCGACGTCGGGGGTTTTGTAAAATCCGGTCGCAGATAGGCTGACGCGGTTTTCATAGGCGGTTTTTGCGGCTTCGGCGAAGGTCAGAGTGCGCGTGCCGACGCTGACTTGGTCACCCTGAAAGGTGATCGCGTCAGGTTTTACCTGATGCAGCTCGGCCAGGCATTCCGCGATCCGGTTGCGAATGATGTCACAGGCATTTTGCACGGCCATCCCGTTGAGGTCGGTGCCAGACGACGCCGCAGTTGCCGATGTATTCGGGACTTTGCCCGTGTCTGTCGCGGTGATCTTAACGGCATCAATGCCAACCCCGAACCGCGCCGCAGCAACCTGCGCGACCTTTTGAAACAAGCCTTGGCCCATTTCGGTGCCGCCATGGTTCAGATGGATCGATCCATCCGCATAGACATGCACCAAGGCCCCGGCCTGGTTCAGGTGGGTTAGCGTAAACGAAATACCGAATTTCACAGGGCTGAATGCGATGCCTTTTTTCAGGGTCGCGTGGGTCGCGTTCCAGTCTGCTACGGCCTTTTTGCGGGCGGCGTAATCTGCATCCCCCAGCAATTTTTCGGTTATCTCGTGCAGGATAAAATCGGTGACCGGCATATCGTAGGGCGTGGTGTTGTCCGCTTTGGTGTCGGGCGAATGTGCACTGGCGAACCGCGTGCCGCGCCCCGGCTTCACCTGGCCAGAAAAACTCCCGCCGGAGGCATCCGTCGTTTCCTCGGCCGCGGCATAGTAATTGATGCGCCGCACGTCCGCTGCGTCCTTGCCCAAGGCGTGGGCGATGTGATCCATCACCCGTTCGATGCCAAGCATCCCTTGCGGCCCGCCGAACCCGCGAAACGCTGTAGCGCTTTGCATGTTGGTTTTCAGGCGGTGCGATGTGATGCGCGTAGTGGGCAAAAGATAGGCATTGTCTGCGTGCAGCATGGCGCGGTCAGCCACGGGCAGGGACAAATCCTGCGCCCAGCCACACCGTGTGTAATGGGTAAAATCTACGCCTGCTAGGCGCCCGTCGTTGTCATAACCGACGTCATACTCAATCCGGAAATCGTGGCGTTTGCCCGTGATCATCATATCATCGTCGCGGTCATACCGCATTTTGCAGGGGCTGCCTGTTAGTGCGGCGGCAACGGCGCAGGACACCGCAAGCGCGTTGCCCTGGCTTTCCTTACCACCAAAGCCACCGCCCATTCGCCGGATTTCAACGCGCACGCAATGCATTGCAACGCCAAGTGCCTCGGCCACTTTGTGTTGGATTTCTGTGGGGTGCTGGGTGGACGATTGCACCACCATATCGCCGCCCTCTTGTGGCAGCGCCAGCGCAGCCTGTCCTTCGAGGTAAAAGTGTTCCTGCCCCCCCATCTCAAGCCGCCCTTGCAGGCGGTTGGGCGCGGATGAGAGGGCGCTGTCCACGTCGCCCTTGGTGTAAATGCGGGGTCCGTCCTCAAACCGTGCATCAGCGGCAAGCGCGTCTTCAATCGTCAGGATAGGGGTGTCTTCGGCGTAGGTAATATCGCCCAACCGCGCAGCGTGGCGGGCATTCAAATGCGTGTCCGCGATCACGAGAAAGACCGGTTGGCCGAGGTAATGGATCGACCCGTCAGACAGCATCGGTTCATCATGAACAGACGGCGACACATCATTGGCGAAGGGCAAATCATCAGCCACCAAGACAGCCTTGACGCCCTTTGCCGATTTCACCTTGGCGAGGTCAATCGCCGTGATCTTACCGCATGCAATCGTACTAACACCAAAGGCGAGGTGCAGGGTTGTCGCGGGCATGGGCACGTCATCGACATAGCGGGCCTGACCTGTGACATGTAGCTTGGCGGCATCATGCGGGAGGGGTTTTGAAATGCTCATGCATTCACCCCCAAGACATCGGTTTCGACGCCACTGATGTCATCGAAGTAGCGGCGCAACTGGCCCTGTGCGGCGTCCATTCTATAGGCAGCAGAGGCGCGCATGTCGGACATTGGTTGGAAATCTTCGGGCAATTTTTCACAGGCTGCGTCGATGGTTTCGAACGACCAAGGTCGTCCGATCAGGGCCGCCTCGCTCAACGCTGCGCGTTTCGGCGTGCCGGCCATCCCGCCAAACGCGATACGAGCGTTTGTGATTTTGCCCTTCGCAACGGTGATATTGAAACAACCGCAGACCGCTGAAATGTCCTGATCGAACCGTTTGCTGAGCTTGTAGCAACGCAGGGAGGGGGCGGATTTTGGAATGCTGACGCCTTCGACAAATTCACCCGCTTGGCGGTCCTGTTTGCCGTATTCGACAAAGAAATCTTCAATCGGCATATCACGACAGGTATCGCCACGGCGCAGGTGCAGCGTGGCCCCCATGGCAATGAGAGCCGGCGGGTTGTCCCCGATGGGGGAGCCGTTGGCGATATTGCCGCCGATGGTCGCGGCGTTGCGCACCTGATCGGACCCGTAGCGGCGGATCATTTCGGCGTAGCTGGGGTGCAGATCGCGCACCGCCGCCAGCACATCTGTCATCGTCACGGCCGCCCCGATGCGCAGACTGTCGCCCGCGTCGTCGATCTGTTGCAGGTCGGTGCAGCGGTTCAGGAACGCCACATCGCCAAGATCGGCAAAATTCTTTGTCACCCAAAGCCCGACATCTGTGGCCCCTGCGATCAGCGTCGCGTCGGGGTGGGACATATACCAGTTCGCCAGTTCGTCGCTTGTTTCAGGTACAGGGATTTGAGTTTTTTGGCCTAGATGAAGGGGCGCGGGCGCGTCGTGCATGTGATCGGGCACGGGTGCTGATTGGCTGGTGATGGCAGCGCGGATGATCGGTGCGTAGCCCGTGCAACGGCACAGATTGCCCGCTAGCACATCGTCGTGATCCGTGCGGCCGTTCAAATGGGCGGTGGCCATGGACACAACAAACCCCGGTGTGCAGAACCCGCATTGGCTGCCGTGATTGTCGATCATCGCTTGTTGCACGGGATGCAGCGTGCCATCGGGTGCGGCGATGCCTTCTACCGTGCGTACGGCCTTGCCGTGGAGTTGCGGCATAAACAGGATGCAGGCGTTTAAGGACCGCGCACCACGTTCGTCGGTGATCATGACGGAACATGCGCCGCAATCACCTTCGTTGCAGCCTTCTTTGGTGCCGGTCAGGCCACGGGTTTCGCGCAGCCAATCGAGCAGCGTTTGCGTGGGGGGAGTGTCCACCTCCACGGCCTCTCCGTTAAGAAGAAACGTGACGTTCATGTGATTTGCTCGGCCGCGGTACCAGGTTTGGTCATTGCGCGGGGTCGATGCGGCGTAGACCCCAGCGCAAAAGGTATCAAAGCGTCTGGGGGTGCATTTGGCAAGCCCCCGTCAGGGGCACGATTTCATTGGCGGGCGATAAGACTGTCGAGATTGGCCATGCTGCCATCCCATCCACCTTTGAATTCGCCGATCATGTCCGCCCCGACGAAGGAGGACACAGCGACGGTCACGCACAGGGTTGCGCCGCTGGCGTTCGGAGTGACTTGCAGCGTCACGAGGCTGGCGCCAAGGGCCATTCCGCCGGCTTCGATTGTTTCGGTGTACACGGCGTCCGTCGGTTCGTTCAGGTTGTACCACCGTGTGTATGATTCAAAATCCGGCGCGTCGGCCGGGCCGCAGCGTTGGTGGTCTGTTCCGCCGACCCGCACATCAGATGATAGCGTTTCAAGTGTCACGTCTTGATCGGGCGCGCCCCAAATTGCGCGCATGTCCGCGTTGGTCAAAAGCGGCCAGAGGCGCGCAGGCGAAAGAGCGATGTCGCGGGTGTAGGTGAAGGTATCTGTATGTGTGGTCATGATGTGTTCCTGTTGATGTCGTCCGCCAGCGCGCTGAGTTGATCGAGGCGGTTGTCCCAGACGCGGCGTTGCCATTCGAGCCACCCTTGCAGTTCCATCAGGGGGGCCGGTTCAATGTGGCAGGTGCGCACGCGGCCCTTTTTGGCGGAGCGCACGAGGCCGGAATTTTCCAACACTTTGAGGTGCCGCATGAATGTTGGCAGGGCAATGTTATGGGGCGCCGCGAGGTCCGATACGCTGGCCGGACCGCGCGCAAGCCGTTCAACCACCGCGCGGCGGGTCGGATCCGATAGGGCAGCAAAGGCGGCGTCGATGGAATGTTGCATGGCGGGATTATGTGAGGCGGTGACCGCCGTGTCAATATACTTAGCCAAATTACTAAATTTTAGATGCATGGCGTGAATTACCCGATGATAACAGGTGGTTGCAGGCAGGCGCTGATGTATTTTTGTGTTGCGCGATATCTGTCTCTTCCGCCGGACCCCACCACAAGCTAGGGTGTGATGTATGGCTGATCCCCGATTCATACACCTGCGCACGCATACGGAATATTCCCTTTTGGAAGGGGCCGTTCCGGTCAAGAAATTATCTGGTTTGGCGGCGAAAGCGGGCATGCCTGCTGTTGCTGTCACCGACACGAACAACATGTTCTGTGCGTTGGAATTTTCCGAATACGCCGCCAAAGAGGGGGTCCAGCCAATCATCGGGTGCCAGGTCGATGTGACGATGGGATCAGGCGAACAAGCCCGCCGCCCCGACCCACCCGCACCGGTTGTTCTGCTCGCGCAGAGCGAAGCGGGTTACATGAACCTAATGAAGCTGAATTCATGTGCCTACGTTGATGCGGGCGGGGAATTGCCGCAGGTGTCGATGGACGATTTGGTGAAACATTCGGACGGGTTGATTTGCTTGACGGGTGGTCCCGACGGGCCCATCGGGCGGCTGTTGCGTGCAGGCCAGCGCCCCGCTGCCGAAGGTTTGATGACGCAATTTGCTGCTGCGTTTCCGGATCGTTTGTATGTGGAATTGCAGCGCCATCCCGATGCCAACGGATTGCCCGAGGCTGAGAAACTGTCCGAACAAGGCCACGTTGAAATGGCTTATGCGATGGAATTGCCATTGGTGGCGACCAACGATGTCTATTTCCCGAAGTCCGAAATTTACGAGGCCCATGACGCGCTGTTGTGCATCGCGGATGGCGCATATGTGGACCAGAACGAGCCGCGCCGCCGCCTGACGCCGCAGCACTATTTCAAATCCCAAGAAGAAATGGTGACGCTGTTCGCCGACCTTCCCGAAGCGATTGCAAACACCGTTGAGATCGCCAAGCGTTGTGCCTTCAAGGTCTATAAACGCGATCCGATCTTGCCTAAGTTCGCCGATGACGAGGTCGCGGAATTGCGCCGTCAGGCCCAAGAGGGATTGAAGGCGCGTCTTGCGATCATCCCCCACGCCGCCACCGTTGAGGAATACGAAGCGCGGCTGGAATTCGAGCTTGGTATTATTGAGGGAATGGGCTTTCCCGGATATTTCCTGATCGTTGCGGATTTTATCAAATGGTCCAAAGACAACGCTATTCCTGTTGGGCCGGGCCGTGGTTCTGGTGCGGGTTCGCTGGTGGCTTACGCGCTGTTGATCACCGACCTTGACCCGCTGCGCTATTCGCTTTTGTTCGAACGGTTCCTGAACCCCGAACGTGTGTCGATGCCCGATTTCGATATCGATTTTTGCATGGATCGCCGCGAAGAAGTGATCCGTTATGTTCAGCAAAAATATGGTCGTGACCGTGTGGGCCAGATCATCACGTTTGGTGCGCTGTTGTCTAAGGCCGCCGTGCGTGACGTCGGGCGTGTGCTGCAATTGCCCTATGGGCAGGTCGACAAACTGTCCAAGATGATCCCGGTTGAGGGCGTGAAACCTGTCAGCATTGTCAAAGCCTTGGCGGATGAACCGCGCCTGCGCGAAATGGCGAAGAACGAAGAAGTTGTGGATCGTCTTCTGACCTATGGCCAGCAGCTTGAAGGGTTGTTGCGCAACGCATCGACCCACGCGGCGGGTGTTGTGATTGGTGATCGATCGTTGGATGAATTGGTCCCGCTCTATCAGGATCCGCGATCCGATATGCCCGCGACGCAGTTCAACATGAAATGGGTGGAACAGGCGGGATTGGTCAAATTTGACTTTCTGGGCCTGAAAACCCTGACCGTGATCCAGAACGCGATGGACCTGATTTTGAAGTCTGGCCGCGACATCCATATCGCACCCGACGGCACGCAATTGTATGAACCAGCAACCGGCGCGGTGAATGAAATCAACGCCATCCCGCTGGATGATGAGGCGTCGTATAAATTGTACGCTGCCGCAAAAACCGTCGCCGTCTTTCAGGTGGAATCCAGCGGCATGATGGACGCGTTGCGGCGTATGAAACCGGACTGCATTGAAGACATCATCGCGCTGGTGGCGCTGTATCGCCCCGGCCCGATGGAAAACATCCCCAAGTTCTGCGAGGTTAAAAACGGCCTGTCAGAGCGGGACCAATTACACCCTTCGATTGATCATATCCTCGATGAAACGCAGGGCATCATCGTTTACCAGGAACAGGTTATGCAGATCGCCCAAGAAATGGCGGGCTATTCGCTAGGCGGGGCCGATCTGTTGCGCCGCGCCATGGGTAAAAAGCTGCAAGAAGCGATGGACGTCGAGAAGCCGAAGTTCCTGGCCGGATCGCTGGAAAACGGTGTCGACAAGAAAAAGGCGCAAGAGGTCTGGGACCTGCTGGACAAGTTCGCCAACTACGGTTTCAACAAATCCCACGCGGCGGCCTATGCGGTCGTCAGCTACCAGACGGCATGGCTGAAGGCGAACCATCCGGTCGAATTTATGGCCGGTGTGATGAATTGCGATATCCACCTGACGGATAAGCTCGCCGTGTATTTCCAAGAGGTGAAGAAGGGGCTGAAACTGCCTTGGAAGGCGCCCTGCGTGAACACATCACTGGCCACGTTCGATGTGCAGGATGCCACGCTGATCTACGGGCTGGGTGCGCTTAAAAACGTCGGCGTTGAGGCAATGAACCTGATTGCGGACGGGCGCGGCGATGCGCCGTTTGTGACATTGTTTGACCTCGCGCGTCGTGTTGATTTGAAACGTGTCGGCAAACGCCCGATGGAAATGTTGGCGCGGGCAGGGGCGTTTGACGTTCTTGATCCGAACCGTCGCAAAGTCTTTGATTCACTGGATGCCTTGGTGAATTATTCCGCCGCGATCCACGACCAGAAGAACTCCAATCAGGTGTCGCTGTTTGGCGAAGCGGGCGATGATTTGCCCGAACCGCGCCTGTCTGCTGCCGCTGATTGGTTGCCCGCAGAACGTCTGTCCGAGGAATTCAAGGCGGTCGGATTCTACCTGTCTGGTCATCCTTTGGACGATTATATGGCCGCGCTGAAACGCACCGAAAAGGTGCTGACATTGGATGAGGTCACGGCCAAGGCCGCAAACGGGGCAATCGTTGCGAAAATGGCGGGCACCGTAGCAGGACGGCAGGAACGCAAATCAGCACGCGGCAACCGTTTTGCCTTTGTGCAATTGTCCGATCCGACCGGCCAATACGAGGTCACGATGTTCTCGGACACGTTAGAAGCATCGCGCGACCATTTGGAAACAGGCACGCAAGTCGTCATCGGGGTTGAGGCCACGATGGAGGCTGAGCAACTGAAACTGCTCGGCCGTTCCGTTATGCCAGCGGACATGGCCGTGGCGAATGCAGGGTCCAGCGGACTGCGTGTCTTCTTGGGGGATGTCGGCGCGATCCCGACTGTCAGTGATATTTTGCAAAATGCAGTGAAGGACGGCGTCAAGGCGGGGCGTGGGCCGATCCTGTTTACCATCGATGATATTGAGCTGGGCGAGATTGACGTCGAGCTGGACGATCATTTTCCGGTCAATCCCCAGATCAAGGGCGCGTTGCGATCGCTGGTCGGTGTGATCGAAGTTCAAGAAATCTAACGCAGCGGCAAAACCCTGCCTGTCCAAAGGGCCCAGTAGACGCACGGGTGGCCATCCGTTAAACCCCTGTTAACGCCTTTACGGTGACAGGGACGAAGGACGCTAAATGCGCCAAATTTTATTGAGCTTGGGTATGGCTGTGATGTTGTCGGCCTGCGGTGATCCGCTGCGTAATGTCACGCGGCTAAGCGCCGTGGACGTGGGCGCCAGTGCGGCAACGGTCACACAAACACCCGCCGAGGCCACAAATACAGGCGGTGGATTGTTTTCTCGTCTGTTGAACCGTGCACCACAAGACCCGACCAATGCCGCGATTGAGGCGGCGTTGGCAGATGCCTCAGTGGCGACAGAACCGTCCGGTGATGCGTCAGATGAAGTCACCGAAGTTGCCACCGTGCAATCCACACAGGATCGCCCGCGCCGTGGCCTCGCTGGATTGTTCCGCCGATCCCCTGACACCGATGTGCCGCGCAGTGGCCCCGACACGCAGGATGTATCGGCTGGAACGGTGATGCCATTCGGCGAAATTGCCCGCGTGTGCGACATCCGTGGCAGAGCGCTTGGCACGCAGGTCGATACAGGTGGACCATTCAAGATTTATGATACCATCCCCAATTCAACTGCACCCCGTCCGTTTTACATCACCGGTTTTGACGATAATTGTGCGCGCACGTTTACGGGTGCTGTCGTGGTTACGGGTGATGTGGAAACCCATGAATTTGTCCGGTATCGCCCCAGCAACGAACGCATCCCCTACAGCACAACCGACAACGCCTATGAGGCCCTGAAGGCCAGCGTGTGCCGTGTCGGGCGCGGCCAGCCCTGCGGTGAGCGCACAGCGCGCATGGACAGCAACACGCATTTCATCACGGTCTATAATTTCTTTGGCGGAACGTTCAGTGCCGTGCCGACGAAATGGGCGCAAATCCTTGTGCACGACGGCGAAGTCGTCGCGATGTCGATCAAGGATGGCGCGACTTAATAATGCGGCGGGCGCTGGTCGGCCAACGGGACTGAACTGCCTGTGTCCATCTCGCGCGTGGCTTCGCGCTCCATCAACATTTTGACGCGGTAGGTCAGGCGACTGATCTCGTCTTCCTGACGCGCGACGATGTCGGACAGATCGTCCACCGTGCGGGTCAGGTGGGCCAGCGTTTCTTCGATGTTTGTTTGATCACTCATGGGCGCTGAATACGCCTGCGCGCGTGGCTTTGCTAGCCCCTGCTGTTGCGCCAAAGGGTGGGGCGCGGTAAAGCGCGGGTAACTGACCCGTAACCGGAGCCAAACCCATGGCCAAGAAGCAAAAAGTACAACGCCCCAAGGCGCAGACTCCAAAAGGGTTTCGCGACTATTTCGGTGCCGAAGTGGCACAGCGCACCGACATGCTGCGCACGATTGCGGGCGTGTACCATCGTTACGGGTTCGAAGCGCTGGAATCAGCCGCCGTTGAAACGGTTGAGGCGCTGGGCAAGTTTCTGCCAGACGTCGATCGTCCTAACGAGGGCGTGTTTGCATGGCAGGAAGAAGACGAAAACGACAACGGCGACTGGCTCGCGCTGCGCTATGACCTCACAGCGCCACTGGCGCGCGTGTTCGCACAGCACCGCAACGATTTGCCGACCCCCTATCGCCGCTTTGCGATGGGCCCTGTGTGGCGCAACGAAAAACCGGGGCCAGGACGCTTTCGCCAGTTTTATCAATGCGACGCGGATACGGTCGGGTCGGGGTCTGTGGCTGCCGATGCAGAGATTTGCGCGATGCTGGCCGACACGCTTGAGGCCGTCGGGATCGAGCGCGGGGATTATGTGGTGCGGATCAATAACCGCAAGGTTTTGAATGGGGTGTTGGAGGCTGTTGCTCAACAGATAATTGACGAGAACTATCCAAATGGACCAAGGACCCATGGGGATGGCGGCGCTCAAGATGTCTTGGATCGCAAGGACGTTTGGCAAGCCAATGTTCTCAGAACGATCGATAAATTTGATAAAGTTGGAGCGGTAGGAGTTCGGCAACTACTTATGGAAGGTCGAGAAGATGCATCAGGGGCCTTTATTGATGGCGTTGGACTGACGCAAGAACAAGCCGAACCTGTTCTCGCGTTCCTGACTTCTATGGCAGACGACTCGACCGGCACATTAACCAATCTGCGCGCCGCCATTGGCGACAGTGCTGTTGGTGCGCAAGGCGTTGATGAACTGGAACAAATGGCCAATCTCCTCGCTGCAGGCGGCTACGGCCCAGACCGCATTGTCATCGACCCATCCGTCGTGCGTGGCCTCGGCTACTACACCGGCCCCGTGTTCGAGGCCGAACTGACGTTCGAGATCAAAGACGAAAAGGGCCGTCCGCGCTCCTTCGGCTCCGTCGCTGGTGGGGGGCGTTACGACGACCTCGTGAAACGATTCACCGGCCAAGAAGTCCCTGCGACGGGTGTGTCCATCGGCGTGGATCGTCTGCTGGCAGCGCTCCACATGAAGGGCCGTCTGAGCACGGACACCACGGGCCCCGTTGTCGTCACCGTCATGGATCGTGACCGCATGGCAGATTATCAGGCCATCGTGTCCGAGCTGCGAAATGCGGGTATTCGCGCCGAAGTGTACCTTGGCAATCCCAAGAACTTCGGCAACCAGTTGAAATATGCAGACCAGCGCAATTCCCCCATCGCGATCATCCAGGGCGGCGATGAAGTGGCCGCCGGAACCCTGCAAGTCAAAGACTTGATCCTTGGCGCAAAGATCGCGGAAACCGCGACGCATGAGGAATGGAAGGACCGGCCCAGCCAGTTCGAAATCCCCCGCGCTGATCTGGTTGACCGGATCAAAGCGCTGCTAACAGAGCAAAGCCAGTGACAACGGACCGCCAAGACACGTGGGATCGCGCGCGCGCCTATCAAGGTGTGTTCATGCAGCAAGGCGCGGTGGTGACGGATGCGGATTACATGCAGCAATCCGATCTGTTGCTTGATCTTTACGGTGAGGACATCCGCGCACGTGCTTTCACTACGCACGATCCGGTTCGCGGTGAATTGATGCTGCGGCCCGATTTTACTGTTCCGATTGTGCAGCATCACATGGCGTCGGGCGCAGACCCTGCACGCTATACCTACCTCGGCAAAGTGTTTCGTAAGCAAGACGTCGTTGAAACCCGTGAGACAGAGTTTGTTCAAGTCGGATTTGAAATTTTCGATGGCAGCGATCCTGCGGCTGCGGACGCTGAGGTGTTCGCGACCTTTGCGAGTATCCTCAAAGACGTTCCTGTCACGGCTTCGACGGGGGACATCGGAATTTTGCGCGCCGCCGTTCAAGGGCTGAATACAACGCCCGCCCGTCGCGCCGCGCTGATGCGGCACCTGTGGCGGCCGCGCCGCTTTAAGGCTTTGCTGGATCGATATTGCGGTCTGATCGCAGCCCCCGCCAGCCGCCGTGCGCTGCTAGACGCAGCTGATCCGATGGCCGAAATGCCACCGCTGCTTGGCCTGCGCACGCGCGCCGAAATCGCAGGGCGGATTGATGCATTGCGCACGGACGCAGCAGCTGATCCGATTTCGCAGATCGAACGCGACCTGCTGGATGCCCTTCTTAAGGTGCGTGAAACGGCACCGCATGCCCTGACAGCCTTGCGCGATATCGCCGTAGATCTGCCCTCGATCTCAACCGCCGTTGACGGGCTTGCTGCGCGTCTTGATGCGCTCGCCGCACGCGATGTTGACGTCGATGCGTTACCGTTCGAAACATCTTATGGGCGCACGTCGATGGAATATTACGACGGTTTTGTCTTTGGTTTTGATGCGGACCCGGGCCTGAATTTGCCCGCAGTCGCGACCGGTGGCAGATACGACGCCCTTACCGCAGTTCTTGGCGGCGGAACGGGCGTTCCCGCAGTGGGCGGCGTGATCCGCCCGGCGCTTGTCGCGGATGTGGAGGGCGCGCAATGACCCTGAAACTTGGTGTGCCGTCCAAGGGGCGGCTGATGGAAAAGACGTTTGATTGGTTTGCGGCGCGCGGCGTGACCTTGCGCAAATCTGGCACGGATCGCGAATATGCAGGTGCTGTGGATGGGATCGACGGGATCGAATTGGTGCTGTTGTCCGCAGGTGAAATCCCGCGGGAACTCAACGCGGGGCGCATTCACCTTGGCGTCACAGGGTCTGATCTGGTGCGTGAAAAACTCAGCAGCTGGGATCAACGGGTGGTCGATGTGGCCAAAATGGGCTTCGGCGGGGCCGATCTGATCATCGCTGTGCCGCAGGCCTGGATCGACGTTGATACGCTCGATGATCTGGATGCGGCGGCGGCGGCGTTTCGTGCCCACCACGGGTTCCGCCTGCGCATCGCGACGAAATACCACCGCCTCGTGCGGGAATTTTTGCGCGACAATGGCGTCGCCGATTATCAGCTGATCGACAGTCAGGGCGCGACCGAGGGCACGATCCGCAACGAAACCGCAGAAGCAATTGCCGATATCACATCAACCGGTGAAACCCTGCGTGCCAACGGTTTGAAAATTCTGTCCGACGGCATGATCCATGCCAGCCAAGCGACCCTGTTTCGCGGTCGCCGTGAACAATGGACACCGGACATGCGGGCCACGTTCAAAGCCCTGCAATCGAAACTGGGCGCTTAAGCTCTTCTTTGGTCTATAAAAATCCCGGGGAGCCCGAAGGGCGGGGCAGCGCCCCTCTTTCTTGCGCACGCACAGCGTGCGCGCCCCTGCCCGCCGCAGGCGCTGATCGTCAGATCACAAAATCCCGATTTCAGCCAGCGCCGCACTCAAAGAAGCTGGTAGCGCTTCTTCTTCCTCGCGTCCGGCCGGTAAATCCATGGGCGCGTCCGCATCCTTCAAATAGCGCCAGCCTTGGAAGGGGCGCTTCAGGGTCGGCACAACGCGGATCAACTCGGGGTCCAGAACGATGGCGCAGCGCCGGATGCCGTCGCTGCCAAAATATTCGTCCAACCGCGCAATTCGTTGACGGCACAGCAGTGATCCCTTGACGACCCAATAAATACTACCACCGGCCAGTAATTCGGTCTCGCGCTTGGGCCACATGCGCGTCACATGGCGCGGCAATCCGTCGCCGGCTTGTGCGCGTTTCGTGTTTTGCCAAGCCGCGAGGTCTGCTACACCCTCGGTTCCAACGGACAATTTTTGAAGATGTAGGGTCTTGCTCATGATGGCCTTCACTATATGTTCACAAATTGTTCCAAATGCACACAACATCTGGTAAGGTAGTGGTTCACCACCGATTCTGCCAGTCATCCAAAAGAGGTTCCCCCATGTCCCGCTTCGCCGCCCCTATTGCAGAACAAATCTGGGACATGAAATATCGCCTGAAAGAGGCGGACGGCACCCCGATTGACGCCACCGTCGAAGATACCTGGTCCCGCGTGGCGAAATCTCTGGCCTCTGTCGAAAAAGACCCAAAGACGTGGGAGCCGAAGTTTTACGCGGCCCTCGAGGATTTCAAATACCTCCCCGCAGGGCGGATCACTGCGGGGGCGGGCACGGATCGCAGTGTAACACTGTTCAATTGTTTCGTCATGGGCACGATCCCCGACACGATGTCGGGCATTTTTGATAACCTGCGCGAAGCGGCGTTGACGATGCAGCAAGGCGGCGGGATCGGGTATGATTTTTCAACCATTCGTCCCAAAGGTGCGGTTGTACACGGTGTTGCCGCCGATGCGTCCGGCCCTCTGTCGTTCATGGACGTCTGGGATGCCATGTGCCGTACCATCATGTCGGCCGGATCGCGGCGCGGCGCGATGATGGCCACGATGCGCTGTGATCACCCCGATGTTGAAGATTTCATTGCAGCCAAATCTGACGCCGCCCGCCTGCGCATGTTCAACATGTCCGTGCTGATCACTGATCCGTTCATGGAAGCCGTGAAAGCGGACAAGCCCTGGGATCTGGTCTGGAAGGGCGAGACCGTGCGCACTGTTCAGGCCCGTGATTTGTGGGACCGGATCATGCAGTCGACCTATGATTATGCTGAACCGGGTGTAATTTTCATCGACCGTATCAACGAGATGAACAATCTGAATTACGTGGAAACCATTGCTGCCACGAACCCGTGCGGCGAACAGCCCTTGCCGCCCTATGGCGCGTGTTTGCTCGGCTCAATCAACCTCGCGCGGTTGGTGTCTGACCCCTTTGAAACAACGGCTAAAGTGGATGACGCGGACCTAGCCGATCTTGTGGCGACAGCTGTGCGGATGATGGACAACGTGGTTGATGCGTCGCGCTTCCCGTTGGAAGCCCAAGCCAAGGAGGCTGCCGCGAAACGCCGGATCGGTCTTGGTGTCACGGGTCTGGCGGATGCGTTGCTTATGACAGGTTTGCGTTACGGCTCTGAGGAGGCGGCGCGTCAGACCGAGCACTGGATGAAAGCCATCGCGCGCGCCGCGTATCTGGCGTCGGTGGACTTGGCAAAAGAGAAAGGGGCATTCCCCTTATTTGATGCGGACAAGTACCTCGCGTCCGGCAATATGGTGCAGATGGATGACGATGTGCGCGCAGCGATCCGCGAACACGGCATCCGCAATGCGTTGCTGACATCCGTTGCGCCAACCGGCACCATCAGCCTGTATGCAGGCAACGTGTCCAGCGGGATCGAACCTGTGTTTGCCTATGCCTACACCCGCAAGGTTCTGCAAAAGGACGGCAGCCGCACCGAGGAAGAGGTCGTCGATTACGCCGTCAAAATGTGGCGCGACCTGAAAGGTGATGCGGATCTGCCCGACTATTTCGTCAACGCGCAGACCTTGCCCGCGATGGATCACGTGCGCATGCAAGCGGCGGCGCAAAAGTGGGTGGATTCATCCATTTCCAAAACCATCAACGTCCCCGAAGACATCGATTTTCAGTCTTTCAAAGACGTCTATATGGAAGCCTGGGACACAGGGTGCAAAGGCTGCACAACCTATCGCCCCAATGACGTAACGGGGTCGGTATTGTCCGTGGCCGAGGATACGAAACCCGAGGTGATTGCTGACGAGAACGCAGGCGACGTGATCTATATGACCGAACCGCTTGATCGCCCGGGTGAGTTGACGGGCCAGACCTATAAGGTGAAATGGCCGGATTCCGAACATGCGATTTACATCACCATCAACGATATTCTGCACCAAGGGCAGCATCGCCCGTTCGAGGTGTTTATCAATTCCAAGAACATGGAACACTTCGCATGGACGGTCGCCCTGACGCGGATGATTTCTGCTGTTTTCCGGCGCGGGGGCGATGTGTCGTTCGTGGTTGAGGAGTTGAAAGCCGTGTTCGATCCGCGTGGTGGGGCATGGATGCAGGGCAAATACGTGCCGTCCATTTTGGCCGCCATCGGTGGTGTGATCGAAAAACACATGGTGGCGACAGGGTTCCTCGCGGGGGAGGGCATGGGCCTGAAATCAGACCCGCAGGCGGACATTGTGGCGATGGCGCCCAAAGGCAACGCCTGCCCAAGTTGCGGCCAGTATTCCCTGCGCATGGTCGAGGGCTGCATGACCTGCGCTGATTGTGGCCACTCAAAGTGTGGCTGATTGGAATTGTTGCAGGTGTGGACCGCGCCGTTCAGAAATTTCCCCTTAAGGTAGGGTCGAAAATCATGCACCTGCTGCATTGATCGGATGCATCGCAGCATCTGATCAATGGGCTACAAAGTGCTGACAGGAACGGCCCATACTGGCGATTTACCCACGGATTGGAAAGCTGCGGTTGGTTCCGGCGTTCCGGACAGTCGCGGTAACCGCAAAATCAGTTGAAGGGTGAGGTCACAGACTGCGGGACAAAGCGACCATAGCGCTTGATACTCAGGACTATGTTCTTATTTCCATTAGGCAATATTTCCCATTTAACATTGAGGCCGCACAATGACGAAAACGACCACGGAAATCGGTAAAGAATTATCAGAAGCGCTGAACCCCGGTATGGAAGATGCGCTGGATGCCAGGTACGGGCACCTGCTGCCGGGAATGGCAGAAGGGGTGGTCGATTTCGCTTATGGTCGCCAATATGCGAGACCAGAACTGCCTTTGCGCGAAAGGTACATCGCAACAATCGCCGCGCTCACCGCTCTTGGTGGGCAAACAAAGCCTCAACTTAAGGTCAATATTTCAGGTGGCCGAAAAGCAGGCCTATCTCAAAAGGAAATCGCCGAAGTGATCTGGCAGATGTCTTTGTATGGTGGTTTCCCGTCCGCCATTAACGCGCTGAATGCAGCGCTAGAGGTCTTTGATGAGGAAGAAGCTGTCGCTGGTTCTTGAGCGATAGTAGCCGTTTGGGCCAGACTAAATGAATGATTGCGCAACTCAGGTCAACGTCAGCTATTGCTCCTGCAATGTTCCTCTATCAGATTGCGAACAAGCTAAGATCAACACGACCCACCCCAAACGCTCATGGCAAGATCAAGGCCATTGACCACGCACTTCACAGCGAGAATGAGCAGACCGCCAAGATGGAAAGGTCCGAGTAAGTCATGAAGACGGATGCTTTTCGAACATCTAGGCATTGGGGCGCTGTGTGTCTTTTTGTTGCGCTCCTCGGGGCTTGCGATCCGGCAGACACTGGCCAGTCTTCCGCCGACGTACTGGTACGCAATTTTAGCGAGATTGCATTGTCCAATGAATACGATGACGGGTTCTCGGGGCGGGGTGGGGTCAGCCCTTTGCGACGCTGGGAAGATCCTGTGCGTTTTCAGATTGTTTTTGGCGCCGGTGTCTTGCCTGCACAGCGTGCAAAGGATGCTCTTAGCGTTTCACAATACGCGGATCGCCTTCGCCAAGTAACAGGGCATCCTGTGTCTACCAGCGGATCCCCAAATTTCATCGTCGTCATCGCAAGCGAGGGTGATCGCGCTGCAGCCCTTCAAGAAGCCGCATTGCGAGTGCCAAGCATTGCAGGGCCGCCTTTGGCCATTCTAAACGGTTTGGACCGCGATACTTTTTGTGCCGTTGCTGCCTATGCTACGGAGAATGGTGGCACTCGTTACACAGCGGCGGTGGCTGTGATCCGCGCCGAACATGACGATCTGCGACGTCTGTCCTGCATCCACGAAGAACTGGCCCAAGGTTTAGGCCTGCCCAACGACAGCCGCAGGACCCGCCCGTCAATTTTCAATGATGATGACGAGTTTTCATTCCTGACAGATCATGACGAACTGCTTTTGCGAATATTGTATGACCCACGTTTAAGCGCCGGCATGACATCAGACACCGCGCTACCCATTGCACGTGTCATCGCACAGGAGTTGATCGGCGAGGTGCCGTAAGGCCAGTGTGGGGCAGCGGGTTCAGATTTGAAGCCCGCCCGACTAGTTAATTCGACGCGTCGTGACGCCCGCAATCGCGCCGAACTGCTCAGACACCTTGAGCGGAAACCACGTTTGCTGAATGTTCTCAAAGCCGGGTAAACTTGCGATCAGGCTGGAGGTGCTGCGCGCACATAATCCGCCGGGCACTTCGCCATGGGCCTTTGCCGCACGGAGCAAAGCATTGGCCATTTCTGCCGAAATATCAATGGATTGCACCAGCAGGTGCGAGTCAAAATCCGCGCGCGTGTGATAGGCGGTGTACTGAGCGGCCACCTGCGGTGTTATGCCGAAAAGAACATCATGCTGTTCTGGCGCAAGGTCGCTGCTGAATGTGCCGGCAGGGTCAAAAATGACCCGTTCTTCACCGTTGATCATCAGCGCGCTGTGTGACCCATATCCGGTCTGATTGCTGACCATTGTGAATAGGGTCAGGCGGTTTGGGCCGTCGTACCTAAAAGACGCGCTTGCAACAGCGTCGCCCGGTGCAAAGACCGAAGGTGGGCTACAGGCGCTAAATGCCAAAAACGCACAGGCCGCTAAAATCCAGCTTCGCATATAAAAACCTCCTGGTCGCTATTCTTGCTCGAAATGTCTTAAGTACCCTCAAGCAACAGTCAGACAGACAAAGCATTGATCGAGGTAAGTTTTTTCACGTGGCGCACGAGAACGTGCCAGACAGTCAAGTGATACAGAACAGGTAAAGAATCAACATGGCAACGGACTTCGACCAATCGGGCCACGATGTGGGCTTTGAGAATGAAAGCTGCGGTGTTGAATACAATGCGGCGGACCGCACGGTTGTAGGCGGACCCACCAGCAAATGGTTGGCGCAAATACTGTCCGTTGTCAGCGTGTTAACTGCGACGGCCGCGCCGCTTTATGCAGAGCAAAGCTATACCTATTCGCTAAACGGCGCCCCAGGGTTGATCGACATGCCGACCGCCCAAAGCGCAGTAGATGCCGAATTGGCAGCAACAGTTTCATATTTTGCCGGATCGACGCGCAACACGCTGAGTTTTCAAGTGAACCCGCGCCTGTCGGGAAGTCTACGCTATTCGCGGATCGCCAATTTCAACAGCATGGGCGGCGACACCTATGATCGCTCATTCGATCTGCGTTACCGTTTCCTGGACGAAGGGACATATCTTCCATCGGTTGCCGTTGGGCTTAGTGATGTGCTGGGAACTGGGTTTTATGCGTCTGAATACCTTGTGGCGACGAAAAATGTTACGCCGCGGCTGGCCTTTACAGCGGGTCTCGGCTGGGGGCGATTGGGGTCTTACAATGGAATTGAAAACCCTTTGGGGGCGATTGACGACGGGTTCTTAACACGTCCCAGATCAGGGGCGGTCAATGGTGGGCAGCTTGAGTTTGGCCGATGGTTTCGCGGCGACATGGCCGCTTTTGGTGGTGTTGAGTGGCAAGCGACTGATCAACTGACACTGAAAGCAGAATATTCGTCGGACGCATATACGGTTGAGACCGACGCGATCCGAAACTTGTTTGAACGTAACACGCCTCTCAATTTCGGATTAACCTATAGGTTTGACAACGGGGTTTTGGCGCAAGCCCAGATCCTGCATGGCTCAGAGATCGGGGTGGGGCTGACGTATACGTTTAACCCCCGCACTGCTGCGATCAATGGATCAGGTGGCAGTGCCCCGACCCCTGTTGTTGTCCGCGCGCCGGGGGCAGCGGCCGATCTGGGTTGGACAACTCAGCCAGCAGGGCCTGCGATTTTGCGCGATAATGTTCAGACATTGCTTGCCGCAGAAGGCATGTCCGTTGAGGCGTTTGAATTACAGCCACGCGAAGTCATCCTGTATGTGCGCAACAATCGCTATATTGCGCGCGCCGAAGCAATCGGGCGCGCTGCGCGTATCCTAAGCGCCACGATGCCTGCATCCGTTGAGACCTTTCGCATCGTGCCGATGGTTGGCGGCCTCGCGACGTCACAAGTCACGTTGCAGCGCAGTGACCTCGAAGCGCTTGAATATCATCCCGACAATGTCGAACTCAGCTATGCTTTGGCGGATATCAGCGACGCCACCCCGCCGGGCGCATCAGCGTTATATCCTGACGGGCTTTATCCCGATTTCAGCTGGGACTTTGGCCCCCATCTCGGTGCCGGTTTCTTTGATCCTGATAGCCCGCTTCGGGCGGATCTGAGCGCGGAACTCAATTTTTCCTACGATATCGCGCCAGGGCTTCATCTGGATGGAACGGTCCGTCAAAAATTGATCGGAAATATCGGTGGAAACGACCAACAAAGACCAACGACGCTGCCACGGGTGCGATCAGATGGCCCGGCATACGCAAGCACAGGTGGCCCGAGCATCAACGTACTGACCCTTACCTATCGCGACAGGATTGGAGAGAACCTTTATGGTCGTGTGACGGCTGGATACCTCGAAGACATGTACGGCGGTGTTTCGGCTGAGATTTTATGGAAGCCGGTCGCCAGCCCGTTTGCAGTTGGAATAGAGGCAAATATCGTCCAACAGCGCGATTTTGATCAATTGTTCGGCTTTCGCGACTATGACGTCGCGACCGGGCATATTTCGGGCTATTGGAATATGGGCAACGGGTTTCACAGCCAGTTGGACGTCGGGCGGTATCTGGCCGGGGATTGGGGTGCGACAGTGTCTGTCGACCGCATATTTGCCAATGGCTGGCGCGTTGGGGCCTATGCCACAAAAACAAACATCTCCGTTGAGGAATTTGGCGAAGGGGCGTTCGACAAGGGCCTGCGATTAACAATTCCGCTGGAAAGCATTCTGGGCACGCCGAGCACGGCCACCAATTCGATTGTTTTGCAATCATTGGCGCAAGATGGCGGGGCGCGGGTCAATGTCAGCAATCGGCTTTATGAAACCATACGCAGCTATCATGATCCCGAATTGCAAGAGACATGGGGAAGGTTCTGGCGATGAAATATAACGCAATGACAGTGGGTCTGACTGCTCTGCTGGTGCTTGGTGGTTGTGGCCAAACGGAAGACACGGTTTCCGGCATCGCGCTTAGCCGACTTCAGGCCATCGGGAAACCCGCCCCTGTCCGACTAAGTTATGAAGCCACCCGTGCGCAGGTCACGCCCGAGTTGCTCGAACAAATTGGCATTCCTGTGATCATCGCACATCTCGAAAGCCTCGGTGGTACTACACTGATGGCCGAACGCGCCCGCAATGGCGCGGTTACGACTTTCATGTCGGATCAACGGATCAGCATCAGCTTCAACCAAGGTGTCATTGTGGCCACCCGTGGTCTGGGCAATGACCTGATGAGCGCGAATGTAACGGAGGTCGTCGCGTCACTAGACGATGCGCGATCAGGCACCGCCGCGACCCGCATTCATACCTATCTGGACGGCGAAAACCAGACACAGACCCGCCAATTTAATTGCAGCTACAACCCTGATCCTGAAGGGAAAATCATCGAAGCCTGTCGCGACGGCGATGTGACCTTTGAAAACCAATACTGGCGCGATCAGGCCGGTGTTCCGGTGGCGTCACGTCAATGGATCGGGCCACAGCTTGGATATCTGATTGTCGAACATTTGCAGAACTAAGGCACGGAATAGACCGTTAAGTTTTTAATCATGACATACTGATTTTTTTCGTATACGGTCGATTAATTGAAAATTTTGGGGAACCCTCACATGAAGCGCATTACAACTTTGATTATTGCCGCCACACTGGCAACAGCGACAAGCGTATCGGCACAAAACGCCGGAACATCCAACGAAATCACACCGATCGAAGAGCCAGTTGTTGTGTTCTCTTCTGCTGGTCCAGCACTTGGTCTGACACCGGGCCTCATCGCTGCGGGCATCGCGATTACGGTCATTGGCATCGCTGCATCTTCAAGCAACGGCACCTAAGCATACAGTCTTAGCATCGCGTTGATGTTGAGGCATGAATTGAGAAAGGCGGGCTTTAACAGTCCGCCTTTTTTTGTGGGCTGAACCTGTGCGCATTTCCAGTACGTGCGGCCTTAAGACAGGGGCTCTCTATTGCGATCGTTTTGTTCACAGTTGCTCGACATGTCCCGATCCGTGCTTGGATTGAAAACCAGATGCGCCCGAAGTGGCCTTGCGGCGGGCGGTTTCGGGCATCTGGTTTCGAAAAGTTTTCTGAAATTTGCACCGGACATTCGTTGCGAAAGTCATGGGCGTCTGCCCTCGGCTGGTGACGTCCCGCCAAATCCGAATTTGCCAAGCTTACGGGATTGTAAGGTTGGCGATCATCGCTCGTAAGGTTGGGGCCCTATTTCTGTTTTATCGGATGGCGCAATGGCACTCCCTAACATGAAAACGGAGAAACGACATGAACACGAAACTGATTGCAGGCGGCACTTTGACAGGTCTGGTTTTGGCAGGTGGATTTGCCGGGTTGGTCTCGGCTCAGTCGGTGGCGAACGCGACCGGTCTGACTGAAGAACAGGTGATCGAGATTGCCCTGATGGAAGTGCCGGGCGAGGTGACTGAGGTTGAGCTGGAGCGTCGCCGGGGCGAGCAGGTGTATGAAGTCGAGCTCCTCAGCCAGGACGGCGTTGAAATGGAGGTTAGGATTGCCGCTGAGACGGGCGAAATCCTGAAAGTCCAAGCTGAAGGCGAAGATTGCGACAGTGACCACGACGACGACGACGAAGCATAACTGAAAACAATTTTCGTCGATCACCAAAGCGCGATAGGCTGCCAGAAACGGCGGCCTGTCGCAATTTCACTTTCGCCCCCAAGGACCACAATGCGTATTTTGCTTTTAGAAGACGACAAACAGCTCGCACCTTGGATCGCGGGTGGTTTGCGCGAAGAAGGCCATGTCGTTGATCATTTTGACGACGGTAAAGATGCGTTGATCGCGGCGATGGGGCAGGATTTTGATCTATTGATCCTTGATCGTATGGTGCCGGGGCTTGATGGCTTGGCCGTTCTTAAATCCTTGCGTGCCTCAAGAAACAACACCCCTGCCTTGTTTCTGACCGCCCTTGGGGAGGTCGACGCCCGCGTCGAGGGGTTTGAGGCAGGGGGCGATGATTATCTGACCAAACCCTTTGCCTTCGCCGAATTATCCGCCCGTGTGGGTGCCTTGGGCCGAAGACGTGAGGGGGGTGATACCTCGGAGGCGACCCAGACGACGTTGCGCTATGCTGACCTGACGCTGGACCTGCTGTCGCGTCGTTGCGAACGCCAAGGCCAGTCGATCGATCTGATGGCGAAAGAGATAAAGCTGCTGGAATATTTGATGCGCCGGCCCGGTCGTTTGGTGACCCGCACGATGTTGTTGGAACAGGTGTGGGACATGAGTTTTGATCCGACGACCAGTGTTGTCGAAACCCACATCAGTCGTCTGCGGGCCAAGATCGACAAACCGTTCGAAGACCCCCTTTTGCGGACGCGGCGGGGAGAAGGTTATGTCTTTGGTGCGTGAGTGGCTTGTGCGGTTTAGGTGGCTTCAACGATCTTCGACATTGCGTTTGGCGGCACTGTTGTCGGGCATATTTGCGATTGGTTTTGTCGTCGCAATTTTCGTTGCATTGACCCTTGGGCAGCGGGCAAACGAGCGGCGGTTGGATGCAACGCTAGAAATACTCGCTCAGGGGAATTCAGCCGCAGAAATAGACAGGGGCACGGCCGCGTTGATCCTGCGCCCGTTGGATGATTTATCCGGTCTTCCCGATCCGTTTCGCCGTGCCGCTTTGCGCGGCGGTGGGACGGTTTTCTTGCGCGATGATTTGATGCGTTCTGACGTGTGGCGTGTCTTGGTGGCGCAAGACAATACGGGCCTGCCGATTATGGTGGGCATCCCGATCGACGACAGTGAAGACGCGCAGGAACTTCTGGCGCAAATTTTGTGGACGACGGCTGCGATTGTAATTGCGCTGACCCTTGCGATTGGGGTCTGGGCGGGACTGCTGGCGCAGCGACGTTTGGCGCAAATCAACACCACCTTGGATCGCCTCGCGTCAGGGGATTTGTCAGCGCGGAGCGGACATTCGAAGTCAAAAGACGATCTTGATGACATGTCCCAAAACCTTGACCAAACCGCGGCAGAGCTTGAACGCCTTGTCAGCCAAACCCGTCACCTTAGCGCCAGCATTGCCCATGATTTGCGCACGCCTTTGGCAAGGTTGCGCGCGCAGTTGGAAATGTTGCCTGCCAGTGACGGACGTGGGGCCGCGTTAGAGGAGGCGAGCCATCTATCCGACGTGTTTGACACCATCATGCGTGTTGCCCGGATCGAGGCCGGTCAAGGTCGTGATGGGTTTGAACCATTGGTCATGGACGACTTCGTACGCGAGATGGCCGAAATTTATGGCCCTGTGGTCGAGGATGAGGGCAAGATACTGGCGGTCGATGTTGTGTCACCCGCAACGGTGCAGGCAGATCGTGGCATGTTGGTTCAGGCCATGGCCAATCTGATCCAAAACGCGCTGGTCCATGGTGGCGACCGGATCATTCTGTTCGTTGATGGTCCCAAAATGGGCGTGGCTGACAACGGTGCAGGTGTCGATCCCGCCCAGTTTGCGGAAATTATCAAACCCATGGTGCGTCTTGATGCGGCCCGCAGCACCCAAGGATCAGGCCTTGGTCTGGCATTGGTGCGCGCAGTTGCAGATCGACACGGCGCGCGGCTTGATCTGGCGGAAAATACGCCGCAGGGGCTTCGCATCGCGATCAACTTTACAGAATTGTAAGGTGTTCGTCAGGCGGACGTATATCCGCCGCCCTATCTCAGGATCATCAAAACAATTGATGAAACCGGAGAGCCAAATGACCAACCTGATTATCAAACTGAAATCCGCCGTATCCAATGCAGTTCTGTTCGCGTCCGCCACTTTCATGGTCGGGCTGGGCTTTGCCTTCGTTGGCACGATTGCGCTGTTTGGCCTTGTTGCTGTGGGCGTGGCAATGATTGCCGCGTTATTTGTTACACCGCCAGTGCAGGCGCCGAACGATGCTGAAATCGCCACCTGATTGACGCCGTCTGAAAGGTTGCCCCGGTGACAAACCCTCCAAATCCCTAGGGCGACTACAAAGGCCATGATACTGGTTCATGTTGCGGGGATTTTTGGCACAAAGTCATGCGCCGCGATGGTGTTCTGGAAAGTATGACAGGCCATCTGCCGATGTGGCTGAATTTGACAGATGGCGTTCAACGCATGACGGGAAAAACCCGCTTGATCTGTGAATATCGCGGTTGCGCATGCGTTTCCCTTATCTGGCCGTTGCCTAAAATCTGGCGCATTTGCATGAGATACGGGTCGCCAACAGGCGGCCCGTTGTCATATAGAGGCCCAAAAGTAGATTATTGGGGTGAACGATGCGACTGATTGCGATGATATGTGCGGGTCTGATGATGGCCTCCCCGAGCGCGGCGCAAGAGCGTGAGACGTTGGGTTACGGACGTATTTTCACCAATGATTTCTTTGGCGATAACGAGGATCGCTGGCGGTCGGGGTCTTACGCCTATTCGATCGTGCGTGGCCCTGAATGGGACGGTGTGCGTCCCTCGACGCCCGGTGCAATCATTGAATACCGTCTGCGTTCCGAGATTATTGCGCCGTCTACGGTGAATGGCCCCGGGTCAAGCGACCGTGCCTATGTTGGTGCTGTGTCGGCGGGTGTGCACACACATTTCGCACGCGGCGCTGCAAACATTTCTGCCGGTGTTGATCTGGTCGCGACCGGTCCGCAGACCGGTATTCTTGATATGCAAGACTGGTTTCACGATATCATCAGCGCACCCAACCCATCCGCGTTTGTCGAAGACAATCAGGTTGAAAATGCAGTCCATCCGACCGTTCTGACTGAGCTGTCTTACCGTTTGCCGATCGGCACCGCGACCACGCTGCGCCCCTTCGTTGAGGCCCAGTACGGTGTGGAAGATTTCGTGCGTGTCGGTGCGGATGTCTTGATTGGGGAAACTCTTCAGAACGATATGTGGCTGCGCGACAGCGCGTCCGGACAACTTTATTCAGGCATCGAAAGCGGGCGCCCGGGCACCGGATTTGTTCTGGGCGCGGATTATGCGTCGGTCGGTGACAGCGCCTATTTCCCCGCCAGCTTTGGCACTGTGGCACAAGAGGAACGGTTTCGCGCACGCGCCGGAGTGCACTGGCGGTTCGGCGACGGGATCTCATATTTCTATGGTTTGACGTATCTTAGCGAAGAATACGTAGGTCAGGATGGTGGCCAAATCGTCGGGTCACTGAAGCTGAATTTCAACTTCTAAATAAATAGTTAACGACTGACGTTAAAGTAACTTGATCGGTCCGATTCACCTCTGTTAACCTCTATCACAGGACCCCGCGCCAAATGACGGGGCCAGACAGAGGCAGAAACGGGCATGAAAACGGGCTTTAAGGGCACGTTCGTCATTTCCTGGTCACAGACGGAACTCGATGGGTTCTGGTCGGCACCGCTTGAAAACTTGCGGGTCGGCACGGCATGGTCATGGACGGGCGAAGCGGTACGGGTGGACGGACCCGCAGAAATTTTACCACTGGGCGACGCGGCCGGAGAGGCCGACATCCGCGAGCGGGCAGCCATGTCTGTGCGCCGGTTGTTGCGCGCTGTCGAAGTGAACACATCACGTCTTGATCTGGTGGAGGTCGAACCCGTTCCGTTCGAGCAATCCTTCACGGTGACCGACGGGCGCGACACATGGACCGTGACCCTGATCGAAGGCGCGACGCCGTCGGCCAGGTTGTGCATGTTTGTTGGCGAAATTCCCCCGCGCACCGCTGATTTGTGGATTGTGAATCACACTGTTGAATTGAAATCCAGAGACCAGAACGATGATCCAGCAGGTGGCGTGATTTGTTTCACCCCGGGCACGATGATCCGCACCGAAGGTGGGCTCATGCGGGTTGAGGACATCGGTGAGGGCACGCGCGTACAGACCAAAGACAACGGCTGCCAAGAAGTCCTGTGGACGGGTGCGCGCCGTGTGACGGGGGCCCGCCTTTATGCGATGCCGCATCTTTGCCCGGTCAGGCTGCGTGCCGGATCGCTTGACAATGATGTGCCGGATGCCGGCCTTTTGGTCAGCCCCGATCACCGTGTGATGGTGAAGGGTGCGCGGGCACGGGCGCTGTTCAACACCGACGAAGTGTTGGTGACGGCGCGTGATCTTGTGAATGATGGTTCAATCTATGTTGACCGTTCCATGCGCGAAGTGCGCTATATCCACATGCTCCTGCCGAGCCATGAGGTCGTGTTCGCCAATGGCGTAGAAAGCGAAAGCTTCCATCCTGCCAGTGCGGGTCTTGAGAACCTTGGTGACGATGATCGCGCCCGACTGTTTGCGCAGGTGCCTGATATTGCGGAAGATGCCAATGCCTACGGGGCCTATGCACGCCGTGTTGTGTCTGCATCAGAAGCCGCGATTTTGCGCCACGACGCCGCCTGATCCGTGACGAAA
The DNA here is from genome assembly GCF_021532615.1 of Octadecabacter dasysiphoniae. Lineage (GTDB taxonomy): Bacteria > Pseudomonadota > Alphaproteobacteria > Rhodobacterales > Rhodobacteraceae > Octadecabacter > Octadecabacter dasysiphoniae. The sequence goes on from NZ_JAKGAQ010000001.1 coordinate 280,852, forward strand.
GTCGCGCAGTTTCTGTCCGGCCATTGGCAATTGATCGTGCTCACGGCGATGATTTACGCGCTGTGGGGGACGGATGTGATATGGCCGTTGCGGGTTCTTGTGGTCGTCTTTCATGAAATATCCCACGCGGCTGCCGCCCTTTTGACGGGCGGTTCGGTCGAAAGTATTTCGTTTTCCCGCAACGAAGGCGGCGTGGCCTGGACACGCGGCGGCAACGGCTTTGTGATTTCGACGGCGGGATACCTTGGGTCTTTGTTGATCGGGGCGGGGTTGTTTCTGGCCGCGGTCAACACGCGGGCGGATCGCGGTGTGGCCGCGGGCGTCGGCGCGTTGCTGATCGCGGTTAGTGTGATCTACATCCGCGATCTGTTCCCGTTTGTTTTTGCGGCCCTTCTGGGCGGGGCAATTATCGGGATGGCATGGAAACTGCCCGCGCAACTGAGTGATCTTAGTCTGCGGGTCATCGGCTTTGTCAGTATGCTTTACGTACCGTGGGACATCATCACCGACACGATTTTCCCCAGCCCATACCGTGGCCCCAACATGAGCGATGCGGAACGCATTGCCACCCAAACGGGCCTGACCGAAGGGATCGTGGGAATCTTGTGGTTGATCATCGCTTTGGCGGTGATATTTGCCACGCTTCGCATCGCGCTGCGTCACCCCAGCAATATCGTTTTGCGCGCCCGTCCAGATAGCCGTTGACTCGCGTCTGGGTCAGTCGTAATGCAGCGTTTCAATTGGTGTTGGTGGGCCCCGCAAGGGGATTCCTGTCAGGGGTTCGCCCCAAAGGACAACGCCCTTCACGCCCGATAGGGCCCCAAGAAGGAGATCAGCCGTGACCAAACGCACGTCTGCCAAGTACAAAATTGACCGCCGGATGGGTGAAAACATCTGGGGTCGTCCGAAATCCCCCGTCAACCGTCGTGAATACGGACCCGGCCAGCACGGCCAGCGTCGTAAGGGCAAATTGTCCGACTTCGGTATGCAGCTGCGCGCTAAGCAAAAGCTGAAGGGTTACTACGGCGACCTGACTGAAAAGCAATTCCGCCGCATCTTTGGTGAGGCCGAGCGTGTTAAAGGCGACACCGGTGAAAACCTGATTGGTTTGCTCGAGCGTCGCTTGGACGCTGTTGTTTACCGTGCCAAGTTCGTGGCGACTGTGTTTGCTGCGCGCCAGTTCGTAAACCACGGCCACGTCACTGTGAACGGCAAGAAGGTGAACATCCCGTCTTACCGCGTCAAAGAAGGCGATGTCGTCGAAGTCCGTACAAAGTCCAAGCAGAACGTCGCCGTTCTGGACGCTGTTGCACTGGCCGAGCGTGACGTTCCTGACTACGTCGAAGCGGATCACTCCAAGATGACAGCGACGTTCATCCGCACACCTGGTCTGGGCGACGTTCCATACCCGGTTATGATGGAACCGAACCTCGTGATCGAATACTACGCTCAGAACTAAGCCTTCTGAGACAAGATTTAAGAAAGCCGCGCCCCATCGGGTGCGGCTTTTTTGATTCAGGTGGGCGGAAAATCTATTTGAACCACGCGTGCAAGGGCTTGGCGGTTGCCCGATCGGTTTTGGCAGGGCTATCCAGAAAGAAAACAACTTATTGGGGCGCACGTGTATGTCAGACGAAAATCAAAAACCTGAATCCTATTCCATGGAAGAAACGTTCGAACGCGGGCTGTTCGCATCCCGTTGGCTGATGGCGCCGATGTATCTGGGCCTCGTGTTCGCGCTTGCGATGTTGACGTTCATCTTTTGCCGCGAGTTGATTTATTACATGCCGCAGGTGGTGACGATGTCCTCGGACAAGTCCATTCTGGTCGTTTTGACACTGATCGACCTTACGCTCGCCGCGAACCTTTTGCTGATCGTGCTGTTTTCGGGCTACGAAAATTTCGTGTCGAAAATGGATATCAGCGATGAAGATGACAAACCCGATTGGATGGGCACTGTCGACTTTTCCGGCCTGAAAATGAAACTGATCGCATCGATTGTCGCGATTTCCGCCATTCACCTGCTGAAACGGTTCATGGAAATCGGCGTACCTGAAGCTGATGAAATTTATGGCAACAACGAATTGATGTGGTTCGTGATTATCCACATGAGCTTCGTATTTTCCGGCATTATCCTTGCCGGCATGGACTGGATTTCTGCGAACGCTAAAATTCGTATGAAAGAAGCAATGAAAAAGTAACGCATCTGGTCTCTGCGTCCCTGCCGCATTAGAAGGGCAGGGACGCTATTTGGACGGACCCGATGACTAAGATCAAAGCACAACCCGGCATTATGGACATCGCACTGTATCAGGGCGGCAAAAGCCATGTGGACGGTGTTGAAAATGTCCTGAAACTGTCGAGCAACGAAAACCCGTTTGGCCCCTCCGAGGCTGCCAAAGAAGCGCTTGTTCGGGCGTCCCACACGCTCCACCGCTATCCGTCCACGGATCATGGCACCTTGCGCGCTGCAATCAGTGACGTTTGGGGGCTGGACCCGGACCGCATCATCTGCGGCAACGGGTCGGGTGAAATCCTAATGATGATTGCACAGGCCTTTGCAGGCAAAGGCGATGAGGTTCTGTTCACCGAACACGGCTTTGCCATGTATCCGATTTATGCCAACGCCAATGGCGCGAAACCTGTTGTGGTGGCCGAACGGGATCGTGTCGTGGATGTGGATGCATTGCTGGCGGCCTGCACCAAGAAAACCAAAGTGTGCTACATCGCCAACCCCGCCAACCCGACAGGCACGATGATCGGTCAGGGTGATCTGGAACGCCTCGCGGATGGGCTGCCCGCCGGTGCTGTGCTGGTGCTGGACGGGGCATATTCCGAATACGTAGAAGGGTATGATGCGGGCAAATCGCTGGTGGACAGCCGGGACAACGTCATCATGACGCGCACGTTTTCCAAGATTTACGGTTTGGGCGGTCTGCGGATCGGATACGGCTACGCAAGCCAGCAGATCATCGATGTGCTGATGCGTATTCGCGGTCCGTTCAATATTTCCGCACCCGCATTGGCCGCCGCAGAGGCCGCGATGCGCGATGTCGCACACACCGAAAAATGCCGCACCGACAATGCCAAACAACGTGATTGGATGGCAGGGGCGTTGGCTGAAATCGGGTTGCCATCCGATATATCGACAGCAAACTTCATCCTTGTGCGGTTCGCCTCCGAAGCCGACGCGAAGGCCTGCAATGATCATCTGATGACCCAAGGGATCATCGTGCGTTTGGTCGGCGGCTATGGCTTGCCGAACTGCCTGCGCATCACTGTCGGCGATGAGGCATCGTGCCGCCGCGTGGTCCACGCCATTGGCCAATTCAAAGGGGCATCAAAATGACCGTGATGTACAATCGCGTTGCATTGATCGGCCTTGGCCTGATTGCATCATCCTTGTTTTGGGCGATGAAACGGGGCGGCCTTGCGGGCGAAACCGTCGGGTATGCGCGGTCCGCCGCGACTCGCGATACTGCGCGCAACATTGGCCTGTGTGACCGTATCTGTGACAGTGTGGCCGATGCCGTCGCGGACGCGGACCTTGTGATCCTGTGTGTGCCCGTGGGCGCGATGGATGCCGTCGCTGCCGAAATCGGCCCCTTGTTGAAAACAGGTGCAGTGGTGTCTGACGTGGGGTCGGTGAAACGTGCGGTGATTGATGCCGTCAGCCCGCATATACCTGATGGCGTGCATTTCATTCCCGCACACCCGCTGGCAGGCACCGAACAATCCGGGCCCGAATCTGGTTTCGCGGAATTGTTCGACAACCGCTGGTGTCTGTTGACCCCGAATGGCGCGGACGCGGCCGAGGTTGCGAAATTGCGCACCTACTGGGAAGCACTGGGCAGCAATGTCGATGAAATGGACGCGGACCACCACGATTTGGTGTTGGCCGTCACATCGCACACACCCCACCTGATCGCATACACGATGGTCGGCGTGGCCGATGACCTAAGCCGCGTGAGTGAAAGCGAAGTGGTGCAATTTTCCGCGACGGGTTTTCGGGATTTCACCCGCATCGCAGCGTCTGATCCGACCATGTGGCGCGATGTGTTTCTGAACAACAAAGACGCGACCCTCGAAATCCTGGGCCGTTTCACCGAAGAACTATTCGCCCTCCAACGTGCGATCCGACAGGGCGACGGCGATTTGTTGCACGACTATTTCACGCGCACCCGTTCCATCCGGCGCGGCATCATCGAAGCCGGCCAAGACACAGACGCCCCTAACTTTGGCCGGTATCCGAAGCCATGAAGGTCTGGGGCGCATTCATATTGGTAATCGCGCTGGGAGGCTGTTCGCGCGAGGCACCCGAACCTACCGTTGGTCCGGGCAATGTGTGCGGTGATCCGGCGTTATTTGGTGAAACCATCGGCACGGTGGATGGCGCAGGGGCCTGCGGGATCGAAAATGCAGTGCGTTTGACGTCCGTGTCCGGCGTGACGCTGTCGACCCCGGCGATCATCGATTGCGGAACCGCAACCGCGTTGAAAACATGGATCGAAACCGGCGCACGCCCTGCGGTCGGTGATACAGGGGGCGGCCTGTCGTCCTTGCGGGTGGTGGCACATTATTCGTGCCGAAGCCGCAACAACCAATCGGGCGCACGTTTGTCCGAACACAGCTTTGGCAACGCGATTGATATTGCGGGCGTCGGGCTTGTCGATGGGACGGAAATGACAGTTCTGAGCGATTGGAACGGCCGCTACGCCAGCCAGTTGCGCCAGATGTGGCAGGCGGCCTGTGGTCCGTTCGGCACGGTTCTGGGGCCAGAGGCAGACCGGTTCCACCGTGATCATTTTCATTTTGACACAGCCGATTACCGATCAGGCAGCTACTGCCGTTAACGCAGCAGCGGCGCGGCCCCCAGCGGCATCGCGCCCAGCATCATGTTCCCGTCTGTGATGTTTAGCGTCAGCGTCAGCGTGTCGGGAATATGGGGTGTTTCGTCCATATTGTTGGCGATTTCTAAAACAAGAAAACGGCGATCAGCGTTCACCACACCTGTGGACACGGCCAAATCCAGCGCTTGTTGCCAGTTGCGCGCCGAGATTGAAATTGATCCGTTCAAAACCCCGAAATCATCTGGCGTGACGTCCCCGATGGCTGACAGGGACATATCCCCCCACGCCAGCGCAAATTCCGTAATACTGAGCGTTTCGATCTGGGCAGACATCGCCGCGTCACCGTTCAGCTCAATCGGGGCGGATAGGGTCACGTCACTGTCAAACCGCAGGTTTTGAATAATTGGCGGTTGCAGGTTTTGGGGGTCAATCATTCGGCGGATGTCTTCGGGCAACACGATGGATCGGGCCTCAACGAAGGCGTCATAGGTCTGCGTTGTGCCGGGGCTCAGGCGCATCGCGGCCAGAAGGCTGGCCATGGCCAGTTCGGCACCTTCTTCACTGCGGATGCGCGGATTGTCCGCCTCGATCGTGGCGGTTTGAAACGCGAGCGCGGCATTGGCGCGTACTTTGCCGGACGCGCGCATGTCGTTGGTGATCAGCGTGAACACTTCGCCATCAATGTCCAATGTTTGTTCTTGTGGGAAAACGGCGATCACCTCGTTGGGGCGATAGGACAGCGCGAACAGTTGAAACGTCGGCGCAAAATAGGTCACGCGGCCTGTCGGATCATAAAATTCCAGATCCGTGATCGTGGTGTCAAAGCGTGACGGAAACCCGCGTGTGTGCAGCGTGTCGTATGATAAATCATAATCGCCCGCATCAACCTGCACCAAGGCCTCGGTCAGCCGATCCTGAATTTGGGACCGCCCCACAAACCAGTAACCGCCATACAGCGTTGCGGCCACAACCACGAGGACAATGAGTTTACGCATCTGTGACCCTTTCATCAGACCAGTGATTGGTGTTTAGAGGACGCGAAAGAGAAGGGCCATAACAATGACAATGTGGGTGTTTGGGTACGGATCATTGCTGTGGAATCCGGGGTTTGAACCCGCAGAGGCCGTGACGGCAACATTGCACGGATACCATCGCAGTTTCTGCATGCTGTCGATCCACCACCGCGGCACAGTCGATGAACCGGGTCTGGTGCTGGCGCTGGACGCCGCGGATGCGACCTGCACAGGTGTAGCGTTTCGCGTCGCCGAGGCGGACGAAACCCGTGTTCTGGCCGAACTGCGCGAACGTGAATTGATTTCGAGCGCCTATTTAGAAGCCCAGGTGCCACTGGCCCTGAAAGACGGGCGCGACGTTCAGGCCCTGGCCTATGTGATCAACCGCGATCACGAACAATACTGCCAATACGACCTTGAAAAGCAGGCGCAGCTTATTGCGCGATCCGTTGGCGGGCGCGGTCCGAACCCTGAATATCTGTTCAATACTGCGGATCATTTGGTCATGATGGGGATTAAGGATCCTGATATGGCGTGGCTTGTGGCGCGTGTGCGCGAATTGACGTGATTTTGTTTGGGGTTTGCGCGCCGACCCCCTATTATGATTGTTAACAAACAACAAAGAGGTGCCTGATCCCATGGCAACAGGGGACCAAAAGGCCGAGCCGCAGTTCTCACAACCTTGGCGCCAGATCATTTCGATGCTGGTGGTTTTGGCGTTGGTCTGCGCGGGCGTATATGTGGCTTTTCCACGGGTCGGACCCGTGTTTTTGGCCAATCCATACCTGAACGGGTTTATTTTTCTGGTCTTCGTGATCGGCGTGTTGTCGTGTTTCGGGCAGGTCTGGCAGCTGATCAAATCCGTCGGCTGGATTGAGGCGTTCGCGAGCGAAAAGCTCGGTTCTGATGTGATCAAGGCGCCGGGGCTGCTTGCACCTTTGGCGACGCTTTTGGGATCGCGCGGGGCGCGGATGCAATTGTCGTCCAGTTCCTCACGATCCATCCTCGATTCCGTGTCCCAGCGTATTGACGAAGATCGTGAAATCACGCGATATATCGTCAACACATTGATTTTTCTTGGTCTTTTGGGCACGTTTTATGGCCTTGCAACCACGGTGCCGGCCTTGGTCGAAACCATCCAATCCCTAACCCCCGGCGAAGGCGAAACCGGCGCACAGGTGTTTGAACGCTTGCAGGCGGGCCTCGAAAGCCAGTTGGGCGGAATGGGAATTGCGTTCGCGTCGTCCCTGCTTGGTCTTGCAGGGTCTTTGGTCGTCGGGCTTTTGGAACTGTTTGCAAGCCACGGGCAGAACCGGTTTTACCGCGAACTCGAAGAATGGTTGTCCACGATCACGCGCGTCGGGTTGGCCGCAAATGACGAAGGCGGTGGCGATCAATCCGCGATGGCGGGCGTCGTTGATCATATGGTTGAACAGATGGAACGCATGCAGGTGATGTTTGCCGCGTCCGAGGCCAGCCGCACAGAAGCCAACGAACGTATCGGCGCGCTTGCGGGTGCTGTTGAACAACTCGCTAAAGGCACGTCAACAGACGAAGCATCGGCGCAACTGACCCGCGTGGCCGACGCCCAAGAAAGCCTGATTGCTGCGCTGAAAGATACGGGCATGGAAGGCATCGACGCCGAAAGCCGGATGCGGTTGCGGTCCATCGATGTCGGTTTGCTGCGCGTTCTTGAAGAAATGGCCGCCGGACGTCAGGAAATCATTCAGGACCTGCGCGCAGACATGGCAGGGCTGACCAAGGCCGTGCGCCAAGGCACACGCGAGGCGCGCAAAACCAATCAGGATGGCGGCTAAGTCATGGCCTTAAGCCGCAGAACAGGTGCGCGTTTTCAAGCGTCTATCTGGCCGGGCTTCGTAGACGCGATGACCGGGCTATTGCTGGTGCTGATGTTTGTCCTGACCATTTTCATGGTTTTGCAATTCGTCCTGCAAGAAACGATCACTGGGCAGGAAAACGAGCTGGATGAGCTGAACGCGCTGGCCAATTCGCTGTCGCAAGCCTTGGGGATGCAAGAACAACGCTCGGCTGATCTTAATGCGCAGGTCGGCACGTTGTCTGCTGATCTGGCAACCATGCAAACCGCGTTGAACGACAGTGAGGCCGCTGTTGCGCGACAAAATGCGATTATCTCACGGCTTAATACCGACCTTTCGAACGCAACTGCGCGCATCACGGGGTTCGAGGCGCAAGTGGCGGGATTGTTGGCGCAACGCCGTGATGCAACGGCGGCGATTGAAGCGCTGGAAGCCCGTGAGGCCGAGCTGATTTCATCCCAAGAGGCGTTGAACCTGGCATTGGCACAAGCACGAGACGAGATTGATGCGGGTGCAGAAGCCGCACGACTTGCCGCCGCGCGCCGCGAAGCCCTAGAGGCCATGATTGCTGAACTTGAAGCAGACGGCACTGCGGCGGACGAACAGATTTCCGCGCTCGAAGCCCAGCGATTGGTTGATGCAGCCGCCGCCGAAGCCCTGCGCGCGCGCCTTGAAAATGCGGACACGGAACTGACCGCGATGACGCTTGCCCTGGAAGAACAGCGGCGCGATGCAGAAAACACACTGACATTGCTCGCTGCGGCCGAGGCGGCGCGGGATGATTTGGACAGCAATCTTGCGATTGCATTGCTGGCCCAACAAGAAGCAGAGGCAGCCGCGCAATCCTTGGGCCTTGAGCGGGAGGAGCTCGCGCAGCGATTGGCCGCAGCCGTTGAGGATCAACAGGACGCGGATGTGACGCGCGCCGCGCTTGAGACGCAGTTGGCCCAAGCACTGATCGCGCGCACGGAGTTAGAGGCTGCTATGTCTGATGCCGCAGACCAACGGGCGACCTTGGGCGATGAATTGGCCGCAGCTGTTGCGGCGTTGGCGGCGGCGCAGGCGTCTTCGGGGGCTGTTTCAACCGATCTGGATCGTCAGACAGCGTTGCTTGCACAAGCGAACGAAGCGTTGTCCCAAGAACAAGCCTTGTCTGCCGAAAGCCAGCGGCAGGTCGCATTACTGAACGAGCAAGTGGCCGCGCTGCGCAGCGAATTGGGCCGCCTGCAAGGGTTGCTGGATTTGGCAAACGACGAAGATGTAACGGCAAACGTACAGATCGAAACTCTGACGCAGGATTTGAACACGGCCATGGCGCGGGCGTTGCTAGCTGAACGGCGCGCCAGCGTTCTGGAAGCCGCTGAGCTGGAACGCCTCGCGGCAGAAGCGGTTGAATTGGAACGGTTCCGGTCGGATTTCCTTGGCCTGCTGCGCGGGGTGCTCGAAGGTGTCGACGGCGTGCGGATTGAAGGGGACAGGTTCGTGTTCTCCTCTGAGGTGCTTTTCGAACAGGGCGCCGCCGAACTGTCTGCCGAGGGACGCCAGGAAATAGCCAAAATTGCCCAAATTTTGCGCGACGTCGCGGGGGAAATCCCGGATGAGATCGATTGGGTCATTCGTGTCGACGGGCACACCGACAATGTGCCGCTGTCGGGCGCAGGCGCTTTTGCCAACAACTGGGAGCTAAGCCAGGCACGCGCGCTTTCCGTTGTGCTATACATGGTGAATTTCCTTGCGATTCCGCCAGATCGCTTGGCGGCGAACGGGTTTGGGCAGTACCAGCCATTGAACCCGGCAAACACGGATGAAGCCCGCGCGCAGAACCGCCGGATTGAGCTAAAGCTGACAGAGCGGTGATCTGAAGGAGCGGCTTCGACGCGCATGATCCTTGGCGCGTGGCGCTGGCACGAGACAATCGCGGGGCAGTTACGGCAGGGTGATGACCGTGATTTGACGGTCAAGTTCGACGCCATCGCGCATTTGGATCGCCGTGCCCGTATAGTTGCCCGCAGGAAAACCAACGTCTGGCGGATTCAGCCCGCCGGCGCGCATGAACAGGGCTTGTTGACGATCCAGCACATCTTCGGTTTCAAAAAGCGGGCCGCCGGGCCCTTCAATCGATAAGGTCATGACATCCCCCGCTTGTGCGCCAAATGCAAAGGCCCACAAAACAATTGGTGCATCCGACATCAGCGTTTGCGCCGCTGCAGTGCCTGCTTTTACGGCTGCGTAGTTCGGGATTTTGGCGGAAAACCCTGTCGCAAGTAGGCCGCCAGTCGGTGTGGTGATTGAGGCATCCCAAAGGCCATCGACAGGTGCAGCGTTGCAATCTGTCTGTCCTTCAGGCGCAAACGGATCAACCATTTGCCCACCTTGACGCACCGAGATGTGGACATGCGGGAACTGGGTGCGCCCCGAAAGACCAACCAGACCCAAGACATCACCGGTTTCGACGATATCGCCGGGCAGGACCGAGACTGAGCCCATGCGCATGTGACAATACTGGGTTTCCCACCCATTATCATGCACGACAACGACACCATTTCCGCAATCGCGCCCATTGATTTCGCCAGCCAGATCAAGCGTATACAGCACATCACGCATGTCATTGCGCACGCCGCGCACGGTACCAGCCGCCGCTGCGAGAACGTCGACACCATCTTCCATTGCAGTAAGGGAGATCAGCCCGAAATCCGTGCCTTTGTGGCCATCATAAGTGAGGACGCCACACTGGAAATCTGACGCGCCTTCGGTGGGGTCATGATCGACGTAATTCTGGATATAACAGCTGTCGCCCAAGGTGCAGTCGATCGGAAGGGCGAGGGAAATATCCTGCGCCACGGCGGGCATGGCGCAGGATAGGAGTGCAAGTGTAAGGCGCATTAGTCCGCTGCGAGGAGGGGTGGTTTGTCCTTAGAAATACGAGCCTTTTCCGGAGGTTCGATCTGCAAGTCCAATTCACCTTTTTTCATACCAACTTTGACGTGGCCACCTTTGGCGAGGCTGCCGAATAACAACTCTTCGGCCAGTGGTTTTTTGATGTGTTCTTGGATCACACGGCCCAGCGGACGCGCACCCATTTTGTCATCATAGCCCTTGTCAGCCAGCCATTCAGCCGCCGGGCGTGTCAGTTCAATCGACACATTGCGGTCCATCAATTGGGCCTCAAGCTGGAGGACGAATTTTTCGACCACCTGCAAGATCACTTCTTTGCCCAAAGGCGCAAAGCTGACCACTGCATCCAAACGGTTGCGGAATTCCGGCGTGAACGTCTTCTCGATGGCTGCTGTGTCTTCGCCTGTGCGGCGATCACGGTTAAATCCGATCGCTTCTTTCGCCATTTCAGAGGCACCTGCGTTGGACGTCATGATGATGATAACATTGCGGAAATCGGTTGTCCGGCCGTTATGGTCGGTCAGTTTGCCGTGATCCATCACCTGCAACAGAATGTTGTAGACGTCCGGGTGGGCCTTTTCCATTTCATCAAGCAGCAATACGCAGTGTGGATTTTGATCAACTCCATCAGTCAGCATGCCACCTTGATCAAAGCCGACGTAGCCGGGAGGGGCACCGATCAGACGTGAAACCGCGTGCTTTTCCATATATTCAGACATGTCAAAGCGCATCAATTCAACGCCCAAAGTATCAGCCAACTGCTTGGCGACTTCGGTTTTGCCCACGCCTGTCGGACCCGCGAACAGGTAGTTTCCGATAGGTTTTTCAGGTTCGCGCAGACCCGCGCGTGCCAGTTTGATGGCTGAGGACAGCGCCACAATTGCATCGTCCTGCCCGAACACCACGCGTTTGAGGCTTGATTCCAGATCTTTCAGAACTTCGGCATCGTCTTTCGTGACATTCTTTGGCGGAATGCGGGCAATTTTCGCGACTACGGCCTCGATCTCTTTGGCGCCGATGGTCTTACGGCGCTTGGATTCGGTAACCAGATGCTGTGCGGCACCTGCTTCGTCGATCACATCGATCGCTTTGTCAGGCAGCTTGCGGTCATTGATATAGCGCGCGGCGAGTTCCACGGCGGATTTGATCGCGTCCGCGGTGTATTTGATCTGGTGGTGGTCCTCGAAATACGGCTTCAACCCTTTCAAAATCTTGATTGAATCCTCAACCGAAGGCTCGTTCACGTCGATTTTCTGAAAACGACGGGCGAGTGCGCGGTCCTTCTCGAAATGTTGGCGGAACTCTTTGTAGGTTGTCGAACCCATGCAGCGCAGTTTGCCGCCCGCAAGCGCGGGTTTCAGCAGGTTGGACGCATCCATTGCGCCGCCAGACGTGGCACCTGCGCCAATTACAGTGTGGATTTCGTCGATGAACAGCACCGCATCGTCGTGATCCTCAAGTTCGGTCATGACGGCCTTCAGGCGTTCTTCGAAATCACCGCGGTAACGGGTTCCGGCCAGCAGCGCGCCCATGTCCAACGAATAGATCGTCGTTTCAGACAGGACCTCGGGCACTTCGCCGTTAACCACTTTGCGTGCCAAACCTTCCGCGATGGCGGTTTTGCCAACACCTGGATCACCCACCAAAAGGGGGTTGTTCTTGCGGCGGCGGCACAGCACTTGAATGCAGCGTTCGACTTCGTGGTCGCGCCCGATCAGCGGGTCAACATCGCCTTCCTGGGCTTTGACGTTCAGATCGACACAGTATTTCGCCAGCGCGCTTTCGTCCTTACCGGAATCACCTGCTGCCTCTGCTTCTTCATCCAATGATGGGGCGCCTGATACCGGGCGCGCTTCGCCGAATGCGGGGTCTTTGGCGACACCGTGGGCAATGAAATTCACTGCGTCATAGCGCGTCATATCCTGATCTTGCAGGAAGTAGGCGGCATTGCTTTCGCGTTCGGCAAAGATCGCGACCAGCACATTTGCGCCAGTGACTTCGGTGCGCCCGCTGGATTGGACATGGATTGCCGCGCGTTGGATCACGCGTTGGAAGGCGGCTGTCGGGACCGCTTCGGACCCTTCGACTTCGGTCACCAGCGTGGACAGGTCGTCCTCGATAAAATCATCAAGCGTTTTGCGCAATTCTTCGAGATCAACCGAACAGGCCTTCATGACGCGTGCGGCGTCAGGCTCATCGATCAGGGCGAGCAACAGGTGCTCGAGTGTGGCGAGTTCGTGTTTGCGCGCATTGGCCAAGGCCAGCGCGGAATGAATGGACTGCTCAAGCGTTGTCGAAAATGATGGCACGTTGCGTGCTCCTCTTTATCGGGGGTCTGCGCGGGTCTGTGTTTCGCGCCAACCGTGACCTCTTATAGTTAAATTTCGGCTTATTCTGCGCGGCTTCAAGGAAAAACTTGCCACGATGTTGTTACATTGTGTCTTTTGTAGCCTGCATGTGCGTCTGACAGGCCTGTTTTTTAGGCGTATGCGGCGATTTCCGGCGTTCTAGAAAACATCGCGTTTTTTGCGCACGGCGGTAAAGACATCGACCGGATCGGTGTTGGTTAACCCCATGGCAGATTGAAGCGCGCCCACATCGGCACGCAGGAACGGGTTGGTGCGCTTTTCGACGCCGAGGTCAGATGGGACTGTCGGGTGCCCTGCGGCGCGGGTTTTGGTGATTTCGTCTACCCGAGAGATAAGGTCCGCGTTCTCAGGTTCAATAGTCATCGCGAACGCCGCGTTCGTTTCGGTATATTCGTGCCCCGAACAGACCCGCGTATCATCGGGCAGGGCGCGGAGTTTTTGCATCGAACCCCACATCTGCGCGGGCGTGCCTTCGAACAATCGCCCACACCCCAGCGCCATGAGGCTGTCGGCAGTGAACACAATGCCAGAACCCGCAAAGTGCAGTGCGATATGGCCAATGGTATGCCCGGACACATCCATCACATGCGCATCTTCGCCACAAATGCGGACAACGTCCCCTTCAGCTATTGCGAGATCGAGGCGGGGCAGGCGGTGCGCGTCTGCCTGGGCACCGATCACCCGCGCCGATCCCCGAAGCGGTGCAAGCCCGTCCACATGATCCCAATGATGATGGGTCAGCAAGATATCCGTCAATGTCCAGCCTTGTGCGTCAAGTGCCGCCTGAATGGGCGGCGCATCCGGCGCATCCACCAGCAACGTCTGTTCTGTATCCGCGTTGTGCAGCAAATAGGCGTAGTTATCCGCCAGGCAGGGGATCGTGAGCAGTTCGAGGGGCATGGCGTTGTCACCTTGTGTTGCTATGGTATCTTAATTGTCGCTGAAACGACGTGGGGCCGCAATGCATCTGGACGTGCATGATCTTCGGGAATTTTATTATCGCAGCCCGCTTGGGCGTGCGGCCCAAAAGGTTATCCGTACAGAACTGGTGCGGATGTGGCCCGATGCAAGGGCACAAACTGTTGTTGGGTTCGGATTCGCGGTGCCGCTGTTGCGCCCGTTTCTGGGTGAGGCGCGCCGCGTTATCGGGCTGATGCCGGGCCCCCAAGGCGTGATGCCATGGCCCGCAGGGGAAAAGAACGTCAGCGTGTTGTGCGAAGATACGTTGTGGCCGCTTGCCGCCGGTTCGGTGGACAAATTGGTGCTGCTGCACGGTTTGGAAACGTCCGATCATCCTATGGCGATGTTGGATGAATGTTGGCGTGTGCTGGCCCCTGAAGGGCGGGCGGTGTTTATTGTGCCTAACCGCACGGGGCTTTGGTCACGTTCGGACGCAACGCCGTTCGGGTTCGGGCGACCCTATTCCATGGGGCAGCTCGAATTGCAGCTGCGCTCCATCGGGTTGATCCCGACAAAAACGCTTTCGACGCTGTATCAACCCCCATCGGCCAAACGCGGCTGGCGCAAGCTGGCCAATACAATGGAAAGTGCCGGACGTCATTTACCCGTGTTCGCAGCGGGCGGTGTTTTGATGGTGGAAGTCACCAAACAGGTGCCCCAGCCAAAACGCCCGGGCCTGACAGAGGCGGTCAAACGGCCCCTGCGTGTGCTTGAGGGCATGGGCGGCCCCGTGGTGAAGCCGATCTAGGGCCAGCGCCCCAATTGCCCCTTCTACACCCAACAATTGCAGCGTTTTGACCCTAATGTTGCCGTTTTCATGAACAATTAATCAATAAATCGTTCAGTGCGGCACGTGTCGGCACAGCAATATAAGGGAATCGAGCATATGCGAGTGACATCTATCACCCCAATGAAAAACGAAGGCCCCTATATCCTTGAATGGGTGGCGCACAATCGCTCTATCGGTATCAACGATATGCTGGTTTTTTCCAATGATTGCTCTGATTTCTCTGACCTGATCCTCGAACGGCTGGATGAAATGGGCATTTTGCGCCACACAACCAATCCGTCCGTGCGTATGAACAACCCACGCCATCACATCGAACTGGTCCGCTACGTCAATGAATTGGCCCGCCTGCGCCGGTCTGACTGGGTGACGCATCTGGACGCTGACGAATTTATCCGCATCAAGGTCGGCAATGGCAAAATCGAAGATCTGGTTGCGGCCGTGCCCGAAGCCGACGCAATTTCACTTTCGCTGCATACATTCGGGTGTGGTGGTAATGACGGTATTCTGACGGAAAACAGCCTTGTCACTGAATCCTTTCATCTGCGGGCAGACACCAACAATCGCCGAGCACCTGTGAAATATCTGGCCCGTGGTGAATTCTCATGGGTCAACTTTGCAAATAACTCCCCCGAAATCGCGCCCAAAGACGTGGATCGCGTGCGCTGGGTGAACGGTGACGGCGAATATATCCCGGCTGAAAAATTCAGTGAACCATTTAAGGCATTGCCTGCGCGCATGACGGCGTTTGGCCTTGTGGATGTGGCGCATTACACGATCCGGTCGTTTCAGGGCTATCTGCTTCAACGCGATCGCGGCAATGCCAACCCGATGAAGGGCGTTCAACCCACCGAGCTCGACCTTGAAAATGCGCTGCATTATTGGGAAAAATTCAATCACAACGACGTGGTTGATGAAATGTCGACGCAGGCGAACCCTGATCTGCGCGACGCAGTGGATGATTTGCTGAAAGACCCCGAATTGTTCGATCTGCACGAAGCGTCGCTTGATTGGCATCGCACACGCGCGCAAGAACTGTTGCAGGTTCCGGCCTACGCCGAGCTTTATGACAAGATCAAAGCGAGCCATTTTGCCAGCACGCCGCCCGTGCCGTTTTACGATGAACCAGTGGCTCTTTCGGCTTAAGGGACAAAACACCCGCAAAGCGCGAAAGAATCGCCATTGTGTGCCCTTCGTTTCCACCAACTTGGCGCTAATCGAAGGGATTCATCTGTCCGGTTGGGTCCAAAGTGTCGCAGGTCGCTGCGCCACCATGCTGCATCTTCATATGTTTAAGGCAAAAATCGCTTAACAAATTGCGACGCAAGGCGGTTGCCCCACGCCAAACCCTCTGCTACATCGCCCCTGATTTAGCTGCCTCGCGTTTGCGTGAGGCTTGAGAGTGGCGCCCTGCGGAGTTCCGGACCGGAACGAAAATAGGGCCATGAACATCGGAAGGGTGGACGTGTCCGAACCAGCTTCGATTTCCTCCGGCATCGCCACGCGCTATGCCACCGCTGTCTTCGATTTGTCGAATGACGCGAAAGGGCTTAAAGCTCTTGAAACTGACATCAATGCCCTGTCGTCCGCCCTTGAGGGCAGCGATGATTTGCGCGCCTTGATCACATCCCCACTCTATAGCCGTGCCGAACAGGGTGCTGCAATCGGGGCCGTGGCCAAGAAAATGAAACTGTCCAAGACCATGACAAACACAATGGCGCTGATGGCGTCCAAGCGTCGTTTGTTCGTGGTCCCGCAGATGATCGCCGCATTGCGTGCGAAAATCGCGGAACAAAAGGGTGAGGTAACGGCAGACGTCGTTTCCGCCAAAGCCCTGACCAAAGCACAATCTGACAAACTGGCGAAAACGCTGAAGGCGTCCGTCGGCTCAGATGTAATCATCAATGCGAGCGTCGATGAAACCCTCATCGGCGGTCTTGTCGTTAAAGTTGGCTCCAAGATGATCGACACGTCGGTCAAATCAAAGCTCAACGCCCTCCAGAACACTATGAAAGAGGCCCGGTAATGGCGATCCAAGCTGCGGAAATCTCCGCGATCCTCAAGGACCAGATTAAGAACTTCGGCCAAGAAGCCGAAGTCGCAGAAGTAGGCCGTGTGCTGTCCGTCGGTGACGGTATTGCGCGCGTTTACGGTCTGGACAACATTCAGGCCGGTGAAATGGTTGAATTCCCCGGTGGAATTCAGGGCATGGCGCTGAACCTTGAATCCGACAACGTCGGTGTTGTTATCTTCGGTTCCGACCAAGACATCAAAGAAGGCGACACAGTTAAGCGGACGAACGCAATTGTGGACGTGCCAGTTGGTGACGAACTTCTCGGTCGCGTTGTTGACGGTCTCGGCAATCCGCTGGACGGTAAAGGCCCTATCAAAACCAAAAAGCGCGCGATTGCGGATGCGAAAGCACCGGGCATCATCCCGCGTAAATCTGTTCACGAGCCTATGGCGACTGGCCTGAAATCTGTGGACGCGATGATCCCCGTTGGCCGTGGCCAGCGCGAATTGATCATTGGTGACCGCCAGACAGGTAAAACAGCGATCGCGCTTGACACGATCCTGAACCAGAAATCCTACAACGAAGCCGCGGGCGACGATGAGTCCAAGAAGCTGTATTGCGTTTACGTGGCCATCGGCCAAAAGCGTTCCACAGTGGCACAGTTGGTCAAAAAGCTCGAAGAAGCAGGCGCGATGGAATATTCTGTTGTGGTTGCTGCGACAGCGTCTGACCCGGCTCCGCTCCAGTTCCTCGCACCATATGCTGCGACATCCATGGGCGAACATTTCCGCGACAATGGCCGCCACGCGCTGATCATTTATGATGACCTCTCCAAGCAGGCTGTTGCGTATCGCCAGATGTCCCTTCTGCTCCGTCGTCCACCAGGCCGCGAAGCGTACCCTGGCGACGTTTTCTACCTTCACTCTCGTTTGCTTGAGCGTTCTTCCAAATTGAACGAAGACAACGGTTCCGGTTCTTTGACAGCCTTGCCTGTCATCGAAACACAGGGTGGTGACGTGTCCGCGTTTATCCCGACAAACGTGATTTCGATCACCGATGGTCAGATTTTCTTGGAAACAGAATTGTTCTACCAAGGTATCCGCCCTGCTGTGAACACAGGTCTGTCCGTGTCCCGCGTTGGTTCGTCCGCGCAGACAAAGGCGATGTCCTCTGTGGCTGGTCCGGTTAAACTGTCCTTGGCTCAGTACCGTGAAATGGCTGCCTTCGCGCAGTTCGGTTCCGATCTGGATGCTGCAACGCAGCGCCTTCTGGCCCGTGGTGCCCGCCTCACAGAGCTGATGAAGCAAAAGCAGTATTCACCGCTGACAAACGCTGAAATCGTTGTCGTCATCTTTGCTGGCACGAACGGCTACCTCGACAACGTCGACGTATCCCGTGTCGGCGAGTGGGAAGCAGCATTGCTTAAGCATATGCACGCCAACCACGCGGATGTTTTGGCTTGGATCACGAACGACGATCCCAAGATCAAAGGCGATGCAGCTGACAAACTGAAAGCAGCACTCGATCCGTTCGCAGCTGACTTTACTTAAGGGAAGGATGCCTTTCACCTACCTCTGTCTGCACTGCAAGAAGGAACGGATAGAAAAGTTCTCACCTTGCGATGGTTGCCCGGGTGGTCAGGTGTCGATGTATAGAAAAGAGGTTTCTTTAGAAACTTTTAGAAAAATGAAACATCAGGACCACGTTACAGGTGTAATTGTTGTCCTCTTGGGAGCGATCGGCGTCATGTCCTTAATTTTCATGTCGCTGTTTTAACTAGAAAGGGGGTTAAGCCAAATGGCTAACCTTAAAGTCCTTAAAAATCGGATCGCGTCGGTCAAATCGACCCGCAAGATCACGAAAGCCATGCAAATGGTCGCGGCCGCTAAATTGCGCCGCGCCCAAGAAGCGGCTGAAATGTCCCGTCCTTATACGGAACGTTTCAATGCCGTTATGGCTGGTCTCGCGGCGTCCGCCGGTGGTGAGGGTTCGCCCAAACTGCTGTCCGGCACCGGGTCCGATAACGTGCACCTTCTTGTCGTGATGACGTCAGAACGTGGTTTGTGTGGTGGTTTTAACGGCAACATTGCCAAAAACGCCAAAGCACATGCCGCCAAACTTCTGGCCGCTGGTAAAACAGTGAAAATCGTCACGGTTGGCAAAAAGGGCCGTGATTCAATGAAGCGTGACTTGGGCGATCATTTCATCGCCCACGTTGACCTGTCTGAGGTTAAGCGCATCGGTTATGACAACGCACAAGACATCGCCCGCGATGTTCTGGGCCGTTTTGATGCCGCTGAATTCGATGTTGCGACGATTTTCTACGCGAAATTCCAGAACGTCGTCACGCAGATCCCGACAGCACAGCAGATCATCCCGTTCGAGGCGCCCGAGGGTGCCGAGGCTGATGACAGCACGCTTTACGACTACGAGCCAAGCGAAGAAGCCATTTTGGCCGATTTGTTGCCGCGCGCAGTTGCGACCCAAATCTTTGCGGCCCTGTTGGAAAACGGCGCATCCGAGCAAGGTGCTCGTATGTCGGCGATGGACAACGCGACCCGCAACGCTGGTGAAATGATCGACAAACTGACAATCCAATACAACCGATCCCGTCAGGCCGTCATCACCAACGAGCTGATTGAAATTATTTCCGGCGCGGAAGCGCTGTAAGAGAACCGGAGACCGAAAACATGGCTAAAGCAAATGGCAAAATCACACAGGTGATCGGCGCCGTCGTGGACGTTCAGTTTGATGGCGATCTGCCAGCGATCCTGAACGCCCTGACAACTGACAACAACGGCAAGATGCTGACGCTTGAGGTTGCACAGCACCTTGGCGAAAACACAGTGCGCGCCATCGCGATGGACGCCACCGAGGGCCTCGTTCGTGGTCAGGCTGTGACAGACATGGACGGACCGATTTCCGTGCCCGTCGGCAACGCAACATTGGGCCGCATCATGAACGTCACGGGCGACCCCGTTGACGAACAGGGCCCGGTGAACACGAAAGCCCGCCGTTCGATCCACGGCGACGCGCCAAAGTTCGAAGACCAGTCCACAGCGACAGAAATCCTCGTGACAGGCATCAAGGTCATCGACCTTCTCGCGCCTTACACGAAGGGTGGTAAAATTGGTCTGTTCGGTGGTGCCGGCGTTGGTAAAACAGTCCTTATCATGGAATTGATCAACAACATCGCGAAGGTGCACTCTGGTGTGTCCGTGTTCGCCGGTGTGGGTGAGCGTACCCGTGAAGGCAACGACCTTTACCACGAAATGATCGAATCCGGCGTTATCGTTCCCGATAACCTCGAAGAGTCCAAAATCGCGCTGGTCTACGGCCAGATGAACGAACCTCCCGGTGCGCGTATGCGTATCGCTTTGACAGGTCTGTCCTTGGCTGAGCAGTTCCGCGATGACACGGGTTCTGACGTTTTGTTCTTCGTGGACAACATCTTCCGCTTCACACAGGCCGGTTCCGAAGTATCCGCGCTTTTGGGTCGTATCCCGTCCGCTGTTGGCTACCAGCCAACACTGGCGACAGACATGGGTGCGATGCAGGAACGTATTGCGTCGACAAAAGGCGGCTCGATCACATCCGTTCAGGCCGTGTACGTCCCTGCGGATGACTTGACAGACCCCGCGCCAGCGACATCGTTTGCGCACCTTGATGCGACAACCGTTCTGGACCGTGCGATTTCCGAAAAGGGTATTTACCCTGCGGTTGACCCGCTTGGCTCCTCCTCGCGTTTGCTTGACCCGCTGATCATTGGTGATGAGCACTACAAGGTTGCGACAGACGTTCAGCAGATCTTGCAGCGTTACAAATCCTTGCAGGATATCATCGCGATTTTGGGCATGGACGAATTGTCAGAAGACGACAAAATGACTGTGACACGCGCGCGTAAGATCGAACGCTTCTTGTCCCAGCCGTTTGACGTTGCCAAGGTCTTCACCGGTTCCGACGGCATTCAGGTGCCACTGGAAGACACAATTGCATCGTTCAAAGCAGTTGTTGAAGGCGAGTATGACCACCTTCCAGAAGGTGCGTTCTACATGGTTGGCGGCATCGAAGATGTGAAAGCCAAAGCCGAAGCAATGGCCGCTGACGCGGCGTAAGTCGAAAATTTTAGGAGCCTAATATGGCAGACTTCAAATTCGATCTTGTCTCTCCAGAACGCCGTTTGGCGCAGATGGACGCGACCGAGGTGCAAATTCCGGGTGCTGACGGGGATATGACGGCCATGGCCGATCACGCCCCCACAATCACCACCCTGCGCCCCGGTATCCTGACTGTCACCCATGCGGGCGGCGTTGAGGATTACGTGGTCTCCGGTGGGTTCGCTGAAATCACTGGCACGGGTGTTTCCGTGCTGGCTGAAAAAGCATTCCCCAAGTCCGAAGCCACGGCAGAGCAAATGGAAAAGCTGGTCGCAGATGCAACAGTCGCCTTTGAGGCCGCCAAAGCCTCTGGTAATGGCGCTGATGAGGCCGACATGGTGCGCAATGCAATGGTCGAAGTGGCCGCTGCTGTCGCCTAAGGCACTGATACAGAATTGGAAAATGGCGTCCCGATCGGGGCGCCATTTTTCGTTTGGGGCAGGGCAACGTGAACTTGCCTATGGGGACGTTTGTCCAAACACGTATGGTTCAGGGCGACCCATCCGGCATAAATCACAAATGCGCACCGCCTCTGGGACACCCATCAGCGCCAGATCGTGAAAGCTTGGCAAAACGAATGTGTCCGCGCGGGTGTAATCGACATCATACCCAAGGTCTTCAAATGACGCGATCGACGTCCGGCTGAGCGGGCGATCATTGCCCGATAGGAACCCCGTCAGCAATTCATCCCCGAACACCAGTTCGCGCCAGTGCCCTTCGCGCGTTCCCGCGCCGCCTGTATTGGCCAAGGGCACCGCCGCGCCCCCGTCGGGATCAAGAACTGCGTATTCCCGCGATGCAGCGGCCCCAACAAAACGCGGGTCCAACGATCCGGCCCCCGCAATCAGATTGTTGCGTGCCCATAGCGTTCCAAATCCAAGAACATGGGCCATTTCATGCAAGATTACGTCTTCAAAACTGCCCGCATTTTCCAAGGTCACGATATCCGCTTGATCAAATTCCATGATCCCGACCAGCGGCAGTTCTGATCCGGGCCGCAGCACGGTTGGTCCGGCTTGGCCCAAAACGCCGCTTGGCCCATCGATATCCGCGATGGATGCGTCAATGCGCACGCCCGTTATGTCCGTTCCCTCAAATTCGATTGGTTCGAACTGCGTTTCTATGATCGTTTCCCAACGCTGGGCCGCGCGTTCGAAAACTGCGCGGCGGGCGGCGGTGAACTCTCCTGAGAAAACAAGTGTGATCATCTGGCGTGCCTCACATTTGGGTATCCTTCGCCGATATTACCCGAAGGTCGACCCGCGATGAAACCTGCCGCGCGCGGTTCGGCGTGCACCAGCCCGATCCGGAATTTTTGTGGGCCGAAACATGCTGGTTATCGCGAAATCTGTTCAAAAACCTGACGCAGCCCATGCAAACCGGCGTTTGAACTTGGTGCAAAACTGTCAGAATACGCCATTTCAGGCTGCATTACCCATGTCTGCTGACACAAGGGTGTCACCATGCCACCCTTTTTTGCACTTGCCACATGCCCCCCAAAAGCGTCACGTGCGGGGATGCAAAACCGTGCCTATATTTTCATCCTCATCACCCTCATGATTGACGCCATCGGTATCGGTCTGGTGTTCCCGATTATGCCGGATCTTATGGATCGTGTGGGCGCGGGCAGCACTGGCGAAGGTGCGCTTTGGGGTGGGGTGTTGATGGCGTCCTACGCCGGCGCGTTGTTTCTGTTTGCGCCAATTATCGGCAGTATTTCAGATGCCTACGGGCGCAAACCGGTGTTGATCGCAGCGCTCACCGTGCTCGCGATTGATTACGTCATCATGGCTATGGCCGAAGTGTTCTGGGTTTTGTTGATCGGTCGTATCCTTGCGGGTATCGCGGGCGCGACCTACACGACGGCCACAGCCTATATCGCGGATATCTCCAGCCCCGGTGAACGCGCCGCGCGATTTGGCATGGTTGGCGCGGCCTTTGGCATCGGTTTCGTCCTTGGCCCCGCCATCGGGGGGATCGCTGCGGAATGGCACATCACCGCTCCGTTCTGGATCGCAGCGGCCATGTCTGCGGCGAACGTGCTGTTCGGACTATTCGTCCTGCCTGAAAGCTTGGCAGAGGAAAAACGCCGCCCCATTGCGGTGCGGGATTTCAATCCTTTCAAAGCCATCATCGGGGCATTCAAGGTGCCCGGCCTTGCGATCCCCCTCGTGTGCCTGTTCATTTTTGAATTCGCAAATATGGTCTATCCGACCCTCTGGGCGTTCTTCACGCGAGAGCTGTTTGGCTGGTCGACGTTGTTGATTGGCGTCTCTTTGGCGGGGTACGGGGTCATGCTGGCCGGGGTGCAAGCCGGGTTAATGCCCGTGCTGATCAAACGGATCGGCGAATACCGAACATTGCAGCTGGGCGTCGCATCGGCGTTGGTCGGCTTTGTCGGGTTCGGCCTGATATCAACCGTTGCTGCGTTGGTGATCGTGCTGATTTTTGCGGCCCTGTCAGACCTCGTGCCTGCATTGCTGATGGCGATATCGGCCAATCTAGTGGGCGAGGACAAACAAGGCCTTGTGCAAGGTGTCATCGCATCCTTGGCGTCCATCGCCGCGTTCCTTGCGCCGCTGTTCATGACGGGCGTGTTTGAAATCTTCGTGGATGACACAGGCGTCTACTTGCCCGGCGCGCCGTTTCTGATCGGTGCTGTTCTAATCATCGCCATCGTGCCATTGATCCTGCGTTTGCGCGGGGCCGCACAATCCTGAACCGATCATGGCTTAAATCCGCCGCGATTTAAGATTATGGTTACGGGATCAAGCGAAGGTACGTCGTTGCTGGACGGCGGGAATTGACATGAAACGGATGCGGAATCACTTGATCGGGGTGGACCATGGGGACGTGGTTCTATTTTCCGACTTTGAACATGACGGTGTCATGTGGACGGGCGATGGCGCCCGCCAAACCCGTGCGCACGTTGAATTTTCCGAAAGCTTCCGCGGGTTGCCAGTGGTGCAGGCCAATCTCTCGATGTTTGATATTTCGAACACCTCAAACGCCCGCGCGGATGTGCAGGCCGAAGATATCACCGAAGACGGATTTGCGATCGTGTTTCGCACATGGGGCGACAGCAAAATTGCCCGCGTCCGCGTTGCATGGCAGGCGATGGGTGAATTGCGTCAGGCCGATGAATGGGATCTGTACTAGGTCTTACAGGCCTGAATACATACCTTCATAGATCGGCTGGAGCGTGTTGTGATCAAACAGCGATGACACCGATGTACCGTTCCACGTGTTCATGATCGCTTGTGCGAACATGGGGGCCGTTGGGACGATCCGTATGTTTTTACAGTCTTTGACCGCTTGCGTGGGCAGGATCGTGTCGGTGATCACAAGGTTCTTCATCACGGATTTGCTGACCCGTTCAATCGCGGGGCCGGACAAAACGCCGTGTGTGATATAGGAATGAACTTCTTTCGCGCCGTGTTCCATCAGAACCTCGGCCGCCTTGCACAGCGTTCCAGCGGTATCGACGATGTCGTCCACAATCAGGCAAACGCGGTCTTTGACGTCACCGATAACAGTCATTTCAGCGACCTCACCGGGCTTGCCGCGGCGTTTATCAACAATCGACAAGGGCGCGCCGATGCGTTGGGCAAGGTCACGGGCGCGGGCCACACCGCCGACGTCAGGGGACACAACCATGACTTCGTCCATCTGGCCTTTGAAGTGGTGCATCGCATCCAACGCGAAAACAGGCGACGCGTACAGGTTGTCCACGGGAATATCGAAGAAGCCCTGAATTTGGGTGGCGTGCAGATCGAGGGTTAAGACCCGTTCGATGCCCGCCTCAACCATCATGTTCGCCACCAGTTTGGCAGTGATCGGCGTGCGGGCCTTGGATCGACGATCCTGGCGGGCGTATCCGAAATAGGGGATGACGGCGGTGATGCGATCCGCGGATGATCGGCGCAATGCGTCCGTAATAATCAACAATTCCATCAGGTTATCGTTGGCAGGGTTCGACGTGGGCTGGATGATATACATATCCTCACCGCGCACATTTTCGTAGACTTCGACAAAAATCTCACCGTCGTTGAACCGTTCAACCCGTGCATCCACAAGGCCGACATTCACGCCGCGATGCATCGACATCCTTTTGGCAACAGCTTTGGCGAGCGGCATGTTCGCGTTGCCGGAAATCAATTTAGGTTCGATGAGGTTTGGCATGTGGCAGGGTCCATTCTGACAGAATCGTGACGTTGACACGGGGTAGCACGTCCTTAGGGTCGCACCAACAAAACAGCGCAATTTAAGGGGGCCAAATGGCACATATCGACTACTACTTCGCTACGATTTCTCCGTTTACCTATTTGGCGGGCCCACAGTTCGAAGAAATTGCGAAAAAGCACGGTGCGACGGTCACGTATAAGCCCCTTGATATTATGGGGCTGTTTGAACGCACGGGCGGGCTGCCACCGGGCCAGCGCCACATCAACCGTCAGGAATATCGCCTACAAGACATGCGCCGCCGCGCCATTGTCACGGGTCTGCCGTTCACAATGAAGCCCGCGCATTGGCCGACAAATCCCGCGCCCTCGTCCTACGCGATTATCGCGGCACAAGAGGCCGGCGGCGATGTTGGTGGTTTGATCAATGCGCTGACACGCAGCTGCTGGGCGGACGATAAAAACATCGCCGAAGACGACGTGATCCGCGCCTGTCTGGAAGAAACGGGGTTTGATCCGTCGCTCGCCGATTCCGGCCTGATGGTCGGCGCGGACACCTACGCGCGCAACCTGGAAGAGGCCGTAAGCAAGGGCGTCTTTGGCGCGCCGTTCTTCATCAGCGACAAGGATGAACGGTTCTGGGGCCAAGACCGCCTGGACGATCTGGACCGCCATTTGTCAGGCGAATTCTAAGACTTCAGGGCGGCGAGGAATGCATCCACGCCGTCCGACCCCACGGACCAATCACAGACAAGACGGCCTAGGACCATTTCGTCGTCGTCCCCGTCCAGCGATCCCATGACATAGTATTGCGCGCCCGCCGCTTGCACCTTTTTGTGCAAGGCGCGCGGCGCTTCAAAAAACATCAGGTTGGCCTCTGGTTCATAGGGAAATGTCACCGTGTTTGACCCGCGAAGACCATCCGCCAGACGTTGCCCTGCCGCGTTCGCGCGGGTCGCTAGATTGTGCCACAGGTTGTCCGTGAGGTAAGCCTCCATCTGGGCGGACAGGTAGCGGTGTTTTGAAAACAAATGCGCCCCGCGTTTGCGGCGCAATTCAAATTCCCAGGCGTGCTGCGGGTCGAAAAACACGACAGCCTCAACCCCCATCAGACCATTCTTGGTGCCGCCAAAACAGACACAATCAATGCCTGCCTTCCACGTCATTTCAGCAGGCGTGCAGCCCAGCGTGACGATGGCATTGGCAAAACGCGCGCCGTCCAAATGGGTTGCCACGCCGAATTCTTTGGCCACGTCAGTCAGGGCTTTCAGTTCTTTCAGCGTGTAAACTGTCCCCTTTTCAGTAACTTGCGTGATCGATACGGGCCCGCGTTGGGGCCCGTGGACGCCGCGGGTTTCCTCAGCCGACATTGCCGCGCGCAAGGTGTCCGGCGTCATCTTCGCGTTTTCGTCTTTCACCATCGTCAGCTTTGCACCGCTGTAGAATTCTGGCGCGTTGCATTCGTCTTCGTTGATATGCGCAAGCTTGGTGCAGAAAATTGTCTGCCACGGTTCGGACAACGTCGCCAATGCGATTGAATTGGCCGCTGTGCCTGTCGCGACCAGATAAACGGCCGCCTCGGGGGCTTGGAACAGGTCGCGGATCATGTCGCGCACGCGGTCCATTTCTGGATCCGCGCCGTAGCCAAAGCGGTATCCTTCGTTGGCGCGCATCATGGCGTCCATCACGTTTGGATGGGCCGGGCCTGAGTTGTCAGAGGCGAAAAACATTTACAGTGGCTCCTCGATTATGTGGTCTTCCCAGTCGTCTTCGGGGGTGTAGGCCTCTGATATGGTGAGGCCCTGAACCGACACGCCCGCATCGTGCACAGATTGGGATGTGCCACTGATCAGCGGGTGCCAGTGGAATAGGTTTTTGCCCTCAAATACAAGGCGGTAGGCGCAGGTTTGGGGCAGCCAGTACATGTTGTCTTCGATTGTTTTCGGGGTCAGCACGATGCATTCGGGCACGTGTTGGTGGCGCGTCGGGTACAGCGCGCAATGGCAGCTGGAATCGTCCAGCAATTTGCATGCCACGCGGGTCATCACGACCTCGCCGGTGTCCTCGTCCTCCAGCTTATTCAGGCAGCATTTTCCGCAGCCGTCGCACAGGGCTTCCCATTCGGTCTTGGTCATTTTGGACAGGGGAACGTTGGACCAGAATTCAGGCCGGATGTCGTCGCGTTTGATGGGATCAGACATCTTTCAGGATGTCCCGTGCGCGGGCGCAGTCGGCGTCCATCTGGGTGATCAGCGCGTCCAACCCATCGAATTTTTCTTCGCCGCGCAGGTATTCGACAAGGGCGACGCTGATCTCGGTTCCATATAAATCCCCTGCGAAATCAAACAGAAAGCTTTCGCAGTTGGGGGTGTTTACGCCAAACATCGGGCGCACCCCGATAGAGGCCGCGCCATCGTAGCTGCCTTTGTGCGGGCCTTCCAAAACGTCAACCTTGACCGCGTAGACACCGAATTTCGGCGGATGCAGACCATCGATGGACATATTGGCTGTCGGATAGCCAAGATCACGGCCGCGTTGATCGCCTTTGATGACGGGGCCATCGATGCGGTGCCAATGGCCGAGCATCTCTGCGGCGGCGCGCGGGGTGCCATCTGTTAACGCTTGGCGGATCGCGGTTGAGGACACGTTGCCGGCCGTCGTGGCGAGCATTGGGGCGATTGTAACGTCGAACCCCATTTCTGCACCAAAATCCTTAAGATTGTCTGCATTGCCCGCGCGATCCTTGCCGAAACAGAAATCCTGCCCCACGACGACATGGGTCAACCCGAGGCGATCCTTGATCACGGTTTGGGCAAATTCACGGGGCGTTAGCGCGGCGAGGGCGGCGTTGAACGGCACCTCGTACAGGCGTGCAACGCCCAGTTTTTCAAGGCGATTGGCCTTGGCGGCAGCGTTCATCAAACGGAACGGCGGGGCGTCTGGTGCGAAGTGATCGCGTGGGTGGGGTTCAAACGTCAGAATGCCGAGGGGCGCGCCATTTGCCACCGATTTGGTCAGATCAATGACGGCTTGATGGCCGAGGTGAACGCCATCGAAATTGCCGATGGCCGCAGCGGCGCCGCGGTCAGTGTCAGCGATAAAGGCGGGGTCTCGAATGATGCGCATGGGATTGCGTAGCGCGCCCGCGCGGCAGGTTCAAGCCAGCCTTGCAGTCAGTCGAATTTGCGCGACGGAGCGAGCACAATTGCTTCGCCTTTGAGAACCTTTTTGCCGTCGATTTCGCAGTGGGTTTCCATCGTGACTTTGCGTTTGCCGATGTCCATATCGGTGACGGTTACCACGGCTTCTACCATGTCGCCGGGGCGCACGGGGGCCAGGAATTTAAGGCTTTGACCGAGGTAGACGGTGCCGTGACCGGGGAGCTGTTCGCCGATCACCGCAGAGATAAGACCCGCCGTCAGCATCCCGTGGGCGATGCGGCCTTCAAAAATGGTGTCGCGGGCGTAGTCGTCATCCAGATGAACAGGGTTATGATCGGTCGAAATTTCAGCGAACAATTCAATGTCGCGGTCCGTGATGATTTTGCGCAAAGAGCGCGACATGCCGATTTCGATGTCTTCGATACAGATCGTGCCGCGCAGGTCGTTCTTGGGGTTTGTGTCGAGCATGCCATCATCCATTCGGTAATAAAAAGACTTCTACATTGGTTATGTTGAAACTTTATTACTTTGCAGACGCAGCATAAGTCAAGGCATTCTTGCCTTATCGCAGAAAGCCGATGGCATAGGTCGGTGTCACTTTTTCCGTTTCAATATAAGCGTTTAGCGCATTTTGATCCGGTTGTTGATCGGTTTTGGTTTCTGATGCGGCCAATCCGCCGGTAATAAATAGGCTGTCGATGTCTTCTTGTTGGCCGCCAAGGATGTCGGTGCGAATCCCGTCACCGATGGCGATAATACGTGGATCGGATAGCGAACCGGTTAATGCGGCGTACCGACGACGGGCGAGGTCGTAGATGGGCGGGTGGGGTTTGCCGAAATAGAGGCTTTCACCGCCCATTTCAGTGTAAAGCGCGGCCAAAGCGCCGGCGCACCATTCGCGGATTTCGCCGCGATCCACGATGATGTCAGGGTTGGCGCACAGCAATTTCAGCCCCTTGGATTTCGCATAGAGGAAATCGGGGCGGTTCACGTCAAGATCAGCCTGCGTATCGAAGGGGCCGCAACAAACGATGCCTTCGGCCTCTGCCAAGGGGACCTTTTGGATATCGACGGGATTTTCGATGATTTTCAAGGGTTTGAAGAAATCATCATCGCGCGGGGTTTCGCCCATGAAATAGACTTTGGACCCGACGGCACCGCGAAACATCGCGGCGCGGGCGCTGTCGCCAGAGGTTGCGATTGCGTCCCAACAGGTGTCCATTCCCATGTCCAAAAGCTGCTGCGCAACACTGTCCCACGGACGGGGGGAGTTCGTGACCAGCACCACTTTGCCGCCGCGTTCGCGGTAGGATTTCATCGCCGCCACGGCATCCTGAAACGGGGTAATTCCGTTGTGCATACAGCCCCAAAGATCGACGAATGCCACGTCATACTGATCGGAAATTTCGGCGAAAGTGTTAACGATCTGGGACATTTCGGGCCTTTCGGGCGGGTATGGTTTGGGTATGGGTCGCGTATGGTTCTGGTATGGGTCGTGGTATGGAAAAGGGCGCCCAAGCCGAGGTTGGACGCCCTTAGATACTGATATATAACGATTAAACCTTAAGGGATGGGATAATCTGTTTCTTACGGCTCATGATGCCGGGCAGAACCACGTTGTCGCCGGACACTGTGACGCCGAAAGATTTTTCGGCGACGGTCTTGGTCAACTCGTTGGGGATCAGCAATGTTGCCTCTTCGTTGAGGATGTCGACCACGAACAACAGCACCTGATCAACGCCGTCTTCCGTTGCGACGGCTGTCATGGAGTCCATGATCGATGCTTTGCGGTCCAGCACGATTGCGGGAGCAGTGGTTTCCAGAACGGAGACGCGGAAGGCTGTGCCGTCAACGGTGAATTCTTTGCTGTCCATGCGCAGCAATTCGGCGTCCGAAAATGCGGAGACGTCGGATTTTGCAGCGAACATTTCAGACGAATAATCCGGGATCGCGAGGTTGAGTTGGGCGGCCAGTGCCACCGCCAGATCACGGTCCTGATCGGTCGTCGTGGGGGAGCGGAAGGCCAGCGTGTCAGACAGGATACAGCTGAGCATCAGGCCCTTGATGTCGTCGGGCATGTGGGCCGCGTGATTGCCCATCAGGTCGTACATGATCGTCGCGGTGCACGCGAGCGGGCGAATTGTGATATCGATCGGGCCTTTGGTTTCAAGGCCGCCGACCAGTTTGTGGTGGTCGATGATCGCGGTGACGTCCGCGCCGTTGATGTTGGCGGGCAGTTCGGCGGGGTTGTTGGTGTCCACGATGACGCAGGGCTGATCGTCGGCCACATCGGCGATAATGTCAGGCTGCGCAAAGCCCCATTTCTCAGCGACAAAGGCCGCTTCTGTGTTGGGGGTGCCAAGCAATTTGGCCGAGGCATCCACGCCCATGTGATTCATATACCAAGCCCAGATCAGGGCAGAGCCGAGAGAGTCAGTGTCGGGGGCCTTGTGGCCGAAAACGAATGTGGTCATTGCAAAAACGCCTATCAGGGT
Source organism: Octadecabacter dasysiphoniae (assembly GCF_021532615.1). Lineage (GTDB taxonomy): Bacteria > Pseudomonadota > Alphaproteobacteria > Rhodobacterales > Rhodobacteraceae > Octadecabacter > Octadecabacter dasysiphoniae. The sequence goes on from NZ_JAKGAQ010000001.1 coordinate 311,572, forward strand.
TGGATTTGCCGCCTTATATGGGCGTGCCGGCCGCGTGTCACCCCTGCGAATTGGCATGGCTGGTTTGACCTGAGGGGGGTGTTTGGGGTAGAATAGATGCCTGTAGAGGAGTGCCCGACCGATGATCATTTTCATCTGATCCGACTGAACCCTTTTGGCTGCGCGCACGTGCCAGCCCCTACTTTCACAGGAGTATCCTGACAATGGACATGCACGGCTAACCGTCGTCGCAGCTGCGTGCTGCATCATTCCCATTTATATCAGGAGGCACATCATGCCCCGTAAAACGAAATCCCCCCGCAAGGCTGCGGGCAAATCCCCTGTGGCACGCCCCAATCGCCGTGCCGTGGCCCCCAAACAGGCGCGTGCGCCGTCAGGATTGGAGCGCCATGGACGCGGGGCGCAGGCCGCACGACCCATGAAGTTCCCCGGTCGACAAGGCGGGCGGTAACAACGCGCCCCCGACGCGCAATGTGTCGGGGGCGTTTGGTGGCTTGGATCGGCGCGCCAAACTGATAGCGTGGCGCCCATGAGCAAGGCACGCGAAGCAGATTTATACGCACCCGTGAAGGCCTACCTTCAGCGTCAGGGCTATGACGTGAAGGGGGAGGTCGGGGCTGCGGATGTCGTGGGGCGGCGCGGGGGCGATGTTGTGATTGTTGAACTCAAGCTCGGGTTTTCGCTGGCGTTGTTTCATCAAGGGATTGAGCGGCTGGCGGTGACGGATGATGTATATGTCGCCGTGCCTGCGGGCGGTAAGGGCAAGGCGTTGCGATCCAACGTAAAGCTGGCGCGCAGGCTGGGCCTCGGTGTTTTGACGGTGCGGGCGCGCGATGGTTTCGTTGAGGCGCTGGCCGATCCGGGGCCGTATTCTGCCAAGAAGTTGAAAAAGAAGAAAACGTCGCTGTTGCGTGCGTTTGATCGTCTTGAGGGCGACCCCAACGAAGGCGGCGCCACGCGCCACGGCATCGTGACGGGCTATCGTCAGGACGCGGTGAAATGCGCGCGGTTTTTGGCGGTGCACGGGCCAAGCAAGGCGGCCAAGGTTGCCGAATGGGCCGAGGTGCCCGTGGCGCGCAATATCATGGCGGATGATCATTACGGCTGGTTCACTCGCGTTGAACGGGGCGTGTACGGGCTGACGGCGGCGGGCAAAAAGGGCCTGATGGATTGGGGCGACGTCTAAAGAGGGGTGATCGTCCAGCCGTTTTGCGCAAGCAGGTTCAGCACGCCGTCTTCGCCGATCAGATGGGCCGCGCCAAAGCCGATAAAGATGTCGTCATGGGTGGCGGCCGTGTCTTCGATCACTGGAATCCATGCGCGGTTGCGCCCCCATAGCAGGGCGTCTTCGAATTCGGCCATTGAGGCTTCGAATTCTTCCATCGTTATGTTGGGCATGAACTGCACCCCGTAACGGGCCATGTACCAGCCGACTGCGGTTTCGCCGCTGAAATAGCGGTCTGTCAATTCAGTGATCATCGCGTCCTGTAGATCAGGCGCGAGCAGCGACATTTCGAGGACTTCGATTTGTTCTTCCTGTGTGCCGCTCGCCATGAGGGCGAACATGTCTTCCCACGGTTCCAGCGGGGCGGTGGGGATGTTGTTCGCGCTGGCGGCGGTCATCAGCATCGCATCAAGGCCAAGGCCGCCGCTGGCCATGGAGGCCATCGCGCAGGGCGGGATCGACAGCGTCAACGTCAGGAACCAGGGTTCCATTTTGGCGGCCATGAAACCGGGGATGCCGCGCGCTGATGCCGCGTCTTGCACGGCGGCCCATGTGGCGTCATCCAGCAAATCAGGTAGGGCCGGACCGGATGTGATGGACATGATGTCGGGGTTGCGGGCCATGAAAACCTGCATGTCGGTTTGATCTTCGAGGGTGGCTTCGACGAGCATGATATCGGCGGATTCGAGCAGGGGCAGGGCGCGGGCCATCAGCGCGTCATGGCGCGGGTCGGGCAGGTGCATCGTGCCAAGGATCGTGATGTCGGTGCCATCTTTGCTGGCCTGCCAGAACAGGCCTTCGCCAAACGGTATCGCGTCGGCGGTGGCCTGAAGCGCGGCCTGATCTTCGGACGAGAGCATATCGATAAAGCCCGGGCCCACGCATTGCGCGGCGGCAGGCACGGGGGCGAGGATCGTTAAGACAAAAGCGGAAATGCGCAACATTCGGGGGCCTCATGGGGTTTTCATCTGACCATAGACGCGGGCTGGTTGTTTGCAACACAGCGCTGCGCGTGGCCTTTGGGGTTCTGGCAACGTTGAAAACTGACCTAATCATAACCATCTAAAATTAAAGGGATTAGTCGGAGGATACCGTTGCTGAATTTGGTGAATATTGAAAATGTTAAACTGGGCTTGCCCAAATCCAAGACGTTTGGCGCGCTGGATCAGTTGATTTACAGCAAGTTTCTTGAAAAGCGTATTCTGGCGCAGGAACATGATATTCTGGAAAGCCACATTGAGGCGGTCGAACGTGACACCAAGATTGTCATCGATCTGGATACGGAATCAATTTCATCAATCGCGGCCTATCTGGAATGGATCGACGGGGCCAAATCGGTTGATCCAACAACCTATCCCGTGTCCGCCGAAAAATGGCAGGAGGCGTTGCGCCAACTGTTGAAGGGCAACAAAGACATGTTGCAGGCGCTGCAACGCGTGACCCCCGACACCATCGAACATTTTGACAAACACGGTGCAATCCCGCTTGAGGCTGCGATCGCGCTTGAGGGGTTGGAAATGGGGTCGATCATGCCTGTGCGCCGTCTTTTGCTGCGCAGCAGTGAGGCGGAGAATGCCCAAACGATCAAACGGGTGTTCATTATGGCGGGGGCCGTTGGCCTTGGTCCGATGATTTTGGTCGGGGTTATGACCCGTCTGCTTGGAATGGACGGTGCGTTGGCCGGCTGGCTGATGGTGCTGGCTGCGGTCGGGGGGCTGGGGACGTTTTTTCACCAGTTCATCGCGCAGGAATCCTGGATCAACCGGCGGTGTTTTGAACCGCTGGCCAAGTTCTGGATCAGCGACAAGGGCATATATGTTCTCAACAAGAGCTTTGGCGGCAATCCTGACAAAACGGTCCTGTGGCCCATTGGTCCGGTTGACGAAGACGTCGAGGCCCGAATTGCCGCACATATAAAAGCCACGCCAGACGTAGAACGCGCATTCGCGGGCTATTGAATGGCTGGATTTGCCCGCTGCGTGTCCCTTCTGCGGGCGGGACGTGCAACATTTCTTTCGTGCTGTGTTGACTCAGTGGTTTGGCTTGCCTACCTATCCGCTGCTGGCACTCGCATGATGTGAGTGCTAATGGCCCCAAATCGGGGCTAAGAAATTGAAAATGCAAAGCAAGGAGCTGTAATCATGGCTTTTACTCCGCTTCACGACCGCGTTGTCGTGCGCCGCACCGAAGGTGAAGAAAAGACTGCTGGCGGTCTGATCATCCCAGACGCCGCCAAAGAAAAACCAGCCGAGGGCGAAGTTATCGCTGTTGGCGAAGGCCTGCGCAAAGACAGCGGCGAGCTGATCGCAATGGCTGTTAAGCCCGGCGACAATGTGCTGTTTGGCAAATGGTCCGGCACAGAAATCACCATCGACGGCGAAGAGCTGTTGATGATGAAAGAATCCGACATCATGGGCATCCTGTCCTAAGTCGCCTGATCAAATTCTGAAATTCAAAAGGAGCTAATCAATGGCTGCTAAAGACGTAAAATTCGGGACCGACGCCCGTAACCGCATGCTGAACGGCGTGAACATCCTCGCGGATGCGGTCAAAGTCACACTTGGCCCAAAGGGTCGTAACGTTGTGCTGGAGAAATCCTTTGGCGCACCACGCATCACCAAAGACGGTGTATCTGTTGCCAAAGAGATCGAGCTTGAGGACAAGTTCGAAAACATGGGCGCACAGATGGTCAAAGAAGTTGCATCGCGCACCAACGACGAAGCTGGCGACGGTACAACAACCGCGACAGTTTTGGCCCAGGCCATCGTCAAAGAAGGCATGAAAGCGGTTGCTGCTGGCATGAACCCAATGGATCTGAAGCGCGGTATCGACCTTGCGACAACCAAAGTGGTTGAATCCATTGTCGCAGCTGCACGCCCTGTTGCGGATTCTGCCGAAGTTGCAAAAGTCGGCACGATCTCAGCGAACGGCGAAGCGGAAATCGGTCAGCAGATCGCAGACGCAATGCAGCGTGTTGGCAACGAAGGTGTCATCACTGTCGAAGAGAACAAAGGCCTGGAAACAGAGACCGATGTTGTTGAAGGCATGCAGTTCGACCGCGGCTACCTGTCGCCTTACTTTGTCACCAACCCTGACAAAATGACGACAGAGCTGGAAGACGTGATCATCCTGCTTCACGAGAAAAAGCTCGGTTCTTTGCAGCCAATGGTTCCACTGCTTGAATCAGTGATCCAGTCCGGCAAGCCACTTTTGATCATCGCAGAAGATGTTGAAGGCGAAGCGCTGGCGACTTTGGTTGTGAACAAGCTGCGTGGCGGTCTGAAAATCGCTGCTGTTAAGGCCCCTGGTTTCGGTGACCGTCGCAAAGCCATGTTGCAGGACATTGCAATTCTGACCGGTGGTCAGGTGATTGCAGAAGACCTCGGCATGAAGCTGGAAAACGTCACAATCGACATGCTGGGTTCTGCCAAGCGCGTTGCGATCACCAAAGACGAAACAACAATCGTTGATGGCGCAGGCGAAAAAGCCGAGATCGAAGCGCGTGTCACACAGATCCGTAACCAGATCGAAGAGACAACATCCGACTACGACAAAGAGAAGCTGCAAGAACGCGTTGCCAAACTGGCTGGCGGTGTTGCTGTGATCCGCGTTGGCGGCATGTCCGAAATCGAAGTGAAAGAGCGTAAAGACCGCGTCGATGACGCCCTGAACGCGACACGCGCTGCGGTTCAAGAAGGTATTGTTGTTGGTGGTGGTGTTGCACTTGTGCAGGCTGCGAAATCACTGGCTGATCTGGAAGGCGCAAACGCTGACCAGACGATCGGTATCAACATTGTTCGTAAAGCACTGGAAGCACCGCTGCGCCAGATCGCTGAGAACTCTGGTGTTGACGGGTCTGTCGTTGCTGGCAAAATCCGCGAATCCGATGACAAAGCGTTCGGTTTCAACGCGCAGACAGAAGAATATGGCGACATGTTCAAGTTCGGCGTGATCGATCCTGCGAAAGTGTCCCGCACAGCGTTGCAAGACGCGGCATCCGTTGCTGGTCTGTTGATCACAACAGAAGCCATGGTTGCTGACAAACCGTCCAAAGACGGCGGCGCACCTGGTGGCGGCATGCCCGACATGGGCGGCATGGGCGGCATGATGTAATTCAAAACGCATCGCGTTTTGGATCAGGGTGCAGAGTGACAGGCCTTTGCTTGCAAATGCCGAGAACTCTGAACCCTATCTGCCCAAGAACAAAGAAGGGCGGTCCTGACGGGCCGCCCTTTTTGCTATTTCAAGATCGCCTCGAGCGGATCATAGGCGGGCGCGCCGACGTCCCCCCACGCCACCGCGGCGAGGGATTTTGGACGCACTGTCATCGCGTCTACTTCGGCGCGGGTTGCCCATTTGCGCAGGGTTACAATCGCTTCGGGGTCTTCCCATGCGGGATCGAGTTCTGGGTTTGTGATGGTGCAGCGAAAGAACACGTCGACCTGATGGTAATCGCCGGTCGGGTCATGAAATTCGTTCAGCAGGCAGGGCGCGCCGGTTTTGATGGTCAGGCCTGTTTCCTCAAACACTTCGCGGGCAAGGTTTTCGGGCAGGCTTTGATGTAATTCGGCCCCGCCGCCCGGTGCGCACCACAGATCACCGCGCCCTTTGTAGGCGTTCACCAGAAGTAAACGATCGTTGTGCACGATGATGGCGCGGGTCGCGATGCGAATGGACGGGGTTCGGGACATTGGAGCAGCTTGGCGGTTTGGGCAAAGTCAGGCAAGCCAGACCTTATCATTTGTGCGCAGGGGCCTATGTTGGGGATATGAAACGGATTTTTGTTGCCCTTTGGTTGTTATTCACCCCGCTGGCCGCCGCCGCAGAGGACTGCGTGGTGCTGCTGCATGGTTTGGCGCGCACAGAGACATCATTTTTCCCGCTGCAAAAGCTGCTGGAACTTGAGGGCTATGTCGTTGTGAACAACAGCTATCCGTCCACGAGCGCGGATATTGAAACATTGGTCGCGGAAAATGTGCCGCAAGCGGTGGCGGCCTGTGGCAACCGGCGGGTGCATTTCGTGACACATTCTATGGGCGGCATTCTGGCGCGGGTGTATCTGGCGGATGCACGGCCCGAGATGATGGGCCGCGTGGTGATGTTAGGGCCGCCCAACGATGGGTCGCAACTGGTTGATATATTGGGCGTTCTGGAACCGTTCGAGTGGATCAACGGGCCTGCCGGAATGGAGCTCGGCACTGATGAGGTGAAGGATGCGGGCGCGCCGCTAAGCCTGCCGTGGCCGGACATCGAGCTGGGCATTGTCGCCGGAGACCGGACGTTGAATGCCTATTATTCCAGCCTGATTGACGGGGCGGATGACGGGAAAGTCAGCGTGGCGAGCACGCGGCTTGGGGGGATGAACGACCACATCACGCTGCCTGTGACCCATACGTTTATGATGAACAATCCGTTGGTGATGCGTCAGGTGATGGCGTTTTTGAGCGAGGGTGCGTTTGACCGTGGCCTGACCATGGGCGGGGTCATGTTCGGGCTACAGTAAGGTTTGCGCGTGCCGCGAGCGGGGCAGGGGGGCCAGCCCCCCGTCCTGCGGACTCCCCCCGGGATATTTGAAAACCAAAGACGGGGTTTAGGACGCGGGGCCGGTGACGGTGTTGATGTGGCCCATTTTGCGCCCCGGTTTGGCGTCGGCTTTGCCGTAGAGGTGGATCGCCGTGTTGGTCTTGGCGATGTCGGGCAGGCGGTTTACATCATTGCCGATCAGGTTTTCCATCACCACGTTGGAATGACGCGACCCGTCGCCCAAGGGCCAGCCGGCGATGGCGCGGATGTGTTGTTCAAATTGATCGACAGCGCAGCCTGCTTGGGTCCAGTGGCCGGAGTTGTGCACGCGCGGAGCGATTTCGTTGACGATCAAGCCGTGCGAGGTGACGAAGAGTTCGACGCCCATCGTGCCGACATAATCCAGTGCATTCAGGATGTTGGCCGTCAGTAGAACGGCGTCGGTGCGTTGGGACGGGGTGAGTTTCGCGGGCACGGTTGTTGTGTGCAAAATCCCGTCGCGGTGGACGTTTTCACCGGGGTCAAAGCACGAAATCGCACCGTCGGCGCTGCGCGTTCCGATGACCGAGACCTCAACGCTGAAATCGATAAAGCCTTCGAGGACCGCCTGTTGGCCCGCCATATCGCTGAGTGCTTGGGGTGCATCATCTGGCGACATCAGGCGGCTTTGGCCTTTGCCGTCATAGCCGAGGCGGCGGGTTTTCAGGATGGCGGGGGTGCCGATCTGGTCAATCGCCTGTTCCAGCATTTCGGCGTTGTCCACGGCTGCGTAGGGCGCGGTTTGCAGGCCGATGCGGGTGAGGAAATTCTTTTCCAGAAAGCGGTCTTGTGAGGTGGCGAGGGCGTCGCGGTTCGGGTGGATCGGGGCGAGGGCTTCGATTACGTCGAGGGCCTCTGTCGGGATGTTTTCGAATTCAAACGTGATGACGTCACAGGCGTTGGCGAATTTTGTCAGCGCGTCGGTGTCGTTGTAGTCGGCCTTGAAATGGTAGTTGGCGACGTGGGAGGCGGGGCAATCGCTGCCCGGTTCAAAGATGCAGGTTTTGAAGCCGAGGCGGGAGGCCGCGACTGAGAGCATGCGGCCCAATTGCCCGCCGCCCAGGATGCCGATGGTTGCGCCTGTTTTGAGGGGATCAGTCATCGCTCGGGCTTTCTGGAATGGAGGCGGAGAGGGCATCGCGCCATGCGTCCAGCCGGTCGGCCAGATCGGGATCTTGCAGGGCGAGGATACCGGCGGCCATCAGCGCGGCGTTGGCCGCACCCGCCGATCCGATCGCCATTGTCGCGACGGGGAAGCCTTTGGGCATTTGTACGATGGAATAAAGGCTGTCGACGCCTGACAGCGCCTTGGTTTGAACGGGGACACCGACCACGGGGATACGGGTTTTGGAGGCCATCATGCCGGGCAGATGCGCCGCACCACCCGCACCTGCGATGATCACTTGGAGGCCGCGATCGGCGGCGGTTTTGCCGTAATCCCAAAGGCGGTCCGGCGTGCGGTGGGCCGAGACGATTTTGGCCTCATAGGTGATGCCCAGTTCATCCAGAAGCGTCGCCGCTTCGCGCATGGTGGCCCAATCGGACTGGCTGCCCATGATAATTCCGACGGATGGGGTCATTGGTGTGCGCCTTATACCGTTAAAGGGGCTTTATAACGGGCCACCACAGGAGCGCAATCAGGCGATGATTGCTGGCCAGAGGTCAGGCGATAATGTCCGGTGTCACGCGGTCTTCGAGGACTGCGATTTTGTCTTTCAGCGCCAGTTTCTGCTTTTTCAGGCGTTTCACGGTGAGCATATCAGCGGTGCCGGACGCCTGAAGGGCATGGATTGCATCATCCAGATCACGGTGTTCTTGTCGCAAAACACCCAGTTGGATGCGCAGAACCTCGAGCTGTTCCATTCGGGCAGAGCTGTTCATGGTGATTCCGCTGTTGGGGCCAAGAAGGGACAGGGTAGACGCAAACCCTTCATTCTCAAAAGGAAAACCGCGTCAAATTCGATTGGTCCAAAACCTTGCGCTGGCGGGGGTGTGGCCCCATATTTAACACATGCGGTTGCCGACAGCGGGGCCGTGTTTGAGATGTCGCTTAACGTAAAAGGACGTGTCGTATGAGCAAACTGACCCTTGGAACGCATCCGTTCCTTCTTGGCTTTGAAGAGCTGGAACGGCTGGTCGAACGGACCGCCAAATCTGGCAATGACGGCTATCCGCCCTACAATATTGAACAGGCGTCGGCGACGTCGTACCGCATTACGCTGGCTGTGGCCGGATTTGCCGAGGGCGATCTGGCCATCACGGTTGAGGACAACCAGCTGGTGATCCGCGGGCGACAAAGCGATGACAGCGAGGGCCGCGTGTTTTTGCATCGTGGCATTGCGGCGCGTCAATTCCAGCGGTCTTTCGTGCTGGCAGAAGGCGTGGATGTGGGTGAGGCAATCATGGAAAACGGATTGCTTCACGTCGATTTAACCCGCGCGGTGCCCGATAGCGTCGTGCAGACCATCAACATCAGGAAGGGCTAAGACATGGATACGAAATTCAATTTTGCCGACGTCGGGGACCGCGTTGTTTACGTGAAATCTGTGGATGTCGCCGACCTGCCCGATGATGTGCAGGAGGCCGCCGAGGGGCGCGAGCAGCTGTTTGCAGTGCATGACAGCGACGGGCAGCAATTGGCGCTGGTCGCGGATCGCAGAATGGCATTTATGCTGGCGCGTCAGAACGACATGCGGCCTGTCACCGTCCATTAACGCTTGCTTTTGTTGGGGTTTTGACGTCATTGGCGATTGAGCCAAAGGACGCATCATGCCCAATCGCAAGCCATTCGAATTTGCCGGACAAACCATAGACGGCGGCACGCGCCGCACGGTTGACCTGCCTGTTTCTACGTTGTCTGACCACACGCCGGTGTCGCTGCGGGTCCATGTGATCCATGGCAAAAAGGCGGGGCCGACGGTTTTTGTCAGCGCGGCGGTGCATGGTGACGAGGTCATGGGCGTTGAGATTGTGCGCCGCTTTCTACAGTCAGATTTGTTGAACGGGTTGCGTGGCACGCTGATGGTTGTGCCGATTGTGAATGCTTTCGGGTTTCACAACCGGTCACGATATTTGCCGGATCGGCGTGATTTGAATCGATCATTTCCGGGATCATCGCAGGGATCGCTGGCATCGCGATTGGCGGGGATTTTTCTGGATCAGGTGGTGAAGCGCTGTGATCTTGGGATTGATCTGCATTCGGCCGCGATCCACCGCACGAACCTGCCGCAAGTGCGCGTGAGTGCGGGCAATGATCGGGTGATGGCGCTGGCCAAAGTGTTTGGCGCGCCTGTGATTTTAACGTCTGGTCTGCGCGAAGGATCATTGCGCGCCGAAGCCGCAGAGGCGGGCGTCGACGTGTTGTTGTATGAGGCCGGCGAGGGGCTGCGGTTTGATGAAATGGCCGCGCGTGCGGGTGTTGCCGGAATTTTGCGCGTGCTGCGATCCATGGATATGCTGCCCGCCAAGGGGATTGCCAAGGCGAAGGTTCAGCCGCTGTTGTGCCAATCCAGCAAATGGCTGCGCGCGCCCACGGGGGGATTGTTGCGCACCTATCGCGGGGATGGTGATGTGGTGGAAGAAGGCGAGGTTATCGCGTCGGTGTCGGATCCGTTCGGAGAGCAGGACGTCGATATGGTGGCGCCGTCTGATGGGATTATCATTGGCCGCGCTGTGATGCCGGTGGTGAACGAAGGCGACGCGGTGTTTCACATCGCGGATGTGCGCCACGACGATCCGGCGCAAGCGGTTGAAGACATCGCAAACCAGCTGGAAAATTCACCGCTGTTTGATGAAGACGAGATTATCTGACGGGCGCAGCCCTGCGGGATTTAGGGCATTGTGGCCGTCTGAATATAGAGAAAGGCGCAGGGTGTGACACCTGCGCCTTTTGATTTGTCGGGATGCGGGCGGTTTATTCCGCGGCGATCAATCCCATGCTTTCGAGTTTCAAAATCACCTGATGGGCGCAGTTGTCGACGTCGACGTTTTCGGTTTCAACCGAAAGTTCAGGGTCGGCGGGCACATCGTAGGGGTCTGAAATACCTGTGAATTCCTTGATCTTGCCTTCGCGCGCGAGCTTATAAAGGCCTTTGCGGTCACGGCGTTCACATTCCTCGATTGAGGTGGCGACGTGGACTTCGACGAAGGCGCCAAAATCTTCGACGTCTTCACGCACGGCGCGCCGAGTTGTGGCGTAGGGCGCGATGGGTGCACAAATTGCGATGCCGCCGTTCTTGGTAATCTCGGATGCAACGTAACCGATGCGGCGAATGTTGAGATCGCGGTGTTCTTTGCTGAAACCAAGTTCCGAGGACAGGTTTTTACGCACGATGTCACCATCCAGAAGCGTGACCGGACGACCACCCATTTCCATCAGTTTGACCATCAATGCGTTCGCGATTGTGGATTTGCCAGAGCCTGAGAAGCCCGTGAAAAACACCGTAAAGCCCTGTTTGGAGCGTGGCGGTTTCGTGCGGCGCAGTTCTTTGACGACTTCTGGGAAGGAAAACCATTCAGGGATTTCCAGACCTTCGGACAAACGGCGGCGCAATTCTGTGCCCGAGATGTTGAGGATCGTGACGTTTTCTTTGTCCGCGATCTCATCGATGGCTTCGTATTGGGCGCGTTCCTGAACCCAAACCATGTGTTTGAAGTCCACCATTTCGATGCCCATTTCGTCCTGATGTTCGCGGAATAAATCCTGCGCATCATAAGGGCCGTAGAAATCCTCACCTTGGGAATTAGAACCTGGGCCTGCGTGGTCGCGGCCAACGATGAAGTGCGTGCAGCCGTGGTTTTTGCGGATCAGACCGTGCCACACAGCTTCGCGTGGGCCAGCCATACGCATGGCGAGGTTCAGCAGGGACATGGAGGTTGTGGACTGCGGGTATTTGTCGAGAACCGCTTCGTAGCAGCGCACACGGGTAAAGTGATCAACGTCACCGGGTTTGGTGAGGCCGACAACAGGGTGGATCAGCAGGTTGGCCTGTGCTTCGCGGGCGGCGCGGAATGTCAGTTCCTGGTGGGCGCGGTGCAGCGGGTTGCGTGTTTGGAACGCGACCACTTTGCGCCAGCCCATTTTGCGGAAATAGGCGCGCAATTCGTTGGGCGTGTTGCGCTTGGCGCGGAAATCGTAGTGCACCGGTTGCTGGATGCCTGTGACGGGGCCGCCCAGATAGATTTTGCCAGCTTGGTTGTGCAGATAGTTGACCGCAGGGTGCGCATCGTCATCCGCACCAAAGACTTTTTCAGCCTCGAGCGCTTTGTTCGGCGTCCAATTGTCGGTGACGGTCATCGTCGCGAGGATCACGCCTTCTTGGTCGCGCAGGGCGATGTCCTGACCGATTTCAAGGCCAGCGGCGAAATCTTCGGACACATCGAGAGTGATCGGCATGGGCCACAGGGACCCATCCGCGAGGCGCATGTTTTTGACGACGCCATCGTAGTCTTCCTCGCTCAGGAAACCCTTGAGCGGGTTGAAGCCGCCGTTCATCAGCAGTTCAAGATCGCAAATCTGGCGCGGTGTCAGGTCGTGGCTGACAAGATCGCCGGCCTCTGCTTTCAGCTTTTGTGCGGACTCATAGGAGACGAACAATTCGGGGATCGGGGCGAGGTTGGGGGTCATTTAATTTCACTCTACTATTTGCGACGGACTAACCGCACTGGTCAGTGTGTACGCGGGCGATAGAACGGGAATGTGGCTAAATTCAAGCGCTGGTGGCCAAAAAGACGGTTTTTAGCGGATTTTCCCCGTAAACGGGCGCTTAATGCCGCAGTGCAACAAAAAACGGCGCCCTGTTACGGGGCGCCATTTTCGATGGGTTTAAGGCGGTGGGCCTTGGGCGAGGAAGGGCGCGCCGACGATGGCTCATTTGCTCATCGCCGAGCCTTTCGAAACCGGGGATGCCCTAGTCGTCGTTTTCTGCCAGCCAGCGTTCCGCCTCAAGCGCGGCCATGCAACCCATGCCTGCGGATGTCACGGCCTGACGATATTTGAAGTCCGTCAAATCGCCCGCAGCAAACACGCCGGGGATGGATGTTTCGGTGCTGTCCGGTTTGGTCACGACATAGCCGCCCATGTGCGTTTCAAGCACGTCTTTGACCAATTCGTTCGCAGGGGCATGGCCGATGGCAATGAACACGCCCTTGGCTGGAATGTCTGTGATTTCGCCGGTTTTGACGTGTTTTACTTTGATACCTTCGACGCCAAGCGGGCTGTCGCCGCCGTAAACTTCATCCAACTGGTGATCCCAAAGGGGTTCGATTTTGGGGTTTTTCATCAACCGGTCAATCAGGATCGCCTCTGCGCGCAATTCATCGCGGCGGTGGACCAAGGTGACTTTGGATGCGAAGTTGGTGAGGAACAGGGCCTCTTCTACGGCCGTGTTGCCGCCGCCCACGACGACGATTTCCTGACCGCGATAGAAAAAGCCGTCACAGGTGGCGCAGGCTGACACGCCGAAGCCTTTGAATTTCTCTTCGCTTTCAAGACCGAGCCATTTGGCGCGCGCACCCGTCGCGAGGATGATCGCGTCGGCCTCATAGACGGTGCCGCTGTCGGATTGGCACACGAAGGGGCGTTTGGAAAAGTCGACCGAGGAAATGATGTCACCGATAATTTCGCAGCCCATGGCGCGGGCGTGGGCCTCCATGCGGATCATCAGATCGGGGCCTTGCACGTCGGTGTCGCCGGGCCAGTTTTCGACCTCGGTGGTGGTGGTCAGCTGCCCGCCCGGTTCGATCCCTTGCACAAGGATCGGGTTCAGCATGGCGCGGGATGCGTAAACGCCAGCGGTGTAACCCGCGGGGCCGGAGCCGATGATCAGAACTTTGGTTTTGCGTGTTTCGGTCATGTCAGAATCCCCCAAGGATCAGGTCTGCGTTGAGTGTGATATACGCACCCTGGCGGGCAGGGAAAAGGGGTGTCGCGTCCCTGTGATGAGGAGAAGGAATATTGCCCGAACGTGAAACATTGTTGCGCCCGCGCAGCACCTGACGTATGAATCGCGACAGCCAACAGGGGATGCGCGCAACGATGCCAGGACAGAAGCTAGACGATATCGACCGGATGATCCTTGCCGAATTGCAGGCGGACGGGCGGATGACGAACGTGGAACTGGCCAAACGGGTCGGTATTTCTGCGCCGCCGTGTTTGCGCCGCGTGCGCACGTTGGAAGAACAGGGGTTCATTCGCGGCTATCATGCAGACGTAAACGCGCGTGAACTTGGTTTTGAGGTTCAGGTGTTTGCGATGGTCGGGCTGGTCAGCCAGGCGGAGGTCGATCTGGCCGCGTTCGAGGCAAAATGTCAGGGATGGCCGCTGGTGCGCGAGTGTCACATGCTGAACGGCGAGGTCGATTTTGTGCTCAAATGCGTGGCACCGGATTTGCGCACCTTCCAGAATTTCCTGACAGAACAGCTGACGAGCGCGGACAATGTGGCCAGCGTTAAGACGTCATTGGTTATTCGCGGGGCCAAGGATGACCCCGGCGTGCCGTTTGACGTGTTGGAAGAACGGCTAAAGCGGGACGCCTAAGCGCGCGGTTTTTACGCGACGATCCCGAAATCCAGATCATGCATCGACAGGCGCGGGTGCATCAGCATTCCGAAATCTTCGATCCGCTGCATGTGCGGGAACAATCCCATATACAGATCCAGCATTTCACCGCGCAGGCCCAGTTCATGGCGCGCGCCGGGGTTGTGGCTGTCGACTTCGACGCCGTTGGCAACGATCCGTTCGTGATTGGTAAACCCAAGCTGGAAGACCTGCACAGGGGTCTGCGGTTGGACTTCGACGATGTTCACGCCGTCGATGAAATCCGACGCAGGGACGAAGGCGGCGGCATGTCCGGTGACGCGCTGCAATGTCGGGGAGCGGTGGTAAAGACGCGCGGACGGGCCGAGCAGCAGGTCGGGCATCGGGCGGCCAATCCCAAGGGAGTCGGCGGAAAAGCGGGTGAGTTTGCCCATGCGCGGGTCTTGGCCGGCTGCATTTGGCACCAAGGTCATTGCGCCGCGCCAATGCACGGTTTGAAAATCGTTCGTGACGGTTTTGACCTGATCACCGGGCAGGATGTCTTCGACGGCGACCATGCCGCGATCCGTCTTCAGAAGCGCGCCGCGCGCCAAGGCGCCAAAGCTGTCTTCGAAGGCGCGGTGCGCCGGTGCGATGCGGGTGAAGTCGTCAATGTCGCCATTGGAAAGCAGATGGACGACCTCGTATCGGCGCATAAGAGGCTGTGCGCGCTGAGGTCGTCCGTCTCGCTGAGTGAACCGGGCTGAGGAGGCTACCGGGTCTGAATTTCGTCCCACCGCGAGGCCAGCGGTGGTAGGGGGGGTCGTGTAGGTCATGCGATCACCGATTTGGTTGGTCACATCATCTGTTGGCCCCCGCCAACAACATCTGAGGAGCGTTGCGTTGGGATGAATGTGGCGGATGTGGCCGCATTTCGTCAAACAATTCCGGTATTTTCTGTAAATGGCGGATCAATCTACGCCGGACGCGGCGGATTGTTCCCGATTTGAAAACGCTGCCGCCATAATTGGGGCGCAACGGCAATCAAAAATGTCCCTGAAACGAGAATCGCCGCCCCTGGAATGCAAACGGGGGCGGCGATTTTATGTGCTGGAGGGAGGTGCCAGCAGGGAGGTCGTGGTGTGGCGCGTGGTTAAGCGGCCGGACGCAGGGTGCGGGGGGCTTCGGCCAAAGCGGCAACAGCGCGACGGCTCGCGATGAAGGCTTGGCGGCGCAGACCGCGTTCCCAAGGCATCTTGGTTGTTACGTTTTCAGTCTCGTCGATGGCGGACTGGATCCAGCGTGGTGTCTTTGTCATCGGTTTTTCCTCATGTCTGTCTTCTTGCTCGATAGGGTTAAGATGACGTTGCAAAGCGGCATGAGTTTGACTGGTTTGTAAATTTTGAAAGAAATTTTGCGCGATGTGCGCAAGGATTGTGGCGCGGCTTAATTGGCGGTGCGGACGCGAAAACCCCCAAGATTTAAAGATTTGGCAACAATCAGCGTGCCGAGCATAGGATTGTTTCGAAAAAACTGTGGCAACGTGGGGGCGATGGTTGCCCCATTCGCGCCCAGATCAGGCGGTGTTCAAACCGCTGGGCCCAATGTGATCGCCGCAATCAGGCGGCCATAGTCTGCTTCTTTGTGATGGGTCGCGCGGCGGTAGCTATAGAACCGGTCCGCGTCGGCGTAGGTGCAGTGGCGTGTCCATTCCGCATGGCCAACGCCCGCTTGGCGCAGGCGGTGCAGCCCGAGGGCGGGCAGGTCGAATTGGAATTTGTCGCCGTCGCCTTGGGCAAAGAAGCGCGCGAAGCTTTGGTCTTGGGCGATGAAATCCTCAAAGAACTCCGGCCCGACTTCGTAGGCGGATTGGCTGATGGAGGGGCCGATCACGGCGTGGATGTTTTCACGGGTCGCGCCCAGTGCCTCCATTGCATCAAGAGTGGATTCCAGAACCCCGCCAAGCGCGCCTTTCCATCCGGCATGGGCCGCGCCGATGACTTTGGCCTTTGTGTCGGCAAACAAAACCGGCTGGCAATCGGCGGAAAGCACAGACAGCGCGACGCCGGGGCAGTTGGTGACAAGCGCGTCGGCCTTTGGGCGGTCCGTGTTGGGGGTGGTGACGGTGATTGCGTCAGGGGAATGGATTTGGTGCACACCCATCAAGGCATCCAGATGAACGCCCATTGCGTCAGCAACACGGGTGCGGTTGATCGTCACCGCCTCGTGTTGGTCGGTGCTGCCCATGCCGCAGTTCAACCCGGCAAAGATGCCAGACGATGCGCCACCACGGCGGGTAAAGAACCCGTGACGAATGGGGGTAAGGGCGTCTGATGTGATGATTTCTAGGGTCATGGTTCAAGTCCTGCGGGCGGCGGGGCCGCTGCTGGATAGAGCCCCATTACCTTGAACAGGGAACCCATTTCTTCGGGGTGCGTCAAGCGGCGGTGGGCGGCTATGTGCTGATCCAAGGGGTCGCCGGACAAGGCCTGCGCGAGGGTCTGGGCGCGCTGTGTGATGCCGAGACGTTCCAGAAAGACACCCTGCGGCGCAAGGCGGGTGAATTTGGCGGGGGATGCCGCATTGGCGATGGCTTCGAAATCGACATGGGCGGTCAGATCTGCGTGGCCGGGGTTTTCGAACGGGTCGGTTGGCGCGTGGTCTTGCAAGGCTTGCAAGGTATCCCCAAGCGAGCGCCAGTCGCCGTAATCAAGGATAAGCGCCGTGCCGCCGTGGTCAGCGATGCGCGTGGCGATGGTTTGGATAATGGCGGGCAGGGCGGGGCAGTGTTCGACGATGTCGCCCGGTTTCGTGTCGTTCAGGCGATGATCCAGCAGGGCGATGGGCGCAGGCGCGGACAGGCCTGCGGTGATGTCGGCGCCAATCTGGACTTCGCACCAGCCCTGCGGGTCGCGGTGGAATTGGCGGATCGGTAAGGCGTCAAAGAATTCATTGGCCACAAGGAACAGCGGTTGGTCGGGCAGGGTCGTCACATCGTCGTGCCATGTGGCGGTGATGCGTTTGGCCTGTTCTTGGCGCAAAGCGGGCGAGGTTTCCACAAGGTGGATGTGGGCCGCATCGCCAAAGCCTGTAACTTTGGCCGTGGCGCGCAGGATGTCGGCCATCAACGTGCCGCGCCCGGGGCCGAGTTCAGCCAGTGTGAAAGGTGTGGGGCGGCCTTGGTCGATCCATGCTTGTGCCAGCGACAGCCCAATAAGTTCACCAAACATCTGGCTGATTTCCGGCGCGGTGGTGAAATCCCCCGCCACGCCAAGGGGATCGCGGGTGCTGTAGTAGCCCAGCGTCGGGTGCATCAACGCCTCTGCCATATAATCGGCCAGCGTGATTGGCCCGTTCGCAGCAATGCGCGCCGCCATGAGGTCGCGCAGGGTGGTCATGTTTTGCGGCGGGTCAGATAGATCAGCGCGATGCCCGCCAGGATCATCGGGATCGACAGTGCTTGGCCTTGGGTCAGGCCCCATGTGCCGAAATCATAGGCCCAGCCGATCGGGTTGGTGGGGGATGTGAATTGCGCATCAGGCTGGCGCACGAATTCGATGGCAAAGCGCGCCGCGCCGTAGCCGATCAGGAATACCGCCACGAGGGACCATTGGCCTTTCAGCCAGCCGCGTTTGAAGGCGAGGAACATGATGATGGCGCCGAGAAGAAGGCCCTCGAGCCCGGCTTCATAGAGTTGGCTGGGGTGGCGGGCCGGTTCGTCGCCGTAATAGAACCACTCACCCACTGTGGTGCACAGCTGGCGGGCGGGATCAGCGCACATGGACGGAAATTTGACGCCCCAAGGCAGGTCCGTCGCGCGCCCCCAGAGTTCGGCGTTGATAAAGTTCGCAACACGCACGAGCAAAATGGCGGGCGTCGCGGTGAGCGCGAGGATATTGGCGACATCCCCCAAAGCGGCCCCGTAGCGGCGCGCGCAGGCGAATGTGGCAACGCAGACACCAAGAAAGCCGCCATGAAAGGACATGCCGCCATCCCAAATGCGAAAGATCGCGGCAGGGTTTTCGACGAACTGGCCGTCGCCGTAAAACAAAACATAGCCGAACCGCCCGCCCGCGATGACGCCGATGATGACCCACGTCAGCAGGTCTTCGATCTGGTCGCGTGTCAGGGGGGGCGTGTCGTCGCGCCACAGTGTTAGGCGTTTGCAGGCTTGGGTCGCGATCCACCAGCCGATCACGATGCCCACGATATAGCCCATGGCATACCAGCGCAGCGCGAACGAAAAGCCAAACAGCGTCAGGGTGAAAATCACCGGCGAAATATCGGGGAAGGGAATGGCGGCTAACATAGGCCCTGTTGTGACGCAGGGTGCGACGATGTCAACCAGATGCAGGGTTGTTTCGCGGCGGGGTCAGGCCCATATAAGGGCAAGTAATAGGAGAAACCCCATGCAAACGCGCAACAAAGTCTTTGACGACATTTCCCAACTGATGACCAACGCCATGGGCGTGGCCCAAGGTGCCAAGGACGAGGCGCAGACGGCGATGTCATCGATGGTGGACCGCTGGCTGGCTGACCGTGATTTCGTGACCCGCGAGGAATTCGAGGCGGTGCGCACGATGGCCCAGAAAGCCCGCGAAGAGAACGCATCCCTGCTGGCGCGCATCGAGGCGCTTGAGGGGAAGTAAGCGGAGCGGCTGCGCCGCACGCGATTTTTGGTTTGATGGGGGCTGCCGCTTGGTGGCCCTTTTTCGTTTGTGAGGGGCGTTAGGGCACAGGGGCGCTGCCCCGCGCTGCGCGCCCCCGGGATATTTGAAAACCAAAGAGGGGTCAGAGCCCTTTTATCGGAGACACCATCGTTCCGCAGACAAGGCTGGTGAGTATGCGGGGGGCCGGCCAGAT
Source organism: Octadecabacter dasysiphoniae (assembly GCF_021532615.1). GTDB lineage: Bacteria > Pseudomonadota > Alphaproteobacteria > Rhodobacterales > Rhodobacteraceae > Octadecabacter > Octadecabacter dasysiphoniae. Next base: position 330,738 of record NZ_JAKGAQ010000001.1, read on the forward strand.
CTGGCTGGCGGGAAACAAGGCGCGGTCGCGGATAAGCGGAAGCAGTGCGCTGTCGGATTGATACATCGGCGTGAAGGCCCATGACATCGCTTGATAGATTTTGGTGTGCAGGGCGCGCGCCAAGGCCAGTGCATCCAGTAGGGCCATGTTCGCCCCTTGGCCGAGTTGTGGAGAGGCACGATGCGCGGCGTCACCGATATGCACAAGGCGGTTGTTGTAGGGTTTGGATAACGTGCCATGGCTATAACGTGCCATCGTCATTTGGGACGCATCGGTGATTTGATCCGTGAAGGGCGCGAGCGCGGGCCACAGGGCCGTGGCCTCTGATTTCCAGGCGTCCAGACCTACGTCCAGCCATTTGTCGTGATCCCCTTGGGGAAGGGACCAGAAGACTGCGGCCTTAAACCCCTTTTGGCCGGGGATTTCACCGATGGGCAGTGCGCCGATCATGTTGGAGGCCTTGAGGTAGCGTTGGCTGAGGTGGTGTTTGGGAATATCTGTTTGAGGCCAATCCACCGTGCCCCAAATCGCGCCGTAGGGCAGGGGTTTGGCTGCAATCGGGGACAGGGGCGATCCGGCGCCCGCGCTGTCGACGACCAGTTCGAACGGGCCGTGAACGTCATTCGTGGTTGTGAACACTTCGGCGGTGTCATCGTCTTGGCGCACGGATTGAATGGCGGCGTTGCAGACCAGTGTGATGCCTGTGCGCAGCTGCATGGCCTGCCAAAGTGCGTCAAACAGCGCGGCGCGGTGGATCGCCAACCCGAAGGCGCTAGCGTCATGCAGATCATAGCGCACATCAAGGACGCGGCGGTGTGTTGCGGCCTCAAGCCCCAGCATGTGGGTCACGCGGTTTCCGAGCAGCAGCGCGCGATCAAGGGCCCCGATTTGCGCCAGAACCTGTTGGCCGACGGGTTGGATCACAAGGCCGGACCCGACGGGTTTGGGGCTGTCGAATTGATCAAACAGGGTGATGTCGTGGCCTTGGTCGGCCAGCAGGCTTGCTGCGGTTAGCCCGCCAATGCCCGCGCCGATGATTGCGATGCGCATGTCGTGATGGTCCTTTGTCACTCGTCCAGGTGGGGTATGAGATTTGCGCAGGTCCGTCGCAAGGTGTGTTGGGCCCAATGGCGCACTTTACCGCAGGGGCGTGCGGGCCTATAAGCGCGGTATGACCTATACCGCGTGTCAGATTATTCGAATTATATCCCCGACGTTGTGACCCCCACACGTCGGACCAAAAGGTGTCTGAGTGATCCGCGCCGCCCGAACTTACCCCAATTTTACCTATCCGAAGGACGCCCAAAATGTGCGCCGATAAGACCGATACGATCGACTATAAACATACCCTGAACCTGCCAAAGACCGAATTTCCCATGCGGGCGGGATTGCCCAAGCGTGAACCCGAATGGCTTGCGCGCTGGGCGGATATGGATGTCTATGGACAGTTGCGTGACAAGGCCAAGGCAGAGACACGCCAGCCGTTCACGCTGCATGATGGCCCGCCCTATGCCAACGGGCATTTGCACATTGGCCATGCGCTGAACAAGATCCTGAAAGACATGGTCGTGCGGTCCCAGCAGATGATGGGGCGCGATGCGCGTTATATCCCCGGGTGGGATTGTCACGGTCTGCCGATCGAGTGGAAGATCGAAGAGAAATACCGCGAAAAAGGTCTGGATAAGGACGCCGTGGATGTGGTGGAGTTCCGTCAGGAGTGCCGCGATTTTGCCGCCGGATGGGTTGATATCCAGCGCGAGGAATTCAAGCGGTTGGGGATCACCGGCAATTGGGCCGATCCGTATCTGACGATGAATTTCCATGCCGAACGGGTGATCGCCGAAGAATTCCAGAAATTCCTGATGACGGGCACGCTGTATCAAGGGTCAAAGCCTGTGATGTGGTCGCCGACGGAGGAAACCGCGCTGGCGGAGGCCGAGGTTGAGTATCATGACAAGCACTCGTTCACGATCTGGGTGAAGTTCCGTGTTCTTGAAAGTGTCGATACGCCTGTTGTTGACAGCGAAGATGCGACCGGCGCTGTGCAGGCGGTGAGTGATCTTGCTGGCGCAAAGGTTGTGATCTGGACGACGACGCCTTGGACGATTCCGTCAAACAAAGCGGTCGTCTATGGTGCCGATTATTCCTACGGGCTTTACGAAGTCACAGCGACGCCTGATGAATGCTGGGCCGACGTTGGTGAGCGGTTCTTGCTTGCTGATAAGCTGGCGGCGGACGTGTTTGCCAAGGCGCGGCTTGAGGACGATCAGTGGACGCGGGTGCGCGATGTACCGAGCGATGAACTGGCTGGTTTGTCGTTGCAGCACCCCTTGGCCGGGGCTGAGGGCGCGAATGGCGAATGGGATGATCCGCGTGATTTCCGTGCTGCCGATTTTGTCACGGATGAGGAAGGCACCGGATTTGTGCATTGCGCGCCGTCCCACGGGATGGAGGAATTCGAGCTTTATCGCGATCTCGGGATGTTGGCCGATGTGATCACCTACAACGTCATGGATGACGGGTCGTTTCGCGAAGACCTGCCGTTTTTTGGCGGCAAACGCATTCTACGCGCCAAGGCCAAGAAGGGCGATTGGGAGGGCGATGCGAACGGGGCTGTCATGTCCAAATTGGCCGAAGTGGGCGGGTTGTTGGCACGTGGCAAGATCAAGCACAGCTATCCGCATTCCTGGCGTTCGAAGGCTCCGATCATCTATCGCAACACGCCGCAGTGGTTTGCCGCTGTCGATAAGGCCGTGGGCGACGGGCAGGACACCTATGGCACCACGATCCGTGAACGCGCGTTGCGCAGCATCGATGAACTGGTGACGTGGACGCCGCAAAAGGGGCGCAACCGGTTGTATTCCATGATCGAAGCGCGGCCCGATTGGGTGCTGTCGCGTCAACGCGCGTGGGGCGTGCCGTTGACCTGTTTCACCAAAAAAGGGGCTGCGCCGACAGATGCGGATTACCTGCTGCGCGACGAAGCGGTGAACGCGCGGGTTCTGGAGGCTTTTGAGGCCGAAGGCGCGGATGCGTGGTACAAGGACGGTGCGAAGGCGCGGTTCTTGGGCAATGATCACGACCATGACGCCTATGATCAGGTCATGGACATTCTGGATGTGTGGTTTGATAGCGGGTCGACCCATGCGTTCACCTTGCGCGACCGGACCGATGGGTCCGAAGATGGCCTTGCTGATTTGTATCTTGAGGGCACCGATCAGCATCGCGGCTGGTTCCATTCATCCATGTTGCAGGGCTGTGGCACGATGGGTCGCGCGCCGTATCGTGGAGTTTTGACGCACGGATTTACGCTCGATGAGAAGGGCATGAAGATGTCCAAATCCGTGGGCAATACTGTCGCGCCTGAAAAGGTTGTGCAGCAGTACGGTGCGGATATTTTGCGTCTTTGGGTGGCGCAGGCGGATTATACTGTCGATCTCCGCATCGGGGATGAAATCCTGAAAGGCGTGGCGGATAGTTATCGCCGCCTTCGCAACACGGTCCGGTTTATGCTGGGGTCATTGGCGGATTTTGATGCGTCCAAGGCCGTGGCGCGCGATGATATGCCTGAGCTGGAACAGCTGATCCTGCACAAACTGGCGGTGCTGGATGGTGTCGTGCGTGAGGGCTATGCGCGTTACGATTTCCAAGGCGTGTTCCGTGCGATCTTTGACTTTGCAACGCTTGATCTCAGCTCGTTCTATTTTGATATCCGCAAGGACGCGCTGTATTGTGATGGTGACACCGACCGCCAGCGCGCAGCGTTGACGGTGTTGGATGCGCTTTATGCGCGCCTGACCACGTGGCTGGCCCCAATCCTGACCTTCACGATGGAAGAGGTCTGGCTGGAGCGGAACGGGCCGGACACATCAGTGCATCTGGTTGATTTCCCGGATACGCCGTCCGCGTGGCGCGACGATGCGCTGGCGGCGCGGTCAGAAACGGTGCGCGCGGTGCGTCGTGTGGTGACGGGCGCGTTGGAAGAACAGCGCACCGCCAAAGTCATCGGGTCCTCTCTCGAGGCGGCGCCGACGGTGTATTTGTCGCCGGATTTGGCAGCGGTTATCACGGACGCGGATACGTTCGCGGACCTGTGTATCACCAGCCAGATCACGATTGTCGAAGGGGATGCGCCAGAGGGTGCGTTTACCTTGGCAGATACGGCTGGCGTGGGCGTTGTGTTTGGGACATCAGACGGTGAGAAATGTGAGCGCTGCTGGAAAATCCTGCCGGATGTGGGCACGCATAGCCATGCAGGCGTGTGTGGCCGCTGCGACAGCGCGCTGGACTAACCGACTAAGGTAGCGCCAAAAGCCGAATGGCTTTTGGCGCGCCTCCCGCCCGCGGCACGCGCACGTGCTTTAGCACGTTTCGGATTGAAACCGTGCGAAGATGCGGTGAAGGTGGGGTATGCCCAGCCTTACCGCCCTGACCCAATTCGGCCCTTTGACCATCTATGAGGACGACGGTGCCATTGTGCGGTTGGAATGGGACGGCAACGGCGGTGATGAGACCCCTTTATTGATAGAAGCTGCGCGCCAGTTGCGGGCCTATGATGCGGGGGAACTGCACGACTTTGACCTGCCATTGCGTGTTGCGGGGTCTGATTTTCAACGCGCCGTTTGCGCGCAAATGTCGGCTATTCCATTTGGGGATACTGTCACTTACGGGGATATAGCCAAGGCATTGAACCAGTCTGCGCAGGCTGTTGGATCAGCCTGTGGCGGCAATCCTATCCCCGTGATTATCCCGTGCCACCGCGTTATGGGTGCCAAAGGTTTGACAGGGTTTTCTGGTAAGGGCGGGGTTGAAACCAAGGTCGCGCTATTGCGTCATGAGGGTGCGGGCGGGTTTTTGATTTAGCGGCGGATGCCTCCGGCGGGGATATTTGAAAACCAAAGAAACGATTATCCGTCTGGCCCGTAAATGACTTGCTGCACCGCCCCGGCGCCAAGCAGATAAATCGAGGTGACCATCAGGCCCCAAAAGACCCCGCTTGCCGGTTCGAAATTGGCCCAAGCCGCAAAGCCGGCGAACACTGTCCATGCCAATGCCATAGGAAGCGAGACGACGCGCCAGCGGTCGGTGCGCACAGGGTGGACGAATTTGACGGGAACAAACATTGTGACGGCCAAAAGCGCGACCAACAACAGACAGGCCCACCATGGCGGGCTGAGGGCGAACAGCACAAGGATCAGCATATTCCAGCATCCTGGGAAGCCGGAAAAGGAATTATCCTTTGTTTTCATGCGTGTGTCGCAGAAATACAGGGCCGATCCGAAGGTGATAACGATGATCGCGACCCAGCCGGACCAGCCATCCATCAGGCCGGATGCATACAGCGCATAGGCGGGGATGAAGACGTAGGTCAGGTAGTCGATGATCAGATCCAGAAGGTAGCCGTCAAATTGGGGCGCGTATTTTTTGACGTTGAAGTGGCGTGCCAACGGCCCGTCTATCCCGTCAACAGCGAAGGCGACGATGAGCCAGACGAACATCATCGCCCAGTCTTTCTGGATCGCTTCGAGCATGGCGAGCATCGCGAAGACGGCGCCTGTCGCCGTGAGAAAATGGACGGCGAGCGCTTTGAGCTGGTCTGGGGTCAGTTTGTTCATTCCGGTTTCATGACGCAACATCGCGCAAGGGGCAAGCGCACTTAGCCTGCGGCGCGGGGGTGGGCTGCGTCGTAGACTTCCATCAAGCGTGCGGTGTCCACGGCGGTGTAGGCCTGTGTGGTGGACAAAGATGCATGGCCCAGAAGTTCCTGAATGGACCGCAGATCACCACCGGCATTCAACAGATGGGTCGCAAAGCTGTGGCGCATCGCATGCGGGGTCGCTGTGGCGGGCAGGCCGAGTTGCATGCGCGATTGCGCCATCACCGACTGGATGGCACGCGGATAAAGAGGGCCGCCGCGCAGCCCGCGAAAAATTGGCTGACCCGGTTCAGCATCATAGGGGCAGTCGCGCAGATAGGCTGTCACGGCGGCGCGGGCGGCGGGGATGACGGGCACCAGCCGTTCTTTGCCGCCCTTACCCAGAATGCGCAGCGTGGCGGGCAGGGGCACGTCATCGCCGGTTAATCCCAAGGCTTCCGATATGCGCAAGCCGCACCCGTAAAGCAGGGTCACCACCGCCACATCACGCGCCGCGATCCATGGTTCGCGGGCTTGCAGTTCAACGGTGTCAATCATGGCGCTGGCGGCATCCACGGCCAGCGGACGGGGGAGTTTCTTTTGGAATTTAGGGGAGCGGGTGGACAAAACGGCAGTGGGTTCAAACCCTTCGCGTTCGGCCAGCCACCGATAAAACGATTTCACGGCTGATAGGCTGCGCGCCAAGGATCGCGCTGCCACGCCGCGCCCGCGTTCATGGGCCATCCAGGATCGCATATCTGTGATGGCAATTTCGGCAATCGGGCCAAGGCCCATGCTGTCGCCGTGGTGCTGGGCCATAAAGCTGAGGAACCCGAGGACGTCGGTCTGATAGGCGGCAACCGTGTTTTCCGCCGCACCCTTAAGCGCGCGCTGATGGTCCAGCCAATCGTCGAGTGCGGCGGACATGGCAGGGGATATCGTCAGCCAAGCCCCGTTCATCAGCTGAGCCAGCGGCGCATGACCCGTTCGAACACGCCAGCAAAGAACGTCAGCAGATCAGTGCCTTGTTGTGGGGTGAACTGATGCGGGTCTTCTGCGCCGAATACCAGCATGCCGGGCAAGCGCCCTGTGCCGAGATCAAGGCGCAAGCAGGCCTCTGACCGGATGTATTCGGCCTTGTCGCCAAAGATTTCGATGTCGTTTGTGCGCACCTGTCGCAAGGTGACCTGACGCGCAGAGGAGGACCGACCCTGAAGGATATAGTCATCCACGAAACCCGGTTCGGCGACCGACAGCACATCCCCCAAACGGGCGACGGCAGGATCATCGTCGGGCTTAGCGGATTCCAGCACGAGGCGGACGGCATCAACGCGTAGAATGTCGGACACCTCACCGCGCAGATCGCGCAGGAAGGGTTCAAATTGCGTCGCGTCCATCATCCGCAGAATGGCGCGGTGAATTTGGTTCGTTCCGGCAAGGTTTTCATAGGCTGCAGCGATGACATTTCGGTGCGTGTCCTCGAGCCGGTCCAGACGGGATTCAAGGCGTTCCATGGCGATGCCGCGCAGGTCGATAATATTGCCGCCGGACCCTTCGCCTTGGGTTTTTTCGTTGGCGACGACCAGCGCGCGCATGATGTCTTTGTCCTCCAACAACTTGGCGGGGTCGGATATGATTTTGTCACGGATATCTTCCGCAAGGGGATCGTTCAGGATGGGATCGCTGCTCATGCTCGTCTCGTGTTTTTATGGGTTAAGACGGGGTTTAACAGACCCAAGGCCGCGTCGCATAGGATTATTTATGATGAATCCAAAGTGTTGCAGGGCGACACTCATGTAAAATCAGCGCAAATCCAGCGCGATCTGTGGGGCAGTGGCGTAGGGGAACATGGCTTTTTCCCCAAGATCAAGCGCCGCTAGGGTGGCGGTGCGGTCGTGCGGATCGGCGGGTTCGAACCATGCGGATCCAATCCACCAGTAAACGGCCTGCGGAATGTCGCCTACTGCGGTGTTGATCACGATGACCGCGTCTACCATCTGGCCCTGTGCCAAAGTGCAATGTGCGGCGAGCCAGACGACCCCGGTATCAGATAAAATGCGATCGGGCGTCCCAAGCGCCAGTGATCCATTTTGGTCTTTGAGTTGCTGCGAACGTCGGGGACGTTCGCAGCAGATTCAGTGTTTTTGCCAGTTCGGCATCAACCGCCATCAGACGATCTTGATGTTGGCCTTTTTGGCATCTTCAAGGAACGCCGCGAGGCCTTTATCTGTCAGCACGTGGTTTGCCATGGCTTTGATGACATTTGGCGGCGCTGTGCAGACGTCGGCACCGATTTTGGCACATTCGGACATATGGTTCGCGCTGCGGATAGATGCGGCGAGGATCTGGGTGTCAAAACCGTAGTTGTCGTAAATCGTGCGGATGTCTTCGATCAGCTCGAGCCCGTCGAGGTTGATATCATCCAGACGGCCGATGAACGGGGAAATGAATGTTGCACCGGCTTTGGCGGCCAGCAGGGCCTGATTGGCGCTAAAGCACAGCGTGACGTTGACCATATTGCCTTCGCCCGACAGCACTTTGCAGGCCTTCAGGCCGTCCCATGTCAGCGGAACTTTGACGGCGATGTTGTCTGCGATCTTGGCGAGCTTGCGGCCCTCTGCGATCATTGCGTCGGCTTCTGTAGCGACGACTTCTGCGGAGACGGGGCCTTCGACCAGATCACAGATTTCTTTGGTCACTTCGAGGATATCACGGCCCGATTTTGCGATGATGGACGGGTTGGTTGTGACCCCGTCAACCATGCCAAGGTCGTTCAGTTCGGAAATGGCGGCGACGTCTGCGGTATCTACAAAGAATTTCATGGGAGGGCTCCGGCTTGAGTGAATTTGGCGAACAGATAACGCAAACAAGGCTGGTCTGGAAGGGGCGGTTGTGCGCGGCTTTGTGCGGGTGTCTAATGCGGCTTCGGGCGGGCACAGGAGATTCCCATGGACCTATCACTTTGGATGACATTTGTCGGTGCGACGGTTCTGTTGCTGATCATTCCCGGCCCTACAATTGTGCTGGTGCTGACATACGCATTGACCCAAGGCCGCCGCGTGGCGGTGGCGTCTGCGGCGGGTGTCGCGCTGGGTGATTTCATCGCGATGACCGCGTCGCTGATCGGGCTTGGCGCGCTTGTCATGGCGTCGGCCACGTTGTTTGTGGCGCTGAAATGGGTCGGGGTGGCCTATCTTGTTTGGATGGGGATTGGCATGGTCCGCAGTGCGGGTGGCACCAAGGCCATCCAGATCGAAGACGCCCCCCAGCTGAGCGCGCGTGACGTGTTTCGCAATGCTGCCGTGGTGACCGCGCTGAATCCCAAGGGCATCGTTTTCTTCATCGCCTTCGTGCCGCAGTTCATCCGGCCCGAAACGGCATTGGCGCCGCAGTTTGCAATTTTGATCGCGACGTTCGTGGGCCTCGCGACGGTGAATGTGCTGATCTATGCGCTGCTGGCGGATCGGCTGCGATCAACCATTCGCCGCCCAAGTGTTCTGGCGTGGATGACCCGCGTGGGTGGCGGTGTTCTGATCGCTATGGGCGTGTTGACGGCGACGCTGCGCAAAGCCACCTGATGGCCCAGGAGTTTTTCCATGAAGGTGATTTAGTAGGTGTCCTGACGACGCAACCGTTGGACCGCGTGCTGGATTACAAAGCGCCCGAAGGCGGCTGCCATCTGGGGGCGTTCGTTGAGGTGCCCCTTGGCCCGCGCAAAGTGCTGGGCGTGGTCTGGGGCAACGGTAAGGGTGATTGGGATTACGCCAAAGTGCGGTCGGTTATTCGCGTGCTGGACGTCGCACCCATGGCGGATGAAATGCGCCAGTTCTTGCAAAAGGCCGCCGATTATACGTTGACGCCGATGTCGGCAATGTTGCGCCTGGCAACGCGTGCGCCAGGCCTTGGTGATGCGCCATCGATGCGCAAGGTCTACCGTTTGGGGTCGGTTGAACCGGATCGAATGACCGATGCACGCCGCAAGGTTCTGGATGTTTTGCGCGAATACGGCGGGCTGGCCTTCACCCTTAAAGAAGTGGCGGACACGGCGGGGGTGACCAGTTCTGTTGTCAAAGGATTGGTCAAACTTGGCGCGGTGAGTGAGGAAGACAGCCCGCGCGATGTGCCCTATCCGCGCCTTGATCCCGAATATGGCAGTAAGGAGCTGACGCAGGATCAGCTGACAGGGGCAAAGGTCCTGCGTGAGGCCGTGCGATCCGGCGCATATGGCACCACATTGCTGAAAGGCGTCACAGGATCGGGCAAGACCGAAGTATACCTAGAGGCCGTGGCGGAATGTTTGCGTGCGGGGCGACAGGCGTTGGTGTTATTGCCCGAAATCGCGCTGACGGCGGAATTTCTGACGCGGGTCGAGGCGCGGTTTGGCATGAAACCCGCCGAATGGCACAGCGGCGTAACCATGACAGAGCGGCGCCGCTGCTGGCGCATGGTCGGGCAGGGGGATGCACAGTTGATCGTCGGGGCGCGGTCTGCGTTGTTTTTGCCCTATCGCGATCTTGGCCTGATCGTTGTCGATGAAGAACATGACACGTCCTACAAACAAGAAGACGGCGTGCTGTATAACGCCCGCGATATGACCGTGCTGCGCGCGTCATTGAATGCCGCACAGGTGGTATTGGCGAGCGCGACGCCATCTTTGGAATCTTGGGCCAACGTGGAGGCTGGTAAATACGCGCGGGTCACGCTGACGTCGCGGTACGGTGCGGCAGTGATGCCGAAAATGTCAGCGATTGATATGCGGGTAGAGGATTTGCCCGGGTCGCGCTGGGTGTCACCGACATTGCAAAAGATGGTTGAGGCAAGGCTGGAGCGCGGGGAACAATCGCTGCTGTTCCTGAACCGCCGCGGCTATGCGCCTGTTACGATTTGCCGTGCATGTGGGCATCAGATTGGCTGCGATGATTGCGATGCGACCATGGTAGAGCATCGGTTCCTGAAACGTCTGATGTGCCATCAATGCGGGGAAACAAAGCCGATGCCGACAGTCTGCCCAAGCTGTGAGGCAGAGGACCGGTTGGCCCCTGTTGGCCCCGGTGTTGAACGCATGGCCGAAGAAGCGCAGGCGTTGTTTCCGGATGCGAAGGTCGCGACGCTGTCATCTGACCTGTATGGGTCGGCGCGCGCGCTAAAGGAGCATATTGAGTCTATCGCGCGCGGTGAGGCGGATGTGATCGTGGGCACGCAACTGGTTGCCAAGGGGCATAATTTCCCCAAACTGACGCTGGTGGGCGTGATTGATGCCGACCTTGGCCTGCAAGGGTCTGATTTACGCGCCGCCGAACGTACGTTTCAGTTGATGCGGCAGGTTGCGGGCCGCGCCGGGCGGGCGGAAACCCCGGGTGAGGCCGTACTGCAGACGTTCCAGCCCGAACACCCCGTCATCCGCGCGATTTTGGGCGGTGATGAGGAGGCGTTCTGGGCCGCTGAAGCAGGAGAGCGGCGCGCGGCGGGGGTGCCACCCTACGGGCGCATGGCGGGGATCGTTCTATCATCGCCCAACGTCCAAGAGGTCTTTGATCTGGGTACAGAAATGGCGCGCAACGACGCACCCTTGCGCAAGATCGGTGCGCAGGTTTACGGACCAGCCCCCGCCCCAATCGCGCGGATACGCGGACGGCACCGGGTGCGGTTGTTGGTGAAGGCCGAAAAATCCGCACCGTTGCAGGCCGCACTCGCGGCGTGGGCAGCGCAGTTCAAGCTGCGCGGTGAGTTGCGCATGGCCATCGATATTGATCCGCAGAGTTTTTATTAGGATCGAATGGGCAAAGCCCATCCGACCAAGATGGGGCGCTGCCCCGCCTGCGGCCCCCCGGGATATTTTTGAACCAAAGAAAACGAAGGTTAGGTCAGGAAAAATCGGAGGGGTTTTGTGGCCGAACGGGTGATGATGCCTTTGGCCTCAAGGTCTAGTTGGACGCATTTTTGCCACCAGCCCGCGGTCGCCCCTGCAGGAAACAGGGTTTCTGGCAAATGGGGCAGCGTTGCCGCTTTGATGTCTTTGGCGGTGTCGCCGGGGGCTGTGTGTGGCATGACCCGCACCATAGCGTCGCGCATGGCGTTATATTTGGCGGTGTCGACGCGGGTTGTGATGCCGAGTGTGTTGATGTTTTGGACTTCGGTTTTGTCGGACATGAGGAACCCTCCTGATGGGATCTTGCCGCATAAATGCGGGTTCGACAAATCGGGGTGGCGGGCGTAGGACAAGGCCATGCAAACTGTTCGCCTTTCTGATGCACATGCGCTGCCGCTTTGGCGCCGCCCCGTGACGCTGCTGTTTTTGATGGCGGCGGCGATGCCGATTGCGTTTTCGACATGGTCTGCGTTGCTTAATAACTTCGTGATCGAGGTTGCTGATTTTGATGGGTCCGACATTGGCTGGCTTCATACGGTCCGCGAAATTCCAGGGTTTTTCGCCGTTGGCGTGATCGTGCTGCTGATGATGTTTCGCGAACAGGTGTTGGGTTTGGTGGCGCTTGTGATGTTAGGGGTCGCCACCGCGATCACCGCGCAGTTTCCGTCTATGGGCGGGATTTTGACCGTTACCATGCTGAGTTCGATCGGGTTCCATTACTATGAAACCGTGAACCAGAGCCTACAATTGCAATGGATCGACAAAGCACGCGCCCCCCAAACGCTGGGCTGGATTATTGCCGCCGGATCAGGGGCAACATTTTTAGCCTATGTGTTGATTGTTCTAACGTGGGAGGCGCTGGGGCTGTCTTATTCCATTGTCTATTGGTTGTCGGGCGGGCTGACGGCGGCGATTGGTATGTTCTGTTTGATGGCCTATCCGCAATTTGAAGGGGCGGAACCACAACGCCGCGAATTCGTGCTGCGCAAACGCTATTGGTTGTATTACGCACTGCAATTTATGTCCGGCGCGCGGCGTCAGATTTTCGTCGTGTTTGCCGGGTTCATGATGGTCGAAAAGTTCGGCTTTGCGGTGCATGAGATCACATCGCTGTTTTTGATCACGCTGGTGGCGAATATGGTGTCTGCGCCGCTGGTCGGCAAAGCGGTATCTGTGTTCGGGGAACGCAATGCGTTGGTGTTTGAATATGTCGGGCTTGCGGTGATCTTTTTCTTATACGGCGGTCTGTATTATTTCGGCTGGGGTGTGGCGCTGGCCGCGGCGCTGTATATTTTCAACCACATCTTTTTCAGCCTTGCGCTGGCGCTGAAGACGTATTTCCAAAAGATCGCGGATCCACGTGACATCGCCCCCACGGCGGCCGTGGCGTTTACGATCAACCATATTGCGGCGGTGTTTTTGCCCGCTTTGCTGGGATATCTGTGGCTGACATCGCCGGGGTCGGTGTTTTTGGCGGCGGCGGGTATGGCGATTGTATCGTTGATGTTAAGCCTGTTGATCCCGCGCCATCCTGTTAAAGGCAACGAGACCATTTTCGCGCGGCCTTTGGCTGCCAAACCTGCGGAGTAAGCAGATGACGACCTATACCGCTTTGACCACTATGATGGGTAAACCCGCCGCTGACGCCGTAAGCGAAGCGATGGAGAACATGGAGCCCGCACCCACTGGTGTCGGCGTGTTCGAAGTCGAAGACGACAGCGGATTGTGGGAGGTCGGCGGGTATTTTGAGGGTGCGCCTGACGAGGTCGCGTTGGCGTTGTTGGCCGCGACGTTCGGGGCCAAACCCTTTGTCGTGAGCGAGGTGCCGGAGACCGACTGGGTCGCCCACGTGAAACGCGAATTGCCACCCGTCGAAGCGGGGCGGTTCTTTGTTTATGGCACCCATGACGCTGACGCCTTGCCCGATGGCCGTGTTGGCCTGCTGATCGATGCGGCCATGGCATTTGGCACCGGACACCACGGCACCACCTTGGGCTGCCTAAAGGCCTATGACCGCCTGTTGGGCGAAGACATGGCATTTGGCGATGTGGCCGATATCGGGTGCGGTACGGCCGTTCTGGCCATGGCGGCGGCCAAGACGGGCAGTGCGCAGGTAATTGCATCCGACATTGATCAAGTGGCCGTCGACGTCGCCGAAGCCAACCTAAGCGCAAATGACATGAGCGGCGCCGTGACCTGCGTTGCGGCGGCTGGATTTGACGAACCACGGTTAACAAACGCGGCACCGTTTGATTTGATCTTTGCAAACATCCTTAAGGGGCCGCTGATCATGTTGGCGCCGGATATGGCGAAACACGTCAAATCGGGGGGGATCGTGATTCTTTCCGGGCTTTTGAACGAACAGGCGGACGAGATTATCGCCGTTTATGCACAAAACGGGTTCAATCTTTTGCATCATGATATGATTGTTGACTGGTCCACGTTAACCTTACGTCAAGAAACATAGTTAAACCGCATTTATTGGCGTTTTGGCCTGTATTTTAAGGGTTTGCCACATTTCCGCCGTAATTGGAGGGGAAATTAAAGGCGTTCGGTGGGGGCCGAGTATGTAAGGCTGCCAAAATGACGATTGATGCTTCCCTCGATAAGCGACTGAACAAAGTAGTGCGCAACCACGAACGGATGCGCCGCAATGGCGTGGTTCACCGCGTAGGGCGCGACGGGCTTATCCGGTCGCGGGCCCGACTGATCCGCCCTCGTTTTCCGATCAAAGGTGTGTTGCTGATCGCGGCGCTGTTCTTGGCGTTCAAAGCGCTGTTGTTCGCACAAATGGGGTCGGGCAATTACGCGTCACAGGTTGATGCGTTGCGCGCGGGATCGGTGCTTGAACAGGCGGGTGCAGTTTTGATGCAAGAAGATCCAGTGACCGTGGCTGTTGGCGGCTACCTCAAGCAGTTTTTCTTTCTGCGCTAGGCCTCTGGCGCGGATTGAACGTTCATCCTCAGGACATGAAAAAGGCCGCATCTGATCCCAGATGCGGCCTTATTTTATTGGTCTGTGGTGCCGACAGACCCCGCAGCGGCAGATGCCTTAGCGGATGAGATTGCCTTTGGCGATGTTTTCGATGTCACCGCGCACGAGGCCGATGTCGTCCAGTTCACGTACGGACAGACGGTTCAGCGAATTGCGGGTCATGCGAGCGTCATTCCAAGCGGCAAATGCGCCGAAAACAGAAGACAAAGAAAAACCGGATTTGACGGTTGTGGTGCGAAAATCGATGGCGGCCATTGGGAGGTCTCCTGAATGTTGTGGGCGAATGCCGGTTGGTGTGTAGCGTTGTTCTAAGGGGCAGATAGGATGGGTTATCCGATCCCACCAGTGACATTTACGCATGTGTGATATGCGAATGCTGCATGGCAGCATTTAGGGTTAATAGTATGTTATTGTTATTCTTATTCCGCCTAAGAAAACGTCGCCCATAGGCGTTGGGGTGACGTATTCAGACCGCGAAAGGGGCGCTTTTGTGTCCTGTCGTAAGGGAAGGGGCTAGGCGGGTGTTCGCCTTTTGTGCTAACGGTGCATTAACGAATAACAAAAAGAGGGCGGATATGCGGGTTTTGGGCATCGATCCCGGGTTGGTGAACATGGGTTGGGGCGTGATTTCGGTGAACGGATCACGGCTGAGTCACGTGGCCAACGGTGTATGCAAGTCCGGAACGGGCGCTTTGGCCGATCGTTTGTTGGCGCTGCATATTCAGTTGAGCGAGATCTTAGCGACCTACCAGCCGGACACCGCAGCGGTTGAGCAGACATTTGTGAATTCCAACGGTGCCGCGACGCTAAAGCTGGGGCAGGCACGCGGCATTGCGATGCTGGTGCCCGCGCAAGCGGGGCTGGTCGTCGGCGAATACGCCCCCAACGCCGTTAAAAAGGCGGTTGTCGGTGTGGGCCATGCAGATAAAGCGCAGATCGCGCATATGGTGAAATTGCAATTGCCGGGGGTTGAACTGGCTGGGCCGGACGCGGCGGATGCGTTGGCGATTGCGATTTGTCATGCCCATCACGCGCAAACGGCCCGTAAGGTTTCAGTGGGGATGTCGGCATGATCGGGCGGATTGCTGGACGGCTGGAATACCGCGCGGCGGATCATGTTTTGATCGACGTCAAAGGCGTTGGATATATCGTCTTTGTTAGTGATCGTGTGATGGCGACGTTGCCGGGCAACGGAGAGGCGGTTGCCCTTTATACCGACCTGTTGGTGCGCGAAGACCTGTTGCAGTTGTTTGGATTCACCACGTTGGTTGAAAAGGAATGGCACCGTTTGTTGATGTCTGTTCAGGGCATCGGCGCAAAAGCATCCATGGCGATTTTGGGCACTTTGGGCGCGGACGGCGTGAGCCGGTCTATCGCGCTGGGCGATTGGGCGGCGGTGGCGACGGCCAAGGGTGTTGGGCCAAAAACGGCGAAAAAGGTGATTTTGGACCTGAAAGACAAAGCGCACGGCGTGATGGCGATGGCCGGAACAGGGGTAAGTGCTGCGCCTGCGGCGGGCGGGGCGGCATCTGCCTCCGCTGACGCGGACCCAGATGCCGTGTTGGAACCGTTCGTTGCGAGCGACGGGGCGGCGCAGTCAGAGGCGCTGTCGGCGTTGGGCAATCTGGGTTACAGCCCGTCTGATGCGGCCAGTGCTGTGGCGCAGGCTGCGGGCGAAAATGCCGGAGCGGATGTGGCAACACTGATCCGCGCCGCGCTAAAGCTGCTGGCACCGAAGGGATAACGCCGTGTCTGACACATCCATGCAGCCGGAACGGCAAGCGGAAGACAACGACCGTGCATTGCGCCCACAGGTTCTGGATGAATTTATCGGGCAGGCGGACGCGCGGGCCAATCTGAAGGTGTTTATCGAAAGCGCGAAGCGGCGCGGTGAGGCGATGGACCACACGCTGTTTCATGGTCCGCCCGGTTTGGGCAAGACGACGCTGGCGCAAATCATGGCGCGCGAGCTTGGTGTCGGGTTTCGCATGACGTCTGGCCCTGTGCTGGCCAAGGCGGGTGATTTGGCTGCGATCCTGACGAACCTTGAGGCGCGCGATGTGTTGTTTATCGATGAGATTCATCGGCTTAATCCAGCCGTTGAGGAAGTCTTGTACCCCGCGCTTGAGGATTTCGAGCTTGATCTGGTGATTGGCGAAGGTCCTGCTGCGCGCACGGTTCGGATTGAATTGCAGCCCTTCACCCTGATCGGGGCGACGACGCGCATGGGGCTTTTGACCACGCCATTGCGGGATCGTTTCGGCATTCCGACGCGGCTGGAATTTTATAACACAGCCGAGTTGCACCAGATCGTCACCCGCGGTGCGCGGCTGATGGGTGCCCCTGCGACAGAAAACGGCGCCCAAGAGATCGCGAAACGGGCGCGAGGCACCCCGCGCATTGCCGGGCGTTTGCTGCGCCGTGTCGTGGATTTCGCGATTGTGGAGGGTGACGGGACGGTCACACAAGAAATTGCGGATCGTGCGTTAACCCGGTTGGGCGTGGATGATTTGGGGCTGGATGGTGCGGATCGTCGGTATCTGAAGCTCATCGCCGAAAACTATCAGGGCGGGCCTGTCGGGATTGAAACGCTGTCTGCGGCGCTGTCTGAAAGCCGCGATGCGCTGGAAGAAGTGATTGAACCCTATTTGCTGCAACAAGGATTGATCCAGCGTACGCCGCGCGGGCGGATGTTGGCGCAAAAGGCCTGGACGCATCTGGGGATGGCGCCACCCCAAAAGCCCAGTGATCTGTTTGACTGACACAGGCCCTGCGGGGCGAGTTTTTTGGCCTAGATGAAGCAGGGGGTTGAGCCTGCCTCTAGGGGCGGTATCAAGGTTGTATGATGGATGTGACTCAGATCGAACCGCTTTTTACCCGTGCTGATGGTACTTACCTGTGTGCCCGTTGGGGCCGCCCGATTGTGCCTGTGGTGTTTGGTGTTGAGGATGACGCCATTGGTGTTTTGAAAGGCGCATTCGAGGCGGTTTGCGCGTTGGCGGGCCACCAGATGGATGAGTTGGACGCGGAACTGGGTGTCAACGTCATGATGTTGTTTTGCCGCGATTGGGATGAGCTGGTGGGGGTGCCCGATCTGGACCGCCTCGTGCCTGAATTGGGTGATCTGGTGGGCCGTTTGATCAAGGCGGATGCCAACCAGTACCGGATATTCAGGTTTGATGATGCGGGGGCCATTCAGGCGTGTTTCATTTTTCTGCGGATGGACGAAAACTTGGCTGCCGTGCCGGCTGAGACGTTGGCACTGTCCCAAGCCGTGCAATCCATTGTGCTGTGGTCAGATGTCGCGTTTAGCGATGCGTCGCCTTTGGCGTTGATTGACGGCAATGCCGTGCTGCGTCCTGACATCGCGGGTGTGATCCGCGCGGTGTATGATCCGGTTATGCCAGCTGTTGCGCACGACAGCAGCCATGCCTTGCGGCTGGCAGCGCGGATCGGGGCGTTGCAATGACCCATCGGTTGCCGCTTCGGATATATTACGAAGACACCGACCTTGCCGGGATTGTGTATTACGCCAATTACCTGAAATTCATTGAACGTGGCCGCAGTGAATGGGTGCGCGAGATGGGTATCGATCAGGCGGCGATGAAACGCGATGAGGGCGTTGTGTTTGCCGTGCGCCGTGTTGAGGCCGATTATCACAGCCCGGCAAAATACGATGATGAGGTCGTCGTGACGACACAAGTTGAGGCCGTGACGGGCGCGCGGTTGATCGTGAAGCAAACAGTTGAACGGGATGGCGACGTTTTGTTCAGCGCGCTTGTGACGATTGTCGCGATCAACGAGGCCGGTGCGCCTGCGCGGCTTCCGGCGGCTTTTCGCCGAAATTTGCACTGATATCTGCGCCTGAACGCCTGAGCGCGCGCGTTTTGTTGGCAATCCTCGCCAAGCTGGGATACATCTGTCCTCAATCAGAGGTCAAAATGGCCCGATAAAGCAGAGCAGGCGTTATGGAACCAAATTTTACGATGTGGGGAATGTTTGCCCACGCAACGATTGCCGTACAGATTGTCATGATCGTATTGGTGGTCGCGTCCGTGTGGTGTTGGGCTGTGATCGTGGACAAATGGATGCAGTATCGCCGTGCGCGCGCAGAAGCGCGGGTGTTTGACGAGGCGTTCTGGTCTGGCAATCCGCTGGATGAACTGTTTGACAAAATCGGCGCATCCCCCAAGGGCCAGTCTGAAAAGATTTTCGCGTCCGGCATGTTGGAATGGCGCAGATCGCACCGTCAGGATGGCGGGCTGATCGCGGGGGCCACCAGCCGGATTGATCGCAACATGGATGTGGCGATTGCCAAAGAAACCGAGAATTTGCAGCGCGGTTTGACTGTTCTGGCCACGGTTGGATCATCAGCGCCGTTCATTGGCCTGTTTGGTACGGTGATCGGTATCATGAACGCGTTTATTGAAATCGCCGAACAGCAGAACACGAACCTTGCCGTTGTGGCGCCGGGCATCGCCGAGGCTTTGTTGGCCACGGGGTTGGGCCTGTTCGCGGCTATTCCCGCCGTTATCTATTACAATAAACTGAGCGCGGATGCGGACCGGATCATTTCGGGGTACGAAGCATTTGCAGACGAATTTGCCACCATTCTTAGCCGCCAGTTGGATTCCTAAGCCATGGGTGGCGGTGTCATGAAGCAGGCGGACGGGGGCGGGCGACGCGCGCGCCGTCGGGGTCGCCGATCCATGCCGATGAGCGAGATTAACGTCACGCCGTTTGTTGATGTCATGTTGGTGTTGTTGATCATCTTTATGGTCGCAGCCCCGTTGTTGACTGTTGGTGTTCCCGTTCAATTGCCTGAAACGGCGGCCAATGCGTTGCCGACGGATGATGAAGAACCGCTTACGGTGACGCTGACCGCTGAGGGTGAGATTATGATCCAGGAGACGGTCGTCGCCGCGTCTGATCTGATCCCGCGCTTGCAAGGCATTGCGGCGGAACGCGACGGGGACCGGATTTTCCTGCGCGCGGATGGTGTGAACGAATGGAACGCTGTGGCGCAGGTCATGGGTGCGCTGAATGCGGCGGGCTTCAACAATATTGGTCTGGTGACGGACATTGGTGGTCCGACCCTTGATGGGGCAGCGGACGGATCAGACGGGTAATCACGCATGAGCGTTGGCACCTATCTTTCAGGCACAGGACACGCGGCACTGGTCGTGTGGATGATTGCGGGTTGGGGCATGTCCGCCGACCCGTTGCCGTTTGAGGTGACAGAAGTATCTGTTGTGTCCGGCGCGGAATTTGCGGCGCTGACCCAAGGGGTGCAGCCGGACCTTCCGGCGGGCGACCCTGTTGAGATTGAACCACCCGTGATTGATGAAACGCCCCCCGCGCCGATCATCGAAACACCGCCAGAGGTCACAGAAACGCCGCCACCTGTACCGGCCCCTGCCGTGGAAACACCGCCAGAGGCACCCGATCTGAGTGTGCCCGAAACGATCGTCACCGATACGCCGCCGGATGTGCCTGACACGCCAACGATTGTGGCTCCGCCGCCCTCGGCCGAGGTTGGCAGCAGCACGCGGCCCGTGCCGCGCCCTGCGCTGCGTGTGGCCCCCGAAATTATAGCGCCTCCGCCGCCAGATGCGACCGTCGCGCCCGAAGTGGCAGAGGCGGCAACGGATCAGAGCGACGTGCCAGCGGACGAAGACGTGCCGGTGACCGAGGAAACCACGGCGCCCGAAGCTGCGGCAGACCAGATTGTCACCGAAGCCGAAGAACCCGCCTTTGCGCCGGAAGTGTCCAGTCGTCCACAAACGCGGCCCCAACGTGCTGCGGTGGCAGAAACGCCGACCGAAGATGCGGTTGATCCTGTGGCCGCCGCCTTGGCTGCGGCGGGTGCTGTTGAAACGCCAACACCAACGCCGAGCCCCGCAAAGGGCCTGTCCGGCGGGCAGTTGTCGGACGGGGATAAGGCCGGATTTTTGCGCCAGATCGGAACCTGTTGGAACACCGGGACGTTGTCCACGGGCGCACAGAACACGATCATCGATATGGTGTTTGATATGACGCCGGATGGACGCCCCGTATCAGCCTCTGTGCGTTTGGATGGATTTTCTGGGGGATCAGCGGCGGATGCCGATGCCGCATTCCAGACTGCGCGGCGCGCATTGCTGCGCTGTTCGGGCGATAGCGGCTACGATTTACCCCGTGATCAATACGATCAATGGGCCCGCGTTATTCTAACGGTTGACCCAACGGCGATGCGCCAAAGATGACAGATATTTTCCGCAGTGATCCGCCGAAGCGAAAACTCCCCGTTGAAAAGAGGGATAATAAAGTGAGTATGAGCGCCATGATGACAAAATTTATGACTTTTATGACCGCGATCATGATCGCGATGGCCGCACCCCCAAGCGCACAGGCGCAAGAACCCTTGCGATTGACTTTGCGCGACGGTGTGATCGAAGCCCTGCCGTTTGCACTGCCCGCCTTTCAGTCCGAAGTCGCCGGGTCCGAACAAATGGCCGCTGATATCAGCCGCGTGATTGCAGAGGATCTGAACGGCACCGGATTGTTCCGCCAGATTCCAGCCTCTGCGTTTATTTCCACGCCAGCGGGCTTTGGCGCGCCGATTGCGTTTCCCGATTGGCGCGCGATCAACGCCCAAGCCTTGGTGACGGGCGCTGTGGCGGTGAATGGCAGTCAGGTGACGGTGAAATTCCGGCTCTATGATGTGTTTTCGGGCGCTGAAATGGGCGAAGGATTGCAATTTGCCGGCACCACGGATGGCTGGCGTCGCATGGCGCACAAGGTTTCTGATGCTGTTTACAGCCGCATCACAGGCGAGGCGGGCTATTTCGACAGCCGAGTGGTTTATGTGGCCGAAACCGGCCCCAAGGATGACCGCGCCAAGCGTTTGGCTATCATGGATTATGACGGCGCGAATGTGCAGTACCTGACCGACAGCAGCGCGATTGTGCTGGCGCCGCGGTTCTCCCCCACGGGGGATCGTGTGCTTTACACCAGCTACGAAAGCGGTTTTCCGCGCATCAATGTGTTGGATGTTGCGACGGTCGGGCGGCAACAATTGGCAACAGCAGATGGTGAAATGGCATTTTCCCCGCGCTTTAGCCTTGATGGGCGGCAGGTGATTTATTCATTGGCCAATGGGGGCAACACCGACATCTACCGCACCGATCTGGCGACAGGTCAAAGCACCCGTTTGACGAACACGCCCGCGATTGAAACTGCGCCGTCGTTCAGCCCCGATGGCAGCCAGATCGTGTTTGAATCAGACCGGTCCGGCACACAGCAGCTTTATGTGATGGGCGCGAATGGCGGTGAACCGCAGCGGATTTCCTTTGGAAACGGGCGATATGGGACACCTGTCTGGTCGCCGCGTGGTGATTTGATCGCGTTCACCAAACAAGAGGCCGGGCGTTTCCACATCGGTGTGATGCGCACGGATGGCACCGAAGAACGCCTTTTGACGTCGTCGTTTTTGGATGAGGGCCCGACATGGGCCCCGAACGGGCGCGTCATCATGTTTGCGCGCGAAACCCAAGGGGCGGATGGCACGACCGGGCTGTACTCCGTTGATATCACGGGCCGTAATCTGCGCCGCGTGACAACGCCACAAGGCGGGTCTGATCCGTCTTGGGGACCGTTACAGCGGTAGGTTCGGGCTGATCACGCATTCGCGATTCTCAATTCAATTTCTGCGTGCTAGACTGGCCGCAACGAGCAAACAAAAATAACGGGACAGACCCATGAAATATCTTATCAAAGCCGTTCTGGTGATTGGCGCACTGACGCTGAGCGCATGCACGAACGCAGACCGTTTCGACAATGCCGATGCGGTTGATCTGAACGCACAGAATGGCGCCAATGGCGTGAACCAGACCGCGCTTGACCCATCCCAGAACCCGTCCAGCCCGCAGTTTTTCAGCCAGACCATTGGCGATCGCGTGTTGTTTGAGGTGGACACATCCACATTGACTGCCGCAGGCCGTGCCACGTTGGACGGACAAGCCGGTTGGTTGACCACGAATTCCGACTATCTGGCCGTGATCGAAGGCCACGCGGATGAACAGGGCACACGTGAATACAACCTTGCGCTGGGCGCACGTCGCGCCAATGCTGTGCGTGAATATCTGATTTCCAAGGGCCTGCCGTCCAGCCGTATTCGTACGGTTTCATATGGCAAGGAACGCCCGATTGCGGTCTGTTCTGAAGAAGCCTGTTATGCACAAAACCGCCGCGCTGTGACGATCATTTCGATCGCTCAAAGCAGCTAAACGGTTCTTTCGGGGGAAAGACATGATCCGCACACTCGCCCTTATTGCCGCGATGGCCGTCCCAACTGGGGCGGCTTTCGCACAAGATCAAACTTTGGCCGATATCCGCGCCGAATTGTCGGGTCTGTATTCCGATGTGACCGCGCTGCGCGGTGAATTGGTGGCGTCGGGCCAATCCGGGCAAGGGATTGCGGGATCAACGCCGCTGGATCGTTTGAATTCGATCGAGGCTGAACTGACGCGCCTGACCTCCAAGACCGAAGATCTGGAATTTCGTATCACGCGCATCACCCGCGACGGCACCAATCGCATTGGTGATCTTGAATTCCGTCTGTGCGAACTTGAGGCGGGCTGTGACATTGGCCAATTGGGTGACACACCGTCGCTGGGCGGTGTTGACGTTGAACCAACCGCCCCCGCCATGGAAACCCCGCTGAGCAGTGGCCCGTCGTTGGCCGTGGGTGAGCAAGAGGACTTTACGCGGGCGCAGGAGGCGCTCGCTTCTGGTGACTTTCGCAGCGCCGCTGACCTCCTTGCGTCCTTCAATGAGACCTATCCGGGCAGCCCAGTAGCCGCTGACGCGCATTTCCTGCGGGGGCAGGCGTTTGAACAATTGGGTGAAACCACGAATGCGGCGCGCGCCTATCTTGCGGCGTTTTCGGGAAATCCCGATGGGTCTGTGGCGCCCGCCGCGTTGACAAAGCTTGGCAAAACCCTTGCCGCGTTGGGCCAAAATCAGGATGCCTGTGTCACCTTGGGTGACGTCGCGACGCGCTTTCCCGGTGCACCCGAAGTGGGCGAGGCACAGCAGGCGATGGCGACGCTGGGATGCGGCTAACGCTGGAAGACCGGTTTCGCCACCAGATTGATCAATATCTTTATGACCCTTGGGACGACGGCCCCGTAGTTTTGGCTGTGTCCGGCGGCAGCGATTCAACCGCCCTGATGCATTTGGCTGCCGCGACAATGGACCGTGCAAGGTTGCACATCCTGACGGTGGATCACGGATTGCGCGATGTTGACGCCGAGATCGATTTGGTTGCGCGACAAGCGCGATCACTTGGGGTGCCGCATTCCGTGTTGTTATGGCGTTGGGACGGTAGCGGTAATTTACAGGCCGCCGCCCGGAATGGACGTTGGACTGCGATCAAGGATTGGTGTGCCGCGCATCAGGGCGACATCGCGTGCCTGACCGGCCACACCCGTGATGATCAGGCTGAAACGTTTTTGATGCGTCTTGCGCGCGGGTCTGGTGTGGCGGGTTTGGCGGGGATGGCGCCGACAGCGTCTTTGGACCTGACGAATGGGCATGGCTTGCGCGTTGTTCGCCCCTTGCTGGATGCCACACGTGCAGAGTTGCAAGCGTGGCTGACGGGGCAGGGTATTTCGTGGTCGCATGATCCGTCAAACGACGATGCGAGGTTTGACAGGATCAAAGCCCGGGGCCTGATGGACCAGTTGTCGCAGTTGGGCCTGTCACAGGACCGCATTGTACAAACCAGCAATCACATGGCTGCCGCCCGCCGCGAGATGCGCGCCTATGCGGTGATGGTCGCAAAGGCACATATCACGCAACAGGGCGGCGATGTGATGATGCCCATCAATTGGCCGCAACACCCAGAGGTCGCCGCCAGACTGTTTCGCCACGCGCTGCACTACGTCGGGCAGGGGCCATACCCGCCCCGATCCGATGCATCAGATGCCCTTTGGCATGGTTTGAAAAACGGCACGGGTGGAACGTTGCATGGATGTTTCGTTTCCGCGCACGGCGATGTTGCACGGATCAGTCGAGAGCCAAGCGCCGTCGCTGAACCAATGGCATGGCCGCACACAGATGTTGGTGTTTTGTGGGATGGCCGATGGTTGGTGTCATGCACACAAACTGGCGATATGCCCGATGATTTGCATGTTGGCGCACTTGGTGGGGCGATCAAAGATGTGCCCGAGTGGCGCGAAACTGGGGTGCCGCGCGCCTCCCTTTTGGCAAGTCCGGCGGTGTTTAAGTGCGATACTCTCATTTCGGCCCCCGTTGCGGGGCTACAAAACGGATTTTGCGTGCGCATTGTCGCGGATTTCGAGTCTTTCTTGGTTTCCCGTTGAACTCACCTTTTAAGCCTCTATCTTAAGGACAAAGGTAACGTGTCGTTAATCCACCGCACCTATTTGTTCTTCTAAAGGAGTGTCGCCTTGGGCAACGCACGCAATCTGGCCTTCTGGGTCGTGCTCTTCGTTCTTGTTATTTCGCTGTTCAATCTGTTCGGAAACGGACAGAGCACGCAGGCAACAAACGAGAAAAGCTATTCCGAACTGGTTCAGGCCATTGACGCCGGCGCTGTGGCCGAAGCCCGCATCGATGGCGAAAAGCTGATGTATCGTGGGTCGGATGGGCGCACCTATCAGGTTATTATCGGTGCGGATAACACCGAAGTCGCTGATTTACTTGTGGAAAAGGGCGTGGCCCTGACCATTGAGGCACAGGAACAATCCGGAATTGCGACGTTCCTTGTGGGTCTTCTGCCCTTCTTGTTGCTGATCGGTGTGTGGATTTATTTCATGAACCGCATGCAGGGCGGCGGCAAAGGCGGCGCGATGGGCTTTGGCAAATCCAAGGCCAAAATGCTGACCGAAAAAGAGGGCCGTGTGACGTTTGATGACGTGGCGGGCATCGATGAGGCCAAGGAAGAGCTGGAAGAAATCGTTGAATTCCTGCGCAACCCGCAGAAATTCTCGCGTCTTGGGGGTAAGATTCCCAAGGGTGCGCTGCTTGTTGGCCCCCCCGGAACGGGTAAGACGCTGCTGGCGCGCGCAATTGCGGGCGAGGCGGGCGTTCCGTTCTTCACGATTTCGGGTTCTGATTTTGTGGAAATGTTCGTCGGCGTGGGTGCGTCCCGTGTGCGCGACATGTTCGAGCAGGCCAAAAAGAACGCGCCTTGCATCATCTTTATCGACGAGATTGACGCCGTCGGCCGCGCGCGTGGCGTCGGCATGGGCGGTGGCAACGACGAACGTGAACAGACTTTGAACCAACTGCTGGTCGAGATGGACGGTTTTGAAGCCAACGAAGGTGTCATCATCATCGCCGCGACAAACCGTAAGGATGTGTTGGATCCGGCATTGCTGCGCCCCGGTCGTTTTGACCGTCAGGTGACTGTCGGCAATCCCGACATCAAAGGCCGTGAAAAAATCCTCGGCGTGCATGCGCGCAAAGTGCCGCTTGGCCCTGACGTTGATCTGCGCATTATCGCCCGTGGCTCCCCCGGGTTTTCCGGTGCTGACCTCGCGAACCTCGTGAACGAAGCCGCGCTGACAGCGGCCCGCGTGGGGCGTCGTTTCGTGGCGATGGCAGATTTTGAATCCGCGAAAGATAAGATCATGATGGGCGCCGAACGCCGTTCGATGATCATGACGGACGCGCAAAAGGAAATGACCGCCTATCATGAAGCGGGCCACGCTGTCGTCGGTATCACGCTGCCCAAATGTGACCCCGTTTATAAGGCGACGATCATTCCGCGCGGTGGTGCGCTGGGTATGGTGATGTCACTGCCTGAAATGGACCGGCTCAACATGTTCCGCGACGAATGCCATCAGCGCCTTGCGATGACGATGGCGGGTAAAGCTGCCGAGGTCATCAAGTACGGTGAAGATCAGGTGTCTAACGGCCCGGCTGGCGACATCCAGCAGGCCAGCCAGTTGGCGCGCGCGATGATCATGCGCTGGGGCATGTCCGATAAGGTCGGCAACATCGACTACGCCGAGGCTCATGAGGGATATCAGGGCAACACGGCCGGTTTTTCGGTGTCTGCGGACACCAAGGGCGTGATTGAGGATGAGGTGAAGGCCTTTATTGAACAGGGCTTTCAAAAGGCAAAAGAAATCCTGACCGAAAAGAACGTTGAATTTGAACGTCTTGGTCAGGGGTTGCTTGAATACGAAACGCTGACAGGCGCGGAAATCAAACGCGTCATGGCGGGTGAACCGTTAAATCGTGATGATGACGATGACGCGGATATCACGCCAAAGTCCGGCAATTCGGTCACGGCGATCCCGAAGACCAAACCGCGCAAGCCAAAGTCCCCCGATACGGACCTTGAGCCGGAAACGACATAAATCAAAAGGCCCCGCAGCGTAAAACCTGCGGGGCTTTTTGATTATGGTGATATGTAATGTCACAAGAATTCGGTTGAGGCAGGGCCGTTCCCACGGCAAGTTGCCCGCCAAAGGAGAACGCCATGCCCGCACTCAAACCCACCCATTATACTGCCGAGGTTGTTTGGCTCGGTTCGGTGATGACGGATGATCGAAATGAACTGGCATCACCCGCGCGCGACGCGCTTGATCTGACGTTTGACGGCGTTGCGGGTGCGTTTCATGCCGGGGTGACGCGCCCGTCGTGCAGCCGCGTCAAATCGCAATACGCCAAGGGCACGCCGATCAGGAACGAGCGCCAGCTGTGCATCGTCAGCCAGGAAGAGCTGGATGAGGTCGCTGCTGAAATGGGGATTGACACGATTGAACCGACCCGCGTTGGTGCGACAATCGTTGTCAAAGGTATCCCTGATTTCACGCATATTCCGCCGTCATCGCGGCTTCAGGGGCCAAGCGGCGCAACAGTCACAGTGGACATGGAAAACCGCCCCTGCCTGTTTCCGGCCAAATCGCTTGAGGTGGTGCATCCGGGCCAAGGTGCAATGTTCAAACCGGCGGCTAAAAACCGTCGTGGTGTTTGTGCGTGGGTCGCCGCAGAGGGGCGGATCGCGGTTGGCGATACCCTGACGCTTCACATCCCCGATCAGCGCGCATGGATGCCATAACCCGTCGTTAATGAGACCCAGGGTTTCCCATCAGAAACGAATGATCGCGTCGGCGGCGATTCCGATAGCGAAAATGTCGTTATCGCGTCCCGGATCACTTCCAAGGCGTGGTTAGGGTGTGCCAAAGCATACTGAACGCAGCCATTCGGCTTAAGGGGAGAAGACCATGGGTTACAAAACCGACATCGAAATCGCACGCGAAGCGAACAAGAAGCCAATCCAAGAGATCGGTGCGAAGCTGGGCATCGGGTCCGACGATCTGCTGCCCTACGGCCACGACAAAGCCAAAGTCAGCCAAGAGTTCATTAACTCTGTGCAAAAGAACGACAGCGGCAAACTGATCCTTGTAACCGCGATCAACCCGACCCCTGCGGGCGAAGGCAAGACGACGACAACTGTTGGTTTGGGCGATGGTCTAAACCGTATTGGCAAGAAAGCCGCCGTTTGTATCCGCGAAGCATCGCTTGGGCCGAACTTCGGTATGAAGGGCGGGGCCGCTGGCGGTGGTTACGCGCAGATCGTGCCGATGGAAGACATGAACCTGCACTTTACGGGCGATTTCCACGCGATCACATCCGCGCATTCCCTTTTGTCCGCGATGATCGACAACCACATCTATTGGGGGAATGAACTGGAAATCGACGTGCGCCGCGTTGTGTGGCGTCGTGTCGTTGACATGAATGACCGTGCGCTGCGCCAGATCACGGCGTCTTTGGGCGGTGTGGCCAATGGTTTCCCACGCGAAGCAGGTTTTGACATCACGGTGGCGTCCGAAGTGATGGCCATTCTGTGCCTGGCAAAAGATTTGAAAGATTTGCAAGACCGCCTCGGGTCTATGATCGTGGCTTACCGCCGTGATCGCAGCCCTGTCTTTGCACGCGACATCAAGGCTGACGGTGCGATGACCGTTCTGTTGAAAGACGCGATGCAGCCGAACTTGGTGCAGACGTTGGAAAACAACCCTGCGTTCGTACATGGCGGCCCGTTCGCTAACATCGCACATGGTTGTAATTCGGTCATTGCGACGACGACGGCGTTGAAGATTGCGGATTACGTTGTAACCGAAGCCGGCTTTGGTGCTGATTTGGGGGCTGAAAAGTTCCTGAACATCAAATGCCGCAAAGCAGGCCTGAGCCCTGATTGTGTTGTGTTGGTCGCAACTGTGCGTGCGATGAAGATGAACGGTGGCGTCGCGAAGGCTGACCTTGGCAACGAAGACGTGGCAGCGGTTCAGAACGGTTGTGCAAACCTTGGCCGTCACATCGGCAACCTGAAATCCTTCGGGGTTCCGGTTGTTGTGGCGATCAACCACTTCGTGACAGACACGGACGCCGAAGTGCAGGCTGTGAAGGATTACGTTGAAACCCAAGGGTCCGAAGCGATCTTGTCCCAGCACTGGGAACATGGGTCAAAAGGGTCTGAGGCGCTTGCGACACGCGTGGCAGAGATCGCAGACAGCGGTGTGTCAGCGTTTGCCCCGATTTATCCTGATGACATGAAGCTGGCCGACAAAATCCAGACGATTGCCAAGCGGATTTACCATGCAGACGAAGCATTGATGGATCAAAAAATCCGCGATCAGTTGAAACTGTGGGAAGATCAGGGCTACGGCAATTTGCCAGTTTGTATGGCTAAGACGCAGTATTCGTTTTCTACCGATCCAACGCTGCGCGGTGCGCCGACGGGCTTTAGCGTTCCGGTGCGCGAAGTGCGTCTGAGTGCGGGTGCGGGTTTCGTGGTTGTTGTATGTGGTGAGATCATGACGATGCCCGGTTTGCCGCGCGTTCCGTCAGCCGAAAACATCCACCTGAACGATGATGGCCAAATCGAAGGCTTGTTCTAAACAAAGACGGGCGGGACGTCGCTGTTTGGCAGTCGCCAAAGGCGCCCCGCCCGCCGATCCCTCGGGGCGCAGATAATTTAAGGACTGAGACATGACAGCGACAGTAATCGACGGCAAAGCCTTTGCAGCAAAAGTCCGTGGCATGGTGGGCGAGCATGTCGCCACATTGAAAGCAGATCACGGTATTACGCCCGGTTTGGCCGTTGTCCTGGTCGGCGAAGATCCTGCGTCGCAAGTCTATGTTAAATCCAAAGGCAAAATGACCGTAGAAGTCGGCATGAAGTCCGTTGAGCACCGTATGGACGCTGACGTGTCCGAGGCCGACCTGTTGGCCATGATCGACACGTTGAACAACGATCCGACGATCCACGGTATTCTGGTGCAACTGCCGCTGCCGGACCATCTGAACAGCGATCTTGTGATCAATTCCATCGATCCGGCAAAGGACGTTGACGGATTTCACATTTCCAATGTGGGTTTGTTGGGCACTGGTCAAAAGGCCATGGTGCCCTGTACCCCGTTGGGATCATTGATGATGTTGCGTGATCATCATGGCAGTTTGTCGGGCATGAACGCGGTTGTGATCGGGCGGTCTAATATTGTTGGCAAACCTATGGCGCAGTTGTTGCTGGGCGACAGCTGCACTGTGACCATCGCCCATTCGCGGACCAAGGATTTAGCAGCGGTTGTGCGTCAGGCGGACATCGTCGTGGCTGCCGTAGGTCGTGCGGAAATGGTGCCGGGCGACTGGATCAAACCGGGTGCGACCGTGATTGACGTGGGCATCAACCGTTTGGATGCACCAGAGAAGGGTGAGGGTAAAACCAAGCTCGTGGGTGACGTTGATTATGCAAGCTGTGCAGCGGTCGCAGGTGCCATTACACCCGTTCCCGGTGGCGTGGGCCCCATGACCATTGCCTGCCTGTTGGCCAATACATTGACGGCTTGCTGTCGCGCAAATGACCTAGCGGAACCCACCGGACTGACGGCCTAAGACTTTTTCTTTGAATTCAACCGTGTAAGAATTGCTTTTAGGGTGATCGATTCTATTCGGTCGAACTCTTTGGGGGGAGTTTCTTGCGGTCTTTGTTTGGTGACGGGCCTGGTTTCGGGTCCATGTATAAAGAAGTTGTCTCTGCGTCGCTTTGGGGCGCTTGGGGACTGACGTCCTTTGTGGTGGCTTGGGCGGGTCCTTTCGGAACATTTGATTCACAACCCTTCGCATGGAGATTGACCTATTGGAGCGGGCTTATTGCTGCTGCAATTGTCATTGCAATCTTTTGCCGGACGGTGTGGCGACACATATTGGCAGGCCGGTCCGAGCTTCTTGAAGACCTGGCGGTGGCGCTATCGTTGTCCGTTATATTTGGACCATTGGTGGTGCTTTTGAACCGCATTGTCGGGGGAGCTGAGGCCTATCAGGCGATGGGCATGTTTGCCGCAATGGGGTGCACGTTTCTGATTGCGATTGGAACGATAGCGCTGCGGCGGGTTCTGCGCGAACCCGCAAAGACAATCCAAGAACAAGCCCAAGTGAAGCGTGATCGTTTACTAACCAGGATTTCTGCCCAGCCTGACGCGCGGTTGGCGCGGATCAGTTCGGACAATCACCATATTCGCATCGTGACCGACGATGGCGAAGAGCATCGTATTTTGATGCGGCTGAGTGATGCGGTGAATGAGACCGACGTGGAACCTGGTGTGTGTGTGCATCGATCCCACTGGGTCGCACGGGCAAAGGTTGCCGGGGTGAAAAAGGTCGATGGGCGTGATGTTGTGCAGTTGACCTGTGGGGGGACGTTGCCCGTTGGGCCGAAGTACCGCGATAATCTATCTTTCGCCGACGACCTTAGCGCTTAAGGCAAGATTTGAGTGGCACGGGCAGGGCGCTTTTTCCTGTCAGGACAGCGATGGCCGTGGGTTCCATAATCGCAGCCAAAACGTCATCACGTGCAGACAATCCGCCTGTGTAGGCGCCGAATGCGGGCATGATGATGCGGGCCGCGTCAATCAGGAAACAAGGCCGTCGCGTCGCACCCGCGATCGCCCCCTTGGGATGATAATGCCCCGAGATTTCGCCTGTTTCAGACGTCGCGATATGGCGAAATGTCAGCGGTCCGCGCTTCAGGTCTGCCATATGCGTCCCGCCGAGCTCTACCGGGCCGGGGTCATGGTTTCCTTCGATCCAGATCCAGTCGCGGCCAGCCTGAAGTCGCGTTAATGTCGCGCGGGTGTCATCGCTAATGGCCCGCGCAGCACCCAGATCATCAAAACTGTCACCCAGACAAATAACGGTTGCGGGGTTTGTTGCGTCTATCGCTGCTTCAAGCCGCCAAAGCGTTTCGCGTGTTTCATAGGGCGGCAACAATGTACCCCCGCGCCGCGCGATCCGTTCGGATTTCCCAAGGTGCAGATCAGACACGCACAAAATCCGTTCGGCGGCCCACCATAATGTGCCATCAGCACGTGCGGCCAGATCGGTTTTACAAAAGGTGAAAACGTGGTCGGTCATGGCGGGTTCGATGCCCCACCGCGCCGCCGAAGTCTATAGCCCCTCAAGCCCGGCTTCGCGCATCAGGTCTGCCGCGCGGTCTGCCAACAGTTTTTCACGACCCTCGCCAAACACCGGAATGCGCCCCGGTTCCAGAAACAGGGGGGCCGCAAGCGGTGTGACACGGTCCAGTACAACATGATCAACGCGCCCTTTGGTGCGCTGCAACATGTCTTCGATCCGCCCAAAATCAACCAACCCGCGCATTGCCTCTTCGCGCGTTATCCGCAACATCAGATGGTCAGGATCATATTTAGCGAGGGTATCGTACAAAATATCGCTACTGAACGTGGCCTGCCGCCCTGATTTTCGGCCCTGGCGGGTATTACGTTCAATCAATCCTGCAACGGTTGCTGCCACCCGGAAAGTGCGTTTCATCACCGCATTTCCAGCCAGCCATGTTTCAAGCCCGTCGCGCATGTTGTCGGGGTCAAACAGCGGCGCGACATCCCTGACAGGCGATAACCCCCAGATCATCAATGCATAATCGGTAACGACAAATCCAAGCGGGTTCAGCCCCGCGGCCTCCATGCGCTGCGTCAGGATCAGGCCAAGGGTGCGATGCGCGTTCACACCCGCAAACCCGTAAACAACCATGTTTTCACGTTCGTCCTGCGGGAACGTTTCCACCAGTATCCGCCCCGTCTCCGGCAGCTTTGACACGGCGCGTTGCAGGTGCAGCCATTCGGCGGTGTGGTCAGGCAGGTCCGGCCAGTTGTCGTGTTGGAACATCGTTAAAATCCGCTGGGACAACTGGGTCGACGTGGCGAATTTGGTGCCGTTAAACGTAGCAACCTTGGGCGTGCGTCCTTTTTGGCGGCTGACCTCAACGGTGAGCTGGTTCAGTCCTTCGTAGCGCACAATTTGTCCGCCGATTAGAAACGTATCGCCTGGCGTCAACGTCGCGGCAAAGCTCTCTTCGATTTCACCCAATGTCTTGGCGGATCGGCGAAATTTCACCTTCAGCGTTTCGATATCAAAGATCGTGCCCAGGTTCATGCGGATGCGCGCGCTTGATCGCGGATCGCGCAGCTGCCATTTTCCATCGACCTCTTTCAGCCGTTTCCATTGATCGTAGACCCGCAGGGCATAGCCCCCTGTCGCACAAAAATCGAGGCAATCGTCAAACGCAGCCCGGCTCAGATCGCTAAAGGCCCCGACGGTCCTAACCTCATGGAACAGCTGCGTCGCATCAAATGGGCCGGAACAGGCGGCAATCAGGATGTGCTGGCACAATACATCACGCGGTCCAGCCCCCTTGGGATCACCATCAAGGTCGTGCGCCTTCGCGGCCTCAAGTGCTGCAACACATTCAACAACCTCGAACCGGTTGGCAGGCACCAACACAGCCTTGGACGGGGCGTTATAGCGGTGGTTTGCGCGGCCAATGCGCTGGATCAGGCGCTTGACGTTCTTGGGCGCCCCGATCTGGATCACCAGATCAACATCACCCCAATCGATCCCTAAATCCAAGGACCCTGTGCACACAATCGCCCGCAAATCGCCGCGCACCATAGCTGCCTCGACGTTCGTACGTTGGTCGCGCGACAGGCTCCCGTGATGGATGCCGATCGGCAAACCATCATCATTGGCAAGCCAGAGATTATGGAAATAAAGCTCCGCCTGCGCGCGCGTGTTGTGAAACATCAGCGTGGTGTTGTGCTGTTTCACAAGGTCCAGCACCGCCGGAATAGAATATTTTGCCCCGCCACCCGACCACGGCGGCCTCTCCTGCGTGACAAGCATGGAAATGTCAGGATCAGGCCCGGGATCCGCGATCAAGATGGGGCAAGGATCAGGATGGCGCGCCAACCGATGGGCAATCGCTGACGGGTCTTCAACCGTTGCCGACAGCCCGACGCGGCGTAAATCTGGGTTCATTGCTTGAATACGGCTTAGCGCCAGCATCAACTGATCGCCCCGTTTGCTTTCTGCCAGCGCGTGGATTTCATCAACGATGATCCGTTGCACGCCTTTGAAAATGCGCGGCGCATCTTCGTATGACACCAATAACGCAAGGCTTTCAGGAGTGGTCAGCAATATGTGGGGCGGGTCTGCACGCTGGCGACGTTTTTGGGTGTAGGACGTATCCCCCGTGCGGTCTTCAACCCGAATTGGTAGGGCCATCTCGGCAATTGGCGTACCTAAATTCCGTTTGATATCTGCCGCCAATGCCTTGAGGGGTGACACATATAACGTATGCAACCCGTCATGCGCACCATCGGCCAGCTCCACCAAAGACGGCAAAAAACCCGCCAACGTTTTGCCACCACCCGTAGGCGCAATCAGCAACAACGACGGTTCACTAGACCGTTTCAGCATATCCGCCTGATGCGGGTGTATCGACCAGCCTTTGGTGGAAAACCAATCGGCAAATTTGGGGGGCAAGCTGGTCATGCCCCAAAGGTGTGTGAACACGCGCTTAGGTCAAGTGCTCTGTTCTTCATCTGGCCAGAAAACTCTGGGGGGGTGCGGGGGGCTAGCCCCCCGCCCTGTCGGATTTGCGCAGCAAATTCGATCCTAGTGCACGATTTTTTCTTCTTTGACGAACATGTTTGCCCATGCGCGATCAATCAGATCGGGCGACATTTGATAGGGAATACCCTCGAACTCGCAAATCGAAATCATCTGGTCGATCAGGAAAATCGGCTGATAGTTCGCGTAGATATTGTCGATCGTCGGGTATTTCTTTTGCAGCAAATGCACCAAGGCAGGTTCATCCAATGGCATCTTGCGCTTACGGGCCATCATCGCAAAAATCTTCAGAAAGTCGCTTTGATCCGGACCATCAATTTTGATCTTGAAGAAAATACGACGCAGGGCCGCTTTGTCGAAAATTTCGTTCGGGTGGAAGTTGGTTGAAAAAATGACGAGCGTATCAAAGGGCACCTCGAACTTTTCACCAGATTGCAGCGCGAGGATATCGCGGTTTTCTTCCAGTGGAACAATCCAGCGGTTGACGATGGCCTGTGGCGGTTCGGCCTGACGGCCAAGGTCGTCGATGATGAAAATACCGCCAGAAGATTTCAGCTGCAACGGCGCCTGATACGTCCGCGCGGTGGGATTGTAGACCAGATCGAGCATCGACAGTGTCAATTCACCACCCGTCACAACGGTCGGGCGTTCGCATTTCACATATCGCGTGTCATAGCGTCCCGATGTGCGGCGCAAGGAATTGGGATCATCAACGTCTTCTTCGGCGGCGGAATGTACGATCGGATCATACACGGTGATCACCTGACCTGCGTATTCAATCGCGCGGGGGATGAAAATCTTGTCGCCCAAAGCATCGCGAATACCGTTTGAAATCGCGGACTTACCGTTTCCGGGGGGGCCATACATCAGGATTGACCGGCCCGCGCCAACGGCTGGCCCAAGCTGATCCAGCAGGGCAGGCGGCAAAATAAGATGCCCCATCGCGGCTACCAATTGGTCCCGGGTGACATGAATATTTCGAATTGATTGGCGCTGCACTTGTTCGCGGTACACCTCGAGCGGGACGGGCATCGCGCCGAAATATTCAGACTGTGCCAACGCATCCAGCGCGCGG
Organism: Octadecabacter dasysiphoniae; assembly: GCF_021532615.1. Taxonomy (GTDB): domain Bacteria; phylum Pseudomonadota; class Alphaproteobacteria; order Rhodobacterales; family Rhodobacteraceae; genus Octadecabacter; species Octadecabacter dasysiphoniae. Next base: position 366,258 of record NZ_JAKGAQ010000001.1, read on the forward strand.
GCCTTGCCCATATCCGTCAGCTGATACCCCATTTCATTGCTGTTATTGGCGTTCAGCGTACCCGTAGCTTCGCAAAGCCGCTGTTCGCGTGCCGCGTCGACAAGTTGCTGGGTGACGTTAACGGGCAGGCAGATCGCCTTTGCGATTTCTGTCACCATCTCAAGGTTGGTGCGAAACATTGTCTTGATCAAAATATCACGCATCATGACGGGCGATAAAGCCATAGAAGGCAAGGTTTTAGGTGCCGGTGGCGCCATGACGTCTGAAGTTTGCATATTCATGTTTATCTGCCCGTTTTATGCCAATTGGCGGTGTCGTATGTGGCCTATCCGCCGCGGCCCAAATCAATGAAAGCACGCGGGGTTAAAGGTTTTGCAAACATGTGATGCCTGACTATTGTGTCGAAAAAAGGGACAAAACCGTCCCAGAGGCAGGCAAATGACAAAATCGAATACAACAGCATTGATCGCATTTCTGTGCGCGGTTCTGGTCGCGATGGCCGGGGCGGCTGTGCTGAAGGGCGGGCTCTATGTGGGCAAGCACGAAGGCGACACGTTGCATCTGATGGAAATCGTGTTGCGCATGGCGCAAGGGCAAACGCCGCACCTTGATTTCATGACACCGATTGGCGCGCTGGCATTCTGGCCAATCGCGATGCTGGTGAAGGCAGGACTGGGCATCGGAATGGCGATCATCTGGGCGCAGACGATCACGGCGCTGATTTTCCTACCCATTATTGTCTGGATCGCCCGCAACCGCCTGTCACCTTGGGTTGCGGCGTTGTTTGGCCTGTGTGTCATCGTGTTGCTTCTGGCGTTGGTGCACGGAGAGGCGAAGCGTTCTGTTTCAATTTCGATGCACTACAACCGTTTGGCGTGGGCCGCCGCATTCGTGGCAATTGTCGCGGCGATTGTGCCGCCTCGCACGCCGACGTCAGGTAACGTCGATGGTGTAATTGTCGGCGCGATGATGGTCGTGATGGCAATGATCAAAGTCACATATTTTGTCCCCTTCGCGCTGCCTGTCGCGTTGGCGCTGTTCATGACGGGCCAACGCCGTACGCTGTGCGTCGCTGTTCTGACGGGCCTAGTTTTGATGGCGGGGATCACGTTGTTAACGGGTGTGGACTATTGGACAGCCTACGCGCGTGATTTGATTGTCGTGGCCACGTCCGAAGGGCGATCAGCGCCGGGGGAACCCTTGGTCGCGATCATGGGTTCACCAGCCTATCTTGGCGGATCGTTTCTGGCCGTCGGCGCGGTGATCTTGTTGCGCCAAGGGGCGGCGCATACCGGTGGGTTGATCTTGCTGCTGCTGCTCCCTGGGTTTTTCTACGTGACCTACCAGAACTTCGGAAATGATCCGCAGTGGCTGATGCTGCTGGGTGTTCTGGTGTTAGCACTGCGCGACGATGTCATGGTTGCGGCCAACAAGATGGGGTGGGATATCCGCGCCGCGTTGGGCTATGTCGCCGCGATGGCGCTGGCGCTGACGTCGCCGTCGTTCTTCAATCTCGCCTACAGCCCGTTTCGCCATTTCCAAACGGATGTCACCAGCTACAGCCCGATCTTGCCGAGGGATGAACGCCATGCAGACCTTCAGGGGTTCACGATACGTTTGGAACGCGTCGATGCGCGGGTTGCCCTTGGGGGGCAGGTTGCCGGGCTTACGCCATCGGTTGATCGTGATCCGGTCGTCGAATTCCGGGGCGAAATTTATCCGCCCTGCGGTATCGAACTGGGCCTCGCACGCTATATCGACACGATGGTGCGCGATCTTGAAACGGCTGGTTACGCAGACGGGACATCTGTGTTCGTGGCGGATCTGTTTTCGTCGCACTGGATGTTTGGATCGTTCGAACCAATGGACGGCGGTGCGCCGTGGTATTACGGCGGTTTGCCCGGACTGCGCGATGCGGATTACGTGCTCGTGCCGTTTTGCCCGATGTCCACGCTCGTTCAGACCAAAGTTTTTGAAATCATGGACGAAGCTGAGGTGCCGCTGAGCGAAATCCGCCGCACAGGTTTGTACATTCTCTACAGCATTGACCGCTAGATCAGCAAAAGCAGCGGCCACGCAAGGTAGATGATCAGAACACCGCCCAAAGGAAAGCCGAGGGGAAAGCGTTTGCCTTGATGCCAGCTGGCCCAGTCTGGAACGAGGTTGCGGATCGGATTGATCGCTTTTGCCGCGCGGTGAACGAAATACCCGACGAACATACCGGCCCCAAGCAGCATAAAGACAAATCCAACGTCGTCTAAAGCGACAAAAGGGGCGGCAGATGCAAGAAATTTGCTATCGCCAGCGCCCATCGCACCAACAGCGTTCAGGATCATAGCTGCAATAAGAACGACCACGAAGTGACTGTAACGCCACGCATATTCTGAAAAGGGCATTGCCCCCGCCAAAACGAGAATGATCCCGACAACAACAAATACCAGCGCAAGCGCATCGGTGGACCATGTCGGGATTTTCATCGCCCGCAGGTCGTTCCACGCCACGTAGATACACAGTGGCGCCACGAAGATCAGGAACGCGATGGATTGCGTGACAGTAACGGACACCATTCTTAGTTCGTCACGTTGTCTTCGAGGGCGCGAAGCGAACGCACAGCAGCCTCAAAGTGCTGCGGATGTGTTTGGATCGCTTCACCCAAAAGCCCGCGACCAATCGTGATGTCGTTTTGTTTGATGGCCGTCAGCGCGAGAGTATGGAGCAATTGCGCGCGTTCAATCTGTGTCATCGGAATAACAGGCAAATCGTAGTTGCGTTGCGCACCACGCGCGAGGACAAGGTTGTTTTTGGCGGTAAACAGATCGCTGTCATTGCGCAGGGCATCCGTGAACAGGCGTTCCGCACCGGAATAATCCCCGCGCGTCAGCTTGGAAAAACCCCAGTTGTTCAACACGCCAGCGGGTGACGTTGTCAGGCCCACGGCTGTTTCATAAAAGCTGTCCGCGTTGGACCATTCTTCGTTGCTGTCTGCCACCATCGCTTCAAGACGGTAGCGTTTGTAGGTCTCGTGGGTAGGCGGGATCGCGTCGAGAACGTCTTCGGCGCCGTCCCAATCGTTGCTGCGGATCAGCGCATCGGCAAGATCAATCTGATCGTTCAGCGTCGCGTCTTTGTGGCTGGCGACGGCCTGCCAGGCAGTTGCGCCTTCGGACGGACGACGCGCGCGGATCAGGGATTTGGCAAGGCCGCGCATCAAATCAATACGGCCCGGATCATTGGTGGAGGCGCGCAAAAAGTAATTCACAGCCTCGTTCGGGTCTGCGACCGTCAGCATCACATCGTTGAGGTTGGTTTCATCGACCACGTTTACATCCTGCAACGCGCGTTCGACCTGCGCATCGCCGGATTGATCGCAAGCGGCCAATGTCATCGCACCCAGAAGGGCGGCGGAAATAAGAATAGGGTGGCGCATGTTTTGTGCGTCCTTTTACTGCTCTGCCTCTAAAGTGTCGACAAAAGCACGAAATCACCCGTGCCCCGCCGCACCAATTGGAACGGTTCGTTCTCTTGCTCAACAGTATTACCCGGATCGCCCAATTTTGCGAGAGCCAAGCGCAGGTTGTCCCGAATTTCGTCAGAATTGCCATTATCCGTGGCAAAAGCGCGACGGAAAACTTGCGCGGCTTCCGCTGTTTTGCCGCGTTCCATCAAAATGACGCCCAAGTTGTTCCATGCGGCGGCGAATGCAGGGTCCTCGTCCGTGGCACGGCGCAGCAATTGTTCGGCCTGGTTCAGCCGCCCGAGCTTGAGGTTCGCAGAGCCAAGGGCGGACAAGGTATCAACGTTCAGCCCTTGTTGACCCGCCGCCCGCGTGTAGGCCCGCAGGGCAAGATCGTATTCACCCGCAGCCATCAATCGGTGCCCAATCAAAAGCCCGTCAATGTCAGATGATCCCGCAACGCCGGGCGCGAACACACGGTCACCGTCGGACGGGTCAAAACTGTCCTGACCACAGGCGGTCAGGACAGTCAGGGCGGTTATCATCACCACAATTATTCGCATGGGGGCCTTTAGAAGTTAGCTTTGGTCAGTGTCTGAGCAATACCATAAACCGAAGGCCCGATCAGGATGATAAGAAGCGGCGGAACCGTAAACATCATCGTCGCGAGTGTCATTTTTGTCGGCAACGTGTTGGCCTTTTCTTCGGCGCGCATCACTCGTTTGTCCCGCATTTCGGCTGAAAACACCCGCAGGGCTTCTGCGATGGACGTACCGAACTGCTGGCTTTGGATCAAAACGGTCACGAAGGATGAAATATCGGATACGCCGCAGCGTTCTGACATATCACGCAGGACTTGTGTTTTGTCTTTACCGGCCTTCATTTCGTTGCTGACCATTTCGTATTCTTCGGCCAGCGCGGGAAAGCCGGATTTCAATTCATGGGCGACACGAATGATGGCTTGGTCCAGTGATTGACCCGCCTCGACGCAAACGAGCATCATGTCGAGGCTGTCGGGAAAGCCGTTGATCATTTCTTCCTGACGTTCGCCTTGGCGTTTTGTCACCCAGTATTTGGGCAGATAGTAGCCCATGAAGCCCGGGATCAGGATCGACATGATCGTCGCCTTGGTGGACGGATCACCGGTGGACGATTTGTAGACGGCGTAGGCGACACCCACCAGCAACAGCGCAATGCCCAAGGCAAACTGTGCAAAGTGGTAGGTCTTGACCGCGGATTTGGTTTTGTAGCCCGCTTGGATCAGCTTGAGTCGGATGGCTGAGTATTCTTCCTCGTCCTGCGGTTCCAGAAAGCTGGAATATTTGTCCAGCTTGTCCGTGCCTTGGCTGGCGCGCAGGGCTTCGGGGCTTTTGGCGATGCCGGCGCGGGATGATGCGCGCAGCTTGTCCAGCGGGTCTTCTTGCTTTTGCAACAATGCAGGCAAGACCAGCAAGATCAGCAACACGCCAAGCATCAAGATCGCGATCAGCGGACCAAATGGGCCCATCAGTTCGGTGAGTTTTGCGTTGATGGTATCGAGGATTTCCATATCAATTACACCTTAATGTTCACGAGGCGACGCATCACAAAGACGTTCGCGATCAAGAAACCCGCCACGACCAGACAGGCCGGAATGAAGACAGACGTTTCTTTGACTTCGTCGTAGTAGTTCGGCTGGATCAGGTTGATCATGACCAATGCGCCCAGCGGGAACACGGACAAGAACATGCCGGACCATTTCGCCTCTGCGGTGATGGCTTTCACGCGGCGGAACAGTTTGAACCGTGCGCGGATCACCTGTGACAGGCCGTGCAAAATCTCGGCCAGGTTACCACCGGCGGTTTGTTGGATTGTCACAGCAACAGCAAGGAAACGCATGTCTTGCATGTCGATGCGCTCCGCCATCTGCTTGAGCGTCTCACCCATATCGCGGCCATATGCGGCCTCATCCGAGATCATGCCCATTTCAGTGCCGAGCGGATCGGGGACTTCTTTGGCGACAATTGCAATCGCGCTGGAAAACGGGTGACCCACGCGCAAGGAACGGACCATCAATTCAACCGCATCCGGCAGCTGTTCTTCGATCATCGAAATCCGCTTTTTGGCTTTGTTGTTCACCCAGATAAAGATACCGCCCACACCCATCGCCACAGCAACCGCCGCGCGGATGGGCAGGGATGTCGCGGTGCCAACGGTCAGACCCATAAAGGCCACGCCCGCCGTTAGAAACATCATCATGATCAATTGACCGGGTGAAAACGCGATGTTGGCCTTTTGCGCTTTTGACGCCAGCAAGGAATACAGCGGGATCTTTTGGCTGTTGATGTGCTGGGACATTTCCTTGCGGAGTTGGTCCAGAACTTCTTCGCGGTTGCCGCCCTTTTCCAACAGATCAAGGCGACGGTTCACCTTGTTGTTGAAATTGATGCTTTTGCCGAAGGCAACAAGATAGATGCCGTTGACCAACACGATGCAGGCCACAAAGATCAGGCCGTAGATAATTGGTTCTGCTGAAATGGTCATTGTATCAGTACCTTACTGGGTTCGGATTATTGTGCTGCGACGGGTTCAAAGATGGCAGGTGGTAAATCATAGCCCCACAACTTGAAGCGGTCAGAGAAGTGCGACCGCACGCCAGTGGCTGTGAAGTGGCCAATGATCTTGTTGTCAGGCGTCAGGCCGACACGTTGATAACGGAACACTTCCTGCATCGAAATGACGTCGCCTTCCATGCCGGTGATCTCGGTGATGGACGTCATGCGGCGCGAACCATCCTGAAGGCGCGATGCCTGCACGATCAGGTTCACAGCCGATGAAATCTGGGATCGCACGGCCTTAAGCGGCATTTCAATCCCGGCCATCGCAATCATGTTTTCCAAACGCGACACACCATCACGCGCAGAGTTGGCGTGAATTGTGGTCATCGATCCGTCGTGGCCGGTGTTCATGGCCTGCAACATGTCGATAACTTCTTCGCCACGGGTTTCACCCACAATGATGCGATCTGGACGCATACGAAGTGCGTTTTTCAGACAGTCGCGCGGCGATACTTCGCCCTTGCCTTCGACGTTGGGTGGGCGGCTTTCCATCCGGCCCACGTGCGTCTGTTGCAGCTGAAGTTCCGCAGTATCCTCGATCGTCAGGATGCGTTCGTCATTGTCGATGAACGATGACAGCGCGTTGAGGGTTGTTGTTTTACCAGAACCCGTACCACCAGATACGATCACGTTCAGTCGGGTGGACACCGCAGCCTGCAAATACGCGGCCATTTCTTCGGTGAAGGCACCGAATTTCACCAGGTCATCAATGCCCAGTTTGTCTTTTTTGAACTTACGAATGGACACCAACGATCCGTCCACCGCAACGGGCGGGACCATGGCGTTGAAACGTGATCCATCGGCAAGACGGGCGTCAACGTAAGGGTTGGATTCATCGACGCGGCGACCAACGGCCGAAACGATTTTGTCGATAATCCGCAACAGGTGCTTTTCGTCCTTGAACGTCACATCTGTCAGCTGGAGTTTACCGTCCCGTTCCACGAAAATCTGCTGTGGGCCGTTCACGAGGATATCGTTCACGCTTTCATCCTGCAAAAGCGTCTCAAGTGGGCCAAGGCCCTTCACTTCGAAAAACAATTCCTTGTTCAGGGTCTGGCGTTCTTCGCGGTTCAGAACCACACCCATTTCGTCCAGCGATTCCTGTGCAATCGACTGGATTTCATTGCGTAAATCCTGCTCGGTCGCGTTTTCAAGCGCGGCAAGGTTCAAGTTATCGAGCAGGGCTTTGTGCAGCTCTAGCTTGATCTCTCCAAGGCGCTCTTTGCGCTTTTTCTCTTTGTCGGCAGGAACGACCGTCGCTTTGACGGCGTTCTGTTTCATCATGGACTTGCGTGGCGCCTCGGGCGCTTCGGCGGGTGCCACGGGCATCTGCGTTACGTTGTCTGTGCCAGCTTCCGGCTTTGGGGCCTGTGCTGCGCCTTTTTTGTATTTAGAAAACATGTGATCCCACCTTTATTTCGTCGCAACCGCAGCGGTCTGATTGACCTCATGCACGGAGTTGGCCAGCTTCGCGATCTCTTTGCGCAGCGGGTTCTTGGCAATGCCTTCGGCCATTGGAACACCGTGATCGGCGTTTTGTGGCACGGCTTTACCGCCATCTGGAAGTTGCACTTCGATTGAAATGCCCAAGGATTCAGCCAGACGCTTGATCCGGCTTTTGCCGTTCAGGTCTGTGAATTTTGGCGCGCGGTTCAACACGAACCGCAGCTTTTCAAACGGAAGCTGTTCGGATTGCAGCGCGCGTTTGATGCGCAGTGTGTTTTGCGCCGAACGCATATCTAGTTCCAGCGTCGCAAAGTACACGTGCGCCGCCTGAAGAACAGTTTCGGACCATTCGACCATGGTTTTGGGCATGTCGATGATGACGTAGTCGAAATTTGTTCGCGCCAGTTCGATCACGCGCTGGATGTCTTCGGGCCCAACCAGATCCATCGGGATCAAATCGGTCGGGGCCGTCAGCACCTGCAACTTTTGCTCATAGGCCAGCAGGGAGTGCATGAAGCTTTCGCTGTCCATGCTTTCGGTGTCCTGCAACATTTCAAACACGGCTTCGCGGCGTGGCAGGTCGAGATAGGTGGACGCAGAGCCGAACTGGAAATCCAGATCAAGAAGGCAAACACGCGGGCCTTTTTCAGGTTCAACACCTTTGACTTTTGGCGGTTCAATTGATGCCAGTTCCCAGGCGAGGTTCACAGCCAATGTCGTGGCACCTGTGCCACCTGCCATGCCCTGAACGGGGATGACGACGCCGTTGCGATCGCCCGTGGCTTTCAATTTGTTCTGCATCTCGGGTGCGACGGGGGCCGGTTCGGGTGGGGTCAGCACGCGGTCGATGGCTTGTGCCAATTCGCCTTCGGGCAGGGGATAGGGCACGAATTCATCGCCACCTTCACGCAAGAGCACATGCAGTGACCCCGGTGAAAGGTCTTCGGCGATCAGCAACACCTTGATGTTGCGCGCTTTTGCAGTGCGGATGATTTCGGAGATGATGGACAAATCGCCCTCGTCTTCCTCATCCAGCGCAATGGCCAGAAATTCAAGCTCCGACGCTTCTTGCTGATCAAGGAAGGGCAGGGCGTCTTCAAAGCCCAGATCGCCCCAGCTTTCGCCAAGGCATGTTTCCATATCCTCGATCAAAAGATCGAAATTCTGTACGTCGCGGCTCACCGTACATGCGGTGATCGGTTGTGGTTCAGGCTGTAACATCGATGAACTACTCATTGCCTATCCGTCCTCTAACTCGTTTCGCGGCGCGTTTGTTTTGCGTCCGGTGCTATCTTCGGCCCCTGTGCGAGTCGCAATGGGGGCTCTGTCAGGTGTGTTTCTGACCTCAGAAGGCGGCAACATTGGGGCCACAACAGCCCATTTGTGCGGTAATCGGCGACGATCACACCCGTTTTAGGTGTGTTGTTTCCAAAATGTTAAGGGTTTGCGCAGCAAAAAGGGGCCCCGAAAGGCCCCTGAAAGTCGTTGTTTTATGGTGTTTTAACCGATTAGCCGCCGTCAGCCGCCTCAAGCCCGCTGCCGACATCGCTTACAGCCTCTGCGCTGGTGACATATTCGCGGAAGACAACTTCGGCGTAGCGTCCGTTCATGAGGGTCGGGTGGGTTTCCACAAAGCCTGACACCTCTGTCACGGTCCGCCGGTTGCGCCGTTCCATGCCTTGGGTCACGACAATCGGCTGGGTTTCCCCGAAGGATACGACTGCCTCAAGACGGGACCGGCTGATCCCCTGGCTTGTCAGATACAAGACGACTGCTTCTGCGCGGCGCAGACCCAAACGGCGATTGTACGCGGTAGAGCCGACCAGATCTGTATGGCCATAGACCTTAAAGCGCACTTCTGGAAACTGACGTATCCAATTCGCCTGCTGTTGCAATGTGGCCCGTGCTGTCGCGTCCAAAGCGGTAGAATTGAACGGGAACGTCACCATCGTATTCACTTCGCTGGCGAACCGGCGATTGAGGTTGACCATAATGCTGGCCTGACCCGTTTGAATTTGGTTGTTGTTCATGGTGGCATTGCCAAAGTAGCCACTGTCGATCTGTGACCCGGCTTCGCGGGTGTTGAATTCACGCCACTGCGCGCCTGTTCCATTGGTACAGCCCGTCAGGGCAAGCACTGCTGCTGTCAAAGCTGCTGTCGTTTTCATTGCCCCGAATCCCATCATTTAGTCCAACACGTAGCCATATGAACCGCTGAAGTCCTGACGCGCAACCTCGCCTGCGCCACCAGCCTGTGGTGCGTTCTCTGCGGCGACACGGCCAAACAGGAACAAATCACGTTCGGAGGGGGGGCGCACACGATCCGTTGGTAGGGCCAAAGCCTCTCCTCGGGTTGGTGTGACAAGATGCGGCGTCACGATAATCACCAGTTCTGTTTGCTGGCGGCTATATTCAGCAGAGCGGAACAGAGCGCCGAGAACCGGAATATCACCCGCCCATGGCACCTGACCGCTGAGATCAACAAAATCGTCGGACAAAAGGCCCGCAATCGCAAAGCTTTCGCCGTCACGCATTTCAACCGTGGTCGATGTCTGGCGTGTTTTGAAGGCATCAATGCTAAAGCCGTCTTGCGTAAATCCGTTTGCAGGATCAAGCGAGGACACCGAAGCGTTCAGTTCCAGATTGATGATGTCGCCATCCACAACGCGCGGAATAAAGTCGAGGGAGATACCGAACGGTTTGTATTCAACCGTGATCGATCCACCGTCCTGCGAAATCGGCACAGGGTATTCGCCGCCGGCAAGGAAACTTGCCTCTTGGCCGGACAATGCTGTCAGGTTTGGTTCGGCCAATGTGCGAACAACGCCGCGATTTTCCAATGCTTCCAACAAGATACCGACTTCGACGCCGCCAGCATTAAAGCCGAACAAGAACGCACCTGCATTGTCGTTGTTGGTTGGAACTGCGCCACCAAGGGCAAGGCTCCGTGCTGTGTTGCCGACAGTTGTACCCGTTCCGAGCGCGAGGCCGAGATCACCGCCCAGCGTATCGCCGCCCAAAGATAAGGAAGAGCTCAACGATTTTGACACCGAACGCTGCATCTCTGCAAAGCGGACGCGCAACATCACCTGTTGGGTGCCGCCGACGCTCATGAGGTTGGACACACGTTCCGGTGCGTAGCGGTTTGCCAGCTCCAGCGCGCGATCAAGGCGGGCGATGGATGATACTGTGCCGGACAAAACGATACCGTCGTTCGCTGTGCGCACTTCGATGTTTTCACCGGGCAGGATCTGTTCCAGCCGTTCTTTGAACTCTGCGATGTCGGGGGTCACGTGGACTTCGACATTGGTAATAAGGCGTCCGTCGCCCCCCAAAAGGGTCAGCGTCGTGCGGCCCGGTTCTTTACCAAGCACGTAAATCGTGCGGTCCGACAAAGAAGAAATGTCTGCGATGGTCGGATTGGCGATAGAAAGTTCCGTGAAGGGAACGTCGCTTTCGACGACCACGGCCCTGTTCATCGGCACGTTCAGCGCAGAAGAAGGCGCACCCCGCATCACTTGCAGGGTCTCAGCAGGAAGCTGAGCCGGAATGGATGTTAATGCAAAGGCAAGGCCTGCGACGGCCGCCTTTAGGAATCTATCATATGTCATAGGTGACTGCCTCTACTGCCACGCCCGATGCAGGCTTTTCGCCCGTCATTAACGTCAACCTGCGCCAAATTCGCATTTTTTGCAAGAATCAATACGTTGTGGCGTGTTCTTTATGTGGATAACCAGCAACAGGTGCCGGAAGATGCCTGTTTATTATGTCTTAAGACGCCCGCGGAAGGGCCCGGGCGTCTTTGGTAGTTCATGTTGGTTTTGTGCAATTCCTACATCCCTGCGAGCGGGTGTTGTACGTATTGCGCCAAACCGAATGGGCCGTTTTAGTTTGTGCAGGGGATCGGGATTTCGACCACTTCTGCGCCGCGACGTGTGCGGATTGTGCAGACCTGTGCTTCGGCGGCCTGTGGTGCTTCGACCCGTGGGGCAATGCCCAAAAGGCTGGCTTGGTCGACTTCAATTGCACCTGCAATCGTATCGTCTTCGCGGCCGACCAAGGATAAGGACAAGCTGCCTGTCGCTTGGGCCTGAGCCAATGCCGCGACCTGAGCAGGGGTAACCTCGACCGTGACAGTACGGGCAATCGTTGCGCCCGTGCGCCCGGATTCAGATGTCTGATCGACTGCGACCAGTTGAATACCCGCTTGGATAAGTTGCGTGACTTCGCCGTTACCGTCACCGATGCCATCAACGCGGCCAGACCAATAAACGTCTACACGGTCGCCGGGGGACAAGAAGCCGGACACGCCGGACGACACATCCACTTTGATGGCAAAGGCGCGCATTCCGCGTTGGATAAGCGCTGCAATACCGGCGACTTCGCCAGGGGCAGTCACTTTGGCAAGCATGATCGGTTCATTTGCTTCCATCTGGCGTGTGACAACGCGCAATTCTTCGGGACCGTCAGAAAACAGTTCCTCTTCGGTGCGAAAAACACCGTCTGGAAGAAACGGTTCGGCATATTTGATCATGACGATGTCATCAGCGGTGATCTGTTCACCGTGCTTCATGACGCGATTGACCGCGTACACATCCACCGTCGGTACAGCTTGGGCCAAGGCAGCCCGTTGAAGGCTGAGATTGGCGTTTTGTTCCTGAAAATATCCCTGCACCATATAGATGGCAAAGCCCGCAAGGCCCATGCCGACGATAAGGACAAGTCCGAATACTGCTCGCATTGTCTTTCCTTTCGGATTTTTGCCAGTCTTGGCTGGCACTCATTACTACTGTTCGGGATAGAGGAAGAATGCGGCCACTTTGTGCCGCATTCGTGGTCTTGTGATGATTTCGGGGCGGGAAGGGCGCGCCACGTTCGTCGCAAATGCGATTAGAACGTTGCGATATCCATTGAGTCGATCCGCTGTCCCAGGCCTGTCGATTTATCGAGGGCACCGCTGGCAATCGCCGCAATCAAGCCAATGGTAAGGCCCACGATTGCAGCGGTCAAAACGACCCAATCGACGGTGATGGCGCCATCTTCGTCTTGGCGAAACTTATTAAAGAAATTCAACATTTTATGCTCCAGGCGAATGTCCAAGTAAATATAGACGTTGACCTTAAGGTATCCGTGGAATGCGGCCAAAATTGGGGCCGAAAAGGGTGGATTTGAGGTGGTTGCCCGCGCGCACGGGGGCATGGGGGGACGCGAAAAGGCCGCACCCGAGGATGCGGCCTGTCCGAACGTAGTGGATCGGGACTTAGTAAGTCGCGATACCCTGTGTCGCCAACTCGGAAGAGATAACGTCGCCGAGGTCTGCAGTCGCGCCACCAACAGAAGTCAGTACTGCGATGCCGAGGCCAACGATGGCCGCTGTCAGAACAACCCAGTCAACAGTTACTGCGCCGTCTTCGTCGTTGCGGAAGTTTTTGATAAAGTTAAGCATGTGTAGTCTCCAAAAATAGAATTATGTGTGTGTGGTTATCGGACTTAGTAAGTCGCGATACCTTGTGTCGCCAGCTCAGAGCTGATCACGTCGCCGAGGTCGGCAGTCGCGCCACCAACGGATGTCAAAACGGCGATGCCCAGACCAACGATTGCGGCTGTCAGAACAACCCAGTCAACTGTTACGGCACCGTCTTCGTCGTTGCGGAAGTTTTTGATAAAGTTAAGCATTGTAGTCCCTCCTCAGGGTATTTTCTCAGTTTCAGTATCTAGGCGGTTCGTCTTTGCACCGGCCTCTTGTTGGTGCGTCCCCGTCTTGGATGAACACTATTTGACCTCCGAATGGGGCAGGAATGGGACGGCATTCGTGCAATTTTGTATCCGCTTAACTTTTTGACAGTATTTCTCGTAAGGATATGTTTTTGAACAATTAATTAATGATTAAAAGTTAAATTCGCGATTCCATCGTTGCCAATGTGTGGCCAGTGATGGGGGTCGCTAAAGGATTGTTTACGATTTGGTGGATTAGCGGATCGGTTTTCTGCTATGAAGACCACAACAAGAGGCAGGCGGAGACCGCACAAATGCGGCGCAGCATTATAATGTCAGTATTGATCGCCCTGAATTGGGCGGCACCGGCCATGGCCGAAAGCCATCGCTTGCAAGATGACTTCACATTTCGTCGCGTGGGTGTTCCGACTGCGGGCGCAACAAACCGCATTACAGTTCAAGTGGCCCCCTCTGCGCCAGCCGCCCCCAGCGGGCCAGCGGCAGCAGGATCTGCCGTAAACGCCCCGCGTGCCCCCGGCGCACCCGCTATTGCAGGCCTCGCGCCCGCACCAAGCGGTGTTGAGTGGTACTGGGAGGCCATTTCCCCATCCTTGGATGACGCCACGAGCTTTAGCCTTGAGGCCGCCGTTGCGGCATTGCGCACCGCCCCGGCCGGAAAAGCAGTGCCCGCGCCGCGTTTGCAAGGCATGACCGAGCTCGCCGATCGCTACGGCGTTGAGATTCTGACCGCCTCGATCGGCACCAATGTATCCCCCGCTTTAATACTGGCGGTCATTTCAGTCGAAAGCGCAGGGCGGTCCGACGCGGTAAGTTCTGCGGGCGCGCAGGGATTGATGCAACTGATGCCCCCCACCGCGGATCGGTTCGGCGTGACAGACGCCTTTGATCCGCGTGACAATATAAAGGGTGGCACGGCCTACCTTGATTGGCTGCTGGGCGAATTCGACAATGGCGTGATCTTTGCGCTGGCGGGATACAACGCTGGCGAAGGGGCGGTGCGCAACAACAACGGCATCCCACCCTATGCGGAAACGCGCGCCTATGTGCCCAAAGTCCTCGCGGCATGGGAAGTGGCACGGGGGCTGTGCATCACGCCACCCGAATTGGTCACTGATGGCTGTGTCTTTAATGTGAATAGGGAATAAGATGTCTTCGAAACCTCTCGTTTTGGATGCGGATGGCACACTGCTGCGCACGGATATGTTGCTTGAAGGGATATGGCAGGGCCTCGGGCAAGATCCGGCCGCCACGTTCAAGGCATTTTCGCTGATCGGTGATCGCGCGGCCTTCAAGGCCGAGATCGCCCGCATCGCTCCGCTTCGTGTTGATCTGCTGCCCGTCAACGCACAGATCGCTGCCATGGCGCTTGATGCGCGGGAATCTGGCCGCGAGGTCGCAATTGCGTCCGCGTCTGACATTTCTTTGGTCAAACCGTTGGCGGATCACTACGGGATTGAACGCGTCTTCGCGTCCCAAGATGGCGTGAACCTGAAAGGACAGGCCAAAGCAGACGCATTGGTCGCCGCATATGGTGAGGCCGGCTTCGATTACGCGGGTAACGACAAAAGCGACCGCAAAATCTGGGATCACGCAGATCAGGCAATCGTTGTCGGCAGCGCAGGCGGCGGCGCCAAAGGGTTGGACCGCGTCATAAAGGTAGAGGGCGGTTGGTCCCCCAAAGCGGTGCTAAAGGCCATGCGTCCGCACCAATGGGTTAAGAATGTCTTGCTGTTTTTGCCGATGATCGCGGCACATGCGTTCTTTCTCGATACCTTTTTGGCGGTCTGCCTCGGCATCGTCAGTTTCTCGGCAGCGGCGTCTTGTATATATATCGTCAACGATCTGCTCGATATCGAAGCGGACAGGCTGCACGTCAAAAAATGCAAACGCCCGTTTGCTGCCGGAACCGTACCGATCCCGATCGGGATGATGGCCTGTGCCGCACTTGGGGTGATCGCCTTGGGCATCGCATTAATGCTGTCGGGGCAGATGTTTGGCGTTGTGGCGTTTTATATGGCGTTGTCGCTGGCCTATTCGCTGCGGCTGAAACGGATGCGCTGGATTGATATCATGGTGCTCGCGTCGCTTTACACGTTGCGCGTTGTTGCCGGTGCGGCGGCAAGCGGGGTCGATGCCTCGGTTTTCATGCTGATCTTTATCTTTCCGGTCTTCGTTTCGCTTGGCTGTGTCAAACGGATGACAGAACTTGCCTTGGCCAAAGACGAAAACCCGTTGCCCGGCCGGGGATATGCGCGCCGTGATATGGGCGATCTTTTAAACATGTCTGCTGTGGGCATGGTCGGTGCGTTGGTAATCTTTTTTTTGTATTCCTACTCGGATCAAGCATTGTCGCTCTATCCCGATCAATGGTTGATGTGGGTCGCACTTGCCCCGATTGCGGGCTGGCTCTACCGGATGATCAGATTGGGCTATATGGGGCAAATGGATTATGATCCGATCGTCTTCGCCATGAGCGATATTCGCGGGATCGGCTACCTCATGATCACCCTGTCCTTACTGTTTTACGCGGCCGGGTTGTGGTCGGAATGGTTCACCCGCTTTTTCGGCTAGCAGCGGTCTAGACCCCGTCTTTGGTTTCTAAATATTCCGGGGGAGCGAAGCGGGGGCAGAGCCCCTCTTTCTTCCTTGCGCACGCGTTAGCGTGCGCGCCCCGCCCGCCGCAGGCGCAAGCACGCCCGCCGCAGGCGCTGATCAAAGATCAGATCGACATCTTTTTAAAGATCGGCTCGGGGATCAATTTGATGATTGTCATAACCGGCCACCAGATCAGCTTGGTGTAAAGAACATTGCGTTTTTTGGCCAAGGCCTTGTGAATATCCGCAACAACCGCATCTGCCGTCGTCATGAACGGCTGTTTGCCAAGCCCAGCGGTCATCGCCGTATCAACGGGGCCCGGTTTGACGGTCAGCACATGAACACCGTGACGGCCAAGCGCATTGCGCAGGCCAGACAGATAGGTCGCAAACCCGGCCTTCGCAGCGCCGTAAACATAATTTCCGACCCGTCCGCGATCACCCGCAACGGACCCAACACCGACAATCGCGCCGTCGCCTTGGGCTTCCATCAGTGGCGCAAGCATTTGCAAGAACCGCGCAGGCCCCGTGAGGCTGTCTGTGATCGTCCCGTCAATAAGGCTTGGATCTGCATCGATGGCGTCCTGCGCGGGCATCGAGCCCACGAAGACCGCACAGGACACGGTGCCACCCGTGGCCACTGCCGTATCAACAATCTGCTGAAAGGTCGCGGGATCACGGGCATCAAACATCACAGGCGTCGCACCCGCGGCACCGCGCGCGGATGCATCTGCGGCAGTTGCGTCCAGATCGTCCATCCGACGACCAGCAAGAATCACATGTGCGCCGGTTTCGGCGACCGAACGGGTGAAGGCCTTCGCGATGGTCGAGCTCGCGCCAAGAATAATCCAAGTGTCGTTCATCATATTGTCCTTAGGTCCAATCGGCGTGTCATGTCGGTTTGAAGGTGCCCGTCTGGATCGGCTTTCGCCACCGTGCGGGCCCATTTGGGGGTGTCAGGATACATGGCCTTGATCGCATCACCGGATGAAAGAGCATCTTTGGCGAGGTACAAACGACCACCCGCAGCCACAGTCGCCGCCTCGAGTTTTGCAATCAGGCGGCGGGCCTGTGGTCGGTTCGGGAAATCCACGGCCAGCGTATAGCCTTCCATCGGAAAAGACATATAGCCTTCGCGCCCTTCACCCATGCGTTTGAGAACCGCAAGAGGGGAGGCAAGGCCGGAGCGCGCAATCATTTTCATCATGTCGCGCAGTGCGCCGGATTGATCCAGCGGAACAACGCATTGAAACTGGTGAAACCCGCGTTTTCCATAAAGGCGGTTCCAGTCGTGAATTTTATCGAGCGGAAAGAAAAAGTCCTGAATTGTGCGCACGACCGTGCGACCTGACTTCGGGACGCGGCGGTAATATGCAGCGTTAAACGCTTTGACGATGGGGCCAGACAACGCCCAATGGGGCGCATCCATCGGAATTTTCTTGGTGCCGCGCGCGGACGGGCGCAGCCCTCTGCAGGTTTCGCCTTCTTCGACGATCCCACGGCCCAAGGCATCGCCCGTCGCGGTCGCGTCAATCCAGCCAACAGTGTAGGGCGCGTCGGACGCATCCAGCAGTGCGATGTGGTGGTCCCAATCGGTTGCACGCCGCTCGGACACCAACATCATGTCGCCGCGTGCGCGTGTCAGTTGTAGGGTTGCCTGTGCGATGATGCCGGTCTGGCCCAAGCCGCCGCACGTGGCCTTCCACAGCGCGCCGGATTTTGGTGTGATTTTGCGCGGCTTGTCCTGAATCAACGTGATGGCTGTCACGTGCCGACAAAACGACCCTGCGATATGGTGGTTCTTGCCATGCACGTCCATCGCGATGGCCCCGCCGACCGTGGCAAATCCTGTACCGGGCATCACGGCGGGCAACCAGCCTTGTGGGGCCAGCAATCGGGCAAGTTCGCCCAAGGTAATCCCGGCCTCAACCGTCAGCACACCTGTTTCACGATCAAATGCGATGATGCGGTCCAGCCGTGTCATGTCCATAGCCGTACCACCGCTGTTCAGGGGCGCATCGCCGTAAGACCTTCGGTTGCCTGTCGCGGGCGCATCCGCCTTCAGTGCCGATGGGGTATCGGGGCGGGTCAATATGCCCTTGGCGCGCAATGCGCGGCCCCAACCTGTGTATTCGGTTTCGCTCATGTGCGTGCAGCCGTGTTGGACATCCGTTCAGCCAGCGGAAAGATCGCAAGACCAATCAGGATCGCAAACCAAAGCGTCGTCAGGCGGATGACGGCTGTGGCGGGGATGGACACATCAAGCGGAACACCTTCAAGGGACAGCAGCGCGACCATCGCAGCCTCCGCCCCGCCAACGCCACCAGGTGCACCCGTCAGTCCACCTGCAAGGGTGGCGAAGGTGAAAATAGCGATGGCTTTGGCCAAACCGATATCAGCCCCCATCCACATCAACAAAAGATGGAATGCGTAGCCTTCGGCGATCCAACCGATCAGGCCCAGCCCAAGGGCCGCCGCCATGATGGGACCACTGGAAAAGATACCCAAGCTGCGTGCCGCAGTGCGAATTCGGGCCATAAGGCGTGGGAATTTTCCGATCACTCGGTACAGGGTCGTGACGCAACCTGCCAGAAGTGTGGGGCGCGTGGCCACAAAAGCAGCCGCAAGCGCGAGGATCGCGACAGGCGTTGCCATGGCAATGCCGCCCGCCGACAACGCAAGGCCACCCGCAAGGATTAGGCCCATCGCCGCAAGGTCCGACGCACGATCCATAAGCACAAGCGGTGCTGTGCGTTCAACAGCCCAGCCCGTTTCACGCTTGAGCCAACGCATGCGGATCAGCTCGCCCACGCGGCCCGGTGTGACCGACATCGCGAAGCCACCCAAGAAATGGCGCAAGTCCTGCACAAAGGTCGTTGGCAGTCCAAGCCGGTTGGAAAACAAATGCCAACGCGCGCCGCGAAACAGATAATTCACGAGGCTCAGCGCCAGCAGGATAAGAAATTGGTTGAGGCTGAGCTGCATCAACTGATGTTTGGTTTCTTCCCACCCCGTGGCCGCAGCCAATCCGGCAAGACCTGCAATCACAAACGCAAAAAGTGCCCCCAAAAGGGCAATGTCACGCCATCTTCGCCCCGTGCCTTTCGGGACCGGGGGAGGGGCGATATTCGTCGGGTTTGCACTGCTCATGCTCATCCTTTCGCGATTAGCGACAGAATAGGGCGAGACTATGGCTTTGTATCCGTTTGGGAAACGATTTTACGTGGAATTCACCAAATCAAGCGCTTTGGCGCCTTCGCGCTAGATCGAAAAGTAGTCTGACCATTCCGGATGTTTGGCGCGCTGGGCGTTCACATAAGGGCACAGTGGTACGATTTTATAGCCTTGCGATTTGGCGTCTTCGATCAGATGTAGCATTAATTTATAAGCGTATCCGTGCCCTTCGAGCGCCTTTGGCACGGACGTATGATCGGCGATGCGCAGGCGCGGGGACAGGATGGAAAATGTCAGTTCTGCCTCACCTTCGGGCGTGGCAATGACAAAGCGGCCCTTAGAGCCGCTTTGTTCTTCGGAGATACTGGGATCAGACAATCGTCGCTTCTGTTGCGGCGCGCAGTTCGTCCTCGGTCACGCCATCAGCGCATTCCACGATCTTCAACCCACCTTCTACGACGTCCAACACGCCGAGGTTCGTGATAATGCGGTCAACCACACCTTTGCCAGTGAGAGGAAGGGTGCATTCGCGCAGCAACTTGCTGTCACCGTGTTTGTTGGTGTGATCCATCACGACAATCACGCGGCCAACACCTGCAACCAGATCCATCGCGCCGCCCATACCTTTGACGAGCTTGCCGGGGATCATCCAGTTGGCCAGATCACCCTTTTCGTCAACTTCCATCGCGCCAAGGATCGCGGCTGCGATTTTGCCGCCACGGATCATGCCAAAGGATTGCGCGGAATCAAAATAGGACGTGCGGCGCAATTCCGTGATCGTCTGTTTGCCTGCGTTGATCAGATCAGGGTTTTCGTCGCCCGCAAAAGGAAACGGCCCCATGCCAAGCATGCCGTTTTCGGATTGCAGCGTAATATCTTTGTCGCCCACGTAATTTGCCACAAGCGTCGGGATGCCGATGCCGAGGTTTACGTACCAGCCATCTTCGAGTTCGTCCGCCGCGCGCGCGGCCATTTGATTGCGATCCCACATTATGACTTCTCCCGAACGGTGCGCTGTTCGATGCGCTTTTCGTGGTCGCCCTGAATAATGCGGTGCACATAAATACCGGGCAGGTGGATGGCGTCGGGGTCTAGCGATCCGACGGGCACGATTTCTTCGACTTCAACAACGCAGGTCTTACCGCACATGGCTGCGGGCGGGTTGAAGTTACGGGCGGTTTTGCGGAACACTAGGTTGCCGGTTTCGTCCGCTTTCCACGCCTTCACGATGGCCAGATCGGCAAAGATGCCTTCTTCCATGATGTAGGTTTCCGGCGCGCCGTCTGGCCCCGTCGGGAAATCTTTGTGTTCTTTGCCGTCCGCAATAACCGTTCCGACGCCTGTCTTGGTGTAAAAACCCGGGATGCCACAGCCGCCTGATCGCATGCGTTCGGCCAGTGTGCCTTGGGGGTTAAATTCCAGCTCAAGCTCTCCAGACAGATACTGGCGCATGAATTCGGCGTTTTCACCGACATAGGAACTGATCATCTTTTTGACTTGGCGCGTTTGCAGCAAGATACCGATGCCAAAATCGTCAACGCCCGCGTTGTTGGACGCAAACGTCAGATCCTTCGTGCCCGCGTCCTTAATCGCGCTGAGCAGCAGTTCCGGAATACCGCACAGGCCAAAGCCACCCGCCGCGATGAACATGCCATCCTGCAACAGCCCATCGAGCGCTGCGGCGGCGTTTGGATAGATTTTCTGCATAAAACCCCCTGTAAAGTTGCCGTATTGATACGTGCGGCGGCGGGGGTGTCAATGCAAATGCTGCGATGCGGCGCCGATTTTGCAACCGGTTGCATTAATTATGCCTTTTTCGCAGGTTTCTTTTTGGCAGCGGGTTTCTTCGCAGCTGGCTTTTTTGCACTGGCTTTTTTGGCGGGCGCTTTTTTCTTGGCAGGTGCCTTGCGGGCGACCTTTTTGCCTGCTTTTGCTGCACGCTCTTCGATCAACGTGACGGCCTGTGACAGTGTCAGGTCTGCGACCTCAACCGTGTCAGGGATCGTGGCGTTGATCTTGTCCCATTTCACGTAAGGCCCGTATTTGCCGTCAAACACGTTCACAGGGCCGCCCACATCGGGGTGTTCGCCGAGTTCACGGATCGGCACCGCCGCTTTGCCACGTTGTCCACGGCTGGCGACCTTTGCGGCCAACAGTTCAACCGCGTGGTTCATCCCGACGGTAAACACATCCTCAAGGGTTTCGAGGTTCGCGTTCGTGCCGCCACGTTCAGATGTGGATTCTGCGTGCTTCAAATAGGGGCCATAGCGCCCGATATTGGCAAAAACATTCACGCCGTCTTCCGGGTGGGTGCCAATAAAGCGGGGCAGCGATAGCAATCTGACAGCTGTTTCCAGCGTGATGTCTTCGGGGGGCCATTCCTTGGGAATCGACTGACGGTTGGGTTTCGGGTTGTCGTCCGTGACCTCACCGCGCTGGGCATAGGGGCCGAAACGACCCTTATGAATCCAGATGTTATCGCCGTCATCCTGACCAAGGTTTTTACCCTCTGGCGGGATGCCGGATGTGTCTTCTGCGCCGGGGGGGCCAAAGGCGCGGGTGTATTTGCATTCCGGATAGTTGGAACAGCCGATGAAAGCGCCACCAGAACGTGCGGTGCGCATGGACAAACGGCCTTCACCACAGTTTGGGCAGAGGCGTGGATCGGTGCCTTCTTCATTGGGCGGGAAGATGTGCGGCGCGAGGACATCGTTAATCTTTTCAAGGACTTCTGTGATGGAATTGTCCATCGCTTCGTCAATCGTGACTTTGAAATCGACCCAGAAATCAGACAAGACTTTCTTGTAATCCGCATCCCCGGCGGACACGTGATCCAGTTCTTCCTCCAGCGACGCGGTGTAATCGTAGCCGACATATTTGCGGAAATAATTGGTCAGAAACGCCGTGACCAACCGCCCTTTATCTTCCGGGATCAGGCGGTTTTTCTCTTTGCGAACGTATTCGCGATCCTGAATTGTCGTCACAATTGAGGCATATGTAGACGGGCGCCCAATGCCGAGCTCTTCCATGCGTTTGACCAACGTGGCCTCGGTATAGCGGGGCGGCGGTTGGGTGAAATGCTGTTCCGGCGTGACAGAGGTTTTGCCGATCGCCTCGCCTTGGGCAACCTGGGGTAGACGTTTGTCGTCGTCATCGGTGAGCTTGTCATCCTCGACGTCATCGCGGCCTTCTTCATAGACTCGCAAAAATCCGTCAAACAGAACAACCTGACCCGTCGCCCGCAGTTCGACCTGACCATCCGCAGACCCGATATCGACGGTTGTGCGTTCCATCCGCGCCGCTTCCATCTGGCTGGAAATGGTGCGTTTGTAGATCAGATCGTACAGTTTTCGCTGGTCCGGATCGGCGATCTTTGCTTCTTCTGCGGACAGCATCAAATCAGTCGGGCGCACGCATTCGTGGGCCTCTTGGGCGTTTTTAGCTTTGTTTTTATAGATGCGTGGCTTTGCGGGGACGTAATCTTTGCCGAATTTCGCAGCGATTGCTTCGCGTGCAGCGGTCACGGCTTCGGGGGCCATGTCGATGCCGTCGGTTCGCATGTATGTGATCAAGCCTGCTTCGTACAAACGCTGGGCGGCGTTCATCGTCATGCGCGCGCCAAAACCGAATTTGCGCGATGCCTCTTGTTGCAAGGTCGATGTCATGAACGGCGCGGACGGGTTGCGGTTGGCAGGTTTGGCTTCGACTGATTTGACCGTCAGATCGCGCGATTGCACGGCCTGTTGGGCCAGTTCCGCCTGCGTCGCGTTCTCAAGATCGAACTTATCGAGCTTTTTACCCGCCAAAACGGTCAAACGCGCATCAACAGTCTGGTTGCGCGGGGTCGTAAGCTGCGCTTTGACGGACCAATATTCGCGGTTGTTGAACGCCTCGATCTCCATCTCGCGCTCAACGATGATGCGCAGGGTGACCGATTGCACGCGGCCCGCAGATTTCGCGCCGGGCAGGCGGCGCCACAAAACCGGGGACAGCTTAAAGCCCACCAGATAATCAAGTGCGCGGCGCGCCAAATAGGCGTCCACCAGCGGCTGGTCGACGATGCGCGGGTTTTTCATCGCCTCGGTGACGGCGGTTTTGGTGATCGCGTTGAACACAACGCGCGAAACGGGCGTGTCTTTCTTGATGACTTTACGTTTGCGCAATGCCTCTTCGAGGTGCCAGCTGATTGCCTCTCCTTCGCGGTCCGGGTCGGTCGCGAGGATCAATTCGTTGTCGTTTGCCAGTGCATCGGCGATGGCTTTGATGTGCTTTTTGCTGTCGCTCGCGACTTCCCAAAGCATGTCAAAGTCGTTGTCCGGGTCTACTGATCCGTCTTTGGGGGGCAGGTCACGGACGTGTCCATAGGACGCCAAAACAGTATAGTCTGACCCCAAATACTTGTTGATTGTCTTGGCCTTAGCCGGAGATTCGACGACAACAACAGGCATGGTAATCCTTTCAAAACACACGGCGTTCGTGGTCCGGCAAAATGTGGGGGGGCTTGGGGGATTGTCAATGAGGCATCTGAGGCGATGCTAATTTAGCCGCCCAAATGCCGCGTATTTGACTGAAGGATTACACAGCGCAGGCCAACATTCCCCCCGCTTGACGGATGACTTTGCCGTCAAGTTCGAGGTCGACCAACACTGGCGCCACGGCGGTGGCGGCTGCCCCAAGGCTGCGGATCAGCTGATCTTCGGCCATGGGCGCGGGGCTGAGACGTGACAGGATTTCATCATGCAAGACGGCCGTTTCGCGCAAGGATCGTGGCGGCGCAGGCGTGTCGAGCGGTAATTCCGGCGCGACTGTTTTCGGATCACCGATATGATCGAGAATATCGCGTACACCGCGCACGAGCGTCGCACCGTCACGGATTAACATGTTGCACCCCGACGCGCGCGCATCAAACGGATGCCCCGGCACGGCCAGCACATCACGGCCCTGATCAAGTGCCGTGCGTGCCGTGATCAGGCTGCCCGATTTCGCGGCGGCCTCGATGACAACGGTTGCTTGCGACATGCCCGAAATGATCCGGTTGCGCGCGACAAAATGGCGGGCTTGCGGTTGCAGGCCGATCGGTTGGTCCGAAATGCGCAGGCCGACGCTGCCGATCGATTGAGCAAGTTTTGCGTTTTCGGCAGGGTACAGCACGTCAACACCACCGGCGACCACGGCGATTGTTCCGGTCTGCAAGGCCCCGTCGTGCGCGGCTGCGTCGACGCCGCGTGCAAGGCCGGATACGACGGTAAAACCCGCTTCACCCAAATCCTGAGCCAGTTTGCGCGCCATGCGCGTCCCGAGTGAGGATGCATTGCGCGCGCCAACCAACGCCACAAGGGGGCGTTCCAACACGGATGTCGTGCCTGTCATCCAAAGCATCACGGGTGCGTCGTCAATTTGGGCAAGGTCCGTGGGAAAGTCGGGATCGCCTTCAAACACAAGGCGGGCTTTGGCGGCGCGCCCGGACTTTAGCTCAGCCAGTACGACGCCCATTGGGCAAATCTGATAATCGGAAACGCCAGAGGCTTTGGCGATATCTGGCAAGGCGTCAAGCGCTGCGATCGCTGTACCATGTTCGCGCAGCAATCGCCGATAGGTCGCAGGACCAACCCGCCGTGAGCGCAACAGACGAAGTCGGGCAATTCGTTCATCTTCCGTGGTGGGTGGGAGTGGGGGGTGAGTGGAAGAGCTGTTGTCCACGATCATCCTGTTCTCCGTCTGTTGCAGAATCAGGTTTAGGGCGTCGAGGTTAACGAGAGGTTATTATTTAGCCTTAAAATTCGGGCTTTTTGACTGGCCGCGTTTCCCACACCGCCAACAGGGCCCAAAACGACGCCCAAATAGACAGTGCGAGGATCGCAATGGCCAGGGTAATATGGGGCAACAACCCGTTTCCGTCTGTCGTCAAATCTCCATTCAACATCACATGAACAACGGGCAGGCCAACAGCCCATGACCCCAAAAGCGCGGTGCCCCAACCTGCCCAGCCCAACATCGCTGCCGCGCGCATTGCCATCACGGCGATGGGTATCATCATCCACGTCACGATGATCGAGGCTGCGACAAACGCCGATACAAACGCGAGATGATCGTTGAGGGTATATCCGCTGCCGTCTTTGGGTGGCCCCGAAAGCGTCGCGCCATGAATGTAGATCATCACCCATCCCATCAACGACGGAACGGCAAGGCCAAAGACAACTGCCAGCAAGGGCCGTGCCCAGCCAACCTCAGCGCCCGAAAGGCGGGGTGTGCGAAACGGGTGGAGAGAGGTCAATCGACATCCTTTGTGTCAGGCGTTCGCACTTTGCACAAAGCAGTCCAACGCCGCATTCAGGTTGCCGCCCCACCCACGGTCAAACCACCGATCATCAGGCTTGGCTGGCCAACGCCCACGGGCACCCATTGGCCGGCTTTGCCACAATTTCCGATACCAGGGTCGAGCGCCATGTCGTTGCCGATGCCGCGGATTTGTTTCAGGGCCGTAGCGCCATCGCCAATAAGGGTCGCGCCTTTGACGGGCGCGCCGACCTGACCATTCTTGACGCGGTAGGCTTCGGTGCAGCTGAACACAAATTTGCCGTTGGTAATGTCGACCTGACCGCCCCCAAATCCGACCGCATAAATACCGTCTTTCAAGCCGGCGAGCATATCTTTCGGGTCTGCGCCCCCGCCCAGCATGTAGGTGTTGGTCATGCGTGGCATCGGGATATGGGCGAAACTTTCGCGCCGCCCGTTGCCTGTTGGTGCGACACCCATCAGGCGCGCGTTCTGGCGGTCTTGCATAAATCCAACCAAGACACCGTCTTCGATCAACACATTTTTGGCGCTGGGCGTGCCTTCGTCGTCAACCGTGATGGACCCGCGCCGATCGGGGATCGTGCCATCATCCAGAACGGTTACGCCCTTCGCAGCGACTTGTTGCCCCATAAGGCCCGCAAACGCAGATGTGCCCTTACGGTTAAAATCCCCTTCAAGCCCATGGCCCACGGCCTCGTGCAGCAGGATACCGGGCCAGCCGGGGCCAAGCAGCACATCCATGACGCCAGCCGGGGCGGGTTCGGCCTCAAGATTGACCAGCGCGATCCGCAAGGCTTCGCGCGCGACGGGTTGCCAGTGGTCCGGCGACGTCAGGCCGATCAGACCCGCACGGCCACCGCCGCCCATGCCACCAGATTCGCGCACACCGTTCTCTTCGACGATGACGCTGATGTTCAGACGCGACATCGGGCGGATGTCAGTGACCAACGTGCCTTCGGGGCGCAAAATCACGACCTCTTGGTGGGACGCGGCGAGGGTCGCGCTGACTTGAACCACGCGCGGATCAAGATCGCGGCAAAACGCGTCAATTTCTTTCAGTAGGTCGATTTTGGCAGGAAACGTGGCTTCTGCGATTGGATCGGCGTCAGTGTAAAGTACGGTGTTGGTGCGCGCTGGACCATCTGCCAGCGTGCCACCACCCGCCCCAACAGCAAGCTGCGTGGTCGCAACGGCGCGGCGCAGTGCATGTTCGTCAATGGTCGTGGAATGGGCATATCCAGCCACTTCGCCGCGCACAGCACGCAGTCCGAACCCTTCGGAGGCGTCATAGCTTGCGGTGCGAATGCGCCCGTCATCAAAGGATAGAACTTCGCTTCGGCGACGTTCCAAGAACAATTCCCCATCATCGGCCCCGTTGGTCGCATCGCGCAACATTGCCAAGGCGCTGTCTTGGTCCAAATTCGTCTCAAACGGGCGGAATGGGTCGTTGCTCATACAGGTTTCCTGACTGGATTGTTTGATTTGGATCAAAAAGCGACCCTTTGACACGGTTACGTCGCTTGAGTTGCTGGAAAGGATATGGGATTACGCTTCGTGAATACAACGGGATTCCGTCAGCGGACCTGTTGAAGGGAATTGTCGATAGCGCGAAATCCGCGCTCACTCACTTAGGGATTGATATGCAAATGATGACTGTTGCAAAACGTCTTGGCCTTGCTGCCGCCACAACGGTTCTGGCGCAGATGGCTTCGGCCCAAACCGCGATTGAAGATCTTGAGATCGTCGGCGCGCCAACACCCGGTGCCACAGGGTTCCAGCCTGCTGCAACGGAACTAATGCGCGATCTGGTCTGGTTGGACGGGTTCCTGTTGGTGATCATCACGATCATTTCGCTGTTCGTCACCGGTCTGATGGCATGGTGCGTCCTGCGCTTTAACGCCAAGCGCAACCCTGAGGCGGCGACATTCACACACAACTCCCCATTGGAAGTTGCATGGACAATCGTCCCGATCGTGATCCTTGTCTTTATCGGCGCGTTTTCCTTGCCGATCCTGTTCAAGCAGCAGGAAATCCCTGAGGGCGACATCAACATCACAGTAACCGGCTATCAGTGGTTCTGGTCCTATGAATACACAGACGAAGACGTTTTCTTTGAAAGCTACATGATCGGTTACAACGAAGGTAACCTGAACGCAGGCATCATCGAACAGTTGGAAGAAGCCGGATATTCCGAAGACGAATTCCGCCTTGCGACGGACACCGCCGTTATTGTGCCTGTGGGTGCGACTGTCGTTATGACCGTGACTGGCGCCGATGTGATCCATTCCTGGACGATCCCTGCATTCGGCGTAAAGCAGGATGCGGTTCCGGGTCGTTTTGCCCAGCTTTGGTTTAACGCAGAGCGTGAAGGCATCTATTTTGGCCAGTGTTCCGAATTGTGCGGCAAAGACCACGCCTACATGCCGATCACCGTTAAGGTCGTTGATCCTGCAGTCTACGAAGAATGGCTTGCAGGCGCGAAAGAAGAATTCCCAGCCTAAACGCTGGGGCTTCCCCTTTTTTGATCGAGGTTCCGGTACATGACTGACGCGACAAATCAGACGCAGACATATGAGGCGCAGATGGGCGATTATTTCGCTCTGATGAAGCCGCGCGTCATGCAACTGGTGGTGTTTACTGCGCTTGTCGGCCTGTTGGTCGCCCCTGTTGGTGTTAACCCATTCATTGGTTTCGTTGCGATTCTGTGCATCGCCGTCGGTGCGGGTGCGTCCGGTGCGTTGAACATGTGGTGGGACGCCGACATTGACGCGGTGATGAAACGCACCGCCAAACGCCCAATCCCGTCGGGTGCCGTACAACCGGGCGAAGCGTTGGGCATTGGTCTTGCCTTGTCAGGTTTTGCAATTGTGCTGCTGTTTCTGGCGACAAATGCCTTAGCCGCCGGCCTGCTTGCGTTCACGATCTTTTTCTACGCGGTTGTCTATTCCATGTGGCTCAAACGCTCGACCCCGCAGAACATCGTTATTGGTGGCGCGGCGGGTGCGTTTCCTCCGATGATCGGTTGGGCCGTTGCGACTGGATCTGTATCCATCGAATCCGTGCTGATGTTCATGTTGATCTTCATGTGGACGCCGCCGCATTTCTGGGCGCTGGCGCTGTTTGTGAAATCTGATTACGGCGATGCTGGTGTTCCGATGTTGACAGAAACACATGGCCGCACCGTGACCCGCAAACACATCATCGCGTATTGTGTTCCGCTTGTGGGTGTCGCGCTTTGGCTTGGCTTTACGTCGATTGGCGGGCCATTTTATCTGCTGGTCGCGCTCGCGCTGAATATCTGGTTCCTGAAAGGGTGCTATGACATCTGGCAGCGCACGGACGCAGACAGCGAAGCAGACAACCACGCCGTTGAAAAGCACACCTTCAAAGTGTCGCTGTATTATCTGTTTGGTCACTTTGGCGCGCTGATGGTCGAGGCGCTCTTTCGTGCCAACGGTCTGACCGCTTGGGCAGGCTGGTAGAATGGCGATCAAAGTCGAACATGAAATCCACGGACGCCGCAAAGGCCGCAACATGGGTGTTGGTCTGTTGTTGCTGGGGATGATCGGCATTGTGTTCGGTTTGACCGTCGTGAAGGTTCTTGGCCTCACTGATATCCGCCAGATGGAAAAATTTGACCACGTGGCCCGCCCACAGCTTGAACCCGGTGCCCTTGAAGCCGCTGAACAGCGCGCAGCCGAGGTCGCCGCAGAAGCGGAGGCAAACCAATGAGCATGAACCCGTTTAACCGCATCCCCGAAGGCCCGAACCGGACAGCCGTGCAAGCGGTCAGCGTTGTAGTGATGATGGGCGCGCTGTCTTGGGCGTCTGTCCCGTTTTATGACTGGTTCTGCCGTGTGACCGGATTTGGTGGCGTTACGAATGTTGCCACAACGGGCAGCGATACAGTTCTGGACCAAACCATCACTGTGCGGTTTGAATCCTCTCTCGCGCGGGACATGCCATGGACGTTCAAGCCCGTGCAGCGTGAAATGGAGGTCCGCATCGGTGAAACTGTGTTGGCCTTCTACGAGGCGACGAACCCCACTGATCAGCCCGTTGCAGGCGCCGCGTCCTACAATGTTGCCCCCTACGAGGCTGGGCAATTCTTCGATAAGATTGATTGCTTCTGTTTTGAACAGCAAATCTTGCAACCGGGCGAGACGATCAACATGCCCGTCACCTTTTTTGTCGACCCCGCGATCGTGGACGACTATGAGGGCAAGTATATCCACACCATTACCTTGGGCTATACGTTCCACCGCAACGACCTGCCCGAAGACATCGAAAACGCTGCACTGACCGTGCCGCAGACCACCGAATTAAACTAAGACCAATACCTTAAGGGAACCTCAGCCATGGCCCACGAAAAGAACCACGATTACCACATCCTGCCCCCGTCGATCTGGCCTTTGATGACGGGCGTTGCCGTTTTCGCCATGTTGTTTGGCGCGGTTTTGTGGATGGACAGCAATGACAACCCCTACCTGTTCTTGATGGGTTTTGTTGGCGTGCTGTATTGCATGTACGCGTGGTGGGCCGAGGTGATCGTCGAAAGCCATCAGGGTGATCACACGCCTGTCGTGCGCATCGGCCTGCGCTACGGTTTCATCATGTTCATCATGTCCGAAGTCATGTTCTTTGCGGCTTGGTTCTGGTCGTTCTTCAAACACGCGATGTACCCGATGGGCCCACAATCCCCGGCGATTGATGGTCAGTTCCCGCCAGCGGGCATTGAAACATTCGACCCTTGGCACCTGCCGCTGATCAACACGTTGATCCTGCTGTGTTCGGGTGCCGCCGCAACATGGGCGCACCACGCACTTGTGCACGAAGACAACCGCGAAGACGTAAAATCCGGCCTGCTTCTGGCTGTCATCCTCGGTATCATCTTTACCGGTTTCCAAGCCTACGAATATAGCCACGCGGCCTTCGGCCTTGCGGGTAACATCTATGGCGCGAACTTCTTTATGGCGACGGGCTTTCACGGCTTCCACGTGGTGATCGGTACGATCTTCTTGTTCGTGTGCTACCTGCGTGTACGCCGCAACCACTTCACCGCCGAAAAGCACATCGGTTTCGAAGCCGCAGCTTGGTACTGGCACTTTGTTGATGTGGTCTGGCTGTTCCTCTTTGCTGCTGTCTACGTCTGGGGCCAGTAAGGCATCTTGACCTGACCTGATTGTGACACGACAAGACGCGCAAGGATTCACACCTTGCGCGTCTTTTTATTTGGGGCACCCCATGCGGAAACTTCTCTTCCCTCTTGTGATCGGTTTGGGCGGCATTGCGGTGCTGCTGTACCTCGCGTTCTGGCAGTTGGACCGGTTGGACTGGAAACTTGGCGTGATTGCAGACATCAACGCGCGCGTGGCGGCTGATCCGGTGCCGCTGCCCGAACAGGTGGATGCAGAGGCTGACAATTATCTAACCGTCATCATGCAGGGCGCCGCAACGGGCGAAGAAATCCGGTTTCTGGACTCCGGCACTGCGGCAGGGACGGGCCACCGCATCATTTCCGCTTTCGAAACGGCTGACGGGCGGCGGGTGATGCTCGATCAGGGATTGCTGCCACTCTATGCGGACGCAGTTGATCCGTTCACAGGTGACGTTACGGTGCAGGGCAATCTGATCTGGCCCGACGATATTTCTGACCAAGCCCCAGAGGGTGATGAATGGTACGCTCGCGATGTTGCGGCAATGGCGCAGGCGCTGAATACGGAACCTGTTTTGGTCGTCCTTTCAGCTGCGTCGCAATATGATGACCGTTTGACGCCCTTGGCCGTGGACACCCGCAACATTAAGAACGACCATCTGGAATACGCGATCACATGGTTCTTGCTGGCAGTGGTCTGGTTGTCGATGACGATGTTCTATACGGCGCGATCCATGCGCAAAAAGGAAGACTGATATGAAATATGTCTCAACCCGTGGGGCGGCGCCCGAACTGACGTTCGAACAGGCGATGATGACAGGCCTTGCGCGCGACGGTGGATTGTATGTGCCCGACGTGATCCCGACCCTAAGCCACGATCAGATCGCTGCGATGGCGGGCCAATCCTATGAGGATATTGCGTTTACGGTCATGCGCCCGTTCATTGGCGAAACCTTTACGGATGACGAATTTCGCGGACTGATCGATGCGGCCTATGCAGGGTTCAGCCACGCGGCCCGTGCGCCTCTCAAGCAGCTTGATAGCAATCATTTCTTGCTTGAACTGTTTCACGGTCCGACGCTCGCGTTCAAAGACTTTGCCATGCAGTTGATCGGGCAAATGTTCCAGGCCTCCCTGACGCGGTCGGGCAAGCGCATCACGATTGTCGGGGCGACGTCCGGTGATACTGGGTCTGCGGCGATTGAGGCGTTTCGCGGGCTGACGAACGTCGATGTCTTTATCCTATTCCCCCATGGCCGCGTGTCCGAAGTCCAGCGTCGTCAAATGACGACACCTGTTGAATCCAACGTTCACGCGCTGGCGATGGATGGCGATTTCGATGATTGCCAAGCCACGCTTAAGGACATGTTCAACGATTTTGACTTCCGCGACGGTGTGAACCTCGCGGGTGTGAATTCGATCAATTGGGGCCGGGTTTTGGCGCAAGTTGTCTACTTCTTCAGCTCTGCTGTTTCCGTCGGCGCGCCGCACCGCCCCGTCAATTTCACCGTGCCGACAGGTAACTTTGGGGACATCTTTGCAGGCTACATCGCCAAACGCATGGGCCTGCCCATTGACCAACTGGTGATTGCCACGAACCAGAACGACATTTTGCACCGCACGCTGGAAACGGGCGCGCAAACCAAAGAAGGCGTCACGCCATCCATCAGCCCGTCGATGGATATTCAGGTGTCGTCGAATTTTGAACGCGCATTGTTTGACGCCTATGGGCGCGATGGCAGTGTCGTTGCTGAACAGATGGACGAACTGAAGACCAAAGGCGCGTTTACTATCAGCCAAGGTGCCATCGAAATGCTGCGCGACACGTTTGCATCCGGCCGTGCATCAGAGGATGAAACCTATGCCGCAATCACGGGGGAGCTAACCCGATCAGGAGAGCTTTTGTGCCCGCACAGCGCCGTTGGTGTAAAAGTGGCCGAGGCGTTTCAATCCGCCACACCGATGATCACATTGGCCACCGCACACCCAGCCAAATTCCCTGCCGCAGTTGAAAAAGCGACGGGCCAGCACCCCCCATTACCACCGCACATGGCCGATCTTTATGAACGCGACGAACGTATCACGCGGGTCGCAAACGATCTGGCCGCATTGCAATCATTGATCAAGGAGCGGATCGCCAAGTGACCGTCCAATTACACACGCTCTCTAACGGGTTCCGCATCGTCACCGAACAAATGCCAGGTCTGAAATCCGCATCCATCGGGATTTGGGTGACGGCGGGCGGGCGCCACGAACGCCCCGAGCAAAACGGCATTGCACATTTTCTTGAACATATGGCGTTCAAGGGCACCAAGCGGCGCAGTGCGTTGCAAATCGCCGAAGCGATCGAAGATGTGGGCGGATACATCAACGCCTATACATCGCGCGAAATGACAGCCTATTACGCGCGGGTTTTGGAAAACGATGTACCGCTGGCGTTGGATGTCATTGCAGACATCTTGTTGAACCCGACATTTGATGAAAGCGAGATTGAGGTTGAGCGCGGGGTGATTTTGCAAGAAATCGGCCAAGCCCTCGACACGCCAGACGACATAATTTTTGACTGGCTCCAGGAAGAGGCGTTTCCCGATCAGGCGATTGGCCGCACAATCCTGGGCCCAACCGAACGCGTCAGCAGCTTTTCACGTGCAGATCTGTCAGATTTTGTGGGGGAACATTATGGCCCCGACCAGATGATTTTGTCCGCTGCAGGGGCGGTTGATCCTGACGAATTGCTTGCCTTGGCGGAAAAGCTGTTTGGTCATCTACCGCCACGATCCATACCCAATGCCGCGCAGCCCGCGGCCTTCGCGGGTGGTGAAAAGCGCGTGTTGAAAGGGCTTGAACAAGCGCATTTCGCGCTCGCGTTTGAAGGACCGGATTATCGCGACCCCGGCATCTATGCCGCGCAAATCCATGCAATTGCGATGGGCGGGGGCATGTCGTCGCGCCTGTTTCAGGAACTGCGCGAAAATCGCGGACTGTGTTATACGATCTTCGCCCAGGCGGGTGCCTACGCAGACACAGGCATGATGACGGTTTATGCTGGCACATCATCCGAACAATTGGGCGAACTGGCGACCCTGACCATCGACGAGATGAAACGCGCCGCCGACGACATGAGCGCACAAGAAGTGGCGCGCGCACGGGCCCAAATGAAGGCTGGGATGTTGATGGGGCTGGAAAGCCCATCCAACCGCGCAGAACGGCTGGCGCGTATGGTCGCAATCTGGGGCGAAGTGCCAACGATTGAAGACACGATCGAGCGTATTGACGCCGTGACGACAGGGGATGTGCGCAGCTTTGGCGAAGGTCTGATCACGAACGCAGGGTCTGCGATGGCGCTTTATGGTCCTGTGGATGATGCACCCGCGCTGGAGGCATTGCGGCGTAGGCTGGCTGCATAATGCTGCGGAACCGTAACAAAATCAGGCTCGAGACGGAGCGCTTGACGTTGCGCCCGCCCGCACATGCGGATTTTCGTCAATGGGCCGCACTGAGACAGGACTCCAAAGCGTTCCTGACACATTGGGAACCGACTTGGGCGCCAGATCATCTAACGCGCAAGAGTTTCACCAATCGGGTCTATTGGGCACAGCGTTCCATTGCCGCAGGTACAGCAGTGCCTTTGTTTATCGTGCGACGCAGCGATGAGACCGTAATGGGGGCGATCACGCTTGATCATATCCGGCGCGGGCCCGCCCAAGCAGGGACGACCGGATACTGGATCGGTGAAGCGCATGCGCGTCAGGGATATATGCGCGAGGCGATCGAGGCTGTCGTGCATTACGCATTTACCACGCTAGACCTGAGCCGGATCGAAGCGGGGTGTTTGCCGGAAAACACACCGTCGCGTGGATTGTTGGAGAGCTGCGGCTACAAGTATGAAGGCGTGGCGCAGGCCTATTTGCAAATCAACGGACGGTGGCGGAATCATGTTTTATACGCCAACTTGCGCCATGATCGACGTGGTAAGACGGACGTGGGATGACCTTTGGTCAGCGCGTGCCGCGGGCGGGGGCGCCCCTGCGGGGCACATATAGGGGC
This sequence comes from Octadecabacter dasysiphoniae, assembly GCF_021532615.1. GTDB lineage: Bacteria > Pseudomonadota > Alphaproteobacteria > Rhodobacterales > Rhodobacteraceae > Octadecabacter > Octadecabacter dasysiphoniae. Next base: position 400,758 of record NZ_JAKGAQ010000001.1, read on the forward strand.
TCTGCCCCTCGGCCTGCGGCCTCACCCCAGAATATTTAGAAACCAAAGACAACAGGAGCGGCTGAGATGGTTTTGCAAGAAGCGAACGGTGCGTTTTTGGACCATCTAAAGGCGATTTTGCCTGCAGCTGCGTTTGCCGCCGATCCGGCAGGTTTTCTGACGGAGCCGCGCGGGCGGTGGAGCGGGCGCGGTGTCGTGGTGTCACCGGCCAGCGTTGATGAAATGTCGGTGGTGATGGGCGCGTGTCATGGCGCACAGGTGCCCGTGGTGCCCTATTCGGGCGGTACAGGATTGGTCGGGGGCCAAATTGTCGAAGATTTGGTGCCTGTGGTTGTGTCCCTTGCGCGGATGAATCGTGTGCGCGGGGTTTACGCAGACGAGAATGTGATGGAGGTCGATGCGGGCGTCATTCTGGCCGATGTGCAGGCCGCCGCAGCGGACGTGGGCCGGTTGTTTCCATTGTCGTTGGCGTCTGAAGGATCGGCGCGCATTGGTGGATTGTTGGCGACCAATGCCGGTGGGTTGAATGTGATCCGCTATGGAAATGCACGCGCGCAGGTTCTGGGGGTGGAAGTGGTGCTTGCTGATGGGACCATCTGGAACGGGATGAGCCGTCTGCGCAAAGACAACACCGGATATGATCTGCGTGATCTTATGATCGGGTCCGAGGGGACGCTGGGTATTATCACAGGGGCATCGCTGCGTATGATGCCACGTCCCGCACAGGAGGCGACGGCGATGTTTGTGGTGCCGTCCCCAAAGGCGGCGGTGTCGCTTTTGGCTTTGGCGGGTGAACACCTTGGCGAAACGGTGACAGCGTTTGAACTGATCCATCGGCAGGGCTTTGATTTCCTAGAGGAGGCGGGGCTGGCCTACAAAGCACCGTTCAAAGATGTGCCTGAATGGTCTGTCTTGATGAAGGTGGGGCTGCCAAAGGGCCAATCGGCGCAAGGCGCGTTGGAGGCGTTGTTTGAAGCGGCTGGCGATCTGGTACTGGATGGCGTGATCGCGCAATCCAGTCAGCAGGCCCGCGATTTGTGGAACATTCGTGAAACCATACCGGAAGGCAATCGCCGGATCGGATCTGTGTCGTCCCATGATATTTCCGTACCCATTTCCTGCGTGCCCACGTTTATCGAACGCGCCCCCGCAATCATTGCCGAAATCGGGGAATTCAGGATCAATTGCTTTGGCCATTTGGGCGACGGAAACCTGCATTATAATGTGTTCCCCCAAAAAGGGCGCACGCGCGCGGATCATGAAAATCAGCGCGATGTGATCAAAACGGCGGTGCATGATCTGGCCCATTCGTTTGGCGGGTCTGTCAGTGCCGAACATGGGATTGGTCGCCTTAAGGTGGCTGATTTGGAAACGTATGGTGATCCCGCAAAGCTGGCGATGATGCGTGCGATCAAGGATGCGCTGGACCCGCGTGGCATTATGAATCCTGGCGCAGTCCTGCGCGCCTTGTAAATCACGGGCGGTGTTGCGCCTGCGTCCGTAGCGCCGTAAGAGGGCGCGGACTAAGATTTTAGGACAGACCCATGCCCGTTTTGGTGATGAAATTTGGTGGCACAAGCGTTGCGACCGTGGACAAGATCAAGCGCGCGGCCAAGAAGGTCGGCGTGGAGGTGGCCAAGGGCTACGATGTGATTGTTATTGTGTCGGCCATGTCCGGTGAGACGAATAAGCTGGTTGGTTTTGTCAATGACACGTCGCCCCTGTATGATGCGCGCGAATATGATGCGATTGTGTCCAGTGGTGAAAACGTGACGGCGGGCTTGATGGCGCTGACGTTGCAGGAAATGGACGTGCCCGCGCGCAGTTGGCAAGGCTGGCAGGTTCCGGTGATGACGACCAGTGCGCACAGTTCGGCGCGGATCGAAGAAATCCCAACCGATAATATCAACGCCAAGTTTGGCGAAGGTATGAAGGTGGCCGTCGTTGCAGGGTTCCAAGGCGTCAGCCCCGAAGGACGTATTACAACGCTGGGGCGCGGCGGGTCTGATACGACTGCCGTGGCCTTTGCAGCAGCGTTTGAGGCAGATCGTTGTGATATCTATACCGACGTGGACGGGGTTTACACGACAGACCCTCGAGTGACCGACAAGGCCCGCAAGCTCGATAAAATCGCGTTTGAGGAAATGTTGGAATTGGCGTCACTGGGCGCGAAAGTCTTGCAGACCCGCAGCGTGGAATTGGCGATGCGATACAAGGTGCGCCTGCGCGTGCTTTCATCATTTGAAGAACAATCTGACACGGCGGGAACGCTTGTGTGTGCGGAGGAAGAAATCATGGAATCCAATGTGGTAGCAGGCGTCGCGTTCAGCCGTGACGAAGCGAAAATGACCCTGATTTCGGTGGCCGACCGCCCCGGAATTGCCGCCGCGATCTTTGGCCCACTGGCCGAGGCGGGTGTGAACGTTGACATGATTGTTCAGAACATCTCTGAGGAAGGCCGCACGGACATGACGTTCAGCTGCCCCATCGATCAAGTGGCGCGCGCGCAAAAAGCGATGGACGAAGCCAAGGCGCGTGACGACATCAACTTCCACGATCTTGTGGCTGATACGGATGTTGCCAAAGTGTCTATCGTCGGCATCGGAATGCGATCCCATGCGGGTGTGGCTGCAAAAATGTTTGCGACCCTGCGCGATGAAGGCGTGAACATCAAAGTCATCACCACATCCGAAATCAAGACATCCGTTTTGATTGATCGCAAGTACATGGAATTGGCGGTTCAAGCGCTGCACGACGCGTTCGAGCTTGAAAAAGCGGCATGATTGTTCGCGCTGCCACGGATGCGGATCGCCCGGAGTGGGACGCATTGTATGACGCCTATGCGCAGTTCTACGAGGTTCCCCAAACGCCAGAAATGCGCGCAAAGGTCTGGGGTTGGATTGCCGATCCTGCCAATGAAGTGAACGCCTTTGTGGCGGACGCTGATGGCGTGCTTGTCGGTATTGCCCACTACCGCGCGTTTATGCGGCCGCTGGCGGCGGCGTCGGGCCTTTTTCTTGATGATTTGTTCGTGTCACCTGCGGCGCGCGGGTCTGGTGCTGCGGCTGCGTTGATTGGCGCGGTAAAGGATGCGGCAAAATCGCAGGGCCATTCCGTTGTGCGCTGGATCACGGCCGCTGACAATGCGCGGGCGCGGGGGCTTTATGACAAAGTCGCGCAAGCGGGCGACTGGGTGACCTACGACATCAACGTCTAGAGTTTCAGAACACTGACAAGGCGGTCAATCGTGCGCCGAACCTCGGGAATAAAGCGGTCTGTATTGTGGCTGACGACCCACTGATCGTGGGTCAGGGCGGCAATATCACGGCTTTGGCGGGTTAGGTTTGGTTCAGTTTCACCGATAAATGTAGGCAACACCGCCTGCGCTGCCCCTGCGCGGGCAAGGTCGAGCGCATGGGTTGGGTGCGTCACCTCGATCGTGCCATGTGGTGCGTTGTCTTTGACCCAAGCCGCCGAAGGTGTCGCCCCGACCACCTGAACCCAAGGCGTGCCCGCTTGCCCATAGCGCGCGAATTTGATCGAGGCGACCCGTTGACCCGCAAGGCCGACGTGATCGGGGCGATGATTGCGCACGCCGATCAAGGCCTCGCGGTGTGGAATATCAAGCACGTGATCTGCCGCCACAAACCGCAACGTCACATTGTTCTGCGCAAGGGCAGCCGCGTTTTCGCACAGCAATCGTGTCGTCCAGACCCCCGCTGAAATCTTGACCAAACGATTGTCGCGCGCTGTGGTCATCCCATCGATTTGCCCGGCAAGCCCTGTAGTCTGGTGCAATAATTCTGTGCCCTGCGTGGTCAGGTCATAACCCTTGGCATGGCGCACAAACAGCTCCTGCCTGAGGGCGCGTTCAAGCGTCAGCATACGCCGCCCCAATGTCGGCGCGCTTAGGCCTGTCGTGCTGGCAGCGCCGGACAATCCGCCCGCATTTGCCACGGCGATAAACAGACGCAGATCGTCCCAGTTCATTTCATTCATGTTCTTATCATTACATATTCAATCATTTTTGTAATGGCTTTGTCCTGCGATGATGGCGTTCTAATCACGAGGAGACCATCATGAAAATATCATCAGACACCCCGCGTCTTGGCCTTGGCTGTTGGCCGCTTAGTGGGCCGTTCTATCAAGGCAACCGTGCTTTGGGTTATGCTAACGCTGACCCCGCCGAAAGCCTGCGTGCACTTGATGCCGCTTATGCCAATGGCATCCGGATTTTCGATACGGCCGCTGTCTATGGCGCCGGAAAAGGAGAACGTCTGGTCGGGGCGTCCATCGCGCAAAAACCGGACACGACCATCATCAGCAAAATAGGGCTGAAATTTGATGAGGACAGCGAACAACTGATCGGTCCGGACAGTGATCCGGCCAACGTGATGGCCGCGATTGACGCCTGTTTGGCGCGTCTGAACTGTGATCATATCGATTTGATGTTGCTGCACCAAAACGAACTGCCTGTGGAAGACGCCGCGCCCCTTTTCGACGCGATGGAGGCTGCCCGCCAAGCGGGTAAAATCGGCACCTTTGGGTGGAGTACGGATTTTCCCGACAGCGTCGCGGCGATGGCCCCGCGCGATGGATTTAGTGCGGTTGAACACGCCATGCATGTTTTCCTGCCCGCGAGCGATGTCAGAAAAGAAATTGAAAACAATGGCTTGATATCGCTTGCGCGGTCTCCCTTGGCGATGGGGCTGCTGTCGGGGAAATACGGCGCATCGACGAAATTGGCGCAGGACGACGTGCGCACGGGCGATGAAGATTACAACGACTACTACGTCGATGGCCGTGCTAACCCTAAATACCTTGATCAGATTGCGACGGTGCGTGATTTGCTGCAAACGGGCGGGCGTAGTCTGGTTCAAGGCGCATTGGGATGGGTTATGGCCGCAGGGGGAACCACGGTGCCATTGCCCGGTGCACGCACCGTGGCGCAAGTTGAAGAAAACGCCAAAGCCTTGGTGCATGGCCCGCTGCCGGATCAGATCATCGCAGATATCGAAGCGGTATTGACCCGCCCAACAGAAGGACCAGCGCGAGCGCGGTAAATGTCACAACCCTGTCGTGTGTTCGCCATTGCGACCCCGTCAGCGCGCGGGTAGTCTTGTGCTGCGCGGTGGGGGAACAGATGCCAGAGCTTTTCGAGACACAAAGCCGCAAATTGTTAGGCCGCCTGCGCGATGTCATGGCAAGTGGCGAAGCAGGGCAGGCGCGCCTGAATGAAATCGTGCGCCTGATCGCGTCTTCGATGCGCGCCGAGGTGTGTTCGATCTACCTGTTTCGAGACGCTGAAACGCTTGAACTTTGTGCAACCGAAGGTCTGGAACAAGAAGCGGTGCACCAAACGCGGATGCGTCTTGGTGAAGGTCTGGTGGGCCGCGTCGCCAAGACAAAAAGGGTGGTAAACACTGCCGATGCGCCAAATTCCAAGGGCTTCCGCTACATGGCGGAAACGGGCGAGGAACGGTATTCAAGTTTCTGCGGTATTCCCGTGCAGCGTTTGGGCGAAACGATGGGCGTGCTTGTTGTGCAATCGCTTGAGTCCCGCGAATTTACCGCAGATGAGGTCTATGCGCTGGAAGTGGTCGCCATGGTGTTGGCCGAAATGAACGAACTTGGTGCCTTTGCGGGCGAGGGTGCGGCCTTGCGGGCCCGTCACCAAGATCCGCTGATGGTGCGTGGCACCGTGGGCCAAGAAGGTGCGGCGGGTGGCAATGTGTACCTGCATGAACCGCGCGTTGTTGTGACCAATCTGATCGCCGATGACCCTGACGCCGAACTTAGCCGTTTGCGCGAAGCCGTCGACACATTGCGCTTTTCCGTTGATGAAATGCTGACCCAGACGGCGACCGTGAACAAAGACCAAAAGCAGGTGCTTGAGGCCTACCGGATGTTCGCAAATTCACGTGGTTGGATGAAACGGATGGAGGCGGACATCGCCCAAGGTCTATCCGCCGAAGCCGCAGTTGAAAAAGAACAATCACTGGCCCGCACGCGGATGGGGCAGGCCGATAGTTATCTGCGCGACCGTCTGCATGATCTTGATGATCTGTCCAACCGTTTGCTGCGGATTTTGACAGGCCAAGGCAGCAACACGGGGGCGGAAATGCCCGAAAACCCGGTGCTGGTTGCGCGCAATATCGGCCCCGGAGAGCTGTTGGAATATGGCAAAGCCCTGAAGGGTATTGTGCTTGAGGAAGGGTCTGTTGGCAGTCACGCGGCGATTATCGCGCGGGCATGGGCGATCCCGCTGGTGATCCGCGCCGAAGGGATCGTGACGGCGGCGTTGAACGGCGATCCCATCCTCGTGGACGGCGAACAGGGCATCGTGCATTTGCGCCCTGATGACACCGTTCAGGCAGCCTTTCGCGACAAAGTCGCAATGCAAACAGAGGCGCAGGCGCGGTACGCCAATCTTCGCGAATTGCCCGCACAGGCCAAATGCGGATCTGTTATTGATCTGCATATGAATGCGGGCTTGATGGCTGATTTGCCGTCGCTGGAAAGTTCCGGCGCGGAAGGGGTCGGGCTGTTTCGCACGGAATTACAGTTTCTTATTCGCAGTCAGATGCCAAAACGTGCTGAGTTATCGGCGCTGTACGCCCGTGTGATGGATGCGGCCAAGGGGCGGCGCGTGGCGTTTCGCACGCTTGATATCGGATCAGACAAAGTGCTGACCTACATGAAGCCGAACGACGAACCCAACCCCGCGATGGGCTGGCGTGCGATCCGCGTCGGCCTTGAAAAACCCGGTGTGCTGCGCATGCAGTTGCAGGCACTCATCCGCGCGGCAAATGGTCGTTCGCTGACGGTCATGTTCCCGTTTGTGGCCCAGCTCGAAGAGTTCCGCATGGCACGTGCCGAGTTTGACAAAGCGATGGAGCGTGAACGTATCCTCGGTCATCCGCTGCCCGCAGATGTGCAAATTGGCGCGATGCTGGAAACGCCGAGCCTTGCGTTTGCACCAGATATTTTCTTTCAAGAGGTCGATTTTATCTCGATCGGGGGCAACGACCTCAAGCAGTTTTTCTTTGCGGCGGATCGTGAAAACGAACGTGTGCGGCGGCGCTACGACACGCTGAACGTCAGCTTTCTGACATTCCTTGAACAGCTGATTGCACGCTGCAAGGCCCACAACACCCCCGTCAGTTTTTGTGGCGAAGACGCCGGCCGCCCGATCGAAGCGGTTGCATTTGCGGCCCTTGGTCTGCGCAGTTTGTCCATGCGGCCCGCGTCCATTGGGCCCGTAAAACACTTGTTACGGCGTTTGAACCTGGATGAGGTGAAGGTCGTGATTGATGAGGCCCGCAGGCGGGGTGATCAATCGGTGCGTGGTGCCATCAGTGACTACCTGCGCACGCAGGTTTAGGCTTTCATAAGCGGACGTTTGAGCAGGGCAAGGTCTGCGTGAAACGCATCAACAACGGCCTCTGTTCCGTGGATACGCGCCAATGCCCGCAGACCGAAATGCACATGCGCCATGTCAGTGTAGTAACTGACGAAGGTGTAATTTGTGCCCGCCCCAGCAGCGGCCCCAAGGATCGGAACCGTCTGCGAGGCGAGCTTTTGGCCCAAAACCGTTGCGAATTTCGGCGCGACTTTGCTGATCAATTTGTTGATCGCAGCACCGGACAACCCGATGCGCGCGCCAACAAAACTGGTATCCACACCGTCATCGCCATCCTCAGGCCCGCCCTTGCCAAAGACGTGCAGACATTGGGCGCGGGTTTCAACCGTCAAAGGATCTTCGCCATGTTCTGCCGCGATGCGTTGGACCGCGCGGAAGATGACAGTGGTGGCCAGCGGCAGTTCTGCGAGGGCGGTTGGAAGCCCGCCAAACCCGCCAATGGCACCTGACATCGACGCCAAAGCTTTGTGCGCGCGGTCCGTTGCGATAAATCGGCCCATGCCGCCCATACTGCGCCCCGCGGCATCATAGCTTGCGCGCAAACCGCGTGTGGCAGCCGCGTCTAGTCGTGCGCGGGTACTGTCAGGCAGCAGTTTTAGCCCGTCTTCGACCTGCCCGCCAAGGAAGGACACGACCTGCATCAAAACACCTGATGCCGCGTGTTGGCGCTGCGCAAGGGCTTTGATCTGAACGCGCGCGGCGTCCGTTAGCGGGGCAGGCGGATCAACTGGATTGATCACGCGCATGAAATCGGGGTCTTTCGTCATATGATCGATATGGGGGCTGGCTTGTGGTTTTTCAATCAAGGCTCTTGCGGACGCGGCCGCGAATACCGGCCCACGCCCCATGTCCCAGCACGCGGTCCGGGTTCGTGGGCGGCGGCATGACGACGCCGTTCAGCCGGTTGAATCCAAAGCGTTCGTAGTACGGCGCGTCCCCGACCAGTAGCACGCGGGGCCATCCTGCGGGGGCGGATCGTTCCAACACATCGCGGATCATCAGTGATCCCAGGCCTTCGCCTTGACGGGTCGGGTGCACGGCGACGGGGCCTAGCAGGAGGGCGCGGTGGTCTTCAATTCTGATGGGCCAGCAACGGATCGCGCCACCGATGCCGCCATCGTCGTAACGCACCACGCGGCAGAACGCAGGCACAGCAGGCACATCATCGCGCAAACGATAGGACGACAACGCCTTTCGGCCCGGCGCGAACGTCAGATCATAGAGAGCTTCAATCGCCCACCAATCGTCAGGGGTTTCATCTGCGAGTTCCATGGGTTCGGTTGAACCTGTGTTTTGCTTTCAATGCAAACAGGATATTGGAGCGGCAAAAGGGAACCTGAAATGTTTTACGAACCAAAAAACGGCCACGGATTGCCGCATAATCCGTTCAATGCAGTTGTAACCCCGCGCCCAATCGGTTGGATTTCGAGCCGCGGCGCGGATGGGACCGACAACCTTGCACCCTACTCGTTTTTCAATGCGGTGGCGTATGAGCCGCCCCAGGTGATGTTTTCGTCCACCAGTGTGAAAGCGGATCGCGGCGATACGAAGGACAGCGTTGCCAACATTCGCGAAACAGGTGTGTTTGCTGTGAATATCGTCGAATACGCGATGCGCGATGTGATGAACCGCACATCGGGGCTGTGGGGCCGTGAGGTTGATGAATTCGTCGATGCAGGGATTGAAAAGGCGGCGTGCCGTATGATTGATTGCGCGTCTGTGGCGGGCGCGCCTGCGGTGCTGGAATGCCGTATGACGCAAATCATCAAGATCGAAGGAGAGGCGAATTTCGCGGTCTTCGGCGAAGTTGTCGGCGTAAATTTACGTGATGATTGTATGGTGGATGGGGCGTTTGATGTGACGACGTTCCACCCCCTCGCGCGCGGGGGATACAAAGACTATTCGGTGGTGCGGGACGTCTTTCAACTGGAACGGCCTGAATAGAAGGTATGGCGGGGCGGGACTGTTTGGCTATGCCAAATGCGCCCGCCCGCCAACCCGATCAGTGCCCGCCGATGATTCCGGTCCTAACCGAATAATCGACAGCGATTTCGTAATCCGGATCGTCATCACTATCCACGACCAAGTGACCGGCTTTGGACAGCAGCGCGTGGCAATCATGGGTCAGGTGGCGCAACTGGATGGCTTTGCCTGAATCCTCGTATTTTAGCGCGACCGCTTCGATGGCTTGTAGGGCGGACTGGTCTGCCACGCGGGAGCCTTCGAAATCGATGATAACAGCCATCGGGTCGTTTTCTGCGTCAAACAGCTCCATGAAACCTTCAGCTGATCCAAAGAACAGCGGGCCGTTGATCTTATACACTTTGGCGCCTTCCGGTGTGACGTAGGTCGATGCATAAATCCGCGTGGCGTTGGACCACGCATAGGCCAGCGCGGACACGATCACACCGACAACAACGGCTGTCGCAAGGTCTGTCATGACTGTCACGACCGTCACCAACACGATCACAAACGCGTCCATGCGTGGTACTTTGGTCATGATTTTGAACGAGTTCCACGCGAACGTGCCGATCACGACCATGAACATGACACCCACCAATGCGGCCAGAGGGATTTTCCCGATCAGGCCGGACGCAAACAGAATAAACGCCAGAAGGAACAACGCAGCGGCGGTGCCCGCAATCCGGGTACGTCCGCCAGATTTTACGTTGATCATCGATTGACCAATCATCGCACAACCGCCCATGCCGCCAAAGAAACCTGTCACAGTGTTGGCCACGCCTTGCGCGATACATTCTTGGGACGCCCCACCGCGTTTGTTCACGATCTCACCGACGAGATTCAGCGTCAAAAGGCTTTCGATCAGGCCGATGGCCGCGAGGATGAAGGCATAGGGCGCGATGATATACAGGGTTTCCAACGTGAAAGGGACGGACGGGATATGAAACGCGGGCAGGCCGCCTTCGATGTCCGCCAGATTTTCGACGACCAAGATGCGTGTGCCGAAATTGAAATATTCGAGGGCGATTGCGATCAGTGCAACAATACCGATGCCAGCCAAAGGGGCCGGAATCAGGTTTGTGACCTTTGGCCAGACCCAGATGATTGCCATGGTCAGCGCTGTCAGCGCGAGCATCACATAAAGCTCTGTGCCATGCAGCCAGTCCCCGGATGCCATGCCGTGTCCGCCACTCGCGCTTGCTGAGCCGGGTTCTTGAAACTGCCCCAATTGTGCAAGGAAAATCACAATAGCGAGTCCATTTACAAAGCCCAGCATAACAGGATGCGGCACAAGGCGGATGAACTTCCCCCAGTGCATAAACCCGACGACAAGTTGGATCAGCCCCATCAACACCACGGTCGCAAACAGATATTCCACGCCGTGCACCGCCACGAGGGACACCATCACAACGGCCAAAGCACCTGTTGCGCCGGAAATCATGCCCGGACGCCCGCCAATCAATGCGGTGATCAGTCCGACGATAAAGGCCGCGTACAAACCGACAAGTGGATCAACCCCGGCCACAAAGGCAAAGGCCACCGCTTCGGGGACCAGCGCCAAGGCGACAGTCAGGCCGGACAGAACCTCAATACGCAGGCGGTCCGGAGTGAGGTTGGCCGCAGACGGCTTAAGATCGGCATCTTCAAGACGGCCTACGAGATTAGCGAAAATGGACTGACGCAAAACGGGTCACCTGAGGGTTTGAGTGGATTTGTTGCCCTCCTAGCGGAGCCATCGCGCAGTGTCACCCCCGCGCGTTGGATTAGCTGCGTGCGCCGTCGTCCGGTTGTGTTAAAGCCAAAGAACCACGACCCATGCATTCAGTAAATAATAGACAATTACGCCCCCTGACATCAGCGCGACCCAAGCCACGATCGCGCCTTGCCCGATCAACGCAGCAGATGCCAACGCAAGGACCAAATGGCCCGCCGCAAGGATGGTTTGAGTCCCTTCAAGGTGCTGCCCCATGCGTGCAAATTTGTTGGGCATTCGCGGCAAGTCTTCGGGTGAAAAGACGACAAACCACAAGATGCTAATGCCTTGAAATGCAATGAAAACAGTAAACGCTATTTGCGCGATCCGATCAGACCCGAAAACAAGCGCATTGAACGGCCAACCCATTATCAAGACCATTGCCCAGAGAACATAGCGCCTGTCGGTTGCCCATTGCCGCTTCACTCGGGGGTTCAGTGTGAAATTCAGGATCGCTTGGGCACCAAAGCGCGCAAGTCATCCCAAAGCGACGGGCGCCAGTGCCTGTCCGAATGCGACTGGTTGCAGTTGGTCGGCCAACCACCAGACACACCAAGGCAACAGCGCCAGGGCGACACTTACAACGCCGGGCATCGGCACCAGCCGAAAAGAACGCAACACCTTCATAATTGGGGCATAATCCCCCCAGTTGGCGAAATTATGACTCAGGTTCGGGGTAATCGAGCCTTCACAACCGTCGCTGCGCACGGCAAAGTTGCAGAGCGGATCAGGGGATTTGGTATGAAAGCGAAAATTGGAATCATCGGCGGGTCGGGTCTTTATGACATTGACGGGCTGGAGGGGGCCGAGTGGGTCAGCGTTGAAAGCCCATGGGGTGCCCCGTCTGATGCGATTTTATGCGGCACGCTGAACGGGGTGGACATGGCGTTCTTGCCCCGTCATGGGCGCGGGCATGTTCATTCGCCCAGCACCGTGCCGTATCGCGCCAACATTGATGCGTTGAAACGGTTGGGCGTGACGGATGTAATAAGCGTGTCGGCCTGCGGGTCGTTTCGCGAAGAAATGGCACCGGGCGATTTCGTGATCGTCAGTGATTTCATTGACCGCACCTTTGCGCGTGAAAAATCGTTCTTTGGCACCGGATGCGTGGCCCATGTCAGTGTGGCCCATCCGGTCTGTGCGCGGCTTGGCGATGCCTGTGAGGCTGCGGGACGCGCCGCGGGCGTTACAGTGCACCGTGGTGGCACCTATCTGGCGATGGAAGGGCCGCAATTTTCCAGTATGGCCGAAAGCAAACTGTATCGTGATGTGTGGGGTTGCGACGTCATCGGCATGACGAATATGCCCGAAGCAAAACTCGCCCGCGAGGCTGAGCTTTGTTATGCGTCCGTCGCGATGATCACTGATTATGACAGCTGGCACCCCGATCACGGCAGCGTTGATATCTCTGACATTATCGCCACGCTGGGGGCCAATTCAGCGGCGGCCAAACAAACTGTCGCCGGGCTCGCTCCGCGCCTTGCTGGCCCGCGCGAGGTCTGCCCGTGCGGTTGTGATCGTGCCTTGGAATTCGCGATTATGACAGCGCCTGATGCGCGCGATGCGGCCATGTTGGCCAAGCTGGATGCGGTGGCAGGGCGGGTTTTGTGATCAGACTGTTGGCCGCCACCGTGCTGGCCACACCCTTGGTCGCGCAGGAATATATCGTCACGGATGGCCCACTGTCTGACGTCGATTTTTATCAATTGGTGTCGTGTGCGGCCACGCCGGGGCTGGGCTGCAATGAACCCATCGTGAAATGGGACAAATCGGTTGTCACAGTCACCTTTGCGCCGATCCCCGTGACCTATCCGTCAGAAAAGGCGCGCGAAATGAACCGCGTGCTCGATACAACAATCATCCAAATCAATTCCGCCGCGCCGGGGTTGAACCTGCAACGTGTGTCCAAAGCCACCTCCGCTGACATTGTTATTCATCTGCAACCGATCCGCGCGGGCGACGCCATTCGCGGTACGGGGTATCCCGATATGGATGGAATTCCGATTGGTGCCGCACAGGTGCAGGTGTTTTGGGATGACAATCTAAACTTGACCGAAGCCGCCATTGTGTTTGCGTCCGACATCCCGATCGAACAATTGGGCCCCATCATGGTCGAAGAACTATCACAGGCGATGGGATTGATGACCGACATCCGAAATCCGTACTACGAAACCCGATCCGTATTTTCCGAAGACAGCAACAGCGTTCAAAAACTCGGGGTGCAAGACCGCGCAGCCCTTCGTTTTCATTATCCAGATTAATCGCGCCCTTAAGGAGCCCATATGAAACCCGCTAAAAAGACCGTTCAAGATTACATTCGCACGATCCCGGATTTCCCCCACGAAGGCATCATGTTTCGCGATGTCACGACGTTGTTTGCCAGCCCGCGCGGGTTTCGTATGGCGGTGGATCAGCTGCTGCATCCATATGCAGGTGAAGACATTGATGTCGTTGTCGGCCTTGAGGCGCGTGGTTTCATCCTTGGCGGGGCAATCGCGCACCAGCTTGGCAAGGGTTTCGTTCCGATCCGCAAACAGGGCAAATTGCCCGGCAACGTCATCAGCCAGCCCTACACGCTGGAATACGGCGAAGCGGTGATGGAAATCCACGATGACGCGATCGAGGCGGGCGCCAAGGTTTTGGTTGTCGACGATCTTTTGGCGACGGGCGGCACCGCCGAAGCGGGCATCAAGCTGTTGGAAAAACTGGGCGGTGAGGTCGTGGGCTGTGCCTTCGTCATCGATCTGCCGGAATTAGGCGGACGCGCAAAGCTGGAAAAAATGGGGCAAGACGTCCACGTGCTTTGTGAATTTGACGGGGAGTAAACGCCTAGTTCGCTTTGCGTTTGGGCATAAAGGGCAGGGGGGCGACGGGAATACCGTCATCGATCAGCTTTTTCGCCTCTTCAAGTTTGGCGGTGCCGTGGATCGGGCGTTCCGGGACGTCACCGTCATGCATCTTGCGGGCTTCTTGGGCAAAGCTAAGGCCCACATCGTCGCTGTTGGCCTCAACGTCCGCACGTAATTTAGCAAGGGCGGTTTCCGCGTCAGACTGCGGCGTTTTCAGATCAACCTTGTTGCCTTTCGCCGGAACGGACGGGGCCATCATCGCCCGTTTGACGTCGCTCGATCCGCAGATCGCACAGGCCAGATGCCCCGATTGCGCCAGCGCATCAAACGCGTCTGACGACTGGAACCAGCTTTCGAAACGGTGGTCCTGATCACATATGAGGGTATAGCGGATCACGTCACACCGTGCTCGGTTCAAAATTCAGGATGATCGCTTTTAGTTCGTCATCATCGACCATGGCGGCGGCTTTCTTGCGCGACACCCACTTTCGTTCCCGTTCTTTATCTTCGGGCCAGCGTTTCAGCACCTTTTTCACCTTGAGCGGATAGACCACGGCCATGCAGGGCAATTCATCCTCTGAGCGGACTTTGTAATAGCTGAAAACCCCGATCGGACGAGGGTAGATTTTACCCCGCACGCCGGCCTCTTCGTAGGCTTCGGTGGCGGCGGCATCCATGGGTGTTTCGCCGTTCATCGGCCAGCCTTTTGGCACGATCCATCGCTTTGAACGCCGTGATGTGACGATGCAAAACTGTACTTTGTCGTCTTTAATCCGATAACACAGCGCTGCAAATTGCGTGCGAAGGCCGGTTTTGCCACCGGTGCCCAATTCGATTTCCTGTGTCTGCAAACTCTTCATGTTTGCGATCCGCCTGTTGCCCTTCTGCTGCGTTGATGCGCAGAGTTCTGTTATGTCAAAACCCTACCAAATACCGTCAGCAATGAAAAGAATTCCACGCCGTGCGCTGTGGATAGCGGGGTTTTGCATAGGGGTTCCATGCAGCGTAACGGCCGACGATATCACGGTTTTCGCGGCCTCAAGTTTGCGCGACGCGTTGGGGACAGTGGCTGCGGAATATGAGGCAGAAACAGACGTCACGGTGACATTGGTTTTCGCGGCGAGTTCTGCAATCGCACGCCAAGTGGCGCAAGGCGCACCGGCTGATGTGGTGCTGCTGGCGGATCAGGCGTGGGGGCATTGGTTGATTGACGAAGGCATCGTGCAAAAGGTTGATCCCTTTGCCAGCAACCGTTTGGTGATGGTGGCGCGGGATCAAATTCAGGTGGATCGGCAAAACTTGGCGCAAATCATTGGCGATAACCTGGTGGCGATGGCACAGGTTGATGCGGTGCCTGCGGGGCGCTACGCTCGGGCGGGGTTGGTGTCATTGGGGGTCTGGGACCGGATCGAACAACAGGTCGTTCAGGCCGCCAATGTCCGTGCCGCATTGCGGTTCGTGCAGCGCGGTGAAGTCAGGTTTGGTGTGGGCTACGCCAGCGATCTTGTTGCGTTGCCCGACCTTGTGGAAATATACGCATTTGCCCCTGACACACACGAGATGATCCTTTATTCGGGGGCACATCTAACGCAGCAGGGCAATGATTTTATGATCTACCTTCAATCGGTTACCGCCCAAGACATATTAGGCGATTGGGGGTTCGCGCCCCTGCCGGATCTACCATGACCGACTGGCTGGGCCCCGCAGAATGGACCGCGTTGTGGTTGTCGCTAAAGGTCGCATTCTGGGCGACGGTGTTTAGTTTGCCAGTTGGATTTGTAGTCGCCTATGCCTTGGCACGTGGTCGGTTTTTCGGGCACGGCGCGTTGAATGTGCTGGTGCATTTGCCACTGGTCATGCCGCCTGTGGTCACGGGCTATCTTTTGTTGCTCGGCTTTGGGCGCACGGGCCCGTTGGGCGCAGTGTTTGAGGATTTGTTCGGGTTGGTTTTTGCGTTCCGCTGGACGGGCGCGGCGCTGGCGGCGGCGATTATGGGGTTTCCTTTGATGGTGCGTGCGATGCGCCTGTCGCTTGAGGCCGTGGACAGCGGGCTAGAGGAAGCAGCAGGCACTTTGGGCGCATCGCGATTGCGTATTCTACGCACAGTGACGTTGCCGCTGGCGTGGCCGGGGATACTGGCGGGCGCGGTGCTTGGATTTGCCAAAGGCATGGGCGAATTCGGCGCGACTGTCACCTTTGTGTCCAACATCCCGGGGCAAACACAGACGCTTGCGCTGTCCATCGACACGCTGCTGGAAATCCCGGGAGGAGAGCCATTGGCCCTGCGCCTCGCGGTGGTGTCCATCGCCATTGCCGCCATCGCATTGGTGCTGTCCGAAGTGTTGGCGCAGCGCGTCACCCGCCAAAGGATGCGCTGATGTTGAAGGTTCATATCATCAAAGCATTCGACGGTTTCACGGTGAACGCCGCCTTTGAGGCCCCCGCCGGTATCACGGCGATTTTCGGCCCCTCCGGATCAGGCAAAACAAGCGTGATCCGCGGTGTGGCCGGGCTGTTGGACTGTGACACTGCGGATGTGGATTTGTCAGGCGAACAGCTGGGGCGGCTTGCCCCAAGTAAGCGAAAAATCGGTTACGTTTTCCAGGACGCGCGCCTTTTCCCACATATGACTGTGCTGAAAAACCTGCGCTACGGTGGCACCCATGACGAGGCGGCGGTGATTGCCGTGCTGGGTCTTGCCGATCTGTTGGATCGGTATCCGGCATCCCTGTCCGGCGGGGAAAAACAGCGGGTTGCGCTGGGCCGCGCCCTGATGTCCGCGCCTGAAATATTGCTGCTGGATGAACCATTGTCCGCGTTGGATGGCCCACGAAAGGCCGAAGTCCTCCCCTATCTTGAGGCGCTGCGCGACCAGACGGACATTCCGATCCTCTACGTCAGTCATGACATGGGTGAGGTCACGCGATTGGCCCGCCACATCGTTGTGCTTGATGACGGACAGGTGGTTTTGTCCGGGCCCCTCGAAGATGTTTTGGCTGATCCCGCCGCCGTTCCGTTTCTTGGGGTGCAGGACACAGGATCAGTGTTGACAGGGCGGGTTGTTGGCCATGCGGACGATGGATTGACCAAGATCGAAACAGGGGCGGGCGCGCTTTGGGTGCCGGGGTCAGTGGGGCGTGCTGGTGGCATGTTGCGCGTGCGCATCCCCGCGCAGGACGTGATCCTGTCAACTAGCCCCCCAACAGGCATGAGCGCGCTGAACGTCCTGTCTGTCACCATCGCAGAACTGCAACGCGGCGTTGATGCAGGCGTAGTCGTGGCGTTGCGTGCGGGCAACGACCGGCTGCTTGCGCGGATCACAAAGCGGTCTTGTGACGCGATGGGACTGGCCGAGGGGATGCAAGTTTTCGCAATCTTGAAGGCCACAGCCATCGCACCCGATGATGTGGGTTAGCGATAGGTCGCGATCAAGTCCCCTGCCATAGGCGTCGCCTCGTAGACGGCGCGGGCGATAGCGCGGCTCAGGCATGTGGCGGCCGCAGCACCGATGGGCGCGTATCCGGCGTGATCGATGGGGGCGGCAGATGACGTGGACACACCAAACACCAAATCCCCGTCCAGCGGTGTGTGGGACGGCACAATGGCACGGGCCATCCCGTCATGTGCGTTGACGGCCAATCGGTGGCATTGCGTTTTGCTTAGCGGTGCGTCGGTCGCGACGATTGCGATGGTGGTGTTGGCGCCCTGCGCTGCATGCAGGCCCATGGCCTGTTCTTTCAGGCTGGTGTCAGGCGCTGTGTACCCACCCTTGGGGTCTGGCCCCAATCCGCCGAATTCACCGTTCATCTCAAACGGGGCGGCCCAGAAATGGTGATCCCCGGGGGTCGTGACGGACCCAAGCGCGTTAACCACGACCAAGGCGGCAACTGTCGTTCCGTCCGGCAGCACAACTGACGCTGATCCAAGCCCACCCTTCTGACGCGCGGCCATCGTGCCCGTGCCCGCCCCGACACTGCCAAGGTCAAAATCCGTCGCGGCAGCGTCCAACGCCGCGCGGCCCAACGCGGGGTAGGGATTTGTGCCCCACGCCTTGTCGCCACCGTTGATCAGATCAAACACAATCGCGCCGGGCACGATGGGAACTGTGACGTCGCCGATTGTAAAACCCCGCCCCATGGCGCGCAGACCATCCGCCACACCGCTGCATGCATCCAGCCCAAAGGCCGACCCGCCCGACAACACCAACGCATCGACCTGCTGCACGGTTTTGTCCGGTGCAAGAAGGTCAGTCTCACGGGTGCCCGGGCCACCGCCCATCACGTGTACGGACGCAGTAAACGGCACGTCACCAATCAAAACAGTGCTGCCGGATTTAAGGGCCGCGTCTTGTGCATTGCCCACACGTAGCCCCGCGATATCAGTGATGAGGTTCTTCGGGCCTGTCTTATAAGTCATTGTTTTACCTTACCCATGCCACGCAGCGACAGTTTTCAGGGTTGAAAAGCCGTAAAGCGCCTCAAAGCCTTTTTCACGGCCGTGGCCGGATTTTCCGACACCGCCAAACGGTAATTCAACGCCACCCCCTGCGCCATAATTATTGATGAAAACCTGACCTGATTTAAGGGCCTTCGCCAGTCGCATTTGCCGCCCACCGTCCGCTGTCCAGACCGATGCGACAAGTCCGTAGTCGGTGGAATTCGCGATGTGCAGCGCGTGTGCTTCGTCGTCAAACGGGATCAAAACCTGCACGGGGCCAAAAATTTCGTCCTGTGCCAGCGGATGATCGGGGGGCACGTCGGCGAACAATGTGGGGGCCACATAGTGCCCGCGTGCATCCGTTGTGATTTGCCCCTGCGCGACCATGTTCAGACCCGCGCCAGCGTTCAGAAACCCGTTCACAATGTCTTTTTGGCGCGCCGAAATCAGCGGTCCGAGGTTGAGATCGTCCAGCGCGGGACCAACTTTGAGGGCGCGGTAGGTGCTTGCCATGCGGTCGCGCACTTCGTCATACACGCCGCGCTGCACCAGTATCCGGCTTGATGCTGAACAGGTTTGACCTGCGTTCTGGATGCCTGCGTTAACCAAGAACGGCAGCGCGCGGTCAAGATCGGCGTCGTCAAACACCAGCTGCGGGGATTTCCCGCCCAGTTCCAGCGTGACGGGAATGACGTTTTGCGCGGCGGCGGCCTGGATCAATTCGCCGGTGCGCACCGATCCGGTGAATGACATATGTGCGACGGCGGGATGGGCGGACAACGCGGCACCGGCCTCAGCCCCCAGCCCCGTGACCACGTTCAGCGCGCCTGCCGGAAGGCCCGCATCTATCGCGATTTGCGCGAAGGCCAGCGCGGTCAAACAGGCCTCCTCGGCGGGTTTCAAAACGCAGGCGTTGCCCATCGCCAAAGCCGCCCCGACAGAGCGCCCGATGATCTGCATCGGGTAGTTCCACGGCACGATATGGCCCGTCACACCGTGCGGTTCACGAAGGGTGTAGACCGTGTAACCATCAAGGTAAGGTATTGTTTCACCTGTGATTTTATCAGCAGCGCCGCCGTAAAATTCCATGTAGCGGGCCAGTGCGGTGGCGTCGGCGCGGGCTTGGGTTAGGGGCTTGCCGACGTCGCGGGATTCGAGGTTCGCCAAGGCGTCGACGTGGGTCAGCACGGCCCTGCCAATACGGGTGAGGATGCGGCCACGGTCCAGTGCCGTCATCGCGCCCCATTCCCCGTCCAGCGCGGTTTGGGCTGCGGTCACGGCGGCGTCGATGTCTTGCGCTTTACCGCGCCCAATCGTGGTTAATTCTGCGCCGGTTGACGGGTCCGATACGCTGATCACATCTGCGGCGGGCGTCCAGATGCCGCCAATCAAATGATGTGCCTGTGGGATGTTGAAAGGCGTCAGTGGCATATCAGACCTCAATCAGATCGGGCAGGCGCGGGGCGGCGGCCAGCAGGGTTTTTGTGTAAGGATGGGCGGGGGCCGTGAACACCGTTTCGGTGTCGCCCTGTTCCACGATTTGCCCTGTTTTCATCACCAAAACGCGGTCGGTGACGCTGCGCACAACGGTCAGATCATGGCTGATGAACAGATAGGCGAGGTCGCGTTTTTGGCAAAGATCGGCAATAAGATCAAGAACTTGCGCACGCACAGACACATCGAGTGCTGACACGGCTTCGTCGAAAATGATCAGTTCCGGTTCGATGATCAGCGCGCGCGCGATGGCGATGCGTTGGCGTTGGCCGCCGGAAAATTCGTGGATGTATTTGTCTGCATCGGACGCGGTAAGCCCCACATCTGTCAGCGCGCGTGCGATGTGTTCTGCACCGTTTGCGGGGGGGGTATCGAGCAGGTGCCATGGTTCTGACACCAGCCGCGCTACGGTGTGGCGCGGGTTGAACGACCCGTAGGGATCCTGAAAAACGACCTGCATTTTTCGGCGCACATCCAGGTTGGGGCGGTTGGCGGAAAACACCGGTTCGCCGTCCAATGTGATGGCCCCGCCTTGCACGTTTTCAAGGCCGAGGATCGCACGGGTGAGGGTGGATTTTCCGCATCCGCTTTCCCCGACAAGCCCCACACGTTCGCCCTTTGCGATGTGAAAACTGACGTCATTCAAGGCGCGAAATTTCGGACGCGGCCCGAGGATGTTTTTGCGCGCCAAATCATAGGTTCTGACAACGTTTTCAACCACTAACCCCTGCGGTTTCGCGGAAATTGCCCCTGATATGGGTTTGGTATGGGTCTGGTATGGGTCTGGTATGGGCGGCGTGTGGCGCGATGCGGCGAACAGCGCACGGGTGTAGGGGTGCTGCATGTCGCCCAAAAGCTGCGCTGTTTGGGCGGCTTCGACCACGCGGCCCTTTTGCATGACGATGATCTGATCGGCGATATCTGCGACGACGGCCAGATCATGGGTGATGATCAAAAGACCCATCCCGAATTCGCGCACCAGATCACGCAGAAGATCAAGAATGCGGGCTTGGGTGGTGACATCAAGCGCGGTTGTCGGTTCGTCCGCGATCAGAAGTTTGGGGCGCAGGGCGATGGCCATGGCTATCACAACCCGTTGGCGCTGCCCGCCGGACAACTCGTGCGGATAGCGGGTTGGTGGCACGTTTAGCCCGACTTTTTGCAGCATCGCGGCGGCGCGTTTGTGCGCCTCTGGCTTGGTTGTGTTTTCGTGGATCAGGATCGTTTCGGCGACTTGGGCCCCGATGGTTTGCACGGGGTTGAGTGCGGTCATTGGTTCCTGAAAGACCATTCCCATCGTGTTGCCGCGCAGGGCGCACATTTCGGGTTCTGGCGTTTGGAGGATGTCGGTGCCGTCCAGCGTGATGGTGCCTGTCGTCTGCGCGCGGTTCGGCAGAAGCCCCATGACCGACAGCGCGGTCATGGATTTGCCCGATCCGCTTTCGCCCGTGATGGCCGCGATTTCGCCGGCTTGCATGGACAGATCGACGTCATGCAAAATCTCTGTTTCGCCAATCGACAGGGTCAGGTTTGTGATCGACAGCAGCGTCATGCGCGTGCCCGCCTGATGCGGGGGTCAAGCAGGTCGCGCAAACCATCGCCCAACAGATTGAGGCCGAGTACCATCAGCACGATCGCCAATCCGGGGATCAGGGCCACGTGGGGCGCGATTGAGGTGAGCGTTTGTGCATCCGCCAACATGCGCCCCCAGCTGGCCGTGGGGGGCTGTGCGCCAAGGCCGATGTAGGACAGCGCGGCCTCTGCCAGGATGCCCAGTGAAAACTGGATTGTGCCCTGGACGATCATCAGGTTCGTGATGTTGGGCAGGATATGTTCATAAGAAATGCGGAAGGATGATTTGCCGGACACGCGCGCGGCGAGGATGAAATCGCGTTCCCAAATTGGCAGGGCTGCGCCACGCGACAGGCGGGCGAAGACGGGGATGTTGAAGATGCCGATGGCGATGATGGCATTAATTGCCGAAGGGCCGAAAATGGCGGTGATGAGGATCGCGATCACGAGGCTGGGGAAGGCGAACACGAGGTCATTGCCGCGCATGATGATTTCATCAAGGAGCGATCCGCGACGCGCAGCGGCCAAAAGGCCAAGCGGCACGCCGACGCAAATGCCGATGCCCACGGCGAGGACGGCAACAGCGATGGAGGTGCGCGCACCCATCATGATCATCGACAGGATATCGCGCCCGAAGTGATCCGTGCCGAGCCAGTTTGTGCCGCTGGGCGTTTGCAGTTTGTTCGGGATATCAAGGGTTTGGATGTCGTGCGGCGTGTAAAGGAACGACACGAGCGCGAGGGCTGTGAACAGCGCGGTGAGGAGACCCCCGAGGGCGATATTGCGGCTCATGATTTTGCCCTGAGGCGCGGATCGACGGTGGCGTAGGCCAGATCAACGGCGAAGTTTACCACGATGACGACGAAGACCAGCAGCATGACGACGGATTCAACGACGATAAGGTCGCGTGCGCTGATCGATTGGAAGATCAGGCGACCGAGGCCGGGGAGGAAGAAGACCTGTTCGATGATGATGCCGCCCGCCAGCAGGAACGAGAATTGCAGGCCGATGATGGTCAGCACAGGGATCAGCGCGTTGCGCACGGCGTGGCGCCACAGGGCTTGGCGGCGGGTCAGACCCTTGGCGCGGGCGGTGCGAATGTAATCTTCGCCCAAGTTATCGAGCAGCGAGGAGCGCATGACCCGCGCAAGGATCGCGGCCTGTGGCAGGGCCAGCGCGATGGCCGGAAGGGTGAGGGATTTGAGCGCCAGTGCAGGGTTGTCCCAACCCGGAAATCCGCCCGCCGAGAACCAGCGCAGGTTGATTGCGAACACCAGCACAAGGATCATGGCGAACCAGAAATTGGGGATCGCAACACCGAGCTGTGTGGCGCCCATGATAGAAATATCCGCAGGGCCGCCACGGCGGCTGGCGGCGATGATACCCGCGGGAAAGGCGATTAGGGTTGAGAGGAGCAGCGCGTAGATTGCCAGCGGCAACGACACCCAGATGCGATCGTTGATGAGGTCGGCGACGGGGGTTTTATACGTCCAGGACGTGCCGAAATCACCCGTAAGCATACCGCCGATCCAGTTGATATAGCGCAAGGGGAGCGGGTCGTTCAGGCCCATCTGGTCGCGCAATGCGTCTAAGGTGTCAGCGCGGGCGTTCACGCCGAGCATGAAGGACGCGGGATCGCCTGGAATAACCTCAATCACCGCGAAAATCACGATGGAGGCCGCGATGAGGCTGAGGATCAGGGAGAGGAGACGTTTGGCGGCAAAGCGGATCATAAGGTGTGTACTGCGCCTGCGGCGGGCGGGTTAGGGGGGCCAGCCCCCCGTCCTGCGGACTCCCCTCGGAATATTTTTGAACCAAAGAAGGTTAAGAAAGTGGGGTGTGGGGGGCACAACGTGCGCCCCCCGTTGGTGCGCATCATTCAGACCAGCTGACGCCGGTGAGGTCCACGGCGGCGGTCGGCTGATCGAGCCACAGACCGTTCAGACCTGCCTTGGCCACAGTGGGAACGGCGAGTTGGAACAGGTAGCCGTTGACGTAATCTTCTGAGATCAGCGTTTGGGCGGCGGCCATCAGTTCGCTGCGCATATCTGGATCGGTGGTTGTGTTCAGCTTTTCCATGACCGCCTGAAAGACGATGTTGTCATATTGGAAATAATAATCCGGATTGGCGTAGATGCCGATGTCCATGGGTTCGGTGTGGGACACGATGGACATGCCGAAGTCTTTGGCTTTGAACACGTCTTCGAGCCACTGCGCCCATTCGAGATTAGAGATTTCAGCGGTGATGCCGACCTCGCGCAGTTGGGCTGCGATGATTTCGCCGCCGCGACGTGCGTAAGACGGGGGCGGCAGTTTCAGGGTGGTGGTGAACCCGTCGGCAAAGCCTGCTTCGGCCAGCAGTTCGCGGGCGCGATCGGGATTGTGGGACGAGTTTTCAATCAGATCCACGTAGTCGGGATTGTGGGGGGCGAAATGCGTGCCGATGGGGGTGCCATAGCCGAACATCGCGCCGTCGATGATGGCCTGTCGGTCAATCGCAAGGCTGACGGCCTGACGCACCAGCACGTTGTCGAACGGGGGCATCTGGTTGTTCATGGACAGGATTGTTTCGCCTTCGGTGTTGCCAACGAGGACCTGGAAGCGCGGATCTGCTTCGAACTGGGGGAGGTTTTCGGGCGCGGGGAAGCCGACAAACGCGTCCACGTCTTCGGCCATGACGGCGGCGAAGGCGGCCGTTGGATCGCTGATAAAGCGGAATGTGGCGGATTCGAGCGCGGGGGCATCGCCCCAATAGGCGTCATTGCGGGTCAGTTCGAGACGGTCGCCCTGCACCCAATCCGTGAAGGTAAACGCGCCTGTGCCGATTGGATTTGAGGCGATGGTTTCAATGGATTCAGGCGCGACGATCACCGCGTCACCCCATGCCATGTTGAACAGGAAGGACCCGTTGGGCTGCGCCAATGTGACGGCGATGGTCGCCGGGTCGATGACCGTAACGTCAGCGATGTCGGCAAACAGGCCTTTTTGGGCATTTGTGCTGTCTTCGGCGCGCGCACGATCCAGCGAGAATTTCACATCTTCGGCGTCCATTGTGGTGCCGTCATGGAACATCACGCCGCTTTGCAATGTGAAGGTGTAGGTCAGCCCGTCTTCGGAAATGTCCCAGCTGGCCGCGAGGCCTGGCACGACGGACCCGTCAGCCATGAACCGTGTCAGGCCTTCGAAGACGTTAGAATAGAGAACAGAATCAATGGCTTGTGCTGCGCCGCCTGTGGGGTCAAGGTTCGGTGGTTCCAACTGGATCGCAACCGTGATGTCGGTTTGGGCGGATGCCATGCCCGCTGTGAGGGCGAGCACGCTGGCGGACAGCAGTTTGGTGAAGTGGGTCATGTTGGTCCCTTTGGTTAATCGTCGGTGGGCAGCAGCAGTGCTGCCAGACTTCTGGCCATAATCTGCGCGCTGACCATCATATCGTCAACGCCGATGTATTCATCCGGTTTATGGGCGAGTTCGAGAATGCCCGGACCATAGGCCACGCAGTTCTTGAGTTTGCCGATCCGGTCGATGTGTTTTTGATCATATGTGCCGGGGCTGGCGACAAATTCAGCCGGTTTGCCCAGTACTTTTTCGATTTGCCCTGCAAGCGTCGCTGCGATGGGCGCGTTGCGATCTGTCATGGAAGGCAGGACGTGGTTAATTTCGCGCAGGTCATAGCTGAATTTATCGCGCGAAGATTTGAGGCCATCAAGAAGGGCCGTGACTTCGCCGCGCACCTGATCAAGCGGTTCTTCGTCAAGGAAGCGGCGATCGATGACGATGCGGCAGGAATCCGGCACGCAGTGGGCGGGCAATCCGTTGAAATCGTCGTTTTGTTCTTTCTGGCCGCCATGGATCGAGTTGATGTTCATAGTGGATTGGCGTGCGCCTTCGGGGACGACGGGCATATCGGTGCGGCGCGTGGCCATGGCGGGAAACAGGTCGGTTTCGAATTTATCGAGGACCGCGCCCATGTGGCGCACGGCGCAATCACCCAAGAAGGGCATGGAGCCGTGGGCGATTTCACCGAATGTTTCGATTTCGGCCCACCAGCCGCCACGGTGACCAAGACAGACGCGGTCTTTGTTCAGGGGTTCTGGGATGATGACGTGTTGGACTTTGGCGGGATTGAAATAGCCCTTTTCGGCGAGATAGGCGACGCCGCCGTAGCCGCCCGATTCCTCGTCTGCGGTGCCGGAAATTTCGATGGCGCCGGCAAAATCGGGAAAGGTTTCAATGAAGGCTTCGGCGGCGATGATCGACGTGGCAAGGCCGCCTTTCATGTCGCAGGCGCCACGCCCGTAGATTTTGCCATCGATCAGATCACCGCCAAAGGGGTCCGTCGTCCAGCCGTTGCCGACCTCGACCACGTCGGTGTGGCTGTTGAAATGCACACAATCGCCCGCGCTGCCGCCGCTTTTGTGGGCCACGATGTTCCAGCGGGGGTATTTTTCGCAATCACCGGGGGTGCCGTGGGCGCGGATTAGTTCGGTAGTGAAGCCGGATTTGGACAGGCGGCGATCCAGATAATCGCAGATGTCGCGGTAGTTTTCGCCCGGCGGGTTGAGGGTCGGGATGCGGATCAAATCTTGGGTCAGGGCGATCAGATCATCGCGTTTGTCCGCGATGCGCGCGAGGAGGGGGGTCAGGTCTGTCATTGCACAACTATCGGCGCGGCTGTGGGAACCTGCAAGGGGGGACGATCAGGCGGCCACTTCTTTGGTGTTGTGGACGCGAAAGCAGTTTCGCCCTGCGGATTTCGCCGCATAAAGGGCGGCGTCGGCGTTGCTGAAGACCTTGCCTTGGGTTCGGGTCGGGCCGGTCTGGACTGCGCAGCCGATGCTAACCCCGATGGCGCAGGTGGTGTTGGCGAAGGCGATTGGTTTTTGCACGTCTTCGATGATCGCGGTGCATGTGGTTTCAAGGGACTGCTGGGTCGGGGCGGTTTCGAAGAACACCGCGAATTCGTCGCCGCCGATCCGTGCGACAAGGCCCGTGTCTGCGATAATGCGCCCAAGGGTCGCCGCAACAGAGGCCAAGACAGCATCCCCCGCCGCGTGGCCCAATGTGTCGTTCACCTTTTTGAAGTGATCCAGATCGAGGTGAAGCGCGGCATAGGTTTGATCGGGCCGCAGGTTTTCAAAGAAGGTTGCGGCGGTTTCATCCAGCATCCTTCGATTGGCCAGACCTGTTAGGGCATCATGGCGCGAATCGTGCAGCAGCTGGGCCTTTGCATCTTCGAGTTCTTTGGCGCGTCCGTAGTCTTCGGTGACGTCGATGTTGACCCCGATCAGTTTGGGAAGTTTGCCGGGCACATCAACCTGACTGGCGCGACTGCGGACATGGCGTACGCCGCCATCTGCGTGGATGACCCTGTAATCGCGCCGGAAATCGAGCCCGTTTTTCTGACAATGGTCCGAATAGGCGAGGGTATCGGCAAGGTCATCGGGGTGAAGGTAGGTTTCCCACAATTCACCGCTGCGTTTGTTTTTACCATCCGTGAGCCCGTACATCTGAAGCATAGTGTCGTCCCAAAAGACGGTGCCGGTGTTGGGATCAAATTCCCAAATGCCGATTTCGGATGCATCAATCGCCAGCCGCAGCGTTTCGACCAGCTGTGTGATGTCCGCCTCGCTTTGGCGCAGGGCGGTGATGTCTGAATCAGTGCCAACAATCCGTGTCGGCAGGCCGGTGTCATCGCGCGCCATCACCTTTGAGGAGCACAAAACCCAGAACCAATGGCCGTCGGCGTGCCTGCGCCGGTATTGAATGTTGACCGTGTCCGAGGTGCCGCGGGTTTGCCTGCCAAAGACATTTTTCAGGGCCTCGCGGTCATCGGGATGGATTTGATCCAGCCAATCGGCCCCGAAATTGTTAACGTCGTCGTCAGGGGACAGGCCGCGCATGCGCCGCCATGCCTGCGAGACGATGAAGGTGTTTGACCGCGTGTTGTAATCCCAAACCCCTTGATCGAGGTGATCCATCAGATATTTGAGTTTCAGATCGTCGTGTTGTGGCGTCGCATCTGCCTGACACAACAGGCCCGAAAACGCGCCATCCACCCAAAGCCCGCAAACGCACAGATCCATCGTCGTTCCGTTGTCGTCAATTGAGCAGTGCAGGCGGTCGTCAGGCACCGCATCACCACGCTGGCAGCGGGTGAGAAACCGGGTGAAGGGGGCTTTGTGCGGTTGCGTTAGCAGATCTGTGAAGGGGCGGCCCGATGCTGGTTTGGAATCCTGGCTGGTTTGGCGATCAAACAGCGGGTTCGTGAGCCATATTTCACCCTGTGGTCCCAACAGAAGTGCGGGCAGGCTGAGGTGGGTTATGACGGCGCTAAAATGGCGGCGGGTTGCACAGGCATCCAGTGTCATGGTTCGTCGCGTCCTTTGGATCGAATCGATGGCTGCGGTCGTGATTTTTGCCACCGTAAACGAATTTCGGGAACGAAGGGTTACCGCGAAAAATGTCGCGTGTTCTGAGTGCTACGGCCTGCGGGGGCGTCGCTGGGTGCGCAATTTACTGTGCGTTGGCCAGTATCAGGCGCGCGGTGCCGATCGCGGCATCTGTGTGGTCTGCTTGCGCGATATCACGGCCCATGACGCGGGCGCGGATGGCCGTCCACACATCGTTTGACGCACCTCCGCCCGCCGTGACCAAGGACACAGGGGCAGGGGCGCCGCGCGCGGCCATTTCAGCGTAACAGCGCGCTTCTATGCGGGCGATGCTTTCGAACAATCCGTGCAGGAATTCGGCGTCATCCGCGGGCCGTGGCGTCATGCGCGGGGCGAGGCTGGGATCGTTGATCGGGAACCGTTCGCCGGGGGTGGTCAAGGGGTAGTAGTCCAGCGCGCTGGCGTGGGTCGGGTCGATCTGTTTGGACAGATCGACAAGTTGGGGCACCGTGAACAAAGAGGCCAAAACGCCGCCCCCCGTGTTGGACGCCCCCCCGACAAGCCAGCCATCGCCCAAACGGTGCGAATACAGACCGATATCAGGGGCATCGATGCGCACATCGCTGAGGAGTTTCACCGCGAGCGTCGTGCCGATCGATGTGACCGCCGCCCCGATTTGTAGGGGCGCCGCCGCCAGAAACGCGGCGATGCTGTCGGTCGTGCCAACGTGGATCATGACATCGTCGGCAAACCCGAACGTCGTGGCGATTGTCGCGGCGATGGGGTGAACGGGCGTGCCTGCGGGCAGAACGTCGGGCAACAGATTTGCCGGCAGACCTGCGGTTTCAAACCACGCGGGCCATGCGTTGGTATCGGGGTCAAACCCTGTCTTGAGCGCGTTGTTGTGATCCGAAAACCCGCCACGCCCCATCAGTTTGGCGGCGATAAAATCCGCCTGATGGAGGAGGTGGCGCGCGCGGTTGTCGGTGTCTTGTGACACCAGATACAGCGCGCGGGCCGCGGCGGAACTGGTGCCGCGTGTGATGTGGGGATCGGGCGCGAGGGCGGCGATGGCATCTGCCTGCGCATTAAAACCGCCGGAATTATACATCAGCCCACGGGTCACCGGGGTCAGGTCGGCCGCACACAACACCATGCTGCCCGATGTGCCATCCACGCCGATGCGTTTGATGGTGCGCGGGTCATGGCCGTCAGCGCGCAGCGTTTCCATTTGCGCCGCAAGGCAGGCGGCAGCACCGTGCCACCACGCCATTGCATCAATGTTGTCGGGGTCTGTCGCAGGATAGGGTGCGCGGGCCATGGACACCACGTTGCCCGCATCATCCAAAACAGCCGAGCGCACGCCCGATGTGCCCAGATCAAGACCAAGCGAAAGCTGGGTCATGAGCGCGCGGCCAAGGCCTGGCGGTATTTTTCCGCGTCCCAGTTCAGCAATTCTGCTTCTGCGTCGTTGCCGATGGGGGTGGCTGTCCAATCATTGGGCAGGCGCGACAACACATCTGACAGACATTTCAACATGGCGCGCTGGGAGGGTGTTGCATCATCGCGAAGGGCAACGCCAACACCCGCAAAGACCACAGCAGGTGGTTTGCCATCGTGATCCGCGCGCGGCAGGGCGGGGCCGAGGAACACGACGTGGTCGGGGTAGTATGACCCACCCGTCGCATAGGCGGTGGCGATGGGATCTGTCGCGATCCAGCTTTCGGCGGCCCAGTGAAACCCGTCGGGCGCTGATGTTGTGGGCAGCGCTGCGGGCCGCGTTTTTACGGGCATCGCCAGCAGTGTTTCGACGTTTTCCATAAGGGCTGTCACGTCTTGCACGGTTGCGCCGCAGCAGATCAACCCGTGGTTTTCGAGCACGATCACCTGCGTTTCGGGCGTGATCCGCGCGAGAATTTCCCGTGTCAGCGGCAGGCCCGGTTTCGCATAAGGCACAAAGACGGCCGGCATCTGCGACAGTTTTTCAGCGGCCACGGCACGCCCTTGTGGGGTGATGCTGTGGGTCAGGGATGCGATGGAATGGGTGTGCGCGACAACGGCCCAATCCAGTGCCGCGTGAAAGGT
The DNA here is from genome assembly GCF_021532615.1 of Octadecabacter dasysiphoniae. Taxonomy (GTDB): domain Bacteria; phylum Pseudomonadota; class Alphaproteobacteria; order Rhodobacterales; family Rhodobacteraceae; genus Octadecabacter; species Octadecabacter dasysiphoniae. Next base: position 430,725 of record NZ_JAKGAQ010000001.1, read on the forward strand.
GGTTTCGATCGACGGGCGCAGGGTGTTGGCGGGATCAAGAACGGTGTCTTTACAGCTGCCATCCCCATCACCAAAGGCCTGCGCGCGGGCCGCGTCGCGATCAACCGCGACGAAAATATCGGTTTGTTCCGCATCAGCCAGTTCGGTGCCCGATGCCTTGATCCACATGACCGCGCCGTCCTTTATGGATGTGTTTCCACCCGGGCCCTGAACGCGCAGTGGATCAGACCCGAGGGCGGCGGACAGGGTGCAGAAGGCGGCGAAATCGGTCGGTTTGTTCATCGGTCAACTCAATCGGGTCAGGGTGTATGTGGGCAATGGGGCGGTGTCTTTGCGGGCCAGATCGTGGATCGTTTGTATCACATCGCCGGATCGGAACGCCGATGCATGAAGCCCGCCCTGGATAAACAGGGTCGACCAGCCCGCGCCGTGCCCCCCTGCAATGTCGTGTTCCAGACTGTCCCCGACCATCAACAAGCGGTCGGTTTGCAGGGTTTCGGCGATGGCGGTGAAAACGGGTTGATGCGGTTTGCCGTAAAATCGGGTGTCGCCGCCGCGGTCTTGATAATCATGGGCCAGCGCACCGGGGGACAGCACGACAACGCCGTCCGCGCGCGGTGAGGCGCGATCAGGGTTGGTGCACAGCATCGGCAGGCCGCGTGTTTTGGCGTCAGATAATATCTGGGCGAAGTCATCTGCGCCCGCGCCGTCCGGCAATCCCATAAGCAAGACGGCATCGGCCTGCGCTAAATCGTCGGTTAATGTGATGTCCAACCCCTTGGCCCAACCCTGCGCGTCGCCGTGGGCGCGGGTGATCGGATAAAGGGATGTGTAGGCAAGGCGCTGTGCTGCGATATCACGCCAAAGCGCTTCGCCTGATGTCATGACCGTTTCGAACAGGTCCGCATCAAAGCCCATGGCAGTGATCCTGTTGGCATTCGGGGCGGATCGTTTGCCCGAATTGGACAGAACGGCAAGGCGCACACCTTTGGTTTTCAGGGCGCGCAGGGTTTCTATCGCCAGAGGATAGGGCGCGCTGCCATCATGCAGCACGCCCCATTGATCCAGAACAATCGCGTCAAACTGATCGGCGATGTCATGCAGGCTTTGGATGGCCTGTGTCATTGCCTATTTCGGGTCTGCTTTGGGTGCGACGAGGCTGGCGATATAGGCGTCGACCTCATCCGGTTTCAGCCCAGGCGCGGCCTTTTCGACCATGCCCGGTGCCATATCACCGAAGTAGAATTTATAGCCCGGAATGTGCTGGCGGCGTTTGCGCAGCGGCATGCCGTCGTAAGGAAACACGTCAGAGCGTTCGTTGGCCACTTTGTCATGACACGCGAGGATGTAATCGGCGCGCTTGTCGAGTTCTTCGACGGATTTCCATCCCTCAAACGAGTTCACGAAACGCGCGGGCACCCAGTAGCGCCAGCCTTCGTCGGGGTTGGGTTCCATGTTGCGTTCCTGAAAGATCGCATCGCCCGCGACAACGATGTCGCCCATGGCGGTGGCGACGGTGACGGCCATGTGGCCGACGGAATGGCCGGGGGTGTGGAACATGGTGATGCCGGGGAGGACTTCTGTTTCGTCCTCAATCGCTTCGAACGCGCAACCTGCATAGGCGGGTTCAATATCCAGCACGCCAGATTCATAGGTGCGGTAGTACAGCGGCAGCGGGTTATAGGCCATTTCGATTTCGGCCTTGGGCGCGATGTAGCGCGCGTTTTTGAACTGTTTCATGTTCTGCACATGGTCCCAGTGCAGGTGGGTGAAGACAATCGCGTCAATTTCATCGGGGTGCACGCCGAGCTTTTGTTCAAGGTGTTCGTGCACTTGAAGGCAGCCGCGTTTGTCGCATTTGTGGTGGTATTTTGTGGCGCGTTCTTCGTCGCACAATCCGGTGTCGATCAGGATTTTGTGGGTGCCTGTGTCGACGTAGTGGCAATACACGGGGTTCCAGATTTTCTGGCCCGCGGGGCCCTTCCAGAAGATGTAAGTGCCAAGGTCGGCCTCAAGCCAGCCCGTGTTGATTGGATAGATTTTGGTTTCCTGTACGCCCATTTTGGCCCTCCATGTGCTGCGACTCGTCTTTGTATACAAATGACTAGTCTTGTGTGCGAGGGCAACCCGAAAGTTGGCGGGGAGGTCTAATTTGCGGCCAGTGTCTGGCGAAAGCTGACGGCCATGTGGGCGCGCATCCCGTTTGATGCTTCGTCCGAATCCTCTGAAAAGATGGACGCAATCAGCTTTTCGTGGCTTTGGGCAGAGGCGACAAGATCAGCCTTGGTTGCGAATTTTTTGGCACGGAACGGGCCGGTGCGGCGGCGGAATTCACTGGCCAGTTCGGCCATGTAGGGGTTTCCGGTTGCGCGATAGATCGCCTCGTGGAGGTCTTCGTTGGCGCGCTGATAGGCGGATCGTTCGCCGATTTCGGCGGCAGCGATGCAGGCGGCCTGTGCGGCCTCAATTTCAACCCGTGCCAATAAACTAAGGCGCTGGGCGGCGATGCGGGCGCATGCTGCTTCAATTTCATGCATGGCTTCAAAGACTTGGCTCAATTCCTCGCGTGTATATTGCGCCACGCGCACGCCGCGTTTTTCGCCCGGTATAAGAATGCCTTGTGCGACCAGACGCGACAGGGCTTCGCGCACGGGGGTGCGGGACACGCCGAAACGTTCTGTCAGTTTCACTTCGTCCAGACGTTCACCGGGGGCCAGGGCGCCTGCCGCGATGTCGTTCATCAGTTCTGTTTCGATGTGTTTGACTGTGCTGCCGCGTGGCGCGCCATTTGGTTTTGCGTCAGAAGTGTTTGCCATGGGCCAGATCGCCTTACGTATTGCTATTCTGCTTCTCTATAGCAGATTTGGTGAACAAATTGCAAATTTGGATATTTACATTCAAGTTTGTATACAGAATGATCAATGCAAGACGAAATGTGAGGGAATCAATGCCGACTATACGCCTCGAACGACTGGTGAAGCGCTATGGTGCTGTTGAGGTCCTGCATGGGATCGATCTGGATATGGCGGAGCACGAGTTTACTGTGCTGGTCGGCCCGTCCGGCTGCGGCAAGTCCACGACGCTGCGGATGATTGCAGGGCTTGAGGACGTATCGGACGGCGAAGTCTATATGGACGGTAAGCCGATCAGCAATCTGGACCCAAAGGACCGCGACATCGCGATGGTGTTTCAGGACTACGCCCTTTACCCGCACATGAACGTCGCCAAGAACATGTCGTTTTCACTGCGTCTGCAAAAGCGTCCACAGGCGGAGATCAACAAAAAGGTCATGGAAGTGGCCAAGATGATTGGCCTTGATCAATTTCTTGACCGCAAGCCTGGTGAATTGTCCGGCGGTCAGCGCCAGCGCGTCGCGATGGGGCGTGCGCTGTGCCGTGATGCCAGCACGTTCCTGTTTGATGAACCGCTGTCCAATTTGGACGCAAAGCTGCGCGGGCAGATGCGGGCGGAACTGGCGTTGATGCGTCAAAACGTCAAAAAGAACATGATTTATGTGACCCACGACCAGATCGAAGCCATGACATTGGCGGATCGGATTGTCGTGATGAACGGCGGACATATCCAACAGCAAGGCACGCCAGCGGAGTTGTTCAAAAACCCCGTGAACAAATTTGTGGCCGGTTTCCTTGGATCCCCGCCGATGAATTTTCTGGACGCTGAGTTGGTCGACGAGGGTGGCACGCTGATGGCGAAGGGCGACGGGTTTAACATCGCGCTGCCCGCTGAACTGGCAAACCGCGCGCAAAAGCTGGCGCTGGGCACCGCGACCTTGGGCATTCGCCCGTCCGATCTGGAATATTCTGCCGACGCGCCCGATGCGGCGTCGTTTGACCTGAATGTTGTGATTTCCGAATATGTAGGCGCGCAATCCGTGCTGATCTGTTCGTGTGGCGATGCCAAAATCACCGTTGAGATCAAATCTGAAACACCCATTGCGCTTGGGGAAACCCTGCGCTTTGCAGTGCGCCCCGAGGGGCTGCATCTGTTCGATCCAAAGACCGAAATGGCAATCTAGGCCATCAATTTTAGCATCTGGGAGGATAAAATGCTGAAGTTACTAACATCAACCACGTTCATCGCGGGGGTTGCGCTGACCAGCGCCGCATACGCCGATGGACATGCTGAGGGGCCATATGCGGCCTATGAAGGCACGACATTGATCGTGAACTTCCCCAGCCACCCCCACTATAACGCCGTGCTTGAGGTTCTGCCGCAGTTCACCGAGGAAACGGGGATCAATGTCGAAGTCGACATGCTGCCCTACCTTGATATGCGCGAACGTCAGACGCTTGAATTGTCGCTCGACGAGGGCGCCTATGACATGATCGCCTATGTGGTCTTTTCAAAGGCCGATTACGTTTATGCGGATCAGATCTACAACCTTGCGCCGTTCTTTATGAACCCGCGTTTGGCTGATCCGAACTATGACGCAGGCGATCTGATTGACGGCTACGTCCAGAACATCGGTGTTGCTGGCGGCGAAAAGGGATACCTTCCCGGTCCGACTGGGTCTTTGTACGGTTTGCCGTTCGGGTCCGAGACATCGGTGATGTATTACCGCACGGACGTGTTCGAAGAACTGGGTCTTGAGCCCGCAGCGGATTACGACACGCTGTTGGAACAGGCTTGCGCCATTCCAGAAGCCATGCCCGGCATGGGCGGGGTCGCATCACGTGCGGCATCCGGTCACCAGGCATCCCACGCGTTCCTTTTGCACCTCGCGCCTCTGGGCGGACGTGTGTTTGACGCGGCTTGGAACCCGATCATCAACTCTGCTGAGGGCGTTGCAGCCGCAGAAGCGTTGAAGACAATCGTGGATTGCGGACCTGAAGGGTCTTCTGCGTTCGGTCCGTCCGAAGCAGCAAACGCATTCGCACAAGGCCAAGCGGCCATGTTCATCGACTCCATCGCATTCGCAGCTGGATTTGAGGACGAAAGCCGTTCGACCGTTGCAGGCAATGTTGGTTGGGCCGCACACCCTGCGGGCACGCGCGCTGCGTCCCAGACAGGTGGTTTTGGTATCGCGATCCCGCGCAATGCTGAAAACCCTGAGGCTGCGTTCTTGTTGGCACAGTGGTTGACCTCAAAAGAGGGCGATCTGGCTGTGGCGATGGCAGGCGGTAACCCGTCGCGGTTCTCGACCTACGAAAACGCTGAGCTGAACGCGAAGTACCCATGGTCCGCATCCTTTGGTGAGGCTTTGGCCGACGCCGATCCGGACTGGCGCCCGATCATCCCACCGTGGGGTCGTATCAACGCTGACATCGGTACAACCATGTCGCAGGTTCTGACCGAAGGTCTGGACATTCAGGAAGCTCTCGATGGTATCGCCGAGCGCACACAGACCCTGATGGCCGAAGAAGGCTATTACACCTGGCAGCAGTAAGTTTGTCATGAGGTTCGCGCCGATGGTGCGGACCTCCTCCCTGACCTTCGGGCACCCAGTATGTCCGAAGGTCGCCCCCACGTTTCAAATCCAATTCCGAAAGCAGCCCCATGGCACAGCGCACGTCCCTTAACCGCATCACGCCTTATATGTTCGTGGCCCCTGCGGCGCTTGTGATGATCCTCGCGCTGTTTTACCCGATCAGCTACATGATCTGGGGCAGCTTTCGCGATTGGGACCCGAGCCAATCGTTGTCCGAGACCGAGTTTGTAGGCCTCGCGAATTACGCGAAACTGTTGGTCGATCCCGCGTTTCATGCGTCTTTCTGGGTGACGATGATCTTTGCCTTCACGGTTGTGACGGTTGAAATGATCCTTGGTGTTGGCCTTGCGCTGCTGTTGGATCGCAACATTCGCGGCATGTCCGTGCTGCGGACCTTGTTCATCTTGCCGATGATGATTGCGCCCGTCGTTGTGGGCCTTGTGTGGCGGTATATGTATCACCAGACCTACGGCACGTTTAACAGATTTCTGGAATCCATCGGGCTGGAAGGGGTCAACTGGCTGGGTCAAAATCCGCTGTTGTCCGTTATCATGGCCGACATCTGGCAATGGACGCCGTTTATTTTCATCCTGTCGCTGGCCGCGCTGCAATCGCTGCCCAAGTCCGCGCTTGAGGCCGCGCGCATTGATGGCGCGACGGGCTGGCAGCAGATTATCTATATCAAACTGCCGCTGATGATGCCTGTTCTGATTGTCACCATGCTGCTGCGCCTGATTGATGCCTTCAAAGTGCTTGAGGTGATCCTGGTTCTGACGGGCGGCGGCCCCGGCCTGAGCACTGAAATCCTGGCCCTGCGGATTGCCCGCACGGCCCGCGAATTCCGCGAACTGGGTGAGGCGGCGGCGATGTCAAACTATCTGCTGATGCTGCTTATGGTTCTCACGCTTGGCATGTTTGCCTTCACCCGCTGGCAAGAGGCGCGTGCGCGTCGTCTGAAATTTGCCGCCCAAGAGGAGGGTTAACCCCATGGCCGATAAAACCTACGAACGCCAGAACCCTGCCTATTACGCGCTGATCGGGTTGTTGATTTTCATGTCGATCGGGCCGGTGATCCTGCTGTTGGCCAATTCGTTTAAGTTGGATGTGGATATCCAGTCGGGCGTGGGCGGCTTGTTGTTTATGCCCACGATCCGCAATTACGAAACGGCGCTGTGCGATATCCTTTGGTACGAACCCGAACACCTGCGGTTCTGCACGATCCGGTTTGGTGGGGCGTTTATCAATTCGATCATCATCGCGCTGGTCAGCACGGTTCTGACATTGGTGTTTGGTTGCATGGCGGCCTATGCGCTGGTGCGGTTCCGGTTCATGGGGCGCGATTCACTGTCGCTCAGCACGCTTGCCGTGCGGATGATCCCGCCTGCGGTTTTGTTGGTGCCTGTGTTCGGCCTTTGGAACAATGCGTTCTGCCTTGATAACGATTACGGGCTTGGCATGTGGATACGCGACACGTTTGGCGGGCGCGGGGATGTTTGCCTTGCGGGGACGCACAGCGGGATCATCCTGATTTATGTGGCGATGAACCTGCCGTTTGTGATCTGGATTTTGCAGTCCTTCATCGTGCAGGTGCCGCCCAGTTTGGAAGAGGCCGCGCGCGTTGACGGGGCGGGGCCGTTCCAGACATTTTTCCTTGTGGTGTTGCCACTGATCAAGCCGGGTTTGGCTGCCGCATCGATCTTTACGTTCCGCATCGCGTGGAACGAATATCTGCTGGCGTCCGCGCTGGCGGATCGTGACACGATGACAGTGCCGATCCTGATCGTGAACAACGCATCCGAATTTGACGGGTTGGGCACGATCATGGCGACGGGGATGTTGTTGGCGATTCCGCCGATCCTGTTTACGCTGTTCGCATCGCGCCAGATTATCACCGGCATGACCGCTGGGGCCGTGAAAGGCTGACCCATGAACCGCGTCCTACTGATCGGTACGTTTGAAACCAAACGTGAAGAACTGGGCTATTTGGCCAGTGCCCTGCGCAAACACGGGTTGGATGTGATGCTGTTGGATGTGTCGCTGGCCAACAATGGTGTCATCTGGTCGGGTGCCGAAAAGCTGGCGCAAATGGCCGCCAAGGCCGAGGCGGCGGCGGCCCATATCACCGAGCACAGCGCGGAATGTTCCGTCGCGATTGGTGTTGGCGGCGGCACGGGCGGAGAGATTGTGCTGGCGGCAATCAAGGGCTTGCCGTCGACGTATCCTAAAATCCTGATCACCACGCTGGCGTTTGATCCGCGCCCTGCGCTGGCGGACAGTTCCATCACCATTATTCCCACATTGTGCGACATCGAAGGGCTGAACACCCAGCTGCGTCAGGTGTTTGAAAACGCCGCGGCGGCAGTGGCGGGACTGACGCGTGCGGATAGGGTCGAAGGAACGGGCCGCCTGAATATCGCGATCACAACCTTGGGTGCCACCGGGCGGGCGGGATCCGAAATCGCGCGCGGTTTGGGGGATGCGGGGTATGAAACCACAGTGTTTCACGCCAACGGATATGGTGGTGCGGCGTTCACCCGATTTGTCGCAGAAGGTCATGCCAGCGGTGTGATTGATATGAACGTGCATGAATTGGGCCGTATCCGTCTTGCGGGGGCGCATGTTGATATGCCGGGGCGGTTTACCGCCGCATCGCATTTGCCGCGTGTCGTATTGCCCGGCGCGCTGAACTTTATCGGGCTGGGGGCGGTGGACACGATCAGCCCTGAACATCTGCGCCGCCCGTATTATCGCCACACCAATCAATTCACCCACATCAAACTGACGGCGTCGGAAATGGCGGACCAAGCGCAGGCATGGGCCGATAAACTGAACCAGAGCACCGCGCCCTGCCACGCGATTGTGCCCATGGGCGGGTTCAGCCACGAAGACCGCGACGGCGGCGCGATCCATGATCCCGAACTGCGCGATATTGCAGCGGATATTCTTGAACAGAACGCGGCCAATTACACCGTGACGCGGCTGCCCCATCACATCAACACCCCTGAAACTGCGCAGGCCGCCGTGGCCGCCTTGCGCGCAATAATGCCCTAAAGGAATTCGCATGGACCTTGCCAACTACACCGATCTGCACAGTAAAATGGACGAACTGATCGCCATGGCCAAACGCTGCTTTGATGGCGGATTGCAAACCAATGCGGGGGGCAATCTTTCGGTGCGGCTGGATGCGCGGGATGCGATTGTGATCAAGCCAAGCGGCGTCGGGTTCAATGAATGCACGCGCAAAAACCTGCAAGTGGTGCATCTGGACGGCGCAATCTTGTCGTCAGCCGAGGGGTTGAAGCCGTCCAAGGACCTTGATTTTCACCGCGATCTGTACCGCATCCGAGACGACATCAACGCCATCGTCCATTGCCACAGCCCGTGGGCGACGGGATACGCCAGTGCGGGCATCGAAATTCCGTGCCTGACCGTTCAAACGATTGAAAAGATCGGGCGGATGCCGTTGATTCCGCTGTCGGCCGAGGGTGGCCCGCAAACCGAGGTCGATATCAGCCCGTTTTTCAAAGACCCGACGATCCGCGCCGCTGTTTTGGCCAACCACGGAACGATCGGGGCCGGGCCCACATTGATGGCCGCGCAGTACCTTGCCGAGATCATCGAAGAAACCGCACATATCGCCTATGTGCGCGACACATTGATGGCCGCCCATGGCAAAACAGCCGCCGATCTGCCGCAATATGGCACGGCGGCAGATGCGCGGGCCGCGAACGCCTAAGGCCGGGCGCGCGCGGGGTCGAACCCGCATTCGCCAAAACCACCCTTGCGCGGCATGTGATCAAGTGCTGCGCAAGACCTGTGAATTTTCCCCCTTTATTTGAATTAAAGTTTAGGTGATGTTTGGGTTGAGTTTGTAACGAGTTGAGCACCCATAGATTGTGTTGTCGGTGTCAGCGTCCAGGTCGGGGTGACGTGAAGTGAACCAGAAAAAGCTGCCCGTTATTGTGTTGGCCTGCGCTGCGTTGGCGTCGTGCACGGCGGGGTCGCGGGACGCGGTTCTTGCGGCTTTTCCCGCCGCTTTAACGGTTCAGGACGTGACGTATTTTCGCACGAACCGCACCAAATGCACCTTTGCGCAGGTGTCCATTTCACCGGACGTCACGATTGATGGCGCCGTATTTGATGCATCCAGCGCCAATCTAAAAGATCTAGCGCACGCCAATCAAACTGATTTTGACGCGACTTATGCTTTCCCGCAGGGCGGGTTTGCGATGTTTCGCGACGTGAGCCTTGTGGACGTTGTTTCAGATTTTGACGTCGCGGGCGACACGCGCATCAGCACGACAATCAGCGAAACGATGACCCAAGGTCGGGCGTGTCTGAACCTTGAATCCACGCCGGATGACCTTGAGCTTCGACGCCGCGCCAGCGCGTTGATCGCGGACGCATCGGGGGTCGTGATCATTGGTGCGACCCATCCCCATACGACAATTTTGTACCTGAGCGATGAAAACGTCGCTTTCTATTTCGGCCCGTAGTGAAGGAAGAGTTCCATGCCAACCACCCACCAAATCGTTGACCCCGCAACCGGTCTGACCGTCGAATATATCAACCCGTGGACCTATGACCCGATTGCGAATGCATGGCGGTGTGATGACGTGCGATACACGTCCGGTGGGGATTTCAACAATCTGCTGCAATACGGGCAACCCTTTGATCCCAATAACAATATCACAGGGCAGTTTTTCATTCAGGAGATTGCCTACAATGTGCCGGCGGCGGGGCCGACGGTGATTTTCCAACAAGAAAACGTCCTGACCATGGGGTTTGGCAAGAACATCACGTTTGATGATTTCGACGTCGTCAAAAACATCAAGGCGGGGCTGCATGATGACACGCTGGTCGAAGGACAGGTCTATACTTTGGCTGAGCTGAAGACGCTGGGCGTTTCGCCCGAGGTGATTGGCGCGAACGGGCAGGATTACGGGGATCATGCGCTGTCCACGAACCTATACGGGACAGGCACGCCGTACCCCGGAACGAGCACCTATCCCGATGAAATGGCGTATATTTTTGGCAGTGTGCGGTTCCAGATTTCTGACGATTCCACATTCCAGATTGTAGATGGAGAACTTGTTACATCCGGTCGGGTTGAATTGTTTTCCGATGACTTCAATCATGAATCGTCCAGCCTGTCGCCTTGGCTTTCGGCATTCGTCGCGGTGATTGCGGGCGAAGCGGTAAACTGGGAACGGGTCGAAATTTTGTACGAAGGGCAGGGCGCGACGCGGTCTGACACCTATGACATTGATGTGCCGGATCAGTGTTTCCCTGCGGGTACGCCGATCACGCTGTTTGATGGCACCACCAAACCGATTGAGGCGATCACGCAGGCCGATACGGTTCTGGCATATGACGCGGATGGCAAAGCGGTTGGCGGCAGCGTGCGCGCGCTGTTCACCAACACAACGGCTGAATTTATCCGCCTGTCATTCAGCGACGGGCGCGATGATCTTGTGGTGACCCCGGGCCACCGTTTCTTGACGCAGACGGGCGATTACATGGAAATCGGTCATATGCTGCGGCTGGGCGGGGGCGCTGTTCGGGTTCTTGATCTGGATGGTACGGTGGTTGACGCCACGGGTGAGGCGCTGGCCTACAGCGCTGAAACCGCGCATTTGTTTGAACAATCTGCGACCAAAACGATCGCGTTTGACGGCACTGCGGTGCGAAAGCACGACGTTGAAACCGGCTGGACGACATATAATTTTGAGGTCAGCACGCATCACAATTACGTCGCCGGCGGCGTGCGTGTGCACAACGATTCAATTTTGAATGCGGTGCAGGATGGCGATGCCTTGGTTTCGCTGAACGCCGATCTGACGAATGCGGCGGTTCTGCGGGATGTTGACGGAAACGGGACGGCTGATTTTGTCACGCTGGACGGCTTTCGCGACCCGGCCAGCGGTGTGTTCAGCACCCAGATTGAAATGGTCCGTGTCAAATATTGGGATGCCGCCAACGGTGATCTTGCCACGTTGCTGGCCAATGTCGTGGCCAACAGCCCCGACGCGTTGGACACGGTGTTTGACCCCGGAAATGGCAACACTTGGAACGACGGAACCTGGGGCGATGACATCGAAGAAGCCTTCTTTGATGATGTTCTGGGCGCAACTGGGTCTGGCCCGACGGGCACGCCCACTGGCACGCCACCTTACGACGAAGTCATCGCCTATGTTGACGGCGTTCCGGTCGGTATTCCCGATGTGTCTGGTGCGAGTGATCCGATCACGCTGCTGGCCAGCCTGTCTGGCCTGATTGCCATCGTTGACGGGCTGAAACCTGCCACCGTGAACTACGCTGCGGGGGGCGGTAATGTTACCGCGCCCGCGTTTGAGGGGATCAGCGGTGTTGCAGCGATTGCGTTTTTGCTCGGGATTGACCTCGGGTTTGAGCTGATCCCCGCGGTTACTGTGGATGGGCCGTTTGGCCCGATTGAGGTGTCTGCCGCTGTCACGCTGGGCAGTCTGTTGGACGGGCAAGTGGGGGATCAATCCCAGTTTAGCATTGCCTTCGGTGAGGGGATTGCCCCCGAAGACGTCAGCCAAGCGCAGTATGGTGATGATCTGATCCTGACGATTGATAACGGGGATGGCACATCAGGCATCATGACGCTGGAAGGCGTGTACGCCGATGGGACCGCGGATGAGGTTGCGGGGCTGACCTTTGCGGATGGCACGACGCTGAACCTTGATCAGATCCCCGAAACCGCGACGGGCAACGGGACTGTTGAGGGCACTGCTGGTGATGATCTGATCGATGCGGCCTTTGTCGACAGTGACGGTGATGGTGTCAGCGCGCAGGGGGATGTGATCCTTGCCGGTCTTGGGAACGATACCTTGGCGGGGGGCGAAGGCCACGACACGCTGGATGGCGGCGCGGGGACGGATACGGTTCTGCTGGATGGTGCATGGGATGAGTTTGTTTTTGTGGCAGATGGCGCGCTGAGCGTGACTGATACCAACACGGTGTCCGGCGTAAATGAGGGCATTGATACGTTGGTTTCGATTGAGGCTGTCAATTTCTCGGATCGTAATACGGCGCAGATCGTGGAGGGAGAAACCCGCACCACGGTTAGTGTTTTGGACGGCGACGGGGGGCAACTGCTGTCGCGGACAGTGATGGACACCGCCGATGATGCGCTGTGGACGAGCCATACGCAGACGTTCGCGGCCGATGGTGTCGCGCGGATTGACCAAGTTCATGTTTATGACGACGGGCGTATTCTGGACACGGATTATGACGCGAACGGCGTGCGCACAGAACGTACGATGACGGACGTGGATGATGCGCATGCGTGGACGAGTTACACGCAGACCTATGCGGCGGATGGTGTTGCGCGGGTCGATCAGGTTCATGTTTATGATGATGGTCGGACGTTGGATACGGATTTTGACGCGAACGGTGTGCGCACAGAACGGACGATGACAGACGTGGACAACGCGCACGCGTGGACGAGTTACACGCAGACGTTCGCGGCGGACGGTGTTGCGCGGGTCGATCAGGTCCATGTTTACGACGACGGGCGCATGCTGGACACGGATTATGACGTGGCTGGGGTGCGGACGGAACGCACGATGACGGACGTGGATAATGCCCATGCGTGGACGAGTTACACGCAGACGTTCGCCGTGGACGGTATCGCGCGGATCGACCAGATCCATACCTATGATGATGGTCGGACGTTGGATACTGATTATGACGTGAACGGTGTGCGAACCGAACGCACGATGACAGATGTGGATGATGCGCACGCGTGGACGAGTTACACGCAGACTTTCGCCGCGGATGGTATCACGAAGACGGACCAGATTCACACGTACGACGACGGGCGTATTCTGGATACGGATTATGACGCCAACGGGGTGCGGACCGAACGCACGATGACAGATGTGGATGACGCCTATTCATGGGCCAGCTACACCCAGACGTTCGATCTAGATGGCACTTTGTTGAGCACGGTTTACGTCGACGATTTGGGCATCGTTTAACGCCCTGGTGCGCCCCTAATCGAGGGGGCGCGCCGAGCTTGTGGCTTAGTTCTGCACGAGGTCTTTTTTGGTTTTCCGCCACGTGTGCATGCAGTCCTGAATTGTCGCATTGATGGCGGTCGTGTCGCCAAGTTTTGCGGCGGCTTCGATGGATTTTAGCGACTCTCGAAGGTGATCAGCGCCAAATACTGACGCGCTGCCCGCGACTTTATGGGACCGTGCCGCGATCTCGAGGAAATCCTGCGCGTCAGGTGACATGAACCAGGCGTGCAATTCATCCACTTCCGTGACGAACCTCGCCTTGAGTTTCGCGAAGGTTTCTTCGCCAAGTGCGTCGCGCGTTTCCGCGATGTGGGCCGCGTTGATGTGGTTTGACGGGCCAAGCCCCGGCGCTGTGCCGGATGTCTGGCGCAGCAGGGCGCGCAGAGAGTCGCGAGACAGCGGTTTGGTCAAAATGTCGTTCATCCCGTCTTCGAGGAATTCTTTTTGTTCTTCGAGCATCGCATTGGCGGTCAGCGCGACGATGGGCTTGTCCGCCGATGCGCCACCACCGCTGCGGATCGCACGTGTCGCTGTGCGCCCGTCCATGACGGGCATGCTGATATCCATCAAGATGAGATCGAAACTGCGCGTGTTTGCGACGTCGACACCTTGTTGACCGTCGTGTGCCTCGGATACTGTGTGCCCGTCGGCCTCAAGCATTTCGCGCGCAACGATGCGATTGATTTCGTTGTCTTCGACGAGCAGGATGTTCAGCGGTTTGCTGTCTTGTTGGTGTGCGATACCGGTTTGGGATTGTGCGGGCGCGTCTGCGGTTTCGACAGGCAAGCTTACCCAAAATGTGCTGCCTTTGCCCACGCTGCTGTCGACGCCGATCTTGCCGCCCAGTGCGGTCACAAATCGTTTGGCAATGCTTAGCCCGAGCCCCGTGCCACCAACATCGCGATCATAGGATGTGTTGCCCGTTACGAAATCGTCGAACACACGTTTGGCGAGGCCTTCGGACATGCCCGGACCGGTATCGGTGATCTTCACCATCAGTTCAGCGGCGTCCGGTGTGCCCAGATTTTCAATCGTCACATGGACGCTGCCGCGGCGGGTGAATTTCACTGCGTTGCCGATCAGGTTCATCATCACATGCTGAAGGCGGTCGTGATCGGAGAGAACCCAGTCAATTGCTTCGCCGCGCCAATTCCACGCAAGCGACGTTTCGTTTTCCGCAGCGGTGCCGCCCTGATTGTCGATGATATCTTGAAGAAGTTCAGAAATATTGACCGTTTCGGATCGTGTGTTCAGCTTGCCGGCATCATAGCGGGTGATGTCCAGCACGTCTGAAATATGGCTCATCAATAGGCGGCCCGATGTTTCCATATGCCCTAGGTATCGGTCTTGGTTCTGGCTCAACTCTGTGTCGCGCAGAAGGTTCATATTACCGAGCAGACCGTTGAGAGGGGTGCGGATTTCATGGCTCATGGTTGATAGGAAATCGGTCTTGAGCTTTTCACCGGCCAGCGCTTTGTCGCGGGCTGAGACCAGTTCGGCCTCCGCGGCGACGCGCAGTGAAATGTCGCGCAGAAAGGCGATGAAGACTTCGCCCTGATCGGTGGTTGCGGATTGAATGGCCAGTTCCACCGGGAAAATACGCCCGTCGCGGTGCTTGGCTTCAAGTTGGACGCGCCCTTTGCCAACGACCCGTTTTTCGCCCTTGTCGCGCATCCGTTCCATGCCTGCATCATGGGCGTCGCGCATGTGGTCGGGCACGATGACTGACCCGATGTCCTTGCCCAGAACTTCTGCTTCGGAGTGGCCAAAAATTCCTTCGGCGGCGGGGCTGAATTCGAGGATATTGCCGTGCGCGTCGCATACAATGACGCCATCCAGTGATGTGCTCATGACTGTGGCCATGCGGGTGGTGGTTTGGTTGTTCTCACGCTCTCGGCGATAGATTTTCACATTCAGCCGGTTGAGGTACAAAATAGCCAAGGTCAAAACGCCGATCAGTGCGGCAATGGCAATGGCTAGCTGGGTCAAGGTGCGTGCGACGGCCTGGCGTTGCGCGTCGGCGGTCTGGGCAAAAAGTTCCAGCCCCGAATTGCCCAATGCGCGGACGTCTGAGGCCGCTTCGTCGGTCAATGCGGACAGTTGCGGGAGTTGGGCAATCAGTTGGTCATCGGGCGCATCGATAAGAACAACCGCATCGTCAAGAAACGCAACGATCCTGTCCAGATACCCTTTCGACGTCGCGTTCGCGCGCAAGCCTTCGAAAACGGTGGCCTGTTTGACCGTCGTGACACGGCTGAAAAAGACGTCGAATTCCTGCCGCAGCTGGGCCAGATCGACAGGCGTTCGATCAACCTGCTTTTGGAATTCCAGAAATTCGACCTGTGTTTGCACAAGGGACCATTGGACATTGTCAGATCGCGCGGACCCGAGCAGCCGGATTTCGCGCGATACATTGAACGTCAGCAAAGCAATGGCCAAGACCGCCACAACCCCCGCGATCAGCGCAAACGTCCGGCTTCTGATCGCGCGTTTTGGTAATTTGGCTGTCACGTCAACATTCCCTGATCGGAGCACCGTAAAACACCCAAAGAGTTACTGGACCGCTTCGAGCCTGTCGAGTTGCCAAATGCTGCGGGAATAGACCACTTCGGAGCGGTATTCGGCATCGCTGTCATAGGGATAGATCACCCACAGTGGGCCTTTGTCGCGCACTGTCATTTCTTCGCCGTCCATCAAATAGGCAATGATCGGCCCGCCTTCGACGGCATCTGACAGCGGGATTTCAACGGCGTAGTCATTGATGGCGGTGGCAATGAATTGTCCGTCCTCAATGCCGAGTTCTTCTGCCAGATCGGCAAGGGAAACGCCGGTAAACGAGTGCACGCCGTCCGTCCAGATCGTGCTGGTTTCAAACGTGGATACAGGCAGGTCCATCAGTGCGTCGAGGTCCAGCGACAGTGTGTCGTCCCCGCTTGGCAGAGTAATTTCGCCAGAGATTGTCAGCAGTGTCGAAGCGCTGTCTTGGGCCATGGCGGATTGGGACAGGCCAACGGCCAGAACGGCCCCAAGTGAAACGTGTACGAATTGCATAAGCATGAGATGATCCTTTGGATTTGAAATGGCGTTATGTCACCCTTTGGTTTTCAAATCATTTGGGCATACGGATAATGTCCTATCCGAACGGATAGGTTTCGGGTTTCGCCCCATGTTTTCTGGATCAGGCGACCAGACGCAGGGGGCGGCGGGTTTCATTGAGGAAGGTGGAATAATCGTCCTGCAAATCTGCGCGATCCATAGCGAAAGCAGCCGTCGCCTGAACGTAGCCTTGCACGGACCCGCAATCAAATCGCTGACCTTCGAACGTGAAACCATGGACGCCGACGGTTCCGACGTCTGCATTGATGGCATCGGTCAGTTGCAATTCGCCACCAGCACCGGGGCGCAAATTATCGAGCCGGTCAAAGATCGCGCCATCCAGAATGTAGCGACCAATCACTGCTTTGGTCGAAGGCGCGAGGTCGGCGCGTGGTTTTTCCACCATACCGCGTGCCGTCGTGACGCGGCCATGTTCAGACGAAACGTCAAGAACGCCGTATTTGCTGACTTCGGACAATGGCACATCCAGTGCGGCAACCATGTGGCCGCCGATGTCGCGGTGTGCGGCAACCATTTGTGCCAATGCGCCTGTTTCGCCCTTTATCACATCATCGGGCAGGATCACGGCAAAGGCCTCATCTCCGATCAGTTTTTTGGCCTGTCGCACTGCGTGCCCAAGACCCAAGGGCTGCGCCTGACGCAAGATGGTCAACGCGCCTTCGGGCATTTGTGTGCGTTCAAGTGCGGCCAGTGCATCTACTTTGCCTGCCGCCGCGAGCCGTGTTTCCAATGCTGCGGCTGTGTCAAAGTAGTCTTCTAACGCGCCTTTGCCTGCGGCCGAGACAAAGATGAATTCTTCGATCCCTGCTTCGCGGGCTTCGTCGACGGCGTATTGGATCAAGGGGCGATCCACGAGCGTCAGCATTTCCTTGGGAATGGATTTCGTTGCGGGGAGGAAACGGGTCCCCATGCCAGCGACGGGGAAAACGGCTTTGCGAATATGGGACATTGGATCGGCTTTCATTCATTTCGGTTGATGCCGTATCAACCATTGCTTGTGTTGCGATCAACATAACGGACGGACACGAACACAACGCAGACGGTGGAAATAATCTACTTTAGGATGCCGCAGCTATCCGAATGGATAGACGGTCTGTTCTATTCCCCTTTCATGGCTGCCTTTGAACCGTCATAGTTGCATCGTATGACGCCTCAAATGTACGAGGAATTGAAGATGCGAATTCTTATTGCCGATGATCACGACCTGTTGCGGGACACGTTGGTTCTGTTTTTGGAAAACGAAGGCGGTATCGAAACCGACGCCGTTGGTACATTTGATGATGCAGTTACAAAGATAAATGCTGGCCCTGCATTCGATCTTATTCTTCTTGATTATAACATGCCCGGGATGAACGGGCTTGATGGTCTTAGAACGGCCATGACTTTGGGTGACGGCCAGCGTGTGGCGTTGATTTCAGGTGAAGCAACCAAAAAGATTGCCGAAGATGCGCTGGAGGCAGGCGCGGCGGGATTTGTGCCGAAATCGCTGCCGGCGAAGTCGTTGGTCAACGCGGTTAAATTCATGGCTATGGGCGAACAATACGCACCGCTTGATTTCATGACTGCGACGCAAGACACCGTCGAAAACCCGCTGGCCACAAAGCTGACCGACCGTGAACAACAAGTTCTTAAGGGATTAACCGAGGGCAAATCCAACAAGGAAATTGCGCGCGATCTTGATATTCAAGAGCCAACGGTCAAGCTGCATATGAAAACGCTGTATCGCAAAGTGGGTGCCGCCAATCGCACGCAGGCTGCACTGATCGCACGCGAAGCCGGCCTTTTTTAAACCTATCCTTACGGATGGGCGCCCAGCCCTAATTCCCCACAAAGCAAGCCTTACGTCCTGATGAATGCGAAGGATGCGCATGTTATTTCCGTCTCAAAGGAGACGATGAAATGCACGACGGGCGAACCACACACAACCATCACATCAATGCGTTCATTGCGCGTTGCGATGTTGGGTCATGTTGTGACGCTTTGTGCGTGAAACTCCCCCGAAAATTTCGTGAAGACCCTGTTAAAGAAAACGGGACTATTATCGCGCCTGCCATCTTCTTGTCGGTTTGTCGCGCTATCCACGGTTGTGTCGAGGATCGACTTTTTCGGCAGCGAGACCCCAGTTTTGTGAGTATCTTGTCGTGACATCGCCGTTGAAAATCGTAGTTGCGGAAGACAGCGAATTACAGCGCTTGTATTTGTGCAGCCTTATCAACGGTCTTGGGTTTGAACCTATTGAGGCCGAAGACGGGCGCGCTGCGTTGGATCTGATCCAGAAAACCGGCGCGCAGATCCTGATCAGTGACCTTGAGATGCCCCATTTGGACGGGATCGGGCTGACCAAAGCAGTGCGGCATCTGGATCTGGATTATTACGTACACGTGATCATGGTGACGGGCGCGGACGAAGTCGAAGTGCGCGACGAGGCGCTAAAGGCGGGTGCTGACGATTTCATCACCAAAGGCAGCAGCACCGCGATGCTAAAGGCACGCCTGCGCACGGCCACCCGCCTGATTGCCCATGCATCGGAATTGGCAGAACGTACCCGCGTTTTGAAAGAAACAAACGAACGCATTCAAGAAGATCTGCGCGCCGCCGCCGCCGCACAACGGCAGCTTTTGCCGAACCTGCACGAAGACATCATGGGGTTCAGCGTGGCGTCGGCCTTTGTTCCGTCGTCGATCGTGTCGGGCGATATGTTTGGCTGTTTTGAATTGGAAGACGGCAACATGGGGTTTTACGCGGTCGATGTATCCGGTCACGGCGTTCATGCGTCGCTTTTGTCGGTCGCCATCGGCCACCTGATCACGCCCGAATATTTCCAAAGCCAGGCCTTTGCGATGGACGGCACACCAGACCCCGCCGCCCTGATCGATGCGTTGAACAAACGGTTTAGCGCATCCGACAATGACGACTATTTCACCATGTTCTGCGGTGTGGTCGATACATCAACAGGACGCATGTCCTACTGCCAAGCGGGCTATCCATCACCGTTTTACGTCACTGACAAAGGATCGGCCGAACCTGTTGGCGATGGCGGTTTTCCTGTCGGCCTGATCGGTGCCGCCTCGTATGAAAACAATGTCCACGATGTCGATATCGGCGGGGCCTTGGTGATCTGTTCGGATGCCGCGTCCGAAGCCGAAAATACCGCCCATGAGCCTTTTGGTAACGAACGTGTGCGCAAGGTTGCGGCGACGATTGCCTCTGCGCGTGCGGATGAAATTCCTGAAAAAATGGTTTTTGCATTGTCCGATTGGCGCAGTGGCAAACCCCTCGAAGACGATCTTACGATCTTCGCCCTCAAAAGGAGGACTACCCATGATACACACAACCACCGATGACGCCGGGATCACTGTGATCCGCCCCGGTTTTGAACGCCTGACAGCGGCCAACGCAAAGGCCTTCAAAGATGACGTCACCGCAATTATCGAAGGCGGTGAGGCCCAGTTGGTCGTTGATTTCAAAGACGTCAGTTTTGTGGATTCATCAGGTCTTGGCGCGCTGGTCGGTGTCCTGAAAAAGATCGGTTATCGCGGTGATCTGGCTGTGTCGGGTCTGAACGCTGATGTGGCCCAGATGTTTAAGATTTGCCGCATGGATCGTGTGTTCAAGACACACGCCAGTGTAAACGATGCCGTTGAAAAGATGGCAGAAAACCTGTGATCCAACAGACCTTTCATATGCAAAATGATCTGAACGATGTTGACCGAACGGTTGTGTCGCTGAAGGCGTTTGTGGATGAGGTGTTGGACCAATCCGGGCTTTTCAAGTTCGAGGTTTGCGCGTCCGAAGCGCTTACCAATCTGGTGAAGCACGCCAAAACCGATGACACAACCGCGCCCATAAAAATCGAGCTGACCGAAACCCCCGCTGCCGTCATTCTGAGGGTTTTTGACCCCGTTGGTGCGGCGCGTTTCGATCTGCGCGATCACGCGCAATCGCTCGATGATGTGGATCCATTGGCCGAAAGCGGCCGTGGCCTCGGCCTTATTATGCAATGCGCTGACCATGCAGATTACGCCCCGCAAGGCGATCGTATGTGTCTATCCCTCAAATTTTCGAAACTGGAGACGGATCAATGAAAATGGTCAAACCTATGCAATGGCTCTTTGGTGCAGCAGCGACATTTTTCACGCTGTTGCCACTATCCAACGTCGCCGCACAAGACACAGGTGACGATGTTTTGGCGATCACCATTGATGGAATAACCGTTGACGGTGAAGACTATCGCAGTGTGACGATCACGTCCGATTCACCCTTGTCGTTTCAATTTGGTGAACCGGTGGTGCCAACCTGTATGCGCGGATCGCTTGTTCAATCGTCCGCGCACTTTGGCCGCAGCGGGCCGCTGACCCCGCGTGAGTTCGCGATGGCCCAAACGGCCTGGTCCTATTTCGAAAGCAGCTATCAGTCCGAGACCGGTTTGGTGAATGCGGTTGGTGCCTTTCCGTCGACCACACTTTGGGACACGGCGTCTTATGTCAGTGCTCTCGTTGCGGCGTATGAGCTTTGCGTTATCGACAAACGTGAATTCGACAACCGTGCCACCCGCCTGATCGACACGCTGCGCAACTTGCCCCTGTATCGTGGCGAAGCCCCGAACAAGGTTTACAATGCCGCGACCGGGGCGATGGTGGATTACGCCAATGAACCAGGTGAGATTGGCATGTCTGCCAATGACATCGGCCGCTTGTTGGTTTGGCTCCAAATCCTAAAAGAACGTCATCCACATCTTGCCAACGGGGTTGATAACGTCCCGATGCGTTGGAATTTCTGTAATCTTATCAATGATGATGGCCGGATGTTCGGCTCTTTTACGCAAAGCAACGGGGAAACCCGTTATGTTCAGGAAGGCCGCCTTGGATATGAGGAATATGCCGCAAAGGGTTTTGCGCTTTGGGGGTTTGATGTGGCTCGCGCGATGTCGCCCGAGCCGCTGGATTACATTGAAATTTTCGGGGTTCGCGTCCCATTTGATGGCCGTGACCCACGGGTTTTCAAGAACCAGAACTATGTCCTGACCGAGGGTTATATTCTCGATGGCCTCGAAATGGGGTGGGACCTGCCGGATGATATGTCTAACGACGGATTGACGGCCAGCAATGGTTGGCGTGCCGAATTTGCCAACCGGATTTATCTGGTTCAGCAGCGTCGATTTGAACAAACCGGCGTCATCACGGCGCGGTCGGAGCACCAAGTGGAAGGCAGCCCATATTTTGTATACGACAGCATTTTCGCGAATGGATATCCGTGGAACACGCTTGACCCAACAGGGGAATACCAACCGGATCGCGCTGCGGTTTCAGCAAAAGCCGCTGTTGGCATGTGGGCGTTATGGGACACGGATTACACGGATCTTCTGTTTGAAACGGTCGCTGATCTTTCGCAGCCTGATCGTGGATTTTATGAAGGGCTTTATGAAAACGGCAACGGTTTCATTCCTTTGCAGACCGCCAACAACAACGGCATCATTTTGGCCGCTTTGCTTTATAAAGTGCAGGGCCCGATCCTTCAGCGTGTGAACGAGAACACCCATGTCTGGGATACCGCGTTCGTTGGCACGGACATTCGCGACAACAAATGTCACCCCAACCGCATGATCCAAGACGTGCCATGCTGCGCCTGTGCCAATGCCACCCGGATCGCACCGGTTATTCCGGTCGAGGCATTCCGTTATTGCCGGCCAGTTGTTGGCGGCTCTGAGGTTGGGGCGACAGATTGCAGCACGACCGAACACAATCTTGCGCTACCACAGGTGCGTCAGGTTCTGCCGTCCAGCTGCCCTGTTCCGGCGTCAAACCCATGACATCGTCATCAAAACCAAGACTTGTCTGGTTCGATGCAAATCGCGTTTTTGCGGCATTTGGTGTGGTTCTTATTCACTCATCGACTGATTTCGACGGGCAAGCCTTTCCAGATGCCGCGCAAGGGGACCGGTTCGTTCCGGTTTTCCTACGCTCGATTGGCGAATTTTCAGGATCAGAGATGTTCTTTATGTTCTCTCTTTTCTTGATGGCCATGCGGGTCGACAAGAAAATGCCGACATATGGCAGCGCCATCGCAACGCAGGCACAGCGCCTTTTGGTGCCGTTTGTTTTCTGGGCCGTTTTCTATGCTTTCTTCCGTCTTTTGAAAGCGGACACATTCGACTACGCGCCTGATATCTGGGATCAATTGGGACAGGCCCAAAGCTGGATCGGTTATCTGATACTCGGTCAATCCCAATACCACATGCATTTCTTGCCGACCCTGTTCGCGCTATTCTTGTTCTATCCTGTCATGCGCTCTGCGACCCGCTTCCCGATTTTGGGCCTTACTGTTGTGATCACCATTGGTGTCATGAACAACGCCCAAGGGTTTCTTTGGGCACTGGAAATCGATCCGGTCTTGCGCGACTACCTTGTTCGCGCGCTCAAGGTTCTGGGTTATGTCGGTTATGGAATGGCCGCTTTTGCGATTTACGGACTTTGGAACGATGGTATCCCACGTGGCGAATCCCGTCTGATCCGCCGATGCGGGTTCTACTTTGCTATTCTCGCTTATGTCGCAACACTGCCCTCTTTTCACACGGCATTCGAAACGGGGTTTTGGGGCGTTCGGGGAGGATGGGATTTCTACGGCCACTTCTTGATGCCGATCTTTGTGTTCTTCGTCTTTATCGGCGGGCAGTACCTGCAATGGTCGCCACGCTGGACAGTCTTGGCCAGCTACACGTTTGGCGTCTACCTTGTGCATCCGCTGGTTATTGACCTTTTTGACATCATCATTTTCGGGTCGGGCCTGTCGGTTGTGATGGATCCTTGGATGATCGTTGTTGCGCGGTTTGCCGTTGCTCTCCCCGCGTCGTTTGCCTTGGCTTATGGATTGTCGCAGCTAAAACCACTGGCGTGGACAATCGGGCTTGGCCCGACGCCTTGGGACGTTGTTCGATCCAAGCGGGCAGGGGCGTAGATCATGGATGACTATTTCCTCAAATACGAAGATCGCACACCAGAACCGCCGCTGGCCTATTCAGCTGTGCGCGAACTTGTGTGGCAGTTTTTGGCAACCGTCGCCTTGGTTGTTGGCGCATGGTATATTTGGTGGCGCTGGACGGCGTCTTTGAACACGGATGCAATGTGGTTTGCCATTCCTTTGGTGCTGGCGGAAACCTTTGCGTTTTTCGGCATGGTCTTGTTTGTTTTCAACCTCTGGAAAGATGACCCAATCGAGGTTCCTGTCGCGCCTGCAACGCTGGGCGATATCTCTCCTGATCATCCCGAACATGAACGTATTTTGTCCGTTGATGTGATGTTTGCGACCTACAACGAAGATCCGGAGCTTGTGCTGTTGGGCATTCTTGATGCCCAGAACATTACCTATCCGCATCCCATCGAAATCAACATTCATGTTCTGGATGATGGTCGGCGCGATGAAATGCGTGCTGTCACGCAGGCCGCTGGCGCAAATTACATTTCCCGCAGCACCAACGAAGGGTTCAAGGCTGGCAACCTGCGGCATGCGATGGAACAGACGTCTGGTGATATTCTGGTCATTTGTGACGCTGACACGCGGCCTTTCCCCACGATCCTCGAAAATACCCTCGGCTATTTCCAAGACCCTAAAATGGCCTGGGTGCAGACGCCGCAATGGTTTTATGACCTTCCCGACGGTGAGGCGCTGGACACCATGCTGGACCGTAAGATCGGGCCGAAAGGTGCAACATTCGGACGTGCCATCCAAAAGATTATTGGTCCTGTCCAGCTTGGCACTGATCCATTCGTGAGCGATCCAAAAATGTTTTACGACATCATCCAGCGGCGCAGGAATTGGGCGAACGCGTCGTTTTGTTGCGGGGCAGGGTCCATTCATCGCCGGGAAGCCGTCATGGAAGCGGCCTTGCGCAGCTTTGGCGCGCAGGTCGAAAACCGGATGCACGCCACCGAAGAAGTCATCACAGTATCCAGCAAGGAACGCGATATCGCGCCTGATATGATGGACGCAATCCGGACAGAGGCGGCCACGACAGAAATTCTGACGCCCTACCGTTTTCACGTGTCCGAAGACATCTACACCTCGATCGTGCTGCATTCAGATCGTGAACGGGGCTGGAAATCCAAGATGCATCCGATCGTCGAAAGTAAGATGCTGTCCCCGCAAGACCTTTTGACGTGGACCGTGCAGCGCTACAAATATGCAGGCGGAAGCCTTGATATCTTGGTGAATGACAATCCGTTGTTTCGTCGTGGCCTGACATTCCCGCAGCGGGTCATGTACGCCACGACGTTTTATTCCTACCTCGCGCCGATCTGGAACATGATCTTCTTGATCGCACCCATCATCTATTTGTTCACCGGTATTTCGCCCGTTTCGGCATATTCTGCTGACTTCTTTTGGCACCTGATTCCGTTTTTGGTCACGCTTGAATTGGCGATGATGGCGGGCACATGGGGCGTGTCGGGGTTCGCCGCAAAGGCCAGTTATCTGTCGTTCTTCCCGCTTGGAATGCGCGCGATCTGGTCTGTTGTTCGCGGGCAGACGATTTCGTTCAAAGTGACGCCAAAGGTCCGTCAATCGGGTAATTTCCTCGGGTTGGTGCGGCCACAAATTGCCGTCGTTGTTGCGACGGGTCTGGCCGCCATCTGGGCCATGTTTGGCTTCGGCTTTGGGATCACATCACATTCCGCAACGGGCGTTATATCAAACGTCCTTTGGGGCTTTAACAATTGTCTGGCCATGGCCGGCATCATCGGCGCGGCCCTATGGGTTCCCAGCGCCATCGAAAAGAGCGACGCATCATGACATTGAAAACAAACCTAATCAAAGCACGAAGCCACATTATTTTCCTGGTCGCACTGGGGTGCGGGCTTGCCCTTGTGACGGCGATTGATCGCAGTGCGGATACGAACAAACAGGGCGAACAGGTGGGAACGCAGATGGCACAGTTCGAAGACATCACACCATTGCCATTGGCGATCACCGGTGCGTCCGGGCCGGATGATTTGGAATACGCGCAGATCGCTTGGCGGTATTTTGAGAACAATACTGATCCCACGACAGGACTGGTCAATTCGACTGACAATTACCCGTCCACAACGATGTGGGAAACTGGATCCTATTTCGTGGCCGTCATGTCTGCCAACCGCCTTGGCGTTATCGACGAAGACGAAGCAATTGCGCGGATCGATCTGGCATTGGACACGCTTTACACCATGCGGTTGTTTGACGGGGTTTTGCCGAACAAGGCCTATAATGTCCGCACGGGTGAGCTTGTTAATTATGCGAACCAGCCGGTTGAACGAGGGCTGGGCTGGTCTGCGCTGGATATCGCGCGGATGGTTGCGGCACTGGGCCACGTAAATGCAAACTACCCCGCACTTGCCTCCAAAACCGCCCGTGTGCTGGAACGCTGGGACCTGTCGCAGATGATCGAAGATGGTCAGCTGATTGGCGGCAATATTGCCGATGGTGCGGTGCGCCGCGATCAAGAAGGGCGTGTGGGGTATGAACAATACGCCGCCAAGGCGATGATGCTGTTCGGGTTTGACACCTATCGCGCCTATGACGCGGAAAGCCATTTGATGGTGCGTGACGTTGAAGGCCAACCAATCCCTGTCGACACGCGTCTGCATCGAAATATCACGCCTGCCTTCACCGTCAGTGAACCCTATCTTTTTGACGGACTGGAGTTCGGGTTTGATGCCCGTTCTGCGCGGTTTGCGACATCGATCTACGCAGCCCAAGAGGCGCGTTATCGCAATACCGGTATCTTAACAGCTGTCAGCGAATCCCACATCGATGTCGCGCCGTATTTCGTCTACTCGTCCGTTTGGGGCGGCGGCGCGGAATGGGCCGTGATGACATTTAGCGGCGATCGTATGGACAGCCGACGGACGGTAACAACCAAAGTTGCGTTCGCTTGGGATGCCTTGTTCGGGACGGATTACACCCGCGAATTGATCACGGAAATCGCACCACTTGGTGATCCGGCCCGCGGATGGCCAGAAGGCATCTACGAAGCCGATGGAACGACGAATTCTTCAATCACTGTGAACACCAATGCGCTTGTCTTGGCCGCGCTTGCGTTTCGCGTTCACGGCCCCCTGATCCGGGCGCACCAATAATGCGTTTTGCGGGTCTTGCCATTTGCCTTTTGGGGGCGTCTGCAACGCCGGCGTTGGCCGCACCTTGCGTGTCGGACACCTTTGATGTGCCGTTGCCGGGCGCCACGGATGTTGTGTCTCATGTGACGGATGTGCCGTCCTCACAATTTCCGGGGTTCTGGCAAGAAGGACAATTGGACGGGTATCAGTACAAGATTTTCGCGAATGCAACCGCGACATTGCGCGGGGGGCCATCGGATTCAGATTGGTCGATTGAGCTGATCTGTGATCTGAGCGCGAAAACCTGTGCCGTGACTGAAATCGGCACCCCGCCAGCGAATGCACCCCAAGTTGCCCGCCGTCTTGAACAGTGTTTTGTCCCTAGCCCCGAAATTAACGCTGACGCAGCCCAGCCCACGGGTGAGCCGCCGACAGATGTTGGGGTGGCGGAAACCACGTTTGATCAACAGGCCCCTACCGAAAATCCGTTAGAGGGTGCTGTACAGGAAACCTGCGGTGTCGCGCTTGTCGATGAGCAAAGCGATGTAGCGATCATGCAAAGACTGCTGATCATGGTCGGTTCTGATCCCGGCGTCGTTGACGGGTTTTTGGGGCCCGCGACATTCGAAGCGATGGATGATCACGTCGAAAATTCCGGCTGGGATACGTCAATTCCTGATCTGATTTCACAGCTCGATCGTTTGCACTGTTCGGGCTCCTGAACGCCTAATTCCTTTTCAAGGGAACGCTGGATGCACGGCTGCGTGTTCCCTTTGGCGTGCATAAAGATAAAGAAAATAGCCACGCGTCTAGAGGTCCTATCCGTTTGGGACTTTCGATATCTCTTTGACCCTTATGATTTTTCTCGCTGGTCTGCGAAACACTATCCAACGAAATCATACACGGTCAGGGCCGCGCTTTCCCTCCTCTAGCGGTCCTGACATTTAGAAAAGAGATAGGCGCTCCCATGAAAGATATCCTTACCCCAACCGTATTCGACGTTCTTGGAACAGTAGAAAATGACGTCATTCAACACGTAGAAGGTGCCGTTGGCATCAACGGTCTTAAAGGCAGCGACCGCATTAGCACCGCGTCAGAAAATGATCTTGTTGCGGGCGATATGGTTGGCAAGGAATGGACCTTTTACGATGGGGAATGGCATTACGATGCGGACGCCGTCATCGTGTCAGATTACGGCAGAACGGACACGTTTTCGGATACCATCACCACGGGCGCGGGCAATGATGTCCTGCTGGGCAACGGCGGCAACGACATGCTTTTTGCTGGTGCCGGTAACGACCGAGCAAATGCTGGTCGCGGTGACGACTTTGTTTTTGGCGGCTATGGCAACGATATCTTGAACCTTGAAAGCGGCGATGATTTTGCTGAGGGCGGGTACGGCAACGACACGATCAATGGTGGTTCCGGTGATGATGTCATCTACGGCGATCTTCAAAGCGAAAACCTTCTGGACGGCGCAGGCGCCGGGGCCGCAACGTTCGAAGATTTTGCCGACAGCGGCACGTGGACGATGACGGATACATTTGGTGACGCCGTCATTTCACAATCCGCGCAAACCATCGCCGGTGAAACCTACACAATTTCGTTCGGTCTGGCTGCGAACCTGGCTGGTGGCCAGTCAACCGGTGCCGTTGATGTGATGTGGAACGGTGAAGTGATCGATACTGTCCAAACAACGTCCGGCGCGTACGAAACATTCCAGATCGATGTTGTTAGCACAGGAAGCGAAGGCGAACTAAGCTTTAAGGCCGTCGAAAGCGAAGGCGATGTTACGTATAATTTTGACGGGCCGATTGTTTCTTATGAGGTCGAATTTGAATCGGGCGGAACCAGTGTTGTTGTCGATGCGTTCGCACCGGGCCAGGCAAAATTGTATCAAGTGATCGATGGTCAGTTGAACGTCTTTGATGTTGAATCAAAGGATTACGTTACCGTCGGGGACCAGCCCGATTTCAAGATTAATTCGATCGGTTTCAACATCGAAGACGACCTTATTTATGGTGTTGCCAAGTCGAACGGGACGGATTCTTTGGGGAATGCTGTCGGCACGTCTGACATTGTGATGGTCGATGCATCTGGCGAAACTTACCGCGTTGGTGACGGGTTCTATGGCGACTACGTTGGTGATTTTGACGGCAGTGGAAATCTTTGGACATTCCAGTCGGGCATTGACCGCGTGAGCGTTGTTGATGTTGATCAGTTGGATGCAGATGGCAATCCACATATCGACCACTACAAATTCCCGAAAGATTTGTTCAGCGATCGGACATACGACATCGCCTTTAATGATAAAGATGGCAGTTTTTACGCTGTCGTTTCCCCGGGCAAGAACGGCCAGGCGGGCAAGGTTGTAAAGATCGACGTCAGCGGTGTGACCGAGGGCGCCATGCCGACATTCACAGAAATCGCGATCACGGGCACGCTGTATGGCGACGAAATGGAAACGGGTCTTGTGAAAGGGGCCTTTGGTGCGGTCTTTTTGGACGGTGAAGGCAATCTGTATTTTGGCCTTAATAAAGGGGACCATGATCTAGATGCGTCCACAGGCACCGAAGGCGCGATCTTTCAGGTTCACGCCGATTGGGAAACGGGCCAGGCCTATGCCGAGTTCATGTCAGAAGCCCCCACCACTGGATCCAACGACGGTGCGGTTGACCCGCGCGCTGCTGATCCTTTCGCGGAAATCGATGCGGACGCGGCGGTTTTGATCAGTGAACCAACACTGACTTTGGTGGACGGCGGCAACGACGTTCTGCGGGGTGGCCGCGGTGATGACGAGATTTACGGCAACGAAGGTGACGACCACATCAATGGTGGGGCAAACGAGGACCTGTTGTTCGGCGGGCAAGGCAATGACAAGTTATTTGGCGGAGGCGGAAACGATGTTTTGCACGGCGAGGACGGCAAGGACAAACTTTGGGGCCGGGCCGACGATGACGAGATGTTTGGCGGCGCGGGCAATGATTACCTGAACGGCGGAGAGAACAACGACAGCCTGTTTGGCGGCGAAGGCGTCGACAAAATTGTCGGTGGAACCGGATCAGACGTCATCGAAGGCGGCGCTGGCAATGACCATCTTTGGGGCGGGAGCTGGTCCGGCGATGGCAGCGAAGATACGTTCATTTTTTCATCCGGAACCGGAAAAGACTATGTTCATGACTTCGAAGTGGACAGGGACATCGTTGATTTGTCGCAGTTTTTCACGGATCGGCAAAGCGTCGAAGACGCCACGACGGATCATGGGTGGGCCACGGTTATCGATCTTCAGCTTCTGGATGGAGGCCAGGACGGTGACCGGATTGTTCTTAAATCGGTCAGCGCAGATGACCTGAGTGGTGACAATTTCATTTTTTGATGCGCAAGACATTTGAACATCCGGCAAGACAGGGCCGGTCGGAATGACAGAAAGATTCCGACCGGCATACTTGCCAGTATCAGCGTTCAAATTGCGAATTTCCCGACTGCGGATTGGAGTGACGACAATGTATATGACACGGCGACACGCGCTCCGTTTGCTTGGACTGTCTGAAAGGTCTTCACCGGTTGATGTACGGGTTGCCCGTCGTTCGATGGCTTTCAAGCATCATCCCGATATCTGTAATAATGTCTTGGGGGCGACGCAAAAAATGGCCGCCATGAATGCCGCGGCAGATTTCCTTTTGTCAATTCTGGAACGGGAACGTTCAGATGCATCCCCACAAGACATATCTTTGCCAGCGAAGGCCGCTTTTGCGAGTAAGGGTTTGTCGTATGAAGGGACAGCGGCCGATCCACGCAGTGCAATGGCTAAGACGACGGTGGAGCGAATGTTGGGCGTTCCCGCCTTGAGGAATGCTGGGAATTCAGCGCCTATTTTCGGGCAAAATGACGTTGTGAACCGTAATTCAACACCCTCCAAGTCAGTCGCGGAGTCCTATCGGCGCACAATTGTTCAGATCGGTGAAACTGCTGGTGGCTCTTCTGTTGATATGAAAATACTGGCTTTTCCGACAGGACACATTTAGATATTTGTCCGAAGCAAAACCTCTACCCGGATGCGTTCTTGCGATCCCGTCGCGACACGTTTGTCCGTTATTGCCTTTAGCTTTCTGACAGCGCTGCGGACAAGATGGCCAGGATCTTGCGCAATGACAGCATCGAGGCTTCCGTTTCGAAGGGCCGCCTCAGTGAACGGGGTGCGTTCATGGGAAATTTTGATCAGATGATCGGTGTTCATATTTTCGTTCAAGATCGTTAGCGGCACGCGGGCTTCGGATGACAGCACATATACCCCGACGAGGTCCGGATTGTTGATGACCGAATTATAAATAACGCGTTCAGCGCGTTCTTCGTCGCCATACGTTTCCAAGGAGGGCAGGGGGCGCAATCCGGGGGAATGTTGGTTCATCTCGGCGTCAAAACCGATCCGACGTTCAAGACTGTCGCGTGACCTCATGCTTTCGGAGATGACGAGGACAGAGCCTTCAGGTGCAGGGCAAAACCGGCCAATAAGCGTCGCTGCGGTTGCGCCTGCGGCATGGTGATCTGTTCCGACCCAATGTTCTTCCATTGTAGATTGATCGGCGATGAAAGGCAGCGCGGCTACGCCCCGTTCTTGCAAACGAAAGATCGCGTCACGCACCTGTGGCGATTCAGGGGCCATAATCGCGACGCCGGTTGTCTCGTTCGGATCGAGCGTTGCAAGAAAGGCCGAAATGCTATGGGGATCGTTTTCATCAATGTGGACCACATCGCACCAAACGAGGTCGGTCGCGAACGTCTCGTTTGCTTCGTCAATATGGCGCACGATTTCTTCTAGAAACAGGTCACCCGAGCGTGGGAGAGCGAAAACAAATCTGTACCTTTGGGATCGTGCAAGGTTTGCAGCCTGAATGTTGCGCACAAAGCCGAGTTCTTGGATTGCATCGTTTACGCGATCCACAGTTCGTTTTTTCACGCCTTCACGTCCATTCAAGACCCGATCCACTGTCGCGCGGCTGACGCCAGCCGCTTTCGCGAGGTCTTTCGTGGTGGGTCTTAACATAACTTCTCTGACGTCCATCAATGCGTATTCCATCATCTTATCAGACCTTTGCCCTGTCACAACTGCATCATTTCGGTCCCGTCTAGCAGTGTGTTTCGAGGATTATAGGTCATTTTGAGGCACGTGCATCAAAAATATGTTGCATTGACGCACGTGCCTCATTTAGCAATGTAGGGAGCGTGAGTCGTGGCGGGGAGCCATGTCCCGCCATAACTGGGAGGAGTTACCCTTATGAAAAAGAACCTATTCACCACAGCAGCAGTGGGCGCGATCATTGCATCCGGCCTCGCTAGCTCTGCGATGGCTGATGGCTATGCAACTGATCTGACACTGTGCTGGGCCGCTTGGGATCCTGCGAATTCCCTGATTGAGCTAAGCAAGGATTTCGAAGAACAATCCGGCCACACGATGAATTTCGAATTCGTGCCTTGGACCAGCTTTGCCGACCGAATGCTGAATGAGCTGAACTCGGGCGGGCAATTGTGTGACCTGATGATCGGTGACAGCCAGTGGATCGGGGGCGGCGCTGAAAATGGCCACTACGTGAAATTGAATGATTTCTTTGATGCGAACGGCATCAGCATGGACGATTTTCTGCCCGCGACGGTAACCGGTTACGCGGAATGGCCAAAGAACACGCCAAACTACTATGCGCTGCCAGCTTATGCGGATGTTGTTGGTTGGACGTACCGCAAGGACTGGTTTGAACGCCCAGAGCTTCAGGCCGAGTTTATGGAAACGTATGGCTATGCTCTCGATGCGCCAGCTGACCTCGGCCAGCTCAAGGACATCGCCGAATTTTTCCAAGGTCGTGACGTCGATGGCACCACTGTTTATGGCGCTGCGATCTACACAGAGCGCGGGTCCGAAGGCATCACGATGGGTGTCACAAACGCGCTTTATAACTTTGGTTTTGAGTATGAAAACCCGGATCAACCCTATGATTTGGATGGTTTTGTGAACTCCGCAGGGGCGGTTGCCGGTCTTGAGTTTTACAAGGAGCTGTACGACGTCGGGACGCCTCCGGGATCGTCAAATTGGTACATGGGCGAAAATATCGATGCCTACCGTTCTGGTCAGGTCGCGATGCAGATGAACTTTGCGTTCGTGTGGCCCGGTGTGGAAGCGGATGAAACTGTTGGCGGCGGCAATTCCGGGTTTTTCCCGAACCCCGCAGGCCCCGCAGGCCAGTTCGCCCAGCTTGGCGGGCAGGGCATTTCGGTTGTTGCCTATTCCGAAAAGCAGGACGCGGCGTTGGAATATATCCAGTGGTTCGCGCAGCCTGAAATCCAGCAGCGCTGGTGGGATCTGGGTGGCGCATCTGCACTGCGCGCCGTTGTCGAAGCTGATGATTTCGCCACAAGCCAGCCGTATGCGCAGACGTTCCTTGACAGCATGGCGATCGTTAAAGACTTCTGGGCAGAGCCTGCCTATGCGGACCTTTTGATCCCAATGCAGGAGCGCATGCACAACTTTGTCATTGCTGGTGACGGCACGGCCCAAGAGGCCCTGGACGGTTTGGTTCGTGATTGGACCGAAGTGTTTGAAGACGAAGACAAGCTTTAACATCCTCCCTGTCGGATGCCCTTCCTGAGTGGGGCGTCAGATAACAGCTCTGGCCGGCCGGTTGGTTGGCCAGGGCGCCCTTCATTGAACATTGACGTTTGCGCGAGGGATGCACGCCCCGCGACAAGGACACACACCATGACCCTTTCCCCCATGGAAACAGCGGCAGCAAAGACGCCCGATAGTATGGCAAAGCGCATTCGCGGGCTGTCTAACAGGACAATTGCGTGGATATTTGTCGCGCCGACGATTTTCCTGCTGCTGGCCGTGAATATCTTTCCGCTGATCTGGACGATCCGGCTGAGCTTTACCAATTTTCGCGTGAACCGCCCCAACAATGATGTCGAATGGGTTGGGCTGCGCAATTACGAACGCATCCTGAATGATCCAGATGTGTGGAACACGATGCAGGCCACCGCGCATTTCCTGATCTGGACGATCACGTTGCAGGTGTTGATCGGCTTTGCGCTCGCCTATCTGATCAACAAGAAATTCAAAGGCAACGACATGTGGACGACGATCATCGTCTTCCCGATGATGTTGTCCCCCGCTGTTGTCGGCAATTTCTGGACGTTCCTGTATCAGCCGCAAATTGGCCTGTTTAACTATGTGGTCGCGTTCTTTACCGGCGCTGATCCGGCAAGTTTTTCGATGATTGGCGATGTGCATCTGGCGCCTTGGGCAATCGTGATTGCCGACACATGGATGTGGACGCCCTTCGTTATGTTGATCTGTCTGGCGGGCCTGCGATCCATTCCCGACAGTATTTATGAGGCCGCCGAATGTGACCGTGCATCCAAGTGGCGCCAGTTTTGGACAATCACTATCCCTATGGCGCTGCCGTTCCTAATGCTGGCCGTGCTGTTCCGCGGGATCGAGAATTTCAAGATGTTCGATCTGGTCGTGCAACTGACGGGGGGCGGGCCGGGTAACACCACCACGCTGACCTCAATCGACCTCAAACGCGAAGCATTCGAGAAATGGCGCACGGGCTATTCGTCCGCCTACGCCGTGATCCTCTTCGTGACCGTCTTTGGCCTTGCGTCGATCTACGTCAAAGCCCTGAACAAGGTAAAAGAAAGATGAGCTTTTCTGTCACAGAGCCCACAAAGGGCACCAAATGGTTCGCCGGAATTTTGGTGATCGGCTATGCCTGCATCACCTTGGTTCCCCTGCTTTGGATTGTCGCGACGGGGTTCAAATCCCCCGCAGATTCCATC
The DNA here is from genome assembly GCF_021532615.1 of Octadecabacter dasysiphoniae. Taxonomy (GTDB): domain Bacteria; phylum Pseudomonadota; class Alphaproteobacteria; order Rhodobacterales; family Rhodobacteraceae; genus Octadecabacter; species Octadecabacter dasysiphoniae. The sequence goes on from NZ_JAKGAQ010000001.1 coordinate 465,257, forward strand.
GCCTATCCACCCGTGGTCGTTTTTGAACCCACGCTTGAGGGGTACGTGAACCTGTTCACCGACCGCACCCGTGCGACCCCTGACATGATCGAGGCCGCAGGACCTGCCGAAACCTGGTATGACCAGATTGCCCGCGAACGTGGCACCGTCATTTCCGGCCCATCACGGTATGGCGAACGTTTCCTGAACTCAGTCATCATCGGATTTGGATCGACGTTTCTGTGCATGGTTCTAGGTACGATGGCCGCTTACGCGTTCAGCCGCTTTAAGGTCCCTCTAAAGGATGATCTGTTGTTCTTCATCCTGTCCACGCGGATGATGCCGCCTATCGCGGTCGCCATTCCGATCTTTTTGATGTTCCGCAATCTGGGCCTGAACGACACGCACCTTGGGATGATCCTGCTGTATACCGCCGTTAACCTGTCCCTGTCGGTTTGGCTTCTCAAAGGGTTCATCGACGAAATCCCGATTGAATACGAAGAAGCGGCCCTGATCGACGGCTACACACGGTTCCAGGCGTTCTACAAAGTGGTCCTACCACAGGCCGCCACCGGCATCGCATCCACCGCCATCTTCTGTCTGATCTTTGCATGGAATGAATATGCCTTTGCGGTTCTGCTGACGTCTGGCACGGCACAAACGGCACCACCGTTCATCCCGACAATCATCGGCACATCGGGCAAAGATTGGCCTGCAGTTGCGGCGGGCGCGACGATCTTCCTCGTGCCGGTCATGGTTTTCACCATCCTGTTGCGCAAGCATCTGCTGCGCGGGATCACATTCGGGGCAGTCCGCAAATGATGAATATACTCAACGGTTTGCTGCGGCTTCGCCGTGGTCCCTGGGAAATGCTGGCGACGATCCTGATCGCATTGGGGGTCATCATGCTGATGCAGCCCTTCGTGATCGGCCTTTACAGCTATTCCTTCATTGTCACCCTTGTCGGCACGGTGATGTTCATCATCGTCAGCCATTTTCCGGAGTAATCATGGCACAGATACGTATTGAAAACGTGCGCAAGGATTTCGGGGCGTTCAACGCGGTGAAATCTTCGACGTTCACGATTGAGGACGGCGAATTCTTTATGCTGCTGGGCCCGTCAGGCTGCGGCAAGACCACGACGTTGCGAATGATGGCAGGGCTGGAACTGCCCACATCGGGCGAGATTTATATCGACGGCGAAGAGGTCGGCATGAAACCCGCCTCGCAGCGCGATATTGCCTTCGTGTTTCAGATGTTCGCTTTGTATCCGCATATGAACGTGGGCAAGAACATCAGCTACCCGTTGCGGTCGCAGGGCATGCCCAAAGCCGCCGTGAAAAAGAAGGTGGACGAGATTGCTGAGATCCTTGGCATCACGGACATCCTCAACAAACCTGTGGGCGGGCTTTCGGGTGGGGATCGTCAGCGTGTTGCCCTTGGCCGTGCGATTGTGCGTGACCCCAAGGCGTTTTTTATGGATGAACCACTCGGCGCGTTGGATGCAGAGTTTCGCGAACACATGTCCGAAGAACTGCGCGCGCTGCATGACCGCATGAACGCCACCACCGTCTACGTCACCCACGACCAGCTAGAGGCGATGCAGATGGGCGACAAGATTGTGGTGATGAACCATGGCGTCGTCGAACAATTCGGTGTCCCGCAAGACATCTACGATTGGCCTGCGACGAAATTTGTGGCGCAGTTCATCGGATCACCGTCGATGAACTTCCTCGATTTTCACGGAATGATCGGCAAGGGCGGCAACGAAGTGCGGCTGAACGACGTCGCGCTGAGCGTCCCCACAAGCATTGATGGTGCCAATGGTGTGATGTCGTTTGGCGTGCGTCCTGAACATGTGCGTCTTGATGACAGTGCGGCCTATCGTGGTCGGGTGAAGGCAACAGAATACCTGGGAACGACGCAGATCGTGACGCTTGAAACAGCAAACGGTGATATCAAAGCCCGCGTGGCCAGTTCTGACAAAGTCAGTGTTGGCGATCAAACGGGGCTTACGTTTGATCCGCGCACGATCACCTTATTTGACGCGGACACCGGTGCTGCGCTGCTTTCGCAGGCCAACGAAGGAGTGCTGATCCATGGCTGAAGTGACCCTGACAGGAATTTCCAAAAACTACGGTGACGAGGTCGCATTGGACGACGTGACAATGACCATTCCGGACGGTGCGTTTGTTGTTCTGCTTGGGCCGACGGGGGCGGGTAAAACCACGACGCTGCGGATGGTGTCGGGGCTGGATAAACCGGACACAGGGGCGGTGACGATTGGCGGCCGTGATATGGCGGCCCTGACGCCGGCACAGCGCGATGTGGCGATGGTGTTTCAGCAATACTCGCTTTATCCGCATCTTACCGTGCGCCAGAACCTTGAATTTCCTTTGAAATCCCCGATCCTGAAAACCCCGCAAGCGGAGATTGACCGCAAGGTCGGTGAGGTCGCAGAGGTTTTGCAGATCACCCACAAGCTCGACAACAAGGCGACGGCCCTGTCGGGCGGGGAAATGCAGCGCGTGTCGATTGGGCGGGCCCTCGTGCGCGAACCCTCTGTGTACCTGATGGACGAACCGCTAAGTTCGCTGGATGCCAAATTGCGGTCTGATCTGCGGATTGAATTGAAAAGCATTCAGGCGGATTCAGGGGCAACGATGCTTTATGTGACCCATGACCAGACCGAGGCCATGACGATGGCGACGCACGTCGGCGTTTTGGACAATGGTCGGTTGGTGCAATACGGCAGCCCGCGCGAGATTTATGAAGACCCTGTCAGCATCTATGCCGCCAGCCGCCTTGGCCAACCGCGCATCAACGTGTTGCCGTCGGATGTGTTTGGCGGCGCGCCCAGCACGGCCACCCATATCGGGTTGCGCCCCGAACAGATCATGCAAGGTGACGGCGAAGACAGCTTTGTGCAGCGCGTCGAACATCTGGGCGATCAGACCCGGCTGCATTTGTCATTCAAATCGCACGATCTGATTACGGTGACGGACGCGCGCACGATCCTCAAAGAAGGGGACATCATCAAAATTCGCCCGGACAAACCATTCTTTTTTGACGCCTCTGGCGCTCGTATTTCGTAGGAGAGACACCATGAAACAGTTTACCAATGCCAAACAGGACATGGTGACCGAAGCGATTGATGGCACGATCGCCGCATCGGGCGGGACATTGACGCGCCTGGATGGGTACCCCCACATTCGCGTCGTCGTGCGCACCGATTGGGACAAATCCAAGGTTGCCTTGGTCTCGGGCGGCGGGTCAGGGCACGAACCGGCGCACGCGGGGTTTGTCGGCGAAGGCATGCTGACGGCGGCGGTTTGTGGTGACGTGTTTGCGTCGCCATCGGTTGATGCGGTGCTGGCCGCGATCCTTGCGGTGACAGGACCGGCGGGCTGTTTGCTGATCGTGAAAAACTACACCGGTGATCGGTTGAACTTCGGGCTCGCAGCGGAACGCGCGCGCGCCTTTGGCCACAAAGTCAGCGTTGTCATTGTCGACGACGATATTGCCCTGCCGGATTTACCACAAGCAAGGGGTCTTGCGGGCGCACTTTTCGTTCACAAAATTGCAGGCGCAATGGCAGCAAACGGCGCCAACCTTGAGGCATGTACGATTGCGGCGACGCGGGTAATCGCATCGACGCGCAGCATCGGCTTGTCGCTGGATACCTGTTCTGTTCCCGGATCGTTAAAGGAAGATCGCATCCCGCCCGGGATGGCGGAACTTGGCCTTGGCATTCACGGTGAGGCGGGCGTTGAACAAGTCGCATCGGCGGGGGCCGTGGACGCAATCACGAAGATGACGGACAAACTGAGTGTCGATATGCCAAAGACGCCCCACGTCGTTTTAATCAATAACCTTGGCGGCGCGTCCTGCCTTGAAATGGCTATCCTGACGGACAGCCTTTTGTCATCGGATTTCGGGCAATACATTCGCCTTGTTGTCGGTCCGGGTACGATGATGACCGCACTTGATATGCACGGGTTCTCGATCTCGCTTTGCGAACTGGCCGACGGGGACGAAAAGTTTCTGAAAGAAGCCGCGAATGTGCTGGCGTGGCCCGGTTGTCGGTCAATTGAAAAGCCCACGATCCTGCCGCTGCCGGATGGTCTAACACCAATTCGAGCACCTGCTTCTGCACATGCGCCAACAAAGGCATTCTTGACGCACTGCTGTGAAGTGCTGATCGCCGCGGAAGGTGATTTGAACCTGCTTGATGCAAAATCAGGGGATGGTGATACCGGATCCACCTTGTCTGGTGCGTCTCGTGCTTTGATTGGGGCGATGGATAAATTGCCGCTTGCAGATCATACACAGCTTTACCGTGCCATCGGGTTGGAGTTGAGCCAGACAATGGGCGGATCTTCTGGGGTGTTGCTTGCGATCTTTTTTGCAGCAGCTGGGGATGCATCATCGTCCGGCCAGACGATGCGGGATGCCTTGATATCAGGGCTTGACCGGATGCGCCAAATTGGCGGCGCTAATCCCGGTGATCGGACCATGGTTGACGCATTGTTGCCCGCGTTGGAGGCTTTGAGCGACGGATTGCCTGCGGCTGCAACGGCCGCGCGCAAAGGGGCGGAATACACGGCCTCGTTGACGTCTGCAAAGGCGGGGCGCGCAAGTTATATCAACGCAGAGCAGCTTGAGGGGCATATCGACCCGGGAGCAGAGGCCGTTGCGCGGTTGTTTGAGCATTTGGCCAACTGACATGCAGCCTACAACACTAAGTGCCTACCTTGCCCGCAACGCAGGCGAGGTAGCACTCGCTGACCTGATCGAATGTATCGCGAGCGCGCGTTGGTCTATATCCAACCTCGTCAAGGCAAGTGCGCTGGACGGTCACCAAGGGGCTACGGACGAAATCAATCCACAAGGAGAGGTTCAAAAGCCGCTCGATATTTTGGCGGATGAAGCGTTTTTTCAATCTTGCAGTGCCAACAAAAACCTGTCGGCTTTGATTTCAGAAGAGGTGGAAGAAGTAACCCGGCTGCGCCCTGCGCAGGCAGGGACATTCGTTTTGGCATATGATCCGTTGGATGGGTCATCAAATGCGGCGGGGGGGCAGTGCGACGAACGGGCGTATCCGTCTTCTTGATGTTGCCGCCGCGACGCCCCACCAGCGCACATCTGTCATTCTTGGCGCGCGTGAAGAAACCGATCTGATCGGCGCGGCTTATTCCTGATCAATTCTAGGACACCAATATGGCTCTTATTTCGCTCAAACAACTGATGGACGATGCTAGTGAGCATGGCTATGCCATCCCCGCATTCAACGTCAACAATATGGAACAGATGCTGCCGATTATGGGCGCCGCCGATGCCACAGACAGCCCTGTGATCATGCAAGCCAGTCGCGGCGCGCGGGCATTTGCTAATGACATTGTCCTGTCCCATCTCATCAAGGCTGCGATAGCTCTTTATCCTCATGTTCCTGTTTGTATGCATCAGGATCATGGCAATTCGCCCGCAACGTGTATGTCTGCAATCGCCAACGGTTTCAGTTCGGTGATGATGGATGGATCATTGTCAGAAGATGGTGCCACGCCCACAACATTTGAGGAAAACGTGGCTGTCACCGCCAAGGTGGTTGAGATGGCCCATCTTGTCGGTGTGTCTGTTGAAGGTGAAATCGGCCATCTTGGCAGCCTTGAAACAGGGCGAGGAGAAGCCGAAGACGGCCACGGATTTGACGGCGTGCTTTCCAAGGACATGCTCCTGACCGATCCCAATGAAGCAGCACGATTTGTTGAGCTGACGAAGGTGGACGCATTGGCGGTTGCGATTGGCACGTCGCACGGGGCCTATAAATTCACGCGCAAACCGGACGGGGATATTCTTGCGATTGATCGGCTGAAGGAAATCCATGACCTCATTCCCGATGTTCCGCTGGTGATGCACGGCGCGTCATCCGTTCCCGAGGAACTCCAGGACATTATCAACGCCCATGGTGGGGACATAAAGCCGACATGGGGTGTTCCCGTGGAAGAAATCCAGCAAGGGATCAAGTTTGGCGTGCGCAAGGTCAATGTCGATACGGATTTACGGATGGCGATGACCGGCGCGATCCGGCAGGTGCTTACGGCGAACCCCGCCGAATTTGACCCTCGGAAATATCTTGCACCGTCTATCGCGGCCATGAGGTCGGTTTGCGAACACCGTTATGAGAGTTTTGGTGCGGCGGGGCGCGGCAGTGCAATCAAGCCACTGGGCTTACCCGAGATGGTAAAATTGTTTTACTAGCACCGCGTTTCGCAACTGGATGCTGTGCGCAAATGGCAAATCCCCGACAATCGCATTTCAAGCACGTTTTGTCGTGACGAGGGATGGACGTTATGCATAGAAGCATGTGAATTCATTCCAGAGTTTTAAGTCAGGACGCCGCATGCCGACCCCAGATCACCGCCTGTTAAATGGCATCCCCGTTAAGACACGTATCATCGATGAGGTTCGCGATTACACGGATCGCCAAGACACCATGCCACGGCTGGTTTCGATCCTGATCGGGGATGTGCCAGAAGCAGCGGTTTATGTGCGCAACCAAGCGCGTAGTGCAAAGGCAGCCGGATTACCGTTTGAGCAAGAAAACTGGCCCGGTGATATCACGCAAGAGACGTGCAAGGCGCGTCTGTTGGAAATGAACGATGACCCGACGGTGTTGGGGATTATTCTGCAACGCCCCGTGCCGGAGCATATCAATGTGCGGTCATTGCAATCGGCAATTCACCCTCTGAAAGACGTCGAGGGCATGAACCCCGCATCCATCGGCAATATTGTCTATTCGGACGTGGCTTTGGCGCCGTGTACAGCGGCGGCAAGTGTTGAGCTGATCAAGCAGACAGGTTTGAACATGGAAGGGCTTGAGGTCGTGATGATCGGGCATTCCGAAATCGTTGGTAAACCCGCAGCGATGATGTTGATGGCCGAAGGCTGCACTGTCACCGTGTGCCACCATATGACGCGGTCTGTGCCGATGCATTCACGTCGCGCCGATGTTGTTGTCGTCGCCGTAGGCAAGGCCCATCTGGTGGGGCCGGACATGATTAAGCCTGGGGCGGCGGTCATTGATATCGGGATCAATCAGATTGAAACCGAAGATGGCCCCAAAATCGTTGGTGATGTGGATACAGACGCTGTGTTGGATGTGGCCGGTTGGATCACGCCTGTGCCGGGTGGGGTTGGGCCAGTGACGGTTGCTATTTTGATGCGCAACGCCATTGTCGCCCACCAACGCCAGATCGCGGCGGGTTGGCTTTAGATCGCTAGGATTCCAACGCCCATGAAGGCAATGATGCAGCCCGTCCATTGCGGCAGGGTCATCCGTTCCTTCAGGAACATCCATGCCAGTACAATTGTCAGCAATCCGAACATGGATGACGTAACAGAGGCATATTGCGCGTCCGGCAGCGCACCTGCGGACAACACACAATAAAGCGCGACGCCATCGGCCACCCCCATGGCAACCAAACACGGCAACGCCGGGCGGCCCGGCCAGAACGGCTGCTTGAACATCAGCAGGATTACCACCACCAGCCCCACCGCCATGAGGCGCGTGACGAGGGTTGTGGACATCTCTCCGCTGATGTCCGCCGCCGCTTGACCCAAGGCAAAGGTGCCCGCAAAGCCGCAAGCAGAGATTACGGAAAAAAGGATCGTGGGGCCAAATGACGGGGCCGCGTCTTCGCCATCATCCGACAAGGCGGCAACCAAACCGACCCCGATGACAATGGCCAGAACCGCCCCCCACTGCAAAAGACTGATCGGTGTGCCTTGCCATGTGGCAACAGCAACCGACAGGATCGGGTAACTCGCGATCAGCGGGGCGACAAGGCGCACGGGCCCACGTTTGAACGCGTGATATAGGCCGAAGGTTGCGATCACAAAGAACACGCCCGCGCCCAGCGACAGCCAGATGGCGGTGGTGGACAGGGCATGAATATCGCCTGTGACGCCCATAAGGCCGAGGTGAAACACAAGCCCCGTGACGAGAACCACAAAGATACATCCTGTCAGCGGTGTTTTCTGACTCAGAAACCGGACGCAGATGTCATGGAATCCCCAGCACAGCGCGGCGATCAGCCCCAAGGCGAGGGCACTCATTTATCGGACCGGAAGTAGGGAATCATAAAGACGAGACAGGCGATCAGAAAGAACACCGATCCGAACATCGCCCAAAAACTGCCAATGGATGCTATAATAAAGCCAATTGCGGAAACCACAAAGAGGATCCAGCCGAGAAAAGTGATCTGATGATTGCTCATGTGGTCCGATTTTGTTTGCTGGAAAACAGGGGGCGTGTATTCTCTACGTTAAATAATTATTCCGCTCATGCAACACGAGTTGGAAAGGGAACCCCATGCTAGACGACTACCCTAAGGTTCAATCCGGCCCGCCGAAACCCAGTTCTGTGATCAGGCCGCAGGTATTTTCCATGCCACCGGGCACGGAACGCTATGTCGTCGAAGGGCAGGGGGCTGTCCTAATCCCGATTGAGACGGGCGATCAGATCACCATTATCAACGACGAAGGTGGGCAGCGGTGCGAAATTGTCGTCTGCGATCCAAAGGGCCGCGTGGATGCTGGCATCATCGGGGCCGCGACCCATGGCGATGCGGGTGGGCTAAAGGCGCTATTGGATAGTGATACCCAATCCTTGCGGGGTCTGCGCATGGGGCTCGATGCGCGTGGGATTGATGTGGCAGGTGCGCAAGCCGTGCATCTGTTTGAAACAACGACACCAGCCAAGACCGAAGCCAGCTTTACCGCGACCCGCGATGGGTCTGTCATCATCGCCGCCCCCGGTGGCGTGATGGATAGTGAAACCCAAGACACCGCAACGCCGTTGGTGGTGATGATCAAGCGCGCGGTGTTGAAAAGCCATGTGAAGTTTGAATTGCCCGATCCGCTGGCCGACCCTGTGGCCGACATTCGCGTGCATACCCAAACCGCCGAGGCGTTTTTTGTCAAAGCGGGGGATTACATCCAGATCATTGATGTGGATGGCCGTCAGTGTACGGATTTTGAATGCTTTTCTGCGCGAAAGCTCGACAAGGGCATCGAACATGCGCTGGACGTGACGACCACGCGCACCCTGATGGGCCACGCTTATCCGATGCCGGGGCTTCATGCGAAATACTACGATCAGGAAATGGTACCGTTGGTTGAGGTCGTGCAGGACACCTGCGGGCGCCATGATGCCTTTGCGTTGGCGTGCAGTGCGAAATACTACGACGACATCGGCTATCCCGGCCACGTGAATTGTTCTGAGAACTTCAATAAGGCGCTGGGCAAATTCGGTGTCACGGGCCGCCCCGGTTGGATGGCGATCAATTTCTTTTTCAACACGTTTCTGGATGACCACGGTGTCATGTATTCTGATGAACCGTGGTCGCGCCCCGGCGATTACGTGTTGCTGCGCGCGCTGACCGACATTGTTTGCGTGTCCAGCGCCTGCCCGGATGACACGACAGCCGCCAACGGCTGGAACCCCACCGATATTCACGTCCGCACCTACAGCGGCAAAGAAACCTTTCAGCGGGCCATAGCGATCCGCACGACCCCAGATTCGGAGCCGAAAATGACCAAGCAAACCGGTTTCCACGACAGCTTTGCCAAGCACACGCGGAATTTCATTGAATACAAAGGCTATTGGCTGGCGAATGGTTTTGCCGAAGTTGGACCGATCGAGGAATACCATGCCTGCCGCGAAAAGGCGGTCATTATGGATCTGTCGCCCCTGCGCAAATTCGAAATTACGGGGCCGGACGCAGAGGCGCTGTGCCAATACGCCTTTACCCGGAATATAAAGACACTGGCGATCGGCGGCGTGGTCTACACGGCCATGTGTTACGAACACGGCGGGATGATTGATGACGGCACGGTGTTTCGTCTGGGTAAGGACAACTTCCGCTGGATCGGCGGGGATGACTACGGCGGGGAATGGCTGCGTGAACTGGCCGAAAAGCATGGGCTAAAGGCGCTCGTGCGATCCTCTACGGATCAGTTGCACAATGTCGCAGTGCAAGGGCCGGAGTCCCGCGATCTGCTGCGCAAAATCACATGGACCGCGCCGCATAATCCCGAATTTGATCAACTGGGCTGGTTTCGTTTCACACCTGCACGTTTGCACAACGAGAGCGGCACGCCGTTCGTGTTGTCGCGCACGGGCTATACCGGAGAGCTTGGCTATGAAGTCATGTGCCATCCAAAAGACTGCGCCGAGATTTTTGATGCGATCTGGGACGCGGGCCAAGACCACGGGCTAAAACCCATGGGGCTTGAGGCGCTGGATATGGTGCGTATTGAGGCGGGTTTGATCTTTGCTGGTTATGATTTTTCAGACCAAACGGACCCGTTTGAGGCAGGTATCGGGTTCACCTGCCCGCTGAAATCCAAAACGGATGATTTTGTAGGGCGCGATGCGCTGATCCGGCGCAAGGAACACCCGATGAAAAAGCTCGTGGGGCTTGAGATCGACAGCAATGTCGATGTTGGCCACGGCGACTGCATCCACATCGGCCGCGCGCAAATTGGCGAAATCACGTCAGCGATGCGCTCTCCGCTGCTCAAGAAACACATTGCCTTGGCGCGGATCGATGTGGCCCACGCAGAGCCGGGAACCGAGGTTGAGATTGGCAAGTTGGATGGCCATCAGATGCGTCTGCCTGCGCGGATCGCCGAGACGCTCGCGGCATATGATCCGACGAAAGAAAAGCCACGCTCATGATGCGGTGTGTTCTGCCTTTGGTGTTCATGGCAGCCAGTGTTCAGGCGCAGTCGGTCAAACTGGCGGCGGACGAGATTGAGATCCTGCTGTCTGGCAACACCGCGATCGGCGTTTGGGACGACGTGCCGTACCGCCAGTATTTCGGGGACGACGGCGTGACCATCTTTGCCCAAGACGGGACGCGATCGGCCCGCGGTGAATGGCGCGTGGATATGGATGCGGATGAATACCAAAGCATCTGGGCCGGCGATGGGAACTGGGAAGGCTGGTTCGTCATGGAATATGCGGGCGACTGGTTTTGGGTCAGCAAGACAACGCCACCCTCGCCGTTTTCTATGTTAGACGGGGAACAGCTGGTCGCGGACTAGGCATCGACAACAAAAAAGGGGCAATACGATGATCCGTCTTGCGGCAATTTTGGCGATTTTAGCCTGTCCGGTCACGGCGCAATCGTTGTGTGATGTTTTGGATGATCTGGATGGTGATATTCTGGATTTGCCACAGGGGCAGGCGAACTGCCGCACATCGTTGGCACTTGGCGGCACGCGCAGTATTCATTGTGCGTTGGAATTCTCCTATCGGTCTGACGCTGCGGTGCAGGCGTTTGATGAACTGGTCACGCAAATGACGGCTTGCATTGGCCAGGATGCGACCGTCACTCGGGACCAATCCGTGAACCACCCTGACGCATACGATTTGCGCACATTTGAAAACGGTTCACGCGCCTATGCAGTGTCGATCAAAGACAAAGGCGCCTTGCGGCAAACCCTTGTCTTTGTGCGGGTACAGCGCCCCTAGTTCTTAAGGTATTCTGAAAGGCTGTCATCCAGCGCGTCGATCCATGGGGTGTGGTGTTTGGGGGCCATGGTGCCGGTGATGACAGATTTGTAGCCATTGTCGCGGAACGTCATGATGCCCTGTTTCTTGTGGCCCTTCCACGCTTTGAACGCCTGACAGGCCCCTTCAAGATCAAAGCTGGGATAGTCCGTTTCGGCCACCAGTTCTTTGATGTAGTCGCCCTGATACCAGATCGCGTCATAGTCATCTTCGCCCGCGTCTTCGCGCGCGATACGGTCGGCGACATCGGCCTCCATTGTCGCGTGATCAGGGATCGCGATGCGGCCCATGATGACGTCGCGCGCCCACCAGGCTTGTGCGTCGAACATGTTGAAGGTGAACCATTGGTCCTGCATGCCGATATAAAACAGATCGGGGTCATGGACGTAGGCGACGCCCTTATACAGATCGGAAGTGGCCAAGCGGTTTGCAGTTTTCAGGCGCAATGCATCGGGCAGGAACGGAAAGTGGTGTTTGTAGCCAGTGCACAGGATCACGGCGTCCACATCGCGTGATGTACCATCTTTGAAATGTGCGGTGTTGCCGTCCACGTGGGTCAGCAACGGAACCTCGGCCCAGTTGTCGGGCCAATCGTAGCCCATGGCGGCGGTGCGGTGGCTGACGGTGATGGATTTCGCGCCGTATTTCCAGCACTGGCTGCCAATGTCTTCGGCGGAATAGGACGTTCCGACGATCAGGATATCCTTGTCTTTGAACTCCATCGCGTCGCGGAAATCATGGGCGTGCAGCACGCGGCCCTTGAAGCTTTCAAACCCGTCGAATTGCGGGACGTTGGGCGTGCTGAAATGGCCATTGCAGACGATGACGTGATCGAAGACCTCGGTGTAGGTATGATCCTCGGGCAGGTTACAAACGGTGACGTTGAATGTCCCGTCTTCCTTTTCGACCCAACGCACAGCGTGTTCGAACTTGATCCAGTCGCGCACGCCAGCCTTTTGCACACGGCCTTGGATGTAATCAAACAACACGGCACGGGGCGGATAGGATGCGATCTGTTTACCAAAGTGTTCTTCGAACGAATAATCGGCGAATTCCAGACCTTCCTTCGGCCCGTTCGACCAAAGATAGCGGTACATCGAACCGTGCACAGGTTCGCCGTATTCATCTAGCCCCGTGCGCCATGTGTAGTTCCACAAGCCGCCCCAGTTGGATTGCTTTTCAAAGCAAACGATTTCCGGGATGTCAGCACCTTGGGCCGCCGCCGATTGAAAGGCGCGCAGTTGGGCAAGACCAGAGGGCCCAGCCCCGATTACAGCAATTCGTTTTGTCATATCGATTGGTTCCCTTGGCGTTTCGGTTGACCCAATTCGACGCCAAACCACCCATAAAAGTCAACAAATATTCCTATCAGTAAAGTATTGCGGTGCGCGGTCTGGCGTGACGGGCCGGGTGTGGTTAGAATTGTTGCGACGTAAGAAAACGAGGAAGATCATGACGAAACCACATTTCAGCTTTTGGGTGGTCGCTGTCTTGGGGCTGTTATGGAACCTCGGCGGCTGTCTGAATTACATCATGCAGACGAACCCCGACAACGTGGCGCAGATGCCAGAGGTCTATCAGGTGATCATCAACGGCAGGCCTGCATGGGCCACGGGCGCGTTTATGATCGCTGTGTTTGGTGGGGCCGTCGGGTGTATCCTGCTTTTGTTGCGGCGCAATGTGGCGGCATATGCTTTGCTGGTGTCGCTGATGGGAGTCCTTGTGACGGCGGTCTTCACAGTGCAGGTGGCGGGCATTGTGCCGTCTGTTTTACTGTCGGTCTTGGTGGCCAGCGCGTTGCTTTGGTATTCGACGTTTGCGCGTCGCGCAGGCTGGTTGCGCTGACACAGAAAAGCCGCGCCCAAGGTTTCAAGGACGCGGCTTTATGAGTGACCGCCAGATCAGATATCCAGCGTGTTGGCCTTTTCCCAATCCGAGAAGTGGCCGCAGAAATCGTTCCATTCCTGCATTTTCATCTTGAGGTAGGCGGCTGAGAATTCTTCGCCCATCGCCGCCTTAAGGCCCTTGTCCTTATCGTATTCGCGCAGGGCGTCGAGCATGTTGAGCGGCAGTTTCGGTGCACCGCGGACCTTGTGACCGTCCGCGTACATGTCGATGTCATGGCGTTTGCCCGGATCGGCCTGCGACCGTACACCCGACAGACCTGCCGCGATGATGACGGCCTGCAACAGGTAGGGGTTCACCGCACCGTCCGGCAGGCGCAATTCAAACCGGCCGGGGCCGGGGACGCGCACCATGTGCGTGCGGTTGTTGCCTGTCCATGTGACCGTATTGGGTGCCCAAGTCGCACCAGACGTCGTGCGCGGTGCGTTGATGCGTTTGTAGCTGTTCACCGTCGGGTTGGTGATCGCGGCAAGCGCGCTCGCGTGTTTCATGATGCCGCCAAGAAAGTGACGGCCCTTGTCGGATAGGCCCAATTCGGCGGTCTGGCTGCTGTCATTGGGTTCGGCCGCGAACACGTTAGTCTTGCCCGCAGCGTCCCAGACCGAGATATGCGCGTGGCAACCGTTGCCCGTTAGGCCCTCAATCGGTTTGGGCATGAACGTCGCGCGGTAGCCATGTTTTTCAGCGACGCATTTCGTCATGAACTTGAAGAAGCTGTGCTTGTCAGCGGTCTTAAGCGCGTCGTCGAAATCCCAGTTCATTTCCCACTGGCCGTTCGCGTCCTCGTGGTCGTTCTGGTAGGCACCCCAGCCGAGCTCAAGCATATAATCGGAAATCTCGCGGATCACATCGAGGCGACGCATAAACGCCTGTTGGTCATAACAGGGCTTGGCGGCGGTATCGAATTCATCGCTGATCTGATCACCCGCTGGGGTTAGCAGGAAAAACTCAGCCTCGATCCCCGTTTTGACGTGCATGCCTTCGGCGGCGGCCTCTGCGATCAGTTGGCGCAGCACGTTGCGCGGGGCTTGTTCGACGTCCTCGCCTTCCATCACGCAGTTGCCGGGCACCCATGCGATTTCTTTGTTCCACGGCAGGATGATCACCGCCTCGGGGTCTGGCACGGCCAGCATATCGGGGTGGGCAGGGGTCAGGTCCAACCATGTGGCGAACCCGGCGAACCCTGCGCCGTCTTCCTGCATATCCGCAATCGCGCGGGCCGGAACCAGCTTGGCGCGTTGCCCGCCGAACAGGTCCGTAAAGGAGATCATGAAGTATTTGATGCCGTTGTCTTCGGCGAATTTTGCGAGGTCTGTAGCCATCGTTTTTATCCCTGTCTTGGTATGGAAAGGGCGCGTGCCAGTGTTGGCCGCGCCCTGTTGTTATCAGAATCCTGTGCCGGGTTTGCCGGGGTACCAATCGGTGCCTGCCAGCGGAACCTTGGCCATTGCGGCCGCTTCCATTGTCAGAGCAACCAAATCCTCTGGTTCCAGATTGTGCAGGTGGTTTTTGCCACACGCCCGCGCGATCGTCTGTGCCTCAAGCGTCATCACCTTGAGGTAGTTTTTTAGGCGACGACCGCCTTCGATCGGGTCAAACCTCTTCATCAGCTCCGGGTCTTGGGTGGTGATGCCTGCGGGGTCTTGGCCTTCGTGCCAGTCATCATACGCACCCGCTGTGGTGCCCAGTTCGTTATATTCCTTTTCCCACTTTGGGTCATTGTCACCCAAAGCGATCAGGGCCGCTGTGCCGATTGCCACTGCATCAGCGCCAAGCGCCATGGCCTTGGCCACGTCCGCGCCAGAGCGGATACCGCCAGACAGGATCAGTTGTACCTTGCGGTGCATGCCAAGGTCTTGCAGTGCTTGAACGGCGGGGCGAACGATGGCGAGAGTGGGCTGACCGACATGTTCGATGAACACATCCTGCGTCGCCGCTGTGCCGCCTTGCATACCGTCCAGAACAACCGCATCTGCGCCCGCTTTGATCGCCAGTGTCGTGTCGTAATAAGGGCGCGCGCCCGCGACTTTGACGTAGATCGGGACTTTCCAACCTGTAATTTCGCGCAGTTCAAGGATTTTGATTTCAAGATCATCAGGGCCGGTCCAATCCGGGTGGCGACAGGCAGAACGCTGGTCGATCCCCTTGGGCAGGTTGCGCATGTCCGCCACACGGTCAGAGATTTTCTGGCCGAGCAACATGCCACCGCCACCGGGTTTCGCGCCTTGCCCCACAACGATTTCAATCGCGTCTGCTTTGCGCAGGTCGTCGGGGTTCATGCCGTAACGGCTGGGCAAGTACTGATAAACCAGCTTGTCAGAATGCCCGCGTTCTTCGGGTGTCATGCCGCCGTCGCCTGTTGTGGTTGATGTGCCTGCCATGGATGCGCCACGGCCCAAGGCCTCTTTGGCGGGGCCGGACAATGCGCCGAACGACATGCCCGCAATGGTGATTGGGATGTCCAATTCGATGGGGTTAGACGCGTTCAGCCCGCCGATGGTGACGTTCGTGTCGCACTTCTCGCGGTACCCTTCCAAAGGATAGCGGGAAATGGATGCGCCCATGAACAGCAGGTCGTCAAATGATGGCACCTTGCGTTTCGCGCCGCCCCCACGGATGTCGTAGATGCCCGTGGCCGCCGCGCGGCGGATGTCGGAATTGACGTCTTGTGTGAACGTCGCGGATTGGCGCGGCGTCGTTGTCGGGATTTTGTTGTTGCTCATTCTTATGGTCCCTCAATACGCGCCAGCGTTATCAACGTCGAAGTTATACAGATTACGGGCGGACCCGTATCGCGTGAAATCTTTGGGATCGGCATCGATGCCTGCCTCGTCCAGAAGCCCCTGCAGCAGCGTCAGATGCTCATCGCGCATCTCTTTCTTTTCGCAATCCGCCCCAAGGGATTTGACGCTTCCGCGCACAAAGAACTGTGCTTCATAGCAGCTGTCGCCAAGCGCGTCGCCCGCGTCGCCGCACACCACAAGATTGCCGGACTGACCCATAAACGCAGACATATGGCCGATGTTGCCCTGAACGACGATGTTGACGCCTTTCATGGAAATCCCGCACCGCGAGGACGCGTTGCCTTTGACAACAATCAATCCGCCATGGCCCGTCGCGCCCAGATATTGGCTGGCATCACCTTCGATGACGATCTTACCCGACATGATGTTTTCACCCGTACCCGGACCAGCAGAGCCGCGGATGTTTACCGTCGCCTGTTGGTTCATGCCCGCGCAATAATACCCCGTTGATCCTTTAACAGTGACCTCAATCGGGGCGTCCAGCCCGCAGGCAATGGCGTGGCTGCCGCGTGGGTTGATGATTTCCCACTGGGTTTGGTTCGTGTCGGCAGCTTGCGCATGCAGCGTCTTGTTGGTTTCACGCAGACCGACGTCTGACAAATCGATTGTTTGCATACTTATGCGGCCTTTTCAGAAGATGTCGGGGCTGAAGAGTGGCTCCAGAAATAGACGGTGGCGGGCTCGGGTTCCCAAACGCGGGCGTTTTCGATGCCCGGCAGGTCAACCAGCGCGCGATATTCGGACCCAAACGCCACGTATTGATCGGTTTCGGCCATCACGGCGGGTTTGCAGGCAATCGGGTCGCGTACAACGCCAAAGCCGTCTTTGGTGCCCACAAGAAACGTGAAGAATCCGTCGAGATCATCAAGCGAGCTTTCCAGTGCTTCGCCCAAAGTCGCGCCGTTCTGCATCTGCCATGTGAGGTAGGCCGCGCCCACTTCGGTGTCGTTTTCCGTTTCGATGTGCACCCCGTCACGGCGCAGTTTGCGGCGCAGGGAATTGTGGTTGGACAAAGATCCGTTGTGCACAAGGCACTGATCGTCGCCGGTGTTGAACGGGTGCGCGCCCATGGTTGTGACGGCTGATTCTGTCGCCATGCGGGTGTGGCCGATGCCATGGGTGCCCGACATGGATGGCACATCGAATCGTGCCGCCACGTCTTT
This sequence comes from Octadecabacter dasysiphoniae, assembly GCF_021532615.1. Classification (GTDB taxonomy): domain Bacteria; phylum Pseudomonadota; class Alphaproteobacteria; order Rhodobacterales; family Rhodobacteraceae; genus Octadecabacter; species Octadecabacter dasysiphoniae. The sequence goes on from NZ_JAKGAQ010000001.1 coordinate 482,686, forward strand.
GGGCAGGCCCACTTCTTTGAAAATCTCAATCGAGTCGCCGCGGCTCATGACGCGGATGCCACGATCCATTTCATCGAGTGCTGTGCGGGCCGTTGCAGTGGTGCCAGCCGGAAGATCAAGAATCGCATGGGTGCTTTTGATCGTCATCTTAACCGTACCGCCCAGAACCTTCGCGAGGGTTTTGTCGAGGCCGTCAAAGGCAACATCGGGGTCATCCGATTGCACGGTCATCTTCGTGCGACCTGCTGATTCTCCGCCATAAATTGCAATACCTGCACTATCAGGGCCACGGTCTGTCATCGTGACGAGCATTGCTGTGAGCATCTCACCCAGCTTGGGTTCAAGCGATTTGTCTTTAAGGAACAACCCTACAATTCCACACATTTCGTGATTCCCTTTCGTGCGCTGCTTGGCAATTACGCAATCTGCTTAAACGCTATCATCAAAAAACAGAAACTCAACCGTGGGGAAACTTTTTTTCACTTAAGGCAAAAAATGCTATGGGAAAACGACATTCCATGTTTCATTTTCGTCAACGGCCCGTCGTGGGTGGCAGGGCCGCGTCTAAACAAAGCTGAAAAGGGGACACCTGTGGAAGAACAATTAGCCGAACTGGCCGCGCAAGTCGCGGCACTGGAAGCCGCGAGCGGGGGCAGCGTCACGAATACGATGTTCGCCGAAACCTATTACTACCTGACCATCCCGCTGATGATTATCATTCACGCGGGGTTCCTTGCGTATGAAATGGGCGCGTCGCGGCTCAAGAACGTGCTGAGCTCGGGTGTGAAGAACATCCTCGCGTTCGCATTTATGATCCCGACGTTCTACTTCTTTGGCTGGTGGATTTATTTCGGTTTCCCAACAGGTATTCCCGGTGCAGCCGGCCCTATGGGCATTTCCGGCGTTGAATATGCCAACGCGATCGCGTGGGGCTGGGGTGACAGTGCGCAGTACATGGGGCCAAACATCGCCGATAACATTTCTGGCGTGTTCTTTGGTGCGTTTGCGCTGTTTGCCTGTACGACAGCATCCATCATGTCCGGTGCCGTGATTGAACGCATCCAGACGGTTGGGTTTATCATCCTTGCTGTTGTGCTCGGCTCTTTCGCTTGGGTCGTTGCGGCCGCTTGGGGGTGGCATGCTGATGGCTGGTTGGTCACTAAATTTGGCGTCCATGACTTTGGTGCGGCTGGCCTTGTGCACGCTGTTGCCGGTTTCTTTGCGCTGGGTGTTCTTATCAACCTTGGACCACGCATCGGTAAGTTTAACGCTGATGGTTCGGCCAACCACATTCCGGGGCACAACATGCCGCTGACTGTTGTGGGCCTGATGCTGATCATCGTCGGTTTCTGGGGCTTCTTGATGGCCTGTGTCGTGCCTCCGGGCGAAGCATGGAGCTGGTTCCCGGACAAGTTTGCCACGATCTACGGCACGCCGATTACGCTCGGGTCGCTGTCGTTCAACATTCTGATGGGTGTTGCGGGCGGTATCATCGGTGCGTGGTTGTTCACCCGTGATCCGTTCTGGATGATGTCGGGCGCTCTGGCAGGGATCATCTCGACCGCGTCTGGCCTTGATATCTACTTTCCGGCGCATGCTTTCGTCATCGCGTTCTCTGCGGGTATCATCCTGAAGCCTTGCGCGGATTGGTTGGAAAACCGTGGTATCGACGATGCAGTTGGCGCGGTCACCGTGCACGGCACAATCGGCCTTTATGGTTTGATCATGCTGGGCATATGGGGCGCTGGTTTCCCGGCACTCGCGATCGACAATGCACCAACTATCAGCTTGGTTGGCCAGATCGTCGGGGCTGTCGTGTTCTTCCTGCTGGGCTTCGTGCCGGGCTACGTTGTGTCCCTCATTCTTAAGATGCTGGGCATGCTGCGTGTTCCCGAAGGTGCGGAAATTGCGGGCATGGACGCCGTTAAGGTTCCAGCCGCGGGCTATCCGGAATGGGGCAATGACGCACCCGTCACACCTGCGCATCCCGCTGAATAATGAAACATAAAGGAGAAACACATGTTCTTTCCAAGTGACGAAGCAAACTGGGCGGCCATTGATGGCGCGATGTTCATCGGGTGGGGGTCTATGCTTCCTGGTTTGATGACATTCATTGCTGCGGTGATCTGTGTTGCGGTTCTGGTGATCGGTCAAAGGTCCGAAGTTGCCAAAGCCAAAGCGTTCGACAAATAAGCGCCGTTCGCAGAACCAAAACAGGAGGGCCGTCCATAGGGGCGGCCCTTCCCGCTTGAATTGCCTGACAGGAAAAAAAGTTGCACCGCAATGTTGCTTTTTGAAATGGGCTGGGGCTGAATACTGCTCAATACAAAAGACTCGCAAACAGGGAACAGACACATGGCCATTCTATGGAGAGCCTCCGCGCTCGCGCACCGTCACGCTGAAATCGGCGGAGAACTTGAGGATTGGAACGGGATGGGCACCGCGTGGTTCTACGATCACACGCCCGAACGCGCCAAAGCCGACTATGAGGCGATCCGCACATCTGCGGGCCTTATGGATGTGTCCGGCCTAAAGAAAATCCATGTCACGGGGGCCGACGCGGCCTATGTGATTGACCGCTGCACGACCCGCAACGTTGAAAAGATCGCACCGGGGCGCGCGGTTTATGCGGCGATGCTGAATTCCGATGGTAAGTTCATCGATGACTGCGTGATCTATCACTTGGCCGTCAATACATGGATGGTCGTCGTCGGCACGGGTACGGGCATGGAATCCCTGACGGCCGTGGCGGCGGGCAAAGATTGCAACGTCCTGTTTGACGATGATCTGCACGACATCTCCTTTCAGGGGCCGAAATCCGTGGATATTCTGGCGACGCAAATCCCGGCTATCCGTGATCTCGCCTATTTTGGGATCATGCAGACGCGCCTGTTTGGTCGCGACGTTATGATTTCGCGGACAGGGTATACGGGTGAACGTGGGTATGAAATTTTCTGCCGCGCCAAAGATGCCGTGCACTTGTGGGATAACATCCTTGAAACGGGCGGCGACGATGTGCGTCCGACGCAATTTAGCACACTCGATATGCTGCGCATCGAAAGCTATCTGCTATTTTATCCCGGCGATAACTCCGAAACCTTCCCGTTCCCGGATGAACCAGCTGGCGATACACTTTGGGAACTTGGTCTGGAATTCGTTGTGTCACCGGGCAAAGAAGGTTTTATCGGCGCCGAGAACCACTACGCCCTGCAAGGCAAAGAGCGCATCAAGATCTACGGTGTGCAGCTAACCGACAGCATGGACCAGATGGAAATGCATGCACGCGTCATGAGCGGCGGCAAAGACGTGGGCGTCATCACCTACGGTCTGAGTTCCGAGCTTAACGGTTATTCCGTCGCCATTGCGCGCCTTGATCCATCCGTGGCGAAAGCTGGGACAAAGCTGACGGTTGTACAGCCGGACGGCACCGAACTTGCGGCGACGGCAGAAGAAATGCCGTTCTATGACAAAGACAAATCGGTCCGCACCGCCAAGGGCTGATCTGCTGTTCTGGGCGCGGCGGGACACCTGCCGCGCCTGATTTCCTGCACGAGGACAAGATGTCGAAATTTACCTTTCCCGAAAGTATCCGCAGCCGCCCCGTCTATGGCACGCTGGAACCGCGCGCAGGTGCCGCGCATTTACTGATCGCTGACGCCCACGGCGCTGAGGCGATCCTGGATATTGCAACGCCGGATATGATGGCCAAGGCCCATATCATCTACATCCCAAAGGGAGAGGCGTTCGAAGACAAGCTGCGCGCGCTGAACCCTGCGCAATTCTACGCTGGCCCGACCTACGGTGCCGCTGAAAGCCGCATTCACAAGGCATTGTCAGATGCGAAGATGGGTTTGCAGGTCTATCTGAGTGGCACCGAAGGTTTGATGGGGCAGGCGCAACACGCGGCCATGCAGGCTGGCATTCCGCACACCGCGATCCAGACCGAACACCGCGGATCTGTCGCGCGCCGCATGCAATGTGTGCACTGCAAAGGCATTACCGAAGACGTCGAAATCGATCCGTTTGTCTGCGCGCACTGCGGGCTGAACTTGTTTGTGCGTGACCACTATTCGCGCCGTCTGGCCGCCTATCAAGGCGTGTGCATCGATGCCGAAGACCCGGGCAACGTGCCCGAAGCCAAGGGGATTTACGAATGAGCGGGGCCGAGAAAATCGCTGTGACCGTCACGGATATTGTGCCACTCAACGAACTGGTTACACGGTTCGAATTCAAGCGTACCGATGGTGGGCTGTTGCCGACGTTTTCGGGCGGCGCACACACGGTGGTTGAGATGCGGGACGGTGATTTGACCCGCATGAACCCCTATTCGCTGATGTCCGACCCGATGGATCAGACTGCCTACACAATTTCCGTGCGGCGCGACGACGAAGGGCGGGGCGGATCGCTGTTCATGCACAGGAACGTCTCTGTCGGGGACGAAATGACCATCAGCTATCCGGTCAATCTGTTCAGCCTTGATCTGCGGGCCAAGAAACATTTGTTTGTTGCAGGTGGCATCGGGATCACCCCGTTCTTGGCGCAGATCAAACAGCTTGAAAGGTTCAATGGAAATTGGGAACTGCATTACGCCTGCCGCTCAGAGGCGCTCGGGTCGTACGTGGACGACCTGACCAGCCATCACCCCAATGAAACGCATGTTTATTACGACGATCAGGATCAGGCGATTGATCTGGTGAACCTGCTCGACGGGCAACCGCTCGGCACGCATATCTATGTGTGTGGCCCCAAGGGGATGATCGATTGGGTGCGTGCGACGGCGGCCAAAGAAGGCTGGCCGCGAGAGGCGATCCACTACGAAGAATTCCTTGCGCCACAGCCGGGCAAACCATTTGAGGTGAAGCTGGCCGTTTCCAACAAAGTTATCCAGGTGGGTGAACAAGAAAGCCTACTGGAAGCGATAGAGCGCGAAGGCGTAGATGCGCCCTATCTGTGTCGGGGCGGGGCCTGTGGGCAATGCGAAACCCGCGTCATTGATTACACTGGCAACTTCATTCACCGCGATCACTGGCTTGAGGATGACGAACATGCCTCGGGAGAGAAAATCATGCCCTGTGTGTCCCGCTTTGAGGGCAAAACCCTTGTTTTGGATAGGTAGACCATGACAATTCAGTTTAACGACGAAACCTTCCGCGACGATTATTCGTTCCGCAATTCCGAATGGGCGATCAAGCGGTTCCCGTTTCCGTTTCATGAAGACAGCTACATGTATTCGGTCAACATGGAACAGCACCGTGGCGGCCCAGAAGGATCGGTCTACGAAAAGCGGTTCGATGTGGATGAACACTACGTCGCCGAAATGCGCGACCGTGCGATGGTGCTGGCCGATGATCCGCTGCGCTGCCAGTCCCTGCCGCATATGACGCTGGCGGGCTGGGATCTGCTCGAACTGATCATGGTGTCCAAATCCGAAGACTACCCCGACCTGTTTGAGCTGTATCGCGATGGCAACAACTGGCGCTGGGTGAACAAGCCATTGGGCATCGACGACAGTTTTGTGTTCTTGGACGAAACGACGCTGCCTTACGGACCGATGGAATATATCACCCGTCAGGCTCAGGGGGATTTCTGTGTGCTGGACCAGCGCGATGATAACCTGTGGATGGATGCGGGCACGGTTACGACGCAGGCGGATTGGTCGCTGGATTTTGATATCGGTATGAATTTCTTTGAATGGCACGCGCCGGTGCCGCTGGCCCACGAAAAGGGTATCTTTGTTCGGGCGTTGAAATTCCTTCTCAACATCCAGCAGGGCGCCCCCGCGCGGCGGTTGAACTGGACGATGACGGTCAATCCGTTGCTCGATACCTCGCCTGAAAACTACCACAAATGGGGTATCCAGAAGACGACGATTACGCCTGAAAACATCGGGGCCAAACAACACCTGCGGGTGGAGCTACAGACGTTCTTTCGTTTGCCACGATCCAACGCGTTGGTCTTCCCGATCCGGTGTTATCTGTGCAATTTCCAAGACCTGATGACTGTGCCCAAATGGGGGCGCCGTCTGCACCGCGTGATCCGTGATCTGCCCGAAGAATTGGCGACGTACAAAGGCTTCATCGACAATCGCCCGATGATGTTGGACTATCTGTCAAAGTTTGATGATGGCCAGCCAACGTCTGATGGAATTTGGCCTGATCTGGACAGTGAACCGCCACTGAAAGCCTAAGGTAAAATGGATAGAACGCGCGTCATTCAGGGTTTCAGAATGATGCGCGTTTTGCTTTTGTTGGGTGCGATCTGTTGCGGAACGTCTGTTGCGGCGCAATCGTGTCGTCAGGCCCTGGTGTTGGCGCTGGATGTGTCGGGGTCGGTTAATCAGACGGAATACCGTCAACAAACCGATGGGCTGGCTGCGGCCCTTGACGCGCCAGACGTGCGCGATTTGATCCTGTCGGGGATTGAGGCCCCTGTCGTCCTTGCGGTTTATGAATGGAGTTCGCGGAACCACCAATATGTTATTCAACCTTGGATCAGGCTGGACAGTGCTGTCGCGTTGGACGCAGCAATTGCGCGCATCAGGGGCCACCGACCAGTGCGCGCGGGCCTGAAGACCGCGCTGGGCACGTCTTTGACGTTTGCGGCTGGCATGTTGGATCAACAATCACAGTGTTGGGAATTGACGATTGATGTGTCTGGTGATGGACGCAACAACATCGGGCCAACAGCAAGGCAGGCCTATTCGCTTGGCGGGTTCGAACGTGTGACCGTGAATGCTTTGGTCGTTGGCGATCCGCTCGGCGGGACCATAGATTCAAACGGGCTGAGTGGGGAATTGCTTCGCAGCTACTTTGAAGATGAGGTGATCCGTGGACCTCAGGCCTTTGTCATGGTCGCAAATGGTTACGGGGATTATGCCGACGCGATGCGCCTAAAGCTGATCCGCGAGCTGACCTTGCCGATGCTGGGGCAACTTAGCCTGCCTAGGCGTCCTGCGGGTAACTGATGATGGAAAGATAGCGCGCTGGCAAAGCCACAAGGATTTCGGGCCCATGCGGGGCGTTCGCATCAAAGAACAGCGTATCACCGGGTTTCAAGGAATAAACGGTGTCACCATGGCGATAATCGACTTCCCCTTCGAGCATGTAAATCGTTTCGATTCCGCCATGTTGGAACGTCGGGAACACATCTGATTTATCGGACAGCGTGATCAAATAGGGTTCTACAATCACGCCGCTGGAGTTCGATCCGATATGACCCAGCAGGTTGTATTGGTGGTTGGCGCGGGTTCCTTCGCGGTCCATCTCAACGCCTTCGCCGGCTTTCGTATGGATCGCTGCACGCTTTTCTTCAAATCCGCGAAAAAACGACGTTAGCGGCACTGACAAAGCGTCCGACAAAGACTGCAAGGTCGTCAACGACGGTGACGTGTTGCCGTTTTCAATCTTGGACAACATCCCGATGGAAATGCCCGTGGTGGCTGACAGTTCGGCAACAGTGATTTCCTGCTTGCGCCGATACGCGCGCACTTCGCGGCCAATCGCGACTTCAAGTACCTTTTCACGAGTCTCACGAATACGGTGAGGGTCTTGCTGTAAAGTCCGGGCGTTCATTAGGAATCCAATCGAATACTCGTATCGAGATAGGTCATTGAAATCGCCGCGCAAAGGGGCGACACAATAATTTCTTCCCGACTATGGCCTAGCGTAGCATTAATTTTTCTTGTTAGGATAATTTTATGCCTGACACTAATATCACCACCATTGGCTTTCTGATCTTCCCCGGTTTTCCGATGTCCTGTCTGACCTCGATGATCGAACCTTTGCGCGTGGCAAATGAAATCAACGGCACGGATGTTTTTGGCTGGAAACTGGTGTCAGAAGATGGTGGGCGGGTGCAGGCCAGTGCGAACGTCTGGTTTGAACCGGACCTGTCTTTGGCGGACTGCGGGGCGCTTGATCAATTGTTTGTCCTCAGCGGGCCGACGTCTCAGTTTGAGGCGCAACAAAAGTCCAACGGGCAATTGCGCAAGCTGGCGCGCCACGGCGTGGCAATGGGTGCGATTAGCGGCGGTATCTTTCCATTGGCCCGTGCGGGGTTGTTGGATGGGCAGGTCACGTCTGTGCATTGGTGCTATGAGGCGGCGTTCAGTGCGGAGTTTCCGCATATTGCGGCAACGGAACATGTTATTGCGATGGGGGGCAAATGCCTGACGGCATCCGGGGCCGCGGCTGCGTTTGATCTGTCGCTGCATCTGATCGATGAGGCGATAAACGCAGACACGGCCACCGAAGTGGCCTGTTGGTTTCAGCATCCAGTGGTGCGCGGGCAGGGGGTAACGCAGCGCAAGCCGACGTTTGCAGCGGAAATCACCAACGATATGCTGCCCGATATCGTTCGCAGATCGATTGATATCTTTACGGCCAACATTGAATACCCGCTGAAAATATCCGAGGTTGCGGCGGAAATCGGCGTATCATTGCGCCAGCTTGAACGGGTTTTTTTACAGGCCACGGGCAAGACGCCGCTGGGGTATTACAAATCAATCCGCATGCACAAAGCACGGCATTTGTTGCTGTATGGCAAGGACAACATGATCCAGATTGCACTGGCGGTTGGCTATTCCAGCACAGCCACCATGAGCCGTACCTACATGGAAGAATTCGGCATCTTGCCCAAGGATGATCGTAAGAAAATCAATATGTTCCGCGTCAAAGAAAACACAGTTCTGCCCCAAGCCTAGGCGGTTGAGTAGGCCGCCGCGATCAGCGCATGATGCAGCGTCGCCGCTGAGGCACGCGGACCAAGGATGCGGACATGATCATCGTCTGCGCGCCGGATCACGAAACATCCGAGTTGGTGAACGACGGTGCGGCGCACATCGCCTGACTCCATCTGGCGGATCGGGATGTTGCACAGCCGTTCGCACATGTCTTCCATTGCTGCACCGCGCAGATCAAAACAAACCCAAGCGCCTGATTGTTCGGTGACAGACGCGCTGTCACCGAAGTGGTCTTTCAACTGATCGGCGAGCAGTTCATGCGTGTTACGCGGCGCGCCCAGCATCCATTGCGCGGGGCCCATGCAAAATCCGGCCTCTGGGTCACGCAGTACGGCCCGCCCGATGGCAGGCACGGCACCCAGCAGTTGTCTTAACGCTTTTTCACAGGCCGCTTCTTTGCCCAAACGTGCAACGACAGACGCTAACGCAAGGCCATCGTTTTCCTCGATGGTGATGTGATCGAAGGCATCAACGCGCGGTTCAGTGCCGCCCAATGCGGTTATTGGCGTAAGATCATGCACGGAGCCGTTCTCCCTCTGGGTCGATAAAGTGGGCGCTAACGATTTCGACTTCGACGGAAACGTCTGTCAGCGGGCTGACAAGGCGCATGCGTTCGCCCATCCGTTCAGCCCCGTTCTTGAGAAACCCGATCGCGATGGAATGTCCGAGGTTGGGCGAATAACAGGCGCTCGTGGCGTAGCCTTGGTCGTGTGCTGCATCGACGGGGCCATCGGCATTCATCAAATGCGCACCAGCTGGCACTGGGTCTTTGGGATCAACCGGTTTGATGCCAACCTGGCGCAGATCGCCATCCGCATTCAGGCCATCGCGCTCGGACAGGATGGACCCGATGCTGTCTTTCTTTTTGGACACCATCCGCCACATGCCAAGGTTTTGCGCGGTGGTCGTCCCGTTCAATTCATTGCCTGCCGCGTGGCCCTTTTCGATGCGCATCACGCCGAGGGCTTCGGTGCCATAGGGGGTGACGTCGAATTCGGCCCCGACCTCCATGATTTTACGCATCAGCGCGTCGCCGTAGGCCGTGGGTACGGCGATTTCATAGGCCAATTCACCCGAAAACGAGATGCGGAACAACCGCGCCCGCAGACCGCCGCAGATGGTGATATTGGCACAGGCCATAAAAGGGAACGCGTCGTTGGAAATGTCGACGTCCACGATTTTTTCCAGCAGCTTGCGGCTGTTAGGCCCTGCAACGGCGTATTGTGCCCAGGCCTCGGTTGTCGAAATCAACTGTACGTCCATGTCAGGGAACAGACATTGGCGCACAAATTCCATGTGGCGGTAGACAGGAAGGGCATTGGCGGTCGTTGTGGTGACAACAAAGTGGTCTTCGGCCAGACGCGCGGCGGTGCCATCGTCCATCGCGATCCCGTCTTCACGCAACATCAGCCCATAACGGACCTTGCCCACGGCGAGTTTCGCAAACCCGTTACAGTAGATTTTGTTTAGAAAATCAGCAGTATCCGTGCCTTGCACATCCACCTTGCCCAGTGTCGTTACATCGCAAACCCCGACGGAATTGCGGGTCGCCAGAACTTCGCGGTCAACGCTTTCACGCCAGTGGGTTTCGCCTGTGCGCGGGAACCATTGCGCCCGCATCCAGTTGCCGACCTCAACGAACACTGCACCTTGTTCTTCGCCCCATTTATGACTGGGTGTCAGGCGGGTCGGGTGGAATTCCATCCCGCGATGACGCCCGGCAAAGGTGCCGATGGCAGTTGGCGTGTAGGGGGGGCGGAAGATTGTCGTACCAACCTCTGGGATGGTTTTACCCGCAAGTTCGGCCATGATCGCTAGGCCACCCATGTTGGATGTTTTGCCCTGATCCGTCGCCATCCCGAGCGTCGTGTAGCGTTTCAAGTGTTCAACGCTGCGAAACCCCTCTTGGTGGCTGAGTTTGACGTCCTTTACAGTCACATCGTTTTGCTGATCCAGCCACGCGCGGCTGCACCCTTCGACGTACCAGAATGGCTTGAGGTTGATCGGGGCGTCTTCGGCCTCTGGTACCTTCGCCAGCCGCCCCTTAAGCCCCAATGCGGCCTTCGCCGCAGCCGCGCCGCCCTGCAACGCGCCATGCGTCGACATATCGCCATTGGCGGCCCCCGCGACCATCATACCGGGGGGCAATTCACCGCCCGGCACGAACGCCGCGAGGTCCTCGTTCCACGTCGGACGGCCCCGTTGATGGCATGTCATATGCACGTTCGGGTTCCATCCGCCGGACAGACCCAGCGCGCCGCATTCCAGCGTGCGCGTGCCGCCATCTGCGAGCCTCACTTCCGCAAAAGTCAGGCCCAACCGCCCCTTGGTGTCGATGATTTCGCCGTTCAGCACTTCGTAGTTCGCGGAGCGCGGCGCATCCGCCCGCACGTCCACCACGGCCGCAATTTTCACGCCCTGCGCATGTAGATCCGCAGCGGTGCGGTGCCCGTCGTCATTGTTGGTAAAGATCGCGATACGTTTGTCTGCTGCGACCCCAAACCGGTTGGCATAGGTGCGAATCGCCGAACCGAGCATGATGCCAGGGCGGTCGTTGTTTTCAAACGCGATGGGGCGTTCGATGGCTCCTGCGGCCAAGACTGTGCCTTTGGTGTAGATGCGCCACAGGATTTGGCGGGGTTTGCCTGCGTCGGGCATGTGCATGTGGTCGCTGACCCGTTCAACCGCACCGTAAATGCCGTGATCAAACGCACCAATCACCGTCGTACGCGTCATGATCCGCACGTTGGACAAGCTGCCCAGTTCGGCCAAGGCAGAGGCAACCCACGCGGTGCCAGCGTCTTCCCCAATCGCGATGGTTTCGCTGTTCAACCGTCCACCAATCGTGAAATCTTCGTCCGCCAAAATCACCTGCCCGCCGGAGCGTCCTGCGGTCAACGCGGCAGACAGCCCTGCCGGACCTGCACCAATGATCAGCAAATCGCAGTGCAAAAAACCTTTGTCATAAACGTCAGGATCATCCTTTAACGAAAGCGACCCAAGGCCCGCGGCGTTGCGGATGATCGGTTCGTATACCTTTTCCCAGAACGCCTTGGGCCACATGAAGGTCTTGTAGTAAAAGCCCGCCGTCAGAAAGTTTGAAAACCGGTCGTTGATCGACAAAAGGTCGAATTTCAACGACCCAAGGCGGTTTTGGCTTTTGGCCAACAAACCATCGTAAAGTTCAATCGTTGTCGCGCGGGTGTTGGGTTCTTGGCGCGCGCCGCCACGCAGTTCGACCAAGGCGTTTGGTTCTTCGGACCCCGCCGTCAGCACGCCGCGCGGGCGGTGGTATTTGAATGAACGCCCCATCAGCCGCACGCCATTTGCCAACAGCGCGGAGGCCAGAGTGTCGCCCTGATGGCCCGTGTAGCTTTTGCCGTCGAACATGAATTTCAACGTCCTGGTGCGGTCAATCTGGCCGCCCTCTATCCGGTTTTTCTGGCTCACTTGCTTCTTCCCCGTGCGCGGGCCACATCACGGGCGAGTTCTACTTTCGAAATCTCATGCGTTACCGTGTTGCGGGTCACGACGAGCCAACTGCGATCACCCTGTTCATGAAACCAAAGCTCATTGTGCCAACCGGCGGGGTTGTCGCGCAGGTAGCCGTATTCATAAAAATCCCGCGCGGCGGTGTCTGACTGCCAATCGGGGCGGTCGATCAGTTTTGCATCGCCCATATAGGTGAATTCGGCGCTGTCGCGGGGGCCAAGGAGGGGGTGGTTGATAATCATCAGCAGGTCTCCTCAGTGCAGGTTGGGCTGATTGCCCATGCCTTTTTCATCGATCATGTGGCCTGTCTCAAACCGGTTGAACCGATAGGCTGTGGCCGTTGGGTGGGGTTCGTCGCGCGCGAGCAGGTGCGCAAAGCAGAAACCGGACGCAGGCGTGGCCTTGAACCCGCCGTAGCACCAGCCGCCATTGAAATAGAGCCCGTCGATATGCGTGCGGTCGATGATGGGCGATCCGTCCATGGACATATCCATAATACCGCCCCACATCCGCAGCAGGCGCGCGCGCCCAAAGGCCGGGAAAATCGCCATGCCGCCTTCGCAGACGTCTTCGACCACGGGCAGGTTGCCGCGCTGGGCGTAGGAATTGTAACCGTCCAGATCGCCGCCAAAGACCAGTCCGCCCTTGTCAGACTGGCTGCAATAGAAATGGCCCGCGCCGAACGTCACAACGCCCGGCATCACGGGTTTCAAACCTTCGGACACAAACGCCTGCAACACGTGGCTTTCCATTGGCAACTGCATGTCGATTTTAGACATCAGGCGGCTGGATGATCCGGCAACCGCGCAGCCCACTTTACCCGCACCGATATACCCGCGTGACGTTTCTACGCCCACGACGCGGCCATTTTCCTGTTTGAACCCAGTGACTTCGCAGTTCTGAATAATATCAACGCCACGGCTGTCCGCCCCGCGCGCATAGCCCCAAGCCACTGCATCATGGCGCACCGTGCCACCGCGATGCTGCGCCAATCCGCCCTTGATCGGGAAACGGGCGTCGTTGGTGTTCAGATAGGGGTAGCGTGCCTTGATCTGTTCGGTCGTCAGCATCTCTGCATCTGCGCCATTCAGAATCATCGCATTGCCACGGCGGATAAACGCATCGCGCTGGGCGTCCGAATGGATCAGATTCAGGATACCGCGCTGGGAAATCATCGCGTTGTAATTGAAATCTTGTTCCAACCCCTCCCAGAGCTTCAGAGAGAATTCGTAGAACGGTTCATTGCCGTCCAGCAGGTAGTTTGAGCGGATGATCGTCGTGTTGCGGCCCACGTTGCCACCACCGATCCAGCCTTTTTCAAGGACGGCGATCCTTTTTTGTCCGAATTCCTTGGCAAGGTAGTAGGCCGTCGCTAGTCCGTGGCCGCCACCACCAATGATAACAATGTCATAATGAGGCTGCGGATCGGGATCGCGCCAGGCCGGGGTCCAGCCTTTGTGACCCGTGAGGGCCTGTTTGATCACCTGAAATCCTGAATACCGCATAAAACAGCCTCCTAAAGACAGCATGCCGAAAAACCGAGTCCTATTGGGTGCTGGGATCGGACAAATCCCTATCCAAAAACGACATTTCACGCGGGCAACTCAGCGTACCAGCATACCCCAAGAAGAAAAAAACTTGATTGGTAGGAAAATAATGCGAGAGTGAAAGCAGATGTACGCAGAAGCGATCATAAGAATCGCATCGCAGATGTCTCTGGCCCCTAAGACTCGGGGCACGCGAAGCGCCGGTTTTCGGGGCGATGCCAAAATAGGGAGAAAGACATGAAAAAATTTACCACAGCTTTGACAGCGGGCGTGCTGGCATGTGCACCGTTTGCCGCAATGGCCGAAGATAGCAGCGATCCGATTGTGATCCCAATCCACAACTGGTCCAGCCAGATTGTGATGTCCAACGTGGTTGGCCAAATCTTGGAAGAGCAGGGTGCAGCCGTCGAATATGTCACCACAGACAGCCAAGCGGTCTACGAATCGATCCGGCTGGGCGATGTGACGTTTGAAGTCGAAGTCTGGGAAGGCGCATTTGGCGCATCTTTCCGCGCGGCACAGGAAAAGGGCGGCATCGTAGATGTTGCGACCCATGACGCTGTTACACGCGAAGACTGGTGGTATCCAATGTGGACCAAAGATGCATGCCCCGGCCTGCCTTCCTGGGAAGCATTGAATGACTGTGCGGCGTTGTTCGCGACAGCTGAAACAGGTGATCAGGGCCGCTATCTTGATGGTCCGGTTGACTGGCTCAAGCACGGTCAGGAACGCGTCGAAGCGCTGGAAATGAACTTTGTCGTTGTGAACGCGGGTTCCGCCGCAGCGCTTTGGGCTGAAATCGGCGCCGCCGAAGCTGACCAGCGCCCCATCGTTGTGTTCAACTGGACACCAAACTTTGCCGAAGCCGTTTGGCCCGGTGAGTTTGTTGAATTCCCAGCATGGGAAGATGGTTGTGATACAGACCCAGCCGTTGGTCCGAACCCTGACGCATTGTTCGATTGCGGCAACCCGGCAACAGGTTACCTGAAGATCGCCGCATGGGATGGCATGGAAGAGAAATGGCCAGGTGCCTACGCGACCCTTCAGCAGATCAATTTCACCAACCCACAGATCGCTGAAATGGCCAAAATGGTCGACATCGACGAGATGGAGCCTGAAGAGGCAGCCGAAGTCTGGCTCGAAGAGAACGCGGACGTCTGGAGCGCTTGGGTCAACTAAACCCGTCTTCACACGACCTATATATACTGTTCCCCGTCCGGTGTACTCTGGGCGGGGACATTTCTCGCAAGGACCATCATGTCAGCTGAACCTCCGGTAATTTCCTGTAAGAATGTATGGAAAATCTTTGGCCCGAACCCTGAAGCATTTCACAAACAACTGACACCCGAGATGAGTTTTGAAGACATTCGCGCCGCGGGATATATCGCCGGTGTGAAAGACGTCACCATTGATGTTCACAAAGGTGAAATGCTGGTGATCATGGGGCTGTCAGGGTCTGGCAAATCCACGCTGGTGCGATGCTTTTCGCGCCTTCATGACATTACCGGCGGAACGATTTCTGTCGACGGGCGGGACATTATGTCTTTGCCGGAAAAAGAGCTGATCGAATTGCGCCGATCCAAAATGGGGATGGTGTTTCAGTCGTTCGGATTGCTGCCGCACCGCACGGTTCTTGAAAACGTGGCCTTCCCGTTGGAAATGCGCGGCCAAGACAAACACACGCGGCGCGAACGCGCGCTTGAGGTGGTCAAACTTGTCGGGCTTGAGGGGCGCGAGGATTATTTCCCGCGCGAGCTGTCAGGCGGTCAGCAGCAACGTGTGGGCATCGCGCGGTCTTTGGCGATCGAGCCCGATATCTGGTTTCTGGATGAGCCGTTTTCGGCGCTTGATCCATTGATCCGCCGCGAAATGCAGGATGAATTCTTGCGTCTGCAAAACATGCTGAACAAGACGATTGTGTTCATTACCCACGATTTCGACGAGGCGTTGCGCCTTGCCGACCGGATTGCGATCATGAAGGACGGCGCGGTTGAGCAATGCGACACACCCGACCAGATCGTATTGCACCCCGCGACGGAATATGTCCGCAAGTTCACCGAAGAGATCGACAAGGCCCGCGTTGTGACGGCAGGTGCGTTGTCCAAAGAAGGTACAAAAGGCACCGGCGATCCTGTGGATCACAGCACGTCAATCAAGGATTTGGCAAAGGTGTTGGTCCATGACAAACGCAAAACCATCCCCGTTGCCAAAGATGGATCGGTGATCGGTGCGCTGGATCGTGCAGATGCTTTGTCTGTTCTGCTTGGGGACGACTGATGGCAGAGGTCGCGACCAGCCCATCAACGACCTCATCGACACGCAAAAACGTCGTAAGCGGGCTTTTTATCATTGCGGCCGTGCTGACCGTCGCGCAGTACCTGGGACTGCTGCCTGAATGGCTCCACCGGCTGCCGGAACGGTTTGTGCCGCCATTTGAACAATGGTTGGACGCGACGTTCAACTTCATCAAAGACGATTTGCACCTGCTGGATCTGACACGATTTTTGACCGGCGGCCTGCAGTGGCTGATTGATGCATCGTCCAACATTCTATTTGGCAAACGCCGCTGGCCGAATTTCCAACCAATCCCGTGGACGGCGATTACCGCCGTGGCGGGTGTGGTCGGGTATTACCTAGGCGGCTGGCGTCTGGCGGCCTTGGGGGCAGGGACGTTCATTTGGACCGCCCTGATAGGCCAGTGGGAAATCGCGATGGAGACGATGTCAGTCTTGGTTGTGGCGGCACCTCTCGCGTTCATGATCGGCCTTTTGTTAGGGATTTGGGGTTGGAAAAGTAAAGCGGTCGAAAACGCGCTGACACCTATCCTTGCGCTGCTTCAGACGATCCCGTTCTTTACCTATCTCTTGCCCGCTGTGATCTTCTTTAAGGTGGGGCCTACGGCGGGGGCGGTCGCGACGACCGTTTATGCGATCCCGCCGATGATCTTAATGACGTCTCTGGGCCTCAAAAAGGTGAGCCCCGAAGTGGTGGAAGCAGGGAAAATGTCCGGCTGCTCGCGGTGGCAAATGCTGCGCTATGTCTACATCCCGTCCGCCCGCTCAGAGATTTTGGTGGGCGTGAACCAGGTTATCATGCTGTCGCTGGCAATGGTTGTTTTGACCGCCTTCATCGGCATGCCGGGATTGGGTGCAAAACTGTTGTCGATGATGGGCAGCTTCAAACTGGGCCGCAGTCTGGAAATCGGAATTACGATTGTTTTGTTGGCCGTAATGCTGGACCGCTTGTCAAAGGCATGGGTCGTCAAACAACCGGTACATCACGAAAAAGGAACCAGCTGGCTTGTGCGCCACAAGTTTTCCGTCATGGCATTGGCCGCATTTGTCGGCTGCATTATTCTGGCGCAATTCGTGGCCGTCGCGGGCGAAATTGGCCGCGGTCAGGATTTCAGTCAGGGCCGTGAACTGGACCGTTTCGTCAAAGACGATCTGCTTCAAAATCCGGTCTTGAAAGCGGTGACAAACGGGTTGCGCGTGTTCATGAACAACTACGTTCTGATCCCGTTTCGCAACTTCCTGCTGTCGATCCCCACGCCGGCCTTTATTGCCATTGTCGTTGCAATCGCTTGGGGCATGGCGGGACGCAAACAGGCGTTGATCGCATTCTTGTTCTTTTTGTGGGTCGCACTGTCGGGCTGGTGGGACCGGTCTGTGATCACGATCTACTATGTGCTTACATCCACGGTAGTGGCCGCCTTGATTGCCATTCCCTTGGCCGTGTGGGGCGCAAGCCCGCCAGCCGAGCGGATCGATTTTTCAAAAGGCTTATCACTTTCGATGGCGGTCGGCGTTCTCAGCCTCGTTTTCCGCCGCAGTGTTATCTTCTTTGGTGCAGCAATCGCAGCAGGCGTGTTGCGCTACATCCTTTGGTCGTGGGGTCTGTTCGGTGAGGAACCGAATGCGGTGATTTATGGCATAGTGTTCTGGGCCATTTTCGCTGTCAGTTTCTATGTGATCTGGAAACTCGTAGGGCAAATGCTGCGCGATGTGTTCTTGTTGTTGGCTGCTGATACGGCGCAAACCTTTCCAAGTTTTGTGTATCTGTTGCCGGCAATCATGCTGTTTTCAATCACGCCGATTGCAGTTTTGTTTGCGATCGTGATCTTCGCCATGGTGCCACTGATCCGCTACACCATCGAAGGCCTGCGATCCGTGCCAGAAGAAATGACCGAAGCCGCAGATATGTCTGGCGCCACGCGAATGCAGAAACTGTGGACGGTGCAATTCCCAATGGCCCTGCCGACGATGGCCGTCGGGTTTAACCAGGCCCTGATGTTTGCGTTTTTCATGACCATGATCGCGGCCTATATCGGGACAATTGATCTTGGCCAGGAATTGCAGCGGACCTTGGCTGGCACGGACTTGGGAAAGAATTTTGTTCTCGGCCTGAACGTGGCGTTCATGGCACTGAGCTTTGATCTGGTGATCAATCACTGGGCCACCAAAAAGAAGCGCACCTTGGGTCTTAAATAAACGCGCCGCCGTGGATGGGGTGACAAAACAGAGAAGTTTTTGGGGCAGTTAGAACAGACCAAAAATGAACTTCGCCAGAACAATGTTGTAAGATTCCCGGTAGCATGGCGATCTGTTAGTCGAAGTCCGGAGGGCTAAGTACTTGAAGCCAGATGGAGGCGAGTACCGGAATCGAACCGGTGTACACGGATTTGCAATCCATCGTCTTTCCTCACAAAAATAGACACTTAGGGTCAAAAAAGTATCAGGACATTTGGCGAACAAGAAATGAACCTGATACCCGTGTTTTGGCAGGCTCAAAGCCATGAGCGGCATGGCGTTGATCTGGGCCGCGAATGTCAAAGGCTTGAAACCCGCCGCCAAGATTGTGCTGATCCAACTGGCTGACTTCCACAATAAAGAGACCGGCCAGTGCAATCCCAGCGCACAGCGTTTGGCGGATGAATGCGAGATGGGCCGCGCTACACTTTTTCGGCATATGACGACGTTAGAGGAATGCGGCCTTGTCACGCGCCATGCCCGTGGGGATGGCGATGGCGGGCGCGGGTCCAATCAGTATGAGCTGCACCTCGACATTTCCCTCGGTCCAAGCGCACGCCCGAAGGGTGGGGGTAGCGATCCTAATGGGGTTGAGTCTCAAAATGAGACGGGGGGAAACGTCTCAAAAATGCGGGAGAAAAGTCTCAAGGGTGAGACGGGGGTAGTCTCAAATCGGGACAGGAACCTTACCATTGAACCTAAGAAAGAACCTCCTTCGCGCAGGCGCGAGGCGGTGGAGGCTGAGAAGATTTTGGCGGCCTATCCGCCCGACCGTTTGCGGGGCAAGGCGGTCTGCATTGCCCAGATCGAAGAGGCCATGAAGGAAGAGATCGAATCCGAGGACTTGCTGTTAGCGGTCCAAGCCTACGCCACCGACAGCGCAGGATTCACTCGTTCGAAGGTCTGCTTTTCCGACAACTGGTTTCAGTCGCGGCGCTGGCTGGCCTTTGTCGAAAGGCAGGCGGAAGATCGAGAAAAGGCGACGGCATTACAGGTTGATCACCACAAACGGCTGGCCTGTTGGATCAGCGACCGCAGCCCGATGTGCAAGCACATTACGGCCCCGCAGGTCACGGCATTGCTTGCCTCAAAGCTGGTCACAACAGCCCAAATCCAAGCCGCTGGCCTCAGAACATGACCGCAACCGATCCGACCACAGAGCAGACAGCAAGGTTACCCACCGATTACATCGGCGGGACTTGTGAGGGGCGGCGAGCCTCCCCTTCAAACCCCAACCAGACGCGCGAGGAGCGCGTCAAGGAAGGCCTTTCCGAGACTGTGATCTTTCGATGCACAGTTGCGGAAAAGGCCGCGCTTGTCGCCAAAGCGGACGCGGTTGGACTGCCCAATGCCACGCTGATGCGTGAGGCTTTGGGGCTGGTCCAAGCACGACGGCGCAAGCCCGTGCCGCGTGTTGATCCGCTGTTGACCGTTGCCGTCGCCCGCGTTGGCGGCAATCTCAATCAACTGGCGCGCTGGATCAACGGGGCCGTTAAATCTGGCCGCGCAAGCAACATCGATGCACTCAAGGTCAGCATGCGGCTTGTCGCGATTGAGCGCCAGCTTGCGCAGATCATTGGCCAGCACAGCGATGGCCCGCGATGATCATCTCGTTCTTTTCGTCCGGCACGGGTGGCGGTGCGGCCCCCGTCGATTACCTGACCGCCCCCGAGGTTTTGGCCTATGACGAAAACCGCAACCTGATCCGCGATGAATACGGCCAACCGCAGACCAAAATTCGCGACCCACTGCCAGAAGTGCTCCATGGAAACCCTGACCGGACGCGGGATTTGATCGACGCCAGCGCGAACAAGTGGAGCTACACCGCTGGCGTGGTCAGCTTTGCGGACAGCGATCAGCCCAGCGAGGACGCCCAGCAAGAGGCCATTGAGCTATTTGAGGCTCTGGCCTTTGCGGGGCTTGAGGCGGATCAATACGACTGCCTTTGGGTGCGCCATGTCCACGAGGGCAATGTCGAGCTGCACTTCTGCACGCCGCGCTTGGAGCTGGCGACGGGCAGGGCGTTGAACATCGCACCGCCCGGCCATGAGGCCGCGTTCAGCACATTGCGCGACGTGTTGAACAAGACCCACGGTTGGGCCGACCCGATGGAACCTGACCTTGCTCGTGACTTCAAACTTGTACGCGAAAGTGCTGACCGCGCCGAGGCGAGGCAGGTCATCGTTTCCGCGCTCTATGACCAGATCGACGCGGGCTTGATCACCGACCGCGCGTCGATGGTCGCGTTCTTTGAAGACACAGGGTTCGAGGTCACGCGCCAAGCCGCAAAATCAATCAGTGTCCGCGATCCTGAATTTACGAAACCGTTCAAACTTGAAGGCGTCCTGACCCATGAAAACTGGTCCACAACCCGACACGCAGAAATCGCGGCTGAGCATGAAACTGACGCAGATGCAAACCGAACAAGAAGACTTGATGGCATCTCACATGACAGCCTTCGTTCGGACCTCGCGGACCATGTTGAACGACGCGCAAAATACAATGAAGAACGATACGGCGCACTTTCTGTTTCACAACAGGAACTTGTTCGAGGAACGAATCGAACTGATCAAGAATTGGATGACGTTCTCACCTTGGATCATCACGGGGATAATCGTGACGGGGATCGCCTTGATGATGGTCGCGAGCTGGCTTTGGACGGTACAACTGACGCGCTCGGAACTGACCGAACTGGGCCTGACGCGGATCGACAGGGAGGACGGGACATGGCTGGTGCTGGACCCGACCAAGACGCGACTAAGGAGCTGTACGCTGGGCGGCAGATCAGTGACCTGCATCAAGCTCGAGGAGAACTAAATGACGGCAACCCTGACAGCCTTGGAACGCGACTTGCTCGCCTGCGTCGAGCGGTTGGTGACGGCCTGCGAGGTCTCAGCAAAGGAATTGAGCGGATTAGAGGAACGCTCGACGAACGGGATGCAGAGCCAGATGGATGGTATCGCACAATGCGTGACGCTGCTGGTGCGTTCGCAGGCCGTATCAATGCAAGCATTGCGTGGATTGTTGAACGAGGAAGCGAGCTACGCGACGCTGGACGAACAATTGAGCAGGAGCTTGAGCTTAGCGAAGGACGCCGAAGAGAGGCTGAGACAGAGCTAGAAGCGCGGGAGGTCGAGATGGACCGGAGGTTGACGCATTGATGTGGCAAAACCGATTGACAAATGGTAACGTATATGTCACCAACGGCCGTAATGAATAAGCTTGTTGTCTATGTCACCGAAGCGGGGAAAACGCCGTTTGATGATTGGTTCAATGGTCTGGATACGGCGGCAGCATTGAAGGTGCGAACGGCGCTTGCACGGATCGAGACCGGAAACCTTGGCGACGTGAAGCCAGTCGGACAAGGCGTGTCAGAGCGGCGCATCACCTTCGGCCCCGGCTACCGTGTCTATTTTGGGCAAGACGGGGATACCTTCGTGATCCTGCTGTGTGGCGGCACCAAGAAGCGCCAGTCGAAGGACATCGAGCAGGCCAAAGCATATTGGGACGACTACAAGGCCCGCAAAGAGGAAGGCGAATAACATGCCCCTGACGAAAGACTTCAAAGACACAATCAAGGCACGCGCCGAGCGCGATCCTGAATTTCGCGCTGGTCTGTTCCGTGAAGCCATTGAGGCGATGCTCAGCGACGATTTGGAGACGGGTAAGGTGCTGCTCCGTGATTATGTGAACGCCACGGTGGGGTTCGAGGCCTTGGCGCAAGACATGGACAAAGACCCCAAGAGCCTGATGCGGATGCTCAGCGCCAAGGGAAACCCACGCGCTGACAATTTGCTGGCAATGGTATCGCGGTTGAAGCAGCGTGAACGGATGTCGTTTTCAATCACCCCGAACGATAGACAGCATGTGTAGCGTTTCGCTCAACCAGATTGCGCTTGGTCAAGACCCTTTGCCCTATTTGAGAGCTGAAAGCTATTTTGATCGGTGAAGCTTTCACCGCGTGATACGGTTTTGGCTCGTTTCGAACTAAGTCTCGGGACACCTGACTAATGTAGGTTTTCTATCTTGGTCAACCACTGGGAAAAAACTGGGCACTCTTCGCGCATTCGAGCTAGAGTCACGTCCAGTGCTGCAACGTTCCCGTGAAGGACCTTGTTATAGCCGGGCACGAGCGCCTTAATTCTCTTTGAAGGAGCCGTAATTGGACTGTCGTTGATGTGCTCAGGTGTTTCGAATGCGTCGCGGATCCCTTGAAAGTCAGCTGCCATAGCACTTTCGCCCATCCCCTTGGCCATTAAAGTGGGGTCGCTGAATAAGAGGCCTTCGAACTCATACATCGCCACAAATGGTATAAACCTCGCGGCCATGACCGCACCGTAGCGGTATTCAAAATCTTCAGAGAGCGCGGCTTGTATGTGCGCAGCTTTTCCAGCGACGTCCATTGCCTCGCAACCAGACCGTCCTGGCCAACCCGTCTGCTCATTCGCAGGCAGCGCATAGTAGTCAACAATTGTCGTTCCAAAAGCTTCCTGATCTTGGGCCAGATGTCTAGAAATCTCAGTATGAACTGAATCCCAAGGGCAGGCACCACCGCGCCTTTTTCGAATTCGTGACCTTCCAACTAGACGAGCTGAAACCCCGGTAAACCCTTTAGTGTAAAGGTGCGGCGCGAGGACAGAATTGACGAATTCTTCTTCGGTCTGGCCTTCTACATGAACTAGGATGCGCGTCACTTGTTATTGCCCGCCCGGTCTTCCGCCAATTTCATTTTTTTCCCAAAGTTCACCAAGGCTGTAGTCATCAAGCCATTCTCCAAGGTCTGATTTGTCCAGCCTTTCAAAAGAGGATGCGCCTCCATCATGTTGCACCACGACGACTTCTTCGGGTTCAAACATGTCAAGCAGCATGGGCGACTGCGTCGAGATGATCACTTGGACGTCTTTTGAAGCCTGTCGTACCAAAGCTCCCAAAACGGTGATGGCTGAGGGATGCAGACCCAGTTCAGGTTCGTCCAATAGAATTACCGAAGGTTTGTATTGTTCCGGCTGTAATAGAAGAATTGTCAACGCAATGAATCGAAGTGTGCCGTCAGAAAAACTGGACACATCAAAGTAAGACTCCGTCCCACGGTGCATCCACTCCAATCGAATTCTATCTTCGTCTAGCGATCTTGGCTCAAGCACGAAATCATCGAAGAAAGGAGCAATGCGCCGGATAGTATTCCGGATCATTCGATATTCTTCCTCGTGCTTTGTTTTCAGCAGATAGAGGAAAGCGGGTAGGTTCGCACCGTCGGCACGGAAGTACCTGTTATCATCGACGTTCGCGGTCTTCTTCAAAGGTGATGTGTCGCTGGTGTCATGGAAATGGTACACGCGCCAACTTTGCAAGGCACTTCGGACGTGCGCCCTAACGGAAGCAGAGCTTTTTGAGCTAATTGCAGCTTCGGCGCCAGCACTGCTCAAACCTTCGGCATAGGGATGTGGGTACGAATTTTTTTTCCAAAAATAGACCGTTTCTGAGGTTGGTACCAAACCATCCTCTACTGTTGGGGATAAAGAGATTTCGTACTGATCCACATGATCGTTGAGGTAGACGTGAAGGGAAATCTCCGAGGTTTGCTTCGAACCAAAGTGCAGAATAGAATCTGCCCCACCAGATTTTTTAACATAGTTCTCTAAGCGGCCTTCGGTGATTTCCCGGAGGAACTTGAAAACTCCAATAAAATTTGATTTGCCTGACCCATTGCCCCCGATCAAGACATTGATATCCTTGATGTCGAGGTTCAGCTTTGCAATGCTCTTAAAGCCGCTGATGGATATTTTATCTATTCGGGCCAATGTGTTATGCCTCTTCGAGCCTGTTTTCCGCCTTGGTCATATCCGCTATCATACCCCGGACTTCCTGCGATTGTCTTCTTTGCAAAGCATTTGGCAGTTGGCTGCGTTTGTTTTGCCCCCTGCGTGCCAAGGATCGATGTGGTCGGCTTCCATCCCTTCAATCGGAAAGGTCTGTTTGCAGACGGGGCATTCGCCGTTTTGCCGTTCAAACGCCTCGGTTCTATCTTTTTCGGTGAACTTACGGATGCTTAGGTGGCGTTCCTTGCCGTCGAAGATGTAGCTGTAAATGCCTGATTTGGCTGATACATCATCATCAATAAGCAGACGCTTGACCTCATCTTCTGCCTTTGCAGCATCGATAACTGCGGGGCCATATTCGTTGTAAAGCGGCCCCCACGGAACACCCTTCATCTGTTTGCGATACTTGGGAAAACAGGCCTGCGCCCATTCGATGACAGCTTGGAAATAGTCCCAAAGTTCTTTGGCTGACTGCTGCTTTTGATGGTCCGACATGTATTGCTCTATGTCGCCACCCGGTGCGTGCCACATAATTGCCGTTTCAAGGTAATCTTGTCGGATCGCGGAGCCTGTCAGATAGTTTGAGCCGATAGCCTGTGCGGGGCAGTTTGGGCGGCTGAACCACTTTTTGGCGTCTGTGACCCATTCACCATGGTAGACCGCGTTGCGCAGCTCTTGGTTGGTAAGTTGCTCGCCCGCGATGTTGATGGTTTTGAACCATTCAAGTTTTTCTGTGTCGGTGCCGCTGCATTGGTAGACTGTCAGCGGGTAGTCGAGCAGCTTTTCCTGTTCATCATCCTGCAGATTGTGAAATGCGCGCTTTTCTTTGATTGTGCCGAACTGAACCGAAAAATCGCCTTGGACATACTGGCACAGCGAGATTGTGCGCTGTTGGCCATCGATGATCTCGAACTCACCATTTTCGCGCACAGACCAATACATGACATTCAAGGGGAAGCCCTTGGAAGCAGTGTCGATCACAGCATCGCGCTGAGCGTCTTTATAAACGAATTCACGTTGGAAAGGTGGCCGGATATCCAGCTTGCCGCCGTAGCCCGTGACGCCGCCTTCGGTATTGTCTGTATAGCTTCCGCTTAGCTCTCGGACAGTGATTTCTTTCAGGATAATCTTCATAGTGCTTTGTTCTTTATTACTATTCTGGCGTAAATTTCTTTTCCGTTTATGCGAAAGCGGCTAACTCTCCCCGTTTGTTCTTCGACTAGCACCCGATCAATGCCAAGTATCGAAAACTGATCAGGGTTGTATTTATTCATGAAGGTGATCGGCACACCCATCAGGCCTTCATAGTCTGTGGGGATCTCATTTGTCTTTGAGACTTCGATGGCGTCAAAATTATCGTATTTTGGATAGGAGGCGGGGTCATACGTCTTGTAAAGCGGCAGGACTTCGTGCCGTTTTGAGTTGTCTAGGTTGGTAAACCAGCAGGTGTTGTTGGAAGAAACGACCCGATTGCCATGCTCGTCCATGCGTGCTTCCGTCCCGTGCAATGGATAATGGTCTGGGACAATGAAGCCAGAAAAATTTCGATTGCTGTTAATTCCGATCCAGAGCTTGTCATCTTTCAGCAGGCTGAAAATGTCCTTGTAAGCAATCGCGTTCCACGTCCCAACCACAAGAAACTTCTTGTCGTGCTCTACCAGTTGCGCAACATATTCGCGGAAAAGCGAGAACGGGGGGTTTGTCACAACGATATCGGCTTCCTTGAGCAGCTCGACACATTCCACGCTGCGAAAATCGCCGTCACCATTGAGCGTCTTGATACCAATTTCTTCTAAGTCAGGGACCTTATTTTGATTCTTGTCGCCTTCATACTCAAGGTAAATCGCCGCCTCATTATCATGGCGACTGAACAACTCCATATCCTGACTTTTGTAGCAGGTCGTGATCAACTTCTTTAGGCCGAGCTTTTCAAAGTTATAGGAAAAGTAGTGAAAGAAGTTGCTGATGCGCGGATCATCGCAGTTGCATAACACAACTTTACCTTCAAAGTGATGGCGATAGTGCTTCAGCTCTTTTTCAACATCAGCAAGGCGTGTGTAAAATTCGTCACTTTTAGCTTTGCGCGCTTGCTGCAGCGTCTTGTTGGTGGCCACCCTTGCCATATTGTCTGCTCCGTCTTTTTGTTGTTGCTTTCTTGGTTAGCGACCGACGTCTTACCGATCAAAAATCGAAAGTTCTTTGCGCCGGTGCTTCATCAATATGCGCAGAAGTCTTTGTGCGATGACTATGCCCACGGGGCCGAGCACCACCATGGCGAAGTAGAGGGAACGCGCAATGTCCCAAGTTGCCTGACCTGACGTGGCAATCAGTGCAATCACGCCACCAAAAAACAAGAACGCGCCCGAAATGCCAACTTGCCGCGCAAAGGTAAGAACCTCTTGGTCGCAAGGATCCAAATCAGATTTTGCGACTTTGGGCTGGTGATATGTGTCAGTCATGTCGGCGTTCCTTTCTAGAGTGTGTCGAAATATTTGCAGGTAACCTGCGCTGGCGTCTCGCCAGTTTGAGCGGACTGGGCGGCGACAAAGCCAATTATCTTGCCAAGCTTGGCTATTGGCAAACCTGCCTCTCGTCCCTCGTTTTCGGTAAGGACAGCAATCGCGCAGGCTTCCGCCAGTTCTGGATCGTTGCTTTTGTGAGCCTTGCCGACTCCCGTCAGTAACCACTCTAAGTTAATGGCGAACGCTTCACTAATCTTGACTGCGGCTAATGCGGGAATCTCACGTTTTTCTTGTTCGTAGTATTTGTAGGTGCGGTCTGACACGTCGATTGCGGCGGCCATGACGGGCTGCGTCAGGTCATTGTCCTTGCGAATTTCTCTCAGTCGCAGGCCGATTCCAGACAAGTCAGTTGACAAGATGCACCTTTGGTTATTAAAAGTGACTAATAGTGCACTTTGGTTGTGTTCAGGGCGATTTTGTTCACTCTTGCATTGTTCAGAAGTAGAATCCAACGGAAAGGTGAGCCGTGACCAAACCACTCGAAACACCGAAAGAACTGGCCGATCGGGTAGGCCTGCCCGTGACCAACATCCGATATCTGATCCGCGAGGATATGCTGGATCATATTTTTACCGCACCTGGACAGCGCAACCCGAAGATTCCCAGCGGCGCTTGGGAGAAGTATGTCTCTCAATTCACGGTCAAAGCGCAAAAGCCGGCGCGATGCAGAGCAGGCCAAGAAATGGGGGCAGACAAATGACGCGGCACACACCCATCATGGCCAGTGAGACCACTGCCGCGCGGTTGCTCGATCTGCGGACAAACGAGTTCAAGGCTTTGGTCGATGAAGGTCACCTACCGCCGGGGCATGAAATTGCGCCCGGCGTTGTTCGTTGGGATACTGAGGTCCTCAAACGAATTTCAGCGGGGGATGTGGCAGAGCTATGGGATCAAATTCAGTGGTAGGCCGACGCAAGAAATACCTTTGGCGGCATCCGTCCGGCCGTTGGTATGTGCGCAAGAGCGTCAACGGGAAGATGATTTATCTGGGACGTATCACTGCTGAAGAGGGTACGGCTGAATTCGACCGCCAATATTGGGAAATTTTAAGTGGCAAAAAGGCTAATGTAAAAACGTCGTGGACTGCGCTCATCGGCGCAATGCGAGAAACAGACAAGTGGGCCGGGTTTTCCCCCCGCTACCGAGGTGACCTTGAAAATGCCTTCGAATATCTGACCGAAAAAATCGGCAATATGGATGTGTCTCGGCTAACCCAAGCCGATATCTACGAGGCGATGGACCAAAATCGCCATCGGGTCAGGTTTGCCAATTACCTTCCCACAGCGATCAGCATGTTGTGCAAGTTGGCGATCCGAAAGCGTTGGCGTGACGACAATCCTGCAACCGAAATAGAACAGCTCAAAGTTCCAGAAGGTCGCAAGAAGCCACACTTGCCATGGACCGATTGGGCTGTTGAGAAGATGCGGGAAGAGGGCGCGCCATTGCCTCGTCTGATTTTTGAGATTGGTGTCGGAAGTGTGCAGCGTCCCGGCGACTGGGTGGATTTTCAATGGGGCGACTATGACGGCGATACCCTTAAACTGCGCCAGAATAAGACAGATACCGTCCTGTCACTGCCCTGCACGATTGCACTCAAGGCGGCACTGGACGGTGCGAAGGCCGATCTGGGGTTCGCGCCCCACCCATCGCGCCACATCCTGACGCGCGCTAACGGTTCCAAAATGGACTATCACGCGATGGCCCGTGTCATGGTGCGCGAGCGTAAGCGGTTAGGCCTGATGGCCCATGACCAACACGCCTTGCGGTATCGCGGCGTGATGGAATTGGCGTGGGCGGGATGCACTGACGATGAAATCGCCAGCTACAGCGGCCACACATCCAAAGAGATGATCATCAAATATGCGGGTGAGGCGCGGCAAATCATGCGGGCGCGACAGGCGGTAGCAAAGCGCAAATGACCCCGAACAGAACAGGCACAGAACGTGAAACTGATACCAGAGGTGATACCCAATGAGCAGGAAAATTCGTAACCCATTGTTTTTATTGGAGGCGAGTAGGAGAATCGAACTCCTGTACACGGATTTGCAATCCGCTGCGTAACCACTCCGCCAACTCGCCGCCTTGTGGTCTGGGCTGCGTTTAGCGGCCAACGGCGCCGGGTTCAATGGGGGAATTGGTTGACTTGGGCGGTTGTGCAAATGTCGCGCAAAGGGCCGTTGCCCACGCCACTGCGCTGTGGCATGAAGAACAGGTAGAATCTGAACGAAAGAGTTTAGCTCGTGGCCAACTACCAAAACCGCAGAAATCTGATGGTCGACACACAGGTCCGCCCGTCTGATGTTACCAAATTCCCGATCATCGAAGCCCTGCTTCATATTCCGCGCGAAGACTATGTGCCGGACGATAAGCGCGATGCGGCCTACGTTGGCGAAAACATTGCGATTGGCGGCGATCGTGTTCTGCTTGAACCACGCACATTGGCGAAGATGCTGGACGCGCTTGATGTGCAGCCCAGCGATGTTGTGCTCGATCTTGGATGCGGGTTTGGCTATTCAACGGCGGTTCTGGCGCAGCTTGCTGATTTTGTCGTCGCTGTTGAGGATGACGCGGCCCGCGCCGAAGAGGCGCAGCAAATCTTGTCATCCCACGGCGTAGACAATGCGGCGGTGTTCGAAGCACCCCTGGTCGAAGGTGCGGCGAAAAATGGCCCCTACGATGTGATTATTCTGCAAGGTGCTGTGGAAACCATTCCTGACGCGTTGTTGGCACAGATCAAGGAGGGCGGGCGCATCGCGGCAATTTTTGCCGAGGGTGCGTTGGGCGTGGTCCGTGTGGGCCGCAAGATTGACGGCATCGTCAACTGGCGCATGTCGTTTAATGCAGGTGCGCCTGTGTTGCCCGGTTTTGCCAAAGACGCGGCATTTACGTTTTAAACAACTTCAACGGTAGGGGCCGCATGGGCCGCCCCGAGTAATTCTAAACGGGGACTTGATCATGACCAGCTGCCGGACGTTCCTTGCAATGTGTTTTGCTGCAACTGTATCCGCATTGCCTGTCAGTGCAGAAAGCCTTGGCGATGCGTTGCGTGACACCTACCACAATTCCGGCCTGCTGGATCAAAACCGTGCGTTGTTGCGGGCCGCAGACGAGGATGTTGCACAGTCATTGGCTGCATTGCGTCCCGTGATCACGTGGCAGGCGCAGGCGATTTATGCGACGTCATCTGCGGCAACGACAAACAGCTTGTCAGACAGCCTTGATGGGACGATTTCCGTCACGGCGAGCCTTTTGTTGCATGATGGTGGCGCAAGCGCACTGGCAACCGAAGCGCAAAAAGAACTGGTGCTGCAAACGCGCCAAGGT
This sequence comes from Octadecabacter dasysiphoniae, assembly GCF_021532615.1. GTDB lineage: Bacteria > Pseudomonadota > Alphaproteobacteria > Rhodobacterales > Rhodobacteraceae > Octadecabacter > Octadecabacter dasysiphoniae. The sequence continues at coordinate 512,659 of NZ_JAKGAQ010000001.1, forward strand.
CTTGTTCAGGTTGAACAGCAAGTCCTGTTTCGCACCGTGTCTGCCTATATGGAAGTGCGTCGCGCGTCTGAATTTCTGGCCCTGCGCCGCAGCAATGTCGGTGTGATCACTCAGGAATTGCGCGCAGCACGGGACCGGTTTGAAGTCGGTGAAGTGACGCGCACAGATGTGTCCTTGGCCGAAGCCCGCCTTGCCGCCGCGCGCAGCCTTTTGGCCGCAGCCGAAGGTGGTCTTGTGCAGGCCAACGAAGAATATCGCGCGGCGGTCGGGCGTGTGCCGGGCCGTTTGGCCGTGGTCAGCCCTGCGGATGTGCAACAAGATCTTGAGGCCGCGCGGGCCTTTGCGGTGCGCCGCCATCCCGATGCGCTGGGCGCGCAGCATGCCGTGTCCGCCGCAGAACTTAACATCCGTCGTGCCCAAGCGGCGCTAAACCCCACTGTGGGGTTGAGCGGAACATTGGGTTTGAACGACACCGGTGATGCCACCCGTCAACTAAGCCTGACCTATGGCGGCACGATTTATCAGGGCGGCCAGCTGCAATCGATTATTCGACAGGCGCAGGCACGTCGAGATGCATCCCGTGCGTCCCTTTTGATCACGTCCCAAACCATCAGCCAGAATGTGGGCAATGCCTATGCGCTTTTGTCGGTGGCCCGGGCCAGCCGCGATGCTTCGACCCTGCAAGTTACTGCAGCCCGCACAGCATTTCGTGGTGTGCGCGAAGAAGCCACATTGGGTGCGCGGACCACGCTTGATGTGTTGAACGCGGAACAAGAACTGCTGGATGCGCAGGCAAACGCGATTTCTGCGCAAGCGGATGAGGTCGTAGCCAGCTATCAGGTATTGGCGTCTATGGGCCTGCTGACGGCGGAACACCTGAACCTCGGCGTGCAATCCTATGATCCGACAGCCTATTACAACCTCGTGCGCGACGCGCCGGCAACGGTATCGCGCCAAGGTCAGGCGCTGGATCGTGTTCTGGAATCCATTGGCGAATAGATAACAGTTTAGTTGATCAAATCCCGACTATCTGTTGTTTGGATTGTTTCGGCAGGGTAAACAGTACACCTGAGGCCAAAGCAGGATAAACAATGTCCGATCCCGTGACGAACGTAGAAATCGAAGACGTCTTGTCGTCCATCCGTCGCCTTGTAAGCGATGGAGATAAGGCGCGTACGCGTGATCCGGCCCCGGTTGAGGCGACCGATAAGGCACCACAATCCGAAGCCGAAGAAGCCCCCGAATCGACACCGCAAAACGATTTGTCGGATCGTCTGGTACTGACGCCCGCATTTCTTGTGGTGGATGGGGACAATGAACCCCGCGACGCCGATCATGCGCCCCAAGACGATGCAAATGATGATGGCGACGACGAGTGGCACGAAGAAGACTGGCCGGACCAGCAGCCCGAGCCCGAAGCCGAAAGCGATGTGGACGAGGCCCCGCTGCCGCTGACGGAAATGGTTTTCGAAGACGTCGATGATGACCCATCCCCGGACGATAGCGCGCCGTCCGCGACAGATCGTTCCGGCCTTGTCGCAACGATAGCCGAACTCGAAGCGGCGATCAGTGCTGGTGACGATGATTATGAACCGGACGGCAGCGAAGCGGTGTCTGAAACAATCGCTTGGCCTGGTGCCACGGCGCGTGATGTGGACGCGATCGAAGATGCCGACATCAGCGATGAAACCGAAGACGACGCCGTCCATGACGATGAAAACCACGAAGACGCACAGCAGGGCGTCGAAACAACTACGTCAGACCACCAAGACGCCGAAGACGTCCCGACAGATGCCGACGAAAGTGCTGAGCAGATTGACGAATACGGTGACGATGATCTTGATGGACTGCTTGAAGCAGGCGGGGCGACGCTGGACGAAGAAGCCCTGCGCGAATTGGTGTCCGAAGTCGTGCGCGAAGAACTGACAGGCCCGCTGGGCGAACGCATCACACGCAACGTGCGCAAACTGGTCCGCCGTGAGATTTACCGCATCCTATCCAGCCAGGAATTCGACTAAAGCGGCACAGTTTCGGCGAGGTTGAGCAGGCCGTCAATGTCCAAATGGGCCTCAAGGTGGTCAGCCAGTGCGTCAAGCGTGGCATCGACACCCGCATCGTAGTGCATCGTTTGAACCGGCGCGCCGATGCCCGCCATATAGGCGTTGCGAAATCCGTCAGACGTGAACAGCCCATGCAAATAGCAACCTTTGACGCGCCCATCGGCGCTTGCGGCACCGGCGCGCCGACTATCCAGTGTCAGCCAACCGTTGCGGCCGTCCGGCCCCGTCGTTTCGCCAATATGGATTTCATAACCTGTCACAGGATCGCCCGTCGCGTCATAGGTTGCGTTGCTGAGGGTGACAGTCTTTTGCGCGGACATCACGGTTGTGACATCCAGCAACCCAAGCCCGCGCACACGGGTTGCAGGGCCTTCAATGCCTTCGGGGTCTGCAATTTCGCGACCCAGCATTTGATAACCGCCACAAATCCCCAAGACATGCCCACCGCGCCGAACGTGGGCCAGCAAATCCGTATCCCACCCTTGCGCGCGAAAATGCGCGAGGTCGGCAATGGTGGATTTTGACCCCGGGATCAGCACGAGGTCCGCATCGCCGGGCAGGGGGCGTCCCGCCTCTATGATTTCAACGGTGACATCAGGCTGGGCTGCCAGCGGATCAAGATCATCGAAATTGGCGATCCGGTTCAGACGGGGCACGACGATTTTGATCGCACCACCTTTGCGGGTCGCCACATCCATCACGTCTTCGGCAGGAAGTTTCCATGCGTCCGCAAACCACGGCACAATCCCCAGCGGCACCCAACCGGTATGATCGGTGATTGCTGTCATGCCTTCAGCGAACAGCGTCGTGTCACCGCGAAATTTGTTGATGGCAAACCCTTTGATCCGCACGCGGTCATGGTCAGGAAGGATAACATCGGTGCCAACCAATTGCGCAATCACACCGCCGCGGTCGATGTCGCCGACAAGGATGACAGGGCAATCCGCTGCCTCTGCAAAGCCCATGTTGGCAATGTCGCCTGCGCGCAAATTCACCTCAGCCGGTGATCCTGCGCCCTCTATCACGATAAGATCATGTGCAGCCGCAAGGCGGTGATAACTTTCGAGAACACGCGGGATCAGGTCGGCCTTACGCGTCCCGTATTCACGTGCTTTCATTGTGGCGAACCGTTTGCCTTGCACGATCACCTGCGCACCCACATCCGTTTCAGGCTTGAGCAAGACGGGATTCATATCGGTGTGCGGTTCAAGCCCGCAGGCCCGCGCCTGCAGTGCCTGTGCGCGGCCAATTTCACCACCATCCGTCGTCACGGCGGCATTGTTAGACATGTTCTGCGGTTTGAAGGGGGCAACCGACAAACCACGGCGCACGGCTGCGCGCGCGATGCCAGCCACCAACATGGATTTCCCCACATTGGATCCCGCCCCTTGGATCATGATTGCCTTCGCCATGCGCATCCTCCACGGTACGTGTCTAGCAGGCGCGTAGGTAAGGGGAAGAGCATGTATACACCGACGCATCTGATTTTCGGGATGGCCGCGTTCGGACGCCCTGACGCGCCAAAGATAACGGCCGCAGCGATTGCTGGGGCGGCGATCCCGGATCTGTCGCTTTATCTGTTGGCGGGCACGCATTTGTTGATCCTTGGCACCGATCCGCAGGTCGTCTTCGGCGAAATGTATTTTTCGGACGCGTGGCAAAGCGTCTTTCGAATAGACAATTCTTTTTTGGTGTGGGGGATGGTGTTGGCCTTGGGGCTGGCGCTGCGCCGTGCGTGGATCGTTGCGTTGGCGGGGTCCGCGTTGCTCCATATCGGGTTGGATTTTCCGCTACATCATGATGATGGCCGCGCGCATTTCTGGCCGATCACGAATTGGATATTCGAAAGCCCGGTAAGTTATTGGGACCCTGCACACTTTGGGCGCATCTTGACCCCGATCGAGGTTCTCGTGTCGTGGGGCGTGTGCGCGTGGCTAAGTCAGCGGTATAGGGGATCGGCCATGCGCGCCGTCATCGGCGTGTTCGGCCTGTTGCAGGTGCCTGTTGCTTACGCTTGGGTTGTCGGGGTCGGGACGTAACCGCAATATCGCAAAAGAAAAACGCGACCCCGAGCAGAGGGCCGCGTTCTTTGGCAGTCTAAACTTTGGAAACGATTAAGCGGCTTGGCTTTCGAGTTCAGCGGCTTCGGCCACTGCACGACGTTCGCTTTCTTCACGTGACAGCGCCACGGAGGTGCGAACACCTTTGCCTACGAAGTCCATCAGACCTGTCACAACGCGTTCGTTGGGGTCGATGCCAGCACAGGACAATACTTCGCGACCATCGCGGGACCGGGCCCAGCGTGCGATCTGTTCTGGTCCGTTGCCATACTTCTTGTCGTCTGCAATCGCGTCATCCAACGCGGCCAAGACCACAGCCGCAAATAGCTTGCGTGCGCGGTTGCCTTGTTCGTTGTTGAATGCTGTGCCGTCGACGAAATCTCGCATATTCGGTCCTTGTTGTTATTAGCCTTGTATCTGGCGTGATGGCACTTATGCCCTGTATCCGCCCGATTCGGGGTTCTTCATTTGGAATGGCAGCCATGCGTTTATGGCATACCTGCGACTCTCAGTAAACAGTATCTGGTTGGCTTGCGCGGTGTTGCGACCCAAGATATAGGGTCCGTTAAACTTCCTTCAACCTTTTGACATCATTTGGACACATTTGAGCATGGCAAAGATTAACGGCAACGAAATCCGCATTGGTAACGTGCTTGAGCACAATGGTGGCCTTTGGGTCGCAGTCAAAACGGATCATGTAAAACCTGGTAAGGGTGGTGCGTTCGCACAAGTAGAACTGCGCAACCTGCGCAATGGTTCCAAGCTAAACGAACGCTTCCGGTCCGCCGACAAAGTTGAGAAGGTCCGTTTGGAGCAAAAAGATCAACAATTCCTCTACGAGACGGATGGAATGTTGACGTTCATGGACACCGAAACCTACGAGCAGATCGAACTCCCGTCCGAGCTGTTGGGCGAACGCCGCCCGTTCCTGCAAGACGGGATGATCGCCGTTGTAGAATTCCACGAAGACGAAGCGCTGAACGCGCGTCTGCCGCAAAAAGTCACCTGCCGGATCGTTGAGACCGAACCAGTGGTAAAAGGACAGACCGCGGCCAATTCGTTCAAGCCCGCAATTCTGGACAATGGTGTGCGTGTGATGGTGCCGCCGTTTGTCGGGCAGGATACGGATATCATCGTCGATACCGAAACGATGGAATATTCCGAACGTGCGTAACAACGACGTTTTCGGCAAACGGATTTACGGGCGGCGCAGCAATGCGTCGCCTGCTTTCATGTCGCCTGTTGCGCGATCAAACCGAAGGTGTGCCAACGCGCGACCATCGCTTTGTGTAAACAAAGTGCCTGCCGGTTTCCCGTCTGCGGTGATATCGGACCCCATGGGGGCGCTGCCCTCAATCTCGACTTGGGTCAGGCCCTTTTTCAGTTCTGTCTTGTGCTTCATCCGTGCGGCGATTTCCTGGCCGACATAGCAGCCTTTTTTGAAATCCACCCCGTTGAGGCGTTCAAACCCGGCCTCAAGGATATAGGTGTCCGGTGTCAGCTCGATCCCGGTTTCGGGGATGATATGGGCCACGCGCAAGGCGTCCCAATCGGTATCATCCGACTGGTTTGTGTCTGAATACATCCGCCACCCCAGATCAGGATGGCGCGGATCGGGCAGGGCACCGTCAGGGGCCGGACCTGTGCCGCGCGACACGACCAAGGGCATTTCGTCGATCTGCACATCTGCGCGGAGGCGATACATCGCAAGGCGCTGCGCCAGCGTCGGGGCGTGGGACGTTGCAACATCAATCAGGATCGTGTCACCGCGCGTCGTGATGAAAAAGTCGGCAATGTATTTGCCCTGCGGCGTGAGCAGGGCGGCATAGACCAGCGCGTCGCGCGATTTGGTCACATCGTTTGTCACCAATCCCTGCAACAAATCGGCGGCGTCGGGGCCCGTCAGGCCGATGAGGGTACGATCAGTCATGAGAGGTACTTAAGAACCCGCAGGACGTCTGAAAAGGCGCGCGAGGAAAGATCGTTTCGGTTGATCCGCCTTGTATGTTTTGGTGGCCTTGCGCGGGCGGCGGGGTTGTTCGCTGACTTGTTTGCCGTCGCGAAACTGCAAACGGTACAGATCGGCATAAAGCCCGCCACGGGCCAGCAGGGCATCATGAGTGCCTTCATCTACAACGCGGCCTTGGTCCATCACCACGATCTTATGGGCGTTTTGAATGGTGGACAGGCGGTGTGCGATCACCAGCGTCGTGCGCCCTTGTGCGAGCGTATCAAGCGCGCTTTGCACGATGGCTTCTGATTTTGTGTCCAATGCGCTGGTCGCTTCGTCCAGCAACAAGATCGGCGTGTCGCGCAGCAAAGCCCGCGCAATGGCGACGCGCTGGCGTTGGCCGCCCGACAGGTTTGACCCGCGCGGACCTGCGGGGCTTTGCAACCCGTTGGGCAGATTGGGCAGGAAATCCGCGACATGGGCGGCAGTCAGGGTGGCCTGCAATTGGTCATCATCCACGTCCGTGCGCCCCAAAAGGATATTGTCGCGCAGGGTTTCGTCAAACAGTGCTGCGTCTTGGGACACGGTAGAAATCCGGGCGCGCAAGGCATCAAGCGCGACGGTTTCGATCTGTGTGTCATTCAACAGGACTTTGCCAGATTGGGGTTCAACCAGACGTGTCAGCACATTGAACAACGTGCTTTTGCCCGCGCCGGATGCCCCCACCAGTGCGGTTGTCTGGCCTGCTTCGGCGATGAAGGATGCCCCGTTCAGCACGGGAAGTTCACCGTAATTCAGATGGACGTTATCAAATTGGACGCGCGGCGCATCCATCGGCGGCAAGACGGGGGCGGGTGGCGACACCACCGTCGCCTTGGTGTCAAACACGTCCAGCAAACGGTCAATCGCGGCGGCCGCAGCCTGCCACAGCCCTGCAATATTGGCGAGCCGGCGCAGCGGATCAAACGCGATCGCCATTGCCGTGAAGAACGACATGAACTGGCCGACTGTCTTTTCGCCGTCAATAATTTCGGACCCGCCGTAGATGATGACCGCCAAAAAGCCCAAGCCCGCCATGATATCGACCGTGCTGGACATCAGGCCTTGGCCGAACGACGCCTCTGTTTCGGTGCTGACGCGGCGTTTCATCAGGCGCTGGTATCTTTTGGCCTGATAGTCCTCAAGGCTGTTGAGCTTGATTTGTGATATGCCGTGAAACACCTCGTCCAGACGGGTGGACATATCCGCGGACACTTCGCGCGCGATACGGGCCTTGCGACGCACGAAAGATTGCAACGCGAAGGACGGGATAACCACAACAGGAATGCCCAGCATTGCAATCAACATCCATTGCCAGTCAATCCACATGGCAACAGAAAACAAACCAATAACGGCGACGAAATCGCGTGCGACGCCGGTCACAAGGGACGTCCACACACCGCTAAGCGCCTGCACATCGCCCTGCACACGTTCGATCAGCTGGCCGGGTGGGTGGATCTGGTGATAGGCCGTATCAAGCCCGATCAGGTGATCCATAAGGTCTGATCGCATTGCCGCGCCGCTTTTTTCGGACACGTATTTCATGATCACACGTTGGCCCAGGGCGGTCACCGCACGGATCAGAAAAATCGCCAAGATAAGAAGTCCGACCAACCAGATACTGCCGGTTTCGCCGCCCACAAAGATGCGGTCAAACATAGGTTGCATCATAATGCTGAGAGAACCGAACGTCAGACCTTCGGTGACCATCAACACAACGGCAACCGCCAGCCAGCCTTTGTGGTGGCTTAGATATTCGCTCCATAGCCATTTCATCATGGGGACGCTGGTGCGTTGTTCGGGTTCGATTGGGGTGGTCATGCAAGGGTTCCTGCTAAAGCGTTGATTTTATGTACGCGTAAACACCCGTTGGTGAAAGGGTGGCATTGACGCGCCTCAGCACTTGGATAGTCTCTCATCAAGGGCCGCACATAAGGACGCTTTGCATGTTTGCCAATGGTTTGACTTACCTCGCTATTCCCGGACCATCGGTGATGCCCGACCGCGTGTTGCGCGCAATGCATAGGCCTGCGCCAAATATCTACACCGGCGAATTGCACGACGTCACCCGAAGCCTGTTCCCGGACCTGAAGGCCGTCGCAGGCACAAAGCACGATGTGGCGATCTATATCGCCAACGGCCACGGCGTTTGGGAGGCCGCGTTGTCGAACGTCATTGCCGAAGGCGACACTGTGTTGGTTCTGGCCACTGGGCGTTTTTGCGTCGGCTGGGGCGAGATGGCCGACAGTCTTGGCGCGCAGGTTGAAACGATTGATTTCGGCGACAGCGACGCGGTTGACCTCGCGCAGGTTGAAGCCGCGCTAAAGGCTGACACAGGCGGCAAGATCAAGGCGATCCTGACTGTTCTGGTGGATACGTCCACGGGGGTTTTGAACGATATCAAAGGCCTGCGTGGTGTTCTTGATAAAGTAGGCCACGACGCATTGTTGATGTGTGATTGCATTGCGTCGCTGGGCTGTGATGAATTTCAAATGGATGAGTGGGGCGTGGATATCACCGTCGCGGCGTCCCAGAAGGGTCTGATGACACCACCGGGCATCGGGTTTGTGTGGTTCAACGACAAAGCCGACCGCGTGAGGGGCGACATGAAACGCGTGTCGCGCTATTGGGATTGGCGCCCCCGCGCAAGCGGTGAGGAATACTGGCAGTTCTTTGATGGAACGGCCCCGACGCACCACCTTTATGGGCTGCGCGAGGCGCTCGACATGATCAAAGAAGAAGGGCTGTCCAACATTTGGGCGCGCCATGAAGGTTTGGCCAAGGCGATCTGGGCGGCGATCGATGCGTGGTCCTTGGACGGACCGCTGGCGATCAACGTGGCTGACGTTGCGCAACGGTCGCGCGCTGTCACATCGCTGCGTCTGGATGAGGGTCAGGGCGATGCCCTGCGTGCATGGTGCGAAGACGCGATGGGCGTGACGCTGGGCATTGGTTTGGGCCGCACACCGGCGTCAGCGTTTTTTCGATTGGGTCACATGGGCCACGTCAACGGCCATATGGTATTGGGGTTTTTGGGTACGATTGATGCAGGGCTTAAGGCGCTGGGCATCGCGCATGGCAAAGGTGCGCTCGAAGCGGCGTCAGCTGTCCTCGCGGACCTCGCTGGCGCGCAACCGCGTATCGCCCGCGCGGATAACAGCATCGATAAGTGCTGCGGATAATATCACCCAGACGATCCCTTTGAGCGCGGCGAGCGTGAAAAACGCCATGAACAACGTCAGCCCTGCCGTGATCAAAAAGGCATTGGTGTAGTTTTCAACCTTCTGGGGGTAGTGGCGCATGTCGGCTCCTCGGGTGATCGTGCACCGCGATCTTAACCCCGATTCCTGAAAAATCACCTAAACCTTTTGTGCGTCCGCCAATGCCTTGGGCAAGGCTTTGCTGACCAGTGCCATGTCTTTGGGAACACTACACGAAATCCGGATGCAGCGATCTTGCGGGGTCACAAAGGGCATCCGCACGAACACGCCTTGGGCAACAAGACTGGCCAGAACCGCCCGCGCAAATGCGCCGTCGCGCCCGCAGTCTATGGTGACGAAATTGGTGGCCGACGGAATGGCGATCAGCCCGTTATCTTCGGCGATTTGATATAAGGTCTGGCGCGATGCCTCGACCTTATCGCGCACATCGGCAAGCCAATCCTGATCGGCGAGCGCGGCCAATGCGCCGATTTGGCTGACCCTGCTCATCCCGAAATGGTTGCGCACGCGGTTGAACGCGCCAATCAGGGACGCATGCCCGACAGCATACCCAACCCGTGCACCTGCCATTCCGTACCCCTTTGAAAAGGTCCGCATCCGAATGACGCGGCTGTCGCTGGTGTTCAACGGCGGCGCGGTGCCGTTCGGGGCAAGTTCGATATAAGCCTCATCCAGAACCAAAAGACAGTTTTCGGGCAATCCTTCTATCATCCGCTGGATCGTGGCCGCCGTGTGAACGGTGCCCATCGGATTGTCCGGATTGGACATATAAATCAGTTTTGCGCCAACCTGTCGCGCTTTGGCGATCAAATGATCGGGGTCTTCGAAATCGGCGGTGTAGGCAACCGTGTGGATCGTTCCGCCATATCCTGTCACATGATAGTTAAAAGTTGGATAAGCCCCCGCGCTCGTCACAACAGGCGTTCCGGTCGTCACCGTCAGGCGCACCAGACTGTCCAGCAGGCCGTCAATTCCGGCGCCCACGACGATTTCATCCATTCCAACGTCCAGATGTGTGGCCAGTGCGGCGCGCAAATCGTGGCTTTCGGGATCGCCATACATCCATGTTTCCTTGACCGATTGGCGCATGGCGCGGATGGCGTTGGGGGATGGGCCAAAGGTGCTTTCGTTTGCGCCAAGGCGGGCCTTGAACGGCGCAGCTGCGGCGCGTTCCTGGGCTTCGGGGCCGACAAACGGGACGGTGGAGGGAAGGGACGCGGCAAGCGGCGTCAGGAGCGGGTTTTGATCTGGTCTTTCGGACATGGGGGGAGTTTGCGGCCTTCCTTCCCCTTTGAAAAGAGTTAACGCAGTCACCATCTCTTTTAGAGGAGGGAATGTTATGCCCAAACTAACAAGACGTGGATTTATGGCGACAACCGGTGCCGCCTTTGGTGTGCGCGCAGTTGCCCCGATTGCCCGCACAGGTGGTGGACGCCGCATCCTGACGCTGGTTTATGACAAAGGTCTTGGCATGATGCGTGCCGTGGAACGGGTCGTGCCATAAGCCCCGAACAGCCTGCGGAACGAGGCCCTTCGGGGAGAGTTTATCAGCCTAGATGAAGCCTAAATCTCGTTCAACTGGGCGAGGGCGGCGCTGAGCTGTGCGATTTCTTCGTCGCGCAACGCCAGATTTGCCTTGGCTTCTTCAACGACGTCCGCGCTGGCGTTTGCTGCGAATTTCGGGTTGCCCAGACGCCCGCGCAGGCCGCCCGCCTCTTTTTCGACTTTGCCCAAGGCTTTGGTAATGCGGGCCTTTTCGGCGTCTACATCGATGATGTCGGCCAGTGGCAAGGCGAATGTCGCGCCTTTTGTGCCCACGGTCAGCGACCCTTTGGGGGCCGTGCCTTCGGTGAGGGAATCCACCCGTGCGAGGCGTTTGATCAAAGCCTCGTTGCCTGCCCAAGCGGTGCGCGCCGCGGCGTCGGCCTCGGTCTGGATCAGGGGCACGTAGAGGCCTGCAGGTACATTCATTTGGGCGCGGGTTGATCGAATGTTTTCAATCACTTGGATGACCCATGACATTTCGGCGTCGGCCGTATCATCGACCAGATCAAGGTCCAGTTCCGGCCAGTCCTGATGGGCCAGAAGCGTGTCGTTGCCATCAAGTGCCCACAGTTCTTCGGTGATGAAGGGCATGATCGGGTGCATCAGGATCAGGCATTGGGACAGAATCCAGTGCATAACCCTTTGAGTTTCTTCTTTTTCTGCGTCCGATCCATCCATAAGCAGGGGCTTGGACAGTTCGACATACCAGTCGCACACCTTGCCCCAGACGAATTTATAAAGGGCGTCGGCGGCATCGTTAAACCGATACGTTTCAAGTGCGGAATTGACGTCAGCCAAGGTGCGCGCGGTTTCCCCGATGATCCATTTGTTCACCGATTGGGTGATATGGGTCGGGTATGGGTCTGGTATGGGTCCGGTATGGGCGCGATCCGTACCGAAGGCCCCATTCAATTCGGCAAAACGGCAAGCATTCCAAAGCTTTGTCCCGAAATTACGGTATCCGGCGATGCGCGATGTATCGAGCTTGAGAGCACCGCCCAAGGACGCCATCGCCGCGTTCGTAAACCTTAACGCGTCGGCGCCGTATTCGTCGATGATATCGAGCGGGTCGATGACGTTGCCGGTCGACTTGCTCATCTTTTTGCCCTTGGCGTCGCGCACGAGGCCGTGGAGGTAGATGGTGTCGAACGGGATTTGATCGACAACGGCGAGCTGCATCATCATCATCCGCGCGACCCAGAAGAACAGAATGTCCTGACCTGTGATGAGGTCGGAGGTGGGGAAGTATTTTTGCAGTTCGGGTGTGTCCTCTGGCCAGCCGAGCGTACCGATGGGCCAAAGACCGGAGGAGAACCATGTGTCGAGGACGTCGGGGTCGCGGTAGAGTGGTATCCTTGCGTCGCTCATGTCTTTCTCTGCGTTTTCCAAGAGTTCTTGCTCGGAGCCATAGAAGCAGAACTCATAATTGGACCACTCTTTACCGTAGTAGTCCCGGGCTAACTTTTCAGCACCCTCTTGGGTACTGGCGCAGAACGGATAATGCACGTGACTTCGATCGTTTCGAGCATGCTGCCCGGAAGGTGCAAACAGACTACCATCTTCGCCTAATTGTGGCCCATACCAAACCGGAATCTGGTGTCCCCACCACAGCTGGCGCGAGATGCACCATGGTTCGATGTTTTCGAGCCAGTGGTAATACGTTTTCTCGCCCGACTCCGGCAGGATTTTGACGGTGCCGTCGCGCACCGCGTCCAGCGCGGGTTTCACAATTTTGTCGGTCTCAACGAACCATTGATCCGTCAGCATCGGTTCGATGACGACCTTGGAGCGGTCGCCAAAGGGCTGCATGATTTTCTTGGCTTCGACGAAAGGGACGGTCTCGGTCAGGTCGGACTCACTGCCCTCGTCATCCTTAACCTTGCGGGTAACGTCGTGCATCACGGCGAGCCCTTCGGTGGTGATGTCAGCGATGACTTTGTCGCGGGCCTCAAAGCGGTCCATGCCACGGTAGGCGTCGGGCACAAGGTTCATCGCCGCGATCACGGATTCGTCCGGCACGGAGGTTTCCCCATTGGCGATTGCTTGAGCGGTGGCGGCTTCTTCGGCGTAGGGTTTTCCATCGGCGCGCATCGCGCCTTTGGTGTCCATCAGCGAATACATCGGGATGCCGTTTCGTTTGGCGGCCATGTAGTCGTTGAAGTCGTGCGCGCCGGTGATTTTTACCGCGCCGGACCCGAATTCCATATCTGGATAGTCATCCGTGATGATCGGGATCAGGCGACGGTGTTCTTTTGGCCCAACCGGAATTTCACATAGTTTTCCGATGATTGGCGCGTAGCGTTCATCCTTTGGATTAACCGCAACGGCGCCATCACCCAGCATTGTTTCAGGCCGCGTCGTCGCGATTGAGATATAGTTACGCGTTTCGCTAAGTGTTATGTTTCCGTCTTCGTCTTTTTCGACGTATTCATAGGTGACCCCACCCGCGAGCGGATATTTGAAGTGCCACATATGGCCGTCGGTTTCGATGTTTTCGACCTCAAGATCGGAAATCGCGGTTTCGAAATGCGGGTCCCAATTGACCAGACGTTTGCCGCGATAGATCAGGCCTTTGGTGTACATTTCAACGAACACTTTGATGACGGCGTCGTGGAAATTTCCTTGGGCGTCAGCGGGGGCACCGGGGGCGCCGGACATGGTGAACGCCTCGCGGGACCAATCGCAGGACGCACCGAGCCGCTTGAGCTGGTTGATAATCTGGCCGCCTGATTCAGCCTTCCAATCCCAGACCTTTTCGAGGAATTTTTCGCGGCCCAGTTCGACCCGTTTGGGCTGTTGGGTTTCGGCGAGTTGGCGTTCAACGACCATCTGTGTGGCGATGCCTGCGTGGTCCGTGCCCGGCTGCCACAGCGTGTCAAACCCGCGCATGCGGTGCCAGCGCACCAGAATGTCCTGCAACGTGTTGTTGAAGGCGTGGCCCATGTGCAAGACGCCCGTGACGTTGGGGGGCGGGATCATGACGCAATAGGTTTCGGCGCGCGACGCATTTGCGCCGGCCTTGAAGGCGTCGGCAGACAACCAACGGTCGGTGATGCGGGCTTCGGCTTCGTGCGCGTCGAATTTCTTTTCCATCGGCATGGGTCATGTCCTTTTGTAACGGGCTTCACATAGCGGGGGCGCGGCCAAAGGAAAAGGCAGATCATTGCTAATGGGATGTTTACCCGTCTTGCGTAGATCCGTGGTGTTTTGGTCTTTTGCAGGGATTGGTGATGGCGATCAGGGCTGGCGCTGGCACATCATGGCCGGACCCTTGCGCCAACGGGCCCTGGCGCGCCACCTTTGAAACGGCCGCCCTGTCGTGGGACACGCGGTGTTTGCGTGCTGATATGCGCCTGATCGCCCCGCCCGCGGTCGCACGTTTGAGGGGTAGACGCGCGGCCTGTGCAAGTTAGTGTTCTTTTGAACCGATCGGGAGCGATGTTATGGATAAGTTTGGAAAATCCCAATCCGTCAAACGGGTTGAAGATGTGCGTTTTCTTACCGGTGGTGGCCGTTATGTGGACGACATCGCACCGCTTGGATCACTGCGCGGATATGTTGTGCGATCCAGCGTGGCGCATGGCACATTGGCCGCCCTTGATGTCAGCGATGCGCGTGCGGCGGACGGTGTGCATTTGGTCCTGACGTTGCCCGATCTTGAGGCCGCGGGGCTGGACGTGGCCATGGATGCCACTGTCGTCACCAACCGCGATGGCACCAAGGGCGCGACACCCGAACGCCCGATTTTGGCGCGCGACCGCGTTCGTTTCGTGGGGGAGGCGATTGCCTTTATCGTGGCGGACACAGTGGCGCAGGCCAAAGACGCCGCCGAGATGATCGAGCTGGATATCGACGATATGGACGCCCATATGGCGCTGGCGGCGGGCGGGCCTGTGTTGCATGCGCAAGCCCCTGACAATGTCGCGTTTGATTGGGGTTTGGGGGATGAAGACGGCGTGGCGGCGGCGCTGGCCGGTGCGGCGCATGTCATCGCTGTGCCTGTCGAAGACAACCGCATTATCGTCAACTCCATGGAGCCACGGGGCTGTTACGCCGAACCCGAAGGCACGCGTTTGCACGTCAGCGTCAATGGGCAAGGCGTGTGGGGCACGCGCGATAAGGTCGCCGCGAAGCTGGGGCTGGACGTGGCAGATGTGCGGGTCACGAACCCGGATGTGGGCGGCGGATTTGGCATGAAGGCCATGGAATACCCCGAGACGTTTCTATGCGCCTACGCTGCGCGCACGCTGGGGCGCGCGGTGGCGTGGATGTCGGACCGGTCCGAAGCCATGCAAAGTGATAATGCGGGCCGTGATCTGGTCAGCACCGCCACGCTGGGGTTTGACGCGGATCATCGTCTGATCGCGTACCATCTGGATACGGTGGCCAATATGGGGGCCTATAATTCTGAATATGCCCAGCCGATCCAGACGGAATTGTTCAGCAAAGTTCTGCCCGGTGTTTACGACATCAAGACGGTCTATATGCGCACGCTTGGGGTTTATACCAACACCACGCAGGTTGATGCCTATCGCGGCGCGGGCCGTCCCGAAGCGATTTATGTGCTGGAACGGGCCATGGATGCGGCGGCGCGCGAAATGGGTGTTGATCCGTGGGATTTGCGGCGGCGCAATTTCATCAAGGCGGATCAGTTTCCTTACACATCGGCAACGGGCCAGCCCTATGATGTGGGTGATTTTGAACGGGTGTTGGCACGCATCGGGGTTGAGGCGGACCGCACCGGATTTGCAGCGCGCCGCGACGCAAGTGCGGCTGCGGGCAAACTGCGCGGGCAGGGGCTGTGTTATTACATCGAAAGCATCCTTGGATCGCCCGAAGAAACATCGCGGGTCGATTTTAACGCGGACGGGTCCGTGTCTATTTTTGTGGGGACGCAATCGGGCGGGCAGGGGCATGAAACCGTGTTCGCGCAATTCCTGGCGGATCAGACGGGCATTCCTGCGGACCGGATCGCGGTCATTCAAGGCGACAGCGATTTGATTGCGACGGGCGGCGGCACGGGTGGGTCACGCTCGGCCACGGTGCAAAACACTGCGACGCTGGCCACGGTTGCCGCGATCACCGATGGATTTGCCGCCTTTCTGGCTGAGGCCGAGGGTGTGGCCGCCAAAGATGTGTCCTTTGACGATGAACGGTTCCGCATCGCGGGCAGCAATCTGACGCCCAGCATGCTTGAGGTCGCCGATATGGCGCGCGCGGCGGGCCGGGATGATCTGCTCAGCCAGTCAAAACGCATCAAGCTGGAACAACGCAGTTATCCCAACGGTGCGCATGTGGCAGAGGTTGAAATCGACCCCGAAACAGGTGTTGTCACTGTTGAACGCTACACCGTGATTGATGATTTTGGTAATCTTATCAATCCGATGCTGGTTGAAGGCCAGATCCATGGCGGGGTGGTTCAGGGGATTGGCCAAGCGTTGAGCGAACGGGTTGTTTATGACGAAGACGGTCAGCTGCTCACGGCGTCGTTTATGGACTACGGGATGCCACGCGCAGATGATGTGCCGATGATGTATTTTGACACCGAAGCAACGGAGAGCCTGTATAATCCCATGGGGATGAAGGGCTGCGGGGAGGCGGGCACGGTTGGCGCGCTGGCCGCAATCACCAATGCCGTGCAGGACGCGCTGTGGGACAGGGGCATCCGCGAGGTTCAGATGCCGTTTACGCCGCACCGGGTATGGATGATGTTGCAGAAAAATGTCGCTGCGTAGTTGGTTCACGTCCCTGATCGGGCGGCGTTGGCATGCCGAAACCGCACCTGCGCGCAAACGGGGCCCGGCAACCCATGTGATTATTCTGGATGGCACGATGTCGTCGTTGGAACCGGGGTGCGAAACCCACGCGGGGCAACTTTACAAACTGCTGCGCGAGGCCGGATCGCGGGCGAATTTAACGCTGTATTATGAACCGGGCATTCAGTGGACCAATTGGGGCGCCACGTTGGACGTGATGCAGGGGCGCGGGATCAATCGCCAGATCAAACGGGCCTACGGTGTGCTGGCGTCACGCTACCGCGATGGGGATCGCATCGTTTTGGCGGGGTATTCGCGCGGGGCCTATGCGGTTCGATCGCTTGCGGGGGTGATTGATCTGGTCGGCTTGGTGCGGCCTGATCACGCGGCGGAACGCAACATCCAGCTGGCCTACCGCCATTACAGACGGGGCGGGCGCGGTGCCGCCGCCGCCGCGTTTCGTGCCCGCAAATGCCACCCGTCCGTCGAGATTGAGGCCGTTGCCGTTTGGGACACCGTCAAAGCGCTGGGGCTGCGGTGGCCCGTGTTGTGGCGATGGTCGCAGGTGGAACACGCCTTTCACAATCACGCACTGGGCGCATCGGTGAACCACGGGTTCCACGCGCTGGCCCATGATGAAACCCGCGATGCCTATGCGCCGGTTCTATGGGCCTGTCCGCCCGGATGGTCGGGCCATATGGAACAGGTCTGGTTTCCCGGCACCCACGGCGATGTGGGCGGGCAGCTGAACGGGTATGAACCTGCGCGACCATTGGCCAATTTGTCGCTTGTTTGGATGCTGGAACGCCTGGATGCCTGCGGGCTGCCCCTGCCGGATGGTTGGGCGACGCGGTTTGAAACAGATGCAACCGCGCCGTCCACGGGCAAATGGCGCGGTTGGTCAAAGCTGTTTTTGACACGCGGGGCGCGGGTTGTGGGGCGTGATCCGTCCGAGAGGCTGCATCCGTCCATTCAGGATCGCAACCCGTCCGCGCAACCCGTTGGTCAGGCCACGTTCTGAAGGCTGGTTGCGGGGGCCAGCCCCAAGGCGTGGCACACATCGCGCGTAAGTTCGGGTTTGTTGAGCGTGTAGAAATGCAAATGCTCCACCCCTTCGATCAGCAATGTGTCGCACAATTCGCTGGCGTGGGCCGTTGCCAAAAGATCGACGGTGTCCGGCGTTGCGTTGCCAAATGCATCGCGCAGTACCTGCGGGATGGCGGTGCCGCATTGATCCGCGAAGGTCTGCACGCCGGACCAGTTTTCGATTGGTAGAACGCCGGGCAGGATTGGTGCAGTGATGCCCGCATCCGCGCAGGCATCGCGAAAGCGCAGGAAAGTTTCGGCTTCAAAGAAGAACTGCGTGATGGCGCGGGTCGCACCGGCGTCGATTTTCGCCTTGAGGTGGTCGATGCACGCGGCTTGGCTGGCAGCATCGGGGTGGGTTTCGGGGTAGGCGCCCACGGTGACGTCAAACCCTTTGTCCGCAAGGGCGCGGGTCAGATCAATCGCGCCGTCAAATCCGTCTGGATGGGACTGGTAGGCGCCTGTGCCTTTGGGGGGATCGCCGCGCAGGGCAACGATGTGGGTCACCCCCGAGGCGCGATAGCTTTCGGCGATGTCGAGCGTTTCGCGCCGCGTTGCATCCACACATGTCAAATGCGCCGCGACGTTCAGATCCGTCGCCTGCCCAAGTGCTGCGACCGCTTCGTGGGTCAGTTTGCGGGTCGTGCCGCCCGCGCCATACGTGACAGAGACAAAATCCGGTTGCAGCGGCGCGAGCGTTTGCACGCAGTCCCACAGCCTGAACGACGCCTGAACTGTTTTGGGCGGGAAGAATTCGAAGGACACGGACGGGCGGTGCATGGTTTTCTCCTCATAGGGTTGCCCTATAATCGGTCTTTGCGTTACATGAGGCAAATTCATAACTTTCACGAAGATCATGAGGCCTCCTCAGATGCATATCGAGTTCCGCCACCTACGCACGATCAAGGCGATCCATGAAACCGGAGGGCTGGCCCGCGCTGCGGACACTTTGGGGATCACGCAATCCGCGCTGAGCCATCAGATCAAGGGGATCGAGGACCAAGCGGGCGTGGAGCTGTTTGTGCGACGATCCAAGCCATTGAAATTATCGTCGGCGGGGCAACGATTGCTGGCCGCCGCGGACCGGATTTTGCCCGAGGTCGCAGCCCTTGAGGCGGAGTTTGCCGGGTTGGTGCAGGGCAGCACGGGGCGGATGCACATCGCGATTGAATGTCACGCCTGTTTTGAATGGCTGTTTCCAGTGCTTGAGGGGTTTCGCAAGGCGTGGCCGGATGTGGATGTGGATATTCGCCCCGGCCTTGCGTTTGATGCTTTGCCAGCCTTACGCAAAGAACAAGTCGATCTGGTGGTGTCGTCTGACCCCGAAGACCTGCCCGGTGTGACGTTCCTGCCGTTGTTTGATTATGACCCTGTGTTTGTGGCGGCCACCAACCATCCATTGGCGCAAAAGGAATTCATCGAGGCAGAGGATTTTCGCGACGAGACGCTGATCACCTATCCCGTGGATCGCGCGCGGCTGGATGTGTTTTCCCAGCTTTTGACGCCCGCCAAGGTTGCCCCGCGTGACGTGCGACAGGTTGAACTGACGGCTGTTATTTTATTGCTGGTCGCATCGGGGCGCGGTGTGGCTGTGCTGCCCGATTGGGTGGTGCGTCAGGCGTCCTATGGGTCCGATTATATCACGCGGCCCTTAACTAAGACGGGATTGACCCGCCGTCTTTATGCCGCGGTGCGTGATGGTGATGCGGATTTGCCGTTTGTGGCGCATCTGGTGCGAAATGCCCGCCAAGAAGCGGTGAAATTACAGCGCGCCTAGGGTGGTTTTCTGGTCTTGCAGCTGCTGACAGGCTGGCGCGAAGGCAACCGCGGGGCTGAACAGGAACCCCTGTGCGGTGATGCAACCCATGTTGATCAAATCACGACTTTGGGCTTGGGTTTCGACGCCTTCTGCCACGACGCTGACGCCGAGGCCGGACGCGATGTTGAGGAAACCGCGCACCAGAACTTCGGCGGTGGGATCATGGCCAAGCCCTGCCACGAAGCTGGTGTCGATCTTTAGTTCATCAAAATCCAGCTGGCGCAGGTGGTGGAAGGATGCAAATCCGGTGCCGAAATCATCCAGCGAAATCCGCACGCCAAGTTCGCGAAAACTGGCGATCGAGGCCTGAATGGTATCGGCGGCGCGGGCAATAAAGACATCTTCGGTGATTTCGAACGTCAGATGTTTGGCGGCGTCGGGGTTGTCGGCCACAATGTTTTTGAGATCCTGACGGCCCGAATAGGTCGCAAGCGCGACTTCGGACACGTTCAAGGACACTTGCCCCGGATCAAGCCCGGCGTTGAGCATGGTGTTGATGTCACCCACAACCTGATTGGCGATGGACATCATCAGATCGCCCTGAAGGCCGAGTTCGTCAATCTGGTCAATGAATTCGGATGGCAGGTGGATTTCGTTTGGGCCGCGTTCCCAGCGGGCGAGGGCCTCAAACCCGATGATCTGTCCGGTCGGGAGGTGAATTTTCGGCTGGTAATAGGGTTTCAAGGACCGGTCCGAGATGCTTTCGATCAGCAGTTGTTTGTTTTCAGCGGTCATGCGCGGCGCGAACAGGTGGGGTTGGTACAAAACCGGCGCGCCGCTGGGGGAGGATTTGGCGGCGAACATCGCCTGATCCGCCGCGGAACACAGGGCTTGTACCGATGGCAGGTGGCCGCCGCCGGTGGCTGCGGCGCCGACGCTTGCCACGATTTTGAGGGAGCGTGCGTTCCAGTGGATGGGGCGGGCGATTGTCCGGGCGATGGCGACGCCGTATTCCATGATCCCGTCCGTATCGCCCAAATCGTGTACCGCGCAGACAAATTCATCCCCGCCCAAACGCCCCACGATGCCGGACTGCCCGATAAGGGCCTGCAAACGTTCTGCGGTCTGGATCAGGACTTCGTCGCCTGCCTCGTGGCTGTAGGTGTCATTGATGGGTTTGAAGCTGTCGAGGTCTACCAGAAAAACCGTTATTTCCCCGCCGGTTAGATTGCGATCTTCGAGCATGACATCAAGTGCGACGTCAAAGGCGCGCCGGTTCAGGATTCCTGTCAGCGTGTCCAGACGGTGGGATTCTTCGAGCTGTGCGAGGCGCTGCTTTGACTCGCGCTCGGCTTTGAAGAGGTCTGCTTCGGTGGTGAGGTGTTGGCGCAGCGTGTCGATTGAGCTGTACAGGAACAACACCAGAAAACCTGCGGCGACCCCCCATTGCGTTGTCGTTGAACTGAGCGGTGCGGATTGGCGTAGCACGAAAAAGGCGATCACCATCATCATCATGGCTGGCAGCAGCATCACGCACAGAAATGTTGGCACGCGCGACCACGTGTTTGCCAGATAGACCTGAACCCCCATGATCCACATCATTGCGGTGATCTTGACCGCGAGCGACGGGTCTTGGGCCAGATACAGCGCCGGAAACAGATAGAGCACCGTATTGATGCTGCACAAAATCAGCGCGAACAGAATGACGCGGTCCGTATCGAGCGCGTGAAACAGGGTCTTGCGGCGCAATATCTGGTTCAGGCAGACCTCACCCGCGATGACCGCCGCGAAAACAGCCATTGCGACGCGGGGATGGCCCACAGACCAGCACAGCCCACACACCAGCAGGATCCCTGCGATCTGCAACGGCATGTCGCGCTGCGTCAGACGGGCGACGGTCCTGTATTGGGGGCGTGCAGAGGCTACGATTCGGTTAAACACACACGGTCCTTGCGGTTGCTGGCGCTATTTAAGCATAAATTGACCAGTCGGAGTGTTAAAGCCATCAACAATTTGCACCGAATTGAGAATGGCCCTTGTGACGTGGTGTGGAACGGCCTTATCGGGCGTTCTTCCCCCCCTTGTCCACTCATCAGTGAAGGCCTATACGCCGCGGAACGTCAGTGCGGGGCCAATATGGGCCGCTGCCAAAGGAGAACGACATGGTTGCCAGTGCGAACCTCAATGTGATGATGAAAACGGCCCGCCGCGCGGGGCGTGCATTGTTGAAAGACTTTGGCGAAGTCGAGAACCTTCAGGTGTCGACGAAGGGCCCGGGCGATTTTGTAAGCCGTGCGGATCGCAACGCGGAATATCTGATCAAAGAAGCCCTGATGGAAGCCCGCCCGACCTATGGTTTTCTGGGCGAAGAAGGCACCGAGATTGAGGGCCAGGACCCGACACGCCGCTGGATCGTTGACCCGCTGGATGGCACCACGAATTACCTGCACGGTTTACCCCATTGGGCCGTGTCCATCGCGCTGGAACACAAAGGCGAAGTTGTTATCGGCGTCATTTACGACCCGATGAAGGACGAATTGTTCTTTGCCGAAAAGGGCAGTGGCGCGTGGATGAACGAAAAGCGTTTGCGCGTTTCGGGCCGCACCACGATGATTGAATCCGTATTTTCAACCGGATTGCCGTTTGCGGGCCGTGCGGATTTGCCAGCCACTTTGCAAGACCTGGCGCGGATTCTGCCGACCTGTGCCGGTGTGCGCCGCTGGGGCACGGCATCACTGGATTTGGCCTATGTTGCCGCGGGCCGGTATGACGGGTTCTGGGAACGGCGCCTGAAATCCTGGGATATGGCTGCGGGCCTGATCATTGTGCGCGAGGCGGGGGGCATTGTTGAATCCCTGAACCCGGCGAACAACATTCTGGAGAGCGGCGAAGTGATTTGCGCCGCAGAGCCGATTTTCGAGAAGTTCGCGAAGGTTATTCGCACCACCTAAGTCTGTCTTACAGGTCTGCGAAAATATCGATCTGGTAGCCGTCGGGATCTTTGACGGTTGCATATCGTTGCCCCCAAAAGGCGTCCCATGGGTCTACCGTCAGGGTGTGGCCTGCGTCCTTTAGGGCGGCTGCAACTGCGTCCACCTCAGCGGGGGTGTCGCATAGCATCGCAAAACTGGAATGGTTTGGTGGCGTCGGCGCGTGCCCTGTGAGCTGTTCCATCAGTTCTGCGGTGTCGATCATCAGGCGCACTTCGCCGGGTTTGGCCACGGGTTCCACGTGTTTGTCATCGGCCCCCCAACTGGGAAACTGAAACCCGAGCAATTCGTAAAAGGCGACGGTTTTCGCCATATCTTTGGACGATACGGCAACAGCATCAAGTTTGATCATGGATTAGGCCTTTGCGTCAGAGGGATGATTGACCCCGTCGTTCCAGACGATGGGTTCGTGTTCGGCAGGGTTCACGCCCTCGATGCCGCCCATGTTGACGCCGTATTCATTGGTGTTGGAGCGGCGGCGATGGTGCGTGTAAATCCCGCAGGTCTTGCAGAAATGGTGCTGGGCCGTGCTGGTGCCGAAGGTATAAAGCGTGAGGTTATCCGCGCCGCGCACGATTTCAAGATCGCCCACGTTGACGGTGACGGCTGCCACAGTGCGGCGGCGGCAGAACGAACAATCGCAGCGCCGTGCGGTGTTCAGCCCATCGGCCAGCGTCACCTTGAGTTCAACCGCGCCGCAATGGCATGTCACTTTGGTCAGGTCGGTCGTCATGGGGTGTCCTTTGTGTAATCGTCGGGCACGTAATTTATGCCATCAAGCCACGGCATCGGATCATGATCCTGCGGGTGCGCGCCGTCAATCGCGGCAAGGTTGATCGCGTAACCGTCTGCGGGATTGGCGTGTTGATGGTGGGTGAAAATGCCGCAATGGCGACAGAAATAGTGCTGCGTTTGGCGCGTGCCCCACAGGTAAAGCGACAGATCGTTTGCCCCTTTGATCACGTCGACATCGCCTTGATTGGCGAACACCACCGCCGCGCCGCGTTTGGCGCAGAAATCGCAATTGCAGCGCCGTGCGTTTGAAACGGGTTCGGCCAGTGTCACGGCAAGTTCAACTGCGCGGCAATGGCATGTCACTTTGGTCATCTGCGCCTCACGACGATGGGGATGTTGGACCTTGGATAGTCGGTTTCGGGGTGGGGGGGATGACCGTGGGTGCGGTCCCAGTACCGCGTTCCGCCCCGTTGCAACCAGACTGGAATTGTCAAAATCAAACCCGCAACGAAGCCGCCCACATGGGCCCAGTAGGCCGTGCCGCCGCCGTTCAGATCACTGCCCAAACCATTGAACACCTGAAGCGCCATCCACACGCCCAACACGATGAAAGACGGGATCGGAAGGATGCGAAAGAAGATGATGAAAAAGATGAAAATATCGATGCGTGCTTTGGGAAACATCAACAGATAGCCGCCCATCACGCCCGCGATGGCCCCTGATGCACCGACCATCGGGATGCGGCTGAACGGTTCGAACATGAACTGGATATAGGCCGCGACAAGCCCGCAAAGGACATAGAAGATCAAGAACGGGACGTGGCCCATTTCTTCTTCCATGTTATCGCCGAAAATCCACAAAAACAGCATGTTACCAGCCAAATGCATAAAGCCGCCGTGCAGAAACATATGGGTGAAGAACCCGGTGTAGCCCTCACCGCGTTCAAATAGGACGGGCCAGAAGGCGTAGTCGTACAAGAACAGATTGGCCGCACTTACGTCGCTGAGGGCGCCGTATTGCCACAGATAAATCACGACGTTGATGCCAATCAGCGCGTAGGTGACGAAGGGCGTCTTCTGGGACGGGTTGTGATCGCGGATAGGAAGCATGGGGGGACCGTCCGCGATAGGGCGCGGACGGTCAAGGGGGGATTAGCGGCGCGCAGGGCCGCCGACGTCCGCCAAAAGCGCGGCATTGCCGCCCGCCGCCGTGGTGTCGATGCAGATGTGGCGTTCGTGCAGAACATGGCCCGCATCAAGCGCGCCCGTGATCAGTGGCACGATTGGCCCTGTGCGTTCAGACAAGGCCTGTTCATAGGCGCGCGCAGTGTCTGCGTCGCCGTCCCAAACCACCGCTGCGCAGTCCAGTGTCACCAATGCGGAGGCCGGAAATTGTGCATCCGGTACGGTTGGCACGCCGCCCATCACCGTGTCGGCGTCTGCTTGCAGGCGTTCATCGGGGATGATCGCGATACCGCCCAAGGCTGTCACGGTGTCCGCTTGTGCGCGGGCATCGGGGCCAAGGCACGCGATCGGGCCGCGTGGATGGGCGGACAGACGGTTGGATTCGCCTGTTGGCCCGGGCAGATCGACGGCCTCTGACGAGGGGATTGGCGGCACGCCGAGAGATGCGGCAAATCGTGCCATATATTGCGGCCCGCCCGCCTTTGGGCCGGTGCCTGACAAGCCTTCGCCGCCAAACGGCTGGCTGCCCACAACCGCACCGATCTGGTTACGGTTGACGTAGATGTTGCCGGCGTGGATTTCTTCCACGATCTTTTGCACGCGGTCATCGATGCGGGTGTGCAGCCCGAACGTAAGGCCGTATCCGGTGGCGTTGATATCAGCGATAACGCGGTCCAGATCGCGGGCCTTGTAGGTGACGACGTGCAGCACGGGGCCGAAAATTTCGCGGGTCAGATCGCTGATGCCGTCGATTTTCAGAACGGTCGGGGCTACGAAGGTGCCGCCGCTGGGCAGATCGAGCGCGTAGATCTGGCGGCCTTCGGATTTGGCCAGATTGATGTGATCCTGAATGCCTTTGCGCGCGGCGTCGTCGATGACAGGGCCGACATCTGTGCTGAGGTGCCACGGATCGCCCATGGCCAGTTCTTTCATCGCGCCCTTGAGCATGTGGGTGACTTTGTCTGCGACGTCTTCTTGCAAATACAGCACGCGCAGGGCCGAACAGCGCTGACCTGCCGATTGGAACGCCGATTGCACGATGTCGCGCACGGCGTGTTCGGGCAGGGCGGTGGAATCCACGATCATGGCGTTCAGCCCGCCTGTTTCCGCAATAAGCGGCGTGCCGGGGGTGCAGTTGTGTGCCATGGCGGTGCGGATTTTGAGCGCTGTGGCGGTAGACCCGGTGAAGGCCACGCCGTTGATGCGCGCGTCAGACGTCAGCACGCCGCCGATGTCACCGCCACCGGGCAAAAGCTGTAAGGCCGATGCTGGCACGCCGGCCGCGTGCATGATCTGAACAGCGCGGTGCGCGATCAGGCCGGTTTGTTCGGCCGGTTTTGCAAGGACCGCATTACCGGAGGCCAGCGCGGCGGCGATTTGTCCGGTGAAGATCGCCAGCGGGAAATTCCACGGGCTGATACATGTCCAGATGCCGCGTGGAGTGGGGGCGCGGGCCTCAGCCTCGGCTGCGTAATAATACAGGAAATCAACGGCTTCGCGGACTTCACCGACAACGTCGAGCATGGTTTTGCCCGCTTCGCGGTGCAGCATCGCGAACAATTCGGTTGCGTTGTCTTCGTAGGCTTTGGCGACGCGGCGCAGAATGGCGGCGCGTTCTGTTACGGGGGCGGACCATGGCTGGGCGGCACCGATTGCCGCTGTCGCATCCTCGGGCGTGGCCCATGTGATGTGGCCGACAGTATCATTGTGCAGGGCAGGATTGCGCACGGGACGTGCATCGGAATTTGAGTTTTTTTGCCTAGATGAAGTCAGGGGCGCAGCGTTCCATGTCTGGCGGTGGAACGGGGTGCGGCCTGTATCGATATCGCCAAGGGTCGGGCGATGCGTGATGTCCCAGCCGCGTGAATTGGCGCGGTGGGGTTCAAACAGGGCCGGGCCATGGGGCAAATCGGGTGTGTCGCCGATCTGGGCGAACGGATCAGCGGCGACGGTTTCTGGGGCGACGTCTTCGTCGACGATCTGGTTGACGAAACTGCTGTTGGCGCCGTTTTCAAGCAAGCGGCGCACGAGGTAGGCCAGCAGGTCTTCGTGCGCGCCAACGGGGGCATAGACGCGGCAATGAGTGCCTTCGTCTTTGAGCACAATTTTGTGCAGCACTTCGCCCATGCCGTGTAGGCGTTGGAATTCATAAGCATCCACGCCGACGCCTGTGTCCTTGGCGATGTGCAGGATCGCGGCGACGGTGTGGGCGTTATGGGTGGCGAATTGCGGGTACAGACGGTCTGTCAGGCCCAGCAATTTACGCGCATTGGCGATGTAGCTGATGTCGGTGTGGGATTTGGCGGTGAACACCGGAAAGCCATCGAGGCCGAGCACCTGTGCGCGTTTGATTTCCGCGTCCCAATAGGCGCCTTTCACGAGGCGGACCATCAATTTGCGGTCGGTGCGCGCCGCGAGATCACCCAGCCAGTCAATTACGTGGCCTGCGCGCTGCCCGAAGGCTTGCACGACCACGCCAAATCCATCCCAGCCTGCCAGCGCAGGATCGCTGACCACGGCTTCGATGACGTCGAGGGACAGGGACAGACGGTCGGCTTCTTCGGCGTCGACGTTGAAACCCTGTCCGGCGGATTTGGCCAGCATGGCAAGGGAGCGCAGGCGCGGCACCAGTTCGGCCATGACGCGGTCGCGCTGGGCTTCTTCGTAGCGCGGATGCAGGGCGGACAGTTTGACGGAAATGCCCGGATTTTCGGCCACGGTGTCATGCACGCAGGCCTTGGCGATGTTGGAAATCGCGCGAGAATAGGCAAGGTGGTAGTGCTTTGCGTCCGCTTCTGTTCGGGCCGCTTCGCCGAGCATGTCGTAGCTGTAGGTAAAGCCGAGCGCTTCCATGCCCGCGGCGCGTTTCATCGCCTTTTCGATGTCCACCCCGAGCACGAATTGCTGACCCATCACGCGCATGGCGCGGCCGACGGCGGTGCGGATCACAGGTTCGCCGAGGCGCTTGATGGCGCGGCGCAAGGGCTGTGCCATGCCGCGATCATCGTCTAATACACGGCCCGTCAGCATCAGCGCCCATGTAGAGGCGTTCACGAGGCTTGAGGTCGATTTACCAAGGTGCGTGCCCCAATCGGACGGCGCGATTTTATCATCAATCAGCGCATCGATGGTGTCCGCATCCGGGACCCGCAACAATGCCTCTGCGAGGCACATCAGCGCGATGCCTTCGTCCGTGGACAGCCCGTATTCGGCAAGGAAGACCTCCATCAGGCCGGGATCGGATGCGGCGCGGATCTGGCGCACCAGATCGGCCCCTTTTGCGGTGATATCGCTGCGGTCTGTGTCTGACAGCGCGGCCTGCGTCACGAGGGATTTGACGGCTGTGGCTTCGTCCATCAGGTAGGTGGCATCGATTTGGGCGCGGGTCTGGCTTGCGGTATCTTTGGCCATTGGGCTCTCCGAAAAAGGTTGATTTGTCCGGTGGTCTTTGATCCAGTATATTGCATATTCATGATCCGTTTCGACTGTGATTATATCATTTGTCGGGTTGATTGGCTAAAGAATGGGGTAAAGCATGACCAATGGGACTTCTGAGCTGGATGGATTTGACCGCAAGATCCTGGATGTGATCGCGGTGGACGGCAGAATCAGTGTGACGGATCTGGCCAAGCGGATCGGATTGTCCAAATCGCCAACGCAGGCGCGGTTGCGGCGGCTAGAGGAAACCGGCGTCGTGCGGGGGTATCGCGCGCTGTTTGATCCGATCCGTTTGGGGCGTGATCATGTGGCGTTCGTCGAGGTGAAACTGAGCGACACCCGCGAATCCGCATTGTCCGCATTCAACGCTGCCGTTCTGCAAATCCCCGAGATTGAACAATGCCACCTGATTGCGGGGGCGTTCGACTATCTGCTGAAGGTTCGTACCAGCGGGATGACCAGCTATCGTCTTGTATTGGCAGAAAGATTATCGACCTTGCCCCATGTCGCCAACACATCAACCTACGTTGCCATGCAGGCTGTCAAAGAAGAAGCAATCGCGCCGAAGGGCGAATAAGTTGACCTGAGCGCGGGGCGCGCCACACTTAGGGTATGAAATATGCAGCCCTTTTGGCGGTTATCGCCGCCCCCGCTTTCGCTGATTGTCCCGCTGGCACGGATTATTCGGCTGATATCGTTCAAATTGTAGAGAACATGCGCGCCGCACCGTCCGAGGGGGCCGCGCGCGGGTATTCTGCGGCGATGTGGGAGATCTGGCTGGATGCGCCGGATGAATTGGCGCAGGCGATGTTGGACGAAGGGCTGGCGCTGAACCAGATGGGGGACCGTGCGGCGAGCCGTGCAAAGCTGTCCGAACTGGTCGCCTACTGCCCCGATTATGCGGAAGGGTATAACCAGCGGGCGTTTGCCGCATTCCTGCAAAGCGATTTTGAGGCCGCGTTGGTTGATCTTGATGCAGCCATCGCATTGCAACCTGTTCATCTGGGCGCGTTGACGGGCAAAGTGTTGACGTTGATCCGAATGGGGCGCGAGGACGAGGCACAAACCGTTTTGCGCACGGCCCTTGCGATCAACCCGTGGCTGGCCGAACGCGCGTTGTTGGATGAACCGGTCGGCGAAGATATCTGACGTTTATCTGCTAGACGCCGCGCCGCAGATGCCTATGGTCTGCCACGCTGGTCCGCGTGGTGGAATGGTAGACACTGGAGACTTAAAATCTCTTGGCTTAACGGCCGTGCCGGTTCGAGTCCGGCCGCGGATACCAGCTTTCGATTTTAGTGACTGCGCCAGAGGCCCGTTGGGAGCCTCCGGCGGGGATATTTTAGAACCAAAGAAGGCGGGTTATTGCAGGCGGGCCGCCGAGAGCGCGATGGCTTGTTGGTAGACCGTTGCGGCGTTCCAGTCGTTCAAGACGCGGAAGTTTGCGGTGCCTTCCTGAAACGGCTGGCCGGGCTGCCAGCCTTTTTGGCGCAGGAAGTTGGCCGTCGACGCAAGGCTGTCTGTCACGGAATACAGATCAACGCGCCCATTGCCGTCAGCGTCCACGCCGTAGCGCAGCGCATTGCCCGGTAAGAATTGCGTGTGGCCCATTTCGCCGTGTGCCGCGCCTTGTTGATTGGGGGACAAACCGCCCTGATCCACCAGCATCAATGCGGCAATCGCGTGTGGTGTGAAGAAATCGGCGCGGCGGCAATCATAGGCGACGGTTGTGATGCTATCGACCACCGGGGTGCTGCCCAAGGTGCGGCCAAATCCGGTTTCCATGCCGTGGATTGCCAGCAAAATGCCTGCAGGAACACCGTAGGCATTTTCAAGTTGCGCGTAGAAGTTTGCGTTGCGGTCCCGTTCGCGGCGCATCTGGCTGGCAAAGCTATCAAGGCTGCCAAGGCGGATGCGGATAAATTCGTTCAACTCATAGCGCACGCCGGTCTGGTTGCGGTCTGCGCGGATGGTCGATGTGGAATATTGCGCGTTTGCAAGGGCTTGAAGGCCTGCTTGGCGAACGCCCGCGGCGGCGGCTTCTTGGGCGAAGGCCTGTTTCCACGTGTTAAAACCGGATGCATCATTGCCACAGGGCGCTGCAAGGGCAGGGGCCGCCAGAACAGCGAAGGCCGTGGCGAGGATGGATTTGGGGACAAAACGCATGAGGTTACTCCGGGTAAATAAGGTTAACGCAACGCTAGCATGTTTCCTGCAAGTGTTAAGTCAGGATTTCGCGACCCGTTAATCGCGCGTTCCTGCGAACCGTTCTGCCCAATCATCGCGTTGTTCATCGCTGATTTTATCAAACAGGTTTTCAGGCACGGTGAAGGCATGGCCTGCGGGCAGGGCGCGCACGGCTTGCGCCATGTCAGTGGGCCAATCCATATCCATCGTGTTCATCGCCGAGAGCAGCTTTGCCGATGCGGTCGGGATGAAGGGTGCGGACAGCACCGCGTAGATGCGGATCAGGTTCAGGGCGAGGCGGATTTGCGCGGCGGCCTGATCGGGATCGGTTTTGAAGACGGACCATGGGGCGGCGGCCTGTAGATATTCGTTGCCAGCCGCCCACATGGCGCGCAATTCCGCGGCTGCTTTGCGGATTTCGATGTTGTCCATCGCGGTTTGATAGGCGGTGAGGCGGGTTTGCAAATCGTTGATCAGGGTGGTTTCTGCATCGCCCCATTCGCCGCCCTCGGGCACATCTTCGGAGAATTTCGAGCGGCAGAATTTCGTCACGCGGGACACGAAATTGCCGAGCACATCGGCGAGGTCCTTGTTGCAGTCGGTTTGAAACTGATCCCATGTGAATTCAGAATCCGATGTTTCCGGTGCGCGGCTGAGAAGCCACCAGCGCCAGTAGTCGGCGGGTAGGATTTCAAGCGCTTGATCCATGAACACGCCGCGCCCGCGTGATGTGGAAAACTGGCCGCCGTCGTAGTTCAGGTAGTTGAAGGATTTGAGGTAATCGACACGTTTCCATGGTTCCCCCGACCCGATGATCGTGGCCGGAAAGCTGAGCGTGTGGAACGGCACGTTGTCCTTGCCCATGAACTGGGTGTAGCGCACATCGTCCGCGCCGCGGTCCGTGCGCCACCAGCGCGCCCAATCGCCGCCAGTGGCGTCCGACCATTCCTGGCTACAGGCGATGTATTCAATCGGCGCGTCAAACCAGACGTAGAACACTTTGCCTTCCATGCCGGGCCACGGTTCTTCGCCGCGCATCACGGGCACGCCCCAGTCGAGATCACGGGTGATGCCGCGATCCTGCAGTCCGTCGCCGTCGTGCAGCCATTTTTTCGCGATTGAGGTCGTGAGGACAGGCCAACCCGTTTGGCTGTCGATCCATTGATCAATGTCGTCTTTGAGTTTGGATTGCAGCAGATACAGGTGTTTCGTGTCGCGCATTTCCAGATCGGTGGAGCCTGAAATCGTGGAGCGCGGATCGATCAGATCGACAGGATCAAGCTGTTTTGTGCAATTGTCGCATTGATCGCCGCGCGCGGATTCAAACCCGCAATTTGGGCAGGTGCCCTCAATATAACGATCCGGTAAATAGCGCCCGTCGGCATGGGAATACATCTGCGTTTCCATGCGTTCTTCGATCAATCCATTGTCGGCCAGAACCGCGGCGAAATGCTGGGTGAGCTTTTTGTTCTGCTCGGAGGAGGACCGCCCGTAGTGATCAAACGACAGGTTGAACCCTTTGGCCAACGCATCCTGAACGGCCCACATTTCGGCGCAATATTCATCGACGGGCTTGCCCGCCTTGGCCGCGGCCAATTCGGCGGGTGTGCCGTGTTCGTCCGTGGCGCACAAAAACAGAACCTCATTGCCGCGCCCGCGCAGGTAGCGGGCATACAGATCAGCCGGCAGTTGGCTGCCGACCAGGTTTCCAAGGTGTTTGATCCCGTTGATATACGGAATAGCGGATGTGATAAGGTGGCGTGCCATGGGGTGCGATTGGTCCTGCGTTACGTGTTGAATGCAGGTCTAGCGGACAGGCCGCGCAAGGGCCAGTGGGGTTGATGCGCTGTGCCGGATCATCCGTGCCAGTGTGTCGATCAAAACGGCGAAAAAGGAATGTGACATGATTGCCTATGTGACTGTTGGGGCCGATGATCTTGAGGGCGCGAAACGCTTTTACGGGGCGATTTTGCCAGCGCTTGGTTATGGGCTGAAAGAGGGGCCTGAGGGGCTGAGCTATGCATTGCCCGTCGCGCAGGGTGAGAGGGCTGTCTTTCCCGACTTTTATGTAAAACCGACGTTCAATGGTGAGCCTGCATCCGCTGGAAACGGTGCCATGACCGCGTTTGAGGCTGCAAGCCAGAAAGACGTGCGTGATCTGCACGCAGCCGCGATTGCGGCGGGTGGCCATGATGAGGGCAAACCGGGATTTCGCGCGTCTTATGGGCCGCATTTTTATGTCGGATACCTGCGCGATCCCCAAGGCAACAAGATTGCGTTGTTTTCAAGCGATCCGGCAGAACCCGGGCGGGACGACTAAAGCAGTGGTTTAGCGATCGCGCGCGCGGCCAAGCAGCCGCCCAATGATAAAGGATGTGCGCGGGGCGTAGACGTAGGGGGTTTTGTCGCTGCGGGTGTCGCGCACGCGCATGCGGCTTAGCCCGAATACCACCAATGCGATGTGACCCAGCGAGATGAAGTAAAACAACGCAGCCGGGCCGAAGGTTTCGATCAAAAGGGACGTTCCCCAAGGCGCTGCAATCGCGCCCACGGCATAGAAAAACATCAAAGCGGCGGACAGTTCGATGCGTTCTTCGTTGGTCGCAAAATCATGGGCGTGGGATGCGGCGACGGAATAGACAGGAAAGGTGGTGAACCCGAAAAATGCCGCACTTGCCATGACGCTAATGGTTCCAAGGCCGGATGCGGCCACTGTAATGGCGCAGGACGCAACCGATGCCACCGATAGCCAGATCAGCACCCAGCGGCGGTCGTATTTATCTGCCAGCCAGCCTGTCGGGTATTGTGCAATCGCGCCGCCTGCGACGAAGGCCGCGAGGAAAAGGCCGATTTGGGACGCGGCGAGCCCGACCTCTTGGCCGTAAATCGGGCCGACCATGCGAAATGACGCGGATGACAAAGCGGCGACCAGAACACCCGCCACGGCCAGCGGTGACATGCGCCACGCGAGCGATGGGCGCAGGCGCGGGGCGGCGGGGATTTCGGGTTGCGGCACACGTGTCAACGCGAGCGGTAGCATCGCCGCGCAGCACAGAATTGTCAGTAAATTATAGGCGATATAGGTTTCCAAGCTGGCCAAGGTGCCAATCATCAACTGTGCGATCAGGCTGCCGCCCATGTCCACAACGCGGTAGGTGCCCATCGCGCGGCCCCGTGTTTCGTTGGTGACTTTGGCCTGTAGCCAGCTTTCGATGACGGTGTAGCACCCTGCGATGCAGATGCCCGACATGATGCGTAACAACGCCCACGCCGTTGGATCAAACACGAGGATATGCCCCGCCATCCCGATGGATCCCATGGCCGTGAAGACGGCGAACGCGCGGGAATGGCCGACTTCGCCCATAAGGCGCGGTGCCCACCAGCAGCCGATGAAAAACCCGACAAAATGCATAGAGCCGAGAAAGCCGACTTCGGCGCGGGTGAAACCGGATTGTAACCCTGTCAGCGCATCCAGTGGTCCCACACCCCCCGACGACAATTGCAACAGCAACACGGACAGCAAAAGGGCGGCAAAGGAAATCATCATGCGCATGGGCCCATAAAGACCTATCGTGCCGAGACTTCTAGGCCTTAATCGTCAAGACCTGTTCCAGCCGCGTCATTACTGAACCCGCGGGGGCAAGGGGGTAGGGGGTTTGGTTGATAAAACGGTGTTCGCCCGCGTCCTTTCGACGGCGACGCCTGCGCGCGCTGCGTCTGACATCAGTGCAATGAACAGTGCGGGGTTGTGCAGCCCCTTGGGCGGGCTATTGTCTGCCCAAACCGCCAAAGGGGTAACGATATGAAACAGATAAAGCTTGGCCGTACGGGCATTATGGTCAGTGATTGGTGTCTTGGCACGATGACATTTTCCACCCAGACGCCCGCGCAGGACGCGCATCGACAGATTGATATGTGTCTAGACGCAGGGGTGAATTTCCTCGACACGGCGGAAATGTATCCGGTCAATCCGATGCGCAAGGAAACTGTCGGGAATTCCGAACGCTGCATTGCCGAATGGATCGCGGCATCGGGGCGACGTGATGAGGTGGTGATTGCCACCAAAGCGGGCGGTGACAGCGCGATGATCCGGGGCGGAGAAGGGTTTTCGCCCGACAACATCCTGTCCATTCTGGATGGAAATCTGCAACGGCTTGGCACGGATTACATCGATTTGTATCAGCTGCATTGGCCCATGCGGGGGTCTTATGCGTTTCGTCAAAACTGGACGTTTGATCCGTCAGGGCAAGACCGTGCGCGCACGATGGATCACATGGGCGGTATTCTTGATAAACTGAAGCAGGCGCAGGCGGATGGCAAAATCCGCGCGTTCGGATTATCCAACGAATCCGCCTGGGGCACGACCAAATGGATCGACATTGCCGAAGACATCGGTGCGCCGCGCGTGGCGTCCGTGCAGAACGAATATTCGCTGCTGCACCGCCTATATGACACGGATATGGCGGAAATGTCTGTGAACGAAGACGTTGTGTGTTTTTCATTCTCGCCGCTGGCCACCGGGCTTTTGACGGGCAAATACCAGAACGGCGCTGTGCCGGACGGATCGCGGATGACCCATGGGCCCAAGCTGGGCGGGCGCGTGACGGAGCGGGTGTTTGACGCCGTCGACGCCTATCAGATCGTTGCAGACAAACACGACATGACGCTGGCCCATATGGCGATGGCGTTCCAGCGGTCACGCCCGTTCAAGACCAGTGCAATATTCGGTGCCACCACATCTGCGCAATTGGCGTCGTTGTTGGAGGGCAAGGATTTGGAGCTGTCAGACAGCTGCCTTGAGGATATCGACACCGCCCACCGCGCCCATCCGCAGCCTTATTGATCAAAAGGAGCGGCTGCGCCGCCCGTGATGTTTTGTTTGGCGTTTGGGGGCGCGGGCCGTGCCAGGTTGCCCATTGAGGGTGTGCATCTGCCCTGCGCCTCCGGCGGGGATACTTGTGAACCAAAGAAGCGGGGTTACGACATCAAATCGATGCGGAATCGCGGGCCTTCCCCTGTGATGTCTTCGAGGATGTCCATGGCGCGGTAGGCGGCGATGGCTGTTTCGTTGCCCGCGTCTGTTCCGATGGTCAGGCGGGTTGCGTTGATGGCTTTGGCGTGGGCTTTGGCCGCGAGGATCAGGGATTCTCCGATACCGTGCCCACGGTGGCCGTCGTGCACGAACAGATGATGGATATCGAGGCGGATATCGCCGTGATGCAGGACCATTGTTGGTGTCAGCCCTGCGTAGCCGACAGCATTGCCGTTTTGTTTTGCGATCAGCGCCGTAGCCATGGGGGTTGGGCCAAAAAAGATGTCGTGCAGATGGTCTTGCGTCACTTTGGCGGTGTCGCCGTGAAAGGCGGACAGGGCTTTGATCATCGCGTGGATGGCGGGAAGATCGGCGGGGGTGGCGTGGTTGATGTCGGTCATGGGATGACTTCGCCGCTTGGGGGCTTGCGTGTCAAGATCGCGTGCTTAAGGTCACCACAAATCAAGGGAGATATTCATGCCATTAGAGATGAACCGAGAGGTGTTTATCACTGCCGCCATCACCGGATCAGGCAGCACACAAGACCGCAGCCCGCATGTGCCCCGGTCCCCCGAACAGATTGCCAACAGTGCGATTGATGCGGCCAAGGCAGGCGCGGCGGTGGTGCATTGCCATGTGCGTGACCCTGAAACAGGCGTGCCATCGCGCAACCTGGAATTATACCGAGAAGTGACGGACCGCATCCGCGCGGCGGACGTGGATGTGGTGTTGAACCTGACCGCAGGTATGGGCGGTGACATTGTGTTTGGCGGTGTTGAAAACCCGCTGCCGACGGTTGCAGGCACGGACATGGTGGGCGCGACGCAGCGGGTGGCCCATGTGGCCGAGTGCCTGCCGGAAATTTGCACGCTTGATTGCGGTACGATGAATTTCGCCGAGGCCGATTATGTCATGACCAACACGCCAGGCATGTTGCGCGCGATGGGGCAGATGATGACTGACCTTGGCGTTAAGCCCGAGATCGAGGCGTTTGATACCGGCCACCTTTGGTTTGCCAAACAGCTGGTGGCCGAGGGGATTTTGAAACCGGATGCGCTTGTCCAGCTGTGCATGGGGGTGCCGTGGGGCGCGCCGGATGATCTCAACACGTTTATGGCGTTGGTCAACAATGTGCCGCCGGAATGGACATTCAGTGCCTTTGGTTTGGGGCGTTCGCAAATGCCCTATGTCGCCGCATCCGTGCTGGCGGGGGGCAATGTGCGTGTCGGGCTTGAGGATAATCTGATGCTGGATCGTGGTGTTCTGGCGACCAATGCGCAGCTTGTTGAACGCGCCCATGGGATCATCGAAAACCTTGGGGCCAAGGTGATTGGCCCCGCCGAGGTGCGCGAAAAGCTGGGGTTGGTGAAACAAGCCCCGAAATGAGGCTGCTTGCCCTTCTTGCCCTGACAGCCTGCGCACAAACGTCTTTGCCGGAACCCTTCGGTGTGACAATGGTGGAGGAAACCACCTGCATCGGACAGGGCGGGCAAATCGTGATGGGGCCGGACGGCGCATTTTGCGCGAATGGCTGAGGGGCAGTGATGATACGGATTTTGACGGCGTTGATGATTTTGGCCTTGGCGGCCTGCACTGGCGCGCCAGACATCGTTGAACCGCGCCCTGTGTTTCGCGACACGGACGCGCAAATTGCATCACAAACCGATGTCACCGCGCAGCGGATGGCGGGGGAGTGGATCATACGCCAGAGAGTGCCGGCGGCAGATGGCCCTGTGTCGGCTATGACCCTTGCGGCGTTGCCTGCGGGTGCTTTGCAGTTGTCATTGCTTGGCGGGGATTGTGTGGAGGATGTGTGTTTTGAAGAAGAAGCGCTTGTTTTACTGACACCCACAGGCCCCGGGCGTTGGACACCGGTTAATCCCCCCGCAGGATGGCCCGCGCAAGAGATCTGGGTGATGTGGATGGATTTTGACAGCCGGACCGCCGCCATTGGCACCCCGTCGGGCGAATTTGGCTGGATCATGGACAAAAATCTGACCGGTGGGGGGGATCGCATCACTGCGGCACGCGACATCATGGAATGGTTTGGCTATAATATGGACCAGTTGAATGAGGTGGTGCGATGAAGACGAGTGCGAAACATGTGTCGGTTGTGTTTGGTTTGGCGCTGGCCCTTGTGGGCTGTGACGAGATTGCGATGCCCGGCGCCGCGCCTGCTGCTGGTGGTCTTGGGGGCAGTTCTGCGCCGCGTGAATACCTTGTGCTTGGGTCAAACATGGGGTTTGAGGAATGCCGCGCGCGCGGTGGCCTGATTATTCGCGACAGTGGCAGCCCGATGGTGGCCTGTGATCCGCGTGTGCGTGGCACCCCTGTTCCGGCTGGTGAATTTGACCACCCCGGCAGCCCCGTGCCGCAAGTGACGGCAGAGGGTTAGTCCCCCCGTGTGATGCGCCCCTGCCAGCAGTTGTTCATCGCTGACCTGACATCGACAAATCCAATCTCTGGATCATCAAGAACCCGTGCGGCGTAGGCCATAATGTCGTTTCGGGGCACGACGGATCCGGTGCCGTATTTGATCCGTTCGTCACCTGTGTAGCCGCGCACCAGATATGTTGGTGAGACGAGCGTTTCAGGCACCACGTCGCCCCCCGCATATGGCGCGCAATCCCCGGCGCACAGAAAAATCGGCCCTGTTTCGGTATAGGCGTTCAGCCCGTCAAACGGGCGGTGGGCCAGTATCAAATAGGGTTCACCTTCTGGCACCGCTCCAAGGCAGTGGCGGCACGGATGGACGCCCCCGTCAGAGGTCTGGACCTCGAGCGGTAGATCGTAGCTGTCGCGGCCTTTGTTTTTGATGTCGTGCACATGCGCGGTGGGCAGGCCTGAATAGGTTAATCTCATCTTGTGGTCCTCGTTTTGTTTTGCTCTTTCTGGTGAAAGCGACACGCAGGGGCGACCCGAAAGCTGCGCATAGAAATGAAGGGCAAGTAGATGGCACAAAAAGCTGCGATTATTGGCGGTGGCGTTATTGGCGGCGGTTGGGCTGCGCGATTTTTGCTGAACGGATGGGATGTTGCGGTGTTTGATCCTGACCCGCAGGCCAAACGCAAGATCGGTGAAGTTCTTGATAATGCGCGCGCGTCCTTGCCCGGATTGTATGACATGCCGATGCCCGATGAAGGCACACTGAGTTTTCATGACACCATGGCGGGGGCGGTCGACGGTGCGGCGTGGATTCAGGAAAGCGTGCCGGAACGCCTTGATATCAAACATACTGTCTATCGTGAATTGCAGGATGCGTGCGATGCCGATGCGGTTATCGCGTCCTCGACCTCGGGGTTCAAACCGTCCGAGTTGCAAGAAAACGCGACCCGCCCGCAGCAAATTGTCGTGTGCCATCCGTTTAACCCCGTTTATCTGCTGCCGCTGATCGAAGTGGTCGGAACAGATGTGAACAAGGACATGATCGGCGGGGTCGAGGAGACCTTGCGCGGTGTCGGGATGTTCCCCCTGATGGTGAAAAAGGAAATCGATGCCCATATTGCTGATCGTTTCCTTGAGGCGGTCTGGCGCGAAGCGCTTTGGCTGATCAAAGACGGTATCGCCACGACGGAAGAAATCGATGAGGCGATCCGTATGGGGTTCGGGTTGCGCTGGGCGCAGATGGGGCTGTTTGAAACCTACCGCATCGCGGGTGGCGAAGCAGGGATGCGCCATTTCATTGAACAATTCGGCCCGTGCCTAAGCTGGCCGTGGACCAAGCTGATGGATGTGCCAGAGCTGACCGAGGAGTTGATTGACCAAATTGCGGATCAATCGGATGCGCAAAGTGGCCAGTATTCTATCCGCGACCTTGAACGCCATCGTGACGCGAACCTTGTGGGGATGATGCGCACCCTGAAGGCGCGTGATTGGGGTGCGGGGGCAATTTTGAACACGCACGATAAGACCATGAACCAGACACGCGTGGTGCCCGAAACCCTTGGCGATATTGTGGATCTTGGTAAGCCCGTCAAAACCGTTGATCGCGCGGTGCCGATTGATTGGACGGACTACAACGGCCACATGAACGAAGCGCGGTATTTGCAGGCCTTTGGCGACGCGACAGACCGTTTGATGGGGATCATCGGGTGTGATGCGGAGTACATCGCCACAGGCGGCAGTTATTTCACGGCTGAAACCCATATCCGCCATCTGGATGAGGTCCACGCCGGCGCGCGCATTCACGTTGAGACCCAAGTGATCCTTGGGGCGGGCAAAAAGATGCACCTGTTTCACGTTATGTACGAAGGGACTCGCATATTGGCGAGCGGGGAACACATGCTGATCCATGTTGATCTTGAGACCCGCCGCGCCAGTGATCCTGCGCCTCAGGTTGCTGAGAAACTGAAGCGCCTTGCGGCTGCCCACGCAGGATTGCCCCGCCCTGAAGGCGCGGGTGCGGCAGTGGGTGTGCGATGAAACGCGCGCTGATCACTGCGGGCGGGTCGGGCATTGGCCTTGCGATGGGGCACGCGTTCGAGGCTGCGGGATATGATGTTTGGGTGACGGATATTGACCGCGATGCTTTGGCCGCGTGCCCGCGCACGTGGACCTGTTGTGCGGCGGATGTGGCCAGTGAAGACGATATGCGCCGCCTGTTCCAAGAGATCGCGGCGGCGGGCGGGATTGATGTTGTGTGTGCCAACGCAGGCGTCGCAGGGCCCACGGCGAGCGTGGAACACGTGGCGTTGGAAGACTGGAAAACCTGTGTCGATATCACCCTAGGCGGCGCGTTTTTGACCGCGAAATATGCGACACCTTTGATGAAGGCGGCGGGGGCGGGTGCGATCATCGTCACGTCGTCGACGGCGGGTGTGTTCGGCTATCCCAACCGTGCGCCTTATGCGGCGGCGAAATGGGGTGTGATCGGGTTGATGAAAACGTTGGCGATGGAGCTTGGCCCGTTTGGCATCCGCGCTAATGCCATTTGTCCCGGCGCCGTTGAAGGCCCGCGCATGGAGGGCGTGTTGGAGCGTGAAGCCGACAGCAAAGGCATGAGCCGTGATCAGGTGTATGAGGGCTACGCTGCGGGTACATCGATGCGCTGTTTCGTTGAGGCGCGCGACATTGCCGATATGGCGGTGTTTCTGGCCAGTGACGGGGCGCGGCGGGTGTCCGGGCAGGTCATTTCAGTGGATGGGCATACCGAAAACCCTGATCCCAAGCCCTGACGTTTGGGTCGAATTTGCTGCGCAAATCCGATCAAGAGGGGGGCCAGCCCCCCGGCCCCCGAGATATTTTTGAACAAAAGAAGGGGTTAGAGGACGTCGGTCTGGAGGGTTTGGATGTAATTGGCGAGGTCGCGGGGGGTGATGCGGGCTTCTCGGACCAATCGATCAAAGTGTTTGGTGATCATTTGGACGCGTTCGGTGTCGCGAAACGCGAGGTAGTTTTGCCCCAGATAAATCACGGCGAGCAGCGGGCCGAACACGGTCACGGGTGCTGAATAGAGTTTGCGCGCATCAAACAAATGCAGGCGCAACGTCGGGTAGAGATCATCGTGTAGGGTTGCGATGTGATCCAGTTGGGCGGCGCGCAGATCAGCGGGGACGCCTGTGTAATAGCCCGAACCGGCTGCGAAACTGGCCAGTTCATCCATTGGGAGCGCGATTTCATAATCTGATCGCGCCTCGCGCATCCAGCGCAGGCGGTCTTCTGACGCGCCTATGGCTTGATCGGTTGAGCGCCCGAGGGAGGGCCCGTATTCCCATTGCAGCACTTCGGGGAGTTTGAACATGTCGGGCAGGCCCGCCGGAACGTGGCGGATTTTGTAGCCCGCGGCCTCTTGGTGCCAGGTGAATATCTGTTCATCCACAAGGGCGCGGGGGGCTTTGGTGACTTCCATTGCGGCGGCCACCAGATCTGCGGCCAGTTCGGGTTTGTCCGTCAGGCCCAGCAGCCAATCTGCGGACACCCCGAGTTGCGCTGCGCATTGCGCAACCACCTGTGCATTTGGCAAGCGTGCGCCTTCGTCTGTCAAAAGCTGCGACACCGTTGATCTGTCCACGCCGATGGCGCGGGCCAGCCCCGATTGCGTGGCCTGTTTGACCGTCATGGCATCGCGCAGGCGGGTCCGAAACAGGGTGGCACGGGTGCGTTTGTCTATAATTATGCTCATCTGGTGATAATTATCACAAATTGCGGGTTTTGCTAACAGTTTACAGAATTCCCGCAACAGCTTTGGGCGGCTACACCTGACGCAAGGTGTAATGCAGGGGGCCTTATGGACACGCGCAAGCGTACGATTGTCAAAGCGTTAATCTGGAATGTGATCGGGTTGCTGACGATGATCATGGTGGGGTTTATCGCAACGGGATCGTTTAAGCTGGGCGGGGTCATGGCGGCGGTGAACACGCTGATCGGGTTGTCGATGTATGTGATCTATGAGCGCGTTTGGGCGCAGGTCCGGTGGGGACGTCATGTTTGAACCACGCCGGTTCGAATGGCCCACGCTGGCGCTGATTGCCTTGTGTTACGCGGGGCTTTTGGCCGCCCTTTGGGTGTTGCCGACCTGGATCGCGATTGCAGGTCTTGGCCCGCTTGTGGCGCTTCATGCGTCGCTGACCCACGAAGTTGTCCATGGGCATCCGTTTTCCAATCAAACCCTGAACGCGGCGCTGGTATTTCCGGCTGTGACATTGGTGGTGCCTTATGCGCGGTTTCGTGCGACCCACCTTGCGCACCATCAAGATGAACGCCTGACCGACCCTTATGATGATCCCGAAACCAACTATGTTGATCCGGCTGTCTGGGATGGGATCAGCGCGCCGTTGCGGGCGGTGTTCTGGTTTAACAATCGTCTTTTGGGGCGGCTGTTGATCGGGCCTTTGTTGGGGCAGGTCATGTGGATGATCAGCGATGCGCGGGCGTGTCGCAATGGGGATCGCGGCGTTTTGATGGGCTGGCTGGCCCATGTGCCCGCACTGGCGGTGATGTTGGCGCTGATCTGGGCGGCGCCGCTGCCGTTCTGGGCCTATGGTATCGGGTGTTATATTGGCCTGTCGATCTTACGCATTCGCACGTTTCTGGAACACCGCGCCCATGATCTGGCCCGTGCGCGCACGGTGATTGTCGAAGACCGGGGGCCGCTGGCGTTCTTGTTTCTAAACAACAATTTACACGTTGTGCACCACATGCACCCGCGTGTGGCATGGTATGATTTGCCCGCGCTTTATGCACGAAACCGGGATCATTATCTGCGTCGCAATGACGGATATCGCTTTGCGTCCTACGCCGAGGTTTTTCGTCTTCATTTCTGGCGGGCCAAGGACGGTGTTCCCCATCCTCTCTGGCGTCGGGGGGACTAAGCGGGCATGAGGGGGCATGGACGCATGGATGCCGATCACAATTTTCGCCGCTTTGGCGCAAACCGCGCGGTTTGGGCTGCAAAAACAGCTGAAATCAACCGCCCTTAGTACAGGGGGCGCGACGTTTGCGCGGTTTGTCTATTCGTCGCCTTTGGTGATTGTCGGCGTGCTGATGTATGCGTCGATTACGGGGCAGACCCTGCCCGAAATTCCTGCGGTGTTCTGGGGGTATGCGCTGTTTGGTGGTGCGGCGCAGATCATCGCGACGATGTGTGTGGTTGCGCTGTTTGCCCATCGCAATTTTGCCGTAGGGATCACGTTCAAGAAAACCGAAGTGCTGATGGCGGTCCTTGTCGGGTTGGTGATCCTGGGCGAGGGCGTCACGTGGCTGGGGTTTGGCGCGATCCTGATCGGATTGTTGGGCGTTTTGCTGCTGTCTGATCCGCCCGAACGGACCGGCGCGCCTTGGCATAAACGCATCATGAACCGCGCGGCGGGCCTTGGTATTGCGTCGGGTCTGCTGTTTGCCTGTTCGGGTGTTGGGTATCGCGGCGCGTCACTGTCGCTTGAAACGGGCGATGTGTTTTTGCGGGCTACGCTGACCTTGGCCTGTGTGACGGCGGCGCAGACCATCGCGATGGCGATCTGGCTGCGGCTGCGTGAAGCGGGCGAAATCAGCCGAGTGGCTGCGTCTTGGCGCACCGCGAGCCTTGTTGGTATCACCAGCATGATCGGATCCACCTGCTGGTTCGTCGCCTTTACGCTGCAAACCGTGGCCTATGTCAAAGCGCTGGGTCAGATCGAATTGTTGTTTTCGATGGTCGTCACAGTTGTCTTTTTCAAAGAAAAGATCAGCGCGCGCGAATTGCAGGGGGGCGGGCTTTTGGTGGCGTCCGTTTTGGTGCTGGTTCTAGTCGTCTAGGGGGCGTTTGCCACCCAGCCGCGTGACCAGATGCGATTCATCATCGTTGCGAAAGAACGGCACGCTGGCGGGCGCGCCGCGGGTCAATCGGGCCGTGATTTCAGCAAGGACCACTTCGGTGATGAAGGGCAAATCCAGCGCGCGGGCGTCGCTTAGGGGTACCCAGTGCAAATGGCTCAGCTCGTCCTCGGCGTTTGAGAAATCGTCGGGGTCAGTGGTGAGGTGGGCTGCATCAACAAGGAAAAACCGCGCATCAAAGCGCCTTGGCCGGCCTGCGGGCGTGACTGCGCGAAACACAAATTCGAGGTTTGTGGCATCCGGAACGTGCCCGGTTGCAGCAAAGCCGCGCCAGCCGTGTGGGGCGCGGTCGGCAGGCCACGGGGCATTGCGGCCCAAGATTTGCCCAGTTTCTTCCCATAATTCACGGATCGCGGCAGCGGCAAGCGCGTTGGGGGGGAGGGCGCTGTCTTGTGCCAATCGCACGGCTTGCGTGTTGTTTACCGGCACATCAATCGCAGCGTCGCCCGCATCAACTGCGCCACCGGGAAAGACGTATTTGTTGGGCATGAAGGCCGCCGTCGCGCCGCGTTGGCCCATCAAAATGGACGGAGATGTCGCTGCGTCGCGCAGCAAAATCACTGTCGCGGCGTCCCGAATGGCGGTTTTGTCGATCATGGTGTCCCCGTTACAAAAGGGGTCAGTTGGCCCCGAACCCGTGCATGCGCCGCGCCCATTGGATCGCGACGATCATCCCCTTAAGCCTTGGCAAAAGGTAAAGCGAAAGAGACACGCATACAATCGTCAACACAACGGCCAGCACCATCGGATCGGGGCGCAGATGCACAAACGCAAAGTGCATCACAAATCCGAGGATATGCGCGACGATCAGGATTGTCAGATAGGCCGGACCGTCATCCGCGCGGTGATGATGTAGGTCTTCTTCACACACCGGGCAATTGTCAGC
Source organism: Octadecabacter dasysiphoniae (assembly GCF_021532615.1). Classification (GTDB taxonomy): domain Bacteria; phylum Pseudomonadota; class Alphaproteobacteria; order Rhodobacterales; family Rhodobacteraceae; genus Octadecabacter; species Octadecabacter dasysiphoniae. Next base: position 556,898 of record NZ_JAKGAQ010000001.1, read on the forward strand.
GACCTTAAGATAGCCCTGAAACATCATGCCTTCGCCGCAGTTGGGGCAGCGACGGCGCAGACCCCGCCACATTGCAGGCTTTGTGGGGCGGTCGTCGTGTAAATGGGCAGATGACGTTGGCATTTTGACCTCAACATTTGATCCAAGCGTTTTGCGCCCATTGCCCAACTTTTCATAGGGGCAAAAGTGTCGCGGGGGTGGGGCAGCGGAATTATTTTCGTGCCCGAGCGACGGAAGTTTTCATGTCGCCCGTTTTATGACCATCACCGCCTCAATGGGGGGCATGACTGAACGATATGAGTAGGAAAACAAAATGAAAACGACACTTTTGATGGCAGCAATTGCAGCAGGTATGACTTTGGCGGCAACCGCCGAAGCACGTGAAGGCCACGGCCAACGGGTGGACATGCCATCCTTTGAGGAACTGGACGTGAATGCGGACGGTGGCGTAACAGCGGAAGAAATCGCCGCTGCAATGCAAGCCCGCGCCGTTGCCCGTTTCGCCGAGGCCGACACGAACGGTGACGGTGGGTTGTCCGCTGAAGAACTAAGCGCGAATGCAGATGCGCAACGCGCTGAACGCATGGCCAACCGCGTGGCAGAGCGCATCGAAGCGGCTGATACCAACGGCGATGGTCTGTTGCAGGCCGAAGAAATTGCCGCACAGATGGAAGACCGCCGTGATGGCCGCCGCGGTGGTGGTGATGCCGAGCGCATGTTCGACCGCTTTGACACCAATGAGGACGGAACACTGAGCGCGGAAGAATTCGCCGAAGCGCAGTCCCGTATGGAAGACCGCCGTGATCGCGGGGACCATGGTCGCCGTGGTGACAAATAGGACCGGCACCTGAACGGTCGGGCGGTGTGCAATCTGTGCGCCGCCCGGTTGTGCCAATGGACTTGTCGAACGATGTATGATGTGGATAGCTGCAAATTAGATGGCAAATCAGGTGACCAATACCAGCGATGCAGATTTGCTCGCGGCGTTTGCTGCGGGCGACAGGTCTGCGGCGATGACACTGACGCAGCGGTTGACCCCGCGTGTAATGGGGCAGGCATTCCGAATGCTTGGCAACCGCGCAGAGGCCGAGGATGTGGCCCAAGACGCTATGATGCGGCTTTGGAAGATCGCCCCGGACTGGGACCGCGACCGCGCCCAAGTGACAACATGGCTGTTTCGGGTGGTTGCCAATCTGTGCACCGACCGTTTGCGCAAATCAGGGCGCGGCGTGGCATTGGACGCGATCGAAGAACCCAGCAGCGATGCGCCGTCCGCGGCGCAATCTTTGCAAGACAGCGCGCGCACATTGGCCTTGCGCGCGGCCTTGGCGGAACTGCCGGAACGTCAGGCGCGGGCCGTGTCACTGCGCCACCTCGAAGAATTGGGCAATCCAGAGATTGCGACCATTATGGACACGAACGTGCGAACCGTCGAAAGTCTGATTGCGCGGGGCAAACGCGCCTTGATTGCACGATTATCGGGGCGCAAAGCAGAATTGGGGTATGAAGATGAATGATGATGACAAAATTCTCGACGCGGGCTTTGCGCAGATGCGTGCGCAGGACGTCGTGCCCTCGGAAGGTCTGCTTGATCGGATCATGATGGATGCCGACAGTGTTTTGGCCGCCAACATCGCCCCGCCTGTGCGCACCAAACAGGGGCTTGGCGCGATGGTGCTGGATGTGATCGGCGGTTGGCCGTCGTTTGGGGGGCTGGCTGCGGCGACTGTTGCCGGTCTTTGGATTGGTGTCGCGCCGCCGGCCGCGTTGGCGGATATTTCGGCGGGGTATCTGGGGTCGACAGTTGAAGTGCCGCTGTTCGATACGGAAATTTTATTGGGGCTGGACGGGTAAAATATGAGCGAAGAGAACACAAAAAAACGCCGCTGGCAGCGGATTTTGTTGGTGGGTTCGCTCGCGCTGAACCTTGCTGTGGTCGGCGTTGTGGCGGGTGTTGCTTTTGGCGGTGGTCCTAAGGAACGCATGCAGCGGTTCGATTTGACGGTCGGCCCTCTGACCCGTGCAATGGACAACGACCGCCGTGAAGCTGTCCGCGATGCGTTGCGCAACAGCGGCGCATTTCGCCCGGCGGATCGCAATGGCATACGGAGTGATATGGCGGCGATGTTGAACACATTGCGCCAGGACCAGTTTGACGAAGAGGCCTTTCGCAGTGCCTTGTTGCGTCAACGCGAACGGCTGCAATCAGGGCAGGTGGCAGTGGTGGATGCCGTAACCGTGCAGATCACGGACATGAGCGCGCAAGAACGCGCGGAATTTGCTGATCGTTTGGAAGAACAATTGCGCCGCGGGGCGCCGCAGCGTGCGGATCGGTCAGGCGGCTGACAGGCTGACCTTGTTGCGCCCGCCATTCTTCGCAGCATAGAGAGCCACATCGGCGGCGTTGACCAGATCTTCGAGATCTTCCATGACATCCACTGCGTCCTTGCCCCCGCTAAGGCTGACGCCAACGGATACGGTGACGGTCACTTCGGTGCGTTCATCCCCTACGAAAAACGGTGTGTTGCCGATCAGATTGCACAGACGTTCCGCGGCCGTGCGCGCGTGGATGGCATCGCTGTTGGGGATCGCGACAAGGAATTCTTCGCCGCCAATACGTGCCAGCAAATCCACCGCCCGCAAATTGCCCTGCAACCGCTGCGCCACCTGACGCAAAATATCATCGCCTGCGCTATGCCCGAAGGTGTCATTGATGGCTTTGAAATGATCGAGGTCCAGCGCCATGATTGCGAACTGGCGTTCGTTCTTGCGGCTTTCTTCGGACAGGCGTGACAGGTGCGGGATTGCGTAGCGGCGGTTGAACAATCCTGTCAGTGGATCAGTGATCGCCGCCTCAAGCCCGGTTTCTACCGTGCGGCGCAGCGCGTCGGCCTCAAGTTTGGCCTGGATCAAAACGGCGCAGCGATGGCCGATTTCGGCGGGGTCAACGACAGCGCTGACAATATCGTTCGCCCCTAGATCCAGCGCCATTGCGGCCGCGTGGCGCGCATCGTGCGGCAACAGCGCAAGAATGCCCGCATGGCGCGTGCTGGATCGGCTGCGCAGTTCAGACAACAGGCGAAACAGGACTTTATCGTCCGTCAAATCATCCCGAAAATCAACAACATAGAGGTCGGCACCCGTGTGGCGCGATTGCCCTGCCAACAGTGTTTCAATGGGAATATGGGCCATGTCGGTGTTGGTTAATTTCGTGTCGGTCACGTCAAAATCGGAGGCAGTATTGGCCCCGGCTGACGCGATCACGACACGTGCGGGGGACGTGAATGTGCTGCATCCTTCGGCAAACCCTAGGGCTGTGCGCGTGCCTTCGCGCATCCGCAGTTCTGCGCGTGCATCACGGGATCGCAGCAGGCTTCTGATGCGCGCCTGCAAGATGTGATCGTCAAACGGTTTGGTTAAAACATCATCGGCCCCTGCCTCAAGGGCGGCAACGCGATCGCGCGGGGTCACAAAGCCGCCGGTCGCGATCACGGGAATCAAACTGGTGTGGGCGTTGGATTTCAGACGCGCACAAAACGCCAGTGCGTCGGCGACATTGGTGCCGGTGTCCAGCAGGATCATATCGGGCAAAGACGCATCAATTTCGACCTGCGCTTCATGTAATGTGGCGCAGGGGCGGACGCGGTATTGTGCCGCCAGCAATTTGACCTTGAGAACGATGCGATTGGTTGCCACGCAGTCAATGATGAGAATATCCCCGACCATTCTTGTTTCCTTTCGCGCTTTGCACCAATCTGAATTTGACCAATATTGTTGCTTAAATGGTTAAGAAACTCTTTCCACATCGGTAATTACTCTCAATGAAACCTGAACGCGCCGAACAGATCGCCATTTCCGCCCTCACGTGGCTGGCCTCAAACGATGAGCTTTTCCCTGTTTTTCTTGGGGCTTCGGGTGCTACGGCGGATGAGTTACGGGGGCAGGCGGAAAACCCCGCTTTCCTCGGATCGGTGCTTGAGTTCTTGACCATGGACGATGCGTGGGTCGTGCAATTTTGCGACCAAAATGGGTTAAAGTATGAAGAACCGTTACGCGCGCGTTATTCATTACCGGGGACGGAGGCGGTCCATTGGACATGACATCTTTGCCGATTCAGGGTCTTATTTTCGACAAGGACGGCACGCTGTTTGATTTCAACGCAACATGGGGCGCGTTTACGGGCGTTTTATTGGTGCAAGAAACGATGGCCACGCCAGAGGCATTGGATCCATTGGCGCAGGCGTTGGGCTACGATCTGACAACGGGGTTGTTTCGCAAAGACAGCCTTGTGATCGCGGGCACTGTGGATGAGGTCGTCGAAGCTGCGATGCCCTTCCTCGCCGAGACCGACCCAGAAGCGCTGGCCAAGCGGTTCAAGGCGGCCGCGATTCTGGCACCACAGATCGAAGTCACGCCGCTGAAGCCCTTGTTTACACAGATGCGCGACGCGGGCCTGATTTTGGGTATTGCGACCAATGACGCCGAAATTCCGGCGCGGGCCAACCTTGGTTCTGTCGATGTAACGTCTTTTTTTGATTTTATTGCCGGATTTGATAGTGGATTTGGTGGTAAACCTGCGCCCGGTCAGTTGCATGGGTTTTGCGAACAAACCGGCCTGCACCCGTCGGTGTGTGCCATGGTTGGCGACAGCACCCATGATTTGCACGCCGGTCGCGCCGCCGGAATGGCGACAGTGGCCGTTCTGACAGGCGTGGCAGAACACGATGAACTGGCCCTTCATGCGGATGTTGTTCTGTCTTCAATCGCGGATCTGCCGGTGTGGCTGGGCCTTCAAAGCTAAGTTCGCGACACCAGATGTCGCAAACTGCGTCGCACCTGCGCTTTTGCCTGTCAGTCTTGGGGCAACCAAGAGGACATCACCATGGCTGACACCGCACAACCCCGCCGCCGCCGTTCAGGTGGCCGCGCCGCCAATATCGCCGAACGCCAAACCGTGCAGATCAACCAGATGCCTTGGCGCATTCCCGTTAATACGGATCGCCCGACGGAGCCACTTTATGAGGAGGGCGTGCAGGCCATTCATGATGGCGCGATGCGTATCCTTGAAGATATCGGGATCGAATTTCTGAACGAAGAAGCGATTGAGCTGTTCAAGCAGGCGGGTTGCACCGTGGATGGCACGAACGTCAAAATGGGCCGTGACTGGGTCATGGAAATGGTCGGCAAAGCGCCTGCGCAATTTGACATCACGCCGCGCAATCCTGACCGCAAGATCACTTTGGGCGGCGGGCATATCCTGTTTGGCAATGTGTCATCGCCGCCGAATTACTATGATCTTGAGATTGGCAAAAAGGTAAGCGGGAACCGCAAACAATGCGCCGATTTGCTGCGTTTGACCCAGTATTTCAACTGTATTCATTTTGCGGGCGGCTATCCGGTGGAACCCGTCGATGTGCACGCCTCTGTGCGCCATTTGGACGTGGTGTTTGATAAAATGACCCTGACGGACAAGGTCGGCCATGCCTATTCGCTGGGCAAAGAACGGGTCGAGGACGTGATGACCATGATCCAGATTTCCGGCGGATGGAGCGATGAGGAGTTTGAAGCCAGCCCCAAAATGTACACCAACATCAATTCGACATCGCCGCTTAAACACGATGTGCCAATGATTGACGGGTGCCTGCGCTGCGTCCGGCGCGGGCAGGCGGTTGTGGTTACCCCGTTCACGCTGGCGGGTGCGATGGCGCCTGTCACGATGTCGGGTGCGGTGGCGTTGTCTATCGCCGAAGCGTTAAGCGCGATTGCCCTGTTCCAATACGTTCGCCCCGGTGCGCCCTGTGTGATTGGCACATTCACCAGTAATGTGGATATGAAATCCGGCGCGCCTGCATTTGGCACCCCTGAGTACATGCGCGCGACGCAAATGACCGGACAAATGGCGCGCTTTTACGGCCTTCCTATGCGTTCTAGCGGAGTATGCGCGGCCAACGTGCCCGACGGGCAGGCGATGTGGGAGACGAGCAATTCGCTGTGGGCGTCGGTGCAATCGGGCACCAATATGGTCTATCACGCAGCTGGATGGCTTGAGGGCGGGCTGATTGCATCCCCCGAAAAATTTGTGATGGATTGCGAGGTTCTCCAGATGATCCAGCGTTATATGGAACCGCAGATCACGGCGACCACGCCCGAGGACATCGCGGTGGATGCGATCAAAGAAGTCGGCCCCAACGGGCACTTTTTCGGCATCCAGCACACGCAAGACCGCTACGAGGATGCGTTTTATTCGCCCTTCGTGTCAGATTGGCGCAATTTTGAAGCCTGGGAGTTGTCGGGTGCTGTGTGGACCGCCGAACGCGCCCACCGCATTTTCAAAGACATCATCAACAATTTCGAAGAACCGCCCATGGATGCGGCCATTCGTTCCGAGCTTGAAGATTTCGTGGCGCGCCGCAAATCCGAGGGCGGCGCGCCAACTGATTTCTAGGCGTTACCCGCCAAGACACGCGGCGTAGGCATCCGCCATAGCGCGCAGCGTCTGATTGTAGTGATCCGGCCCGATTTCAATCGTGGTGCCAATCGGGTCTGCCAAGGCGGTGCGTGCATCGCTGCCTTCGCGGACCAGATCGACCCAAGTTGCACGTGATTGCGGGTCGCTGAGAACACAACTGACGTTTTGATCGCGCACCAGGGTTTGAAGCTCATCTATTTTCGCGGGGCTGGGGGCCGCTGCATCGTTCAGCGTGATCGCCCCCGTTGCGACCAGATCATACCGTGTGCCGAAATACTGATAGGCATCATGAGGCACGAGCAGTGGGTTGCGGGGCAGCGACGCAAGCTGTGTTTCGATGTCGCTGTCCAATTGGGCCAGTCGTTCAATCGTTGCTTGGGCATTGGCACCGTACAGATCCGCATTTTCCGGGTCTATTTCGCCTAGCCTTGCGGCGATCAGATCGGTCCAGACCATCGCAACCTGCGGATCAAGCCACGCGTGGGGATCGACCATCATATGGGCGGTGTCGTGATCATCATGATTGTCGTGGTCGTCATGATCTGCGTGGTCATCATGGTCATCATGGTCATCATGGTCATCATGGTCGTCGTGATCTTCTTCGTGGTCCGCATGTTCATCTTCATGATCATCGTGCTCACCATGCCCGTGATCATGGCCATCGTCCCAGTCACGCAGTTCGCGTTTTTCCCAACCGTCGGTGTCCAGCAGGGTCACGCGGGTGGTGTCCTGCGCCAAGGTATCAAGCGATTCTTCCAACCATGGGGTCAGGCCTTTGCCCATCCAGATCACAAGATTGGCGTTCTGCACCGAAGCAGCCTGTGCGAACGTAAATTGAAAATCATGGGGAGAGGCACCGCCGCTGACCAGCACATCAGGGGTGCCCACGCCGTCCATGACTTGCGCAACGAGGCTGTGAACAGGGGCGATGTCGGTGACAACATTTGGCACATCGGCCAAGGCGGGTAGGGGCATAAGGGCGAGGCAGGGGGCAATAAAGCGCATGATATGATCTCTTGTGATAAGCAACGCGGCTTGATATAAAAGATATGTTATAACATAACAAGAGGCAAAGATGGGTTCGGCGTTTCCACCTAAAACCACGTTTGATCACCACGATCATGCGCGTTGCATCACGTCTGCGATGACAGCGGCTGAGGCGGCCTGCGCTGTCGCAGGTTTGCGCCTGACGCCTGTGCGCCGCAGGACGCTGGAAATCCTTCTAGAAGCGCATGAAGCGTTGGGGGCCTACGATGTTCTGGCGCGGCTGGATGCGGACGGTTTTGGGTCAAAGCCACCCGTGGCTTACCGCGCGTTAACATTTTTAGTGGACGCGGGTCTGGCGCATCGGCTTGAGCGGTTGAATGCCTTTGTGGCGTGCGCGCATCCGGGCGCGGATCACGACCCTGCCTTTATGATATGCAGCCGTTGCGGCACCGTGGCCGAAGGCGAAGCGGGCAGTGCGATGCAAAATTCGGCGGCCGCGGCGGGGTTCCGGATTGAACGGACCGTTCTTGAGGCCGAGGGCATCTGCCCCGCATGTCAGGACGTTTAATGCCGCTTATTTCTGCCCAGAATATCGAAGTTCACCATGGCGCAACCCGCGCTGTTTTTGGTGTGTCGCTTGCTCTCGACCCCGGTGAGATCGTGACCATTGTCGGCCCCAACGGGTCCGGTAAATCGACGCTGCTGCGTGCAATGATCGGGGCGGTGACGCCCAACAAAGGCACGATCACCAAACAACCTGATCTGCGCATCGGTTACGTTCCCCAGACGCTTCATATCGATACGGCGCTGCCGATGACAGTGCGCCGTTTTCTCAACCTGCCCAAACGGGTGGGCGGGGGCAAAATTCAAGCCGCCCTTGCCAAGACGGGTGTTGAAGCGATTGAAAAACAACAGCTTAGCGGTTTGTCCGGTGGGCAGCTTCAGCGGGTGCTGCTGGCCCGTGCGATCCTGAATGATCCGCAAGTTCTGGTGTTGGATGAACCGACCCAAGGGCTTGATCAGCCAGCATCGGCGGCGTTTTACCGCCTGATTGAAACCTTGCGCGATGATCTTGGATGCGCGGTTTTGATGGTCAGCCACGAATTGCATGTCGTTATGTCGGCAACGGATCGTGTGATTTGCCTGAACGGACATATCTGTTGTGAAGGCACGCCCGATGTCGTGACCGCCGCCCCCGCCTATCGCGAACTTTTCGGCACCGGAACGGGCGGGGCGCTGGCGCTTTATCGACATGAACACAATCATGACCATGACCATGACCATGACCATGACCACGAGCATTCTGCATGACCCTACTAGATGATTTCATGATCCGCGCGCTTTTGGCCGCTGTGGGCACTGCGGTGGCATGCGGCGCGCTCGGGTGTTTTGTCGTGTGGCGCCGCATGGCCTACTTTGGCGACGCGACGGCGCATGCGGCGATCCTTGGCGTTGCGCTGGCCTTGGCGTTTTCCGTTTCGATCCCGCTGGGCGTTCTGATTGTTGCGCTTGGGATGGCGTTGCTTGTGGGGTCGCTGTCTGACACGACACTGACACCGGATTCATTGCTTGGAGTGTTGTCGCATTCCTCGCTTGCGCTTGGTCTTGTGGCGGTATCGATGATGCCCTCTGCGAGGGTGGATCTGGATGCCTATTTGTTTGGCGATATCCTGGTGGTCAGCCGCGCAGACCTGCTGGTGATCTGGGGCGGCGCGGCCGTTGTTTGCGGTGTTCTGGCGTGGCGCTGGCAGGCGTTTTTGTCGGAAATCCTGTCTAACGATCTGGCCTATGCGTCCGGGTTGAACCCGAAAAGGGACCGGATGTTGCTGACCCTGCTGATCGCGGCGGTCGTTGCGGTGTCGATCAAGGTCGTTGGCGCGCTGTTGATTACGGCCATGCTGATCATTCCCGCCGCCGCCGCCCGCCTGATCGCACGCGGCCCAGAAGCCATGGCAGGATATGCCACGGCCATTGGAATTGTCGCGGCCATTGGCGGGCTGTACGCGGCGCGCGGGTTTGGTACACCCGCCGGCCCATCCATTATCTGCGGGGCGGCTGCGCTGTTTTGTCTGGCCTTGGCCGTTTCGAAACTGCGGGCTTAATCTGTGTCCATCCAGATCGTTACGGGGCCGTCGTTGACCAACGACACGGCCATGTCTGCGCCGAATTGACCAGTTTGTGTGGGGGCTAATGTACCCATTTCAGCAGCAAACGCCTTATACAAGCGTTCGGCGTCTTTGGGTTCGGCTGCCGTTGAAAACCCAGGCCGATTGCCGCGCGATGTGTCTGCGGCAAGTGTGAATTGACTGATCACCAACGCGTCACCGCCGATATCGACTAGGGATCGGTTCATGCGCCCCTGATCGTCTTTGAATACCCGCAGCTTGGAAATCTTTGCTGCCAGTTTGGCGGGCGTGTCGTCCGTATCGCCCTGCATGGCGCAGACCAACACCAACAGACCTTTACCGCATTCGCCAATCAGCGTGCCATCAACGTGGACCTGCGCGGTACTGACCCGCTGGATCAGTGCCCTCAAAGGCCAAGCTCTGCTGCGGTGGGGGGATTGGCCCCCGCGCGCGAAACTGTAACGGCGGCGGCGCGAACGCCAAGGTGCAGGGCGGCGCGGATGTCTTCTGCGCTCAGGTTTGCGATTTTGTCTTTGCTTAGCAGGTTTGCGCGATCAAGCCCCGCCAAAAGCCCAGCGTTAAATGTGTCGCCTGCGCCGACGGTGTCGACGACTTCGGCCCGTTCAGATGGCACGAAAACCTCGTGATTGGCGGAATATCCTGTGACGCCGTCCGCGCCCTGTGTGATGCACACCAACTTTGCGCCCTTGGCCACCAGCCCGCGCGCGAGGTCCGCCAGATCGCCTTCGCCTTCAAACCAATGCAGGTCTTCGTCGCTGAGTTTGATGATGTCGGCGGCTGCCATCATTCGGTCAATGCGGGCGCGGTAGGCCACCACATCGCGAATGAAGGACGGGCGAATGTTGGGGTCAATAATTGTGACGCGGGCCGGTGCCTCGCGCAGCATCAGGGCCTCAAATGTGTCGCCGCAGCCATCCCCGACCAGTGAAATACCGCCGAAAAACAGTGCGTTGGCATCAATCGCAGGCGCAACTGTCAGGGTGCGCATCGCTGAGTTTTCGTCGTAAAACGCATAGGTCGCCTGACCGTTGACCAATTTGACAAAGGCAACAGTACAAGGCGCGACAAGTTTGGGCGACGGGCTGTGATCTACGCCGGATGCATCAAGTGCGTCGCGCAGGATATCGCCCAGAAAATCATTGGACATGCCGCACAGAAATTGCGTTTCCACGCCGAGCCGACCAAGACCAATTGCCGTGTTAAACACTGCGCCACCGGGGTAGGGCGCAAAGGCCGCTTCGCCGTCCGTTGTTTCGCGTGGCAACATATCAATCAGTGCTTCACCGCAGGCCAGAATCATTGTGTGTGTCTCCCTTATTCGCGGGGGTCATATCACTGACTGTTAGCGATAACAAATCCGACGCCTGCCGCAACAATCAACCCGACAACCACGGCCACGGCAATCTTGAACGCGGAATAGGGGCGTTCGCCCTGCACGCGCCCCGTTTGCCCATTGACTACAAAGCGATAGGTCTTGCCGCGATATTTATAGGCCGCCAGCCAGACAGGCAGCAGCACATGTTTGAACGTCAGCGTGCCAAGCGTCGTGTCGACTGACCCGACCCGCTGCGCGTCCCCGCCAATGTCGAATTTCACATCGCGGTGGATGACGCGGTCCATATGATCGCGCGCTTCGCCAAAGGCATCTTCAAGTTCGACGGAATAACCTTCGGCGCGAAAACCGGCAAGATATTCAGGCTGATAGGGTTCCATCGCGGACAAATCCCAAGGTTCCAAAGCGTCCGTATACCGCTTTGGCAAACTGCGAGAACCAAGCACCAGCACATCATCAAAAAACCGCGCCACGCGGCCCGATACGCCGCGCCAACGGGTTTTGCGCACACGCACCTGTTCACGCTTACCGTCGCGCATCACGGTCTTGGTTTCATAGTAATGTGTGCCGCGCTGGCCGGAATATTTGGATTTTGTATCGGCATCAAATGTCCAATAGGGCACATAAATGCCCGAGAGTGTGCGGCCTTTGCGGGCGAATTCTTGCAGACCGTTGGGCGCGAACCAAAGCGAGCCGAGCCAGTCTGTCATCGTGCCGCGCGCCTGACCTTCATCAAACATGAAGGGCAACAACCCTTTGGGTTTGATATGGCGGTGCGTTCCTGTGTCCGTGACGACGGGCGTCGCACAAAACGGACATTCGGCGGCATGCACGGCTTCGTCAAATTCGGTTTGGGCGCCGCAATTGGGGCAGGACACGACGCGGGTTTCTTCGATCTCTGCCTCGGGCATGTCACCTGCGACGGCGACGCGAAGATCAAGTTCTTGCAAGGTGCCGCCGTGCCAAGGGCCGCCCGCAATTTCATCGGTGTTGCCGCAATGGTCGCAAATCAGTTGGTTGTGCCCGGGATCAAACCGGAAATCCGCCCCGCAATTGTCGCAGGGAAAACGGTGTTCATCTGCGGGTTTGGGTTTGTCCCCAAGGAATGTGTCAGACATTACAAAACCTTATGCATAATCTTGGGCGTGATCAGCCGCAGCGCCCCGTCATAAAGCGCGGTGTGACGCCAAAAGTGGAATAGGCCATGAAACGCACCGATCCCGAGTAAAACGAGCAGTGAAATCCAGGCGGGTCCGGGCGTAAACCAGCCGATCAGTTCACCTGCGTTCAATACCGCTGACACGGTCAGAGTTCCATAAATCGCGCGGTGCATCCACGGATAGGCGGCGCGCGCGGCGGGGCCCAGTTTCGGCCCTGCTTTGCCGATCAACCCGCGTGCCACGGCAATTGCCACCCAAACGGACACGCAGACAACAAATGTCCAGCGCAGCCATTCCGCAGACGCGCCGCCTTTGACCATAGCCAAAATCAGCATGAAGACGGTCCAGTGTAATGCGATATGAACCCTGCGGCGCGTCACTTGTCCGCCGCCTTAAGCGCCCGGTGGGGGTGGGGGCAGTACGGTGAACAATTGGGCCAGTTCAGCCACGTCATCTGCGGCCATCCAGCCGTCCTGGCCCTGGGTCCAGACCATTGTTGCGCGGCTCAATTTGCCATCTGCTGCCATGCGGCCCAATGCTGCCTTTGAAAAGGGGCCCGTCGTCTTCCCGTTGTCTGCGATGTGCCAGACGTGTTCGACGGGCGGCGGTGGGGGTGGTGCTGTCGGCGCCGCAGAAGGCGATTGTTGCGCCCACGGGTTCGCCATTTGCTGGGCCATTGCCATGCCCATACCAGCGCCAAGGCCTGCACCCATCGCACCAGAAGCCTCGCCACCTTTGCGCAGGGCTTCTGCGGCGGCGTATTGCATATGCGCATCCAGATCACCCGTGAGACCGCGCGACGTGCGGGTGTCGAGCGCGGCTTCGACCGCAGGGGGCAAGCTGATGTTTTCAATGTATAATTCAGGGATCATGATGCCGTATTGTGCAACCGTTTCACCAATTGCACCGGCAATCAATTTGCCCAGATCGCGTGTGTTTGCGGCCATGTCGAGGACAGGAATACCGCTGGATGCGATAACTTGGGTGAACGATTGCACGATGATGTTGCGGATCTGGAACGAAATCTCGTCCATCGTAAATTCACCGTCCGTGCCGACAATTTCACGCAGGAATTTCGCGGGGTCTGTGATGCGCACCGAATAGGTGCCAAACGCACGCACGCGGGTTGGGCCAAATTCGGGATCGCGCAGCATGATCGGGTTTTTGGTGCCCCATTTCAGATCGTTGAACCGCGTCGTGTTGACGTAATAGATTTCTGATTTGAACGGCGATTTGAACCCGTGATCCCAATGCTGCAGCGTCGTCATGATCGGCATGTTGTTGGTTTCAAGCATATAAAGGCCCGGCGTGAACACATCCGCCAGCTGGCCTTCGTGCACAAACACCGCCGCCTGACCTTCGCGCACGGTCAGCTTGGCACCATACTTGATCTCGTGGGCCTCACGTTCAAACCGCCACACCATCGTGTCGCGTGTGTCGTCGGTCCAATGGATGACGTCAATAAATTCGCCAGTGAGAAAATCGAGAATGCCCATGAGTGGCTCCTTGTTTCGTTAATTATGCGCGATCAAACTGGACCGCTGTTCATCAATTCGCGTGCGATCACACGTGCGATTGGCGCGGCTTCTGCCGCGGCCATGCCGGTTTGCAGGCGGTCATCATACAGCATCTTGAGAAGCAATTCGTCGTGTGTTGTCAGCAGGCCGAATTCTTCGTCGTCGTTAAAGATACTTGGGCGCGCGCGGGGGCTGTCGTTGGCCAAGCCCAAGCCTTGGGCCAGTTCTTCGTGAATGCAGGCCAGCCGCATCAGATCGGGATGTTCGCCCCGGATCAGCGCCACCGCTTGGCTGTATTGCGGGCTGCCGTCTTTGCTGAACGCCAACACGAGGCACAGCGTATCGCGTGGCACATCCATGAAGGCACGCACGCTGGTATCATCGATCCCGGGCACCAAGGCGCGCAGACGGTCTGCGTACCCCAAACGGTCGTCTTCGTTCAGGATCAGCACGTGAAAATTGGCGTTTGCGTCATCCATGGATGTGGGATGGCCTGATACGCGACCCAGACGAGACACGAAATTGCGCACGTTTTGGCTATCTTCGATCCGCTGGTCCGGCGGAACCGTGTCACCGTATTCGACCGTAAAGCGAACAGGCTGTTCCCAGCGGCGCAAACGGCTGATGGTGGGTTGCGCGCGCAGGCCTGTCGGCGTGGCAATGAATTCATCAAACAGCGCGATGCGCACGAAATTGCGTGCCAATACTGTGTCAGTAAATGTGGTGTCCGGCCCGCCGCCATCCGTGCGCAGCAACCCGCGCGCCAGCAAATCGTTTTGTAGACGCTGGAAATGCACGGACAACGCGCGACTTGCCTCAGAACGCTCAGCCGATGTTGGGGCGGGGGGCGGTACGTCGGGCACCAAACCTGATGGGCGGGTCGGTGGAATGGCCGACGGTTCCGACGGCCCCGCAAGATCACAGGCGGCAAGGGTCATCAGGGCCACAAGACCCAAGACTTTCCCGAAAGTGCCGCCCGCGTTTGGTTTCAAAGGGTTATTCCGAACCCGTGGCTGAACCGATGTTATGCCCTGATGCCGTGCCGCGTGCTTTGGCGGCGGACAATGTGGCCTTCAATTCGGCTTCCATGGTTTGCAGTTCTTTTTCGGCCTCGGCGCGCTTGCGTTTGCCTTCGTCGGCAATCTCTAGGGATTCTTCGATCGTGCCGATCAGGTTGGCATTGGCGGATTTGATTGCCTCAATGTCAAAGACACCGCGTTCCATTTCAGTGCGGATCATTTTGTTGGCAGAGCGCAGGTTTTCCGCGTTTGCCATCAACAGCTCATTGGTCAGATCATTGGCTTCGCGCACGGCCACAGCCGCCTCGGCCGAGCGTTGGATCGTCACGGCCTGCGCCAATTGCGTTTCCCACAGCGGCACTGTGTTGATCAGCGTGGAGTTGATTTTGGTGACCAGCGATTTGTCGTTTTCCTGCACCAAACGGATGGACGGCAGCGATTGCATCGTCACCTGACGGGTCAGTTTCAGATCGTGAACACGGCGTTCCAAATCGTCGCGGGCAGCCCGCAGATCACGCAATTCTTGCGCTTTCATCACGCCGTCTTCTTCGGCGGCGGCGGCCACCTCGGCCTCTTTGGCGGGGATGGCACCTGCATCCATTTCGGCCAGCTTTGCTTCGCCTGCGGCGATATAGAGGCCCAATTCGTCGTAGAAATTCAACGTTTTGTCGTACAATACATCAAGGCTTTCGATGTCTTTCAACAGGATCGTTTCATGCCCGTGCAGATCATCCGTGACCTTATCGATTTGGCCCTGAACGGTCTCAAACTTAGCGGCGAATTTCGCGGCGGGGGCCATGCGGCCCAACAGGCGTTCCCACCAGCTGCGTTTGCGGCGCACATCCAGTTCAGACACGTTAAAGCCGCGAATTGTTGTCACGATTTCGCGCAATGAATCGCCCGCTGGGCCCACGTCTTTGTTGCGCACACCTTGCAGCATAGACTGTGAAATCACCTGCAGTTCTGCCTGTGCGGATGATCCGAACCCGATGATGGAATTCGTGTCTTCCATGTCGAGCTCTGCCATGCGCTTGGTGATTTCCGCGCTTGTTGGTTTGTCAGCTGCGTCAAGCGTGACCAATTCACCCTTGGGTTCGGCCAAAATCACCGCTGTGACTTTTTCAACTGTCTTGAGGCTCGCCTGTGCGGCCTCCATGTTTTTTACGACTGTATCAGACATATTTTGTCCCCCTTATGTGACCCGTTTACAGGCCTTCGCGCTGCAACCGATCGCGCAGCACTTTGATTTCAATATCCATGTCGCCACGCTCATCGAGCAACATTTTTTCTGTTCGCGCGGCAAAATTTTGCTCAAGATCATCTAGCAGTGCCTCAAAATCAGCCCGCGCGCTGTCATCGCGCTGACGTTTATAGAGGTCCGCAAACTTCGCCGCCGCGTCCCGCGCCCCTTCAAGGTAGACGCTGAGGAATTTGCGCGCACGGGTCAGATCACGCGGGTCTTCTTCGACGGTGCGGATCATTTTGCGCGCAATCGCCTGAAACTGCGCTGTGCGGGTTTCCAGATGGCGATCGCCGATGCTGGTGATGTGGTCGGTCATTGCAGCAAGGTGCGCTTCGGCTTTGTCGACGACCTTGGCGACGCGGTCTTGTTGGAAGGTGTCTATGCCCTCCATCCGTTTGTCGCGCAGGGGATCAATGCCAAAGGCCATCGTGTGCAAAACGCCCGCCGCGACGCCGTACAAAATTGCGGCGATGCTGGATGGATCGTTAGAATAGGACGCAATCGCGATCCCCACACCGACCAAGACCGTCCCGAGCAGTTTGCGAGGCACCGCCGGTTTACGCGCCACTTTGCGTTGGTCATAGGCGGCAGCGGCCCGCAGGCCATCACGGGTCAGCCATGCGGCCAACGTCAGCACCGCCGCGCCGACCAATCCTGTGATCAGCCCAACCGCGCCTTCGTTCAGCGATAAAAATGCAAGAACAACACCGGGCACAAACAAAACCGTCGCCTTGGCACCCGCCGCGTCGACCTTGCGTGCATCAACAACGGCCTCGCGCACGCTTGCATCACCTTGCCCGTCAGGGCTGAATTTTCCGCCGAATTTCTTGGCCACGTTAAAGTCCCCCCAGCCAGCCGGTGACGACGCCGAACATCAGCACAATCAGCAGCAGGTAAGAAATGGTCTTGGCTGTTTTAGGCACGCGGGCCTCCTGTTTTGGTCTTATGCGAACGTGTCGCACCACAAGATAGGGCCAATGCCGCGCGATTGCGACTCTGCACACTGATACGTCCCACAAAGGCGCAAATCGTTCCCAACTGCGATGTCACAGCCTTCATGTGCATAAATACGTCCCCAATTTGGCTGAACCGGCCAGTTGCACCAAACATGCACACCAACAAAAGGGGGGCAAGGGTCAACTGTTACCAGTTTTCCCCTTGGCGGATGCATGGGTGCCCCGTTTGGGTGGGGGGCGTTTGCCCTTAGCCGGTTTTCGCCCCATCGGTGCCTTGGGTGTTTCGCGCAGGCCCATCTGGTCGCGCACCACCCGTTGCTTTAATTCTTCCACCGCCCCGGGTTTCAACTGGCCAAGCTGGAAGGGACCATAGGAAATGCGCAAAAGGCGGTTCACGACCACACCTTGGGCTTCCATCAGGCGGCGGATTTCGCGGTTCTTGCCTTCGCGCAAACCCACCGTCAGCCAGGCGTTTGCGCCCTGTTGGCGGTCAAACTTGGCCTCAATCGGGGCGTAGCGGACACCGTCCACTTCGATGCCCGCGCGTAATTCATCCAGCTTTGCCTCTGAGATGGAGCCTTTGATGCGCACGCGGTATCGCCGCAGCCACCCCGTGGCAGGCAATTCCATTGTGCGTTTCAGCTCACCATCGTTGGTCAGCAACAACAGACCTTCGGAATTGATATCAAGCCGCCCGACAGACATCACACGGGGCATGTCATCAGGAAGCTTGGAAAAGACCGTATCGCGGCCCTTTTCGTCACGCTCTGTCGTCACCAAACCGGCAGGCTTATGATACAGCCAGATGCGCGGCGGTTCGGGTTCGGCCAGGGGTTTGTTGTCTACCACGATGCGGTCACGATCGGTGACGTTCAACGCGGGTGACGTGATGATTTTGCCGTTCACCTGCACGCGGCCCGCTTCGATGATGGCTTCGGCACCACGGCGGCTGGCCACACCTGCGCGGGCCAGAACTTTGGCGATGCGGTCGCCGGACGGAGTTGTTTTATCGCTCATGCCTTCCGCCTAATCGCTTGGGGGCCGCATCGCAAGCACAGCCCGCGCCTACTTGCCAAACATGGCCCCAATCGCGCAATGAAGCGTATGACCTTTCGAACCCACATGGACGCCGCCTTGCAAGAGGCCAAATCCGCCGCCTCCCGCGGTGAGGTGCCTGTGGGGGCTGTTGTTGTGTCTGCATCAGGCGACGTGATTGCAACGGCCGGCAACCGCACGCGCGAATTGAACGATCCGACGGCCCATGCCGAAATCCTCGCTATTCGCGCGGCGTGCGACGTTTTGGGACAGGAACGGCTGACGGGGTATGATCTTTACGTGACGCTTGAACCTTGTCCGATGTGCGCCGCCGCGATCAGCAATGCGCGCATTGCGCGGCTGTATTACGGCGCGTCTGATCCTAAATCCGGCGGCGTCGCGCAAGGTCCGGCTGTTTTCACCCATCCGCAATGCCACCACGCGCCCGAGGTCTATGAAGGGTTGTCAGCGCAGGCCTCAGAAACGTTGATAAAGACGTTCTTTGCGCAAAAGCGGGGTGGGTAGGGCCGTGCGAAATCAACTTGTGCTTCGGATTTTTTGCTCGAATTCAAAAGGTTCGGGTTGATGGGCTGGTTTGAACAGATTGATGCCTATTGTGAACGCATCGATTTTTCGATGTGGTCAGAGCCCGTTAACGCCGTAACAAATGCCGCGTTTTTGATTGCAGCAATCGTGATGTGGCGGCGCAGCAAGGGTTTGATCGGTGCGCGGGCGTTAACCATTGTCTTGTTCGCAATCGGCGTCGGCAGTGGCCTGTTTCATACGTTTGCCACCACGTGGGCCAGCACCGCAGACGTGTTTCCGATTGTTGTTTTCATCTTGCTTTATCTGTTTTTGGTGCATGTGCACCTTATCCGTTGGCCTGTGTGGGCGGCCGCAATCGCGACGCTTGGGTTTGTGCCCTTTGCCATCGGGATAACCGTGATATTTCAGGATGTTCCATTCTTCAGCATCTCCAGTTTTTACTGGTCGGTTCCGATCCTACTGGTTGTATATGCGCCGTTTATTGGCGGTAAAACCGCGCGCGGTTTTCTGATCGGGGCGGCACTTTTGGCCTTGTCCATCACCGTGCGTTCTTTGGATGTTGCGCTGTATGACGTCTGGCCGCTGGGCACGCATTTCGGCTGGCATATCCTTAACGCGGTGATGTTGGGCTTCATGATAGACGTTTACCGCCGCCACATGGTTGAAGCCCCTGCAATCCAAGGGTAAAGCAACCCAAAGCGATCACATCTACCGGAGACGCACATGTCCATCGATACAGATACCGCCCGCCGCGTGGCCAAGCTGGCACGCATTCAAGTGCCCGAGGCTGATTTGCCGGAATTGGCCAATGAATTCAGCGCAATACTTGGTTTTATCGAGCAGCTGAACGAAGTTGATATCGAAGGCATTGAGCCGATGACATCCGTCACCCCGCAGCGCCTGAAGCGCCGGACCGACGTTGTGACCGATGGCAACCAGCCGCAAGCCGTGTTGAAAAACGCACCCGATGCCCGCGAAGGATTTTTCGCCGTTCCCAAGGTGGTTGAATAATGTCTGACCTGTCAAAAATGAAAATCTCCGAGGCGCGTGACGCCCTGAAAAAGGGGGATGTGACGTCTGTTGAACTGACGCAAGCCTGCCTGTCCGAGATCGAAAAAGCGGACGCTTTAGGGGCTTTCGTGCACAAGACGCCTGACCTTGCGCTAGACATGGCGAAGGCCGCTGACGCGAATAAAAACGGCGGCGATTTGAACGGAATTCCGTTAGGGATCAAAGACTTGTTCTGCACCAAGGGTGTGCCGTCGCAGGCCGCATCCGGCATCCTTGAAGGGTTCAAACCGGAATATGAATCAACGGTGACCAGCCAATTGTTCGCGGACGGCGCGGTGATGTTGGGCAAGTTGAACATGGACGAATTTGCCATGGGATCGTCCAACGAAACGTCTGTTTACGGCAATGCTGTTAACCCTTGGAAGCGCGGAAATTCTGATGCCGCGTTGACGCCCGGTGGGTCTTCGGGTGGGTCTGCATCTGCTGTGGCCGCTGATCTGTGCCTTGGCGCAACAGGAACCGATACCGGTGGTTCAATCCGCCAACCCGCGGCTTTTGTTGGCATAACCGGCATCAAGCCGACCTATGGGCGTGTATCGCGCTGGGGCATTGTGGCGTTTGCGTCATCGCTCGATCAGGCGGGCCCGATGACGAAAGATGTTCGTGACGCGGCCATTATGCTGAAGGCGATGTCGGGGCATGACCCCAAAGATTCCACGTCTGCCGACCTTGCGGTGCCGGATTTCGAAGCGGCGCTCACAGGTGACATTCGCGGCAAAGTCATTGGTATTCCGAAAGAATACCGCATGGACGGCATGCCCGAAGAAATTGCAAAGCTGTGGGAAGACGGCACCGCTATGCTGAAAGATGCGGGCGCTGAAATCCGCGACATCACCCTGCCGCACACCAAATACGCATTGCCCGCCTATTACGTGATCGCGCCTGCGGAAGCATCCAGTAACCTTGCGCGATATGACGGTGTGCGTTTTGGCCACCGTGCCAAGATCGATGCGGGCGACGGTATCACAGAGATGTACGAAAAAACCCGCGCAGAGGGCTTCGGTAACGAAGTGAAACGCCGCGTGATGATCGGGACTTATGTTCTAAGCGCCGGATTCTACGATGCTTATTACAACCGCGCCCGCAAAGTTCGTGCGCTGATCAAACGTGATTTCGAAAACGTCTTTGATGATGGTGTTGATGCGATCCTGACGCCTGCAACGCCATCGTCGGCCTTTGAACTAGGGTCAATGGCGGATGCTGATCCGATCAAAATGTACCTTAACGATGTGTTCACCGTGACGACGAACCTTGCGGGGCTTCCGGGCATTGCCGTGCCTGCTGGCGTTGACAAAGACGGTCTGCCCCTTGGGTTGCAGTTGATTGGCCGCCCGTGGGAAGAAGCGGATTTGCTGAATACTGCCTACGCTTTGGAACAATCGGCGCAATTTGTAGCAAAACCGAACCGTTGGTGGTAAACCGCCTAACGACCAAAAACAGAGACTGAGTAAGCCCGTGAAAAAGATCGCAATTCTAGGTGTTAGCCTTCTGGCGCTGGCCGCCTGTACTCCGCAGGTGCCGGATAGTGGTGCCGGTGTCGGTTTTAACGACTACGCCGAATACGAACTTGAGCGCGCCCGCCGCGAAGCTGCGTTGCAGGGCGGCACGGCCCCGACGATCAGCGACAACGGCGCGATCCTTCCGCCCGCCGCTGGCATTTCCACGACGGAACTTGCCGCTGCGGGGATCAACACAACTGATGTGGTAGACACGCCGCAAACCGCGCTGGCGTCCAACCCGGAAATTTCGGACGAGCAGAATTTCGCAGCCGTGGCGAGCCGCGAAAGCATTGAATCCGATGCCGAACGTCGTGCCCGTCAGGCGGCAGCCTATCAATTGATTGAGGCCACGGCGCTACCGGATCGTCCGGGCAATGCTGGCCCCAATATCGTGCAATATGCGCTGCAAGCCCCGAACAATCGGGGTGAGGGCGTGTTTGACCGTTCGGGTTTGTCAACGGATGCACGGTTCCAGCGTAATTGTGCCAAGTATCGCACGCCCGATGATGCCCAGCGCGATTTTCTGACCCGTGGCGGCCCGTCGCGTGACCGCCTTGGCATTGACCCTGATGGTGATGGTTTTGCCTGTGGTTGGGATCCGCAAGCGTTCCGCACGATCGCTGCTGGCAACTGATTGGCGCGATCGCCAAATTTTGGCCCGCGCCGCGATGGCGCTGTCCCTGACATCATCGTTTTGCACTATACTGCGATGCCGGACTGGCGCGCGGCCCGCGACTGGTTGTGCAATCCTGACGCACAGGTATCGGCCCATTATATCCTGTCGGAACAAGGGGATGTGGTGCAGTTGGTCGACGAAGATCAGCGCGCGTGGCATGCCGGGGCAGGGTCTTGGGGTGATATCACAGACGTCAATTCACGTTCCATCGGGATTGAGCTTAACAACGATGGATATTCGCCTTTTGCCGCGCCGTTGATGGATGGGTTAGAGCGGTTGTTGCCCCAGATAATGGACCGTTGGGCCATTCCAGCCCACCGTGTGATTGCCCATTCCGACCTCGCGCCGGGGCGCAAAATTGACCCCGGTGCGCGGTTTGATTGGGTGCGTTTGGCACGTGGCGGGATGGCTGTGGCGGCAGATCACAAGACCGCCGCGCCTTTGGATGCTGATACATTTGCACGCGATCTGGTCACGATCGGTTACGTTGCTGATGTTGATCCCGATGTGGTGCTGCATGCCTTTCGTTTGCGCCACAGGCAGGGCCACCACGGCCCCCTTGATGGCGTCGATTGCGCACTCGCCGCTGATTTGGCGGAACGGTTCCCTATTGCGAAACATCGCCTCACCTCTTAACCCGATCCCACGCGGAGGATTGGATGGCCGAGGTCAGCGCAAGTTGATCTAGGAAAGTCCGGACTCCATCAAGGCACGGTGCCGGGTAACGCCCGGGCAGGGCAACCTGACGGACAGCGCCACAGAGAACAGACCGCCTGACTGGTTCAGGTAAGGGTGAAACGGTGGGGTAAAAGCCCACCGCGGCGGTGGCAACATCGCTGGCATGGCAAGCCCCACCGGGAGCAATGCCAAATAGGGGCCGCGTGTGGGGGGTAACTTCACAGGATCGTCTTGATCCGAGCAGGTCCGGGTTGGCAGCTAGAGGGTGTCTGGTAACAGGCACTTGAGATGAATGGTCATCGAACTGGGGCAACTCAGGGAACAAAATCCGGCTTATAGATCCTCCGCGTATTTCTGGACGAAGGTCCAGAAATACGGGTGGCAATGGCATAATTGGCGCAGCCAAATATGCAGCCACTCAGGCGTTAAGGCGCGCTGGCGTGTCCGGACGAATGTCCAGAAATACGGGTGGCAATGGCATAATTGGCGCAGCCAAATATGCAGCCACTCAGGCGTTAAGGCGTACTGGCGTGTCCGGACGAAGGTCCAGATATACGGGTGGCAAAGGGTGCGTCAAACATCTACCCCATATCCAGTCCGCGAAGCCGGACAGCGGCTGAGATCCGTTAGGACGAAGGCGCGCACCCTCTGTTGCAACCACCACCCTTGTCCCGCAAACTCTCAATCAAAGGAGCCCGCATGACATATATCCCCGCCGATACCCGCTACGACACCATGCCCTACCGCCGCTGCGGCAAATCGGGCCTCAAACTCCCTGCGGTTTCCCTTGGCCTGTGGCACAACTTCGGCGGCGATACACCGCATGAGCTGAAACGCGACATGTGCCGCACTGCGTTTGATCACGGGATCACGCATTTCGATTTGGCCAATAATTACGGCCCACCAGCGGGCAGCGCCGAGGAAGCATTCGGGGAAATCCTCGCAACGGATTTCAACGGGTATCGGGATGAGCTGATTATCAGTTCGAAAGCCGGATATATGATGTGGCCCGGCCCTTACGGCGAAATGGGCAGCCGCAAATATCTGATTTCATCGTGCGATCAATCGCTGAAACGGATGGGCCTTGATTACGTCGACATTTTCTATTCGCATCGTTTTGACCCCGACACCCCGCTGGAAGAAACGATGGGCGCGCTTGATCATATCGTGCGATCTGGTCGCGCACTTTACGTCGGTATTTCGTCGTACAACTCTGAACGCACCCGCGAAGCTGTCGCAATCCTCAACGACCTTGGAACGCCCTGTGTTATTCACCAGCCAAGCTATAATATGCTGAACCGCTGGGTGGAACGTGATGGTCTGAAGGACACGTTGGATGATCTTGGGGTTGGGTCGATTGCGTTCACTCCTTTGGCCCAAGGGCTTTTGACCAAGAAATATCTGGGTGGCATTCCTGAGGGCAGCCGCGCGACCAAAGACAGTTCATTGGACGCGGGCGTTATCACCGATGAGATGATCGCAGCGTTGAAGGGGCTGAATGGCATCGCCGAAGCCCGCGGGCAAACGCTGGCGCAGATGGCCATTGCGTGGGTGCTGCGCGACAACGGAATTACAACCGCTTTGATCGGTGCGTCGAAATCCAGCCAGATTGTTGATTGTGCGGGCGCTGCCCAGAACCTTGAATTTAGTGCGACAGAGCTGGCTGAGATTGACAAATTTGCCAGTGACAAAGGCCTGAACCTTTGGGCAACCTCGTCTGAGGAGGTCTAGCGCGGCGATTGGTGTTGACTCGCGCCCACAACCCCTTAGAAGGCGGGTTCAATATGTATTCACGCGCCCGATTCAGCGGCGCGAAGTCGGAGAGAACCCATGGCGAAGCCAACCACGATCAAAATCCGCCTGAACTCCACAGCAGGCACCGGCCACTTCTACGTGGCAAAGAAAAACGCGCGCACGATGACCGAGAAAATGGTCGTCAATAAGTATGACCCAGTGGTCCGCAAGCACGTTGAGTACAAAGAAGGCAAGATCAAGTAAGATCAGCCTTTTGCAAGTTTCAAAGCGGGTCGCCCCAATCGGGCGGCCCGTTTTCGTTTGCTATAGTGTCAGCGGGGCAGGGCGCGCCCACAGGGACAGGGTGCTTGACGTCGCAACGGCCAACGTGCGGCCCGTCCACGAAAAGCCCAGCGCACGGATTTCTTCGCTGCCACGGTCCAACATATAAAATGTCGGGTCTTTCGCGTAACTTTCCCATTTAGGATCAAGGAAATGAATGGACGCGTTCAGCGGATGTAAAATGCTCGCCCCGCGCAGTGCCTCAACCGACCAGCCGTCATCAGTTACGGTGCGCAGGCCGCCACCATATAGCCCTGCCATGTCGAACCGTTCATCTGCCGGATGGTCTAGCCGCGTTCCCTTGAGCGCGGACACATCAAGGCCGTCGTCGTCGCGGTTGCGATAAAGAATGTCACCAGTGGTTCCGGCAATCACGCTTTGACCATTAGCCGACGTGACAAGCAGTGTGTCGCTGGCACGATCAAACCCGATGGCTGTCAGGCCCCCGACAGCCATCACGGTGATCTGGTGCCACGGGCCTGCGTGTTCCGCCACCTCGGCCGTCGCCAAGGCCGCGTCAACCGGATCGCCCGTCCCACCTGCCCCAAACAGGGATTGCATCACTTTCACGCGCCGCGCCTTATGTTGTCATTGCCTAACATTGCCCGGAATGCGGGCTATGTTCCTGACCACGCTACCCGAAACAACAAGGACCGCGACACGATGTTCACCCTGCGCGCCGCCACCAAGCAAGATATCGCCGCTGTTGATGCCCTGTTGGCGCGGGCTTATCCAAGATTGCTGAAGCCCGATTATCCGCCCTCGACGCTTGTTTTGGCCCTGCCAAAGATCAGCCGCGCCCAGCCAGAGCTGGTGACCTGCGGCACGTATTTTCTTGTGGAAGAAGATGGCGTTTTGCTGGGGGCGGGCGGCTGGACTGCAACGGCACCGGGCAAGGGCAGTCTGACCCGTGGTGTGGGGCATATCCGTCATGTTGTGACCGATGATCGTGTAACACGTCGCGGTGTCGGACGTGCCCTGCTGACCCACATCGCAGCGGATGCAAAGGCCCAAGGGTTGCGCCGCCTGCATTGTTATTCGACCCTGACCGCCGCCCCGTTTTACGGCGCAATGGAATTCGACACTTTAGGGCCGATCACCATCCCCCTTGGCCCGGGCATTGATTTCCCCGCCATTGAAATGGAGCGCCATCTGTAGGCCGTCATTTATATGTCGCGCACGAAAAAGGCCGCCCCGGTTTGCACTGGGGCGGCCTTTCAAATGTTATTTCCGAAGATCGATTAGTCGTTGCTGGACAGCAAGAACAGGATCGACCGGAACATCGCGATGAACGAGATATAGAGGCTCAGCGCGCCAACGATGGCCGCTTTTTCAAGATACTGCTCTGCCTCTGGGCCGCCGTATGTGCGGGCCTGAAGATATTCGTTCTTGATGCTTTGCGTGTAGTAGGCTGTGAGGCCCGCAAAAATCACCAGCGCAAGAAGGTTGATCGCGAATTCCATGCCGGATGAAATGCCGATGCCGAATACCCATGCGCCAAGCGTCAAGGCAACCAAGCCCCATGCGCCCATGATCAAGAAGGCGCCAATCGGACCCAGATCGCGTTTGGTGGTGTAGCCGACCAGCGACAGACCAAGGAACGCCACGGATGTGACGCCGAGTGCGACGAAAATTTCGCCCAAGTTGAACATCACAAAGATGACGGACAAGGACGCGCCGGTCAGGGCCGCGTAGGCCCAGAAGATGCCGTTCAAGGCGCCAACAGACAGACGCGCGAAGCTAAAGTTCAGCACCAGCACCAAGGCCAGTGGGCCAAACATGATCGCGTACAGCAACGGGGTGTTCGTAAAGATCGTCTCAAGCGCGGCGTTGCTTGTGCCAATCGTGTAGGCAATCGCTGCCGTCACGACCATCGCAAGCGACATCAGCCCGTAGACTTTGTTCATGTGGGCGCGAAGGCCCTCATCGATATCCGCCGTGCGCACGCCAGCTGCGGTGCCCATTTGCGGGTTTCTGTAGTCAGCCATGGTTCCCTCCAAGGTTGAACGTTTCTAACATTCGGGCCCCTGAAACAGCTGGTTGGCTGCCGGAACTCCCTTGGTGTAGGATATTGGCACGGTTCCCTTGTATTTCAAGGAAAACCGATACCACATCCCCCTAATTCCGCGCAAAATTGTCAGGAATGCCACGGGATCGGGCAAACCAGACCCTAACCGCAGGTCTGGGCCGGCAAATCCCAGAAAGGGCGGGCCGCTTCGATCGCGGCGTCTTGGGGTGAAATCCCCATATCTTTCAGGCGCGACACATCCATGCGGGCCAGCGCACGGCGTTCGGACCAAACGGTTAATGCTGTCATCAATGATGCACGGGGCCGGGGTGCGCGCTGTGTGCAGGAAGATGCCCGTGATGTTGCAATTGAAATCGTCATATCTCGTCCTTTCGTGATGTGTTGATCGTTTAGTATTCGATATGTTGATGTATCTAGGATTATGTGACATAAGTGAAATGAATGATTGAAAGATAAACTATCAGGATTGGTGATATGGCGAGAAATCTGGATACAACCGCACTGCGTTCATTCGTGACGGTGGCGGATACGGGCGGTGTGACGAAGGCCGCTGGGATGCTGAACCTGACGCAATCGGCGGTGTCCATGCAGCTCAAGCGGTTGGAGGAAAGCCTCGGCGTGTCTTTGCTGGACCGTTCCGCGCGCCAGATTTCGGTGACCGCTGAGGGGGAGCAGCTGCTGAGTTATGCGCGCCGGATGCTGACGTTGAACGACGAAGCCTTACAGCGCCTGACATCGCAGGATTATGAAGGCGAAATCGTGCTGGGTGTGCCCCACGACATTATCGACCCCTATATTCCGCCTGTGCTGCGCCGCTTTGCCGCTGATTTCCCGCGTATGAAGATTAAATTGGTGTCTGAGCCGACAAAGCGCCTGCGCGAGATGTTTGGCCGTGGTGAATGTGACGCGATTATCACCACAGAATCCCAACCCGGCCCGGGCGGCGAAGCACTTGTGACGCTGCCGCTGGTCTGGGTGGGGGCTGTGGGGGGCGGCGCGTGGCGCCAACGCCCGTTGCCGGTCGCCTTTTGCAGCAACTGCATTTTCCGCGCTGGCGTCCTGAAACGTATGGATGATGCATCTTTCGGGTGGGAAATGGTCGTGGAATCGCAAACCGACACGGCCATCGAAGCAGTGGTGAGCGCGGACCTCGCGGTTCATGCGGTGATCAAAGGTGTCTACGCGCGCCAGACTGCCCCGATCCCGTCAGAGGCCAATCTACCGGATCCCGGCACGTCCTCAATTGTTCTATACATGCAGTCCAAGGCTGATCCGGTTCAGGCGGCCCTGTATGACATGATCCGCCATTCCTATTTGTCCGAATGGGCGGATGATGCCGCACGACTGCGCAGCGTTTAGGGGGTCACGACAACTTTTCCGGTGCTTTTGCGGCTGCGCAACAGCTCAAGCGCGGCGGCGGCATCGGCCAAGGGCAGCACATGGCTGACATGGGGTTTCAGTCGGCCCGCTGCGTACCAGTCCAACAGCTCACCCATGCTGTCGGTCAGCGCGGTCGGGTTGAATTTAAGGTATCCACCCCAATAAAACCCGATCAGCGTGATGTTTTTGACCAGCAGATGATTGGCCGGCACTTGTGGAACGTCGCCACTCGCAAAGCCGATTGTCACAATGCGGCCTTCGCGGTTTGTGGCGCGCATCGCGGCGGTAAACGCATCGCCCCCGACGGGGTCATACACCACGTCCGCCCCACCCAGCGCGCGAACCTGCGCTGTGATATCATCTGAGGCATCAAAAACATGATCGGCCCCCGCGGCAGACGCGACGGCCATCTTGTCTGCGCCGCGCGCGACCGCGATCACACGCGCGCCCATCGCTTTGCCAATTTCAACTGCCGTCAGGCCAACCCCGCCAGCGGCACCAAGCACCAGCAGAGTTTCCCCCTGCTTTAGCGCGGCGCGGCGGGTCAGGGCCAAATGGGATGTGCCATAAGCCACCTGAAATCCGGCGGCCTGTTCTGACGTCATGTCATCGGGCACGGCGCGACACAGGGCTGCCGGGAAAACACCTTGTTCCGCCAGCCCGCCTTGGCCGCCAAACACCGCAACGCGGGTGCCGATTGCGGGTTGTGTCACGCCCGCGCCGAGGGCCGTGACGACGCCACAGACCTCCATCCCTAAAGTGAACGGAGCAGGGGGCGTGTCCTGATAGGTGCCTTTGGCCATTAACAGATCGGCAAAGTTCAATCCGCACGCCGCGATGTCGAGCAGCACTTCGCCTTCTGCGGGCACAGGTGCGGCGACGGTATTCAGGGTGGGTTTTGTGGCTGTCTCAAGAACTTGGAAGGCGCGCATGGGGAACTTTCGTAAAAAGAAACCCTTTTAGAATCAACAATTTTTGATCGATCCAAGAGGGGTAACGAGGGAATGATTTTGGAGCACCGAAAATGAAAACTGTCCTTTCCGACAGGCCCGTGACCTTTGAACCTGTCCTAAAGGATAGGCTTTGGGATGCAACCCTTGCGTGTTCGGGCTGTGGCCGATTTCTAGGCGTCTAACGCGAATAACTTTGCGATACCAAACAACCGCGTCACCGCGACAGGCCAAAGGCCGGTGTGTGGCACAATTACGGGAAGATACCTATGAAACACCCAGTTGACGTCCATGTGGGCAAGCGCATCCGCCACCGCCGATGGGTCAGTGGCACCACGCAACAACAGCTTGCCGATCAGGTTGGCATCAAGTTCCAGCAAATCCAGAAATACGAAACAGGCATGAACCGCGTCAGCGCGTCCCGTCTTTGGGATATTGCAGCGGCTTTGGGCGTCGAAGTGGCGTTCTTCTTTGAAGGCCTTGATGGCGACATGATCCCAACGGATCACGCCGGAATGCCGAGCGATATTTTGTCCGACAAAGAAGCCCTTGATCTGTTGCGGTCCTACTACGCGATCCCGGAAAACCAGCGCCGTCGCTTGTTCGATCTGGCCCGCGTTCTGTCCGAAGCGGCCTAAGCGCCGCAGTCTACGCCCTTGACCTTTGGCCCATTGCCCCGCTACCGCAGCGGGGATGAATTTGGCCAAAGGCGGGTGCGATGACTCTTTCACATGTGAAATTGACGGCGGCAGACCAGGACGCATTGCGCGCCTGTGCCCATGCCATGGCAGATGCCGCACGCGGGGCGATCCTGCCGCTGTTTCGTACAGGCCTTGTATCAGACAACAAAGACGCTGGCGGATTTGACCCCGTCACAGAAGCCGACCGCGCCGCCGAATTGGCCATGCGCGCGATAGTGGCAACCCTGCGCCCGGATGATGCGATCCTGGGCGAAGAGTTTGGCGAAACAAGCGGCACGACGGGCCTGCAATGGGTTCTGGATCCGATTGATGGCACCCGCGGGTTTATCAGCGGCACGCCGACATGGGGTGTTCTGGTGTCGGTGCGCGACGTCAGTGGGGTTTTATACGGGCTTATCGATCAACCCTATATCGGGGAGCGGTTCGAGGGCGGATTTGGAATTGCCGACATGACAGGACCGCAAGGTGCAGCACCTTTGCGGACGTCAGCGACCGAAACTCTTGCGCAGGCCACGATCCTGACAACCTTTCCCGAAGTCGGGACAGTGCAGGACGGCGCGGCCTTTCGCGAGGTGGCGACAAAATGCAAGCTGACCCGCTATGGCATGGATTGTTATGGCTACGCGCTGTTGGCGTTGGGGCAGGTTGATCTGGTCATTGAGGCCGGGTTGAGCGCCTATGACATTCAAGCCCCGATTGCCGTCGTACATGCGGCGGGGGGGATTGTGACAGATTGGCAAGGTGGTCCTGCCCATGAAGGTGGGCGGGCGCTTGCCGCGGCGAACGCAACGCTTCACGCGCAGGCGCTTAAGATATTGGCGAGCCTGTAGTCGAATTGGCTTCGCCAATCCGATCCGCTGGGGGGCTAGCCCCCCAGACCCCCCAGAATATTTGGGAACCAAAGATGGGTTGAAGGGCGGTACGGTTCACCGTTAGCTTACGTGTGTCGTGTCCTTACCCGTTCTGACGGCAATACCTAACCCGAACGGGATCGAAAGGATTGGCCGATGCCAGATATTTTGATCAAGGGCGCTTTAGCGGTTTTGACGATGGACGATGCGCGGCGCGAATTGGCCGGCGCGGATGTGTTGCTGAGCGATGGCGTGATAGCGCAGATTGACGTCGGTTTAGACGCGGCGGGCGCTGAGGTGATCCATGCTGCGGGTTGTGTCGTTACGCCCGGATTGGTGAACACACATCACCATTTGTATCAAACACTGACGCGGGCCGTTCCAGGCGGGCAGGATGCGTTGTTGTTTGGGTGGTTGCAGACGCTTTATCCGATTTGGGCGCGGTTTGGGCCCGAAGAAATGTTTGTATCGGCGCAGATCGGATTGGCCGAACTGGCACTGTCGGGATGCACGATGACGTCCGATCATCTGTATCTTTACCCGAACGGGTCGCGGTTGGATGACACGATTGCCGCCGCAGGTGAGGTCGGGTTGCGGTTCCATCCGACCCGCGGAGCCATGTCCATCGGTGAGAGCGACGGAGGGTTGCCGCCGGATTCGCTGGTCGAGGACGAGGCCGTAATTCTTGAAGACTGTATCCGTGTCATCGATGCGCACCACGATAGGTCAGACGGCGCCATGGTGCGGGTCGGTGTGGCACCCTGTTCGCCGTTTTCGGTCAGCCGCGATCTGATGCGCGATGCTGCTGTGCTGGCGCGTGACAAGGGCGTCATGTTGCACACACATTTGGCCGAAAACGACGAAGACATCGCCTATTCACTGGAAAAATTTGGCTGCCGCCCCGGTCAATACGCCGAAGATTTGGGCTGGACCGGACCGGATGTGTGGCATGCGCATTGTGTAAAGCTTGACGGGCAAGAGATTGATTTATTTGCGCGATCCAAAACAGGGGTCGCCCATTGTCCGTGTTCCAATTGTCGCCTTGGGTCGGGTATCGCACCTGTACGCGCGATGCGGGACGCGGGTGTTCCTGTCGGGCTTGGCGTGGATGGATCTGCGTCAAACGATGCAGGGTCCTTGGTCGGTGAGGCGCGCCAGACGATGTTGTTGCAGCGGGTGGCCTTGGGTGCGGATGCGATGTCAGCACGTGAGGCGTTGGAAATTGCAACAAGAGGCGGGGCAGAGGTTTTGGGGCGCGACGATTGCGGGCAAATTGCGATCGGCAAGCGTGCGGATATCGCAATTTGGGATGTCAGCGGGATCGAAAGTGCAGGGTCATGGGATCCGGCTGCGATTTTGCTGGCGGGTCCGACCCGTGTGCGTGACCTACTGGTAGAGGGGCGGCGCATTGTGGCGGATGGCCGCGTGGTCAGCTTTGATCTGGGCCGCGCGATTGTCAGGCAAGGGCAGTTGGTGCAGAAATTACAAAACTGACGGAGGCTGCGATGAAACGAATATTGGGTCTTGCGGTGCTGGCGCTTTCGGCGTGCCAACCTGCTGTTGAAACATCGACAAATGCGGTGCCCGTGGTTGTGCCGCAGGGGCAAATCGGGGCTCTTTTGAACAGCGAGCGGGCTGCGCAGGGGCTTGGGGCATTGTCCGAAGACGTAAATCTGTCCCGCGCGGCGCAGGCTCATGCACAGGATATGGTCACGCAGGGATATTTTTCGCACGAGGGTCGCAACGGGTCTTCGTTTGTGCAGCGCGCACAGGCGGCAGGGTATCCGTGCGTTGCGGCTGAAAACATTGCCAACGGACAACTATCAGAGGCGGCGGTGATGACTGGCTGGATGAATTCAAGCGGCCACAGGCGCAATATTCTGCTACCCGATGCCACTGAATTTGGCATTGGTCGGGTAAACAATATGTGGGTTTTGATGTTGGGGCGCGGCTGCTAGATCGCTTTGCCCGCGACATAAACCTGCGCGATTGCGCGGTCGTCGCCCATCATGATTGTTGGAAACAGCGCCTCCCACAGGGTGTCCGCACGTGCGCTGCGCTGGGCAATGGCGGGCGTTGAGGACAGGTCGAGCACGGTGATGTCGGCCATGGCACCAACCGTCAGTGACCCGATTTCGCCACCCATGTGCAGGGCGCGGGCTGATCCTTCGCTGGCCAGCCACATCAGTTGCGCCGGATGCAGCGCTGTGCCGCGCAACTGGGCGATTTCATACGCCGCGGCCATAGTGCGCAACATGGAAAATGACGATCCGCCGCCTGTGTCTGTGGCAAGTCCTACGGACAGCCC
Source organism: Octadecabacter dasysiphoniae (assembly GCF_021532615.1). Classification (GTDB taxonomy): domain Bacteria; phylum Pseudomonadota; class Alphaproteobacteria; order Rhodobacterales; family Rhodobacteraceae; genus Octadecabacter; species Octadecabacter dasysiphoniae. The sequence continues at coordinate 589,529 of NZ_JAKGAQ010000001.1, forward strand.
ACGCGCCTTTAGCCCCGCCATATCGAACAGACCGGACCCGATAAAAGTGTTGGAAGTCGGGCAGTGAACGACGGCCCCGCCGACTTCGGCCAATCGATCCACCTCGCGCGGTTCAAGATGGATCGCGTGGCCATACAGGCCGCGTTCGCCCAGCAGACCGAAGGTTTCGTATGTATCGAGGTAATCGCGCGCCGTCGGAAACAAATCACGCACCCATGCGATTTCATCGACCTGTTCGCTCAGGTGGGTTTGCATCAATGCCTCGGGGTGTTCGGCCCATAAAACGCCCAACGTCTCAAGCTGTTCTGGGGTCGATGTTGGCGAAAACCGTGGCGTAATCGCGTAGGTCGCACGCCCGTTCCCGTGCCATTTTTCAAGCAGCGCTTTGCTGTCGTCATAGGCGGATTTCGCATTGTCGCGCAGCCCGTCTGGTGCGTTGCGATCCATACAGGTTTTGCCTGCAACCACCGCCATGTTGCGCGCAGAGGCCGCGCCGAAAAATGCATCTACAGAGGCCGGATGGATCGTGCAAAAGCTGGTCAACGTGGTGGTGCCGTGCGCCAACGCGAGGTCGAGCGTGCGATCTGCGATGTCATCTGCGTACGCCCGATCCGCGAATTTTGTTTCTTCGGGAAAGGTGTAGGTGTTCAGCCAATCGATCAGGCGTTTGCCCCATGATGCGATCATCGCGGTTTGTGGGTAATGCATGTGGGCGTCCACGAACCCGGCGGTGATCAGCTTGTCGCCGTGATCGATAATGTCGACCTGCGGGTGGTCGCGGCGCAAATCGTCCGCTTCGCCGACACCCGCAATCCGCCCATCGCGCACCAAAACGCCACCGCGTGCGCCGATTATTGCGCTGTCCTGCGGTGCACCGACGAAGGGATCGCCGGAAAAACGCAAGGTTTGGCCAAGAAGAAGGTGATCTTTCATGCCTCTTGTCTAGTTTTGTGCAACGGGCGGGTAAATCGCAAAATCATGCATGATCGCTTGAGGGTGCGCGGTGAATGGATATGCTGCATGCGAACGGGGGACATATGGCCGACACAGCAGAGATGATCGAAGAAGACGAAGGCCTGCCCAAGAACCTTGTGGCGATGGTCGTTGATATCGTGAACGCCGATGATATCGCGTCGCTCAACACGGTGCTTAACCCGTTGCACCCCGCCGACGTTGCCGACCTTCTGGAACAGTTGAACGAACGTGATCGCGCCGCGCTGTTGGCGTTGTGGAAAGACGGGATGGACGGTGAAATCCTGTCCGAACTTGGCGATGATCTGCGCGAAGAAGTCATCGACATTTTGGGCCCGACCGAACTGGCCGATGCTGTGCGGCATCTGGAATCCGATGATGTCGTTGATCTGGTCGAAGACCTTGGCGAGGATCAACAAGAACAGGTGTTGGACGCGCTGAACGCCAGTGATCGTTTGGTCGTTGAACAGGCTTTGGCCTATCCCGACGAATCCGCCGGACGCCTGATGCAAATGGAAGTCGTGCGCGCGCCGTCCCACTGGACGGTCGGCGAAACGATTGATTATCTGCGCGCGTCCGATGATCTGCCGGAACAGTTTTACCACGTGATTTTGGTCGACCCGCGCATGAAACCCGTGGGCTATGTGACGCTGGGCCGCCTTTTGGGCACGCCGCGCCCGATCCATCTGACCGAGCTGATGGAAGACAGTTTTCGCACATTCCGCGTCGATCAGGACGAAGAAGACGTGGCCTATGCGTTCAATCAATATCACCTAATTTCCGCGCCTGTGGTCGACGAAGACGACCGGCTTGTTGGTGTGATCACCATTGATGACGCGATGATCGTGCTGGATGACGAACACGAAGAAGACATTTTGCGCCTTGCGGGTGTGGACGGCGAATCCAGCCTGACGGACAAGGTCATCGCGACGACCAAGCGTCGTTTTCCATGGCTGGCCGTCAATTTGGTCACCGCGATTTTCGCGTCCCTCGTGATTTCCATGTTCGAAGACACCATCGCGACCCTTGTGGCGCTCGCTGTGTTGATGCCTATTGTGGCGTCCATGGGCGGCAATGCGGGCACGCAATCTTTGACCGTTGCGGTGCGTTCGATTGCCACCAAAGATTTGACCAGCGCCAACGTCTGGCGCGTGATCCGCCGCGAAGTGTATGTGGGGCTGATAAACGGAGCGATTTTCGCGGTCGTGATGGGGATCGTGGGTTGGGTCTGGTTCGGGTCGCCCATGCTTGGCGTTGTGATTGCGATTGCGATGGTGATCAACATGGTGGTCGCGGGGCTGGCGGGTACCGCAATCCCGGTTGTACTTGAAAAATTCGGAATTGACCCTGCGCTGGCCTCTGGTGCGTTTGTGACAACGGTGACGGATGTTGTAGGCTTTTTCGCGTTCCTTGGGCTGGCGGCGGTGATGTTGCTGTGACGCTTCAGGATCGCAAAGACGCCGCGCGCAAAGCCGCCTTTGCGGCCCGCAAAACCGCCCATGAATTCGGGCAGGGCCATGCGGGCCATCTGTCATCGGTATTGGCGGGCTATCGCGGCGTGCCCCTTGCCGGATACGCGCAGATGCGCACTGAAATTGATCCCACCGCCGCCATGGAAGAAGCAAGTGCGCATGGCCTCGTTTGCCTGCCTGTGATTAAGGCTGCGGGCCAGCCGCTGAAGTTTCGCGCATGGACGCCGGACTGTGACATGATCGAAGGTGCCTTTGGTGCCAAAATTCCCGCAACGGGGGATTGGGTGACCCCCGAAATCCTGATTGTGCCGCTGGTCGCATTTTCGCGCGCAGGTGGGCGGTTGGGGTATGGCGGCGGGTTTTATGACCGCACGCTTGAAGGATTGCGCGCGCGCAATCCGACCCTTGCCATCGGGTTTGCCTATGCCGCGCAAGAACTGCCTGACCTGCCGCTGGAGCCTACGGATCAACCCCTTGATTTGATCGTCACGGAAAACGGGATCATCGAACCGCACTAAGCCCTTGCCCTTGGCCCGCGCGCTTGGAATACCCATTCCATGAAAATCATGTTTCTTGGCGACGTCATGGGCCGCGCAGGCCGCACTGCAATCATCGAACGGCTGGGCAAGCTGCGCGAGGAGTGGAAGCTCGATTTTGTCGTGGTGAACGGGGAAAATGCGTCAAATGGGGCGGGGCTGACCGCGACCCACGCCAAGGCGCTGCTGGATGCGGGTGCGGATGTGCTGACCCTTGGCGATCATGCGTTCGATCAAAAGGACATGATGCAATATTGTGAAACCGATCCGCGCATTATTCGCCCGCTGAACTATTCCAAGGCCGCGCCGGGCAAGGGTGCGCGCGTGTTCGAAGCATCGCGCGGTCGTAAGGTGCTGGTCGCCCAAGTGCTGGGTCAGGTGTTCATGAAACGCGCCTTTGACGACCCGTTCAGCGCGGTGGAAAGCGTGCTGAAGGCGCATCCGATGGGCGGCAACGTGCAGGCCAGCCTGATTGACATCCATTGCGAAGCGACATCCGAAAAAATGGCTATGGGGCATTTCTGCGATGGCCGCGCGTCTATTGTGGTTGGCACGCATACCCATGTTCCAACGTCAGACACGATGATCTTGCCCGGTGGCACTGCGTTTCAATCCGACGCGGGCATGTGCGGCGATTACAATTCGGTCATCGGGATGGACAAGGCCGAACCGCTGCGCCGTTTTATCACGGGCATGCCCAAATCGCGGTTTGAACCCGCCAAAGGCGAAGCGACGTTGTCTGGCATCTACGTGGAAACCGACGATCGCACAGGCAAAGCCACCCGCGTTGAGGCCGTGCGCCAAGGCGGGCGGTTAAGCCAGCAAGGCCCGCAATGAACGACGGCCTAAGCCGCCACGCTGCACTGCCCTGGATCGCTCTGGTCACATTTGGCGTCGTCTGGGGGATGATGCAACCGATCAGCAAGATCGCCGTGAATGGCGGGTTCGAACCGTTCGGGATGATGGTCTGGCAAGGCGCGATTTCGCTGGGTCTCGCCGGGGCGTTGGCCGCGCGCAAAGGTTTGCCGAAAGGGCGGGCGCAATGGCAGTTTTGCGGGCAGGTCGCGGTCTTGGGCAACCTGATCCCGCATTTTGCGACCTTTACGGCGGTGTCCCATCTTCCGGCGGGTCTAATGGCGATCATCCTTGCGCTGGTGCCGATCCTTGCGTTGACAATCGCCGGCCTGATCGGCCGTGAGGCGTTGACACCGCGCCGCGTCGGGGGCGTGACCTTGGGCCTGTTGGCCATGGCAATTATCATCCTGACACGCACCCAAACAGAAACAAGCGGCGCCGACTGGCCCGTCTGGGCAGTGGGCGTCGCGGCACTGGCGCCGTTGTGTTATGCAATCAATTCTACCCTTACGGCGGCGCGCGGCATGGCGGGCATGCACCCGCTTCAGGCTTTTGCGGGCGCATCGGCGATCTTTTTGCCTGTGTCGATCATCATGGCGCTGATCACGGGCCAACTGAGGGGGCTTTCCTTTGATATCCCCAGCTTTTCGGTTGTGGCTGTATCCACAAGCCACACGTTGGTTTATGCGGGGTATCTGTGGTTGTTGGGGCGGTCGGGCGCAGTGTTTGCCAGCCAAACGGCCTATCTGGTCACCGGATTTGGCGTGATCTGGTCGATGGTTTTGTTGGGTGAAAGATATTCATCATGGGTTTGGGCCGCACTTGTTTTGATGTTGATTGGTTTGACCTTGGTGCGCCCGTCGCAGACATCCCTTGCGCACACCGACCCGTCGCGCGACACTGCATAAACCTAAACGGCGAGGCACACCGTGGTTGAGATTTTCGACATATCCCAAACGGGCCAAGCGGTCCTGACGCTGACGGTTGTCGCGATCATGTTTGTGTTGTTCTTGCGCGAAACATATCCCACCGAGGTCGTGGCCCTGACGGGTGTGTCGCTTCTGTTGGCCAGCGGTGTTTTGCCCTATGATCAGGCGCTTTCGGTGCTGTCCAACCCGGCACCTTGGACGATTGCGGCAATGTTTATTGTCATGGGGGCCTTGGTGCGCACGGGGTCGCTGGATGCGCTGACGGCACTGGCTGAACGCAATGCAAAGGACCGCCCCATGGTGTCACTGGCGGCTTTGATGGCGTTTGTTGTGTTCGCGTCCGCGATTGTGTCAAACACGCCTGTTGTCGTCGTGATGATCCCGATCTTTGTGCAATTGGCCAAGACCATGGGGTTGTCGGCGTCAAAACTGCTGATCCCACTGTCTTACGGCGCGATCTTGGGCGGCACGCTGACGTTGATTGGTACGTCTACGAACCTGTTGGTGGATGGTGTGGCCCGCGCCGAGGGGTTGGAACCGTTCACGATTTTTGAGGTCACACCGCTGGGCATCGTGCTGGTCATCTGGGGGATGATCTATCTAGGTGTGATTGCGCCACGCCTTTTGCCGGACCGCGACAGCATGGCGAACCTGTTGTCGGATCGCAGCAAAATGCGGTTCTTCACCGAGGCCGTGATCCCCCCTGACAGCAACCTGATCGGGCGCGAAGTGACGGGTGTGCAATTGTTCAAACGCGAAGGCGTGCGGTTGGTGGATGTGGTGCGCGGCGACCAATCGTTGCGCCGCAATCTGCAAGGCGTCGAACTGGCCGTGGGGGACCGCGTGGTGTTGCGCACGGCGATGACAGAATTGCTTTCGTTGCAAGCCACCAAAGACCTGCGCCGCGTGGATCAGGTTTCGGCCGTTGAATCCCAAACGGTCGAGGTTTTGATCACGCCGGGCTGTAAAATGATTGGCCGTACCCTGGGCGCGCTGCGCTTGCGTCGCCGTTTTGCGGTTTATGTTTTGGCTGTGCATCGGCGCAACCAGAACATCGGGCGGCAATTGGATGAACTGGTGGTTCGTGTTGGCGATACCTTGCTGCTAGAAGGATCGAGCGAGGACATTCAGCGCCTTGCGACGGAGATGGATTTGGTCGATGTGTCCCACCCGTCCGCGCGGGCGTATCGGCGCGCGCAGGCCCCCATTGCGCTGGCCGCTTTGGTGATGATCGTCGGGCTGGCGGCCTTTGGTGTCGCGCCTATTTTCCTGCTGAGCATTCTGGCCGTTGCCATTGTTCTGATCACCCGCTGCATTGATGCGGATGAGGCGTTCAGTTTCGTAGATGGACGGCTGTTGACGCTGATCTTTTCAATGTTGGCCATTGGGGCCGCGTTGCAGGCATCCGGGGCGGTATCTTTGATTGTCGAAGGGGTCGCGCCCGCGCTTGGGATGTTGCCGCCGTTCCTGATCATCTGGGCGGTTTATCTGTTGACCAGCGTGTTGACCGAAATGGTCAGCAACAACGCCGTTGCGGTGGTGGTGACGCCCATTGCCATCGGATTGGCGATTGAACTGGGCTATGATCCGCGCCCCTTGGTTGTCGCCGTGATGGTCGCCGCATCGGCCAGTTTCGCAACGCCCATCGGATACCAGACGAACACGTTGGTATATGGCCCCGGCGGTTACAAATTCAGCGATTTCCTGAAGGTAGGCGTGCCTTTGAACCTGAGCATCGGCATCTTGGCGTCCGCCGTGATCCCCTACATCTGGCCGCTGTAACGCGCGACGAAATTGCGCAGGATGCGCGGGGCGTGGGACACGTCGGCGGCGTTGACCATGGCTGTCAGCGCGTCGGCATCTTCGGGCGGAAAATACCCTTTGTCTTTGTAAATACGGATGCGGGTCGCGAAACCGTTTGCGTCTGCTTCCGGATGGAACTGCGTGGCGTAGACATTTGATTTGTAACGTATCATCTGGAACGGGCAGGCGTCGCCTGACAGGAGATGCTTGGTATCTTGCGGTAGGTTCTGGACCGCTTCTTTGTGGCCAACGAAGGCGTCAAATTGGGCAGGTAATCCTGTCAGGACCGGATCGATGGCTCCGTCAGGCGTCATGGTGCAGGTCGCCGCGCTGACCGCTTCGCCGTAGCGCGCTTTGGACACATCGGCACCCAGATGGTGCGCAAGAATACCGATGCCATAACAGCACCCCATGAACGGCAGGTCGTTGTCTGTGATCTGGGGCATGAGGGACAGGCACGCGGCCTCTGCGCGGGCATCAATCGGTGTTTTATCTGCGGGGGCGTCGGACACGCAACCGGGGCCGCCGCCGACGATTGTTCCTGCATAACGGGCCAGGTCCAGATCGGGTAAGGGATCACGGTCAAGGCGGATGCGATGGGTGTTCGCCGGGGCAAGTTCACCGGTGCGCAGGATGGCGGCGTATTCATCATCGCTCGCCTCGTCTTCGGGGCGCAATTGCAGGATCAGAAAGGGTTTCAACGTCAGGGAGCCTCCGGCGGGAGTTTGTAGGCCTAGATGAAGTTACAAGGGCCAGAACACGAGGATCGAGGGGATCGACACGGCCACGACAAGTATTTCCAGCGGCAGGCCCATGCGCCAGTAATCCCCGAAAGAATATCCGCCAGGGCCAAGGATCAGCGTGTTGTTTTTATGGCCAATCGGCGTGAGGAACGCGCTTGAGGCGGCGACGGCGACGGCCATTAAAAACGGGTCCGGTGACACGTTCAGCGACTGCGCCATCTGGATGCCAACGGGGGCGACGACGATGGTGGTGGCGGTGTTGTTCAGGACGTCAGACAAGGTCATCGTGACGATCATCAGAACCGTCAGAATGATCCATGGCGCGAGCCCTGCGGTGAGATCCACGAGTGCGCCTGCAATCAGTTCCGTGCCTCCGGATGTTTCAAGCGCGGCACCCAGCGGGATCATCGAGCCGAGCAGGACAACGACGGGCCATTCGATGTGTGTGTAGAGTTCGGACAGGGGCACGATTTTTGCCAGCACATAGGCGACAACCACAAGACCCAAAGCAATCGGCAGATAGATCAAACCGAACGACGCTAGCGCAACCGCACCGGCGAACAATCCGATGGCCAGCCAGACTTTGGAATTGGCCGTGACAGACACGCCGCGATCCGCCAGCGGCAGACAGCCCAGCCATTCCGTGACGTCGTTCGCGGTATCACTTGGCGTCAGCAAGAGCAGGAGGTCACCCGTCTGGATCACCGTTTTGCGCATTTGCGTTTTGACCTGTCTGCCCTTGCGCGACAGGCCCATCAGCACCGTGCGTTGGCGCCATGCAAGCCCGATGCTGGATGCGGTTTTGCCGGTGATCCGCGATGTTTCTGTCGCGATGACTTCGATTTTGGTTAGTCCGTCGGCGGCTGTGGACAACACTTTTTCGCGCTTTGCGTCCGAAAAATCGAGCGACAGGGCGGCGCGGAATTCATCCAGTGCTTCGGGGGCGGCTTCGATGACAAGAATGTCTTTGGCTTTGATCACGCGGTCCTGGCTGGTGCCGTATAGGCGTTTGCCATCCCGGATCAAACCGATGATGGAAACGTCATTCTTTTCAGCGGCTTCATAGAGTTCGGACACACGTTTATCGATGTGTTTGCTGCCGTCCGGCACGGTCAGTTCAGCGAGGTAATCGGTATAGCTTTCGAGGGTTTCGCCGCCTTGTTTTCCGCTGCGTTCGGGGATCAGGCGCCAACCGATCAGGGCCACAAAGATGAGGCCTGCGATGGCTGTGATGCCGCCCACGGGTGCGAAATCAAACATCTTGAACGGCTCACCCAATGTTTCTTCGCGGATAGAGGCGATAATGATATTCGGGGGCGTGCCGATGAGGGTGACCATGCCGCCGAGGATCGTCGCAAAGCTCAGCGGCATAAGGCTGAGGCCGGGATCGCGGCCTGCTTTGCGCGCAGTTTGGATGTCCACGGGCATGAGCAGCGCGAGGGCGGCGACGTTGTTCATGAACGCCGACAAAACCCCGCCGATCGCGCCCATGATGGCGATATGCGCGCCAAGTTTTCGCGATGCATCCACAAGCGTTCGTGTGATGAGATATACCGCCCCCGAGCGCACCAATCCAGCAGATACCACCAACACCAAAGCCACGATGATCGTCGCCGGATGCCCGAAGCCAGAGAACGCGTCTTTGGTTGGCACCACGCCGAGGACCACGCCGATCATTAGCGCGGTGAAGGCCACGATATCGTAGCGGAATTTGCCCCACAGCAGCATGCCGAACACGGAACCGAACAGGGTGAAGAGGATGATTTGATCTGTTGTCATTCCGCCTGTGTAACGTTGTTTTGGGCGGTATGGAAAGCGTATGGGTCTGGTATGGGTCTGGTATGGGCGTGATACGGTATTGCATGGGATTGCAGCCCCGCGCCTGCGTGCCCTATAGAGGGCGGCAACCACAGATTTAATTTAACGGGAGAGCCCTCATGGCCGGCCACTCAAAATGGGCAAACATCCAGCACCGCAAAGGGCGTCAGGACAAAATCCGCGGCAAATTGTTTTCCAAGCTGTCCAAGGAAATCACGATTGCTGCCAAGATGGGTGATCCTGACGTGGACAATAATCCGCGTTTGCGCATGGCCGTCAAAGAGGCGAAGTCGCTTTCGATGCCCAAGGACAACATCGACCGCGCCATCAAAAAGGCGATTGGTGGGGACGCAGAAAACTACGATGAGATCCGCTATGAGGGCTATGGCCCCGGGGGTGTCGCTGTGATCGTTGAGGCGATGACCGACAACAAGAACCGCACGGCATCCACGGTGCGATCTACGTTTTCCAAATCCGGTGGCAATTTAGGCGAAACCGGCAGCGTTGGTTTCATGTTCGACCGTAAAGGCGAGGTGGTTTACCCTGCGTCCGTGGGCGATGTTGATACCGTGATGATGGCCGCGATCGAGGCAGGTGCGGAAGATGTGCAAAGCGATGATGAAAACCATGTCATCCTGTGCGCGGATACCGATCTGAACGATGTGTCCACGGCGCTTGAGGCGGAGCTGGGCGAATCCGAATCCACCAAACTGATCTGGCAGCCCAACATCCAGTCCGAGCTGGACCTTGAAGGTGTTGAAAAGCTGATGCGCCTGGTTGAGGCGCTTGAGGATGATGATGACATCCAGAAAGTCACAACCAACATGGACGCGCCTGATGAGGTTATGCAGGCCTATGCTGAGGGCGATGGGTGATTTCGCGCGCCCTTCGTGCTGTGCGGTAGGCGGTAACCGTGGTGCTTTGGATATTTAAGAACCAAAGAAACGGGGCGCGATGCTGACGGCGTATCTTAACGGTTTTGGTGTCGCGATTTCGTTGATTTTGGCAATCGGGGCGCAAAACGCCTTTGTGCTGAAGCAAGGGTTGCGGCGCGAACATGTGCTGGCGGTGGTGCTGGTTTGCGCGGTTTCTGATGCAATTTTGATCACTGTCGGCGTGTTCGGTTTTACCGCCCTGACGCAAGCCTTGCCTGCGCTGGCGCCTGCCATGTTGTGGTTGGGGGCTGCGTTTTTGTTTGCGTATGGCGCGTTCAGTTTCTGGCGCGCATGGCAGGGGGGCGCAGCGCTTGATCCGGGGCAGGGGGCGGGGACGACGTTGAAGGCGGCGGTTTTGTTTTGCCTCGCGATTACGTGGCTGAACCCGCATGTTTATCTGGATACGGTGTTGTTGATCGGATCAATCGCGTCGCGGTTTGACGGGTTTGCGACCGCGTTTTGGGCGGGGGCTGTGACGTCTTCGTTTACGTTCTTTTTCGGGCTTGGATACGGTGCGCGCCTGCTGGCCCCGATCATGGCGCGCCCTGTGTCCTGGCGGGTTCTTGAGGTGTTGATCGGCTGTGTGATGTGGGCCATTGCTTTGGGGTTGATCTTCAAAGGGTAGAGGCGTCTAGTCGCGCTATGCCTGCGCAAAATCGCCCCCTTATCGGTGTGTTCTGGATGGTCCTGACGGGCCTGAATTTTGTTGCCGTGACCGCACTTGTTAAACATATCGGCGACGCTGTGCCGGCTGCCCAAGGAGCGTTTTTGCGGTACCTGTTGGGGCTGGTGTTTCTGATCCCGATGATCCGGCCCATATTGGCCGCGCATCTGACACGCCGGCAGGTGAAATTGTTTGCTGCGCGCGGGGTTGTGCACACGCTGGCGGTGATTTTGTGGTTCTTTGCCATGGCGCGCATCCCGATCGCGGATGTGACGGCGATGAATTATCTGGCGCCGGTTTACATAACGCTGGGGGCCGCGTTGTTCCTGAAAGAACCGCTGCCGCCGCGGCGTATGTTTGCGGTTGTGATGGCGTTGATCGGGGCGCTGGTGATTTTGCGACCGGGATTTCGTGAAATTGACACGGGCCATATTGCGATGTTGGGCACTGCTGTCGGGTTTGCGGCCGGATACCTGATTGCCAAACAGCTGAGCGGGGAGGTCAGCCCTGCGGTGATTGTCGGCATGTTGTCGATTACGGTGACCATCGGGTTGGCCCCCTTTGCCGCCGCTGTTTGGGTGCCTGTCAGTATGGCCAATGTCGGCTGGTTGTTTCTGGTCGCGTGTTTTGCCACGGCCGGGCATTTGACGATGACGATGGCCTTTGCCGCGGCACCCCTGACTGTGACGCAGCCGGTGACGTTTTTGCAACTGATCTGGGCCGTGATCCTTGGGGCGGTTGTGTTTGACGAAGGCATTGATGGCTGGGTTGTTTTTGGCGGTGCGGTTATCATGGCGTCGGTCAGTTTCATCACGTGGCGCGAAGCCATTGCCAAGCGCGCCTTGACCCCGGCTGTGCACGCTACCAAGTAAGGGTCAACGCTGCTATAGAGGCCCCATGTCGCTGCCACCGGGATTCTTGGACGAATTGCGCACCCGTCTGTCTATTGGGCAGGTTGTCGGGCGCAAAGTCATGTGGGATCAGCGCAAGTCGAATCAGGGTAAGGGCGATCTTTGGGCGCCGTGCCCGTTTCATCAGGAAAAATCAGCCAGCTTTCACGTGGATGACCGCAAGGGGTATTACTACTGCTTCGGGTGCCACGCTAAGGGTGACGCGATTTCGTTTGTGCGCGAGACCGAAAATGTAGGGTTCATGGAAGCCGTTCAGATTTTGGCCGGTGAGGCGGGGATGACGATGCCTGCGCGCGACCCGGAGGCGCAGAAAAAGGCCGACCGCCGCACGCTACTGGCCGAGGTGATGGAATATGCGGTGCAGTTTTACCGGCTTCAGTTGAAAACGGGCGCGGGGGCTGAGGCGCGGGACTATCTGGCGGGGCGCGGGTTGAAAGACAAAGCGCTGGAGCGTTGGGAAATCGGGTTTGCGCCGCAGGGCTGGCAGAACCTGTGGGATCATTTGACCGCTAAGGGCGTGTCAGAGGATTTGATCATCGGATGTGGTTTGGCAAAGGCCAGCCAGCAGGGCAAAAAGCCATACGACACGTTTCGCCACCGCATCATGTTCCCGATCCGAGATGCGCGGGGCCGTGCGATTGCGTTTGGTGGCCGCGCGATGGACCCGACGGACAACGCGAAATACCTGAATTCTCCTGAGACCGAGCTGTTTGATAAGGGCCGCAACTTGTTCAATCTTGGCCCCGCGCGCGAGGCCGCCGGTAAGGGCCAGCCGTTGATTGTCGCCGAAGGATATATGGACGTCATCGCGCTGAGCGAGGCGGGATTTGGTGCATCTGTAGCGCCATTGGGCACGGCTGTAACGGAAATGCAGTTGCAGATGATGTGGCGCGTGTCGCCCGAACCTGTGATCACGCTGGACGGGGATACAGCGGGCCAGCGCGCCGCGATGCGGGTGATTGATCTGGCACTGCCGCTGCTTGAGGCGGGGCAGTCCGTGCGCTTTGCGATGATGCCCGACGGCCAAGACCCCGACGATTTGTTGAAGTCTGCCGGTACGGGCGCGATGCGCGATAAGGTCGAAAACGCCCTGCCGATGGTGCAACTGCTGTGGGACCGCGAAGTGGAGGGCAAGAATTTCGACAGCCCTGAACGCAAGGCGGCGCTGGATAAATCCCTGCGCGAAAAGATCATGTTGATCAAAGATCCAAGCATCCGCAGCCATTACGGCCAAGCGATCAAGGATATGCGTTGGGAGCTGTTTGGCACCAAACGTGCGGCGTTTGATCCCGGTGCGCCGCGTGGCAAATGGACGCCAAAGGGCGCGAAATTGCCGGCGCAATCCAGCACGAAGGCGTCGATCCTCGCGGGGAGCGGCGGGTCGGAGGATCATATGCGCGAAGCGGTGATTTTGGCCGTTCTGATCCGCAACCCTCATATTGTGGGCGATTTTTACAGCGCGCTTGAACGTATGCTGTGCAGCGGGCCAGACAATGCGGCGTTGCGCGATGCCTTGTTGCGGGTTGAGGCCACGGATGATCTTGAACCCGCCCTGATCGAAATGATTGGCGATGATCCCCTTGTAAAGCTGTTTGCACAGCCCCACGTGGCAATTACGCCAGCCGTGCGTCGCCCTGATAACGGGGACCTTGCGCGGATGTGCCTTGCTGAAGAGATGGCAAAACTCACCGCCCGCAGGGGCCACGCCCATGAGGTCGAAGACGCCATTGAAGAATTGTCATCGGATGTGGCTGACGAACGGCTTACCGCGCGATTGGCGCAATCTATCGCCGCCATGAACAATGCCGGGCGCCAAGACAACGATGACAGCGCCGAATACCACACGGGTGGGAACGGTGCGCGAATCAAAAAAGATGAACGCAGCGCATTTGATGCACTTTTAGACAACATCGACTTTGCCAAAGGGGGCAAGGCGCACTAAGTCACCTGTTAACTGACGCGCAACGGCCTAGAAAAATAAGCGTTCTGGGCATTGCGAATCACTCACCGTCTTGGTTGATTCGTTTCAACCGAATCACCCGAATCATCTAGCCTTGATTTTGGGCGATAGCCGAAGGGAACTACGCATGGCCGCCAAGGATAACACTGAGCAACGCGACGACGGGGATCATTCCCTCGACATGAGCCAAGCTGCTGTCAAAAAAATGATCGCCGAAGCGCGCGAGCGCGGGACGATCACCTATGACCAGCTGAACGCTGTGTTGCCGCCCGATCAGGTCAGTTCCGACCAGATTGAGGATGTGATGTCCATGCTCAATGAAATGGGCATTCAGGTCACCGAAGAAGAAGAATCCGAAGAAGTCGACGATGACGGCAAATCCAAGGAACTGGCGACAGTTTCGGGCGGGCGCGAGGTCACACTCGGCGGGGCGGAGGCTGAAAAGCTGGACCGCACGGACGACCCTGTGCGCATGTATCTGCGCGAAATGGGCAGCGTTGAACTGCTGAGCCGGGAAGGCGAAATCGCGATTGCCAAACGCATTGAGGCGGGCCGCAACACGATGATCCTCGGGCTGTGCGAAAGCCCGCTGACGTTTCAGGCGATTACGATCTGGCGCGACGAACTTTTGTCCGAAGATATTTTGCTGCGCGATGTGATCGATCTGGAAACCACGTTCGGCGATCAGCTGGCCGAAGAGACCGAGGAAACCAATGTGGTGGCCTCTGCGGATGGTGAAAAGAAAGAAGAAAAACAAGAACTTGATGCGGATGGGAACCCCATCGCTAAAGACGACGACGATGATGAGGATGACGCCGCAAACCTGTCGCTGGCCGCGATGGAAGCGCAGTTGAAGCCACAGGTTCTGGACACACTGGAATTGATCGCGCGCGACTTTGCGAAACTGTCTGACATGCAGGACGCACGGATGTCCGCGACGCTGAACGAAGACGACAGCTTTACCGACAAAGAAGAAAAGAAATACCAGAAACTGCGGTCTGAAATCGTTGAACTGGTGAATTCGCTGCACCTGCACAACAACCGTATCGAAGCGCTGATTGACCAGTTGTATGGCATCAACCGCCGTATCATGCAGATCGATTCCAACATGGTGAAGCTGGCCGACCAAGCCCGCATCAATCGCCGCGAGTTTGTGGATGCCTATAAAGGTCGTGAACTCGACCCAACGTGGCTTGAGGAAATGGGCCAGAAGGCCGGGCGCGGTTGGCAGATGCTGATCGAACGGTCCACTGGTAAGATCGAAGATCTGCGCGCGGAAATGGCGCAGGTTGGTAACTATATCGGTGTCGATATTTCCGAATTCCGCCGCATCGTACAGCAGGTCCAGAAGGGCGAAAAAGAAGCCCGTCAGGCCAAGAAAGAAATGGTTGAGGCGAACCTGCGTTTGGTGATCTCGATCGCGAAGAAATACACGAACCGTGGCCTGCAATTCCTTGATCTTATTCAAGAAGGTAACATCGGCCTGATGAAGGCGGTTGATAAGTTCGAATACCGTCGCGGGTATAAATTCTCGACCTATGCGACGTGGTGGATTCGTCAGGCGATTACCCGCTCAATCGCGGATCAGGCCCGGACAATCCGTATTCCGGTGCACATGATCGAAACGATCAACAAACTGGTGCGCACGGGCCGTCAGATGTTGCACGAAATTGGCCGCGAACCCACACCGGAAGAATTGGCCGCCAAGTTGCAGATGCCTTTGGAAAAAGTGCGCAAGGTGATGAAGATCGCCAAAGAGCCGATTTCCCTTGAGACCCCGATTGGTGACGAAGAAGACAGCCAACTCGGTGATTTCATTGAAGATAAAAATGCAGTGCTGCCGCTGGATTCCGCCATTCAGGAAAACTTGAAGGAAACCACGACACGGGTTCTGGCATCACTTACACCGCGCGAAGAACGTGTTTTGCGGATGCGTTTTGGCATCGGGATGAATACGGACCACACCCTCGAAGAGGTTGGTCAGCAGTTCAGCGTGACGCGCGAACGTATTCGCCAGATCGAAGCAAAGGCGCTGCGCAAGCTGAAACACCCGAGCCGATCACGCCGCTTGCGGTCATTCCTCGACCAGTGATTGATTTTTTCTTCAAATAACGCGGTTTCGCTGTTAATACTTTCATACCGAGCACACAAAAAACAAAAAGAGGTAATGAAATGGCTGAAGTAGCTAAGAAGATTGAACGCACACCCGAGCACCGCATGCGCACACGCGTTGGCCTTACAATTGGCCGTGGCGTTTGGTTGGCTGGATACAAGATTGAATTCCCCAACGCGACCGCAGACGAGCGTAAAGCCGCGTGGAAAGAAGCCCGTAAGGATTTCAAAAAGATCGGCATGAAGGCGTTGAAAACGCTTGAGAAAAACGGTTTTGAAGTGGTTGAGAAGCCAGAAGAAAAGCCTGCTGTAGCCGCGGCGTAAGCCCCCTGGCATTGAATTTGGAAAGGGTCGCCTTGGGCGGCCCTTTTTGCATTTGCACCCTTGCATGACGGGCGCGTGCGCGGAACACTTCGCCTATGGAATGGACGATTTCAACGCACGGGCCTGGCCTGTATGATTTTACCAGCGACGTGGCGGCGCAGGTGTCGGGCACCGGTATTTTGACGTTGTTTGTGCAGCACACGTCGTGTTCGCTGCTGATCCAAGAAAACGCAGACCCCGAAGTACAGACAGACCTTGTCGCCTATTTTGATCGGCTTGTTCCACCGGCAAGCGATCCGTCGATGTCATACCTGAAGCATACGTATGAGGGCCCAGACGACATGCCTGCCCATATCAAGGCGTCGATGTTGCCCGTCAGCTTGCAGATTCCTGTCATTTCAGGGCGGATGCAGCTGGGAACATGGCAGGGAATTTACCTTTTCGAACATAGAACCGTGCGCCATCAGCGCCATGTTACGGGGATGCTAAGATGAGCCTATCCGCCGCCCAAACCAGTGCGCAAAAATGGGTGGAAAATGCCCGCGCAGGCTTGTCTGCCGATTGCGCGCGCATCTTTGATTTCGCCGAACCTGCGTGGCGGGAATACAAATCTGCTGCTTGGTACGTTGAACGGTTGCGGGCCGAAGGGTTCACGGTTGAGGAGGGCAGTGGCGGGATGCCGACGGCGTTTTGCGCGCAATGGTCAAACGGTGATGGGCCCGTGGTGGGCATGTATGCCGAATATGACGCGGTGCCGGGAAACTGCCAGGCCGCACGCCCCGAGGCCGGCCCGCGTGAGGGGTTTGGGCCCCATGCTGCGGGCCACACAGACCCGCATTCTGCATTGGGGATCAGTGGGTTAGGCGGGCTTTTGGCCACAAAGGTCGCGATGGATCTGCACGGCATCAAAGGCGGGTTGAGATTCACGGGGGAGCCTGCGGAAAAGGTGCGCGGGTCCAAGCCGATCCATGCTGCGCAGGGGTATTACGATGGGCTGGCGGGGATGTTGTCGTTCCATCCGTTTTACATGCTGCCCATGTGCAATACCGTGCGTTGGGACACGCATTGCGGCGCGGCCTATTCGATGATTTATCGGTTTATCTGCGATGATCCGCATCTGTTTGGTGCCAAAGACGGCGCGCCGATCCCGCAAA
Organism: Octadecabacter dasysiphoniae; assembly: GCF_021532615.1. Lineage (GTDB taxonomy): Bacteria > Pseudomonadota > Alphaproteobacteria > Rhodobacterales > Rhodobacteraceae > Octadecabacter > Octadecabacter dasysiphoniae. The sequence continues at coordinate 606,717 of NZ_JAKGAQ010000001.1, forward strand.
GCCATAGCGATATTCGCGCACCCGGGGCCAATGATGCGTTGGTGATGATGTACAGCCAGGCCCGTATGTTGCGCGATACGATGTTGCCCCATACGGGCGGTTGGTCCATTTCCGAGGCGATCCTGAGTGCGGGGCAGGCGACGGCGGACAACCTGCCGGCGGGGCTGGCGGAACTGCAATATATGATGCGGGTTCCGACCGTTGAAATGGCCGAGGCGGTTTCGTCGCGCCTCGATGATTTGGCGCACAGCATTGCGGGGCAAACGGGGTGTCGGGTGGAGCGCCACTGGGTTTGTAAATCGCGCCCCGGATTGGCGAACCACGCGATGGCGAATCTGGTTTGGGAGCAAATTCAACATGTTGGCCCGCCGGTTTGGGATGAAGACGCCAAAGCATTGATGCGCAAGGTGCAGGAAAATTGCGGGGGAGAGCCAGACGCCGACCCGATCCTGCCCGCCTGTAAAGAACTGATCCCCCCGCAAGAGGCAGAGGCGATTTTGCGACAGTCCCTACCGCCAAATCAGCGCAATTCCACGTCTGATGATTACACGGATATGACGTGGCACGCCCCGACGGCGCGATTTTACATGGCGCGTCCGGCGTTGAAGGGCGGGCCATATCCGGCGTGGGCGATGAATGCGCTGGGGGGCATGACGCAAACGATTGATCCTATGGTTCAGGCGGCGGCGCAGGTTTTGGCGCTGTCGGCTTTGCGTCTGCTTGAGGACGACACCGCGCGTGACACTGCCCTCGCCGAATTTGACCGCCGTAAGGGCGAACACGACATCGCGCCGCTGTGCGATTATCCGGCCCCGATCGGGTTCAATTGGCCCGAATACAGCGACACAGCGCGCGGGAACGATTGGCATATTCCAACATTGGAGGGGTCATGAAGGCCATTTTTGCACTACTGGCTTTCACAAATGCCGCTTGGGCCGATTGCCTGGATGGCGAAGGCACGTTCCTGTCCTGCCGCATAGCGGATAGCGAAAATGTGCTGCGTGTTTGTTTTACCGCGACAGACACATTTTATCGGTTCGGCCCGCTTGGTCAAACGCCTGATCTAGAACTTATGGAACCGATCGCATCAGTGGATTATCAGCCGTGGAACGGCGTCGGGCGGTCGATAAGTGAGGCGATTACATTTAACACCGGGCCCTATTCCTACCTCACGTACGCGGGTTTTGAACGTATGTTTGGCGAAGAAGAGTACGAAGACATCCCGCACCGAAGCTTTGGTGGTGTCACTGTCACGAAAAATGACACCGAAATCGCGCGGTTGGAATGTGACCGTTCCAGCGTTGATTTTGGCTGGGATGTCGCACTTTTTGAGGCAAAACAAGCGCTTGGATTTGTCTGGGATGATCGCAATCGTGAATGGGTTGAATTGCCCGACTGAGTCACATCTGTCACGCCGTTGGCCCATCATCTAGCGTCTGAAATTGCCCACTACCCAAAACTTATCCCGCAGCCTATAGTGGCTGTGGATAAATGGGGCGTTAGACCCCAGAGGCAGATAAACGAGGACAGACATGCGTTGCCCCTTTTGTGGAAACGTCGACACCCAAGTGAAGGATTCCCGCCCTGCGGAAGATCACGTCGCCATTCGGCGGCGCCGGTTTTGCCCCGCGTGTGGGGGTCGTTTTACGACCTATGAACGTGTGCAATTGCGCGATCTGGTTGTGATCAAATCCAACGGGCGTCGTGAAGATTTTGACCGACCCAAGCTTGAACGCTCTGTGCGGATATCGATGCAAAAACGCCCGGTTGAGCCGGAACGCGTGGATCAGATGATTTCTGGCATCGTGCGGCGCCTTGAAAGCATGGGCGAAACCGACATCGGATCAAAGCAAATCGGTGAGATCGTGATGGAGGCTTTGGCCCGCATCGACACCGTCGCTTATGTGCGATTTGCCAGTGTTTACAAGAACTTCCAGGCTGCGGACGACTTCGATAAATTTGTGAGCGAATTGCGCCCACAAGCCCCATCGGACGATTGAACGCTGCGATAGACCATAGATTTATGGGCGTGGCCCTGTCGCTCGGGCGGCGGGGCCTCGGTCGTGTCTGGCCCAACCCGAATGTGGGCTGCGTCATTGTCAAAGATGGCCGCGTGATCGGGCGGGGCTGGACGGCAGATGGGGGGCGACCCCATGCGGAGGCTCGCGCGCTGGCGGGTATCGATGCCGCGGGTGCGACGGCCTATGTCACGCTTGAACCTTGCGCACATCATGGACAAACGCCGCCCTGTTCTGCGGCCCTGATTGCTGCGGGCGTGACCCGTGTGGTGATCGCGGCGGATGATCCCGACCCCCGTGTCTCTGGCAAAGGGATTGCGATGCTTGAGGCGGCGGGCATCGACGTTGTAACTGGTGTTCGCGGCGCTGAAGCGCGCGTTGATCTGGCCGGGTTTCTGTCGCGGGTGACGCAAAATCGCCCGTTTGTGACGCTGAAGCTGGCCAGTTCGTTTGACGGGCGGATTGCCACGGCGATTGGCGAAAGCAAATGGATCACCGGGCCAGCAGCGCGCCGTGCGGTGCATGCCATGCGGGCGCGTCATGACGCGGTTCTGGTAGGCGCGGGTACGGTGCGCGCGGATGATCCGACCCTGACGGTGCGTGGCCTTGGCGTAACGCGCCAACCTGTGCGCATTGTGGCGTCGCGCGGGCTTGATATTGAGGCCAAGGCGCTGCGCGCCACCACCGATGAGGCTCCGCTTTGGCTGTGCCATGGGGCAGGGGCGTCGCTGGCGGATTGGCAGGGTGAGGGCGTGGAAACTGTCCTGTGCGAAACTGCTGAGGGGGCGATTGATCCCGTCGATATGATGAAACAATTGGCGGATCGCGGCCTGACGCGCGTGTTCTGTGAGGGCGGTGGGCGCCTTGCGGCGTCGCTGCTGGGGGCGGGGCTGGTGGATGATATTGTCGGGTTTACCGCGGGGCTTGCGTTGGGGGCTGAGGGTACGCCGTCAATCGGCGCGATGGCGCGTGGCCCGCTTGCGGATGTGGCGCGGTATCGCTTGGTTGAAACCCAACAGATCGGGCCGGATCTGATGCACCGTTGGGCCCGTAATTAGCGCCAGATTTGGGCGTAACTTGCGAAGACACCCTGCAGTTTGGCCAGCAGCCGATTTGCTCGTGACGGACGCGGGAGGGTTCCGGTTTCGAGCCGTTCAATCACCACTTCGACGGGGCAGGGCAACCCTGCGACGGGGTCAAAATATCGTGGATAATCAATCAGAACCGCGTGGGTCAGCTGCGCCAGTGTCGGGCGCGCGCTGCGCCGTTCAATCGGATGCGCGCGATCATCCGTGAGCCCCCAACCCGCATAAAAAGGCGACCCGAGGCAGGTGACGGTTTTGCCGCGCAAGAGGGCTTCGAAGCCGAGGGTTGAGGTCATTGTCCAGACCTCATCCACGCTGTTGAGTGCGGCGATGGGGGATGTTTGAGTGAGGACCACATCGGCGAGGTCGGCGGCGTCGGGGACAGCACCTGATCGCAGGCCAGCCTCAACATCCGGGTGGGGTTTATAGAGGATCACAGCCGAAGGGTTGGCCGCGCGGCAGGCCGCTAGCAGGGCGCGGTTTGTCGACACGTCGGTTGTGCCGAGCCTGATTGATGCGTCGTCTTCGACCTGACCGGGGACGAGGATACGGCGCCCGTTCGGAAGGTCTGCGGGGATGTCATCGGCCGCCAGATTGTATTTAGACAGACCCGCGCCGATGATGTTTGTTATCAGATCTTCGGCGCGTCGCACGGCCACATCGGGCAGCGTGGTCGCGGTTTCGATCAGCGTTTCAAGGCGGCTTGGCCCTGTGGGGTCGTAATAAATACCAAGATCATCGAGCACGAGGGACAGCGGTGGCGTGAGGTCCGCGCCAAGCCCGCGCGAGCGCAAAAACCCGTCTTCGACGCGCAGCGCACTGTCGTGGCCTGCAGCCTTGCCCGCCCAGACCATGCGGCCCCGCCCCGTTTTAGCGGCAAGTGCGTCGGCCTTTTCGGGATCGTCCTGAAACATCATTTTGCGCGATGTGCCGAACACGTTTTGCAGCGGTGCGCGTTTCCACAACCGCATGCCAGAGGCGACCCAGCCTTGTGCATCATCGCGCCACGCGCGGGCCTGCGCGTCTAGGGTTTTTATCGCGTCCTCAAGCGTGCACAAACGGTCGCGGTAGGGGTCATACCAGCGCGGATAGAGGATCATCGCGGCGGCAAATATTTGCGCGCGGGTCAGGTTGCGTTGGCGGCGATCCAGCGGCATGCGGTCATCCGTCAGGCCCCATCCGATGTAGAACGGCTGACCAAAGACCACGGTTTTGTGCCCCGCAAGCAAGGCTTCGAACCCGAATTGGGAGGACACGGTGTAGACGGCAATGGCGCCGTCCAAAAGCGGGTGGGGTGAAATGGGATCGCTGTAAAATGCGACGTTTTCGCCCAAATCCGTGTCGCGGTAGTGACCATCGCGATGACCAGCGGTGGTTTCGGGGTGGGTTTTGATAAGAATGCGGGCGGTGGGGTGTTCTTCGCGGGCCACGAACAACATTTCGAGGAATGTGTTTCGATCCGCGCGGCTGGCGGTGACGCTGGCGTCCCCCGCCGTTTGATCGATCACCAGTACATAGCCGGGATCGGGCGCAGCCAGATCAAGATCGAAGGCGTTGTATTTGCTCAGGTTTGCGCGCTTGATCGCGTCCATGGCGTCGCGTGCACGGTTCAGCAGGGCTGTGTCGTCCAGTGGATGTTCGCGCAGGATCATTTCCAGATCGGACGGCTGGGCAGGATCAAAATGCACGCCGCGGCTGTCCAGATGCAGGCCGAGGGGCGGTTCCCCGTCGCGGCCCGGCAGAACGGAGCGGAGAAAGGCATCTTCGACACGCAGAACAGGTGCGGACGTGCGATCAGACACCGCTTCGCCGCGCCACGATGTCGGGGATTGGCCCCACACACCGATCAGATCGTCGGGGGAGGGTTTGCCGAGGGATACGTCATAGCCAGATAGCGACAAAATGCGTTTGATGCGCGTGTTTGTCAGAAAACCGCCGTTGTAAACGTAAAGCCGCCGCGAAGTTTCCTCCGCGGCGGCTGTATCAGTCGATAGCGTCATTACTGACCGAGGCTTGCGGCCGTGTTGACGCTGCCCAGCGTGCCGAACACTGCTGAAATCGTCTTGTTGAACTGGCTGAACGGCGCTTCTGTGACGTAGACCGTATCACTGTCACGGATCGCGAAATCGCGCGCCATGAACATGCCGTTTGGTTCTGTAAGATCAAGAACATAGACAACGCGCTGGGTGCCTGTGATGTCATTGCGACCAAGAAGTTGCTTGGCGATGTCTTCGGGTTCGTTGCGGAACACAAACACGCCCGTCGGATCGGCGAGGTTGGTGTTCAGGCCGCCGACCTGGGCGATGGCCTCAATCGCTGAGATTGTCTGCGATTCAAACGCGACGCGGGACTGTGACCCGGTGGCGCCAAGGGCGGTAAAGCTGCGCGTATCCTGTTCGACGAAAATACGATCCCCTGCGCGCAGGGCGATGTCGTGGCCGGGATGATCATAGAGATCTTCGAACCAGATGCTGTCAGAATGGGAGCCGCGCACGACGGTCACTTGCGCGATTTCGGGCTGCACGGTCACACCGCCCGCACGCGCGAGCATAGCCGCCAATGTGCGGGTCGGGCGTTCGATGGCGTAGACGCCTTGCGCGCCGACGGCACCCACAACAGACACTGTCGATCCGTCACCGGCAAGGCGACGCACCTGAACCTGCGGATCCGGTGTTTGTTCTTCGAGCTTGGTTGTGATGATGCGGCGGATAGCCTCTGGTGTGTTGCCAGCGACGCGGATGCGGCCCGCATAAGGCACAAAGATAAAGCCTGAGCCGTCAACTTGTACTTCTTCCAGTACAGTGGCGTTTTGGCCAGCGGGCACCAGCAGTGGATCGCGCACGTTTTCCCAGATCGTCAGTCCCAGAACATCGCCGGCGCGGATTGTGTCGCTGCCCAGTTCGGATGCGTTGCGAAAGCCTGCCGAAAATCCAAGAGCTGGGGTGACGGAGGCCACCAGATTGACGCGGTCATCGACCAACAACACAAATGCATCGCCGTCGCGCATCACAGAACCTGCGAAGATTTCGTTTTTCGTCGGGCCAGAGCGGGGGAGGCCACAAGATGCAACTACGGCCAACGCGGCGGCAAGCGCCACGCCTTTGGCTAGGCGGAATCCAACTGATTTCACTGCTTCGGTCTCCTCGACCTAATTAAAACTGCCTCGGTCTTCATGTGGGCGACTTCGGGGCCACCTCACCTTTTGTCGGTAAGCTACGGGAATCCGTGGGCAGAATCCAGTCTTTGCTTGGTCCATGGATCGGGTGTGGCCGCCATGCAACCGCACCCCCTAGGTGTTGTGTTCGTTATTTGACGACACGCAACTGCTGGCGCGGGGGGGCCTTGCCAGACTTCAACGCCTCATAGGGATCACGTTTGTCGAGCATCATATCCACCACTTGGCGCATCAATTGGCGCCGTCCACGTGCGGAGTAAAAACCACCCGGCACCTGGGACGTTTCAAGCAGATAGCGGCGGTAATCCTTGAAGGCGCGATTGTCGGGGCGCGCGGGGCGTTGAAAGAACTTTTCAACCGACAGATCAGACACGAATTCGGGTTTGGCGTAGACAGCATTGCCAAACACCTTCAGCGGGATGCCACGGTGCAACACCTGCTGGGCGGCGGTGGAATTGACGGTGACGGCGGTGCGCGCGTGATCCAAGACCTGCGCCAGTTTGCCGCCACGCACGTAGTGAACCCGTGCTGTGACGCCGTGATCTTTGGCGAGGCGCGTGATGATCCGGCGCAGGGGGCTGCGACCATTTTCAAGCGGGTGCGCTTTGAACACCAGGTGGTGGTGTTTGGGCGCGCCTTTGGAAAACCCTTCGATCACCACGGCGAGGAAATCTTCCATTCGGGTGAAGGGTGAATGCATCTGAAAGCTGCTGTCATGTTCAAGCTGCAACAGCGCAATATGATAGGGGTACCCACCGTGTTTGATGCGAAATGTGGATATGATCCGGTCAAGCGCGATGAAGGGCATCAACATCAGGCGGCGTGTATACAGGGCCGTTTCAGCCACCAGCGGCAATTCACGGTGGCGCTGGAATTTGCGGTATTCGCCGTTTCGAAACATCACGAACCAATGGTACAGCGCGCCGTAAAACACATGATGGCGCATGTCGCCCCAATGCGCGGGCGGTTCGGGCACGTCGAGTTCGGATTGCGCAAGGGCGGTGCGCATATCATCCACCGATGTGGTCATCAGTTTGGAATGGCCGTTCGCGCCGCCGCGTTCGTAGGTGACCCAAAAGGGGCGCATGTAGCCTTCTTCAAAGACATGGACGTTCAGGCCCAGATCATTTGCGGCTTCGATGGCCTGCGCATGGATCGGGCGCGTGTCGCCATACAGCACGATGTCGGTGATTTTTTTGTCTGCAACAATTGCGCGGAAGGTGTCGGCCCATTCGTGCGGTCCGTCGCGATAGGGGATATATCCTTTGGCACCGAACCAGAACGCACGGTCCCCCGCATTAAACCCCACACGGTGGACTTCGGCCCCCGCCGCGCGCAGCATTTTGCCAAGGCGGTGAAAGAACGGCCCGTGGGGCCCCTGTAGGAACAGGAAAGATTTTGTCGCGTGCTCGGTCACTTCGGTCCCATCGTTACGTGGCGCGGGTTATGCATCGGTTAACCACATGAAGGGGGCCGAATTATGGCAAAACGCCCCGCCGTGCCACCTAGCCACCTTGCCCACGTTCCATCAAGGGGCTAGTGCATGGGAAAGAGACGAAGGAAACATCATGTTTACAGGTATCATCACCGACGTGGGCCATGTTTTGGCGTTGGAAAACCGGGGCGATTTGCGCGCCCGGATTGGCACAGCATACGACATTTCCGGGATTGAGATCGGCGCGTCGATCGCGTCTGACGGTGTGTGTCTGACAGTTGTCGATAAAGGCACAGACCCGCAGGGGTGGTACGACGTTGATATTTCAGCTGAAACTGTATCCAAAACGTCCCTCGCGGCGTGGGTGGTTGGCAAACGTGTGAACCTTGAACGCGCGCTGAAGGTGGGTGATGAACTGGGCGGGCATATCGTGTCGGGCCATGTCGACGGTGTCGCGATGATCGTTGAGATGAAAGATGAGGGCGACAGCACCCGCGTCACCCTTGAGGCCCCCGATGATCTGGGGCGTTTCATCGCACCCAAAGGGTCTGTTGCGCTGAACGGCACGTCCCTGACCGTGAATGAGGTGGACGGCACGCGCTTTGGTATCAACTTTATTCCGCACACAAAATCTGTGACCACGTGGGGGGATGCCAAAGTGGGGGACCCTGTGAACCTAGAGGTCGATACGATGGCGCGATATGTCGCCCGTCTTCGGGATTACGGATGAGCGGGATCGGACATAATTCGGGCCGTGTGGACGAACCCGGCAAACAGTGGCGCACCTATGCTTGGGCGAAGGCACGCAAGGCCTTGATGCCACGCCTTCCCATCGAAGTGGTCCGCCGACGGGTGGCCCGCGCCAAGGAATTGGGCCTTCCGTATAAGACATACGCAGGGCTGCGGGCGGCCTCTGGTGATGATCTGATCGGGTTCATGTTTTCGACAAATGCGTTGGATGTGTTGAGCAAAGGCGATGCGATTGCAGCTGAAAAAGCGCGCAAAATCAACGAATTGATTGAGGCGCGCAAATTGGCGTTGATGCACAAGCCCATCACAGCACCCCAAGTTGTGCCCCCACTGCAAGCCGCCTACGCGGCCCCTGCGCCGCTGGCCCCGTGGAACGCGACCCGCAACCATCTGCGCGACACGTTTATCGCCGCGAAAACACCGGCCAGCCGCATGGTCCTGGTTTATGACACAGCGCTTGAGGGCGAATGGGCGGACGCCGCACATATGGCCGGCGCGCTGCCTGCGCCGCAGTTTTTCGGGGATGCCGGATGAGCGACGCAAAGCCCTTGGTCGTCGCGTCGCTTGAGGATGATACGGGCGATCGATGTGTCGATATTTTGAAACACGCCGATGATCATTTCACCTACGTTGAATGTCGCCGTGATCCCGAAGACAACCACGGATGGCGCCGCCTAAACGAGGCCGAAGGGCGTATGTTCAAAACAGAATACGCAGCCTATGTCGCCGCCACGCGCGACGTTGACTGGTTATTGGACTAACCCTTTTCAAAATCCCCCCCACGCGGTATGCGCAGGCAGCTGCGCTTGAAGGACTGTCATGACCCAAAACTTCGAAAATCCCGGCCAAGTTGAAACCGACTGGAAAGACGCGATTTCCAGCATCGAAGATATCATCGACGACGCCCGCAATGGCCGCATGTTTGTTCTGGTGGATCATGAGGATCGCGAAAACGAAGGCGATCTGGTAATTCCTGCACAGATGGCCACGCCGGATGCGATCAATTTTATGGCGACACACGGGCGCGGGTTGATTTGTTTGACCCTGCCTGCGGAACGTCTGGATGCGCTGGGCCTGTCGTTGATGTCCACGCATAATTCCAGCCGCCATGAAACCGCGTTCACCGTGTCGATTGAGGCGCGCGAAGGTGTGACGACGGGCATTTCTGCCGCTGATCGTGCGCGCACGGTTGCTGTGGCGATTGATGCGTCCAAAGGCCCGCAGGATATTGCCACGCCGGGCCATGTGTTCCCGTTGCGTGCGCGTGCGGGCGGTGTGTTGGTGCGCGCTGGCCATACCGAAGCCGCGGTTGATATTTCCCGCCTTGCTGGCCTGAACCCGTCCGGCGTGATCTGCGAGATCATGAAAGACGACGGCGAAATGGCGCGTTTGCCTGATCTGGTTGCCTTTGCGCAATTGCACGGGCTGAAAATTGGCACGATTTCGGATTTGATCGCCTATCGTCGCCGCCATGACAATCTGGTGCGCGTGCAAGGCAGCGAAACCATCACGTCAGAATTTGGCGGTGAATGGGAGATGAAGATTTATGCGGATGAAACCCATGGCGATGAACATGTGGTTCTGACCAAGGGTGATATTTCTGGTGATGCGCCCGTGCTGGTGCGTATGCACGCCATGGACCCGATGCTGGATATCATCGGCGTTGGTCCCAAGGGGCGCACGGCTGAATTTGGCGAAGCGATGAAACGGGTCGAAGAAGAAGGGCGCGGCGTTGTCGTGTTGCTGCGCGACACGTCGATGAAAATGGTCGCCCATGATGATGTGTCCCCGCAGACGTTGCGCCAATATGGTTTGGGCGCGCAGATTTTGTCTTCGCTCGGCCTTGGGCAGATTGAATTGCTGACGAATTCACCGAAGCCCAAGATTGTGGGCCTTGAGGCCTACGGGCTTGAGATCGTCGGAACCCGTAAGATTTCGGAGCTTGGCTAATGGCTGGATCATCACACTACATCATGCCGCGTGCTGAATTTGACGACGCGCCGAAACTGCTGATCGTCATTTCGCCCTATTACAAAGACATCGCCGACAATCTGCTGGCAGGTGCCAAGGCCGAGATTGAGGCCGCTGGCGGCACACACGAGGTTATCGAAGTGCCCGGCGCGTTGGAAATCCCGACGGCCATCGGAATTGCCGAACGCATGAGCAATTTTGACGGCTACGTCGCGCTGGGCTGTGTCATTCGTGGTGAAACAACCCATTATGAAACGGTCTGCAATGACAGCAGCCGCGCGATCCAGTTGCTGGGGCTCCAGGGGCTGTGCATCGGTAATGGAATCCTAACCGTTGAGACGCAAAAGCAGGCCGAGGTCCGCGCGGATGTGAATGACCAAAACAAAGGGGGCGGGGCGGCTGCTGCGGCCTTGCACCTGATCGCGCTGGCCCGTAAGTGGAGCGTCGCGCGCAAGGGCGTTGGGTTCACCAACGACATCCTGATGGCGGGCAAAACCGATGGATCTTCGACTGCATGACCCAAACGACTTCAAATGTGTCTGGCAACCAACGCCGCAAAATGCGCTCTGCGTCGCGGCTGTATGCGGTACAGGCGCTGTTCCAGATGGAACATTCCAGCCAGACCATTGATGCGGTCGTTGCTGAATTTATGCATTTTCGTTTTGGCGAAACCTATGAAGGTGCCGAAATGCAGGACGGCGATATCGACCTGTTCAAAACGCTTGTCGAAGATGCCGTCAACCATCAGGCCAAGATTGACCAGATGACCGATCGCGCGCTTGTGGCGCGCTGGCCGCTGGGCCGGATTGATCCGACGTTGCGGGCGTTGTTTCGCGCCGCCGGGGTTGAACTGATTGGCCGTGACACGCCGCCGCGGGTTGCGATCACGGAATATGTAGACGTTGCCAAGGCATTCTTTGACGGTGGGGATGAACCCAAATTCGTCAACGCGGTTCTTGATCACATGGCCAAAGAAGCCAAGCCCGAGGCGTTTTAGACACTGGACTTTGCGTATTTCGATCTTACCTATTGTCGGTAGGAGGCACTGCCATGTCACATCAAAAAATGCCTGATCTTATCAAACTCTATATCAAAAGCTGCGCGATCGGGTTCGTGCTCGCGGCGGTTTTCGTTGGTTTGGTGCTGTGGTTTGATGTTGCAGGACTGGGCCATCTGATCGCGGGATCTGACATTGGCGTCATGGCTGTGATCGTGTTTTGGGTGCTGAACGGGATCGTCTTTGCGGGTGTGCAGTTTGCGATTGCCGTGATGGGCATGGCCGAGGACGATGATGATGATGACCCCCGTGGCGGGCGGATGATGCCGGTTTTTCTGGCAGAGCCTATTCCCGTGCGCGTGTCTGATCGCAAAGACCGGCGCAGGTTTCGGCAGTAGGTGGCGGGAACCGCTGCAACCGTAGGAATCTAATTCCCGAGGACCTGTAAGTACAGGTGGTAGCCAGGTAACGAAGCCAGAGCCCCGACAGCGCCAGCCACCTCGGATTTGCGTAAGGCCACTGGAATGTTGTTCCGTATTTACGAGAAGAGCAGAAGCCCGCCGCTGCAATACGTAGTGCGCAGGGCGGGCATCTTCAAGGCTTAGGTTCAGTCGGTTCCATGCACTGCGTCGCGCAGTTGGCCGAAATGTCCGTCCCATCCTTTATCAAGCGCGAGAACGAAATCGAACGCGTCTTCGCCCAGTGGCAGGCCTTCGTGGACCAGCGTAAGCCGCGTGCCGCCAAAGACGTCTTCGAGGGTGATGCGAACGGTGCTGACGTTGTCGGGCATGTGCGGAATCGTAAATGTGTATTCCAAATGTTCGCAATGGTAGGCTTCGATGACATCGCCCGAGATCAATTTGTCGCCACTGGTGGTGCCATGCATGGCAAAGGTATCGCCTTTTTCCAACGTCTTCGTCGGTTTGTGAAACCAAAGCGCCATTTTGTCGGGTTCGGTCAAATAGGGCCAAACGTCTTTTCTCGGGGCTTTCAAATAGATGGTTTTTGTCAGCGTATGGGTCATGTGCTGTCCTTTTCAATAAGTGTTTTGAGGGTGCTAAGACGGTCATCCCAAAAGGCATCAAAGAACGACAGCCAATCACGGATGGGGGTGAAAGCGTTTGGGTTCAGAGCGTTATATTTTTCCCGCCCGTTGGCGCGCACGGTGATCAGGCCGCCGTCTGACAACACCGTGAGGTGTTTTTTCACCGCCGCGCGGGTCATGTCGAAATTGCTGGCGACCTGTGTGATGGTCATGTCGGTATCGCGCAGCATCAACAGGATGTCGCGGCGGGTGGGGTCCGCGAGGGCGCGGAAGATGGGCTGGTCTGTGTTCATGGCGACTCACGTGATACTGATTGGTATCACTTTATGCAGTACCAAAAGGTATCATGTCAAGGGGCACGGGTCTTGACGGATGTTCCTGTATTGTTCATGTTTGGGAAATGCCTGATGATCTGATCCAATCCGACCTTTCGACGTTTCAACCCGGCCAGCTTTTGGCGCGGGGGGTGTGCCGCCATTTGCGCGGTCTGGATTTTGTTTGCGTCGAAGAACTCGTGCCGACGCGCGGTCTGCGGGTGGATGTGATGGCGCTGGGCCCCAAGGGTGAGGTTTGGGTGATTGAATGCAAATCCAGCCGTGCTGATTTCATGTCAGACAGCAAATGGCAGGGCTATCTTGAATGGTGCGACCGGTTTTTCTGGGCCGTGGATGGGGATTTTCCGACGGAGTTGTTGCCCGATGAAACCGGGTTGATTTTGGCGGATGCTTACGACGCAGAGGTCGTGCGGATGGCACCCGAGGATAAGCTGGCACCGGCGCGGCGTAAGGTGATGGTGCAAAAATTTGCGCGCACGGCGGCGATGCGCCTGCAAGGATTGCGCGACCCCGAGAGCCTGCGCGCATTTTAGCGGCGCGATAGCGCGAGCGACGCAATGCCGGTGGTGAAAATCACGGCGAGGCCAACAAAGCTGACCCAATCGGGCCAATCCGAAAAGACCAGATAGCCCAGCATCGTCGCAGGGATCAGCTGCGTGTAGATGAGGGGGGCAATCACGCTGGAAGGCGTTGTTTTACTGAGCGTCACGAGCAAAAGGTTGCCAAACGCAGACCCCATGGCGCTGATCGCGATGAGGCCCAATCCGGCCCATGTTATGGCGTCTGGCAACGCTGCCAGCCCGAAGGGTGCAAGGATAATGCCGCCAAGGACCAGTTGTGAAATCAGCAACAATCGGGGACGATAAAGGGGGGCGATCCAGCGGGTCGCCACGACATAACAGCCGTGAAAAACACCCGCGAGAAGGGCGAACACCATGCCCAGCGTCGCACCAAAGCCCGGTTGCACCACAAGCAGGACACCAACAAAGCTGAGCGCCAGAAGCACGGCGCGGACCAGTGTGATGCGTTCTTTGAGCAGCAGTGCGGACAGCGCAAAGGCGACAATTGGCCCGATAAAGAATGCCCCAAACGTGTTTGCGACAGGTTCGGTGCGCAGGGCCGTCAGGATCAGACAAATGCCCGCCATGATCAGGATCGCGCGCAGCCATACGCGTGGGTCGCGCAGGGCGGGGGTATCGGCCCGTGATAGCCCGCAAAACGGCAACAACACGAGGGCCGCCAGTGCAAAGCGTGTCCATGCGGTGAAAATCGGGCTAACGCCACTTTGGGACAGGACTTTGGCTGCGACGTCCCCGCCGACAATCAACGTCATTGAAATCAACATGATCACGCCGACGCGCCACAATGGAACGGCGCGGGCTTCGGTGGTCATTACTTGGTTTTCACAAGACGGGCCGCTTTGGCCGCTGCCATGATTTCTTCTGCAATTTCCTCGGCTTCTTCGGGGAGGAAATCCATCGGAATTTCAATGCCGTCGCCTTCGATGAACAGGCGGACCTGACCCAAATCGGTGGGACCGATCTGAAGGTTGGCTTCGATATCGCGTTGGTCGTTAATACCCATGAAAGACGTCCTTTGGATGTGTGCCCTTGATGTACCCTTGGGCCGTATTGATTGGCAAGGCGAGAGGGGTAGTCTGGTGCAATGAAACAGATAACGATTCGCCCTGCCGTGGCGACAGATGCAGATTGGATTGTGGCACAACACAGTGACCTTTACGCACGCGATGACGGGTTTGACGACACGTTTGCAGTGCTGGTGGCCGATATTGTCGCAGAGTTTTTTGATCAGCATGACGGCGAAAAAGAACGCGGTTGGATCGCGGAAATGGACGGTCAGAGGGTGGGCTGCATTTTCTGTGTCAGAGTTACCGAAACCACGGCCAAACTGCGGCTGTTTTTACTGTCGCCACAGGCGCGGGGGCAGGGTTTGGGCCAACAATTACTGGCGACATGCACTGATTTTGCGCGCGATACCGGATATACAGATATGGTGTTGTGGACCCATGCCAGCCACACGGCGGCCTGTGCGTTATACGCGCGGTCAGGCTGGACGTTGCAAAGCGAGAAAAACGTACGCTCCTTTGGGTGCGATTTGATTGAGCAATCCTGGACGCGGCCCCTCTAATCCACTTGCAATCATGTGCGAGGCTGGCTAAATCGGCGATGTTGCCGCCTTAGCTCAGTTGGTTAGAGCACTGGTTTGTGGAACCAGGGGTCCCCCGTTCAAGCCGGGGAGGCGGTACCACTCCCCCCTTTTTATTTTTGCTGCGGCGTGGGATCAGGTCTTATGGCGTTGGCAGTGACCCTTTTGATTTCGATTGTCGGTGTGGGGGTGTTTTATGCGCTGGCCTTGCCGCTGCCGTGGTTGTTGGGCCCGCTGCTGGGCTGTTTGATCGCCGCGCTGTTTGGTGTGCGGTTGCAGGGCGCGCCGCGATCCAGCCAAGTTATGCGCACGATTTTGGGGGTCGCCGTGGGGGCGACCATCACGCCTGCGTTGTTTGCGCAGTTGGGTACGTTGATCTGGACGCTGGCATTGGTGCCGCTGTTGGTCATTTGCGTGGGCGCGGTGGGATATCCGCTGTTTCGCAAAGGGTTCGGGTTTGATCATCCGACGGCGTTTTATGCGTCCATGCCCGGCGGTTTGCAGGATATGTTGTTGTTTGGCGAAGAGGCGGGCGGCGATGTGCGCGCGCTGTCCCTGATTCACGCGACGCGCGTTTTGATTGTGGTCATGGTTTTGCCGTTCGTTTTCGCGTTCTTTTATAACGTCGATCTGAACCAACCCGCGGGCGAGCCGTTTACATCCGTTCCACCAATCGAACTGTTGATCCTCGCGGTGGCAGGCATCGCCGGATGGCGGATTGCGAAATTTGTTGGATTGTTTGGCGCGTCGTTGTTGGGGCCCTTGTTTCTGACCGCCGCATTGTCGCTGGGGGATGTTATTCACCACCGCCCCCCCGCCGAGGCGATTGCAGCGGCGCAATTTTTCATCGGGTTCACCATTGGGGTGAAATACACTGGCATTTCTTGGCGCGAATTGCGCATTGATGTGACCGCAGGGGTGATATTTTCCGTGCTTAGTCTGATCGTCGGGGCAATCTTTGCGGCTGTGATCATCCGCCTTGGCTGGTTGCCGTTCACCGAAGCGGTGCTTGCGTTTTCCCCCGGTGGGCAGGCGGAAATGGCGATTGTTGCGCTGGTGGCGGGGGCGGATGCGGCTGTGGTGGTCGCCCATCATCTGGTGCGGATCGTGTTTGTGATCATGGGCGCGCCATTGGTCGATCGTTGGTTTGGTAGCACGTGACACGGCTGCCAGACTGCCCTAAGACGCGCCCATGACCGCTAGAACAGTAACCTTTGAAATTTCGGAAAACCCCGCACCGCGTTTGGATAAGGCGCTGGCGCGCGATGTGCCGATTGATGCATCCCTCAGCCGATCCCGCATGGCGCGGCTGTTGGCGGATGGTGCGGTGACGGTGAATGGCATCGTTGTGACCGACCCGCGCGCAAAACCGCGGATGGGCGACGCGGTTGAGATTACGGTTGAGATTGCGGATGACTACCACGTCGCGGCCGAGGATATCCCGCTGGATGTCGTGTTCGAAGACGATGATCTGATCGTCATCAACAAGCCCACAGGCATGGTCGTGCATCCGGCCCCCGGCACGCCCGGTGGGACATTGGTGAATGCGTTGTTGCATCATTGCGGGGATGCCTTGTCTGGTGTGGGTGGGGAAAAACGCCCCGGGATCGTGCACCGTATCGATAAAGAAACCAGTGGTTTGCTGGTCGTCGCGAAGACGGACCGCGCCCATCACGGGCTTGCTGCCCAGTTTGAGGCGCATACGGTTGAACGCCATTACCGCGCCATTTGTTACGGTGTGCCCGACAGCAATGATCCGCGTGTGCGCGGCATTAAGGGGGCATCGTTTGAACCCGGCAAT
Source organism: Octadecabacter dasysiphoniae (assembly GCF_021532615.1). Taxonomy (GTDB): domain Bacteria; phylum Pseudomonadota; class Alphaproteobacteria; order Rhodobacterales; family Rhodobacteraceae; genus Octadecabacter; species Octadecabacter dasysiphoniae. Next base: position 623,495 of record NZ_JAKGAQ010000001.1, read on the forward strand.
ATCCTGAAACTGCAAACGCAACTGGCGCGCCATAAACATGACCGTCAGAAACAGGCCGTGGTTTGGCACAATGGCCGACATGCGGTGACGCGGGCGCGGATTGTGCAGCCACTCGGCACGCCCGGCGTAGCGGCGTTGTTGGATTGCTGGCTGGAAACCGGGCGCACCCATCAAATTCGGGTGCATTTGACCCATGCGGGCCACGGGTTGATCGGCGATCCAACATATGGGGGGCGGCGTAAACTGTCTGAAAAGGCGGTGGGCGAAGCAGGGCGGTTGGCGGCCTATACGTTCCCGCGTCAGGCGTTGCATGCGGCGACATTGGGCTTTGAACACCCCGTTTCGAAAGACATGATGCGGTTCGAGGCCCCGATGCCCGCCGATATGACGGACCTGATCGCCGCATTGGGCGGCGCAGAGGGCTGAAATATGCGGTCCCATGTGCGTGAACGCGCAGACACATATCTTTACGCCGCTTAATCCTTCCTTAAATGTAATTGACGAAAACTGAACCGATCAGTCTTGAAACAGGGGGAAATGCCCCCATATTGATGTTAAGGTCATAAACATGCCGTAACGGGTGTTGGCCAATATGCTGCCGATCAACGGGGCATTCAGGAGAGGGAGAGACACATGTCATCTTACACAAATTTACCGGCCCCATCGCCGGAACAAGGTCTGAACCGCTACATGCAGGACATCCGCAAGTTCCCGATGTTGGAACCGGATGAAGAATACATGCTTGCCAAACGCTGGGTCGACCATGAGGACACCGATGCCGCGCATAAGATGGTAACATCGCACCTGCGTCTGGCCGCAAAAATCGCCATGGGCTATCGCGGCTACGGGTTGCCACAGGCCGAGGTTATTTCCGAGGCGAATGTGGGCCTGATGCAAGCTGTCAAACGCTTTGACCCTGAAAAGGGCTTTCGCCTTGCGACCTATGCGATGTGGTGGATTCGTGCGTCTATTCAGGAATACGTGCTGCGCAGTTGGTCGATGGTGAAGCTGGGCACAACGTCCGCGCAGAAAAAGCTGTTTTTCAACCTGCGCAAAGCCAAGAACCGTATTGGTGCGCTGGAAGAGGGCGATCTGCGCCCCGAGAACGTAGAGCGCATCGCAAATGATCTGGGCGTGACCGAGGACGAAGTGATTTCCATGAACCGCCGGATGTCTGGCGGGGATGCGTCCCTGAATGCCACCGTCGGGTCTGAGGGCGAAGGTACGATGCAGTGGCAGGATTGGCTTGAGGATGAATCCGCTGACCAAGCGGGGGATTACGAAGCCAAGGATGAGCTGGAAAGCCGCCGCGAGCTTTTGGCCGAAGCTATGAGTGTGCTGAATGACCGTGAAAAGGACATTTTGATGCAACGCCGTTTGGCGGAAAAGACCGTGACGCTTGAGGATTTGAGCGGGCAGTATTCTGTCAGCCGCGAACGCATCCGCCAGATCGAAGTGCGCGCGTTCGAGAAGCTGCAAAAGAAGATGCAGACCCTCGCCAAAGAAAAAGGCATGTTGGCCACGGCCTAAAAGCCTGCAACAACAAGGGCGCTGACCGAAAGGTCAGCGCCTTTTTCTTTGGGATAGGCACGCATGAGGGGGCGATATGGGCAAAATCATCAAATGGGCGATCTTGGGCGCAGGTAATTTTGCGCGCGAACATATGGGCCCCGCGATCCATGCGGCGTCTGGTGCGCAGCTGGTCGCACTGGGTACATCATCAGTGCAAAAAGCTGAACCGTTTCAGGCCTTTGCGCCGAATTTGCGCGTGCACGCCACATATGATGATGTGCTGGCGGACGAAGATGTTGATGTGGTCTACATTCCGCTGCCCAACCATCTGCATATTGAATGGGCCAGCCGCGCGTTGCGGGCCGGTAAACATGTGCTGGTCGAAAAACCGGTCGGGATGACGGCGGCGCAGATTGACCCGTTGATCGCGTTGCGCGATGAAACCGGATTGATGTGCACAGAAGCCTATATGATCGCGCACCACCCGCAGTGGCACCGCGTGCGCGAAATGCTGGAAAGCGGCGCGATTGGCACGTTGCGCCATGTCGATGGCATTTTCACCTACAACAATCCCGATCTTGCGAACGTGCGTTTTGATGCGGCCAAGGGCGGTGGCGGGTTGCCTGACATTGGCGTTTACACCATCGGATCGACGCGGTTGGTGACGGGGCAAGACCCTGTTGCGATCACTCATGCGGATATTGATTACATCGATGGCGTGGACATCACCGCACGTGTTTCCGCGCGATTTGAAGGGTTTACTGCCCATTGGGTGACGTCGATGAACACGCACCTGACCCAGTCCATGACGTTTTTGGGCAGCGACGGGCGTATTCGTGTGTCGGCGCCGTTCAACGCGGGCAGCTACGGCGAAGCACAGGTAGAGTTGATCCAAAGCGACGGATCGATCCGTGTGGAACGCTGGCCGCAAGAAGCGCAATATGTGAACCAGGTTGAGGCGTTCAGCGCATCGGTGCGCGACGGGGTCCCCTATGCGTGGTCACTGGAAGACGCGCGCGCGACGCAAGCTGTCATTGATGCGGTTTATGAGGCTGGCCCGCCGCGCTAAACTGCCCCAAGCAAGGAGAATCGCTATGGCCGATCCGCATGAATTTGACGACGTAATGCCCGAAAACACGGCCAAACGTGAACCCGAAGTTCCGGTTGAGGAAAATCTGTTCACGCGCCTTGTTTATATGATCATCATCGCGTTCATGATCAGTTTTGCGAGCACGATTATTGGCGTGTTGGCCGTGATCCAGTTTATCATCATGTTGGCCAGCCAGAAGCAGCCCAATGAGCGTTTGGCAGAGCTTGGCACGGATGTTGGTATTTGGGTCGCAAAGGCCACGCGGTATCAGACTGCGGCGTCAGAGGTTAAACCCTGGCCGTGGACCGAGCTTGATTAACGAGATTTCTTCGCAGAGGTGAGGCGAGACGATCTTACGATCGGCCCCTCTGCGGGGGGGGCGCAAAACCCCAAGAGGTTTTGCGCGTCTGCGTCCGAAAGATCAGTCTTCCATCGCTTCGAGTTCGTCGATCATGCCTTCGATCATGCCCAGACCTTTGGCCCAGAAGGAGGGATCGGATGCATCCAGCCCGAATGGGGCCAGAAGTTCACTGTGGTGCTTTGATCCGCCTGCCTTGAGCATGTCGAAGTATTTGTCTTTGAAATCATCGCCCATGTCTTCATAGACCGCATAAAGCGCGTTCACGAGGCCATCGCCGAAGGCATAGGCGTAGACGTAAAACGGTGAATGGACGAAGTGGGGGATGTAGGCCCAGAACGTTTCATAACCGTCCATAAAGTTGAACACGGGGCCCAAGGATTCGCCCTGCACGGACATCCAGAGCGCATTGATATCATCCGGCGTGAGTTCGCCATTTGCGCGCGCGGCGTGCAGTTTACATTCAAAGTCATAGAACGCGATCTGGCGCACAACGGTGTTGATCATATCCTCAACCTTGCCGGCCAGCAGAACTTTGCGCTCCTTTTGATCTTTCGCCTGATCCAGCAGCTTGCGGAAGGTGAGCATTTCACCAAACACAGACGCAGTTTCGGCGAGTGTCAGCGGCGTCGATGACAGAAGTTCGCCCTGCTCGGCCGCCAGAACCTGATGCACGCCGTGGCCGAGTTCGTGAGCCAAGGTCATGACATCGCGGGGTTTTCCCAGATAGTTGAGCATGACGTAGGGGTGAACGGTCGTGACCGTTGGATGCGCAAATGCACCCGGTGCCTTGCCCTCTTTGACGCCCGCGTCGATCCAGCCATCGGTGAAGAATGGCTTGGCGATTTCGGCCATGCGGGGGTCAAAGGCGGCATAGGCATCCATGACGGTGGTTTCGGCTTCGTCCCACGACACAGTGCGGTCAGCCTCCATCGGGAGGGGGGCGTTGCGATCCCAGACTTCCATTTTATCAAGGCCCATCCATTTGGCCTTAAGCGCATAATAGCGGTGGCTGAGGCGTGGATAGGCATCGACCACGGCATTGCGCAGGGCGTCGACCACCTCGGCCTCGACGTGGTTTGAAAGGTGCCGACCTGCTTGGGGCGACGGCATCCCGCGCCAACGGTCTTCAATCGCCTTTTCCTTGGCGAGGGTATTGTGAACACGCGCAAACAGCGTCGCGTTGACGCCCAGCACGCGGGCCATTTCGCGCACGCCGCTTTCGCGTTTGGCGCGGTCGGGGTGCGACATCAGATCGGCCACGCCCTCAAGCCCCATGTCTTCGCCGTCCACGGTAAATTTCAGGCCCGCGACTGTTTCATCGAACAGCTTGTTCCATGCGGACGCGCCGACAACGGACTGATCGTGCAGGAATTTTTCCAGCTCGTCAGACAGTTGGTAGGGTTTCATGGCGCGCATGCGGTCAAACACGGGTTTGTAGCGGGCAAGGTCTGCGTTGGCGGCCAAAAGCCCGTCCACATGCGCATCATCCATGCGGTTGAATTCAAGGCCATAAAAGACCAGCGGTGTGGTGTAATTGGTAATTTTGTCCTGCGCATTAGACATGAATTGCGCGCGTTCAGGGTCGGTTGTGTGCTGGTAGTACCGCAGACCGGCGTAAGACATCAGGCGGCCTGCAATCGTGTCGATTTGTTCATATCGCGTTACGGCCTTAAGCAGTCCGGCAGCATCCAGATCGGCAAGTTTGCCTTCGTAATCTGTGGCGAAGCTTTTGCATGCGTCCTCGAGCCAGCCCATATCACGGGTTAGTTCCGGCGCATCCGGGGCGGGGTACAGATCGCTGAGGTCCCATTCAGGAAGATCCCCAAAGGGAGAACCGGAGGTGGCGTTGGCGTCGAACGTGCGGGGGTCAGTCATGAAAGCCTCATTGTTGGTTTTGTCTTATGTAGGAGCGCGGGGCGGGCTTGGCTAGGCGGGCCGTCATCACAGATCAAAGAACAGCCGATCCGGCACATGTTTCAGGATGGTTTCACGGTGATCGTCGCGGGTGACAACATCGTGGAACGCATCCAGCAGGGTCGCGGCATCTGGCATCTGCGCGCCGTTCAGCATCAGATGTGGCCAGTCTGACCCCCAAAGGCAACCTTCTGGGTTTGCGGCCACGAGGGCTGCGATGAACGGAGCGGCCTGATCGTAAGGCGCGGGGCACAAACGATAGATCGCGCTGAGTTTGATGTGCACATGGCCGTCGCTGACCAGTTTAAGCAATCGTGGAAAGCCCGGGTCATCGGTGCCGAGGCTGAGGTCTGGCCAGCCGACGTGATCAATCACCAGCGGCACGGGTAGCGCGCGTATGTCGGCGTCCAGCTCCTCCATGTGCAGGTGGCTGTGCAGCAGCATTTGAATGTGCAGGCCGCGGTCTGCAAGGCGCGGTGCCAGTGTCTTTGCGCCATCCCACGACAGCACGCCACCGTGGACGTAGTTCAGCCGCACGGCCTTTAGGTTCTGATCAACGAATTGATCAAGCTGGGCGTCGGTGGCCGTATCGGGCAGCAACCCAACGCCCCTAAAATTCCCGCCGAGCCGTTTGAGCGTTTCAACCGTGACACTGTTGTCGGTGCCATAAAGGATCGAATGGACGATCAGCCCTTTGGTGAACCCCAGCGCGTCAAGATGGGCACGATAAAGCGACAGCCAGCCGTCAAAATCCGGGCCTTCCGCAGGGTTTTCAACGCGGCCATCCCAAAGAGGAAAATCTTTCTGACCCGCGACCAGATGCACATGCGCGTCACAGGATCCCGCAGGTGGTGCGATTTTTGGCGCCTTTGGTGCGGGCGGCATTTGGGCGTTTGGCTTATCCATAGGTGCGCAGCATGTCCTTTAGATCGTCGAGGGTGTTGATCTCGTCCGCGGGTTTGTCATGGCGCCAACGGAGCATGCGCGGGAACCGGAGCGCAATCCCCGATTTGTGGCGCGGCGACGCTTGGATACCTTCAAACGCGATTTCAAAAACGTGTTCGGCGGGGACAGATCGCACGGGGCCGAACCGCTGCAGTGTGTTGCGTTTGACCCACGTAGTGATCTGGCGGAATTCATCGTCCGTGAGGCCAGAATAGGCCTTCGTGAAGGGGACCAAATCGTTGCCGTTTTTGACCGCAAAGGTGAAATCGGTGAACAGGTTTGCGCGCCTGCCTGACCCTGCTTGCGCGTAGATCATCACGGCATCCACGGTCAGGGGATCTATTTTCCATTTCCACCAATCGCCCTTTTTGCGACCCGACAAATAGCGGCTGTCGCGCCGTTTCAGCATGAGGCCTTCTGCGTTCAGATCGCGCGATTTTGCCCGTTCGCGCGCGAAATCATCCCAGCTGGAGCCTGTAACTTCGCTGGATAAACGGATGGGGGCAGACGTGGGTGCCGATTTTAGTAATTTTTCCAACAGGTTGCGGCGTATTTCTAATGTTTGATCGCGAATGTCTTTTCCGTCCAATTCCAACAGGTCGTAGGCCATCAAGATAACAGGTGCTTGGGTCAGAAGCTTTTTGGGCACGGTCTTGCGGCCAATGCGCTTTTGCAATGTGTTGAAAGACAAGGGTTTTTCGTCCTGAAAGGCGAGGATTTCACCGTCAATCACTGTGCCGTCGGGCAGATAGTCGCGCAGTTGTGCAAGTTCGGGGAAACGGTCTGTTATCAGATCTTCACCGCGTGACCACAGGTGATGTTCGCCCCCGCGCAGGATCAATTGACCACGTATGCCATCCCACTTTCTATCTATAAACCAATCGGTTGTGGGGCCTAGTTGATTCACGTCCTCAACCCCATACGCAAGGTAGAAAGGATATGGTCGTGACAGGTCTGCCGTTGGATCGTCCGCCTCGATCAGGTCGGCCCAGGTTGTCGTTTCCGGTGTCCAGTTCCCCATAAGCTTGTGGGTCAGGACCGCCTCATCCTGCTTGGTCGCTTTGGCCAGCGCGCGCGTCATGAGTTTTTGGCTGACCCCAATACGAAAGCCCCCCGTCAGCAGTTTGATAAACAAAAACCGCTGCGTTTGCGGCAGGATTTTCCATGCGTTTAGAATGCCGGTCTTGCGGCCGTCGTCATCCAAACTCGAAAGTCGTTTTAGTTCATTTATCCAATAAGTTAGGGGTCGTTCTTCATCTCCAGTCGATGGCGGCAAAAACAGGTTTATCGTTTCCGCAAGGTCGCCAACGATCGGGTAGCATTCCTCAAATAGCCAAAGCGGTAGTCCGGCGCGTTCGGCGGCCCATTCGCGCAGCAATGTTGTCATTATCACGCGGCGCGGACGACGGCCGGAAAACAGTGCGATGCACCAAAGTTTGTCCTGATCGGATGCCGTGCGGAAATACGAAGCCATCGCCGCCACCTTGAAGCTGGTCTTCGTGGTTTGATCGAGCGCGGTGAACAGGGCGGCGAAATCTTTCATTGCCCGTCCTCATCCGCTTCGCCGTCAAATTCTGTTTGCACAATTTGCGCGTCATACCCCTGTTCGGACAGCCACCGCGAAAACACCGATGTGTAGCCGTGCGTGACGAAAATCCGTTCGGCCCCGGTTTGTTTGATGGCGTTGTTCAGGCCGTTCCAATCAGCGTGGTCGGACATGATAAAACCACGGTCTGCGGCCCGTCTGCGCCGCACTCCGCGCAGGGCCATCCAGCCGGAGGCAAAGGCGGACGAGGCAGGTTTGAAACGACGCGCCCATGTGGAATTCAGCGCGGACGGCGTTGCTAGAACCAGCGCGCCTTTGTGCGCCTTTAGGTCAAGCTCGGGCGTGACCAGAGTCGTATCAGGAAGCGCAATTCCTTGGCCGCGCATGATCTGGTTGGTCGCCTCAATCGCGCCGTGGGTCAGGATCGTGCCGATGTCGGGGTTGACCGCGCGCAACAGGCGCTGTGCCTTGCCAAGCGCATAACATGACAGCAAGGAATACACCCCGTTTGCCGCATTTTCCGCCCACCACGCGTTGATCTGGTCGGCCAGAACATCCTGCGGGGTCCAGTTGAAGACGGGCAATCCGAAGGTCGATTCTGTGATGAAGGCGTGGCAGGGCACAGGTTCAAACGGTTCGGACAGACCATCATCGACGGTTTTATAATCGCCCGACGCCACCCAGACTTGCCCTTTGTGTTCGACGCGGATTTGTGCGGACCCCGGAACATGGCCCGCCGGATGATAGGACACGTTCACCCCGTTTATCGAGGTCACGTCGCCGTAATTGACTGTATCCAAACGAATATCGCCCAAGCGGTGGCGCATGACGGGGGCGGCGGACGTCGTGGCCATATAGGCGCCCATGTCGGGGCGGGCGTGGTCTGCGTGGCCGTGGGTGATCAGCGCGCGTGCAACGGGACGCCACGGATCAATGTAGAAATCGCCCGCCTCGCAGTAGATGCCGTTGGGTGTGAAGGTCAAAAGATCAGCCATTTTGCAAACTTAGCCCCTCGGGCGCGGGTGGGAAGGGCTTGCGTGTGGGCAAGTGCTGTGGTCGCCTATGCCAAAGCATCAGGAGACAGACATGCGGACAGCACAATTAAGGGCGCGAATTTTAGCGCGTGAGACCTTGGCATCGACATTTGTAAAAACCGCAGAGGTCACGGTGGTCGAGGTTCTGGCAACGTCCGGTCTGGATTTCATTGTGCTGGACGGCGAACACGCAGGGTTTGATCGGGGTCGGTTGGATGCCTGTTTGGCGGTGTGTCGCGCGCTTGATTTTCCGGCGATGGTGCGCATTTCCAGCGGGTCGGAGGAAAACATCCTCATGGCGCTGGACGCGGGTGCCGTTGGCGTCGTCGTGCCGCATGTTGACTGCGTGGCAAAGGCACAAGCTATTGCAAAGGCTGCGCATTTCGGGCGTGGCGGGCGTGGGTTTGCGGGATCAACCCGTTGGGCTGGTTTTACGATGCAATCCATGGGTGAAGTTCTGGATCAGGACGGTCAGACCATCGTTATGGCGCAAATCGAAGAACCCGAAGGGGTTGAGGCCTGCGAAGAGATTGCGGCGATTGACGGTATTGATGCGTTGTTTGCCGGGCCTGCGGATTTGACCGTGGGCTATGGGCATCGCAGCCAGGATAACCCTGATTTACCCATGGCACTGGAACGTGTCGGCAAGGCCTGCGCTGCGAACGGCAAGGCGTTTGTGTCTTGGGTTCCGGATGCGGCAAAGGCGGCAGACTGGGCGCAGTACCAGATGACGGGATTTGTGGTTGCGTCAGAACATACCTGGATGCGTCAGGGCGCGATTGCCGCGGCCAAGGGCATTCACGCGATTTAGGCCATCTGCGGTGAATGTTTGTTGAACAGGTCTGTGGCGCCGTCAAAGACCCGATCACGCAGGGGTTTGGTTTCCATCAGCACTTCGTGACGGCCTTTTTCTAGCAAAACCAATTCGCCGCCGGGCCAGCGTGCCATACGGTCATTGATGCGCACGGGGTCGACAATGGATTCTTCGGTGCCCAAGAACGTCAGGCAGGGCACATCCGGTGAGGGACGTTGTGACAACGTCCGCATTTCGCGCAGCGATTCGTTGAGCCAGTGAAGGGAAGGACCGCCAAGCGCGAGGTCGGGATGCGTGATCAGCTGGTTTTGCAAAATCTCAAAGCTGCTTGGGTCGGATGTGAGGGTGTTTTCATCCGCGTTGGTGCGCAAAACATAGGTTTCGGCCTGCTGTCCGGGCGCGAAAATGCCACCAAAGCCCAAAGGTTTACTGACCGAGCTGAGCCCCCAAGCGATCGGGCGCAAAGCGGGTGACATTCTGATCCCCCACATCGGTGCCGAAAAGACGACCGATCGGACCGCCAGACCGTCATAAAGCGCGCGCAATCCGATGCAGCCGCCCATAGAATGGCCAAGCAAATGGTAGGGTTCGGGCAAGCCGAGCTTTTTGACGTGGGTCAGCACGGCCTTGATGTCCAACTGGTAGTCTTCAAAGACGTCCACGTGGCCGACGGCGCGGTTTTCCAGCAGACGATCCGCTAAACCTTGTCCGCGCCAGTCAATCGCCACGCTAGCAAAGCCGCGTTTGGACAGTTCAGCGGCGGTGCGGCCATATTTTTCGACATATTCGGTCCGGCCCGGGAAAATCAGGACCGTCCCTTTTGCTTGTGCGAAGGACCAATGCCCGACGCGAATGCGCACCCCGTCCACGCAGGTGAGCCAATGGCAAGTCCCATCAGGATTGCCAGCGATATCAGCGTGGTAGGGTGCGGATTCCATATAATTTAGCCCAATACACCAGCGAGTTTCATAGCCAGCCCCATATCGCCATCAACCGACAGTTTGCCTGTCATGAAGGCGGCTGTTGCGTTTTGTTCGCCGTCAAGAATGGCTTTGAATGTTTCGGCGTTCGCAGACAACGTGACGTCCGCTGCATCGTCGGACGCGCGTGCGCCGTTTTCATCAATGATGATCGCGCCTTCGCCTTCGATGTCGAATTTGGCTGTGCCGTCAAAGCCGCCGCCGTCCATCTTTGCGTTCAGGGCTGTTACGGCTTCGTTCACTACATCGCTCATGTTTGTTCCGTTCCTTCAGGTTGTGGCCCCGTTTTTGTGATCGGGTGCCTCTGGTGCCTCGCGCGTGATGCGCTACACTCACCACTATGGGCATTAACAAACATCTTCACAAATCTATCGTGGCGGCACTTTTGATGGGAGTATGGATTTCCACACCTTTAAGTGCGCAAACCAGTACGGATTCCGAACGTTTGGACCTTTTATTTGAACAATTGCTTGAGGCTGAGCCCGGTCAGGTGGCCCGCATCGAAGAGCAAATCATAACCGAATGGGGCAAAAGCGGGTCTGCCGCGATGGATTTGCTGTTGCGGCGTGGCGAAGATGCGCTTGAAGACGGGGCGCCGGACGTTGCTGTCCAACATTTCACCGCGCTTGTGGATCATGCGCCAAATTTCGCCGAAGGGTACAACGGGCGCGCATCGGCCTACTACCAACTTGGCCTATATGGCCCCGCGATTGATGATTTACGCCAGACTTTGGTGCTGGAACCACGCCACATCGGGGCGATGTCCGGTGTTGCTTTTATCCTCGAAGAAATCGGGCGGCCGGATGACGCCCTTGAAGTTTGGCAGGCAATTGCGCAGATCACACCTGCGGACGGCGAAGTTGCCGGAATGATTGAACGACTGCAGGTGCAACTGAGCGGTGAAGCTCTCTGATACGTCAGATTCGGGGATGGTCCTATGAATGCCCGAGGGCGTGTGACGGCTGTTTTAGGCCCGACAAATACAGGTAAAACGCATTACGCGATTGAGCGCATGCTGGGGCACAAGACGGGTGTGATCGGTTTGCCGCTGCGTCTTTTGGCGCGCGAGGTTTATGACCGTATCGTGGCCGTGCGTGGCCCCGGCGTGGTTGCACTGCTGACAGGTGAAGAACGCATCGTGCCGCCGCGCGCGGCCTATTGGGTCTGCACCGTTGAGGCCATGCCGCAAGATATTGGCGCAGATTTCGTGGCCGTGGATGAAATACAGCTGTGTGCCGATCTGGACCGTGGGCACGTGTTTACAGACCGTCTGTTGCGGATGCGCGGCCTTCACGAGACGCTTTTTATGGGCGCGGAAACCATGTGGGGCGCGATTGCGTCCATGGTGCCCGAGGCGGAATTTATCAAACGCGAACGGTTCAGCACGCTCACGTACTCAGGTTCCAAAAAGATAAGCCGGATGCCCGCTCGCAGCGCAATTGTCGGGTTTTCTGTTGAGAATGTCTATGCCATCGCAGAGCTGTTGCGCCGCCAAAAGGGCGGGGCCGCCGTGGTGATGGGGGCGTTGTCCCCCCGCACGCGCAATGCACAGGTTGAGATGTATCAGAACGGGGATGTGGATTACCTCGTGGCGACGGATGCCATCGGGATGGGGCTGAACCTCGATATTGATCACGTCGCGTTTTCATCCATCACCAAATACGACGGACGGCGGATGCGTCATTTGATGCCCAATGAGCTGGCCCAGATCGCAGGGCGTGCGGGGCGGCATATGAACAAGGGCACGTTCGGGGTGACGGGCGAGGCCCCGACGCTGGATGAAGGCGTGGTGGATGCGATCCAGAACAACCAGTTCGCGCCTGTTAAGAAACTGCAATGGCGCAATGCGCGGCTGCAATTTGGCTCTGTTGGGCGGTTGATCCAAACGTTGGAAGAACGCACCGATGATCCGTGGCTGACCCGTGTGCGCGAAAGCGATGATCTGGGCGCGCTCAAGGCCGTTTCAGCGGACGCCGAAGTTGCCGCGCGCGCCACAGATGGGCCGTCTGTGCAACTTCTGTGGGACGTCTGCCGTATTCCGGACTTTCGTGGCATCAGCAATGTCGAACACGCCCAGCTTTTGACGGATATTTACAATTTTTTGCATGAAAAGGGCCGCGTCCCGGACGATTGGCTGGCGGGGCGGGTAAACCGCATTGACCGCACGGACGGCGACATTGATGCGCTGTCCAAACGGTTGGCATATATCCGCACATGGACCTACGTGGCGCAGCGCAAAGGTTGGGTCAGTAACGAAAGCCATTGGCGTGACGTCACACGCGCTGTAGAAGACCGCCTATCAGATGCGTTACACGCGCGCCTGACAGCAAGATTTGTGGACCGGCGGACCAGTGTTCTGCTTCGCCGGCTCAACCAAAAGGAGGGCCTCGTGGCCGACGTAAACGACAAAGGTGAAGTGACTGTCGAAGGACAGTTTGTAGGCAAAATCGAAGGCTTTAGGTTCCGTCAGGATCAGAATGCCACGGCCGAGGAAGCGAAAACCATTCGCGCCGCAAGCATTCAGGCGCTCGCGCCGCAGTTTCATCTGCGCGCAGACCGTTTTTATAACGCGCCCGATACGGAAATCGATTTCACCGAGCAAGGCGGCCTGATGTGGGGCACCGAAGCTGTCGGGAAACTGGTGGCTGGCCAAGACGCGTTGAAGCCGACGGTTGTGGCGTTCGTTGACGACGAGGCCGGAACGGATGTGGCCGAAAAGGTCCAACGCCGCTTGCAGCATTTCATTGATCGCAAGATTGCGACGGCGTTTGAACCAATGTTGAAGATGCAGAACGACGATGAATTGGCCGGATTGGCCAAGGGTTTCGCGTTCCGTATGGTCGAAGGGTTCGGCGTGATCACCCGTGGTGAGGTCGCCGACGAGGTCAAGGCGCTGGAACAAGACGCCCGTGGTGCATTGCGCAAACACGGTGTGCGGTTCGGTCAATTCACGATCTTTATGCCATTGCTGCTGAAGCCCGCGCCAACGCGCCTGCGTCTGGTATTGTGGAGCCTGTCCAAAGGGTTGCAGGATTTCCCAGAGGCACCGCCCCCCGGTTTGGTGACAGTTCCAACGATTTCCGGCCTTCCCGATGGCACCTACACGATGTCGGGGTATCGCGCTGCCGGTGATCGCGCGATCCGCATTGATATGCTGGAACGCCTTGCCGATATGCTGCGGGATCAAAACACCCGCGCAGGGTTCGAGGCGACGGCAGATATGTTGTCGATCACGGGCATGACGCTGGATCAATTCGCAAACCTGATGGAGGGCTTGGGCTACAAGGCCGAAAAGGGTGAGCGCGAGAAAGTGAAAACGCCCGCCGTTGTTGAACCTGCACCCGAGGGTGAAACGCCGAACCCGATCCCGGAAGGCGAAAGCATTGCACCCGTTGAGGCCGCTGACGAAGCGCCCGAAATGGAAGTGTTTTACACGATCACCTGGGCGCCCAAGCGCAGCCCGCGTCCGCAAAACGATCAACCCAAGCGCAAAGGCGCCACAAAGGGCAAGCGTGGCGGCAAACCGCAGCGAGACAACAAAGCGCAGAATTTCTCGGCCAGACCGCCGAAGAAAGAAAAGGCGATTGACCCGGACAATCCGTTTGCGGCCGCTTTGGCGGGGCTCAAGAAGGATTGAGCGAGGCTGGAGACAGTATTCGTTTAGACAAATGGCTGTGGCACGCGCGGTTTTTCAAATCGCGCGGGCTGGCCGCCGCTCTCGTTAAATCGGGGCGCATCAGGGTGGATGGAACGCCCGTCAGCAAGCCGAGCCGCGCAATTTCCGCTGGCGTGGTGCTGACATTCCCGAAAGAAGACGAAGTGCGCATTGTGAAAGTGCTGGGGCTTGGCGTGCGCCGTGGCCCCGCACCCGAAGCGCAAGCCTTATACGAAGATTTGACCCCAGCACGCGAACCGCGGATTAACCCGTTGGAACATAGGGTTGGGGGGCGTCCGACAAAGAAAGACCGCCGCGATATGGATATTCTTAAAGGGTCGCGATGACGCAGACGCCAGTTCAGGTCTTGAAGGCCACGCAGGTGGCAGCTAAAGACGCGGTGACCCTAAACGGACCGGACCTATGACATACATCGTCAATGACAACTGCATCGCCTGCAAATACACCGACTGCGTCGAAGTGTGCCCCGTGGATTGTTTCTATGAGGGTGAGAACATGCTGGTGATCCACCCCGACGAATGTATCGATTGTGGCGTGTGCGAACCTGAATGCCCCGCCGATGCGATCCGCCCCGACACCGAGCCGGACATGGAAAAATGGGTTGAGTTCAACCGCAAGTATTCCATCGCTTGGCCTGTCATCATCACCAAAAAAGACCCTCTGCCGACCGCTGATGAAATGGACGGCAAAGAGGGCAAGATGGATCTGTTTTCCGAAGCCCCGGGCGAGGGTGGCTAAAACACTTCGTTGTTGGGTGTGGGAATCAGGCGGTTTTTGTGCTATAGACTGTGTAATGCCGCGTAATTGTTGATCTGGAATTGTAGAAGCGCTGACGGGGGTCCTTGGGCCAACGTCGGTTTTTTGTCGTCCGAATTGGATGGATGTGATGCAAGTTTGGTGAGACTGCTTTGAGGAAAGGAAAAACTCATGGCCAAGAAGAAAAGTGAATTTAGCCCCAACGACTTCGTTGTTTACCCCGCACATGGCGTGGGCAAGATCGTATCGATCGAGACACAAGAGGTCGCCGGGTTCGAGCTGGAGATGTTCGTGATCGCGTTTGAAAAGGACAAGATGACGTTGAAAGTACCAACAAATAAGGCGGAAGAGGTCGGCATGCGGGCGCTGTCCGGCCCTGACGTCGTTGCCGATTGCATGAAAACCCTGAAGGGTAAGGCCAAGGTCAAAAAGGCCATGTGGTCGCGCCGTGCGCAGGAATATGAGCAAAAGATCAACTCGGGTGATCTGATCGCGATTGCCGAAGTGGTGCGTGATTTGCACCGTGCGGACGATCAGCGCGAGCAGAGCTATTCCGAGCGCCAGCTGTATGAAGCAGCGCTTGAGCGTTTGACGCGTGAATTTGCGGCTGTGGGCAATGGTAACGAAGTTGATGCTGGGCTTGAGATTACAGACACCCTTGCAAGTCGTGCGGTTCCCGCAGCTTAAGCGACTGTTAGAAAATAGAAAAAGCCGCGCTGAAGAAGCGCGGCTTTTGTCGTTTTTACGGGTGCATGATGTCGGCCTGATCGCGCCGTGATGATTACAGCGCGCGGTGGCCGATATCGCGGCGGTAAAATCCATCAGGCCAGTCAATGCCATCAATCATGGCGTAGGCCTTTGCGTGTGCGTCTTCCAGCGTAGCGCCCCGCGCGGTGACATTCAGAACGCGACCACCCGCGGCAACGATTTGGCCGTTATAGGTGCGTGTTCCCGCATGAAACGTCATTTCGCCCGAGGTTTCGGGCAGATCGTCCAGGCCTTTGATCTGCGTGCCCTTCGCGTAGCTGCCCGGATACCCGTTGGCCGCCATCACAATTGTCAGCGCGTGATCATCTGCCCAGTTTGGTGTGACATCCGCCAACCGATTTTCAGCGCAGGCGTGCAGCAGATCAAGAACCTGCGCCCCAAGACGCATCATCAACACCTGACATTCAGGATCACCAAAGCGCACATTATATTCGACCAGACGCGGCTGCCCGTCCTTGATCATCAGGCCTGCATATAGGATGCCCTGAAACGGCGTGCCACGTTTTGCCATTTCCGCCACAGTTGGTTCTACGATTTCTTTCAAGGCCTTAGCAGCGATGGCATCGGTCAGAACCGGGGCAGGGGAATAGGCACCCATCCCGCCCGTGTTGGGGCCTTCGTCGCCGTCATAGGCGCGTTTGTGGTCTTGCGCGGTGCCGATGGGCAGAACGGTTTTTCCGTCGCACAGGATGAAATAAGACGCCTCTTCGCCGTCCATGAATTCTTCGATGACGACTTCTGCACCTGCCGCGCCGAATTGACCGCCCAGCATATCATCGACTGCGGCGTGGGCTGTGGCCACATCCATGGCAACGACGACGCCTTTTCCTGCGGCCAGCCCATCTGCCTTAATCACGATTGGCGCACCCTGTTCGGTGACATAGGCCTTGGCGGCATCCGCGTCGGTGAAATGGGCGTAGCCTGCGGTTGGCGCAGCGCAGGCGTCGCAGATTGCTTTTGTGAAAGATTTAGAAGATTCCAACTTGGCCGCAGCCTGAGAACATCCAAATACGACAAGCCCATTTGCGCGCAAAACGTCCGCAACACCTGCTGCAAGGGGGGCTTCTGGACCGATTATCACGAAATCAATTGCGTTTTCGGCGCAAAACATCGCCACCGCGTCCCCGTTTTCGATTTCGAGCGCCGCACATTCAGCAATTTGCGCGATACCGGCGTTGCCCGGTGCCACGATCAGGCGGTCACATTTGGGGTTTTGCTTTACGGCCCATGCGAGGCTGTGCTCGCGTCCGCCACCGCCTAAAATCAGGATGTTCATCTGTATTTCCCTTCCGCTTTGGTGCCGTTTAAGGTGCACAAGACCACAGCACAAGAGACACCCATGGACCTGATCGACGAACCGGAATCCGCAGGCAACACCCCTGAATTCACCGTGAGCGACCTGACGGGCGCGGTCAAACGCGCGATTGAGGGCGAATTTGGCCATGTGCGGGTTAAGGCCGAAGTGGGACGCGTGGTGCGGGCACGGTCTGGCCATCTTTACTTTGACCTCAAGGATGATCGCAACGTGCTGGCCTGCACGACGTGGAAGGGCCAAGTGTCGAGCCTGTCCGTGATCCCCGAGGAGGGGATGGAGGTCGTGGTGCAAGGGCGGATGACCACCTTTGGTAGCCAGTCGAAATATCAGCTGAACGCGACAGAAGTGGCCGTGGCAGGCGTCGGCGCGCTGATGGCGATGCTTGATAAGCGCAAGAAAACGCTTGAGGCCGAGGGGCTGTTTGATAGCGCAAGAAAGCAGGAACTGCCGTTTCTGCCGGATGTGATCGGGGTTGTTACGTCGCCGACGGGCGCCGTTATTCGTGATATTTTACATAGGCTTAGGGACAGGTTTCCGCGCAAGGTTCTGGTTTGGCCAGTCGCGGTGCAAGGCAAGGACTGCGCACCACAAGTTGCGCGTGCGATTGAAGGGTTCAACGCGATGACGCCCGGTGGCGCGATGCCACGGCCCGACCTGATTATCGTAGCGCGTGGGGGCGGATCGATTGAGGATCTGTGGGGCTTTAACGAGGAAATCGTTGCACGTGCGACTGCTGCGTCAAACATTCCCCTGATTTCTGCGGTGGGTCACGAAACGGATACGACCCTGATCGACTTTGTTTCGGACCGGCGCGCGCCGACGCCAACGGCAGCGGCTGAAATGGCGGTTCCTGTGCGGCTGGAATTGCTTGCAGGTGTGGATCAAATGGGGGCTCGCGCCAGCCGTGCCGCATCTGACGGGATTGCACGGCGTAAACAACGGGTTGCGGATTTGTGGCGGGTTCTTCCGAAGAAGGAACAACTGACAGATGACGCGAAACAACGGTATGATTACTGGGCCGAAAAGCTGGATGTTGCACTGATTTCGCGGGTGCGGGATGGAAAATTGCGGCTGGGTGAGGCGTCCGGTTTGTTGCGCCCGTCTGTTTTGGGCAATCGCATCGGGCAGGGGCGTGACCGTTTGACAGGATTGCAATCGCGACTTGCGCCAGCATTGGGGCGCACAACGGCGCAAGCGCGGCGCGATCTGAACCGCCACCTGCTGCGCCCCGATGTCGTGCGCGCCGTTCAATCGCGTGCCGCCAAGGATCTGGGCGCGACCCTGCGGCGCATGTCCACGGCTGCGTTGACGCAGGTCGAACGGCAGCGCAACCGCCTTGGTGCGTTGGACAGGATGCGCGAAACGCTTGGGTATCGCGAAACGCTGAAACGGGGCTACGCCGTTGTGCGCGGCGACGGTGAGGTGGTGACAACAGCCAAAGCAGCTAAATCTGCGGCAACCCTCGAGATTGAGTTCGCGGACGGTAAGATGGCGCCCGCAGGAAAACCTGCCAAGGCGAAAACCAAGACGCCGCCGCCCGATCAAGGCAGTCTATTTTAGGGTACATATCGCGGTAAATTTGGGCGCGGGGGTTTAGGTGCCAACACCGCTACAAATCAAGGGTTCGGATTCAACGGCTTCATAAAGGACGGTTGTCCCGGGTGTGTTAGCAAAATCAGCGCGAATTTTTCCATCGACGTCAAAGACTTGCCAGCATTGCGGATCCGGATTGTTGTCATAGACAAAGCAAATATTGGGGCCAGTATCCGACGCCTTTTCAAACCATTCGCCCGCCACGCAATCACCGCCTTGAAACGACCACACCACTTGTCGGTTGGGGCCGTAGTATTCGACCCCGTAGGGAAATGCCCCTGTTGAAAAGCTGAGGGTTTTTCCTTCCACCAGTGCTTCGAACGCAGCACCGTCAAGGGGCGTTTCCGCAAAAGCAGGGCCAGCAAGGGCGATCAGGATAAGTACGCTACGCATGGTTGGATTTTTGCAGAAAACTAAAGCCACGACCAGCCACGGTTTTTTATTCAGCCGCGTCTTGCCAGTCGGCGACGCGCGGATCCATCATGCGCCGCCACAAGCGTGGGTAAAGGGCAACGCAGGCCATCGCGGGCAATGACAGCGGCAGCATGGGCATTTCATGATCCAGCCGCAGCGCAGGAAAGGGGCGCGCAGGGTGGGCGTGATGATCCGAATGGCGCGGCGCATTTAGCATAAGCGCGGATGACATGGCGTGCGGGGCGTTCCATGAATGGCGCGATCCCACGGGTTCGTATTTGCCATTGTCCAGTTTGCGCCGCCACAAACCATAATGTTGGACGTAATCCGACATCATCAATTGCAACTGGGCAAATGCGGCCAAACACACCGCGGCCAGCACGCCAATCGCCCCGCCGATTATACCTGCAAGGATCAAAACCGCAGCCGCGCCAACTATGTAGGCGACATAGGGATGGCGCCATTTGGGTCTGTTAAGGCGTTCAAAACGCTGGTTTTCGACCCTTAGCCCTTCTACAAAACCGCCCGCCCATGCGCGTAAGAAGAATCGATAGAAATTTTCACCCCGTCGCGCGGTGCTCGGATCATTTGGTGTGCCGATGTGAACGTGATGGATCAACGTATGGGCTGACAAATGGTGCCCGAACAGCACCGATATATAAACCCAACGGCCCAAGCTGCGCAGCCAACGGCCGGGGCGGTGGATTAGTTCGTGTGCGTTTGAATTGCTGACTTGGCCCATAAACAACCCGGCGGCAGCGAACACGACCAGCTTTTCCCAAGTTGCCAGCCCCGTTTGATCGCTAAGGGCCGCAATAACCGCAAACCACAATGTGAAATGTGCAATGGCGATGGCCACCGACAGCCCATTTGCGGCGGGAAATTCATCGCCTTCAACCGACGGCAATGTGGCTGTGACCAGTTCATCGATGCTGGCGGTCAATGCAGTCATCCATGCCAGTCCGGCCAATGCCCAGTACCCGCCCCAAAGCGCACCCGCGCCAATCAGCAGGGGGGCCATCAATGTGACTGTTGTGAAAATCGGCAATGGGTTACGCACGTGGTGGACCTTTTTGGGCGGGACAATCGAGTTTTAGACTATATTCCAAGTGAATGTAGCGCGACAGGTGGTCCCAACCACGGCGCAGATGTGGAAATTTCGTGGTCTCGGGTTTCTTCCCTGCTTGTGGCCCATTAGATGTTACAAAAGACTAAAAGCGAGGCCGGTGTGGCGTTTTTCAAGAAACTCAAAGATCGTTTGTTCAAATCTTCCTCTAAGATCGAGGATGGCCTGGATGCTATCGTCGGTGATGGTGGGGTTGAGGAAGACGTAGAAGCGCAAATCGACACGGCTGCACACGAGGCAGCGGAACGCGCGAAAGCCGAGGCCGCGCTAGAAGCCGAACGATTGGAAACAGCCCGATTGGCACAAGAAGCCGCCGAGGCTGAGGCCGCAGAGGCCCAACGAGTGAGGGACGAAGAGGCCCGCGAAGCGACCCGCCTTGAGGAAGAACGCGCTGCTGAAACCGCACGGGTTGCCGAAAACCGGCGTTTGGCAGAAGCAGCCGAGCGTGAACAGGCGGCCCGCGCACAAGCCGAGCGTGCCGAGGCAGAGCGTATCCAAGCCGAGGCAGCGGCATTGGCGGCAGCCCAAGCGGCCAAAGAACTCGCCGAAGCCGAGGCGCAAGCCCAAGCAAACGCCGCCCAAGAGGCCGCAGAAGATGAAGCAGAACGTGCGAGGTTGCGCGCGGTTGAAGCAGAACGACTGGAAACAGAACGCGCCGCAGAGGTCGCTCGACAGGCCGAAGCCGCCCGTATTGCCGAACAAGAACGCCAAGATGCAGCCGCCCTTGAGGCCGAATCTGCGGCCCGCGCACAAGAGGCACAATTGGCCGAAAATGCGCGGCGTGCCGAAGACGCCCAACACGCCCACGAAGCGCGCCTTGCCGCTGAAGCCCGTGCAGCTGACGCGGAACGCGAAGCCGCACAGGCCGCCGAAGCTGCGGCCGCGCGCGCGGCAGAGGATGCACGCCTTGCAGAAGCGCAAAAGGCCGAAAGTGCCGTCGCAAAACCCGGTCTTTTGGGGCGTCTGTTGGGGCGCGGCGAAAAGAAAACCGTCGTGCGCCGAGAACTTGATGACGATATGCTTGAACAGCTCGAAGAATTGTTGATTTCGGCTGATATGGGCGTGGACACGGCCCTGCGTGTGACAGCAAATATGGCCGAAGGGCGGTTTGGAAAACGCCTTTCGACGCAGGAAATCAAAGAGTTACTGGCCGCAGAGGTGACCCGCATCATGGAGCCTGTCGCGCGTCCCATGCCGCTTTATCCCACCAAGCCGCAAGTCGTGCTGGTCGTCGGCGTGAACGGATCTGGTAAGACAACAACGATCGGAAAGCTCGCCAGCCAATTTCAGGCAGCAGGCAAAAAGGTCGTGATCGCGGCGGGCGATACGTTTCGCGCGGCTGCGGTCGAACAATTGCAGGTCTGGGGGGATCGTGCGGGCGTTCCCGTGCTGACGGCCGCAGAAGGAAGCGACCCTGCCAGCCTTGCCTTTGATGCCATGGAACAAGCGGCCAAAGACGGCGCGGATTTGTTGATGATCGATACCGCCGGACGTTTGCAAAACCGTGCAGACCTGATGGAAGAACTGTCAAAGATTGTGCGCGTCATCCGCAAGAAAGACCCGGATGCGCCGCACAATACGTTGCTGGTGCTGGACGCGACAACGGGGCAGAACGCATTGTCCCAAGTCAAAACATTTCAGGAATTGGCGGACGTCAGCGGCTTGGTCATGACGAAGTTGGATGGCACCGCAAAGGGCGGTGTTTTAGTGGCATTGGCGGATAAATTCGGTCTGCCGATCCATGCCATTGGTGTGGGAGAGCAAATTGATGACCTCGCGCCGTTTGACCCCGAAGAATTTGCTGATGCCTTGATCGGGCTAGATCGATGAAACACTGGATCATCGCCGCGCTTTTGCTTGCGTCCCCCGCCGCCGCACAAGACCGCATGACGCCAGCGCAATGTACGGGCAGCCTGTCTGCAGTGACGGCGATGGCCGACCTCCCGGCGACGTTGGGCACGGCGCAAGTCGATGATGAGGGCTGGTGCCGGCTGTCAGACGTCGAGGTGCCGATTGATGATGTAAGCGGGCTGAGGATCGGGCATCTGCGGTGGCGCGCGTCTGATATCGCGCGGTTCATTGAGGGCGGGCTTCCGCCCCGCACGATCGACATTGAGGGCGTTGATTTTGGTATGACGGCGCGCACCGGCGATCCAGTGTTTGACTATCTTTTGGGATTGCAGATGCGCCAGGCACAGATGTCATTTGGGGCATCCTTGCGCTGGGACGGGGTCCAAAATGCCGTTACCATCAACAATGCCTATTTTGAATTTGATGCGACAAACCGCATAGAAGCGACAGCGCGGATTGAGGGCGTCAACCTGAGTGATATGGCGGCAATCCAAACCAGTCTTGGCACTGCTGGCCTGCGCAGCCTGACGATGAAATCGCAGTTTGACGGATGGTTTGAGACCTATGTTGCGATGATTGTCGGCAATATGGTTTTGGCAGAAGGCGACGGCACACCAGAAGCGCAAGTCGCGGCGCGCAAACGCCAAGCTATTGAATTTATGAATGATCTTCCCGATAGCTTTATGCCCACGCCAAGCCGAAGCGCGCTTGCGGGATTTATCAACGGCCTGCCGACGCCGCGGGGTACGGCGCAGTTGCAAATCAGTGCGAACCCCACGATTGGCGCTGTGCGCGCGGCCCGTCTAGCGGCCATCCCGCGTGATGCCGATCTCGCGCAGTTGGTGGAAATGGCGCTGGACGGTGTGACAGCGTTGTTCACCTGGACCCCGGCAGGACAGGCAAAATGAAAAAGGTAGCCGCCGCCGCCCTGATCGCCGCGATCGCTGCGCCCCTTGCCGCACAAGAACAAATGACCCGCACATCTTGTCAAGAATCGTATCAACGGGCCGCCGATCTGGTCAGCCCGAATGATGCGACTGTCGGTTTGCAAATACAGTTTACGCGGGTCACACCCGATGGCTGGTGCCAGTTTTTGGGCACTGATCCGGGGTTCGACACTGCGCCGTTTGCATCGTTTGATTGGCGTCTGGAGGACAGCGCCCGTTGGACGCGTGACGGCGTGCCGCCCCTGGCCGTTGAGGTCAGGATTGATGGATTTACCCCCGAAGACACGCCGCCCAACGGGCAGACGGCGATCCCGTCGCTGAGTATCGAGGCGACCTTGCGCCAAGATCCGGATGCGGGGATGGTCATTCTGGAACGCGCCGTCGTGACAAACGATTTTGGCGACGTCCTGTCGGTGTCGGGTGTGTTCGAACGGGTGTTTTTATCGTCACCCTCCATGATGCAGGTGTCCATGGGGTCTGCGACGTTCAAGGCCGGGCTGCTATCTATGACGCTGGGCGGCGAGATCGAAAATCCCTTTGGATTTCGGGGGGAGGTCAATGTGACCGGCACGCCTAAATCCCAAAGCGAAGCGGCGTTTGATGCCATCACGCGACTGCCGGACGGTTTGATGAACGATGCATCGCGTGCGGAACTGATGGCGTTTTCCGCCGATCTGCCCAAACCTGTCGGCACGTTAGAAGTGTCGGTTGCCTCCGAACGTGGCCTTGGATTGATGCAGGTCGGATCAGCGATGTATTCCGGTTTCACGTCTGTCATGGACGAAGGCACCATGAGCAACGAAATGGAAATCATGTTTGACGGTTTGACCGTTGATGCCAATTGGAGCCCAGCGGCCCAAGTGGCGGATTAACCGTGCAGTGACCGACTGGATTATCTTAATCGCGGGCACGCCGGAAGGCGCGCGCTGGGCTATGGCATTGGCGTTGATGTCGGCGGTTGCACATGCGGTTTTTTGGCGCGTTGCAAAAGGGGCGGCATGATCCTTGGTTGATCCGTGGATCGATCGATGCGTCCTTGGTCGTGATATCTGCGCCGGTCGCGTTCTTCTTGGTGCCGTGGCCAACGACGTCAACATTTCTGGTCTTGCTGGGCGCCATGCTAGTTCATTTTGCCTACAAGGTGACGGTCGCGCTGGCCTATGAACGCGCGGCCTATACGGTGGTCTATCCGGTGATCCGTGGCACAGGCCCTTTGGTGACTGTGATTGGCGCGAGCCTGCTGTTTCAGGAACATTTTGAACCGTTGCAATGGCTTGGCGTAGCGTGCCTGTCCGGGGCGATGCTGCTGCTTGCGCTGCGTAATATGGCGGCGGAACAAGTCGATCTAAGGGGGCTTAAGATCGGCCTGATCTGGGCGTTTGCGGGTGGAATGCTGGTGGCGATCTATACGGTGTGGGATGCCTACGGAATTCGCCAATCCCCTGATCCTTTCACCTTTTTGGCGTGGTTCTTCTTTCTGACCGCCCTGGATTTTCCAATTCTTGCAGCACTTCGATATCGGCGCACAGGCGCACCCGGCGGTGTGGGATCGCTGCTGCGGCGCGGCTTTGCGGGGGCGGTGATTGCTTGGGTTAGTTTTGGCGGCGTGATGATGGCGACGCGGTTGGGCGGTGTCGGCGAAGCGGCGGTCCTGCGAGAAACATCCACCGTCTTTGCCGCATTGATCGGGTGGTTCATTTTGGGTGAAACGGTGGGGCCACGACGGTTGATCTTGATGGGTTTGATCGCTTTGGGGGCTGTAATGGTTCAAATTGGGGGTTAAGTGACAGTTATGGCAGAGAAAACAATCAATCCCGTCTTGAAACAAATCCTCGAACTTGGCCCGACGGTCGCGTTTTTTGTGCTGTATACGCGCATCAAGGATGATGTGTTTACCTTTGGTGGCACCGAATACACGGGTTTTATCGTGGCAACGATTGCGTTCGTTCCGGTGCTGTTGATCGCCATGGCGATTTTATGGGCGCTGACAGGTCAGTTGAGCCGCATTCAGGTTTTTACGGCCTTTATGGTTATTTTCTTTGGCGCGCTGACGGCGTGGTTCAACGATGAACGGTTCTTCAAAATGAAGACGTCCATCGTTAATGGGCTGTTTGCGGTGATCCTAGGTGCGGGGCTTTTGCGGGGCAAAAGTCTGTTGAAATGGATCATGGGGGACATGTTGCCGATGCAGGACGAAGGATGGATGATCCTGACCAAACGTCTGGCCATCGGTTTTGCCGCCCTCGCGATCATCAATGAGGTAGTCTGGCGCACAATGTCGACCGATGCTTGGGTCAAGATTGAAACGTTCGGTTTCCCGCTGGCCCTGTTCTTGTACTTATGGGTCCAGATTATCACGCTGCAAAAATATGTGATCGAACCGGACAAAGCGCCCGAAGACAACGCCTGACGCTAGGCGATCGATTTCATAGCGCGGATGCTGTTCAGGCCGACCGTTGACAGATGGTTTTCAAATTTCACACCCATCATATTTCCCGTTGCCCACATGATCGTCGCGCGGGTTTGGCCGATTGCGTAGTCAAGAACGGCGGTTTCACCCTTGGCCAATTGATGCGTGGCCACGATGCAGCCGCCACCCGTGCTTATGTTGCAGATGGTTGCTGGAAACATGACCGGTCCCTTGCGTAAGACGACCGGAAAATTCGCTGGAAAACGTTGGGCGCGACCTGACATAGGAACTCCTTAACTCAAGCTCTTTGCGTAGGTCTCATTCGTAAAGATTCCGTTAGTCGCGCTTGAACAATCGGTCCTGTGCCGCCTTGTCGCCTTTGTAGTCGCCGCGCTTTTCGGCGGCCACCGCGCGGCCCCGTTCAACGCCGGGGCGGGCTGATACAGTTTCAAGCCAGCGCGCCATATGTGGTTTGTCATCCAATGTTTGTTGCTGGCCTTCCCAAAGTGACGCCCAGCCCCAAATCGACATATCCGCGATGGAATAGAAATCCCCGGCGACGAATTCATGTTTTGCCAACTGGCGATCCAGAACCCCGTAAAGTCGTGCCGTTTCAGCGCGGTAGCGGTCCTTTGCATAGGAAATGTCTTGCGGTGGATCCATGTTTGGCGCGTATTTCAGAAAATGATGCGCCTGTCCGGCCATTGGCCCCAAACCGCCCATTTGCCACATTAGCCATTGATCCACTGCAATACGGTCCCGTTCGGTCGGGCCGCCGAATTGCCCTGTTTTACGCGCAAGATACTGCAGGATCGCGCCGGATTCGAACACCGAAATCGGCGCACCATCCGGCCCGTCAGGGTCCACAATTGCCGGCATCCGGTTGTTGGGCGCAATCTTAAGAAAATCGGGTGCAAATTGATCGCCCGCGCCGATATTGATCAGGTGCACGGCGTAATCCAGCCCCATTTCCTCAAGGCAGATCGTGGTTTTCCAACCGTTTGGCGTGGGCCAGTAATACAGATCAATGGTCATCGGGCGTCTCCTCTAATGCTACAATGCCTGACAGTGGCGCACGCGCAAGGGGTGTTGACGCAGCCGCACGGCAGGCGTATTCCACCCTTAGTGGCGATTTGTTACCGGATTGCGGGCCACTTTAAATATGCTGCTAAAAGGGACGGGCGTAGCCCCGATACCTTTGCCGGTGTCGGGGTTTTTGCTTGAAGGGGCATTAGAATGGACACTTGGAAGAAACGTACAAAAGCGGTGCACGCGGGCACGCGGCGCAGTCAATATGGTGAAGTGAGCGAGGCCGTGTTCCTCACCCAGGGTTTTGTTTACCCATCCGCCGAAGCCGCAGAGGCCCGGTTCGAAAATTTGTGCGCCGACGAATTTATCTACGCCCGCTACGGCAACCCAACCGTGCGCATGTTCGAGGATCGCATGGCGATGCTTTTGGGCTATGAAGACGCATTTGCGTGCACATCTGGCATGGCGGCCGTGTCCGGCGCGTTGATGGCGTTTTTGAAGGCGGGCGATCATGTTGTATCGTCGCGGGCGTTGTTTGGATCATGCCTGTACGTACTGGAAGACATCATCGCGCGCTTCGGGGTTGAAGTGACATTGGTGGATGGCACGGACAACGCTGCATGGGACGCCGCGATCCGGCCTGAAACAACGGTTGTTTTCCTTGAAAGCATTTCAAATCCAACGCTTGAGGTCGTGGACCTGCGCCACGTTGTCAAAGCGTCCCACGCGGTGGGCGCAAAGGTCGTTGTCGATGATGCCATGGCCACGCCTATCTATTCTTACGCGGCTGAGTGCGGTGCAGATATCGCGGTTGTTTCGACCACAAAACACGTGGACGGGCAGGGGCGGATGCTGGGCGGTTTGATTGCCGGTTCTCGCGATCTGATCCGCGGCCCGATCGAGGCTTATTTGAAACACACCGGCGGTGCGATGAACCCGTTTACCGCCTGGACCCATCTGAAATCGCTTGAGACGTTGGATTTGCGCGTCGGCCAGCAATCGGCCACGGCGATGGCGATTGCCGACGCGCTTGACGGGCACCCCAAGCTGAATACCGTGCGTTATCCCAATCACGCAGCACACCCGCAATGTGATTTGGCCCGCAGCCAATGTGAAACGGGCGGTACGGTTCTGGCGATTGATGTGAAGGGCGGCAAAGACGCCTGTTTCACATTCCTGAATGCGTTGAATTTGTTCACGATTTCCAACAATTTTGCGGATGCCAAATCTATCGTTACACATCCTGCCACGACGACGCATCAGCGTTTGCCACAGGATCAAAAGGACACATTGGGGATCACCGGCGGTCTGGTGCGGATTTCAGCAGGGCTTGAGGACGCAGGTGATCTGATCGACGATCTTATTGCGGCGCTTGACGCGATCTAATTCGGGGCAGTGTTGCGGGCGTGGCCGTGCGGCGGTGCTGAACAAGCTGAGTGTAAATATAGTCACACGTGACGGGCGATACATCGACACCCGGATCATGAAAAACGCCTTTGCTAAGGGGGCGAAAACGCTGGCGTTTCGCACCGATTGCGGCCAGTCTCGTTTGATCCAAAGCTGTCACAATCCCGTATCAGGAGCATGTTAAAGTGGAAAAAGAACGCAAGGCACCCCATCTGGAGGTTCTGCGAGCTCAGCCCGAGGGGGACACCATGAATATCCATGCCAAAGACCTGAAACGTGAATTAACCCATGACGAAGCCGCCGATGCGCTGGCATTGCTGCGCCAGTGGGCTGCGGGTGTCACGGACGAAGAAGTGGCCGCCCTTGATCCGTTGGTGTCACGTTTGGTGCCCGGCAAAGAAGTGTCAAACTATCCGGCACTTGCCCGCGCCTACCCCGAAGAATTTGAGGTGGACGAGGTTTACAAAGCGTCAATGCCGGACCTGCAAAACGGGCCGAGCAGCCTGATCAAAGGGGCGAAACGGGCGATCCAGCATGTGGGCATTTCCAACTTTCGGTTGCCGATCCGGTTTCACACCCGCGATGCGGCTGATCTGACGCTTGAAACATCCGTGACGGGAACGGTGTCCTTGGATGCGGAAAAGAAGGGCATCAACATGTCCCGCATCATGCGCACATTTTACAAACACGCCGAAAAGACATTTAGCTTTGAAGTGATCGACGCGGCCTTGGATGCCTATAAAACCGACCTCGAAAGCTTTGATGCGCGGATCATGATGCGGACATCCTTCCCGATGAAAGTGAATTCGCTGCGCTCTGGCCTTGCGGGATACCAATATTACGATATCGCGCTTGAGCTGATTGAAACAGACGGCGTGCGCAAAAAGATCGTGCATCTTGATTATGTCTATTCCAGCACCTGCCCATGTTCTTTGGAGCTGTCCGAACATGCCCGCCAATTCCGCGGGCAGTTGGCCACGCCGCATTCCCAACGAAGCGTCGCGCGGGTGTCTGTCGAATTAGACGACGAGGCGGGAGTTTTGTGGTTCGAGGATTTGATTGATCGCTGTCGTGCAGCCGTGCCCACAGAAACCCAAGTGATGGTGAAACGCGAAGACGAACAGGCGTTTGCTGAACTGAACGCGGCAAATCCGATTTTTGTAGAAGACGCCGCGCGTTTGTTCGCCGAACAAATGCAGGCAGATGACCGCATCGCCGATTACCGTGTTATTGCGTCCCATCAGGAAAGCCTGCACAGCCATGACGCCGTGTCGGTGCTGACCGAAGGATCAACGTTTGACGCGGAATCCCTTGATCCGCGCCTGTTCCAGTCGCTGTTTCATGTGGGGTAGTGATCGGCCCACACTTCAGATCCAGTGTAGGGCGGGAAGGGGGCGACAAATAAAAGCGCGAACGCCTTTTTAACTGGCTAACCTCACCCTAATTCAGCGGCTTAAGAATGCCTTTGATTAGGTTTTGGCCTTCCTTTGGCCAACCAGCATGCCCTACGAAGCTGGCAGCGAGAACGAGGGCTCAGTCGCAGTCTCTACAGACGTATCACGTTCCCAACCTTCATTTTCCATGACAATGGATTGGATCACTACAGCAGGCTTTCCAGTAGCGTCTAAGTCGGACAGGGCCTGAAATTCAGAAACCCAAGCGTTGTAAACTTTGTAAGCGAGAACAATTTGGCCCGCTTCATTGTAAACTTCGATGATCAGGTTCTTGCGGACATCAAACTGCGAAGGGTTTTCCTCCGCCAAATTTTGCGAGGACTGAAAATCAAAGACCTTGTTCGCCCATTCTTGAAAGGAAGTATCGTAGGACACGCCGCGCTCAAGCGTAATTGCAGAATACTCGGTCTGGCCCGGTGCCAGATGCGTTAACGACGGATCGCCGCCCTCACGGTGATGAATAACCTTCGTTGTATGCGAAGGTGCGCTCACCCGATTTACCCCTGCGACGTAGATTTCTTTTCCAGAGCTATCAGACCATTTCAGCTTGAACCGAAAGTTCGGATAGGGCGTGAGGCGTTGTGGGTTTTGAGGATATTCCGAAGGTGGCGTAGTCATAATCTAGTGTCCCTCATTTCGCGACATGATGCCCGTTGTTAAGGTTTTAGGCTCCGATTGCTGTCTCACCAAGTGAGAAGATCGGTGCATCCGATTGGCTTTACTATGCGGCGTGTTTTCTGAGATGCAACCGTCGCGTTTGAATGGTTTTGGTGCGTTCGGCTTACCGATTTTCAGACCTGACATGACTGTCCCAACGCTTGACACTTTGGCCCCCTCAAGCCAACCGTTAACCCATGTTTGACGTACGCCCCGTAGGATATGTGATCGGCCTTTTGGTCGCGGCCCTTGGGGCCACCATGTTCGCGCCTTTGTTGGCTGATCTTACAGCAGGGAACGGTCATTGGCCTGTGTTCCTGGAAAGCGCGGTGATCACGATATTGGTCGGCGGGCTGGTTGCCTTGGCGTGCCAGAACGGGGTGTCGCAAGGGTTGAATATTCGCCAGACGTTTTTGCTGACGACGCTGGTTTGGCTAGCTTTGCCACTGTTTGGATCGTTGCCGTTCGTGTTGGGCGACGCAGAGCTGAATTTCACGGATGCCTTTTTTGAGGCGATGTCAGGGCTGACAACGACAGGGGCCACTGTGATCGTCGGGATTGAGGGGCTGCCCGAAGGGTTAAAGCTGTGGCGCGCGATCATGCAATGGCTTGGCGGCATTGGTATCATTGTTGTGGCGATGGTTTTTCTGCCGGAACTGCGTGTTGGCGGTATGCAGATTTTCCGCAGCGAAGCGTTTGATACAATGGGAAAAATCCTGCCCCGCGCTGCGGAAATTTCCAGCCGAATTTCTGTCATTTACGTCGCCATCACCCTTGCCTGTGCCCTGTCTTATTCCTTCGTCGGGCTGAACGCCTTTGATGCGATCACCCATGCAATGACCACCGTCGCGACGGGCGGTTTTGCCAATTACGACAGCTCGTTCGGGGCGCTGGGGGCGGGGCCGCAGTATGTCGGCAGTGTCTTTATGATCCTCGCGGCACTGCCATTTGTGCGCTACGTCCAACTGATTTCGGGCAACGGCGCGAAGCCGCTGTTGCAAGACAGCCAAATCCGCACCTTCTTTGTCGTGATTTTTGCACTGGTCTTGGTGATGACGCTGTGGCTGTGGCAAACGTTTCACGGCTTTTCCGAAATCGGTTTCCGGGAGTCGCTGTTCAACGTCGTGTCGATCCTGACAGGAACAGGCTACGCCAGCGCGGATTATATGCAGTGGGGGCCTTTTGCCGTCACGATGTTCTTCTTCATCGGGTTGATCGGTGGCTGTGCGGGATCAACCGCATGTAGCGTCAAAATTTTCCGCTATCAGTTGCTGTTTGCGTCCATCAAAGCCCAAATTCGCCGCATTCACAGCCCCCATGGCATCTTTACCCCGCGTTATCAGGGGCGATCGGTGGGGGACGATGTTTTGAACTCGGTCATGGCGTTCTTTGTGGCGTTTATGGTGGCGATCGGGGTGGTTGGTGTTTTGCTTGCGCTGACGGGTCTTGATTTTATCACGTCGATTTCCGGTGCGGCGACGGCGCTGGCCAATGTAGGGCCGGGGTTGGGTAATGAAATCGGACCAGCGGGTAACTTTGCAGGGCTGAATGATGCCGCTAAATGGATCCTCGCGATTGCGATGCTTGTCGGGCGGCTTGAAATTATGGCCGTGTTTACCATCCTCAGCTGGCATTTCTGGAGAGCTTAGCAATGACAAAACGACCCCTCGATGCGCAACCTGCGGTGCGACCCCTTGGCGCGCAAATTTCCCATATGTTGAAAGACCGCGGGATCGATACGATTTTTGGCATTCCCGGTGTGCACAATCAGGAAATGTATCGCGGTATCGAAGAAGCCGGCATTCAGCACGTTTTGGCGCGCCACGAACAGGGCGCGGGGTTTATGGCTGATGGCTATGCGCGGGCGTCCGGCAAACCCGGTGTGTGCTATGTCATTACCGGACCGGGCGTGCTGAACGCGCTGACGCCCATGGGGCAGGCCTATTCGGATTCTGTGCCCGTGCTGATGCTGGCGTCCTGTCTGGATGAGGTCGCGTTCGAAAAGGGCCAGTTGCACCAGATGAACGATCAAGAAGGGGCGGCGGCGTCTGTGACGGATTGGTCTGCAACACCGCTAACGGCAAATGCGACCTATGGTTTGATCGACCGCGCCTTGTCTGAATTTCAAACCAAACGCGCGCGCCCCAAGGCGATCCATGTCCCGATCAAGCTGCTTGAGGCCGAGGCAAGCGCACCGCCTGCCACATCTAAATACACGCACATGCGCGATGAGCGCCCCGAAATGTCGGGCCTCGCCGAAGCTGTGAACCGCGCCAAACGCCCTTTATTTATTTTCGGGGGCGGCGCGGTTTCAGCAGGGCAGGCCGTGCGCGATGTGGTTGAGATCAGCAATGCCGCGTCCATAACCACCTACGCGGGGCGCGGATTGATCCATCACAGCGATCCCTTGCATTTCGGTGCCTGTCTGTCGCGTCCGTCCTCAGAAGCGATCATCGCATCCGCAGATCTTGTGATTGCGGTCGGAACCGAGCTGGCGGAGGTCGATTTGTGGCGGCCCGAACTAGGCAACAGCGTTCCGCTGGTGCGCATTGATATCGACCCCGAGATGTTGACGAGCCGACAAAACACCGGCCAGACGTTTGTCGCGGATGCACGCGCCGCACTTGAGGCATTGTATGAACACCTGACCCCACGCGCAGATGCGGGCTGGTCAACTGAAGAAGTCGCGAAAGCCCGCGCCGCGTGGCGTTCCGAGATCGAGGCAGAGCGCCCCGGCCTGCCATTGATCATCGACACCGTCCGCGCGGCGATGCCCGATGATGTGATGTATTTTTCGGACATGACGGGCTTTGCCTATGCTGCCAAAGACATCTGGCCGATGGAATATCCTGGCCAGTGGCACCATCCGTTCGGGTTTGGCACGCTGGGCTATGCGTTGCCCGCGTCTATTGGTGGCGCTGTAGCGCGCAAGGGCCAACGGACCGCCTGCATCATTGGGGACTACGGGCTGCAATATACCATCGCTGAACTTGGCACCGCTGTTGAGCTTGGCCTGCCGTTGCCGATCATCCTGTGGGACAATGGCAAGCTGGGCGAGATTGAGGATTCAATGGTGCGCGCACAGATCGCCCCGAACGCCGTGATCCAGCGCAATCCCGATTTCCTTGCATTGGCAAAGGCCTATGGCGCACTGTCGGTGCAGCCCGAAACGCTGGCCGATATTGCGCCAGCGTTGGACGCGGCGTTTAAGGCAGATGTCCCGACGGTGATCCGCCTTACGCCTGCGCTAACGGCTTAGTCGTCCCAGCAGCTGACCAGCACGGTCATGTCGGCGGCCATCAACGTCAGCAGTTCTGGCGTCATGTAGGCCACGGATTCTGTTGTCTGAACGTTCAAGCCTGCCGTTTGCAAGGACGTTACGATTTGGTCTGCATCCACAGAAAACGAAACCTCGGGGGGCAAGGATTGCCCGTTCGTTTGCGCCTTTGGCAACAGCATCCCCAGCACCGCGCCGCCATTGTCATAGACAGGGCCACCTGCGTCACCGGGTTGGGCAAAGATCGACAGGCGCTTGACCTCATCCTCACCGTTGAGGCCACGAATATCAGCCAGTTTGCCAAACGTCAGGGCAGGGGTCGTCAACACGTTGCCATAAGGAAACCCCGCGACGGCCACTTCGGCATTCAGGCGCGGCACACCTGTTTGGAATTCTGCAACAGCAGGGGGCGCAAGGGAAGTTGTGGGGCGCAACACAGCCAAGCCCAAAGCGTCGTCTTGATGCACAACAGTTGCGTCATGTTCCAGGCCCAGCGTGATTGACGTACATTCGCCAATCGCCTCGAGCGTGGTCAAAACTTCGCCTGATCTGTTGATATAAAAGCCCGAGCGATCACGGATCGGTTTGCGCACAGCCAATCCTGCAATCAAATCAATCGCCTGATTTTCGTCAGGGCGCGCAATTGCGGGGTCAAGAACCCCGTCGATGGTTGTGAAACTGGCCTGCATTTCCGCAAGGACACGGCGGCGTCGGTCATCATCACCCGCAGGCCAGACCAACGTGAAGCCCTTGATTTGATTATTTTCCAGCACGACGGACGTGTAGGAATGGACGGAGTTGTCTACGCCCTCAATCGTAAAGCTGCGGTCGCGGCGGCTGCGTTCGCCTTCTGGCGGGATAATCGCCAGCGTTTGCAGGATTTCGTATAGGCCGAACATGCGGGTTTGATCGCCCGGTTGGCTGATCAACAACACCTGCGCTGCAACGTCGCCAGAGGCATCAAAGCGCGCGAAGGGGGGCTCATATTCTGCGAACTTTACAACGCCTGTGGGGATTTGCATTTCAATGCCCGTCGCGTCGTCGCGCACCAATTGCAGGCCCATGCCATCAAGGATCGCGTTATAAGAGCCGAGCAATTCAGCACGCTGTCCTGTTGTCAGAACGCCCGTAACCTCGTGGTTGTTGGCCTCTTGCCACGTTGACATAGACCGGCGTGTGCCGCGTCCGTACAAGCCGTCAATCGCACCCTCATAAACGCCAGCCCATTGCAATGCTGTCTGCAACAGGCGCTTTTCGTCGCGGTCCAATGTTTGTTCGCTGGATTGGGCTTCCCGCAGTGTTTCATCGGGGATTGTGATTGGGTCAGGTTCGGGCACGATGATTGGGTTTACAGCGGCGATGGGCGTTTCAGGTGCTTCGGCCGTTGGCGTTTCAATGGCCACGGGTGCCGTCGGGGCTGTGAGGCCCACGGGCCAGAACTGGGTGCGGAACCGTCCACCATCCACGATGTAGCTGTCTGATGGGATCAAACCGGCACGGCGCAAACGACGCAGCTCTGCATCTGCATCCACTGGTGCGTAAGGACCGACAGCAATGCCGTACCATCCCCCGGGCAGGGCGAACCCCGTCACATCATCAACACCGGCTGACGCATAGCCACGCGCGGCATTTTGCGCGCCAGTCAGGGTGCGCTGGGCCTCAATCTGGACCCAAACGCTTTGCTGCGCCAATGCGGGAAAGGCCATCACGAGGCTAAGAATAAGTGCTGATAAAATACGAAACATTGCTTGAAACCGTCCCCGAAGAATCCTTTGCCGGACTGTCCCGTCGCGGCGCTTCGGCGCAATTTATCACTCACAGCCCGAAGCGCACGCGCAAAGTGATGTGAATCCACTGGAAAATAGCCCTAATCACGGGCTGTTGCGGCCTTTTGCGCACATTGACCCCCGCGCCCGCGCCGCCTATGCAAGCGGAAAGCAGAATTAGGGGTCCGATATGGCCGATACGCCGCGCAGTTTTCAGGAGATTATCCTTCGCCTTCAGGCCTATTGGGCCGATCACGGCTGCGCGATTATGCAGCCTTATGACATGGAAGTTGGCGCAGGCACGTTTCATCCCGCGACAACATTGCGATCCTTGGGGAATGTGCCATGGGCGGCGGCCTACGTGCAGCCATCGCGCCGCCCGACGGATGGGCGATACGGCGAAAACCCGAACCGTTTGCAGCACTATTACCAATACCAAGTGCTGATCAAACCCAGCCCGCCCGATTTGCAGGAACTGTATTTGGGGTCGTTGCGCGCAATCGGCGTGGACATGGATCTGCACGACATCCGGTTTGTCGAAGACGACTGGGAAAGCCCGACACTGGGCGCATGGGGCCTTGGTTGGGAAGTCTGGTGTGACGGCATGGAAGTGTCACAATTCACATATTTTCAACAGGTTGGCGGGCACGACTGCCACCCTGTTTCTGGGGAACTGACCTACGGGCTCGAACGCCTTGCGATGTATATTCTTGGCGTCGATCACGTTATGGACATGCCCTACAACGATCCGGACGCACCGATCCCGCTGACCTATGGCGATGTGTTTTTGCAAAACGAACAGGAATATTCGCGGTTCAATTTTGACATCGCGGATACCGACATTTTGCTGAAGCATTTTGAAGATGCAGAGAAAGAATGCGCCGCCATTCTGTCGCACGACCACATTGACCCAAAGACGGGCCATAAAATAGTCATGGCGCAACCCGCCTATGATCAGGCGATCAAGGCCAGCCATTTGTTTAACTTGTTGGACGCGCGCGGGGTCATCTCGGTCACCGAACGTCAGGCCTACATTGGCCGTGTGCGCACATTGTCGAAATTGTGTGCGGATGCCTTTGTGCAAACTGCGGCAGGGGGTGCTATATGAACGCCGTTCGCTTCTGGATCGTTGCGATCCTTGGCTGTGCTTTTGCTGGTGGCGCATTCATGTACTACAACCTCGTTTACGCTGGCTATGCAGAACTGACTGCGGATCAGGTTGGAGAAATCCAATTGTTGAACGTCGCCACGGATCAACCCGAGGCGATTTTGTCGCAAAATGTAAAGGGCATCGACACCGTCAAAGACGGCGTTCGCCTGTCTGGTGCTATTTCGTATCGCGTGTGTTTTGACACGCCCTCTAGTCAGGCAATGCTGTCAGAAACCTATGTCATCATGGATGATGCCGTGCCGCTGAACGCGCCGTCGTGGTTTGACTGCTTTGACGCACAGGCAATCGGCGCGGCGCTGGAAACTGGCGACGCGATTGCCTTCCTGAGCGAAGAAAACATCTCATACGGTGTGGACCGCGTTGTGGCCGTTCTGCCAGACGGACGCGGTTTTGTCTGGCACCAGTTGAACCCCTGCGGTGAGGCCGTTTTCGCCGGTGACAACACGCCTGATGGCTGCCCCGAATTACCCGAGGACTTTTGATGCCTGATCTTCTGATTGAACTCTTCTCCGAAGAAATTCCCGCGCGGATGCAGGCGAAAGCCGCCGCCGACCTGAAAAAGATGATGACCGATGGATTGGTTGATGCGGGCCTGACCTATGCGGGCGCGGGCGCGTTTTCTACGCCGCGTCGATTGGCCTTGTCGGTCGAAGGTTTGACCGCAGAGTCCCCTGATACACGCGAAGAACGCAAAGGCCCGAAAGTCGGCGCGCCAGACCAAGCAATCGAAGGGTTTTGCCGTGGCGCAGGCGTGTCACGCGACAGCCTTGAGGCACGCGATACCGGCAAAGGCAAAGTCTATTTCGCCATAATAGAAAGGCCCGGGCGCAAAGCGTCGGACATCATCGCAGAGGTGTTGGAATCCACGATCCGCAACTTCCCATGGCCCAAGTCCATGCGGTGGGGATCGGGCACGTTGAAATGGGTGCGCCCGCTGCATTCCATCATTTGTATTCTGTCCGACGAAGCAGGTGCGCAGGTCGTGCCCTTCACCGTTGAAGGCATTACATCTGGTGACACCACAAAGGGCCATCGTTTTATGGGCCCCGATGCTTTTTCTGTAACGTCTTTCGAGGATTACGAGGCAAAGTTAAAGCGCGCAAAGGTCATCCTAAGCGCGGATGAACGGGCTGATCTGATCTGGTCAGAGGCGTCCAATCAGGCGTTTGCTGCAGGGCTGGAACTGGTCGAGGATAAGGGGCTTCTGGCAGAGGTCGCGGGCCTTGTGGAATGGCCCGTTGTGTTGATGGGCACCATCGCGGACGACTTTTTGACCCTCCCGCCGGAGGTGTTGACCGCGTCGATGAAAGAGCACCAGAAATTCTTTTCTGTGCGCGATAAGTCTGGCCAAGTCGTGCGATTTGTGACCGTCGCCAACCGCGAAACATCCGATCAGGGCGCGACCATTTTGGCAGGCAACCAGAAGGTGCTGTTTGCGCGGTTGTCGGACGCGAAATTCTTTTGGGAAAACGATCTGCGGATTGCAAAGGCGGGCGGCCAAGAATGGCTGGATGCGCTTGGCAATGTCACGTTCCACAACAAGCTCGGGACGGTGGCCGAATTGGTGGATCGCATGGCCGCGCTAAGCCGCGAAATCGCGCCGCTGGTCGGGGCTGATCCTGACGAAGCCGATAAAGCCGCACGGTTCGCCAAGGCTGATCTGTCGTCCGAAATGGTCTACGAATTCCCCGACCTTCAGGGCTTGATGGGACGCTATTACGCGAAAGAAGCAGGGATGTCGGATGCCGTGGCCGCCGCCGCGCAGGACCACTATTCACCGTTGGGCCCATCCGATGACGTGCCGTCCGCGCCCGTGTCAGTCGCGGTTGCGCTGGCCGAAAAGATCGACAAGCTGACAGGCTTCTGGGCGATTGATGAAAAACCCACGGGGAGCAAAGACCCGTTTGCGCTGCGCCGTGCTGCGTTGGGTGTGATCCGGTTGGTGTTGGAGAACGGGCTGACCCTTAAACTGTCCAACGTTAACATCGATGACCACCTCCTCTCTTTCTTCCACGATCGCCTCAAGGTCTACCTTAAGGACGAAGGCGTTTCTCATGACGTGATCGACGCCTCTCTCGCTATGCCGGGCAACGATGATCTTTTGCTCCTCGTAAACCGCGCCAAAGCGCTCGCTGCTTTCTTGCAAACTGACGATGGGGAAAACCTGATCCAGGGGTTCAAGCGGGCAAACAACATCCTGTCCCAAGCCGAAGACAAAGACGGGGTTGAGTATTCGTACGGTGCGGACATCAAGTTTGCGGAAACCGACGCTGAAAAGGCGTTGTTTGCAGCGCTTGATGCGGCTGACGCCAAAATCGCCCCTGCAATGGCTGCCGAGGATTTCGCCGCTGCAATGTCCGCCATGGCTGATTTGCGCAGCCCGATTGATGCGTTTTTCGAGACTGTGCAAATCAATGCTGACAGCGAAGTCTTGCGTCGCAACCGTCTGAACCTGTTGCACCGCATCCGCACGATCTGCCTGAGCGTGGCTGATCTTAGGAAACTGGAGGGTTAACACTCTCTAAAGGTAATCCTTGCCCTGTCAGCGCACCTGTCTATGGTGCCTGACAGGAGGAATGCCGCAGTGCAGAAAGTTATCACGCTCAAGGATCTTTGCCTTGTCACCAAAACCGCGCAAATGGCCGCGAACATTCATGGTGGGCGGGCGAAATGCCTGCAACGGTTGATCCGGCTGGATATGCCAGTGCCGACGACTGTGGCCTTGTCATTTGATGCTGTGCGCGC
Organism: Octadecabacter dasysiphoniae; assembly: GCF_021532615.1. Taxonomy (GTDB): domain Bacteria; phylum Pseudomonadota; class Alphaproteobacteria; order Rhodobacterales; family Rhodobacteraceae; genus Octadecabacter; species Octadecabacter dasysiphoniae. The sequence continues at coordinate 662,053 of NZ_JAKGAQ010000001.1, forward strand.
GATTGCTGCGGGGCAAGTTGCTGATATCCCACAGATTTTGCGTCATTTCGAAGAAAACCCCCTATTGTCGGTGCGCCCCAGCAGCATGGACCCTGATTGGGGTGGGCCGGGTGCCATGCTCAACATCGGGATGAACGATGCCAAGCACGCGCAGTTGTGTGAAACACTGGGCGAAGATCCTGCCACGCGACTTTATATGCGGTATATTCAGTCCTTTGCAGTCGAAGTTGCGCGCCTTGACCCAGAAGAATTTTATCTGCCCGATCAGCCGTCGCTTGCGGCGCTCAAGGCGATGCTGGCCACCTACGAGACGGAAATGGATGCCGAATTCCCCCAAGACGCGGGTGAGCAGTTGGGCGAGGTTTTGCGATCTATGGCGCGCACTTGGGAAGGCACAACCGCGCGGCTGTTGCGCCAGGCCAAAGGTGCACCGGCAGATGCGGGATTGGGATTGGTCGTGCAGGAAATGGCGTTGGCGATGGGGCCGGGCATTTCCGGATCTGGCGTGATCCAGTTCGTGGACAACACCACGGGGACCGCCCAGATCAACGGGCGCTTTGCACCCCAAGCCACGCACACCGAAATCATTCGCGACAGCGCCAACGCGATTTACTTGACCCGCGATCCGCGTGGCCCGTCCCTTGAAGATGAGGCGCCCGATGCATTTCAGAAACTTATCGAATTTGGCGCGTTGGGCCGTATCCGTCTGCGCGAAGAAATGGAGATCAAGTTCATCCTGCGCGACGGGGAACTGACTATTCTGGATGCTATTCGGGTGCAGCGATCCAGCCGTGCGGCGGTTCGTATTGCTGTTGATCTGGCCACATCAGGTGTGATTGCCAAAGAAGACGCGGTGATGCGGGTACAGCCTGCGGCGTTGTCCGAATTGCTGCACCGCCAAGTAGACCGACGTGCCAAACGCGATTTTCTGGTCCGTGGCATCGCGGCAAGCCCCGGCGCGGCAAGTGGTCGATTGGTGTTCAGTGCCAACGAAGCACAGGCCAGTGCCGCGCGCGAAGAACCCTGCGTTTTGGTGCGGCGTGAAACCACCCCAGAAGATATCCGCGGTATGCATGCCGCTGCCGCCGTTGTGACCCTGCGGGGCGGTGTCACAAGCCATGCGGCTGTGATCGGGCGGGGCATGGGTTTGCCGTGCATCGTGGGCGCGGCTGATATGGACATCGATGAAAAGAAACGTGAAATCACGGTGCCTGACGGCCGCACGTTTCAAGCAGGGGACATGGTGACGGTGGATGGCACGACGGGCCAGATGCTTGCCGGGCAACCTGCGATGCTTGAGGCGGCGCTGGATGATGCGTTTCAAACGCTGTTGTCATGGGCCGATGCCGTGCGCGATATCGGTATCCGCGCCAATGCCGATACGCCTGCCGATGCGCAAACCGCCCGCAATTTTGAGGCCGAGGGGATCGGGCTGTGCCGCACCGAACATATGTTCTTTGATGGTGACCGCGTTGATTTGATGCGCGAGATGATCTTTGCTGAAACGCCGGAAGGGCTCGGGGCGGTATTAGAACGCCTGTTGCCGTTGCAGCGCGCCGATTTCAAAGACCTGTTTCGCATCATGCAGGGCCTACCTGTGTGCATACGTTTGTTTGACGCGCCCTTGCACGAATTCTTGCCTGTGGGAAAATCCGGCATGCGCGAACTCGCCGAGGTGCTCGATGTGCCACTGGCCCAAATCACTGCACGGGTTGATGATTTGTCCGAATACAACCCGATGTTGGGGCAACGCGGCGTGCGTTTGGGCATCTCGGTTCCTGAAATCTACGACATGCAAGCGCGCGCCATTTTCGAAGCGACGGCAGCGGCAAGCGAAACAAGCGGCGCAATTGTCCCTGAAATCATGATTCCGCTGGTCAGTGCCATGCGCGAAGTGGAACTTGTCCAGTCGCGTATCGACGCCGTTGCCGCAGCTGTGCGCACCGAAACTGGCGTTGATTTTGAATATAAGCTGGGCGTGATGGTTGAAACGCCGCGTGCAGCATTGCGTGCCGAAGATATTGCAGAACACGCAGCGTTCCTGTCGTTTGGCACCAATGATCTGACCCAGATGACGTATGGTTTATCGCGCGATGATGCCGGCAAATTCATGTCTGACTACGTCAAACAACAAGTCTACGAAGAAGACCCGTTCCACACGCTGGACCTTGAGGGCGTGGGCGAGTTGTTGAAACTTGGTGCGGAAAGGGGCCGTCGGGGCCGCCCGGACGTGACGTTGTCGATCTGCGGCGAACACGGTGGCGACACCAATGCAATCGCGTTTTGCCGCGCGCAGGGCTTTGATTATGTGTCCTGTTCACCGTTTCGTGTTCCCGTTGCGCGGCTTTCCGCCGCTCAACTGGCCCTAAAAGACAAAATCGGCCAGTGATACCGATCTAGGTGTGCGGGTCAAAAATACAGTAACCCCAATATGTTGTGGTGCATAGTTCGTGCTGTGCCTTAACTGCATCGGTGCGCCGCTCTGCCACGGGGGGGTATGCTAGACGACTCCGTGGCTTTCCCTTAGAGGCAGGGCGCTTGCGTGGGGCAAACCGCGCGTCGATTTGGAAATATCTATGTTGAAGCGCGTTTTGGGGAAAACACTGGCAGCTGCCGTGCTGTCGGTGGTTGCTATGGGTGCACCTGCACAAGCTGATGATGTCTTGGCCGCACGATTGGGTGCGCTGCTGGGGCAGGAACGTACTGCGATCCAACAGGTGTCAGACGTGCGTATTGCTGCCCTGACGGCGGTGCCGCCTGCTTCTGCCCGCAATATCCCAACGGCCCCCGACGTGATTACCTACGACGTCGCATTCCTCAACGGCCAACCTGATGCGTCCGGTGGGGAACAATGGCGTTGTTTGGCCGAAGCGTTGTATTTCGAAGCGCGCGGCGAAAGCGTGCGGGGCATGTTTGCCGTCGGCGAAGTTATCATGAACCGCGTCGATTCTTCGCGCTTCCCCAGTTCCCTTTGTGGTGTGATCAACCAGGGCACGGGCCGCCAGTACGCCTGCCAATTTACATATACGTGTGATGGCAATGCCGAGGTTATTCATGAACCTGCCGCATGGGCCAAGGTCGGAAAAGTTGCCCGTTTGCTGATGGATGGCGCGCCGCGCCAGCTGACCGATGGTGCCACACATTATCACACACGCGCCGTGAATCCACGCTGGGCGCGGGTGTTTCCACGCACCACAACGATCGGGTCGCACCACTTCTACCGTCAGTCCTAGTCGCATCCGCCCCCTAGGGTGGCGCGATAGATGCTTGTTTGGCCCCGCGAGGCTTAGTATTCCACGCGCAACACCTGCGAGGATAACAAGATGAGCAGCGATACAAGATTGGCCTTTGCCCACCCGTCAGAACGGGCAGAGGCAACGTCACCGGATGGCAGCGGCGGGCTGCGTGACCGCATTTCCCTGCGCGATTACATCACCGAAGTCGAAATTGGTGCGTTTCAGGCCGAACGCGGCACGCTGCAACGCATCAAATTCAACGTCGTGGTTGAGGTCGCGCCGCTGACCGGCGCCATCGACGATGATGTCGACCGTATCCTGTCCTATGACCGTGTCACCGAAGCGATTGATGCCGAATTGGGTGCCGAACGCCTGAACCTTCTTGAAACACTGGCAGCGCGGGTGGCAGAGCGGATTTTGCTCGAACCCCAAGCGTTGCGGGTTTTTGTGCGGATCGAAAAGATTGATCGCGGGCCTTATTCGCTTGGCGTTGAAATTGTGCGTGAACAGGGCGGGAACGCCGATGCCGCCGTCGAAACCGTCGAAGATCCGCATCCGCGTGTTGTGTACCTGTCCAACGACGCCATGGCCCGGGACGAGGTTTCGACCCTCATTGACGATCTGGCCAAAGACGACACGCCGTTGATCTTTTGTGTTGGGGCCGGTGAAACGCCTGCACCAAGAACGCGGATTGCAATGGCGCAGCGGCGCATTGATTTATTGGCGATTGAACAAAACGCATGGGTTCTGGCGGGGCGCGACAAGCGTTGTGTTGTTGTTGGCACCCGAACCGAGCTCGACTGGGCGATGAAGAACGGACAGATTTGCGTCTGGGCCCCGTCTAAAATTGTGCTAGACGCGGTGGACGGTCCAAGCGCGCATGCAGCGGATGCACTGGCACTTGTGGCGTGGTTTGCGGGGCAAATGCAGGCACAGGAATTGGTCGTGATCGGGGATGGCGCGCCCGACTGCGCCGTACCGGTGCGCGTTCTGTAGATGGTCTATTACCGCCCGATAGTTATGACGGATCCCTGTCGCCCAGCAGGTGCGCACACAGTGGCGGGGGGCGGGTGTTGGTTTACCCATGCTGAGCGTATGGAGCGCGGCGGATCGTCAGGTCTAGTGACGGCGTCCGACATACCGGCCGATGTATTGACCCGACTGACAGAACCGCGCGCGCTGGTTTCAGGTGTGTCGATGGACAGCCCGCGTATCATGGGCATCTTGAACGTCACGCCGGACAGCTTTTCGGACGGTGGTTTGTTTCGCGAACCGGATGCAGCCCTGGCCCAAGCCCGCCAGATGATGGCGGATGGTGCGGACATTCTTGATATTGGCGGCGAAAGCACGCGACCCGGTGCCGCCACGGTCGATGTAAACGATGAAATCGCCCGAACGGCGCCTGTCATCAAGGCCCTGTTGACGCAAGACTGCGCGCCGATTTCCATCGATACCCGCAAGGCTGGTGTGGCACGTGCGGCGCTGGATGCGGGGGCGACCATTCTTAACGATGTTGCGGCGATGACCTATGACGCGGATATGGCGCAGGTTGCAGCGCGTGCCAATGTTCCGATCTGTTTGATGCACGCACAGGGCGACCCTGAAACCATGCAGGATGCGCCACATTATGATAACGTCACGCTTGATGTTTACGACTTTCTGGCCGCGCGCATCGCCACCGCAGAGGCAGCGGGGATCAGCCGGTCAAACATCATCGTTGATCCGGGGATCGGGTTTGGCAAAACACAGGCACACAACCTTACTCTTTTGAAAAATATATCTATTTTTCATGGGCTTGGATGCCCCATTTTGTTGGGCGCGTCCCGAAAGCGATTTATTGGTGCAATCGGAAATGCACCGCACGCCCGCGACCGGATGCCAGGGTCAGTCGCCGTAGGGTTGCACGGTGCACGCCAAGGTGTGCAAATTCTGCGGGTCCATGATATAGCAGAAACAAGACAGGCGATGAGCCTGCATCTGGCAGTGAATTAAGACTAAGACAGGGCGCCCCATGGCACGTAAATTTTTCGGAACCGATGGTGTACGCGGTAAGGCCAACACCTACCCAATGACTGCGGACATGGCGTTGAAAATTGGCGCCGCAGCGGGGCGGTATTTTCGCAATGACGGGTCGAACGGCCACCGTGTTGTGATTGGCAAAGACACGCGTTTGTCGGGGTACATGTTCGAAAGCGCGCTGACAGCGGGCCTGACCAGTACGGGGATGAATGTACTGCTGCTGGGCCCGATCCCAACGCCGGGTGTTGGCCTGTTGACCACGTCCATGCGCGCCGATCTGGGCATCATGATTTCCGCAAGCCACAATCCGGCCTGCGACAATGGCGTTAAATTCTTTGGCCCGGACGGTTTCAAACTGTCCGATGAGGCAGAGATGGAAATCGAAGCATTGCTGGAAGGTGAGATTATTCCAGCGCAAGCCACCAACATCGGCCGCGCAAAACGCATTGATGATGGCCGGTTCCGCTATGCTGAACGCCTTAAGGGGACGTTTCCGGCAGGTATGCGATTGGATGGGCTTAAGGTTGTTGTCGATTGCGCGAATGGCGCAGGCTACAAGGTTGCGCCCGAAGTCTTGTGGGAACTTGGCGCAACGGTGATCCCTGTTGGCACTGCGCCAGACGGTTTTAACATCAACGAAGGGTGTGGGTCGACAGCCCCGCGCACTGCGGCGGAAACGATCGTGACGCACGGCGCGGATGTGGGCATTTGTCTGGACGGCGATGCAGACCGCGTGATGATCTTGGACGAAAAGGGCATCGTGGCAGACGGCGATCAGATTATGGGCCTGTTTGCATCCCGCTGGGCTGAAAAAGACCGCCTTCAGGGCGGGACTTTGGTGGCGACTGTGATGTCGAACCTCGGGCTGGAACGGTTCCTTAACGATAAGGGTTTGGCCCTGCTGCGCACGAACGTTGGTGATCGCTATGTCGTCGAAGCGATGCGCGCAGGCGGGTATAATCTGGGCGGTGAGCAGTCGGGCCACATCGTCATGACGGACTACGCGACGACTGGCGATGGGTTGCTTGCCGGGCTCCAGTTCCTCAGCGCGATGGTTGAAACCGGTAAACGCGCGTCAGAACTGTGCCGCGTGTTCGAAACCGTGCCCCAAGTCCTTAAGAACGTGCGCTATGAGGCCGGGGCTGATCCATTGTCCGCAGGCGCCGTGCAGGCCGCTATTTCCAGTGCCGAAGCATCGTTGGTCGGCAAAGGCAGACTGCTGATCCGCAAATCTGGAACGGAACCGCTGATCCGCGTAATGGCGGAATGTGTGGATGATACTCTTTTGGGGCAGGTGGTTGATGGCATCGTCGCAGAGGTTGAGGCCGTCGCGAAAATCAGCGCTTAAGCAGCGATTTCAGACCGGCCCATTGGCTGATCGCCAACCCGCACAAGATCAGCGCGAGGGCTGCGAAAAAGCGTTGCGTCAGGACTTCTGACAGCACCCAAGCGCCGAAAACCATGGACCAAACGGGTACCTGGTAATTCACCAATGTCATAAACACGGACCCTGCGGTGCGTATCGTTTGCACGCGCAACAATGCGGCGAAGGCTGTTGGTACAAGACCAAGAAAAACGATCGCATATCCCGCGCGCCCATCTACCCATGTGGGCACGCCTTCAAACACAAGCATTGCCGGGATCAAACAAATAGCGCCCACGACAAGCGTTAGCGCGGCCATCGTGATGCTGTCTACGGGCGGGCAGCGCCGCGTCAGCACGCTTGAAATCGCATAGGACAGCGACGCCGCGATGCAGGCCAGTTGCGGCAGCGCCAAGCTGCCTTCGGAAAAATCAAACGCCCCCGGGCCCACCAGAACGGCCGCGCCGATAAATCCAACGATGACGCCGATTGTTTTGCGGCTTGTCATGCGTTCGTCGGAAAACAGGTGCGCCAAAGGGAAAACGAAAAGCGGCAGGGCGGCCATGGAAATCCCTGCAAAGGCGGATGGCACATATTGTTGCCCCCAACTTAGCAGCGCAAAGGGCAGGGCGGTGTTCAACACACCAATCACCGCGAGGTAACCCCACACGGCGGTTCCGCTTGGCATCGCCCGCCCCATAATCCGAACCAACAGCAGCAGCGTCACAGCACCCAATGTCGTACGCGCGCAGGCAACCGTCAAAGGGCCATACCCCTCAAGCGCGATGGCCACGACCATGAATGTCCCGCCCCAGATAAGGCCAAGCATCAGGATCGAAAGCCAATTGAACAGCGTCGGCTGATCGGACACGAGGTTACCTTTATGTTGGGAAGGCCTTTGTAACCGCTATATTAACGAGAAGGCGTTTTCATTCCAAGGACCAAAACGAAGACCAAATTAGTCGGCGTTCAAAGGGCCCAAAGACATGAACAAACGCCCGCATCGCGTCTTGTTCACTATTGGAACTGCGGCACAAATTTCTGTCGTTTCCGCAGTGCTTGAAAACGGGAATTGAGCGCGGCGGGAATGAAGATTGTGAGTGTCGCAAGAACGACCGCCCCTTCGCTGAACAACAGGTATTCACCAATGAGGTGTGGCGAGATAAACGCAGCGAAAAGGTAAACAAGGGCTGCCTGCCACGCAAAAACCTGCAACGCGTGCTGGCCAAGAAACACCAAGGCTGGACTGTTCAACACCTGCAAAAGGCCGCGTGCGGATGCCGCAATTGCGGGGAACCTTGATTGTGGCCCCGCGATTAAGACCCAGGCTCCGACATATAGATAGGCCATGAACACAAGGATGCGCGATGCGCTCATGTCCAAGCGGTCAAAGCTCAGCGCGGCGATTTCAAACAGGTCGCCCCATTCAGATGGTCCCTGTGAAATAATGATTTTGCTGACGTAGAACACGCCAATCAGGGCAAGGCTGGGCCACAAAAGGTGCAGCGCCGCCCGAGTGCGCATGAACGAAACATCAAGCCGATCTTGCGCCATGTAGAACCCGACAGCCAAGCCACCGAAATACAAGACCTGCCAGCCCAGACGGTTGAGGTAGGCGCCCAGTTGCAGACTGAATTCATCTAGGCCGATAAACGTCGATGCCATTTGCATCCAAACGGTCGAAAGCCCGGTCTGGGCAAGCACCCAGAACCCGAAACTGCACAGCGCAACAGCCCGCCAACGCCCCTTGTGAAGGGCGATCAGCACAGCCGGCGTAAGCAGCATAAACACGATATACAGGGCAAGGATATCGATGCCCCAAATTGGCGTCAGCTGCGCGATTGCCAGAACACCCGCCAGAATAGGCGCCTCCCCAAGGGGGGACGTTAAGAACGCGGGAAGATTTGGCAGCAATGGAATGGTGATGACGAAGGCCACGCAAAGGGCGATGCTCCACCGCAGGAGCATCAGCACACGGCCCGTCATCGCGCGGCGCATTTCAGCCTCTCCGCGTGACAACAAACGCTTGCCGTAGACCAAACCGATGATGAGGCCGGAAAACGCGACGAAACCCTGTGCGGCATCAATGAAGCCGGAGGTGTGATGCAAGTTGCGGCCGATCATCGATGGCGCAACGAAAGACAAATGGCCCATGGTCATACTGATGAGGAAAAACCCACGTATTCCGTCAAAAATTGAAATTCGCATAGCCATAGACTCCGAAGCAGAGGGTGCATCCAGAGAAAGCAGAACAATATGGCACGCCCAAGAAAGAACTATGGCGCCCAAAAGAAAAGAGGCGCCGGTTAAGGCGCCTCTTTCATTTAGATTTGACCAAAATAACTTAGTTCTTGGACTTGTCGACCATCTTGCCGTCGGAAATCCAAGGCATCATATCGCGCAGCTTGCCACCGACCAATTCGATCTCGTGCTCATCGTTGGAACGACGGGACGCTTTGATTGTTGGCTGGCCGACTGCGTTTTCAAGCATGAAGTCACGCACGAATTTGCCGGACTGGATGTCGTCCAGAACCGCCTTCATGCGGGCCTTTGTTTCGACGTATGGCAGGATGCGCGGGCCGGACACGTACTGGCCGTATTCAGCTGTGTTGGAGATCGAGTAATCCATGTTCGCGATGCCGCCTTCATAGATAAGATCCACGATCAGCTTTGTTTCGTGCAGGCATTCGAAATATGCCATCTCAGGCTCATAGCCAGCCTCGACCAGCGTCTCAAAGCCCATGCGGATCAACTCAACGATACCGCCACACAGAACAGCCTGTTCGCCGAACAGGTCGGTTTCGCATTCCTGACGGAAGTTGGTTTCGATGATGCCGGAACGACCGCCACCGATGGCGGAGCAATAAGACAGACCGATTTCGTGCGCCTTTCCGGATGCGTCTTTGTCGACTGCGATCAGGCAAGGCACGCCGCCGCCTTTGGTGTATTCGCCGCGCACCGTGTGGCCGGGGCCTTTGGGTGCCATCATGATGACGTCGACGCCTTCTTTGGGCTCAATCAAACCGAAGTGGACGTTCAGGCCGTGGGCGAACGCAATCGCAGCACCCGGCTTGATGTTGTCGTGAACGTATTTCTTGTATGTCTCTGCCTGAAGCTCGTCCGGCATCGTGAACATGATCACGTCACACCAAGCAGCGGCTTCTGCGATGCCCATAACCTTAAGGCCTTCGCCTTCCGCTTTCTTCTGGGACGGGGAGCCTTCGCGCAGAGCGACGACAAGGTTTTTCGCGCCGCTGTCGCGCAGGTTCAAAGCGTGGGCGTGGCCCTGTGAGCCGTAGCCGAGAATGGCGACTTTTTTGTCCTTGATCAGGTTCACATCGCAGTCACGGTCATAATAAACGCGCATGGGTTTATCCTTTGTTGGGTTGCATTGGCGTGCTTATGGCGCAGGTGATGGGCGTGGGCGAGGGGTGAAAGTGCCTATTTCGCACAAAGATCGAATTTGTTATGCGTCAATTTAATAAATAGTGAGATTTTCATGTTAGATGACATCGATCGCCGCCTTTTGCGCCAGTTGCAGGCCGAACCAACACTTACGGCCGCTGAACTTGGCGCGCGCGCGGGTGTGTCCGCGCTGAAGGCCGCGCGGCGGTTGGGGCGTCTTCAGGAACAGGGGATTCTTAAGGGGCAGCACGCTGTGATTAACTGGGCTGCGCTGGGGTATGCGGTGGGTGTGTCACTTCGCATCACGCTGGATAAAACACAAACGAGGGCCTTTGATGATTTTATTGATGCCGCGCGCGGCATTGCAGAAGTCACTGAAATTCAGACATTTCTGGGCCGCGTCGATGTGCGGCTCAGCGTGATCGCCCGCGATATGGCGCACTATCAAAACATCTATCGTGACCAAATCCTCGCCCTGCCACATATGGCCGATATTGAGGCTTTGATGACCGTCGCGACACTGCACAATGACGAAAGCCTGCCGTTATGATGTTGGATGACACGGATCGTGCGATTTTGGCGGCGCTTAGTCGTGATGCCACCCAAACGGCCGCAGCACTCGGCGGGCGCATCGGGTTAAGCCAACCCGCCACGTGGCGACGCATCAAACGATTGCGCGATGACGGCGTGTTGGCGGGACAGCGCGTCAGTCTGAACGCACAAGCGCTGGGGTTCGGGGTTACGGTGTTTCTTGGCGTTAAACTGGCGACCAAGGGGCGGGTTTCTCTGGATGATTTCGAACGCGCCGTAACGGCCATCCCCGAGGTGCAATTGGTGGAACATGTGCTGGGGCTCTATGATTATCGCCTGCGCGTTGTCGCCCGTGATCTGGCCGATTTCGAACGGGTCTTGCGCCGCCGCGTCATGACGTTGCCCGGCGTCGGTGACGTCGAAGCAAACGTATTGTTAAGCGAAGAACGCAGGCCCGGGCCTATTTAGCGCACCGGTATTCAGGGTTTCTTCAGATATTTTCACTAAGCACCGGCCTAAGGCAGAAGGTGCATTCATGTTGATTGATACGAACCGAAAGATCTGGGTATTTTCAATCTCTATAACGATTTTCGCGCTCGTCGTTTCAGAGGCGTTGAATCTGCTGCTTTTCCCAGCCCTGATTTTACCGGTCACCATGAAGGGAACTGCGATCATCGTTGGCGTAGTGACGATGCCGATTTGCCTATGGATCGGGCGGCAAATGAAGGAAAAAGCAATGATGAGCCTGCAACTTCAGGCCCTTGTTGACCGTGATCGTTTAACGGACGTTGCGACCCGCGACTTTTTCTTTGCGCGCCTGACTGAATTCCCCAACGCCTATGGTGTGTCGCTGATGATCGATATCGACAATTTCAAACAGGTCAATGACACCCACGGGCACCTTGCGGGGGATGACGTTATTCATGCCGTTGCCCAGATTTTGCGGGCGCAAATCCGTGACGTAGATATCGTGTGCCGTTTTGGTGGCGAAGAATTTATCGTGTTTTTGCAGAATGCCACGGCTGAGGAAGGATGGGTCATTGCTGAACGCATCCGCCATTGCATACAGGTCGCGACGACACGCACGGATGCGGGCGATATCAAGGTGACCGTCTCGGTCGGAGGATCGCTGAAGGACCGGTTGGAACATGTCGACGAAGCCATCAAACGCGCCGACGACTGTCTTTACCTCGCCAAACAAAAGGGGCGAAACCGGACGGTGGTCGATTGGCCCCAACGTGGCGCAGTGGAACAGATGCGCGCTTCTTGATTAGGGGATTTCTTTTGTTCGGCAGCGCAGGGCGATCCTGTGTGAAAATAGACTTTGCTCCTTTAGGCGTCGGGCACTAAACATTTGCGGACCGAATAAGGAAATCTGCTATGTCGACCAAATCACTGCGTACGCCCGTTGATCCCAATGGATTGATGGAATTTTCTGTCGTGTTTACCGACCGTTCCCTCAACCATATGTCCAAGGCGTTTCAGGGCGTGATGAAAGACCTCGACGCGCTTTTGTGTGATGTCTACGGCGCGGATGGTGTGGCAATTGTTCCCGGTGGGGGCACCTACGCGATGGAGGCTGTCGCGCGCCAGTTTGGCGGCGCGGCCCACACAATGATCGTGCGCAACGGTTGGTTTTCATACCGGTGGAGCCAGATTTTCGACGCAGGTGACTTCACCGCGAAAACGACGGTGCACAAAGCGCGCCAAACTGGAAACGACAGCCGTGCCCCCTTTGCGCCGGCCCCGATTGACGAAGTGACGGCCGCAATCCGTGACGCGAAACCAGACGTTGTCTTTGCGCCGCACGTGGAAACCAGCGCCGGAATCATTCTGCCTGATGACTACATTACGGCACTGGCCGAAGCCGCCCATGACGTCGGGGCGTTGTTGGTGCTGGATTGCATCGCGTCCGGCTGCGCGTGGGTTGATATGAAGGCAACAGGCGTTGATGTGTTGATTTCTGCGCCGCAAAAGGGGTGGTCCAGCAGCCCGTCAGCCGGCCTCGTGATGATGTCGGCGCGCGCGCTCGAACGTCTGGAAACGACAACATCCAACAGCTTTACCGTCGATCTGAAAAAATGGCGCCAGATTATGGAGGCGTATTTGGGCGACGGTCACGCGTACCATGCCACAATGCCCACGGATGCGTTGCGTGATTTCCGCGACACGATGGTCGAAAGCGCGGCCTTCGGGTTTGACGCGCTGCGCGATGCACAGTGGTATCTTGGGGATGGTGTCCGCAAATATTTCGCCGAAAAGGGGTTCAAATCTGTCGCGGCAGATGGTTTTGGCGCACCGGGCGTGGTGGTGTGTTACACCGATGATCCTGACATTCAGAACGGGTCAAAGTTTGCAGGGGCTGGAATGCAGATCGCCGCGGGTGTTCCGTTGGCTGTGGACGAACCCGCAGATTTTCGCACGTTTCGCATCGGCCTGTTCGGGATCGACAAACTGCGAACACCGGACGTAACGCTTAAGACATTCACTGATGTTGCGGATCAGGTTCTCTGAACCGCCCCAACCACAGTGTCACTTAGGGTCCGGCCAAAATCCGCAGGATTTTGGCCCCCGCCCGCCGCAGGCGTATTCTACAATGTGGGGGTTTCCGCGACGCCGACCAGCATGTCGGACACGGGCCAGATCTTGGCAAATTCTTTTCGTAAAGCACCCACCAGATCGCCTGCAAGATCCGGGTGGCCCGCGATGACCAATCCTTTGTGACGCAACAATTCGCCATGGGATGATCTTTGCCAAAAGGGGGCGGCACGCGTTTCAGCTTAGGCTCCCAAGGGGCGTATCCATGCTGCGCCGCTGTTTCGATTTTGTCCGACACATATGCGCCATCCAGATCGACGACTTTGCGCCAATCGCCCAGCACGTCTTTGGAAAACTCCATCATTCCGGTCGCAACCGTGACCTGCGACGGGTTGATGCCAAAGAACAAAGCAGGATCCTGGCGGGTGCCCGTCTGCACGCCCCACATCATATGAAGATGCGTATTATAGGGCGTCTTGTCCTTTGAAAATCGAACGTCACGATGGGCGCGAAACAGCTTTGTCGTCACCGGATACCCCGTGACGCGCGACAGATGCGGCGCAAGCTCGTCAAGCAGCGCTTTGGCGGGATCACGCAGTTTCGCGTCATACTCGGACTTATGGTCCAAGAACCAATCGCGCGTATTGTCTTGCGCCAATGCGCGCAGGAAGGTCTGGGCGTCTTTGATCAAGGTATCGAACATCTGGGCTCCTGCTTTTGGGTGATCTTATCACTGATCCGCGCCGTGCCAAACGCGCCACAGCGCTGGACCTGTTTGCGCTTTAGGCCTAGTCGTTTGGTATGACCCAGACTCTCTCATATCGCGAACACACCAAGCGGTTGTTGAAACTTGGCCTGCCTCTGGTCGGGGCCAATGTCGCCGGATTTTCGATCCATATGACGGATACGATCATGCTGGGGTGGTATTCGGTCACGTCTTTGGCCGCCGCCACTGTTGCGACAGGGCTGTGGTTTATCACCTTTATCATCGGCGCGGGGTTTGGTCGCGCGGTGACACCTTTGGTCGCAGAAGCTGCTGAGCTTGGCGATGAAACCAGCGCGCGCCGCGTCACCCGCATGGCGTTGTGGCTGTCCGCGATCTATTCCGCGCTGCTGATTGTGCCATTTATGTACGGGGAGGCGGTGCTTTTGGCGATTGGCCAAGAACCCGCCGTCGCAGCGCAAGGCGGGCTGTATTTGCGCATCGCTGTGTTAGGAATGTTTCCGGCCATGGGGGCGCAGGTGATGCGGTCCTATCTTGGTGCGATGGAACTGACGGCGATCCAGCTTTGGATCACGTTGGTTGCGCTGGTGGCGAATGCCGTGGTGAATTACGCACTTATTTTCGGCAACCTCGGTGCGCCTGAACTGGGCATCGAAGGGGCTGCGGTTGCTTCTGTGGTGATCCAGATCGTTCAGATGATCGCCCTGATGATTTACGTGCAATGGAAAAAGCCCGAGGCAGAGCTGTTCCGCCGTATCTGGAAATCCGACAACGAGGCGATTGCGCAAGTGTTTCGCCTAGGCCTACCCATCGGTCTGACATCGTTCGCTGAAGGGGGCTTGTTCGTGGCGTCGTCGGTGATGATGGGCTGGATCGGGGAAATTGAGCTCGCCGCGCACGGTATCGGAATGCAGCTAACTGCGTTCATGTTCATGTTCCACGTTGGTATGTCAGAGGCTGCGACGATCCGCGCCAGCCGCCAGTTTGGCGCGCGCAACGAGGCCGAATTGCGCCGCGGCGCCAAAGCAGCATACGCCGTATCGCTCAGCTTTGGGGTTCTGGTTATTGTGTTGTTCTTGACCATGCCCGGAGTGTTTGTCGGCTTGTTCATTGACCCGGACGACCCGGCCCGTGATGCGGTTTTGGCGCTGGGAATCGTGCTGATCATGTTGTCGGCGTTGTTCCAGTTCGTGGACGCCGTCCAAATTGTCGCGCTGTCCGTGTTGCGCGGTGTACAGGACACGGGCGTGCCCATGTGGCTGGCCTGCGTCAGTTATTGGGTGATCGGAATCCCGGCGAGCTACGCGATGGCGTTTGCGCTTGGCTGGGGGCCGGTCGGTCTTTGGCTTGGGCTGACGGTCGGTTTGGGTGTTGCGGCGGTGTTGTTGAACCAGCGTTTCTGGGGGCGGTCTGTCCACATTGCCCGATCACCTGCGCCTGCGGCGGGCGGGTAGCCGATTTTCTTCGAAAATCGGCGGCGCTATTCGGCGGCGTCTTGTGCGTTCATCAGGCGGTCCGCCTTTTTGCGCACAAGGATAGAGCGAAGGTCGTGCATGGCCAAAAGCAGCGCGTCCGTCACATCTTCAAGCTGATCATCCGCGGCTTTGGACTGGACCCATTGGGTGGTGATGTTGAGGTAGTCCACGGCACGGTGGATGTCATCAATATCGCGCTGGGCCAGCAGCGCCATACGCTCTGCCATCCAAGTTTCAATCTGCGCGATGTCTTCGTCGGACAACTGGCGATCGCCGTGGGGTTTTACTTCGCCATTTTTGATATTGATGACAGCGATCTGGTCCATTTCGATGCGGCGCTGACGGTTTTCGGTGTCGACGCGAAACACCGCAGCCCCGTTTTCGCGGACACGGAAATAATAGTCTGGAAGATCACCGGCCATGCGTCACCTCATTACAATTCTGCCCCAAGTGTAACAGCCACGCTGGCGTGGGGCTAGCGCTTAGCGAAGGGCCGCGCAGAAGGTCTGGATGCGATTGCACGCCTCGCGCAAGTCCTCGTCCGAGGTGGCGTAGCTGACGCGAAAATTCGGGCTGAGGCCGAAGGCCGCGCCAAAGACCACGGCAACACCTGTTTCATTCAACAGCGCGCTCGTGAACACTTCGTCATTGGTGATTTTTGTGCCTGCAGCGGTCGTCTTGCCGATGCATCCCTGAATATTGGGGTAGACGTAAAACGCGCCTTCGGGCTTTGGGCAGACAATGCCGTCCGCCGCGTTCAACATGTCCACGACCAGATCACGACGGCGGATAAACATCTCGTTGTTGGGCGCTAGGAAATCCTGCGTCCCTTCCAAGGCTTCGATTGCGGCCCATTGGCTGATTGTGCAGGGGTTGGATGTCGATTGGCTTTGGACCTTGCGGATCGCGTCAATCAGCGCCTTGGGTCCGGCCGCATAGCCAATACGCCAGCCGGTCATCGCGTAGGCCTTTGACACGCCGTTCATGGTCAACGTGCGGTCATACAGGGCGGGTTCCACTTGGGCGGGTGTGCAGAACTTGAAATCGCCATAGGCAAGATGTTCATACATATCATCGGTCAAAATCCACACATGCGGGTGGCGCACCAGCACGTCCGTCAGCGCCTTTAACTCATCTCGTGAATATCCGGCGCCTGTCGGGTTGGACGGGGAATTGAACAGAAACCATTTGGTTTTGGGCGTGATCGCCGCCTCAAGCTGGTCGGCAGTGATCTTGAAACCTGTCTCAAGCGGGGCTTGGATGAACACAGGTTCGCCCCCCGCCAAAAGCACCATGTCAGGATAGCTGACCCAGTAGGGGGCCGGAATGACGACTTCGTCACCGGGATTTAACGTGGCCATAAAGGCGTTGTACAACACTTGCTTGCCGCCCGTGCCAACGGTGACTTGATTGGGCACATACGTCAGGTCGTTGTCGCGCGCGAACTTTGCGCAAACCGCCTTTTTCAGCTCCGGAATACCATCAACGGCGGTGTATTTGGTCTTTCCTGCCTCAATCGCAGCGATCCCTGCGGCTTTGATGTTGGCGGGCGTGTCAAAATCAGGCTCCCCCGCGCCAAGCCCGATAATGTCGCGCCCCGCCGCCTTGAGTTCCTGCGCTTTAGTGGTTGCGGCAACCGTGGGGGAGGGTTTGACGCGATCAAGTGTCGCGGAAAGAAAGGACATGTCGGACCTCGTCTGGAAGACTGCGTTCAATCATGTCATATGGACCCCAAGACACGCTGGCAAGAAACCATGATCGCAAAGGATTTTTTTATGCAAGACGCCCCGGACCCGAACGATTGGTACAGCGAAGAAACCGCAACTTTCGGTGATCGGCTTGCCGCCGCCCGCGAGGCCGCGCATCTGGCACAAAAAGAGCTCGCGCAGCGGGTCGGCATCAAAACCGGAACTTTGCGCAATTGGGAAGAAGACCTGAGCGAGCCGCGCGCCAACCGGCTGAGCATTCTGGCAGGTATTCTGGGTGTTTCGCTAAGCTGGCTTTTGACCGGCGAAGGCGAAGGCGTCGCCGCCCCTGACGAAGAAGAATCCATCAACCGTGACATGACTGACCTACTGACAGATATGCGCGCTGTGCGTGCGCAGATGGCGCAGGCGACGGATCGTCTTGCGCGGCTGGAAAAACGACTGTTGGCGATGGCAAAATCATGACCGAACCGCTGGATGTGATGCGAAAACGGCTGCACATGCGGTCGATCCGACGCGGTATTAAGGAAATGGATCTGATTTTAATGGCCTTTTCCAAGGCCCGTTTGGCGGGACTGGATGCGGCGCAATTGACGACATATGATGCGCTGCTGTCAGAGAATGATCATGATTTATATCAATGGGTTAGCCTTCAAACTGCGGAACCTGACCATTACGTGGAACTGATGGACATGATCCGCGAAGGTGCGGTCGGAATTACGAAGCCCTAACGCGCGTTATTGATAAATTTCATACGATTTAACGGATTGTTTTCAGTTCACATGGCATCCGAGTCGCAGATGTATTGGCGACGGAGATCAAGATGAGCCTTCATTCCCTACCGACAGCACACGGCGCCCCGCCAACGGGCCCCGAGGCTGAATTTATCACCACGTATCTGGATGCGTTGACCTTGGTCGAAAGGCTTCATCGTCTTTTGCTGGACGTCATCAAGGACGAATTTGAACGTGTTGGCGTGCTGGAAATCAACGCTGTTCAGGCGTTGTTATTGTTCAACATCGGCGACAACGAAGTCACCGCCGGAGAGCTGAAATCGCGTGGCTACTACCAAGGCAGCAACGTCAGTTATAACCTGAAAAAGCTGGTTGATATGGGCTATATGCACCATCAACGCTGCGAAATTGACCGCCGCTCAGTGCGTGTCCGCTTAACCGAAAAGGGCCGTGCGGTGCGTGATGTCGTGTCTGATTTGTTCATGGGCCATGCAACGGGGCTTCAGGATAAAGGCGTGTTGGATATGAACGGTTTGGACGAAATTGCAACCGCCCTGCGCCGTGTTGAACGGTATTGGACCGACCAGATCCGTTATATCTACTGAAGCTCCCCAATGGCGAGGGTCGTTAGTTCGCGCAACAGCTTGCGTCGCATGGCATTGGCATAATCCTCAAACCCGAGGGCCGTTTCAACAAAGGCGTTGGGGCCGCGGATGACATAGGCCGTGTAATAGGCGGTCAATTCGCCTATTTGCAGGTCGCGTTCGTGCCCGAAGTTGCCATCGTCCACGCCGATGACCAATCCGTTGACGGTGACACCGTTTGGGGTACCTGTAACGTCTTGCGGGCGCTGGCCGGTATTGCCTTTGCCATCGCCGGAAATGTCTAGGGTTCGCGTCCAGCAGTCCGGTTGCCGTTCAAGCAAGGCAAATCCGGTTTGCAATGCCGCGCCAAGGCCTGTGCTTGGCCCCATATCTGCGCGCTGGGTGCTGCGCAATGTGGACTGAATGGTAAGAAGGCGTGCCTCGTCGGTGACGTCTGTCCAGTCAAGAACAATGCGGGCGTCTGTGGGATCAGACCATTCATAAATGGCCAGACCGCACGGGGGCATCCATTTGCGACAAAAGGGCGTCAACAACGTCAGGATGACCGAGCGCATCGGCCAAACCGTCCAATTGTAACCGGTATTCACGCCGATCAACGGACCCAGACACATCAAGGCCAAGCGCCAGTGCTTGTCGACAGTTTTGCGCCGATGCAGGCGATGCGATAGAAAAAGCACACAAAACCGCGAAAGAAATGGCCCTGATCATCCGCCATGCTCGTCTGAAACAGCGGCATTTTGGCCAATCATCAACACGCCCAATTCGCGGATCAGCTTTGCCTCCATCGCGCGGGCAAAATCCTCAAACCCGTCTGCGAATTCAACAAACGCGGCGGGGCCTTGGATGACGTTTTGTACATAGTAAGACAGCAGATCGATCTGCCCTTCGCGAAATGCCGCATCATCGGGTTCTTCAATGACAAGGCCGTTCACTGTCACCCCGTCTAGATCGAAGACATCATAGGCTTGGCGGGGTTCAAACCCGTCATTGTTCAAACCGTCGCCAGACACATCGATGGTCTGCGCTGCACAATCGGGTGCCACTGCCAGCAACCCCGCCGAAAACCCCAAAGCATAACCAAGGGCCGTTGGACGTTCGGCAACGATGCGGCGTGTTGTTGCGATTTGTGTTGCCACTTGCGTCAAGGTGGCTTCGTTTTCGATCAAGACCCAGTCTTGGATCAGTCTTTGATCATTGCGGCCCGACCATTCAAACACAGCCAATGCGACAGGGGCGTCACTGGCGAAAAACGCATCGCGCACAGAGGGGGCAACCAGGGCGGCGGCAAGCCCCGCACGCTGGAGCGCGTCTTCGGTCGCATCGACCGAACTGGACACATCCATCGCTAGCACTAAAGCGAGGCGGCAGGCCTGCGCGCCGTGTCCCCACATCGTCAAACCTGCCACCAAGATTAATGTTTTTACCAAGAACCTGTGTTGTCCATGCTGGCCCACGGTTCCGCTTTTTCGAGGGCATCGCCTGCTTGCAACAATTCGATCGACACATTGTCAGGGCTGCGCACGAACGCCATATGCCCATCGCGCGGGGGGCGGTTGATCGTCACGCCATTGTCCATAAGGTGTTGGCAAAGTTCATAAATATTGTCGCATGTATAGGCGAGGTGGCCAAAGTGGCGGCTGTCTGAAGGTAGGCCATCATCGCCGTCCCAATTGTACGTCAGTTCCACATCATTGTGGCCGTCGGCGTCATCGGGTGGGCACATGAACACAAGCGTAAACCGCCCGCCTTCGCTTTCGCTGCGGCGGCGTTCAACCATTCCCAAAAGTTTGTAAAATGCGATCGACGCGTCGAGATCTTTGACGCGCACCATGGTGTGTAGGTATTTCAGGGGCATGTTTTCTCCTTTGGTGATGGGAGAGAGCCTAGCACGCGCAGCGGTGGCGACCAGTGTCAGAAGCTGGAACGCACACCAATATTGAGAGAATATTCATCCCGTTGAAACCGGCTGACATTGCTTTGCGTATCCTGCACACCCAATGTGACGACGGGCACGAAGCCCGCGTAATCGATGCCCGGAAAAACCGCGCTGATGCTACCAAAAATCCGCGTGTCCTGTCGCCCACCAGGGACGGGCACAAGGATCGTGTAGTCACGATAGTCGGCCAAAGACACGCCCGCGGCCACGGACAGCTCAATCGGGCCGATTGGATCGGCCCAGGTGTATGTGATCTGGCCTGTGACGGATTCAAAACGCTCATTGGGTTGTTCAGACGATTGCCCCGACACCGACAGGGCTGCCGTGATCCGGTTTCCTGTGTCGGTAAAATGGGTCAGCGTTGTGCTAAGGCTGCGGTCCTGATTGGTGCGTGGGAATGTCGTGTTGAGGTCGATGGATTCAAGCCTGCCAACCACAGACAGCCGCGTCCGTTCCCCCACCGGAATCGCATACCCCAATCGGCCGCGCAGATACGTGCGGCTTAGATCACCGCCAAACCACGATGCGCCGATCAGGGCTTGTGCTGACACAGTTCCGACGCCCGCCCGTTGGCTGTGATCCAGTGAAAATTCCAGAATCTGCGATCCAAAATCCGAATTTCTGCTGTCGGGTGCAATTGTGCGTGCTTCATTGTTCAGCCAAACGGCCCGGGCGTAGGCGCGGGCACCCAGCGTCGTGCGCCGCTGTGCGCTGCGTGACACATCGTAGGCCAAACGGACGTCGGCCACGCCGATGGTACCGGGCAGGGCGCGCGCGGCACCGCTAAAAACCCCGACCAAGGGTGTCCCGTCAGGGTTCGTGACCCCGTCAATAATATTGAATTCTGAATCCGTTCCGCCGTTCACATTGCTGGATGGCGTAATCGAAAATCCAAGCCGCACCGACCACGGGTTAAGGTTTCGCACGCCACGGTAATCCTGCTGTGTCTGGCGAAACGCGCGTTCATCCGGTGCATTCACCGCAGCCCGGCGCAGCCAGATTTGGCTGAGCGTATATCGTTCTTCGTTTGCTGCCGCGAGGGCCGTCAGGCGCGCGGCCTCGTAGCGTTCATCGTCAGTTTGTGACAATCGAAACGCCCGCACACCGGCACGGCGACCATCGCGCGCAGCACCCAATTTCGGCTGAACGGCAGCCAGAACAATAAGGGCGTCGCGGTCATCGGCATCTGCATCCGTCAGCGCCAGCGCAAAATCACGTGCCAGCTCAAATTGTCCCTGAAGGGCTGCTTGACGTGCCGCAACGCGCCCCTCCTCGAGGCTCAGTTCGAACGTTTGTGACAGAGAGGGGGAGCTTAACCAGATAAAAAGAAAGGCTAAGGCCTGCTTAAGGGTCTGGGTTAACCGGAATTGCGTCACAAAGAGCATCCTCACCAGTCTGGCCACATTGGGTCAGCACAAACACGCCAAACTCGATCTCGTTATCAATCGCTGGTATCCAGTCCCCATCAAGGTTGGTCGTACCGGCAACGCCTGCCGCCTCGGTTCCACCAAACGTGCCACCATACGCACCAATGCTTTCTTGTGCCGGGTTTTCAACGGTGCCCAAGAACGTGCCTTCGGTTGTGATTGTCGCCGGGATTAAAAACACATCATCCAGTTCGACGCCGCCAAGCAGCGTCGTTAGACCCGCGCTGAGGTTGGAAAAGGACCGCTCATAGATCGCGCCGTTGATCGTGTTGTCCTGAAAATCCGCGTTGATAAAGATATTGCCGACAATCTGTGCCGGCTGATCGGGCCTGATGGCGTCATCTGTATCAGCGGGGAGGGGAAGCAAAGCCGCGCCGTCGCCATCAAGGTTGGACAAACCGGCGTAAACACCCGCGTAGCTGACCAGACCCGTATCATTTGTAGGGTTGCCAGGTGTGTAGTTGCCATCGGTCGCGTAAAAACCGCCGCTAAAGAATTTGGTGAACTGGCCACCGTCCATCACGACAGCGCCAACGACGGACCCATCGGAGCTTTGGGCGGCAATTGCCACGAACATACGATCAAGTGCGTCGTCTTGGTAACTGAACACTTGATAGCCCTGCGCCAACATTTCCGTCGTCGCCAGGCCAGGGTTTGGCGTGTATTCTGATAACGGAATATCCGTGTCAGAACGATCCAGAGCAGCCAGATCGACGAACAACGTCCCCAATGTCGGATCAAACGCGACAGACCGCAAATCGTCGGCCAATGACGTGGGGATACCTTCTGTCGTGACTTCCTCACCGTCGTCGATAACCGGCGCGTCGCCCGCGTCTTCTTCTTCGGTTGCCATAAAGGGATTGGCTGAATCGCAGGCGGCCAAAGAGGCGACCAACGCGAGGGCGGTGAAAATTCTGCTCATGACATCGTGTCCCAGACTGTATGTGCGCGGTTGTGCGTCGTTGCGCCCATAGTCGGAAATTGCGCGCCTCAAGTCAACGCGGGGTTCACGTGAAATCCCACTGGATATCGCGGTTTTCGCCACAAGTTTGCGTAGATATAGTGTATCCCATCACTTTAGGCAGAATCACCGCCTCCGACATTCTCGCGAAACAAAGGACAGACCCATGCCCGTGACCCCCGAACAACAGGCCGAAATCGACGAACTGCGCCAAGCCACACAGCCGACGTTGCGCGCGGTGTCGCCGGGGATGGAGAAGCATCTGTACAAAGCGGTTGATGTCCTCGACCACGGTTTTGTGCGCGTCATTGATTACATGGGCGACGACGAAGCGATCTGTCAGGCCGCCCGCGTGTCCTACGGGCGCGGCACGAAATCGGTGCAAAACGACGAAGGCCTGATCCGCTATTTGATGCGCCACTGGCATTCCACCCCGTTCGAGATGTGCGAGATTAAGCTCCACGTCAAACTGCCTGTGTTTGTGGCCCGCCAATGGATCAGGCACCGCACGGCCAACGTCAACGAATACTCCGCACGCTATTCCATCCTTGATCGCGAGTTTTATATCCCACGCGCTGAGGATTTGGCCGCCCAATCTGTCGTGAACAACCAAGGCCGTGGTGAGGCGCTGACGGGCGAAGAAGCCGAACGCGTGCTGCGGTATTTGAAAGACGATGCAGGCCGCGCCTATGACCACTACGAAGAAATGATTTCTGACGAAGGCCAACAGGGGCTGGCGCGCGAACTGGCCCGCATGAACCTTCCGGCGAACATCTACACCCAGTGGTACTGGAAGGTCGATCTGCACAACCTGTTCCACTTCCTGCGCCTGCGCGCGGACAAACACGCCCAATACGAAATCCGCGTCTACGCCGATGCGATCTGCGAAATGGTCAAAGACTGGGTGCCAGCGGCCTACGGAGCTTTCGAAGACTACCGCTTGGGCGGGGCCACGTTGTCTGGCAAAGCGTTGGAATGTATCCGCAAGATGGTGGCTGGGGAAAAGGTCACGCAGGAAACGTCAGGGATGAGCAAGGGCGAGTGGCGTGAGTTTATGGGAGTTGTTGGGGGGTAAAAGTTGGCTCCGAAGTATAAAAAAAATCACTTTGTAGCAAAGTCGATAATTGCTCAGTTTCTTGGTGCTGGCGGAAAGGTCACCCTTTGGGACAAAAGCGTTTCTGAAAATTTAGAGCTTAGAAACCCAACGAGCGTGCATTCTGTCGACTACCTTTATGCAAAGTGGGCAGTTGATGGAACGCGGAACAGTGAAGCTGAGAAGGCACTAGATGACGAAGTCGATGATCAATCAGTAGCGACTATTAAGGAACTAATTGAAAGTTTCGAATCGACTGGACGTTTCGAGGTGACTTTGCTCCAACGTCTGTTCTTTGCTAGGTTGCTCGCGAGGACTTTCATACGGAATCCCACCACTCTTAACCATTTAGCTGCTTTACCTAGGGTTAGATTTGGTTTGTTTCTGCATCGTATATCCCGATGGATAGAACGAGGTAAAAATGCTGATATCGCATATGAAAGATATGGGAGGGAACGTGTATTACTAGGGGAGTTAGCTAGTCAGGCCGCCACATCTAATATCGATTCATTTGTGATCGAAATTGCCAAAAGAGGCTTTCAGTTTTGTATACCGGAAAACAACGCACGCAATTTTATTCTTGGTTCACAACCGTTCTTGATTAACAATATTGCAAGTGAACAAGCCAACAGTAGTCGAATAGTACAGTTACCTGACGAATCGGGAGAATTTTATCTCGTCTTACATCCACGTATTATGATTAAAGTTCATGGCCGTGAAGATTTTTTCGAACCAATTCCCCTTGATGATGAAGACATGAAACGGATCAACGGACTTTTTGTAAAGTACAGTAATTCAGTGATAGCGGTGAATTCCAGTGATCTAGACGAAGTCTGGTATAAGGAGTTTGGCAAAGAGACTGAGGATGATTTCGTCAGAGTATCGATTAGTCAGAAATAGGCTTCATAAGAGCGAAACTCCGTTTCGCACGCGCCTGACCCTCCCCACGGGAGGGCGCGTTCCGCACCCACCCTGGGTCAGGCGCGTGGGTCGCCGATAGGGTGGTGGCATTTCAGATGGATTTTAGGCACAGTCGCCCAAACAACCGAAAGCCCCACCCATGATCCTCTACGGCCTCCCCACCTGTTCTGAATGCAAAAAGGCCGAGAAGGCTTTGACCGAAGGTGGCCACAAAGTCACCTTCCGCGATGTGCGCGCGGAGCCCATGTCTGAGGATGAATGGGCCGTATTGCTCGCCGAGTTTGGCGACAATCTGGTGGATCATAAATCCCAAGCCTACCGCAACCTCAACGCGTGGATGCGCGAGAGCGAGGCGGATGCGCAATTGGCCGACACTCCCGCCCTCATGGCGCGGCCTGTGATTACGGATGGCACCACATACACGCTGGGATGGGACGACGCGGCGCGCGGGGCGTGGCTCTAGCGGCGGCATGGGGAAGGGGGGCGCCATTCTCCCCTGACAGCGCGGGGTACAAAGGCCCATGCTCAGCGTATGAATACACACACGCAAACCACGCAGCACAACCCGTTGTACCCGCTGACACCCCAGCAGGTACGTGATTTATTGGCAAAACTGGTGGAAAAGACGGGTTAGACCGCCTTCAGGTCACCGGCCATCTTGCGCCCGTCGCGGCCCTCGATCAGTTCGTATTCGATCGCCATGTCATCGGCCAAACCTGTCAGGCCCGATTGTTCCACCGCCGAGATGTGCACGAACACGTCCGCGCCGCCTTCTTCTGGTGCGATAAAGCCGAAGCCTTTGGTTGTGTTGAACCACTTCACTGTGCCTTTGGGCATGATAGTCTCCTTCACTTGCCTTAAGGGGCCTCTTGCCCCGCCGTGACGTTAATCTTAGGTCGTGTGTGAAAAAGGCAAATGACAAATCCGCGCAGAGCAGCAATGGTGCGCGGGATGTCGCAACAGGAGGCACAGATGCGGTTCTTTGGTCTAAAAACATGCGATACTTGTCGCAAGGCGCTTAAATCTTTGGCACCGCGCGAGGTCGAGGTGATCGATGTGCGCAGCGACGGGATCAGCGATGCAGACCGCGCCGCGATTTTGGACGCTTTCGGTGCGGCGGCGTTGAACACCCGATCAACCACGTGGCGGGGCCTGTCTGAGGTAGAGCGCGCCCGTGATCCCGCCGAATTGTTGGCCGACCACCCGACATTGATGAAACGCCCCGTGATTGAGGCGAATGGCACGTGGTATCAGGGCTGGACGCCCGATGTGCGCGCCGCAATAGGAGTAGAATAATGCGAAACGCAGCAGGGGTCTTGGGCCTGATCGCCGGATTTATCGGCATTTTTGTAGGGCTGTTCGGGTTCGGTTGGGTCGAATTGACCCGCGAGGTGCCCGAGGCGGGCCAGTTGGGGTTGTTTGAAAACCCCGGTTTTGTGCAATTCGCCAGCTTTATCGCGCCATTGTTGTGCATCGCGGGCGGGGCCATGGCCAAGTCGCGTGCGCTGTGGGGTGGCATCGCGATGCTTTTGGGGGCGGCGGCGTTTTACTTTGCGTTCGGGTTCAATGTGGCGACGATGTTCCCCATCGGGTTTGCCGGGCTTGGCGGGCTATTGGCCATCGCCGCCGGAAAACCGGATGAGGAAAAAGCCCACTTTTAGCGGTTGCGCGACAACAGGCGATCCACGGACAGTGGCCCTGCGCCCTTGAGGACAAGTGTGACCAGCAGAAGCACCCAGAACGCGCGCTGATCCAGGATCGTGCCGGTTGGCAGGCCGTCAAACCATGCGCCAAGGGTTTCGGCGTGTTCGATCCCGCCGTGGCCATAAAGGTCTGTCAGGGATTGCACGATCACAAAGCCGATCATGCCGAAGGCGGCGAAGCGGGTGAAGAGGCCGATGACGATCAGGAACGGCAGGATGAATTCTGCCAATGTGCCCGCAACCACAACGGCCCAGTGAAAGATGGACATTTGCGAAATGTCATAGGCCACGGCCTCCATCGCTTTGGGGAAGATCTGTGCATAGCCGCCGACGCCCGGGGTGAACGGTGAGCCGTCAAATTTCGTGAGGCCCGAGTTCCAGAAGTAAAACATCAATGTTGCGGCGAACACGAAGCGCGCGAGCGTGGGCAGGATGCTGTCCGCTGATGCGTTGAGGGTTTGGGCTGTGCGGTCATAAAGGGCGATCATTGGGTATTCTTTCAGGTCTGTATTGAAATCAAGGCGTTGCGGGACAGGAGGAGGCCGAGGAGTGTGCCGAGATCAAAATCAGCGCCACCGTGGCGCAGGGCAGCACCGAGGGGGTCCCCCGCTATCAAGGCCGCCAGAACCGCCGCCTGTTGAGGCGTGAGGGCATCAACGGCGGGGTCAAATTCGGGCCGAGTGATAAGGGTTGGTTGTGCGGATTTCGACACCTCGCCGCCATGGGTGTTGGCCCACCAGATGGAATGCAGCGGGTATTTGGACGCGATCAGATGCACTGAGGGGGCGAAGGTAAACGTCACGTTTGGCAGGGTGTCAGGTGCGATCTGGCCCAAAGCATCGGGGGCCATAGGGGTAGCATCCGCGGCGTGGTAGCTGTGACGCAGGGCGAGTTCGAGGCGTGCGACGTCGGGCAAATACGGAACCGATTGCGCGGGGGCGAAGGCGGCCAGAAAGTCCGGCATGTCGCTGCCATAAAACATCATCACGGGCGATGTGGGCGGGTGGGCGCGCAGGTAAACCCCTGCCATCGCGCGGAAAAAATCGGTCCCGACCAGTTTGTTCACCACGGGAAACGCGGTTTCCAATGCGTCGGTCAGGCTGACGGCGACGTTGTTGCGGTAGACGTCAAACCGTTTGGTGGCTTGTACGCCATCAGGGTTGCGCAGGCCATCGGGTGGCGGGCTGGACGGGTCCAGCAGGGCTGTGCGGAACTGTGTTTGTGTGGTGATCATGTGAGGGCCAATGCAGTTTCTGCGCGTTTGGTTTCCTCAACCAGTACGGCCCATTCGGGAACGTCGGTGTCCCATTCGATCAACAACGGTTTTGGCCCCGATTTGGCAAGGGTGTAGCCCAGCAGCGCCCAAACAGGGTCCACCACGTGCGCGCCGTGGCTGTCAATCAGCAGGGGCGCGCCTGTTTCGTCCTCGTCCTCATCATGACCGCCGAGGTGGATTTCCCCCACATGATCAAGGGGGTAGGCGTCTATGTATTCTTGCGGCGAATAGCCGAGGTTGGTGGCGCTGACGAAGACGTTGTTTACATCCAGCAGCAACCCACAGCCGGTGCGCGCTGCGATCTCTGCTAGGAAATCAGTTTCGCTCATGTCGGATTCCGCAAAGGCCAAATAGCTGGACGGGTTTTCCAGCAGCATCTGGCGGCCAAGCGTGGATTGGACTTCGTCGATATGATCGGCCACGCGTTTCACCGTTGCTTGCGTGTAGGGCAGGGGCAGCAGATCGTTCAGGAAGGCGCTGTCATGGGTGGACCACGCGAGGTGTTCGCTAAAGCTGGCGGGGTTTAGCCAGTCACACAGGGTCTTCAAACGCGCCAGATGATCGGCATCAAGGCGGCCTTCGCCACCGATGCTGAGCCCGACGCCGTGGACGGAAAACGGGAATTTTTCGGACAAATGGCGCAGCTGCGCGAGGGGGCGGCCGCCCATCCCCATGTAGTTTTCGGCATGAATTTCGAGCCAGCCGACGGGCCCCGCATCCGCCATGATGTCATTGAAATGTTGGGCTTTATAGCCGACGCCGGGCGTGTGGGGCAGGGATTTGCGAGTGGCGTCTAGCATGGGGCACCTGTATCAATGGGGTAGATATGTTGACGCCCACCCTAATGTGGATGGGCGTCTTTGTAGAGTGGTTTGGGATGGCTTAGCCAGCCATGTCGCGGTCAAGCTCTTCCAAGGAACCCATGCGCTCAACGCCGTCCATGCCGTCGATCATTGTTGTTTCGCATGTGCCAGCTGGAACGAATGTCCAAGCGTTGCCCTGATAATCAACTGTGGATGTACCGGCGCATGTTGTGCCCGGGCCCGCTGCGCAGTCGTTTTCGCCAGCAAGGGAAATGCCGTAGCACTTTTCGTTGGATTGTGCGTGTGCGGCTGTGGACAGACCAGCGATTGCTGTTGCGACGGATGCTGCGAGGGCGAGGGTTGTTGTTGTCTTGGACATGATATGAATTCCTGTTGTTCAGTTGCAGATTAGCGCCGTCATTGGCGACTGAGGACACCTTATGTCGGGGGGGGCTTAACAAGCTATTCACAGCGCCGTGCATCGCGTGTGCGTTATCGCCCGTTAGAACGTAGCTGATGCTAAGGCGCTGAAAACAAAGGCCCGCCCCTTTTTGAGGGACGGGCCTGTAACACGCATCTGCGCTGGAATGTTACAAAAGGTCGGGTGGTGTGGCCGATTTTTGCAGTTCTTCCACGATGGCATCCAAAGATGTTACAGAAGTCTGCTTTTCGCCAAGGCGGCGCACGGACACGGTGCGTTCTTCGACCTCGCGCGCGCCGCACGCAAGGATGATTGGAACCTTGCCGACCGAGTGTTCGCGGACCTTATAGTTGATTTTTTCATTGCGGATGTCGGCCTCGGCGCGCACGCCTGCGGCCTTTAGTGCTGCGACCACGTCATGCACGTAGTCATCGGCGTCCGAAATAATCGACGCCACGACAACCTGCCGCGGGGCCAGCCAGAACGGCAGTTTGCCTGCGTGTTCTTCGATCAGGATGCCAATGAACCGTTCGAACGATCCCAGCAGGGCGCGGTGCAACATAACTGGGCGGTGCTTTTCGCCGTCCGCGCCGATGTAGCTTGCGTCCAGCCGTTCGGGCAGGACGAAATCCACCTGGTGGGTGCCACACTGCCAATCGCGCCCGATTGCGTCTGTCAGCACGAATTCGAGCTTTGGGCCGTAAAACGCGCCTTCGCCGGGGTTCAGGGTTGGTTCAATAGCTGCGGCGCGTGTCGCCTTGAGCAGCGCGGCTTCCGCTTTGTCCCAGACCTCATCACTGCCGGCGCGCTTTTCAGGGCGGTCGGAGAATTTGATGCTGAAGTCTTCAAACCCGAGGTCTTTATACACCTCGGACAGGAAGGTGATGAACTGCGCTGTTTCCTCTTCGATCTGGTCTTCTGTGCAGAAAATATGCGCGTCGTCTTGGGTGAAGCCGCGCACGCGCATAATGCCGTGCAGCGCCCCTGAGGGCTCGTAACGGTTGCACGATCCAAATTCTGCCATACGCAGCGGCAGGTCGCGATATGACTTAAGCCCTTGATTATAAATTAAAACATGGCAAGGGCAATTCATCGGCTTTAGCGCGTTGACCGCTTTTTCACGGGCATGTTCTTCGTCGACTTCAACGATGAACATGTGATCTTGGTACTTCTCCCAGTGGCCGGAGGCCTCCCAGAGTTTTCTATCAACTACCTGAGGGGTGTTAACTTCGACATAACCACCCGCGCGCTGTTTGCGGCGCATGTAGTCTTGTAGGGTTGTGAAAATGTGCCAGCCGTTGGGGTGCCAGAAGATCTGGCCGGGGGCCTCTTCTTGCATGTGGAACAGATCCATTTCGCGGCCCAGTTTGCGGTGGTCGCGTTTGGCCGCTTCTTCGAGCATGTTCATGTGCGCGCGCAGCTGTTCCTTGTTCTGGAACGCGACACCATAGATGCGCTGCAACATGGCGCGGTCACTATCGCCGCGCCAATACGCACCTGCGATGGACATCAGTTTCCATGAATCGCCCGGCACCTGGCCTGTGTTTTGCAAATGCGGACCACGGCACAAATCCTGCCAGTCGCCATGCCAGTACATGCGCAGGTCTTCGTTGCCCGGGATGCTTTCGATCAGTTCGACTTTGTAGGGTTCGCCCTTGTTTTCATAGTGTTTGATCGCTGCGTCACGGTCCCAGACCTCGGTGCGGATTTCGTCGCGCTTGTTGATGATTTCCTTCATCTTCTTTTCGATGGTGGCCAGATCGTCGGGTGTGAAGGGTTCTTTGCGATCAAAATCGTAGTACCAGCCATCTTTGATGACAGGGCCGATTGTGACTTGTGTATCGGGCCAGATTTCCTGCACCGCGCGCGCCATGATATGGGCGAGGTCATGGCGGATCAGTTCCAGCGCGGGGGCTTCGTCTTTCATGGTGTTGATGGCGATGCTTGCGCTGGCGTTGATGGGCCACTGCATATCCCAGTGTTCACCGTCCACGGTGGCGCTGATTGCCTTTTTGGCAAGCGATGTGGCGATAGATGCGGCCACGTCAGCAGGGGTTACGCCAGCGTCATAGTCGCGTGAATTGCCATCGGGAAATGTAAGGGAGATTTGGGCCATCTTGGGCTCCTCGTCAGTTTGACGCCTACGAAGCGTCCGGTTGCGGGTTATGTTCGCTGCCTTGTCGCCGATTGGGAATACTGCGTCAAGACTGCGGATTTGGCGATATGGGTTTGGTATGGGTCCGGTATGGGTCTGGTATGGGTGAGTGCTGGGCACAAAAAGGCGCGGCCCGCTAAGGTGCGGACCACGCTGGATAAAACGCTGATTTGGGATTTTGGCTTAGGCGGCGGCGAAGACCGAATAGGCCATGATCAAGGTGCAGACCCATCCGGCGGTAAAAATCAGCGGGCGGACGGGCATAAGCGCGAGGCCGGAAATGTAGCCAATGGCATGGGCGACGCGCAGCCAGAAAAACGCGATGGCCGTCCAGTAGGTGAGGGCGGTGAACCCATCGAGCCGGTCAATGATCAGCACCAGCACCGCGAAGGGAAACGCCTGTTCCAGCAAATTCATATGCGCGCGAAACGCCCGTGCGATCCAATCGGGCATCAGATGAATGTTGTGGGGGCGAATGAAGCCATCTGGCGCGCCTTCCGGCAGATCGCCTTCTTTCAAATTGGCAGAGCCGACGATGAAAGGAATCCACAGCGAGGCCGCGAGGATCATCAGGCAGGTGAGAATGCCGAGTTCGGTTGGAAAATCCATGTGTCGTGCCCCCTACATCGCCGCCTTGAGCGGTTCACCCGTCTCAAGGAAGGATTTGAGGGACGCGGCGAGGCGGGCCCAGCCTTCGGCAAAGCCATCCTGGCCCGGTGCCATGTCGTAGTGTTCGATCGTCAGCTTGCAGGTGTCGCCTTGGGGTTCGATCAAGTAAACCATGTGGCTGGGCGGGGCGTCGGGGCCCATGAACAGCGGTTCAAACGTCATGGCGATTTTGGATTTCGGATCAAGCGCGGTGGTGACCTGGCGCAACATTGCTTCGCCGTGGGGAAGGATGAATGTCGTGGCGTCGCCGACCTTGGCGTTGCCTTGCACGGTGTTGCAGGCAAAGTGATAGCGCGCCATGTCATCGGCTTGCGTCAGTGCATCCCAAAGGGCGTCTTGGGTGCAGCGGATAAACGTTTGCATCATGAAATCGGGTTTCGACATATTGGTGTCCTTTTCAAGTTTGGTTTTCAAATCGGAGAGGGCTTTGGCCTGTGGTTGCAAAAACGGGGCGACCCAGCGGTCCATCAGGTCCTGCAAAGGCAGCGCGTTGAGGTAGTGGTGT
This sequence comes from Octadecabacter dasysiphoniae, assembly GCF_021532615.1. Lineage (GTDB taxonomy): Bacteria > Pseudomonadota > Alphaproteobacteria > Rhodobacterales > Rhodobacteraceae > Octadecabacter > Octadecabacter dasysiphoniae. The sequence goes on from NZ_JAKGAQ010000001.1 coordinate 694,259, forward strand.
TTGAAGCGACCAGACTTGCGGGTGACGATCAGGTTTGCGTCCTCCAACAGGTTCAGGTGTTTCATCACGCCAAAGCGTGTCATTTCGAGCGCGGCTTCGAGTTCAGTCAGGGTTTGGCCGTCTTGTGTGCGCAAGGCATCCAGAAGGGCGCGGCGGGTCGGATCGGCGAGGGCTTTGAAAATGGGTTCCATGGGGGCTTTATATGTGAGTATTTAGTCACGTGACAATAGTGTAACGTGATTTACCTAACCGCACGGCTGCGCTAGGGTGCGGGGAAACTAGCCTAGGGGATTGAAATGGTTGAAAGACTTCATACCGCGCAGGACCGCGATATTGCCTACCATCTGACGCCCGGTGCGGGGCCGACGGTCGTGTTTTTGGGCGGGTTCAAGTCTGACATGTGCGGATCCAAGGCGGTTTTCCTTGAAAACTGGGCCCGTGATTCTGGCCGCGCTTTTTTGCGGTTTGACTATTCGGGCCATGGGCAAAGCAGCGAAGCGTTCGAGGATGGCTGTATTGGCGATTGGTTTGAAGACGCAGTGGCCGCGCTGGGCCTGATCGAGGGGCCCGTGGTGCTGGTTGGATCATCCATGGGTGGCTGGATCGCGCTGCAAATCGCGCGCGCGATGCCTGAAAAGGTTGCAGGGTTGGTCGGGATCGCGACTGCACCGGATTTTACCGAAGACGGGTTTTGGGCGGGCTTTAGCGATGCCCAAAAAGCAGAGCTGGAAAGCGCGGGCCGTGTGGCCGTGCCATCGGAATACGGCGATCCCTACATCATCACCAAGCGGTTGATCGAAGAGGGGCGCGCGCGGTTGGTAATGCGCACGCCGCTGCCCTTGCCATTCGCGGTGCGGTTTTTGCAAGGGACGGCGGATACATCGGTGACGACACAGACCGCGATACGCCTGCTGGAACACGCCGACAGCCCCGACATGCGCCTGACATTGGTGGACGGGGCGGATCATTCGTTTTCTGACGCGCGGTGTTTGCCGCTGATTGTCAGCGCGATAAACGATGTGCTTGCGCCTGCGGCGGGCGGGGCTGGGGGCTAGCCCCCGTCCTGCGGACTCCCCCAGAATATTTAAGAAGCTCAGACGAGGGGCGGGCCTGTGACCCAACGTTTGGTTAGGGAATTATGGGGTCGCGTGGCTAGGGTCTGACAAACGCGCATCGGGAGGGCACGGCATGGCATTATCTTTGGGACAAAAGGCAGGTTGGGGGCTGGCGGACATGGGCGTTGTCGTCTTTGTCGTGGTCAAACAGCTGTTGGTGTTTGCCTATCTGACATCCGTGCTGGGCGTTCCGGTTGAGATTGCGGGGATGGCGACGACGGGGGTTTTGGTGTTCGACATGATTACTGATCCGCTGGTTGGCTATCTGAGCGACAAGACCCACACCCGTTGGGGCCGCCGCGCGCCGTGGATGATTGCGGGCGCGGTTGTGATGTGTGTCGGCATGGTGGGGCTGTTTTCTGTGCCAGCCGGATTGATCGGTGTGGCCGCGTTGCCCTGGGTTTTGGGGTTTTTCATGATTGCGACGCTTGGGTTTACGATGGTGGCTATTCCTTACGGTGCCATGGCTGGAGAGATCACGCAGGACGGGCGTGAACGATCAGCCATGACCGCGTGGCGCATGGGGTTCGCGTCTGTCGGGATTTTGGTGGGCGGTGCGTTGATCCCCGGGATTGCGGCCGGATCAGGGTATTCCGTGGCCGCGCTGACGGTGACGCCATTGATCATCGGGGCGATCTGGATGTCGGTGTTTGCCACCCGCCGCGCGCCCAAGATCGAAACCCCGTCAAGCGTGAGCCCTGTGCGCATGATGTCATTGGTGTTTTCCAACCGCGCCTTTGTGATGCTGGCGGTGCTGTATGGTGTGATGACACTGGCGATTGCGTTGATCACCGCGGGCCTGCCGTTTGCGGCGATTTATCTGGTGGTGGACACGGGCGATACACCACTGTCGGGTGCGGCCAAAGCGCTGAGCGTGCTGAGCCTGATGTTTGCGTCCTTTACGGTCGGGTCGATCCTGAGCCAGGCTGGGTGGGTGTTTGCATCCGCGCGCCTTGGCAAGTTAGGGGCGTTGGTGCTGGGTCTTTGCCTATATATTGTGTTGTTGTTCGGGCTGTATTCGGTTTTGCCATCTGTCAATGTGACGGCTGTGGCGGGGATGTTTGTGTTGGCGGGGATGACCAACGGGTCGTATCAGCAGATCCCTTGGGCGATGTATCCGGACCTGATGGATGTGACGCGCCGCGACACCGGTGAGGCGATTGAGGGCGCGTTTTCGGCCATCTGGTTGTTTGGGCAAAAGGCGGCGAATGCCTTTGCGCCCCTGATACTGGGCACGATTTTGGGCGCATATGGTTGGGTTGAAACGACTGCCGGTGTGGCAGAGCAGCCCGCCGCGGCGCTGGGCGCGTTGCACTGGGCCGTGACGCTGGTGCCGGCGGGGATTTTGGCGCTGGCGATTGTCGGGTTGATCGCGTTGTATCGACCCTTAGAGCGGAGGGCGTTGCATGTTGCCTGAACTGGCTGACCTTGAAGGATGGATGGCCGCGCAAGAGGCGGCTGTTGGCGGTGTGCGGCCCGGATGTGCGCGCCAGATTGTGTGGCACGACGGGGTGCAACAGACGGATATTGCGCTGGTCTATATTCACGGGTTTTCAGCGACAGGGGCCGAGGTGCGCCCGCTGCCCGATCTGGTGGCCAAGGCGCTGGGCGCGAACATCTATTTCGCCCGCCTGACGGGGCACGGGCAGGGCGGCGCCGCGATGGGGCGCGCGCGATTGCCCGATTGGGAACGGGACGTAGATGAGGCCTTGGCGATTGGTGCGGCGTTGGGCCGTGAGGTGATTGTTATGGGCTGTTCCACCGGATGCACGTTGTTGACGACAGCCCTGGCGCGCGGTGCCAAGGCCAAGGGCGTTGTGCATGTGTCACCGAATTACGGGCTGCGCCATATGCTGGCGCATGGGTTGTTGCAGATGCCAGCGGTGCGCAGTTGGGGGCCGTTTCTGGTAGGCAAGGAGCGGTCGTTTGATCCGATTTCGGACACCCATGCTGCGTTGTGGACTGTGAAATATGACACGCAGGCGGTGTTCACGATGGCGGATGCGGTGCGCGCCGCCATGGCGAGCCGGATTGAGGCGATCACCACCCCTGCCTATTTCGCCTTTTGTGAGGACGATCAGGTTGTCAGCCCCGCCAAGACCCGCCGTGTGATGGCGCGGTGGGGTGGCGATGTGGCTGAGGACATTCTGGTGCAGGGCCCGCAGGACGATAAAATGGGGCATGTGATGGCGGGGGATGTGTTTAGCCCCGCCCAAACCGCCCCGTTGGCGAGCCGTATCATTGGCTGGGCCAGACAGCTGTAGATTGGGCTTGCGTCTGGGGCGCTGCCATGAACAATCAGGGCAACCGTAATCCCAATTTATGCAAAGGCAGTCATGGCAGAACCCCTCGTCCTTTTGCCAGGTATGATGTGTGACGCACGTGTTTGGGCGACGCAGCTGACTGTGCTGAGCTATGAGCGCCCGGTGACCATCGCGCCCGTCTGCACAGGCGACCGGATCGAAGAAATCGCATCCGGTCTATTGTCATCCTTGCCAGCGAAATTCGCGCTGTGTGGGCATGGAATGGGCGGCGTTATCGCGCTGGAGCTGTTTCGCCGCGCGCCGGAACGGGTGATCCGGCTGGCGTTGATTGGCACCAACCCGTTGTCTGACACCCCACAAGAGGCCGCGGACCGTGAACCGCGTATGATTGGCGCGAAATCGGGGCGGTTTGAACAGATGCTGGAGCGTGAAATTTTGCCCCGTCATGTGGGCGGTGGGCCGCTGCGCGCGCAGGCCATCGCGGATATGAACGAAATGGCGCTGTCACTAGGTGCGGATGTGTTTGCGCGTCAGGAACGTGCGATGCAGCGGCGGCGCGACCAGCAGGGTACGCTGCGCCGGATCACCCAGCCGACACTGGTTTTGGCCGGGTCCGAAGACCAGGTCGTGCCGCTGAAACGTCAGGAATTTCTGGCCGAACTGATCCCATATGCCAAACTGGGCGTGTTGGAAGGGGTCGGGCATATGGCGATGCTGGAAGACCCCGAAGGCACCACAGAGGCGCTTTATGCGTGGATGCGCCAGCCGTTGGTGCTGCGTTAAAGCTGCGCTTGCGCGCGGTCTTCGTGGGTGAGGGGGCGCACCTGCGCAATCGGCTGTCCGTCATCATCAAAAAAGGGCGTATCGCGCCATGTGCCGGACAGGCGCGCGCTGATCGTGCGTTTGATAAAACCGCCCATAAACCCCAGCGCATTGGTATGGCCGCGTTTGCCATTTGGTTTTGGCACGAAGGCGTGGGCTTTGACGGGGCCGAGGGGCGCGGGATCTGCGATGCGATCCACCATAAAGCTGGCAAAGGCCCATTTGGGGCTGTTGAGCGTGTTGAACAGCGCGGTGTTGCAGCAGGGCGCAAACCAGCGGACGAGCTTTTCGCTTTTCCAAGTGAAGGCTGACAAGGTGTCGCCGCCTTGATGGAATGTCACGCGGTTGGGCGTGGTCTGAAAATAGCGCACGCCGTCTGGCCCGGGGTCAGCTTGGCCAAGCCAGACAATCGCGCGGCGGCAATCATCACAGTGGCATTGAACCTGTCCGCCCGCGCTGGGCGTGATGTCGTGCAAGAGGCCGTGGACCTTGCCGCATTGGCACGCAAAGGGGAGGTCCACGCCCACAGTCATTCAGCCGCGATGTTTTTATTGGCCGATTTGGCCTTTTTGGGCGCGCCGGAATTCGCATCGATGAAATCCAGAACCAGCGGGCGGATGTTGTTGCGCCAGCTTTTGCCCGCGAAGATACCGTAGTGGCCCGCGCCCGGTTCAAGGTGGCTGGCCTTTTTGGCGTCGGGAAGGCCTGTCAGAAGATCAAGTGCAGCAAGGCATTGGCCCGGCGCTGAGATATCATCTTTTTCGCCTTCGACGATTTTGACGGCGACGGTGGTGATCTTGCCGATGTCCACGGGCTTGCCTTCGACGGTAAAGGAATTCGTGGCGATTTCGCGGTTCTTAAAAATGCGCTGCACAGTCGAGAGGTAGAATTCAGCCGTCATATCCATCACGGCGAGGTATTCGTCATAGAATTTGTTGTGCTTGTCGTTGTCGGACGCATCGCCTTTGGCGACGGCCATGATCTGGTTTTGAAACGCTGTGGAATGGGTTTCGCTGTTCATTGAGATGAACGAGGCCAGTTGTAGAAGGCCGGGATATACCATGCGGCCCACGCCGGGGTATTTGAAACCGACGCGCTGGATCATCGTTTCTTCGAGCTGGCCCATGGTGACGGAACGGCCAAAGTCGGTGACTTCGGTGTGGTTGGCCTCTGGGTCGACGGGGCCGCCGATCAGGGTGAGGGAGCGCGGCTGTGCCTTTGGGTCTTGTTCGGCCAGATAGGCGGTGGCGGCGAGCGCCAGCGGAACGGGTTGGCACACGGCGATCACGTGGGTGTCAGGGCCGAGTTCGCGCATGAATTCAGCCAGATACAGCGTGTAATCTTCGACGTCGAATTTGCCCATGCTGACGGGGATGTCGCGGGCGTTGTGCCAATCGGTGATGTAGACTTCGCAATCGGGGAGCAGGGACACGACGGTTTTGCGCAGCAATGTCGCGTAGTGGCCCGACATCGGCGCGACCAACAGAACCTTGCGCGGGCGTTCGTGGCGGCCTGCGATGCGGAAATGGATCAGATCGCCGAACGGTTTTTCGACAACTTTGCGGGTGGATACGATGTGATCGCGCCCGTCTTCGGCTGTGACGCTGTCGATGTTCCAGTCGGGTTTGGCGACCATGCGTGCAAAGCTGCGTTCGGTCACTTCGCCCCAGGCGCGCATCATTTCCATGGCGGGGTTGGGCCACATGGCAACCGCCGGATACGAGGCCATGGCGCGCGCTGTCGCACCCATCCACTCGTTCGTGTTCCGCATGGTTTCCATAATGTCGTAAGTTGCCATATACTTCATCTGCTCGCCCTCAAGGCTGGTGCGTCTTAACCCGACCTTTTGGTCTTGAGGCGCGACGCGGTCGTTGCATTGACGAATCCCTGCTACACAGACAGGAGGGGCGTAAATGCTGCACCTGCACAATATACCTAATTATGAATAGGGCAACTGCGATATGACAAGTGATGGATCAACAAAAGATGAATCCCGCGATCCATCGGCTGCATTGCCCAAGCTAGAAGAAAACATGGCCCGCATTCAGGAACTGACACAGCGGCTGGTCGGGGCGATGTCCAATAAACGGTCCGTGCCCCAGGATTTGCAGGGCCCTGCGCCGGATTTATACGCCAAGGCATCGACGTCATATATGCATGATCTGGTGAACAATCCGTCCAAGATCATTGAACAGCAGGTCGGATATTGGGGCAAAACCCTGCAACATTTTGTGGATGCGCAACAGGCGTTGGCATCGGGCAAACTGGCCGCACCCGAGGATCACACGGCCACTGACAAGCGGTTCAAGAACCCGTTGTGGCAGTCCCACCCTTATTTCAATTTCCTTAAACAGCAGTACATGTTGAACGCCGAAGCGGTGGATAAAACCGTGGCCGGGCTTGACCTTGATCCTGCCGAAAAGCGCCGGATGGAATATTTCAGCAACCAGATTGTCGACATGCTGTCGCCCACCAATTTTCTGGCGACGAACCCTGATGCCCTGACCAAAGCCGTTGAAACAGAAGGCGAAAGCCTTGTGCGGGGGTTGGAAAACATGATCCACGATATGGAGGCCAACGACGGGGAGCTTGTTGTGTCCCTAGCGGATGAAACGGCGTTCACCGTGGGTAAGAATTTGGCCACGACACCCGGTGAGGTCGTGTTTCGCAATCATATGTTCGAGCTGATCCAATACACGCCGAGCACGGAAAAGGTTCATGAAACGCCGCTGATCGTGTTTCCGCCGTGGATCAACAAATTCTATATTCTGGATCTGAAAGAACAGAACAGCCTGATCAAATGGATCGTCGATCAGGGGTTCACGTTGTTTGTGGTGTCTTGGGTCAATCCTGACGCGACCTACCGCGACATCGCCATGACGGATTATGTAGAAGACGGGTATTTGACGGCGATTGAGACCGTGCGCGATATTTGTGGCGTCAAACAGGTGAATGCGGTGGGCTATTGCATCGCGGGCACCACGCTGAGCATGTCTTTGGCGGTGATGAAGGCGCGCGGGCTTGATTATGTGAAATCCGCCACGTTGTTCACCACGCTGACCGATTTTTCCGATCGCGGCGAGGTTGGCGTGTTTCTGGATGATGATTTCGTGGACGGGATCGAGGCGGAGGTGAACGAGGCCGGGTTCCTTGATAAGTTCTATATGAGCCGCACGTTCAGCTATCTGCGCAGCAATGATCTGATTTATCAGCCCGCGATCCGCAGCTACATGATGGGCGAGGCGCCCCCGGCGTTTGATTTGCTGTATTGGAACGGGGACGGGACGAACCTGCCCGGTAAGATGGCGGTGCAATACCTGCGCGGCCTGTGTCAGGACGACAAATTCGCCACGGACGGGTTTGACGTGGCAGGGATCAAAGCGCAGATCGGCGATGTTGATGTGCCGCTGTGCGCCATTGCGTGTGAAAGCGATCATATCGCGGCGTGGAAATCATCCTATCGCGGGGTTCAAAAGATGGGATCGAAGGACAAGACATTTATCTTGTCGGGGTCGGGCCATATCGCGGGCATCGTCAATCCGCCCGCCAAAAAGAAATACGGCCACTGGACGAACACGGACCTGAGCCTGTCGCCCGAAGACTGGCAGGCAGGGGCACAGGCCCATGAGGGGTCGTGGTGGCCGATGTGGGGCAAATGGCTGGCCAAAAAGTCAGGCAAGAAAATTGCTGCACGTGCACCGGGGTCGGAGTCGTATCCGTCGATTTCGCCTGCTCCGGGCCGTTATGTTCTGCGCGAAAAGGCGTAAATTTCTACACCCTATAGGCGAAAATTAGGGATTTTTCCCTGTGTTTGTTGGAATTCTGCAATGAATTCCGCAGCTTGACCCGCGCGTAATTTATTTATGCTGCAGCGCAGAAAAAACTTGAAATGCCGCAGTGCAGCATGTAGATAAGATGCAGATCAAGAAACGCCGTCACGATCCGGCACATAATTTCAAAGGAGCACCTCAATGGCTGCTAAGACACAAGATTTCACCGCCGTTATGAAAGACATGATGGGCGCATTCCCGGTCGACACAAAAGGCATGGAAGACGCATTCAAAACACAGACTGCATTGTCCGAGAAACTGTCCGCTGTTTCCTTGACTGCAGCACAGAAGTCCACAGACCTGTCCGCGAAGTGGGCACAGGACACACTGACAAAAATGACGTCGCTTTCCACTGCAAAAGCAGAGCCAGCTGACTACGCAAAGTCCGTAACAGACTTCGCATCTGCATCCGCAGAAGCCGCTGCAGAGCACATGGCTGCGTTCGCCGAGATCGCCAAATCCGTTCAGACAGAAACACTGGAACTGATGATGGCTGCTGGCAAAGACATGTCCGAGGACATGACCGCTGCTGCGAAAAAAGCACAGACAGAGATGACTGCTGCTGCAAAGAAAGCCACTGCTGCAAAGTAAGTGACTGATAAACCTCGCGTCTCCTCCTCCCTAGGGCGCTGAGAGTTAAAGAAACCGCACTGCGCCTCCCCGCAGTGCGGTTTTTCTTTGTGATAAGGCCAGTGGACTAAACTCTTCCCATTTGCGCACTTGCAGCATAGGCTTCTCTCTGCACTGCAACACAGCTCCGGGGAGGGCGCACGTTGGCCAACACATCACAGCCACTACTGATCAAGCGCTACGCAAGCCGTCGTCTTTATAACACCGAGACGTCCGATTACGTGACACTTGAAGACATCGCGACCTTCATCCGCGAGGGCCGTGAGGTGCAGATTGTTGATCTTAAATCGGGCGACGATCTAACCCGTCAGTATCTGTTGCAGATCATCGCGGAACACGAAAGCCGCGGCGAAAGCGTGCTGCCGGTCGATGTTTTGACCGATCTGGTGCGGTCTTACACGTCCCAGTCCATGTCCGTGGTGCCCCAGTTTCTTGCGCAGTCGTTCGAGATGCTGCAAGGCGGGCAATCCAAAATGATGGAAAACATGGGCGCGATGAACCCGCTGGCCAAGATGCCCGGATTTGACGCGATGAAGGCCCAGCAAGAGGCGTTCATGAAGGCTATGACCGGAGGCATGATGCCAACGGGTGGTCCGGCGGATGCGGCACCGGCCAAACCTGCGGAAAAATCCGATGAGGGGCTTGATGATATCAAGGCCGAATTGGCGGCGCTGCAAGAAAAGCTGTCAAAACTGGGGAAGTGATGCGGCTTTTGGTGGCGGTGTTTTTCAAAGGGCGGTGCGCTGTCGCAGTCGGCTGATTGGCGCGGGTCTTCGTGAGATAGGGGGGCGTATGGCCAATACATCCGGTAGGATTACTCTTTGGAATGTCGAAGTTTTTGTCGCCACCGCTGAGGAGGCGTCGATTTCTGCGGCGGCAAAGCGGTTGGAAACATCGCCCGCGACGGTGTCCCAGCAGGTTACATCGCTTGAAGGTGCGATCGGCACGTCATTGTTGAACAGATCCGCGCGCCCCGTGACATTGACCCCCGCGGGCGAGATGTTTTTGCGCCGCGCAAACACCATCCTGAACGAGGCCGAACAGGCGCGCGCCGAACTGGCGATGGCCGACCTGAGCCGCCTGATGCGTCTTCGCCTTGGAATGATTGAAGATTTCGATGCGGATGTGACGCCGCGACTGCTGGGCGATATGGGCGAGGAGCTGAAATCGTGTCAGTTTCTTCTTGAGACCGGGGCATCGCACCGTTTGTTTGATTTGCTGGACACCCGCGCGCTGGATGTGATCGTGGGCAGTGAAATCGGATCGTCTGCCGACTGGATGGAGGTCCATCCGTTGATGGAAGAACCCTTCGTCGCCGCCGTGCCTAAGGGTGTGTTGAAGGATGGCGATGTCGGGCGGCAATTGCGCCGGTTGCCGATGGTGCAATACACCACACGTCATCATATGGGCCGCGTGATTGCGGGACATCTGGCGCGCCAGAACCTGAACCTGAGCGCGAAATTCGAGCTTGATAGTTATCACGCAATTATGGCGATGGTCGCTGCGGGGGCAGGCTGGTCTATTCTGACGCCGCTGGGGTGGTTGCGCGCGGCACGGTTCCGCGATCAGGTTGATCTGGTCCCGCTGCCCTTTGAACCGCTGAGCCGCACGATTTCGCTGACTGCACGGCGGGGCGTGTTGGGCAAAATGCCAGCCCAAATGGCGGACCGGCTGCGCCCTGTTTTGCAGGAATTGATCGTCGGCCCCACGGTTGACCACGTGCCATGGCTGAAGGGCCAGATGAAGCTGCTTTAGGCGGCGTGTTGTTTCATCGCGTCGCTGGCAGATTGCATCAATACATCGGCAATGACATCGCAGTCCGCAAGCGACAGCCGCGCGGGCAGACGTACATCGCACGCCCGCATCAGCATTGCGCGGGTTTGCGGCAGATCAGGGGCTTTGCCCAGAAATTCCCAATTCCAGAAGGCGCGGGCGTTGTCCGTGCTTTGGCCGAAAATCTGCACCTTGAGGCCGCGGTTTTGGGCGGCACTGGCAAAGGCCTGCGCCTGCGCGTCTGTCATATCGACGAGATTGAACTGGATTGAATCCGGGGCGCGGATTTCACCGTCCAGCGGGGCAGGAACGTGTAACACGGGCGAGGTATTCAGGATCGCTGCGACGTGATCATGATTGCGGCGCCCATCAGACACGCGGCGCGCCAGTTCGGGCAATTGCGGGCGGATGATCGCGGCGGACAGATTGGACAGGCGCAAATTGTAAAGCGGCAGTTTGTTTTGCCAGCGTTCCATCGCGGCCGCCGGGACGCTGTGTTTCATCCAGGTGTGTTCGTATGCGCCCGACATGATGATCGCGCGGGCCACCAGATCGGCGTCGTCGGTGACCATGATCCCGCCTTCGCCCGCGTTGATCATTTTGTAGCTTTGAAAACTGAAACAGCCAATTTTCCCAAGGGTTCCAATGTTTTGCCCGTTCCATGTGGTGCCAAGGGAATGGGCCGCGTCTTCAATCAAGGGGACGTTTGCAGCGGCGCACAGGGCCATGATCGCATCCATGTCCGACGTGTGGCCACGCATGTGGCTGATCAGGACGGCGTCCGCATCGGGCAGTTTTGCGATGAAATCATCAATGTCGATGCGGTAGGTGTCGCTGCATTCCACCAGCACGGGCACGCAATCCGCATGAACGACCGAGGATGGCACTGCGGCAAAGGTAAAGGCGGGGATCAGGACGCGGGCCTTGGCAGGAAGATCGAGCGCCTTGAGGGACAAAAACAATGCCGCCGAACAGCTGGACACCGCAAGCGCGTAGGTGCTGCCCAACAGGGCGGCAAATTCCTGCTCAAGCAGGGCGACGGGGGCGTTTTCGGGGGCGGTGTAGCGGAACAGATCGGCGGTGCTCAGAAGGCGGGCGACGTCTTCCATGGCGGCGGATGGGATGGGTTCAGCGTTGTAAACATTGGGGATATCGCGCATGTTCATATTTCCTGAAATGTTATTTCAGGTTATCTAACATAAATGTCGCCATAAATCTATGGTGGATCCGGCGTGGGGGGCGGCGTCGGGAAGGGGCTGTCTAGAAACCGAGGCGGTCGCGCAGGGAATACCATGTCATCGCGGCCATCAGCAGGGGCGCGCGCAGCAAGGTGCCCCCGGGAAAGGCCGGGGTTGGCAGGGTTGAGAAAATATCAAAGCGTTCCGCCTGACCGCGCACGGCCTCTGCCATCAATTTGCCCGCAAAGCCCGAATGGGCAACACCGTGGCCCGAATATCCGCCCGCGCTGAGGATGTTGGGCGCTGTGCGCATCAACACGGGCAAGCGCGTCGGCGTGATGCCCAGCGTCCCGCCCCATGTGTAGTCGATTTTGACGCCCCGAAGCTGCGGGAACATGTGTTCCATGCGTTTGCGCAGGCTGGGTTCGATGTTTTGCGGAAAGCCGATGGAATAGTTTTCGCGCCCGCCAAACAGCAAACGGTTGTCTTCGCTGAGGCGGAAATAATTGACGACGAATTTGCTGTCGGCGACGGCGATGTCCTCGCTCAGGATGTCTTTGGCGCGGTCCCCCAAAGGTTCGGTCGCGGCGATGAACGAATTGAGCGGCATGGTGCGCGCGGCGACTTTTTTGTTCAGGTTCGGAAGGTATCCGTTGCCTGCAAGGATCACGAAGGGGGCTGTGACGCGGCCCTGTCCGGTGGCGACAACCGCGGGATCGCCTTCGTCGATGTAATGGACTTCGGCGCGTTCATAGATCGTGGCGCCGGCCAGTTCTGCGGCCTTTGCCAGCCCAAGGGCGTAGCGCAGCGGGTGGATGTGGCCCGCGCCGCGATCAATTAGCCCGCCCTGATAATGAGGTGATTTAACAAGGGTTTGAAAGGCGTCCCGCGTCAGTCCTTCGGCGTCTTTGTAGCCATAGGTGCGGCGCAGGTATTCGACTTCGTCGCGCAAATCGCGGGCTTCGACGGCATCGTAGGCACCGTGCGCCACACCGGGGCGGAACCGCGCATCGGGTGCATGTTTTTCGAGGCGGGATTTCAGCAGGTCCTTTGCCTCTTCTGACATGTCCCACAGGGCTTTGGCGGCGCCTTTGCCGACTTTGGCGGCGATCCAGCGTTGGTCTTGGTTGAACCCGCTGCCGACTTGCCCGCCATTGCGCCCCGATGCGCCCCAGCCCGCGCGGTGGGCATCCAGAACGACAACCTTCATGCCGGATTCAGCCAGTTCAAGCGCGGCCATAAGGCCCGTGTAGCCCGCCCCGACGATGCACACATCTGCCGTGATTTGCCCCTTTAGGGTCGGGCGTTCTGGCGGGATGTCTGCCGTGGCCGCGTACCAGCTGTCGGGGAAATGACCGGGGCGGTCGTTGCGATAAAGCGGGTTGGTCATTATGGGGCCTCGCGCAGGTCGTAATAGCTGAGGGAATAGCTTTCGGCGCGCCAGTCTTGCGCATATGCGGTGTCGGTGAAATCGCCTTCAATCTTGAGGAAATAACAATCCACGCAGGTGGTATCCAGCGCGCCGGTGACGAAGGCCGCAAAATCGGTTTCGGTGTTGTGTTGATCCAGCGTGGCGTTTGACAGGGTGTCATAGGCGGACGCGGGCAGGGTGGTGGTGCCTGTCACATGGGCAAGAACAGAGAAAAACCGCGCCTCAAGGAACGGGATTTCTGCGTCGTTCAGCACAACGGGGCTGTTGTTGTCTTTGTCGCCGAGCACGGCAAATCCCTGATTTTCGATCTGCACCCGATCAAGGCGCGCGCCGTCGGGCAACAGCGGCGTCAGGGCATCGCGCACTTTTGCGGTGTGGGTTTCAAGGTTGAACGCATCATCGGTGGCCGAGATGACGGTGGGCAGACGCACCGTGAGGGTTGCAGGGCGTTGTGGCTGGGGGAATGTCCCATCCGGGCGCGCGTTAAGCAGCATGTAATTCGGGTCCGTGGCGACGGCATCAATCGTGGTGAGGTAATCGCCATAACTGTCGAACTGATCATCGATGCGCACCAAGGGCATGCCGAGCGCGGTTAACCCTGCGTCGTCGGTGTTTGAGGTTGGTCCGCAAGGGCTGGAGCATTGAACGGAGGCCACGAGCACGTCATCGCGGTAGATTTCGGCGTAGGTTTCGGCGTAGGTTTCAGGGGTGGGGGCGCGGTTGGGCGCGATGGCAAAGCCAGCGGCGGTTACGTGCGCGGTGTCTTTGGCGGCGGCCAAGGCGGCAGCGTCGCGGATGATCAGGGCTTTGCCGTTCGCGCCTGATTGGTACAAAACAAGGGCGATATCGCCCGCGCCTAGATCAATATCGCGCAGAAAGTATAGCTTTTCGATAGTTGGTTCCGGCGCGGCCTCTGGGGTTTGGGGGGCTGGCGCGGCCTGTTTGACATCGACCGCGCCCCCTTCAGATCCGCGAGCCAGAAAAAATGCGCCAAACGCGAGCAGCCCTGCCAAAAGGGCGACACCAAGAAAGGCGAGGCGGATCATACGTTGAGCAGGAGGTGTTCACGCTCCCACGGGCTGATCACTTGTAAGAATTCCTCGTATTCGGCACGTTTGACGATGGAATAGACCCGCGCGAAATCAGGGCCGAGCATGTCGTGCATGGCGGTGTTTTCATCGAACAAATCAAGCGCGGCCCATAGGCCTTGGGGCAATTCGCCGTCGCCTTCATAGGCGTCGCCTTCAAACCGTGTGTCGGGTTTGGTTGCGTTTTTCATGCCGAGGTATCCACACGCAAGGGACGCCGCGATGCACAGGTACGGGTTGCAATCCATCCCCGCGAGCCGGTTTTCAATGCGCCGCGCATTCGGGGACGACAGCGGAACCCGCAGGCCCGTTGTGCGGTTGTCGCGCGCCCATGACAGATTGATCGGGGCGGCGTGATCTTTGACGTAGCGCCGGTAGCTGTTCACATAGGGCGCCATGATCGCCACGACCGATGGCAGGTGTTCTTGCAGGCCACCGATGAAGTGGAAAAACGCATCCGTTTCGCCGCCGTCCTTATCGGTGAAGATGTTGTTGCCTGATTTATCGAGGATCGAATGATGGATGTGCATCGCAGATCCGGGTTCGTTTTCAATGGGTTTGGCCATGAAAGTTGCAAAGCAGTTGTGTTTAAGCGCGGCCTCTTTCAGCAGACGTTTGAAGAAAAACACTTCATCCGCCAGCGCGATCGGATCGCCATGGTTGAGGTTGATTTCAAGCTGCCCTGCGCCACCTTCCTGGGTGATGCCGTCAATTTCGAACCCTTGGATTTCGGCGAATTCATAGATGTCATCGATGACAGGGCCGTAATCATCCACGGCTGTCATGGAATAGGCCTGACGCGCGGCGGCGGGGCGGCCGGACCGCCCGATCATCGGTTCAATCGGTTTGGCGGGGTCCGTGTTGGGCGCAACAAGGAAGAATTCCATTTCGGGCGCGACAACGGGTTTCCAACCTTCGGCCTCGTACAAGGCCACGACCCGTTTGAGAACATTGCGCGGGGAAAACTGGATCAGATCGCCTGCGGTGTTGTAGGCGTCGTGGATCACTTGCAGCGTGCCGTCCGCTGTCCATGGGGCGGCGGTGGCGGTGGTATAATCCGGTTTCAGGATCATATCAGGTTCGGTAAAGCCCGCATCGCCCGCCGCTTCGCCCCAGCCGCCTGTCAGGGTCTGAAAGAAGATCGATTCAGGCAAATGGAACTGGGTTTGCTTTTCCCATTTGGCGGCCGGAACCGCCTTACCACGGGCAATGCCGGGCAGGTCAGAGATCATGCATTCGACTTCGTCCAGACGGTTTGCATCCAGATAATCGCGCGCGGGTTTCGGGATTTTATCAAGCCATGTCATGCGCTTACACCTTTGAAAAAGGCGGTGATCTGCGCGGCAAGCCGTGCGTTGTGGTTGTCTTCGCGAAGGTTGGATTTGGCGGTTTCGATCAACTCGGGCGGGACGGTTCCTGCGCGTGCGTTGATCAGGCCTTCGATGAAGTTGGATTCAAATTCGGGGTGGGCTTGCAGGGTAAAGGCGCGATCCCCGTAGATCAGGGCGGCGTTTTCGCAAAAGTCATTGCTGGCCACCGGGGTTGCGTCTGCGGGGCGTTCAATGACTTGATCTTGGTGCCATGCATTGAGAGAGACCTGTTCGCCGTCCCAATCATAGGTTTGGCGTCCGACGGCCCAGCCGCCTTCAAATTGTTCGACCTTACCGCCCAAGGCTTGTGCGATAATTTGGTGACCAAAACACACCCCGACCAGCGGGCGCGCGACGGCATAGACATCGCGGATCAGCGTTTCAAGCGGGGCAATCCACGGCAAATCATCGTAGGCGCCGTGTTTGGACCCGGTGATCAGCCAGCCATCGCATTGATCCGGCCCGTCCGGGAAATCGCCGTCCACGACTGCGAAGGTTTCAAACGTAAATCCCTGCCCGCTGAGAAGCTGTTCAAACAGGTTGTTAACGTCGCCAATGACAGGGCGCAGCTCATCCGGAGCGTGGCCTGTTTGTAGAATGCCGATTTTCATGGAACACCAATGTTGTTGCGCACTTAGGGTAATCGCTGCCTTGCGGGCACACAAGCGCTAGACAGTATCGAGGTACAGGTCGAGCTGTTCTTCGGGGCTGAGGTCCGCGAAGGCCTGTAGTTCCTGCCGTTTGGTGGCCACAAGATTGCGGATCAGTTCAGCCGGAAAGATGCGTTTGATGCGCGGGTCGGTTTCGAAGGCATCAATCGCGTCGCCCCAGCTGGCGGGCAGTTGCGGCAGGCCCTGATCATAGGCGTTTCCGGTGATGGGTGCGGGGGGCATTTCAGCGTCTTCGATCCCCGTGAGCGCGGCGCCAAGCACAGCGGCGAGCATCAGGTAGGGGTTCACATCCCCGCCCGCGACGCGGTGTTCGATGCGGCGCGCCTTATGGCTGCCGCCGGGCACGCGGATGGCGGCGGTGCGGTTTTCATAGGCCCAGCAGATCGACGTGGGCGCATGGGCGTTGGGCACCAGACGGTCATAGGAATTGCCGTGGGGCGCAAGGATCAGCGCGGACGGGGCCAGCGCGTTCATGCAGCCCGCGATGGCATGGTGCAAAACGTCTGTGCCCTCTGGCCCGCCGTTGTCAAAGATGTTGGTGCCGTTTTCGTCCAGCACAGAAAAATGTACATGCATCCCGTTGCCGGAATATTCGGGGTAGGGTTTGGCCATAAAGGACGCGGCGAACCCGTGTTGGCGCGCCACACCCCGCACCAGCAATTTGAACAGCCATGTGTCATCCGCCGCTTTCATCGCGTCCGAATGGCTGAGGTTGATTTCGAATTGGCCCAGCCCGGCCTCTGAGATTGCGGTTTCGGCGGGGATGTCCATTGCCTCAGCGCCATCATAAAGGGCGGTGAAATAATTATCGAAGGCATCCAGCGCGCGCAGGGATAGGATTTCGGCACCGGGGCGGCGTTTGCCGGATCGCGGGGAAGGCACGACCTGAAGGTCTTTGCCGCTGTCATCCACGAGGTAGAATTCAAGTTCCGTACCGCAAATCGGGGTTAGGCCGCGATCTTTGTAGCGTTTCAGAACGGCGGCGAGCGCATGGCGCGGATCGCCATCAAAGGCGCGCCCGTCTTCGCGATACATCCACATCGGCAGCAGGGCCGACGGACTGTCGAGCCATGGCATCGGCATAAAGCCGCGTTCTGTCGGCAGGCACACGCCGTCGGGATCGCCTGCTTCGAACACCAGCGGGGAATTGTCGATGTCTTCGCCCCAGATATCGAGGTTCAGGACGGACAGGGGAAAGCGCGTGCCGCTGTCTTCGATCCCTTGGGCGAATTTGGTTGGCATCCGTTTGCCCCGCGCCACGCCGTTGAGGTCGGACGCTGCGACGCGGATGGTTTTGATGTGGGGGTTATCATGAAGCCATGACATAGGATTTACCTGATGATTTGAGGGCGAAAGCGGAATTTCGGGCGCGGGGCGTCCTGTGGCAGATGGCGGTTCAGACGGGTCCCGATCCGCCCCATAATAGCGATAATCACCAGCGTCAGCAGAATGAAATACATCGCCAGAATGGGGTAGGGCACGAAGGGATTGAACGTCTTGTCGGCAAAGAAGGCCGCGTAATACAGCGCGTCGCCTTTCTGCTGCCAGACGGGAAAGCCGCTGAAGAAAACGAGGGTCGTGGAATGAAACAAAAAGATCGCTTCGTTGGTGTAGGCGGGCCATGCAAGGCGCAGCATCGTCGGCCAGATCACGCGGCGAAACCGGGTCCAGCCTGACAACCCGTAGGCATCGGCTGCCTCTGTGTCGCCCTTGGGGATGGATTGCAGCGCGCCGTAGAAAATTTCACCAGTGTAGGCGGAGGTGTTGAGGAACAACACAATCAACGCCCCGAGCCACGCGGAGGTGAACAGATCAAAGAACGGATAGGACCCCTTGAGCGACAGGAAGAAAAAGTAGGCAAAGAAGAACTGGATAAACAGCGGAGAGCCGCGGAAAATAAAGATGAACCATTCGCTGAGCTTGCGGATCACGGGGCGTTTGCTGGCCTTGCCAAGGGCGACCGCTGTCGCGAGGAAGAAGCCTGAAAACAGCGCCAGAACGCCGAAATAGACGTTCCAGATCATGCCGGATCCGATCAGCGTGAATTGCTGGCACAGCGTGAAATCTGATCGGGGCAGTTGGCGCGCGCCAATCCCGATGGAGCGCAGGGCGTAATCTGCAATGGTGTCGAGGCATTCCATCATGCACCGCCCTTACGCTGGGCTTCGCCGCCTGATGTGGCCTGACCACGGGTGAGGCGGCGCATCGTGCGGTCCAGCGCGATTTCGGACACCCGCGTGAACGCGAGGTAGAACACCAACAGCCCAAGGAAATACCACATGCGCCAATCGCCGTGGGGGTAATCCGTAAAGCGCGGTGTTTTCGTCGCGCCGAGTTCGCGGGCCCAATAAACGATGTCTTTGATGCCCAGCAGGAACAACAATGGCGTGGCCTTGATCAGCACCATCCACAAATTCCCGAGGCCGGGCAGGGCATAGACCCACATTTGCGGCACGATGATGCGCCAGAACGTCTGGCGGCGGGTCATCCCGTAGGCCTGCGCGGTTTCGATCTGCGGGCGCGGCACGGCCTTCATGGCGCCAAACAACACGTTGCCCGCAAAGGCGCCGAACACGATGGCAAAGGTGAAGACGGCGATAAAGAAACTGTAGCGATCATGGACGGATTGATCAGCATTGCTGAGCGGCATTTTCGCCGCCGTGCAGACGATGAAATCATTGCCCTGCCGGATCGCGTCGGGCCAGTCGGGGCAAAACGCCTGATGGCGCAGGTATTCGATGCCCTGATCCAAGGCGATGACGAAAAACAGGAAAAATGCGATGTCGGGTACGCCGCGCACAATTGCGATGTAGCTTTTGCCAAACCATGACAGGGGTGCGATTTTGCTGCGCGCCGCAATTGCGCCGCCAAATCCGAATGTCAAAGCCAGTGGGGCCGTGATCGCCAACAACGCCAATACGGTGAGGAACGACCAATAAAAACCCATGTGCTTGCCTGTGGTCAGGTAGCAAGAGAGCCATTGGAACGTCCCCAGGACGTCGGGATCTGCGCAGAATTCAAAAATAAGGTGCCCCGATCAGGCAAATGGAACTGCGCCCCGCCCATAATGGGCAGGGCGCAAGGCTGGTTTATTCGAACGTGGACGCGACTTCCCACTTTTCGATCAGCGCGTTCAGGGAACCGTCGTCCTTCATGGACTGGATTGCGGTGTTGAACGTGTCGCGCAGTTCATTGTCGCTTTCGCGGATGCCCATGCCAACGCCTGCGCCCAAGGATACTTCTTGTTCGAGCATCATCAGTTCGGACTGGCCTTCGATGGCAGCGGCCAAGAAGGATTTGTCAGCGAAAACTGCGTCTGCTTCGCCAGCGCGTACAGCAGCAAGGGTTTCTTCTGGTGTCGCGAATTCAACCAGTGTCCAACCTTGGTCAGCAATGTAGGCCGCCTGAATTGTACCTGTCTGTGCCGCGACAACGCCTGCTGCGGGATCAACGTCCATGGACAAAGCCACGAAAGATGTCGGGTCAGCTGGTGTGTAGGCCATTGTGAAATCGATGATTTCGTCGCGTTCGTCGGTGACGGACATACCGGCGATGATTGTGTCGTAGTTGCCGGACACGAGGTTCGGGATGATGCTGTCCCACTCGTTTGTGACCCATTCACAGGTCAGCTCAGCGCGGGCGCACAGCTCATCACCGAGCTCGCGCTCAAAGCCGTCGACTTCGCCGGCGTCATTGATGAAGTTCCAAGGGGCGTAGGCGCCCTCGGTGCCCATGCGCACGACGGAGTGGCCGTCTGCGAATGCCATGGTGGATGTCAGTGCAACCGCTGCGGTCGCGAGGATCAGGTTTTTCATCGTAAATCTCCCGTTGATGAAGCGGCGACTCGTATCGCGGTCGCCAAACTGTCGAGCAGAATGTTCTGCGCGATGTGAAAAGGCAATGGTTTAAGCGGTTTGCGTAACGGAAAGAAAGCCGCGCAGGCGGTCTGATTTCGGATTTGTGAACAGTTCTTCTGGTGGGCCCTGTTCTTCGATGCGGCCTTGATGAAGAAAAACCACGTGATCGGAAATGTCGCGGGCCATGCGCATGTCGTGTGTGACGACCAACATGGTGCGTCCTTCTGCGGCCAGATCTTTGATAACCTTGACGACTTCTTGTTCCAGTTCCGGATCAAGCGCCGAAGTCGGTTCATCAAACAGCAGCGCCTTGGGTTCCATGCACAGCGCGCGCGCGATGGCGGCGCGTTGTTGTTGCCCGCCGGACAATTGCGCGGGGTAGACATCACATTTGTCGCCAATACCGACCTTATCGAGGTACTTGCGCGCAGACGCTTCAACCTCAGCGCGATCGCGTTTCAACACAGTCAGCGGTGCTTCCATCACGTTTTGCAGAATGGTCATATGCGCCCAGAGGTTAAATTGCTGGAACACCATGGACAGGTTCGTGCGGATGCGGATCATCTGGGCGTGATCACCGGGTTGGCGATTGCGCCCGCTGCCCTTCCAGATGACGGGTTCACCGCAAAACAAAACCTCGCCCTGCTGGCTGTCTTCCAACAGGTTCGCACAGCGCAGCAACGTCGATTTACCAGAGCCGGATGACCCGATCAGGCTGACAACATGCCCCGTGGGCGCAGTGATATCGACGCCTTTCAGGACTTCAAGATCGCCATAAGCTTTGTGCAGGTTCTGGATTTCAATGACAGGTGACGTCATGGGGCCTCGCGCTGATGTTCAGGCGATTAGGGCTGAATTTGTGGCTGATTGCAATGTGCCATTCGCGGACGGGCGCGGGGCATCTGGCAGGGGGATGTCAAATGCACGCGGTGGTAGATCGATGATCCCGCGCAGGCCGAGCGTGGTGGCATGATCTGTGGGCAGGTTCGCGATCGTATCAACCAATGCGGCGCGGATCGGGGCGGGGTCATGATCTTTGCCGGTGATGAACATCTGCCCCGGCGTCGCGCGGGTGCGGCCAATGACGCGAAGATCGCGCGCACGTGGTTCCCATGCGTCAAACATGCGCCAGGACACGGCATCAATCGCCGCCAGATCGGCGTGCCCATCCGCGACGGCGTGCAGGCTGTCGATGTGCGCGCCCGTGCGGATCGTTGTGTGAAACCGCAACCCTTGGGCGGTTACAGCGGCCAAAGGCGCGCCCCAACCGGATTGGGACAGCGCATCGTTGTATGCAAACCGGCCCAGCGTGGCCGGGACCAACCCGCGCGGCGCATCCTCTGCGCGCACGACAAACAGCGAATGATAGTACCCCGCCGGCGTGTCCTGCAGGCCGTAATCCGAACAGCCAAGCGGGGTCACGCGATCAGAAAACACAGCACGGTAGGGCAGGTTGCAGATATGGCCGAAAAACAGATCAGGGCGCGCCCAGCCGTCTTCGTAATAGGTGTCACGATCAAGGGGCGTGCGCGCCATATCCAAACGATCACACACACCCGCCCACAGCGCATCATGCGCCGCCGCGTTTTCAACGCGATCATACATCGGCAGGCTGGCGAACATTAGGCCGGTGTGACCCGCAGGCGCGCCTTGTGGCTGTCTTGATCCGAAATCCCCAGAAGCGGCGCGACCATGCGCAACATCGCGTCCTCATGGCGGTCGCGCACGCCGTCCACCAGAACGACAGACCACATGGCCTCAATCACACCGATGCGATCATCGTAATCCACGGCTTCTTTGATGGCCTTGGTAAAGCGCACGGTATCGGGGGCCTCTGCTTCGGCGATTTCACAGTCGGCGCGCAAATTGGCGGCTTCAGCGTCTGTCAGCCCATAGCGCTGCATCAACACCGCATCGATTTGGGCAATTTCATCACCGTCATAGGACCCGTCCGACCGCGCAAGCCGCACGAGCAACACACCAAGGGCAATCCGCGCATCTGTAACAGACAGCGGGGCAGGGTCGGGGGCGGTCAGCCGCTTGAAAAGATCACCAAACATAAGGAAGGATATAGGCGGCCTTGGGGTGAAGGCCAAGGGGTTAGGCGCGCAGGGCGGCCGCGGCCTCAGGTGACATCCCAAATCCTCGCGTGGCAATCGCGACAACCTTTTCTTCGGTATCGTGACGCAGCCCATCCGCATCCGCGACCTTCCACAGCGCAGACACGAGGTTGTCGCATTCCCCGCTGGTCACATCACAACTCAGGATATGAGCAAGCTCATCGGTGTCCGGCATCGCATCCTCGAGCTTTTCACATTCGGCGCGCATGCGTGCGGCCTCGACCGCGTTCAAATTATAAAGATCGGCGAGGAGAAGGTCGATTTCCTCAATCTCTTGGAACAAATACGCGCCATCTGCCTTGGCGACCCGCACCAGCAAAGCCCCGAGCGCATGGCGTGCATCCGCCTCTGGCATGGAGGTGAAATCAGCCGCAGGGGCGCGAAGACGGGCTATAATACGTTCAAACATGTTGTTCATTTTAGGCGTGTTAACTATTCTCGCAAGCCTCAAAGCGCGCCAAATTTGCCCCCGATGCGTGCAAGTTCGTCCTCAAGCCCCCAAGGCGCGTTCACAATCATCATACCAGACCCGACCATGCGGTGCCCGTCGCGCGCTGGCGGGAACGCGACCTCATGGAAAATCGCACCGGGAATGTCGTTTTGCAGCGCGCGGATCATGCCACGATGGCGTTGATCCACAAGAATCGGATACCACAGCATCAACACACCAACGGGCCAGATTTTGGCGATCTTTGTCAAATGGCGGGGGATGTCGCGGTAGTCGTCTTTGACCTCATAGGACGGATCAACCAGCATCAACCCGCGGCGGGGCGTGGGCGGGCACTGCGAAAAGGCCATGTCGAACCCATCCTGACCGTGGACATGGACGCCGGGCACGACATCTTCCAAAATCATGCGTTCCAGTGGGTGCAGCTCGGCAACGTGCAACACATCATCGCTGCGCAACATATGCGATGCGATCCATGGGCTGCCGGGGTAATTGGTGTCGCCGTTTTCGTCGCGACATGCCGCCAACGTTTTGGAATAGGGATGATCGGCGTCAAACCAGCCCGCAACAGTTTCAATCCCCGCAGCCGCCTCTCCGGTTTTGACCGCCTCATCTGCCTCCAGATCATAAAGCCCGCGACCACCATGGGTTTCGATATAACTCAGCGGCTTGTCCTTGCGGGTCATGTACTCCAACACCCAAGACAGCGTCGCGTGCTTGTGCACATCCGCAAGATTGCCTGCATGATAAAGATGTTGATAAGACAGCATCGCCCACTCCGCCCCCTTCTTTGGTTCACAAATATGCCGGGGGGTCTGGGGGGCTGGCCCCCCAGCGGATCGGATGGGCGAAGCCCATTCGAATTCAGACCAAACGCGACGTTTCCACAGCGGCGCGCACGAAATCAGCGAACAACGGGTGGGGCGCGAAGGGTTTGGATTTCAATTCAGGGTGGAACTGTACGCCGATGAACCACGGATGGTCTGTCCATTCCACGATCTCCGGCAGTTTGCCGTCCGGTGACATGCCCGAAAACACAAGGCCCGCTTTCTCAAGCTGCTCGCGGTATTTTGTGTCCACCTCGTAGCGGTGGCGGTGGCGTTCTTCGATGGCCAGTGATCCGTAAATCTCGGCCACTTTGGACCCGGCGGTCAGCGTCGCATCATAGGACCCAAGGCGCATGGTGCCACCTTTGTCGTCGTCCGCTTTGCGTTTCACTTTCGCGTTGCCCTGCACCCATTCTTTCAGGTGGTAGACCACAGGTTCGAACCGTTTGCGGCCTGCTTCGTGGTCGAATTCTTCTGATCCGGCTTCGGTCATACCTGCCACGTTGCGCGCGGCCTCGATCACGGCCATTTGCATCCCCAAACAGATGCCGAAATACGGAATTTTGCGCGTGCGTGCGAATTCTGCTGCTTTGATTTTGCCTTCGGTGCCGCGTTCGCCAAAGCCGCCGGGCACCAAGATCGCGTGATACCCTTCGAGGTGAGGGGCCGCGTCTTCTGTGTCGAACACTTCCGCGTCGACCCATTTGACGTTTACTTTGACACGGTTGGCCATGCCGCCGTGGGTCAGCGCCTCTTTGAAGGATTTGTAGGCGTCTTCAAGCTGGGTGTATTTGCCAACAATCGCGATGTTCACTTCGCCGTCAGTGGAATGGATGCGGTCATAGACATCGTTCCACACGGTCAGGTCGGGCTTGGGGGCGGGGTTGATGTTGAACGCATCCAGCACCGCCTGATCAAGGCCCTGTTTGTGATAGGCCAGCGGCGCTTCGTAGATGGATTTCAGATCATAGGCGGCGACGACGGCTTCTTTGCGCACGTTGCAAAACAGCGCGATCTTTTCGCGTTCTTTTTCGGGAATGTCATGTTCGGACCGGCAAACCAGAATATCGGGCGCGATGCCGATGGATTGCAGTTCTTTGACGCTGTGCTGGGTCGGCTTTGTCTTCAGCTCTCCCGACGCCGCAAGGTAGGGCAGCAACGTGAGGTGCATGAAAATACATTCACCGCGGGGTTTGTCGTGGCTGAACTGGCGGATGGCCTCAAAAAACGGTAGGCCTTCGATGTCGCCGACTGTGCCGCCGATTTCGCACAGCATGAAATCAACTTCGTCTTCGCCGATATTGATGAAATCCTTGATCTCGTTTGTGACGTGGGGGACCACCTGAATGGTTTTGCCCAGATAATCGCCGCGCCGTTCTTTTTCGAGGACATTGGAATAGACCCGCCCCGATGAAACAGAATCCGTCATGCGCGCGGGCACACCGGTGAACCGTTCGTAGTGCCCAAGGTCCAGATCGGTTTCCGCGCCGTCGTCCGTCACAAACACTTCGCCGTGTTCAAAGGGCGACATCGTGCCGGGATCAACGTTGAGGTAGGGATCAAGTTTGCGCAGCCGGACCGAGAACCCGCGGGCCTGCAACAGCGATCCGAGAGCAGCAGAAGCAAGGCCCTTGCCAAGCGAGGACACAACCCCACCAGTGATAAAAACGAAACGCGCCATGAAGCAGGTGTCCCCCGAGAAAGTCTAAATTATGTGGATTACACCCCGCCAATCACATGCCAGATGCGATGTATCACGGGATTTAACTATGGCGGATTCGCGTGGATTTGGCAACCAGCCCCGCGCACTTTAGCATCCGATTTCCAAACAAAAATCGCAATATCGAGTGGTTAGAAGGCCTTAGTCCGCAACAGATAGTGGTTAGTCGGCGTCTGGAACCAGCGGTGCATCGCTTGGCACGGCGGGTGTCGGGGGCAGCAGGCTTTCGCCCGCGCTTGGTGCGCCTTCGGTCTGTTGCGTCGGGGGCAAAAGCGCGTCACCGCCAACAACGGACGCATCGCTTGCCTGACGGGCAGACAGGATTGTCAGCGCGATGGACGTGCAGATAAACGCAATCGCCAAAAGCCATGTGACCTTGCCCAATGCCGTCGCCGCAGAGCGACCAGACATGGCACCACCGCCACCGCCGCCGCCACCAATGCCAAGACCGCCACCTTCAGAACGCTGCAACAGCACCACGCCAATCAGCGACAGCGCGAGCAACAAGTGGACGACAAGAACGACATTTTCCATGGAGCGGACCTTTGGCGGAAGAACGAGTGGTACTTAGAAGCGAAAGGGAGGTGCTGCAACCCCCCAAACTTGCCAAATCGTTTAGTCGTCCACATCGTCCATATCTGCTTGCCCTGACAGACGGCGGCGCACATGGGACCACGACAGCCCGATGCCCAGCACAAAAGACAGTGCAATCAGGGCGATCCATGTGTTTGCAGTGGGGTTTTCAAAGCTCATCCAGCCCAGATCAAACGCGACCCAAAGCCCTGCGGCGACAAGCGCCAGAACCAGCGCCATGCCAACCGGCCCGATGGATCGCATCGTGGCGCGCATGTAAATGATATAGCCGATGATCAGGATCAGACCGATCAACACGGCGACAGACAGGTTTTCGCGCCCCGACGTCATGACCCATGTCGAAAAGTTCCACTCTGTCGGATTGAACGTCGCCGCCAGAAGCAAAAAGGCAAAAAGCCACCGCACAAGAAAACCAGCCATTTCACACCTCGGTTGTGTCGTTTTGCGGGCAGAATGGCCGTGGCATGTGCCTGTGTCCAGCCGATGGGTGCAATTGTGCGCTTTCCCCCTGCGGGTTGTTGCCCTATGACGTGCACGGGTTTGACCTCAGGGGATATGAAAAATGGCGAATGTGGTGGTTGTCGGCGCACAATGGGGCGACGAAGGCAAAGGCAAGATCGTGGACTGGCTGTCGGAACGCGCCGATGTGATCGCGCGGTTTCAGGGTGGCCACAACGCGGGCCACACGTTGGTTATCGACGCCAAGGTTTACAAATTGCACGCGCTGCCCTCGGGCGTTGTGCGGGGCGGCAAATTGTCGGTCATCGGTAACGGTGTTGTTCTCGACCCGTGGCACCTGATGAAAGAGATCGCCACGATTGAAGCGCAGGACGTCACCATCAACCCCGACTGCCTGATGATCGCCGAAAACACGCCGCTGATTTTGCCGCTGCATGGGGAACTTGACCGCCTGCGCGAAGAAGCCGCGAGCGCGGGCACCAAAATTGGCACGACAGGGCGCGGCATTGGCCCCGCCTATGAAGACAAAGTCGGGCGCCGTTCGATCCGCGTGGCTGATCTGGCGGATGATGCGACGTTGCAGGCCCGTGTGGACCGCGCGTTGCAACACCACAACCCGCTGCGTAAAGGTTTGGGGTATGATGAAGTGGACCGCGAGGCATTGCTGGCGGACCTTCGTGAAATCGCCCCGAAAATCCTGCCGTTCGCCGCACCTGTCTGGAAAGTGCTGGCCGAAAAACGCAAAGCCGGAAAGCGGATTTTGTTTGAAGGCGCGCAAGGGGCGTTGCTGGATATCGATTTCGGAACCTACCCGTTTGTGACGTCGTCCAACGTGATTGCAGGGCAGGCGGCGACGGGTGTTGGCCTTGGCCCGACGGCGATCGATTATGTGCTTGGCATCGTCAAAGCCTACACCACCCGTGTGGGTGAGGGGCCGTTTCCGACCGAACTGGAAGACGAAGACGGCCAGCGATTGGGCGAACGCGGCCATGAATTTGGCACAACAACCGGGCGCAAACGCCGCTGTGGCTGGTTTGATGCGGCGCTGCTGCGCCAGACCTGTGCGACGTCTGGAATCACCGGGATTTGCCTGACGAAACTGGATGTTCTGGACGGGTTCGAGACGCTGAAAATCTGTGTCGGCTATGATCTGGACGGTGAACGTCTTGATTACCTGCCAACGGCCGCAGAACAACAGGCCCGTTGCACACCGATCTATGAGGAAATGCCGGGCTGGTCTGACAGCACCGAAGGGGCGCGGTCTTGGGCTGACCTTCCTGCGGCGGCGATTAAATATGTGCGCCGCGTGGAAGAGTTGATCGACTGCCCTGTCGCGCTAGTTTCCACATCACCCGAGCGCGAGGACACGATCCTCGTGACGGACCCGTTTGCGGATTAAGAGGCACAGATGGCACTGACACATAAGGCAAAGAAACGCTGGTCGCTGGTGATTTTACTGGTCGGATTGCCTGTGTACATTGTGTCGGCCGTGACGATTTTGAACGTGCTTTACCCTGATCCGAACGCCCGCGCGCCCTTTTGGGTCGAGCTGGGGATTTACATCGGACTAGGTGTACTTTGGGCGTTTCCGTTCAAGTTCATGTTCAAAGGCATCGGCCAAGCCGACCCGAACGGTTAAGACGCGGAGCCGCTGCGCGGCGCAGTTTTGTTTGGCGTGTGTGGCTGGCACGAGACAATCGCGGAGACGTTGCGCATGTAAAAACGGCGCGAAGGACATGCCTACGCGCCGTTTTATTATTTATAATAGATGCCTTAGCTGGCGCGACGTTCCGGGTTGAAGCGGCTGTCGTCTGCGACCTGGAACCGGCCATTGCGCACTTTCGTGAAGCGGCCCGCGCTGATCAGTTCGGCAAAGCTGCGCAATTCGTCTTCGCGTTTGAAGTCGTCAGCGGCCACAGCGCGCACACGGCGCAGGATTTGTGGGCGTGAAAACTCGTCCGCGCCTTCAACGAAGGCCGTGTAGGCGGCGGCTGCTTCAAGAAGATCACGCAGTTCGGTTGCACCCATGTTGTCTGCAAATTCTGCAAACGATCCGGATGCGCGCGGTTCGCGTTCGACTTCTTTGCGTGCGGCAACGCGGCGTGGAACGACAGGGCCGTCACGGCGTGCTTCGGCCTCTGCAAGATCAACGCGCTGTGCGGCGACCAGTTTCAATGGCGCGGGGCGTGGGCGTTCTGTGCGTGTCCCTGTGCGAACCACGGGGCGCGGACGTGCGCCCCCGCTTGCCTCTGGCCCGACGGCTTCGGAGAGGTCATTGCGGAATGCGTTTTCCACGTCTTGACCATCGTCATCAGGTTCTCCGACTTGGCGGGCTGCTTCTTTGGCGGCAACTGCGGCCTTGAGTTGCGCAATTGCGTCGCGACGGCGGCTGCCCTCGGGTTCTTTCATTTGCGCATCTGTTTCGTCCATCAGACGATCAAGGGCTGCGTCATCGACCTGCGGGTCGTCGGACATGAAATCAGCGGCGTCGTCTTGTGCGGCATCATTCGAGGCGTCAGCCTGTGGGTCTGATGTTTCGTGGTCCGACAAAGCGTTTGCCACTGCGTCAACAGTTTCGTCCGCGTCAACAGCCGGTTCTTCGGCTGCGATATCGGCTGCGGCATCGTCCTGAATGGCCTGAAGATCCTGGGCAAGATCAGCGTCATCGACACCGGACATGTCGTCGGTGAAATCGCTGTCTTCCAGGTAGTCGTCCAAGTCATCCGCACCGTCCAAAAAGCCGAAATCGGGGCCTGTTGCTGTCGCGGCTGCGTCTTCTGCCTGAGCTTTTTCAGCAGCTTCGTCGGCCATGGCCTTTTCGAAATCGGCGCGTTTCATGCGCACGACACGGGCACGTGGTTGGTCCGGTTCTGCCTCTGCTTCCGGTTCGGCGTCAGACGTTTCTACCTCTGGTTCCGCTTCAGCGTCGCCTTCGGAATGATGCGCCATGACCCGAGAGATCATGTCATTTCCATCTTCGGCGTCCGGTGCGGGCGCGTCTGGTTCGGCGACCACTTCATCGGTGTCCACACCGAGATCATCGGCCGGGGTTTCGGCATCTGCGACGTCCGGTGCTTGCGTTTGTGGCAAGAACTGTTCGGTCAGATCATCCGCCGACGCGGTGTCTTCATCGGTATCCGCAGCGCCGACGACGGCGCGGATGCGCTGTAGTTTCGCGGCAACGCTGTCGGTGTCTGGATGCGCGGGGGCTGATGGGGCAGCCTTGGGAATTTCGGGGGCTGAACCGTCCGCCGCGAGCATAGAAGACGGCACATCGTCGTGCGTTTCTTCGACATCGGGTTCGGTGGTCCCCTCCGAAGCGTCTGCCGTCGCAGTGCTTTCGGATTCTGAAATCGCGTCGTTGTCCGCATCTTCTGCGGCGTCGCGGGCGTCTTCTGCGGCCTTGGCGTCTGCTTGTGCGTCCGCTTTGGTCTGGGCATCGGCCTTTGCTTGCGCGTCTGCCTTGGCCTGTTCCTTTTCAGCCTGCTTGGCGGCCTTTTCGGCGGCTTTTGCTTCTGCTTTTGCAGCGGCTTTGGCGGCTTTGCGTGCGGCTTTTGCGGCCTTGCGGTCTGCCTCTACCTTGGCGCGGGATGCGTCATCGTGGACTTTGGCAGCGCTGTCGTCTGACTGGTCTGTCAGGGCAGCGGCGCGCAGGACGATTCCGTCCTCGTCCATCGTGGCATCCACACGGCGCGAAATTTCACGCTCGGCGATTTTTGCCAGCATTTCTGCGTCTGGGGTGGGCGGTTCCGCCCCGAAGTACCTGTCATCAGAGGCAAGACCGCGGAAATATTCCGCAATCGCTTTCATCGTGTTGAAGGAATCATCGAATCCTTCAAGCGTGCACGAAAAAGTGCCATAGGAGACGGTAAGAATTTTGCTCGTTCCAACCATTGTTTGCTCGCTTTCTACCCAACCAGTGACATTCTGTTTACCATCAATTGGTTCGTAATCCGGTACAGTACCGCGATAAAGTGGGTATTATTTCGTGACCGTTTTAAGGCATGTTTCCAAAATTAGGGGTAATCAAACGTGAACCAGCCGATTGTTTCAAGTCCGCGTCCAATCACATTGATCGGTGGCGCCGACCCTGCACCCGGCATCCTTACTGTTGCGTTAAAATTAGGCGAAACGGTGGTTTGTGCAGATGGCGGGGCCAACCATGCGCTGTGGGCCGAGCTTAACCCAGTTGCTGTGATTGGCGATATGGATTCGATTTCAGACGCCGCGCGCGATGCATTTGCACAGGTTTTGCACCCCATCGCCGAGCAGGACAGCACCGATTTTGACAAAGCGCTTCGTCATATTGAGGCGCCTTTGGTTCTGGGCGTCGGGTTTAGCGGGGCGCGGCTGGATCATGAGCTGGGGTCGATGACTGTCCTGACGCGCCATCCGGACCGGCGCTGTATCCTGATCGGGGAAGACACGATTGTTTTGTTGTGCCCGCCTGAAATCGTCCTTGATCTGGCGGAAGCATCGCCTGTGTCGCTGTATCCGATGGCGGAAGTGGCGTGTGAGAGTGACGGGTTGCGCTGGGCGACAAACGGTTTGCGGTTTGCGCCGGATGCGCGGGTGGGGACGTTGAACAAGGCGACGGGGCCTGTGACGCTGCGCCCGGATGCGGCCAAGATGTTGCTGATCCTGCCGCGCGATGCGTTGGACGTTACTGTGCGGGCGTTGCAGGAACAGCCCGCGACATGGCCCGTTCGCGCAGGATAATATAAAGCCCCGCGGCGACCGTGATGCAGATGCCAAGGGCGGCCAGCCCGTTGGGCAAGTCTTTGAAGATCACAAAGCCGATGACTGTGCCGATGGGAATTTCGAGGTATTGCATCGGGGCGAGGGTGGCAGAGGGGGCGAACCGCAGGCTCCACGTCATGAGCAAATGGGCGACGGTGCCAAGGCAGCCCAATATAGCGAGCAAGATCCACGCACCGTTCGGGATGGGATGCACCGCCAGCACAGGAATAGCTGGAAAGGCGATCAGTGCCAGCCCGACGATGGGCACGGCCATTATACCCGACAGCGCCTGTAATCCGATGGGGTCCACGTCTTTGGCGATCTGGCGGGTGACCAGCATGAACAGTGCAAAAACCACGGCCACGCCAAGGGGCAGCAGCGCGGGAAGGCCGACCGCAACGAAGTTGGGCTGCACGACCAGCAGGGTGCCGATGAAGCCAACGGCGCAGGCCGTGAGGCGGTGCGGGCCGACGTGTTCGTTCAGATAGACGCGGCCCAGCAGCAACATGATGAACGGCATCATAAAGGCGATGGCGATGGCGTCTGCCAGATCAAGATATTGCAGGGACGAAAACATCAGGCCGATCCCGCAGATGTGCAAGACCGTGCGTATCCCTGTCAGCCGGATCAGCCGCGCGCCCGATGGCAGCGGGTATTTGAACAACCAGACCAGCGGCATGAGCAGCAGCACCTGAACCGAAAAGCGCACGAACACCAGAAAGCCGACGGACAATTGGCCGCCCAGCAGTTTTGCCATGGCGTCGCCCAGCGGGGCGAGCACACAAAAGCCGAGCATCAGCAGGATTCCGAGGAAGGGGCGATCTGTCATGATGGCACGCTAGGACACTTAGACGGGGCCCGGCAACCGCGTGATGGTGCGTGCGGTCACCCGTTCGCGGTGCACAACATAAAGACCGGAGGCCATGATGATCACGATCCCCCAAAGTGCCATGCCGTTGGGGATGTCGTCGAAGATGTAATAGCCAAGAATGGCGGCTGTTATGATCTCAAGGTAGTGCAGCGGCGCGAGGGTCGCGGCGGGGGCCAGCATTAGGGCGTAGGTCATCATCATATGGGCGATGGTCGCGAAAAATCCGACGCCGAACATATAGGCCCAAAAGATGCCTGTTGGCCAAACGGGATCAAGGGTGTTCCATGCTCCATTCGTCAAGGCGCGCCCGTCCGCCAGCCAGATCAGCGGCACCAGCATGATCGTCGCCGCCAAGCCGGTTTGGAACTGCATTTCGACAGGGTGCAGTTTTCCGCGCAGGCCACGAGTGACCAGAACATAGGCCGCAAAGGTAACGGCGGTGCCAAGGGGCAGCAGCGCGACATAGCCAAAGGCCACAAAGCTGGGTTGGATGACCAACAGGCAGCCTGAAAACCCGACAGCGGATGCGATCAAGCGGCGCGGGCCGACCTGTTCATCAAACATCAGTTTTCCGCACAGCAGGATGATAAACGGTTCCACAAACACAATCGCCAGTGCATCGGCCAGCGGCATGAAGCGCAGGGCAGCGATGATGAAATAGGTCGACAGCATCAAGAACAGCGCCCGCAACGCCACCATCGGCCACAGCGCGACAGGCATCCGCAGGCTAAGACCCATGACCAGACACACGGGCAACATCAGCGCCGTCTGCACGATGAAACGCGCGGCGGTGATCTGGCCCACGGGGATCACATCTGCGGCGATTTTGGCGCAGACATCCAGCAAGGGCGCAAAGATGCAAAAGCCCACGATTAGGGCCATGCCCAATGGAATACGGTCGGTGTTTGATGCGGTTGTCATAGTGCGGGTATGGGGGCGCGTTGCCAGCTTTGCCAGTCTGAAACCGACCTTTGCCAATCGGCTTTGACGTGGCTTTGCCAAATCAGACCTTCAGCAAAAGCAAATGATGTTCAGCTTTGTTTGAAATGGGTCCAACGCTCTGCCATGAGAGAGGAAATCTTGATGGAGGATCGCCCTGTGGCCCGTGAATATCTGAAAAAAGCAACTTTGACCGCACAGTCCGGTGCAAGCGACGTGCAGGACATTGTGCAGGGCATCCTGAGCGATATCGAAGAGGGCGGTGATGCCAAGGCGCTGGAATATGCCGCCAAGTTCGACAAATACGATGGCAACGTGATCCTGACAGCCGAAGAGATCGAGGCGGCTTGCGCGCGGGTGCCCCAAAAGCTCAAGGAAGATATCCAGTTTGCCCATGACAATGTGAAACGTTTTGCTGAGGCGCAGAAATCCACGCTCGTTGATGTCGAAGTCGAAGTGCAGCCCGGCCTGATCGCGGGGCAAAAGGCAATTCCTGTGAATGCGGCGGGGTGCTATGTGCCTGGCGGACGTTACAGCCACATCGCGTCGGCCATCATGACGGTGACAACGGCAAAGGTTGCGGGTTGTAGCCACATCACGGCGACGTCGCCACCGCGCCCCGGTCTGGGTGTCGCGCCGGCCATCGTTTATGCGGCCCATATCTGCGGTGCGGATAAAATCATGGCGCTGGGCGGTGTTCAGGGTGTTGCGGCGATGACGTTTGGTCTGTTCGGGCTGCCAAAGGCGAACATTCTGGTCGGCCCCGGCAACCAGTTTGTCGCCGAAGCAAAGCGCATCCTGTTTGGCCGTGTGGGCATCGACATGATCGCGGGGCCCACGGATTCATTGGTACTGGCAGACAAAGACGCCGACGCGATGATTGTTGCGGTCGATTTGGTGAGCCAGGCAGAGCACGGATATAACTCCCCCGTTTGGTTGGTGACAGACAGCCGCGATATGGCGGAAAAGGTGATGGCACTGGTGCCCGACCTGATTGCAGATTTGCCAGAACTGAACCGCGAAAACGCCTTTGCCGCCTGGCGCGATTATGCCGAAGTGATCCTGTGTGAGGACCGCGAAGACATGGCGGCGTGCAGCGATGAATATGCGCCCGAACACCTGACCGTTCAGGCACAAGACCTTGATTGGTGGCTGGGCCGCTTGTCTTGCTACGGATCGCTGTTCTTGGGCGAAGAAACCACAGTGTCTTACGGGGATAAAGCAGCCGGTACGAACCATGTTTTGCCGACATCAGGTGCCGCGACCTATACGGGCGGTTTGTCTGTGCACAAATACATGAAGATCGTCACATGGCAGCGTTCAACGCCCGAAGGGTCCAAGCGCGTCGCCGAAGCCACAGCTCGGATTTCGCGCCTTGAGGGTATGGAAGGGCACGCGCGTGCAGCTGATGTGCGTTTGGCCAAATATTTCCCCGGTGAAAATTTCGATCTGACGGCCGAAGGCTAAGCGCGTCAAAGGCGTCTTCACGATTGTGCGGGGCAGGGGTTTTTCCGCTGCTCTGACGTGGTCTGCTGTGCTACGGATCAGGTGGTGAAGACGAGCAGGGGCGCGAGGGCGACATGAAAGCACTGATTTATGATGGCCCCGAAGTGCTGCGGTACGGCGATGCGTCTGATCCTGTTGCAGCCGACGGGGACCATTTGATCCGCATCGAAGCCGTCGGTATTTGCGGATCTGACATGCACGCCTATCTGGGCCACGATGCTCGCCGACCTGCGCCGCTTATCCTTGGTCATGAGGCAGCTGGTGTGATCCTTGGCGGCCAAAAGAGCGGCGCGCGCGTGACGATCAACCCGTTGGTGACCTGCGGTACATGCGAGGCCTGCGCGTCGGGGCGCACGAACCTGTGCCCGAGCCGTGAAATCATATCCATGCCCCCACGCGAGGGCGGATTTGCGCAATTCGTGACCATGCCTGCGGGCAATCTTGTAGAGGTGCCTGAGCATGTGACGTTCGCGCAGGCGTCCCTTGTGGAACCGATTGCCTGTGGTTGGCACACCGCGCGATTGTGCCGCCGTGCCTTTCCACGGGGACGCACCGCACTTGTGATTGGCGGCGGGGCGATTGGTCTTGGTGCGGCCCTTAGCCTTGTGGCGCAGGGCGTTATGAATGTGAAAATCCTTGAACCCAACCGCCTGCGCGCCGCCTATTTGCGCGATGCCTGCGGGCAAGTGGTGATTGCACCCGATGATCTGCCCGATGGCGGGACGTTTGATATCGTGATCGACGGGGTCGGATATGAGGCGACCCGCGCCACCGCATCTGCACAGGTGAAGGCGGGGGGTGTTATCGGCCACATCGGACTTGGCGACGACATGGGCGGTTTGGATGTGCGGCGCATGACATTGCAGGAAATCACGTTTATCGGGACGTATACCTACACTGCACAAGATTTCCGCGACACGGCGGCGGCGATGTTTGATGGCCGTTTGGGTGATCTGGGCTGGACCGAACAGCGCCCCTTGTCTGCGGGCGCACAGGCCTTTGCCGACATTCGTGCAGGCGTGGTGGCCGCGCCGAAAATCGTTCTAATGCCGCAAGACGGTTAATCCAGCGGCGCGTTCAGGGTCGTGTTTGGTGTGATGATGCCGCCACGATTGCCGATTTCGATTGATCCATAGCGTTGGCGAAACACCTCTGGCAGGGGGCGGTCATCGGGGATGGACAACCACAAACGCAGCAAATGGCGCCGTTGGGTCGGGTCGGGCCAGTCGGTGAACCCGGTGCGGTCGTGCAATTGGCTGTGGTTGTAGACGAACTGCATATCACCGGGTTGAAGCTGCATGGACAAATGCAATTCGGGATCGTTCGCCAGCGCGTCAAACAGATCAAGGGCTTCGATGTGTTTGGGCGTCAGGCGCGGTGCGGCGTCAAAGCGTTGCGCGCTTTCGATGTATTGGCGTTGATAGAACACGGTCAGATGGCCGTCGTGCCATGACAAAACGGGGATGGTCATGAAAGGATCTGCGCCAACCGGCACTTCGCCGCGCCTGTCTGTTGCGATGGGGCCAAACAGCAGGTCCAGCAGATCGGGGCGGGTGTCGGCCATGCGGTTTGCGATGGTTTCCGCGCTGACGAGGAGGGACATGCCACCGACTTGTGCATCACGCAGGCACAGCAACCCGACGACATCTGCGCTGTCGGTGTGGAATGTCTGGCGTGCGTCGGTTTGGTAGATGCGCGTGTTGGCGTCATTTGCATCCGCGCCGATGTTGCGTACATGGCCCAAGATATGTCCGGCAGCATTTTGGGATCGCGCACGCCCCAGATGCGCACCAATCCCGCAAAAGATCGTTGCGGCGGTTTCTTGGGTGTAGGTTGCGGTGGGCAATCCGCGCAGCACTTCGAACCCGTGGCCGTTCAATAGAGTATCGGCCAAATCGCGCAGATGGGCTGAAAACGTCGGCAGGGGGAAGGCATCAGCGGTGATTTCGCCCACGTCGCGGCCAAGCGACAGGTAGTGCGCGGCGGCGGTTTCAAGTTCTACAATTTGGGGCGGTGTCAGGTGGATCAACCAGTCATCTTCGCGCATTTGCATATCGCGACCGACCCAAGCGGACGGGCCTGTGAACGGAGTGGGAAGGGGATGCGTCATCAGCAATTCGGCACGTTCACGGCCAACCCCCCGAGTGCGGTTTCTTTGTATTTTTCTGACATATCAACGCCGGTCTGGCGCATGGTTTCGATGGCGGCATCCAGCGGGACAAGGTGTGTGCCATCCCCGCGCATGGACAGCGACGCGGCTGACACGGCCTTGATCGCACCAAGGCCATTGCGTTCGATGCACGGCACTTGCACCAAGCCACGCACTGGATCGCACGTCATGCCAAGGTGATGTTCCAGCGCGATTTCCGCTGCGTTTTCAATCTGTTCTGGCGTGCCGCCCAATACTGCGCACAGCCCTGCGGCGGCCATCGCGGCGGCAGACCCGACTTCGGCCTGACAGCCTGCTTCTGCGCCCGAAATTGATGCGTTGAATTTGACCAACCCGCCAATCGCTGCCGCGGTGAGCAGGAAATCCCCGATTTTGCCAGCAGAGGCATTCGGCACGTGATCTATATAGTAGCGGATTGTGGCGGGCACGACGCCCGCAGCGCCATTGGTCGGGGCAGTGACGACTTGCCCACCGGCGGCGTTTTCTTCGTTCACAGCCATGGCGTAGGTCGACATCCAGTCGTTGATTGTGTGCGGCGCGGTCAGGTTCACCCCAGCCTCGGCGCGCAGGGCATCGTATATCCCTTTGGCGCGGCGTTTGACGTGCAATCCACCGGGCAGGATACCGTCGGTGACAAGCCCGCGATCAATGCAGTCGTTCATCACCTGCCAAAGCCGATCAAGACCGCGGTCAAGGTCTGCGCCCGCGATACGGCTAAGTTCGTTCTGGCGTTTCATGGCCGCAATGCTCAGCCCGCTTTCCGCCGCCATATCAAGCATTTCTGCGGCACTTTTGAACGGGAAGGGAACGGGCGCGCCGTCTTCTTTGTCGGCGCCGGCCGCCAGTTCGGCGTCTGTCAGAACAAAGCCGCCGCCGATGGAATAATAGATGACTTGCGTGACGACATCGCCCTGTGCGTCGGTGCCTTTCAGGATCATGCCGTTGGCGTGGCCCGGCAAGGCGGGGCCATAATCAAATTCAAGGTGGTCTTTGGGTTGGAACGCGAGCTGCCCAAGGCCATCGGGTGCGACCCAGCCATCAGAGGCGATCCGATCCATTTCAGCGTCTGCCTTGTCGCGGTCGTAATCATCCGCACGAAACCCCGCGAGGCCAAGAACCGTGGCGCGGTCCGTCGCGTGGCCCACCCCCGTGAAGGCAAGGCTGCCATGAAGTGAGGCGCGTAACCCGCTGACCTTAAAGGGTTGTTCGCGCAAATGGTGCAGGAACCGTGCAGCGGCGACCATCGGCCCGATGGTGTGGGACGAGGACGGGCCGATGCCCACTTTGAACATGTCGAAGACCGAAAGAAACATTGCGCCTGCCTTGATGATTTCACCGCAAACCTAAGCGATCTGGCACAGTTGTCACAGCCCAAAGCGACCAAGCACGCGTCGTTTGCGGGGGGAAGGCGTGCAGCAAATGTGAATGCGGGGGTCGCAGGTTGGGAAAGGCCGTTCTATAAGGGCGACAAGAACGATTCACCCGTGCAGGAGCTGCCCCATGCCGTCCGATCTGTCCCCCATCGACAAAGCCAAATTCGTCGCTGCGAAACAAGCGACCCAATATGTGCAAGACGGCATGAAAGTGGGCCTTGGAACAGGGTCGACCGCCGCGTGGCTGGTCAAATGCCTTGGCGAGATGGTCGAGAAAGATGGGTTGAAAATCAAGGGTGTACCGACCTCCACACGCACTGCGGAATTGGCGCGTGACGTCGGGATTGAGGTGATTTCGCTGGATGAGGCCAAATGGCTGGACCTGACGATTGACGGCGCGGACGAATTTGATGGCAACCTGAACCTTATTAAAGGCGGGGGCGGTGCTTTGCTGCAAGAAAAGATCGTGGCGACGGCGAGCGATCAGATGATTGTTATCGCGGATGCGGCCAAGAACGTCGAAACGCTCGGGAATTTTCCTTTGCCGATTGAGGTGATCCCGTTCGGTTGGCAAACGACCAAAACACTGGTCGAAGAAACGCTGATCGGTATGGACGTGTTGGGGCGCAAAGTATCGCTGCGCATGAACGGTGAGGCGCCGTATTACACGGATGAGGGCAATCATATCCTTGATCTGCACCTGAACCGGATTGGTAATGCGCGGCAATTGTCGTTGATCCTCAATCAGATACCGGGCGTTGTTGAGAACGGGTTGTTCATCGACATTTGTGATATCGTAATCATCGGATTTGGTGATGGGCGTGTGGAAGTGCGCGACATCAACGAAGGATCCGTAGAAGAAGGCCGCATCGATTTCTTGGAAACCGACAACCTGTTCGCGGACCTGAACGACTAGGCATGTTCGCGCTGCATGTGGTCCCTGCGGAGCGCACAGCCCTGTGACTGGCCAACGCCGCAGGCCTGTGATCTATCGATAGCCGAAATTAAGTCCCCGTTTGAAAGGCCCCTGAGATGTCCGATTTTGACTACGATCTTTTTGTGATTGGCGGCGGATCTGGTGGCGTGCGCGCCGCGCGGGTCGCGTCGGCGACGGGGGCCAAGGTTGGTCTGGCCGAAGAATTCCGCATGGGCGGCACCTGTGTCATTCGCGGCTGCGTTCCCAAAAAGCTGATGGTGTTCGCGTCCGAGTACCAAGAGATGTTCGCGGATGCGCGCGCCTATGGTTGGGACGTCAGCGATGGCACGTTCGACTGGTCGAAATTCCAGGGTCGTATGCACGCCGAGCTGGAGCGCCTTGAAGGGATTTATCGCAAGCTTCTGGCCAATTCTGATGTGACGATCCACGACAGTCGCGCAACGGTGTCCGGCCCCCACGAGGTGACGCTGGCTGACGGGTCCACATTCAGTGCCAAACACATTCTGGTGGCGACAGGCGGGCGGCCTGTTTTGCCGGATATGAAGAACGCTGATCTGGGCATCACGTCCAACGATATTTTCAATTTACCCGAACTGCCCAAGAATATTTTGATTGTAGGGGGCGGTTACATCGCGTCCGAATTTGCCTGCATTCTGAACGGGTTGGGCGTGGCGGTAACGCAGTTTTATCGCGGCGCGCAAATCCTGCGCGGCTTTGATGATGAGGCCCGTGGGTTGGTGTCTGAGATGATGATCGAAAAGGGCGTCAATCTGCATCTGGGCACCAATGTTCTTGAGATGGAAAAGCGCGAGGGCGGCATCTGGGTGAAATGCACCAACGGATCCGAAGCGGTTTTTGATCAGGTGATGTTTGCCACAGGCCGCACGCCGAACACGGATGGTTTGGGGCTTGGGGATGTCGGCGTAGACATCGGGCGGCGCAACGAAGTGGTCGTTGACGATTATAGCCAGACAAAAGTGCCCAGCATTTATGCCATCGGCGATGTGACAAACCGTGTGCAGCTGACGCCTGTGGCGATCCGCGAAGGCATGGCGTTTGTGGAAACCGTATTTAAGGGCAACCCGACGAAAGTGGATCACGATCTGATCCCGTCGGCGATTTTCACACAACCAGAAATGGGCACCGTTGGCCTAAGCGAAGAAGATGCGAGTGAGCAGGAAGCCGTTGAAATCTATGCCACATCTTTCCGCCCGATGCAGACGGCATTCGCGGAAAAACCGGACCGCGTGTTGATGAAACTGGTGGTGTCAAAGGCCACGCGCACGGTTCTGGGATGTCATATTGTCAGCCCCCACGCCGGCGAGATGATCCAGCTTGCGGGTATTGCGATCAAGATGGGGGCCACGAAGGAACAGTTTGACGCAACCTGCGCCGTACACCCGACAATTTCCGAAGAACTGGTGACGATGCGCGATCCGGTGAGAACCGCTTGAATTTCGCGGCGTAAAGCACACTTATAGACATAGACGATAATAGGCCCCGGCAGTGGGGTGGTTAGCAAGGGAAGACAGGCTTAATGGCTGGAAACAACGGCGGCCCCTGGGGGGGCGGAGGCAATGATGGCGATGATGACGACGATCGTTTTCGCCCGAATGGAAATGGCGACCGCAATGGCGGGCGTCGTCCCAACAACGACCCGCAAATCCCCGAATTCGATGAAATCGTAAATAAAACCAAAGACCAGCTGCGTGTGCTGATCGGTGGCGGGAACGGCAATGGCCGGACCGGCGGAAGTGGTGGCGGGGCCGGTGGCCCACAAATCACGCGCGGTATGATCGGCCTTGGTGCGCTGGCGGCTGTGGCCGTTTGGGCCTTTTCGAGCTTTTACACCGTCCGGCCCGAGCAAAAATCGGTCGAGCTGTTTCTTGGCGCGTCTTATGCCATCGGTGAGCCCGGTCTGAACTTTGCGCCGTGGCCTTTGGTCACAGCGGAGGTCGTGAACGTGACACAGGAACAAACCATCGAAATCGGTGTGGGCCGTGGCAACACAGCAGATGCGGGTTTGATGCTGACGGGTGATGAAAACATCGTCGACATCGACTTTCAGGTGGTTTGGAACATCACAGAACCTGACCGCTTCTTGTTCAATCTGGCCGATCCGGAAACAACAATCGCTGCCGTGGCTGAATCCGCCATGCGCGAGATTATTGCACAATCCGAGCTTGCCCCGATCCTGAACCGGGACCGTGGTGCGATTGCGGATGGTGTGATGGATCAAGTCCAATCCACGTTGGACAGCTATGATGCGGGTGTGAATATCATTCGTGTGAACCTTCAGGCCGTGAACCCGCCAAGCCAGGTGATCGCGGTAGAAGACCTTGATGGCAACACAACGCAGACATCGCCGCTGGCAGCGTTCCGCGACGTGCAAGACGCCGAACAGGAACGGGATCGTTTGCAAAACCTCGCGGATGCTTATGCCAACCGCGTTCTGGCGCAAGCCCGTGGTGAAGCAGCGCGTTTGCTGGAAGAAGCCGAAGGATATCGTGCCCGCGTGGTGAACGAAGCCCAAGGTGAGGCGAGCCGTTTCTTGGCCGTTCTTGACGAATACCAAAAAGCACCGGAAGTGACGCGTCAGCGTTTGTATCTGGAAACCGTCGAGGCGGTTTTTGGATCAACCGACATCATCCTGCTGGATGACAACGGCCAGGGCGGGGGCGGCGTTGTGCCGTATCTGCCGCTTGACCAAGTGCGCCGACCTACGACTGATGGGGGATCAAACTGATGAACCGTTCCACTTATATCCTTCCGATTATCGTGATCGCGGTTGCGGCCGTCATGTCATCGATCTTCATCGTGGACGAACGCCAAAAGGCGCTTGTGCTGCAATTTGGCCAAATCGTTTCGGTTAAAGAAGACCCAGGTATCGGGTTCAAAATCCCGCTGGTTCAAGAGGTCGTGTTTTATGATGACCGTATCCTGAGCCGTGACGTTGACCCGCTTGAGGTCACGCCGCTGGATGATCGTCGTTTGATCGTTGACGCCTTTGCGCGTTACCGGATCACCAACGTCGAACGCTTCCGTCAGGCTGTTGGTACGGGCGGCGAAGACGCTGCGGCGCGTCGTCTGGATTCCATTCTGCGGGCAGAAATGCGCGAAGTTCTGGGTTCGGTTAGCTCCAACGATATCTTGTCCACGGACCGTGCGGCGCTGATGTTGCGTATTCGTAATGCGGCCATCGCTGAGGCAAATGCACTGGGGATCACAGTGATCGACGTGCGCCTGAAACGCACTGACCTTCCGGCGGAAAACCTGAATGCGACGTTCCAGCGTATGGTTGCAGAACGTGCCCGTGAAGCCGAAGACGAACGTGCCCGCGGTCGTGAAGCCGCACAGCGCATCGAAGCGCAGGCAGATCGTACGGTTGTTGAATTGGTGTCTGAAGCCAACCGCGAAGCCCGCGTTATTCAGGGTGAAGCGGACGCCGAACGCAACGGTATTTTTGCCGGCGCATATGGTCAGGATGCGGAATTCTTCCAGTTCTATCGCTCGCTTGAGGCGTATGGAATTGCGATCGGTCAAGGCAACGCACGTTTGGTGCTAAGCCCGGATCACGAGTTCTTTAACTACCTGCGCAACGAAAACGGCACCAGCACACCGGATCGCTAAATGGGTATCGCACTTCTTGCCCTCGGGCTGGTTTTGATTGTTGAGGGGCTGGTGTACGCACTGGCCCCTTCGCTTGTCGAAGACATGCTGTCCGCATTGCGCGCGCTGACGCTGGAACAACGCCGCCTGATCGGGTTGGGCGCACTGGCCTTGGGTGTCGCGCTTGTCTGGTTGGCCGCAGCGTTTGGTGCTGTGGGCGGAGTATAGACGCGGGTTTTGGTCACTAAGCCGGAACGACGGGGGATGCCGGATGGGCCACGGCATGGGTGACTTTTTGCGCCAGATCATGCCCCAGTATTGCGTCCATCGCCAATTTGAAACGCGGGTTGCGCGCTGAGGTGCGGCGCATGTCGTTCAAATCCCACCGCACGATTTCTGCACCGGCGAGAACAGTAGACGTCGCCGCACTTGGGCGATCCAGCAGATAGGCCACCTCACCAATGAACACACCGGCGGGCATCGTGAATTGCGCGCCTGTCTTTGTGACATTGATCGCGCCTTTGATGACATAAACAAGGTGGGTCACGGTGTCGCCTTCGTGGGTGACGACCGTGTCTTGATCCAGTGTTGTGCGGGTCGCGTGTTTCATCACTTGGCGAAAATCACCGGGGTTCACGATGTTAAAGCGGTCGTAGATATCTGCATGGGCACGGGGCAGGGCGATGCGAAAACGGCCCATGGTGAGGATAATCATGCCGATGAGGTTTGCTGTTGTCAGGCCGATTGTCGTGTAGATCGCACCGTACAGCGGTTCGGCGGCAGCGGTCGCGTAATAGGCGATATAAAAGGCGGACCCGATCAGCACGAACAGCCGCAACTGCATTTTGTTGATGATCAAATAGCCCAACGCGTAGCACCCCGACGCGAGAGAAACCAAAACGGCCGGTGTGAAAAAATCAAACATATGAAGCGCCCCAAATCGCTGAATTGATGCAGATTGGGCGGGAAACCTGTGATGTGGCAAGGAAATGTTGTCATTTACTGCATGAAGATGTGTTCACGCGTGGGTGACGACGCCGTGTTTGGCGTTGCGCTGGGCCGCATCAAGCCTACATTCAATACAAGCGGCGCATCTGCGCCAGTCATTGCGTAAGAGGAGATGCCACGTGAATTTGCCCCAGAAGTCCCGCGCACGTGCGGTAACCATGCAAGCCCCCCAGATCGATAGCCGTCAGAAATGGCTGGCTGCACTATTGATGGGTATGGCGATGGCCGTAGCGACGGTCGTGCCGGTGGATGCCCAAAATCGCCCTGCGACGTTTGCGGAATTGGCCGAACAGGTCAGCCCGTCGGTTGTGAACATCACCACAAGCACGGTGATTGCCGGGCGCACAGGTGATCAGGGCATCGTGCCCGAAGGATCGCCGTTCGAGGATTTCTTTAACAACGATCCCGGCGGGGAGCGCCGCTCAAGCGCGTTGGGGTCCGGTTTTGTGATTTCCGCGGACGGGTACATC
Organism: Octadecabacter dasysiphoniae; assembly: GCF_021532615.1. Classification (GTDB taxonomy): domain Bacteria; phylum Pseudomonadota; class Alphaproteobacteria; order Rhodobacterales; family Rhodobacteraceae; genus Octadecabacter; species Octadecabacter dasysiphoniae. Next base: position 738,080 of record NZ_JAKGAQ010000001.1, read on the forward strand.
GTCACGAACAACCACGTGATTGAGGGCGCCGACGAGATCGAGATCGAATTTTTCCCTGGCGATGGCCAACCAAGTGAGCTGTTGCCTGCTGAGTTGATTGGCACGGATCCGAACACCGATATCGCCGTGCTGAAGGTCGAATATGACGAGCCATTGCAGTTTGTTGAATTTGGCGACAGCGATGATGTGGGTGCACGTGTTGGCGATTGGGTCTTGGCGATGGGCAACCCGCTGGGGCAGGGGTTTTCCGTGTCCGCCGGTATCGTATCTGCGCGCAACCGATCCTTGCAGGGCACATATGACGACTACATCCAGACGGATGCGGCCATCAACCGTGGCAATTCGGGTGGACCGTTGTTCAACATGGAAGGTGATGTGATTGGCGTGAATACGGCCATTCTGTCGCCCAACGGCGGATCGATCGGCATCGGGTTCGCGATGAGTTCTGCAGTTGTGACGAATGTTGTCGACCAGTTGCAGGAATTTGGTGAAACACGCCGTGGCTGGCTTGGCGTACGCATTCAGGATGTCACGGTCGATATGATCGAAGCAATCGAAGGCCTTGCACAGGCGCGCGGTGCGATGGTGACGGATGTTCCTGCTGGCCCTGCCGAAGATGCGGGCATGCAAGCGGGCGACATTATCCTGACGTTTGACGGGATCGAGATCGAGAACACGCGCGAGCTGGTTCAGATTGTGGGCAACAGCCCTGTCGGCAAAGAAGTTCCAGTTGAAACCCTGCGCAACGGTGAGATGATTGATCTTACGGTTGTTCTGGGGCGTCGTGAAACGGCAGAATCTGCAGCCTTCCCCGACCCCGAAGCCCCTGAAGAAGGCACACCGGACACCACCAACATGCTGGGCATGACATTGTCCGAAATCTCGCCTGATATGGAAGAAAGCCTTGGTGTTGAGGCCGGATCCGGTCTGGTCGTGGTTGAGGTCGAGGATGGATCAGAGGCGGACACCAAAGGTTTGCTTGCGGGTGATCTGATCACCGAGGCTGGCCAGCAGAAGATCAGCGGGATCCAAGATTTCGAAGCTCGTGTAGAAGAAGCCCAAGAGGCAGGGCGCAAGTCGCTACTGCTGCTGGTACGCCGCGATGGTGCGCCACGGTTTGTGGCACTTGGGCTGGAATAATCTGGTTTAGATGACGAAGAAAGGCGTCCCAATCGGGGCGCCTTTTTTAATTTGGGGGCCGCTGCGTGCGCCTGAAAGATTGACACCGCAGGGGTGTTCATGGTTCGTTCTTGATCACAGCAACATGAGGACGATGTGATGGGAATTAAGACAGATAGGCTCAACCGTTCGTTTCGCGCATTTATCGAGGACCAGGCCGTGTTTTTTGTGGCGACTGCTGGCCCCGAAGGGCGCGTGAACATGTCGCCCAAGGGTATGGATTCCCTGCGCATCCTGTCGGATCAAAAGATTGTCTGGCTGAGTATGTCGGGCAGTGGCAACGAGACCGCCGCGCATATGCTGCAAGACCCGCGCATGACGTTGATGTTTTGTGCGTTCAAAGGGGACGCATTGATCTTGCGAACGTATGGTCAGGCCCGCGTTATTCATCCGCGCGACGCACAGTGGGACGAATATTATGGGTTGTTTGATGATTTCACGGGAGCACGAAATATATTTGTGCTTGATATTGATTTGGTGACCACGTCTTGCGGCAGCGGCGTGCCGGAAATGTCGGTTGTGCGCAGCCGTGGCGAAACGGAGATGGAGCCGTTTTTTGCGGACATGGGGCCTGAAAAGGTCAAGGCGTTTTGGAAAAAGAAAAACTCAACGAGCCTGGATGGACAACCTACCGGTATTTTTGACGATTAAAGCTCACCGCGCGGCAGGGCGACCAGACCCAGCGTGCGCGCAGTTTTGAGGGTGAGCTGGCCTGTGTGCACGTCGTCCTGATCTGTTTGGAAACGTTCGATTGCGGCACTGGTGCGTGGATCAAGGGTGCCGTTGATGGCCCCGCGGTAATAGCCGCGCGCGACCAAGGCGCGTTGCACGGACGCGATAAATTCGGGCGTTTGGACGGTTGCACAGGGCGTTTCGAATTCGACTTCGCGGCGTTCGCGCAGGATTTGTTGACGGGTTACCGTGCGAAACGCGGCGGGGCTTTGAACGCTGCCATCGCTGCGCACCACGGCTGGTTGCACCAGCACTTGTTCGGTCACGGTTTCGATGATCGCAGGTGTGGTTGCGCGGGCAAAGCAGGTGCCGTCGGCTGAATTCACGACCGCAGGTTCGGTGAGCGGGCCGATGGTTTGTGACGCTGAGATCGATTGGTCAGAGCGGGTCGCGTAGCTTTCCATGCACCCAGCCAAAAGCGCCAGCGCAAGGCCGGCGCCGACGTATCGTCTGGTGCGGGGTCTATGGGTCGTCATCTGCTCATCCTCGGGCTCTAGCGGCCCGTGTTTCGTGTAGTGATAGCCCAGCGGATGCGCGTCACAAACCCCGCAGCGCGGACTTGCGCGAAATCAGGAGCAAATGGTGTCGTATCCGCCACCTTTTGGGCGCAAAAAGGCTGGTAGGGCGCGGCGCGGCGTCCTATCTATTTGCCAACAGCATTTTAGGGAAAGGCCCAAGATCATGGCGAAAATTACATATATCGAGCACGGCGGCAAAGAGCACATCGTAGAGGTGGCCAACGGCCTGACGGTTATGGAAGGCGCGCGCGACAACGGCATTCCGGGTATCGAAGCGGATTGCGGCGGGGCCTGTGCCTGTTCCACCTGCCACGTTTATGTGGATGCGGCGTGGGTCGAAAAAATCCCCGCGAAGGATGCGATGGAAGAAGACATGCTTGATTTCGCCTATGAGCCTGATCCGGCGCGGTCCCGTTTGACGTGCCAGTTGAAGGTGACGGATGCGTTGGACGGGCTGGTCGTTCAGATGCCCGAGAAACAGATTTAACATGGCGCTGCGTCCCCGAATGCGTGCGTGGCGAGGATTGGTTCGCAGCGCTTGGCTGACGGCGTGTTTGGGGTTGGCAGGGGCGGCGGGTGCCGAAACGATCATCGGCGCGACGTTTCAGGGGCCGACGGATCGGTATGGCCATGCAATCCTTGGTGATGCGATCGAGTATTCCGAACTGGTGATTGAGACCGAAGACTGGGCCAACACCACGCGGTACCGCATAACCTTACCCTTCGATCACGTCTTTGAAGATGTGATGCCGCGATTGTGGGACATCACGGGCGACGGAAAGCCGGAAGTTGTGGTGATCGAAACGGATGTGTCGCTGGGTGGATCTTTGGCGGTCTATGACCAGACAGGATTGATTGCGCAGACGGACCATATCGGGCGATCAAACCGTTGGTTGGCTCCTGTTGGTGCCGCGGATTTCGATGAGGATGGCCGGATTGAGGTCGCTTTTGTGGATCGCCCGCATCTTGCGAAGGTGTTGCGGATTTTTGAATGGGATGGTGTGGCTCTTGTGCTGGACGGCGAGGTGGAGGGGCTGACGAACCACCGGATCGGTCAGGATTTCATTTCCGGCGGGCTGCGTGATTGTGGCGCCGGACCACAGATGGTGACGGCTGACCGTGATTGGTCGGATGTGATGGTGACGTCTTATGATGGTGGCTGGATCACGCGATCTGTGGGGCCGTTTTCGCCGGATTGGTTGGCGGCCGTATTACGCTGTGAGGCTTGATGCCTCCGGCGGGAATATTTTTGAAGCAAAGACGGGGTTAGATCAGGGTCGCCGTTAGAGTGAGCAGGATTGCGATTTCTGATACTTGTTGCGTGGCACCAAGGATGTCACCCGTTTGACCACCAATTTTTGCCTTGGCGATTAAGGCACAGGCGGTCGCGGTGAGCAGGGCGGCGGCAATAAGCCAGAGACCGCCAAGTTGGAACATGATCAAAGTCGCGATGATGGCCGTGCCTTCGGCGATGCGTGCAGGTGTCTTGCCCGGGCGTCCGACGCTGTGGCTTAGGCCGGTATCGCGTGCGTGGGGCAGGCGGGCCATGATCGGAACCATCACCGCACGGCTAAGCATGGCCGCAGCGATGACCGCGTGCCAAAGCAAATTGTGATCGATGGCGAGGGTGAGCGCATGCCAGCGCAGGCCGAGGCCGAGGGTCAGGGCGATAACACCGTAGGCCCCGATTGAGCTGTCTTTCATGATTGCGAGGCGGCGCGCCGTGTCCCAGCCGCCCCAGAGGCCATCGGCGGCGTCGGCCAACCCGTCTTCGTGCATAGCGCCAGTTATGATCACCAGTGTTGCAAGGACAAGACCAGCGGTCAGGGCGGGCGTGAGGCCAGCCCAGAGTGCAATTTGGCCGACCGCACAGGCGATCAACGCGAGGATCAGGCCCGCGAGCGGGTAGGCCCATGCGGCCTTGGCGCCCCGTGCAGTTGCGCGCTGCGTGTCCACACGCACAGGCAAGCGGCTGAGCAAGCCAAGGGCTGCGGGCACGTCAGAAAGCACCATCAGGGATGAATTGTCGCGGTTGTCTTTCATGGGCCGTTTCCTGTCTGGTCTTTCCCGCTGTCTTGGGTAGAGATTGCGCGAACCCTTTGCAATGAGGCCTATGACATGACTGCACCTTTCGCCACTCTAGACGAGTTTCGCCAAACACTTGAGGGCCAATCCGGGCCTGATATGGCATCCATTGCCGGAGCGAAGGAACGTAACGGCCAGCTGACAAAGCCGCCCGGTGCGTTGGGACGGCTAGAGGATCTGGCGATCTGGTATGCAGGGTGGCGTGACACTGACCGCCCCCAGATTACCGCACCGCAAGTTATTGTTTTTGCGGGAAACCACGGCGTTTGTGCGCAGGGCGTGTCAGCTTTTCCGCCCGAAGTGACCGTGCAAATGGTGGCAAATTTTGAACACGGCGGCGCGGCGATCAACCAGTTGGCCAAGGCGTTTGGCGCAAAAATGGATGTTCATGCGCTTGACCTCGAAATGCCGACACAGGATTTCACCGTCGCCCCCGCCATGAGCGAGGCCGAAGTTGTTTTGGCACTCAGCACGGGCTGGAACGCGGTTGATCCGGCCAGTGATGTGCTGGTTGTGGGCGAAATGGGCATCGGTAACACGACGTCTGCGGCGGCTGTTGCGGCGGCTGTTCTGGGCGGATCAGCGCAGGATTGGACCGGACGCGGGACAGGCGTTGATGACGATGGATTGGCGCGCAAAACCGATGTGGTTGCGCGTGGGTTGGCACGACACGACACGTCTGACCCGCTTGAAGCGCTGCGATGTTTGGGCGGGCGCGAATTGGCGGCGATGGCCGGCGCGATCGCGGCTGCGCGCACGCACCGTATCCCGGTGATTTTGGATGGTTTCATCTGTTCGGCCGCCGCTGCGACGCTTGAAAAGGCAGTGGAAGGTGCGCTTGACCATGCAGTTGCAGGACATCTGAGCGCTGAGGGCGCGCATGCGAAATTGCTGGATGCTTTGGGCAAGCAGCCGATTCTGTCGTTGGGTTTGCGTCTTGGCGAAGGGTCAGGTGGCGCGTTGGCGATTGGCGTGTTGCAGGCCGCCGTCGCGTGTCATTCGGGTATGGCGACGTTCGCAGAAGCAGGTGTTGCGGCGGGCTGACGTTAATCGCCGTTCGGTTTTTGCGCCGGACGGCCCCCCGCACGCACCGCTTTGCGTTCGGCCTCGTCCAGTGTTTCGGCCAGACGGGTTTCAAGGTCGCGGTTGGCGGCTTTTGCGCGTTCGACGTATGCCTTGTTGTCTTTGATCGGGATGTTTGGATCCCAAACCTCGGCGAGGTCGAGCTGGGTTGCGCGGTCGTGATGATAGAACGACATTTCTGCCTCTGACGCTTCGTATTCGCCGATCCCGAGGTTTTCGAGAACATAGCGCCCGGCCCGCAAAGAGCTGTCAAACAATTCGCGTACAATGTCATTCGCGCCCGCTGCATACAGTTCATAGACATGCACGCGGTCGCGCGCGCGGGCGACGATGTGGATGTCGGGGCGGCGTTTGCGGGCATATTCAACCAGTTTGACCGCTGACGCCTTATCATTGACGGCCACGACCAGAACGGCCGCATCATCTAGGCCCGCAGCGTGCAAGATATCGGGGCGTGTCGGATCACCAAAGAAGCCTTTGAAACCGAAAGTACGCATCAGTTGGACGGTTTTGAAATCGCTGTCCAGAACCACAGTGCTAAAGCCGCTGGATTGCACAAGGCGGTTCACGACCTGACCAAAGCGACCAATGCCCGCGATGATCACTTTGCCTTTTTCGTCAATTTCATCTTCTTGGTGATCCGCATTGTCCGAACCGATCCGGCGCGAAACCTGATCGTAGGTGATGAACAAAAGCGGTGTGATCATCATCGACAACGCCACAATCAGCAGCAATTCTGAGCTAAGCTGCGCACCGAGCACTGCGGTGTCTACGGAAAATGCGATAAGGACGAAGCCGAATTCGCCTGCTTGCGCAAGACCAAGGGTGAACAGCCAGCGCGCGCGGGTGTCCAGTTTGAACAGCAGCGCAAGGACATAAAGAACCGTGCCCTTGATCAGCATCATCGCAACCGTGAGGCCGACAATACGCGCAGGGTCGGATGCCAGAACCTCAAAGTTTATGCCGGCACCGACGGTAATGAAAAATAGCCCCAGCAGCAGGCTCTTGAAGGGTTGCAGGTCTGATTCCAGTTCGTGGCGAAATTCCGAGTTGGCGAGAACAACGCCCGCAAGGAATGTGCCAAGGGCTGCGGACAGGCCGACAAGGCCCATCAGGGCCGCAATAGACACAACGATAAGAAGGGCCAGCGCGGTGTACATTTCGCGCAGTTTTGCGTGGTGGATATAGCGAAACAGCGGCCGGGTGAGGAAGATGCCCACAAGGATCACGGATGCCACGGCGCCGATGGTCACCAATGTGACGCCCCATGCCGGAAGGCCCGCGACAAGGCTGACAGAATGATCGGCTGCGTCCGCCGCCGTATCCGTAGCGCGTATCATGGATCCGTCCGGTTGCACCGTCACAGGAGAGCGCAGGGCCAACAGCGGAATCAGCGCCAGCATCGGGATAACGGCGATGTCCTGTGTCAGCAGCACCGAGAACGTGTTGCGCCCGCCGCTGGTTTGCATCAGCCCTTTTTCTGACAGGGTTTGCAACACGATGGCCGTCGAAGACAGCGCGAAAATCCACCCGATCGCGAGCGCTGTTTGCCACGGCTGACCCAACATCATAAAGCCGCCCATTAAGGCCAAGGTCGTCAATGATATTTGCAGTCCGCCAAGGCCCAACAGGCGATGGCGCATGCCCCAAAGGGCGCGTGGTTCCAGTTCAAGGCCAATGAGAAACAGCATAATCACGACGCCGAGTTCGGCGATATGTTGCAGTTCTGTCGCCTCCGCGCCGAGCAGCGGGCCGATTGCGACGCCCGCCAGCAGATATCCAAGCACCGACCCAAAGCCCAACCTTGCAGCAAGCGGAACCGCGATCACGGCAGCGCCAAGCAAAAGCGTCGCGAGGAGGAGGATTTCTTGCATGGTCTTTAGATCGGCATCTGTGCGCGGGAACGCAAGGGTTTATCCTGCCACTTGCAAGGTAACGGCGCGGCCCCGTTTTGTATAGCTCAGTGCGCCAGCGCTGATTGCGGTGACACGGCCACCATCAAGGCGATCCCCGACCGTTACACGCACATAGCGCCCGTTGCCAAGCCGCACGAGCGCGCGGCGGTCACTGCTGCCGCCATAAATTCCAATAAGGTTCACATCGCGCAGGTTCATCGCGTTTTCCAAAGTCGCGTTCTGGGCGACGGCCCCGCCTGTTGGTCCGGAGGGCGCGACTGTGCGCGGCGCAACCGAGGCCACTTGGGCTGCGGCGCGTTCCTGAGCTTGGTTTGCACGTGCGACGATGCGGTCCATATTACGCGGGCGCGGGTCTGGGCGGCTGCTTGTTGGGACGGCCAAAGCCGTGGGATTGACGATCGGGTTGGGTCGGCTGGCGGCGGCTTGTACGGCGGCGGCGATCGCGGGCGAGATTTGCAACCCGTTTTGGGTGGCGGCGGGTGCGGCGGCCTCTAACAGGGCGGGTTCGGGATCAGGTGTCGGGGCAGGCACAGGTGCAAGGCCCGCCGGACGGGTGCGCGGACGAAATGCCGAGGCTTGCGATACCGTCAGCGCGCCGAGAACCGGCGTATTCGCAACGGCGGCTGCCGCTCGGATCACGGTGGCCGGGCGTGCCAACGGGCGGCGGGTGTCGGCCGTGGGTGCAACCGCACTTTCTACGGCAAGGGCGGCGGCCACATCTGCGGTCAAACTGTCGAGTGCTGCATCATTTTGCGGCGCGATGGTGCCCGGACGCGCGGGCGGCAGAACCGGCGGTGCGCCTGCGATCACGTTGAGCCCCTCTACGATGTCCTCGGGCGCGGGGGCTGGCACTGTTGGTGTTTCGATCACAGCAATCGGTGTCGCGACGGGGGCTGCGGTTCCGGGGCGGATCGGCGGCAGAACGGGCGGCGATCCCGCAAGCACCAAAAGGCCGTCCGTGGCCAACAATGGTGCATCCCCCGCTGCAAGCGCTGCGGCCTGCGGTTCGGGGGCCGGGGCCTGTGTGCCCGTGCGAATTGGCGGTTCAATTGCGGGGCGGCCCGCGATGACAATGACGCCTTCGGGGGCATCTACAACGGGGGCCGCTTCCTCAGGCGTGAGGGCGGCAAGCTGGTCTTGCGGGGTGATTTCTGGCGCGACGGTGCCCGGACGGGTTGGCGGGTTAAGCGGCGGCGCGCCCGCAATCACCAAGATACCATCGGGGGTGACGTTGCCCTGTTCGGTTGCCACCACAAGCCCGTCAGAGCCGAAATTAAAGGTCGTGTCAGGGGCGGGGGGATCGATCGGGGTCGCGATCAACGCGTCGCCTGAAATGCTGCTGACAGAGGAAAGCGGGCTGGATGGAACGCGGGGAACAGTGCTGGCTGGTGTGCCGAGCGCCAACGTATCAAGGGATGTTGTGCGCGGAGTTTGTGGAATGCGGGGGGCCCTTTGCCACACTCCGGTGGCGGCATAGATGCGCGTTGCTTCTTCGGGGGAAAGGACTTGTCCACCGGGCGGCGCGGTCGGCGTGGCCAAGGCATCTGGTGCACTGGCCACTTGCGGTTCTGCGGGTACGGCGGCGGCCACCTCCGGCACCGTGGCGGGGTCTGTTGCTGCGATTTGTGTGTCTGCCGATCCAAAGCCGAACCAGCTTGCGATACCTTCTTCGGACAAGGCGGCGAAGGCAGCAATGGCAAGGAGGAACAGCAGCAGGATGGCGGTCAGGATCAGGCCGAGGAACCGTGGCTTGCCGCCGATAACGGGTTTCGGCTTTGGCTGTTTGCGCGCGCCGAAAACGGTCTTGCGCGCAGGTTCGGCGGGCTTTGCCGCCTCTTTCGCCTTGGCTTCGGCGCGGGCCATGCGGCGGCTGGCGAACATGCCCCCCACCGCGCCACCAACGGCGGATGCGGCACCCATGGCCGTGGCGGCTGCACCGCTGCGCGGTTCGGATGCGTCTTTGTCGTCCGCGTTTTTTGCGTCAGGCGCGTCGGGTTCAACTGTCAGTGATGCGGCTGACACGGCGGCGTCGGGCGACAAGGCTGTTGATGCCTCGCCCGTGACTGGCACGGCGACATCTGCATCCGGTGCGTCCGTCGTGATCGGCGCCGTTGCGACATTGTCAGCGTCACGGCTTGGTGCCGCGAGAGGCGGAACGCTGGTTTCGCCAGCGTCCGTTGGCACCGCGAGGGCCGGGGGCGCTGCGCGGCTGAACGTCGGTTCAGCGCGGGTCGGGGCATCTGGCGTTTCCGGCTTTTCAGCAGGGCGGCCTTCGTTGCGATCTGCCCGCAAACGGGATGCGAACATCGGGGCTGGTGTATCTTCTTCGATCGTGGCCGCGTCGTCGGCGTCTTGCGGCGGGGCGTCATCGTGAACGGGCTCTGTCGGGGTGTCATCGATGTCCGGAGCAGGCGGTTCTTGTGGTTCGACCTCTGCGGCAGTCTGTGCTGCTTCGGGGTCAGGTTCAGCCACTGGCGCAGGGATCGGATCAGGGATGAATTCGGGTTCCGGGTTTGCGTCCGGCTCCGGTGTTGGTTCGGCTTCAACCTGCGGCTGGGACTCCGGTTCTACGGGTGTGGCGGTTTGCACAGCATCCGCGACGACTGGCTCAGGCTCAGGCTCAGGCTCGGCGATTGGGGCAGGGTCGGGTAGGGTGACGTCCGCCTCTCCGATTACAACGACAGGTTCTGCGTCTCGCTCTGCTGTATGGCCGTTTGTGGCGCCAAAAAATGCCTCTCCCACGTATGTAAACGGTTCGGGCACTGCGGCAAAGCTGATCGGGTTAAAGCCGTGTTCTGTCGCGAATTGCTGCGCCTCGTCCAGGGTTTCGCGCGCAACGGCTGCAACATACGTCCGCCCGCCACCTTTGGCGAAATCATAGGTGAGTTCATCAACCGCATAGGGCGTTGCGCCGTGCAACGCATCGCGCACCTGTTCGTCCTCTGCGCGGGTCGTATCCAGCGCGAGGTATTTGATTTGATCGTTCGGGATCAACAGCTTGGTCGCGATGCCGCCGGGTTCAAGGGATTCAGCCGCACCGCGCAGGCGTGCCAATGATCCGGTCACATCCGCGTCGTCCAACGCGACCTGTCCGACCAAATGCCACCCACCAGATGTTCGGTGCATGAGGCGTAGTCCGTCAAAGGACAAAGACAGGGCAAAATTCGATTTCATTCGCGTGACTTAGCATTCTGTATCGGGGCTGAAAACTCCCCTTTTTCATGGCTTCAAACGCTACAGCAACCTTTCGCCCACGCCAAGCGCGACTTTTCCCAAGGATTGCAGCGCGGCGCACGTCAGATAGGATGAAACCATAGTATCAGGAGCTTTCTTATGCGTTCACTTATTGCCCTAACCCTTATTACCGGCACGCTGGCCTTTGCCGCACTGTCATCCCCCGCAGCCGCCCAGGACCGCACCATTTCGGTGACAGGACGTGGTGAAATCATGGTCGAACCGGATATGGCAACGGTGGTCATTGGTGTGCAGGCAGAAGCGGAAGACACCGCACAAGCCTTGGATCAAGCGAGCGCGGCAACCGCGGCGATTTTGGCGACGCTGGACATTGAAGACATCCCGGCGGACGATATCCGCAGCGGCGCGATCCGCCTGCAACCGCGTTACAGCCAAAGCGTTTTGTCCTCAGGGCAGCAAATTATCGGGTACCGTGCGGTCAATTCTATTGAGGTTAATGTGACAGACCTTGATCGATTGGGCGGGCTACTGTCCGCGATGGTCGGGGACGGGGCGAACCGTCTGGACCGCGTGAATTTCGGCTTGCAAGACCCGTCTGCCGCCACGGATGAGGCCCGCCGCCGTGCTGTTGCCGAAGGTGCACGGTTGGCCGCCCTTTACGCGGATGCAGCTGGCGTAGCTGTTGGTGATTTGATGACATTGTCTGAAGGCGGTGGGGGTGGCTACCGCGCGCTAGAAGCGGAACCTGTGATGCTGGAAATGGCGGCGTCGTCCCCGCAATACGATGTGCCGGTTGCCCCCGGAAATATAGTGATCAACGCGTCCGTCAGTATGGTTTACGCGATTGTTGACTAACGGTCGATACGAAAAAGGGCCCCGCACCAGCGAGGCCCTTTGACAGATTTCAATGGTTTAGGCTGTCGCTTTGGCCAGTGCCTGATCAAGGTCCGCGATCAGATCATCCGCGTCTTCCAGCCCGATTGAAACGCGCACAACGCCGGGGCCCGCGCCTGCGGCCTCTTGTTGCTCAGCCGTCAGTTGGCGGTGCGTGGTCGACGCGGAATGGATGATCAGGCTGCGCGTATCACCCAAGTTCGCCACGTGGCTAAAGATCTCCAAGCTGTCGACAAGTTTGATACAGGCGTCGTAGCCGCCCTTTACCGCAAAGGTGAACAGCGCAGATGCGCCACGTGGGCAAACCGTTTTGACACGATCAAAATACGGCGAGGATTCCAGACCTGCGTAGGTTACGTAATCCACACGGTCGTCGCCCTCTAGCCAGTTGGCCAGCTTTGTGGCGTTTTCAACATGGCGATCCATGCGCAAAGACAGGGTTTCGATGCCCATCAATGTGTAGTGCGCCGCCTGCGGGTTCATTGTCATGCCAAGGTCGCGCAGACCAATGGCGATGCCGTGGAACGTATAGGCAAGCGGGCCGAACGTTTCGGCGAATTTCATGCCGTGGTAGGCAGGTTCAGGCTGGGACAGGGATGGAAATTTGTCAGACGCAGCCCAATCGAATTTACCGGAATCAACCACACAGCCACCCGTGACCGATCCATTGCCCGTCAGATATTTTGTGGTGGAATGAACAACCAAGGTCGCGCCGTGTTCGATGGGGCGGCACAGGTAAGGCGTCGCTGTGGTGTTGTCGATGATCAGCGGAACACCAGCGGCGTCGGCGATATCAGCAATTGCGCGCACGTCCATGATGTAGCCGCCGGGGTTGGCAATCGCTTCGCCAAAAATCGCACGGGTGTTGTCATCAATTGCTGCCTTAACAGCAGCAGTGTCGTCCATATCAACAAACTTGGCTTCCCAACCAAAACGTTTGATGGTCTGGCTGAACTGCGTGATCGTCCCGCCATAAAGGCGCGAGGACACGACAACATTCATACCCGGCTGCATGATCGGGAACAGCGCCATGATCTGGGCCGCATGACCGGATGAGCAACACACCGCACCTGCGCCGCCCTCAAGTGTGGCAATCCGTTCTTGCAAAACAGCGACAGTCGGATTTGTCAGGCGCGAATAAATATACCCGACCTCTTGCAGATTAAACAAAGCCGCGGCGTGATCTGCATCACGAAACACATAGGCTGTCGTTTGATAAATCGGCGTGTTGCGCGCGCCGGTTGCTGGATCAGGGCGGGCGCCTGCATGGATTTGCAAGGTGTCAAAGCCGTAGGATGGCGTGTCGGTCATGGTCTTCTCCGTGGGTTAAGTTGGGCTCAGGTTAAAGAGTTCGGCGGCGGACCTCAATGAGCGTCGCGCGTCGGCAATTGTGGCGCGGTTATTTGGCCAAAATCACCCAGCCCAAAGAAATCTGTTTGGTGCGGGCTTGTTCGGTAAGGTGTCGTTAACCAAGTCATGTCATTGGCTGTTCTGCGGTACAGGCAGGAATGCCGATGGCCGTAAGCGAAGACGAGTGATCTTTTTTGGCTCCGGTGCGTCCTGACGGGGCGTGCCGGATGTCCCTCATCGTGTCTTTGCTTTGGAAATATTCTCGGGGGGCCGTGAGGCGGGGGCAGACAGCCCCTTCAGTCCGTCCCGCCAATTTCGATCTTGTCCGGTTTGATCTCGGATTTTCACTAGAAAATCCGCCGCCGCCCGCCGCAGGCGCCAATCGAAGATTGATGTTCAATCGACGTCAACGCATCCAGAACCCTTCTTTCTTGATCCGGTTTCGCAGCTGGCGTTCACGCGGCGGCAGGTCGTCTTGATCAAACATAGCGCGCACTTTTTCGCCGCGCCCTTGATAGATCATCCGCTTGAACGGGTCATATTGCTTTAGCCATTTTTTCACTTTGTTGGGGTTGGTGACGTCCTCCAACACTTTGACAACATGGTCATTTTCGCGTGCATAGAGCAGTGGCAGCAGGCGGTAATGGCATGTCAGATCACCATCAAGCCCCGCCAAATCATCACCGGGGCGCCCGCCGCCAAAGCTGTGGATCACCAATGGCAATGCCACTTGGTCAAGCCACGGATCAAGCGACTGCAACACAAGTTCCTCGGGGCGATTGTCGCGGATGTCCAAGGCCCAATCGCGCCAGCGCTGCCCGAAAGCGGGGGCATCAAACCCGGTGACCCAGCCCGCGTTGAAATACAAATAGCGCGCCCAGTATTCGTCCGGTTGATCCAGATCCAATGTGCTGTCGAATTCTAATCCATACCGATCATAAAGCGATTTCCACGTTGCGGAATATCCGGGCCAATACAATTCTTCCTCGGGCCATGTGCCCGTGCGCCGCATAGACGCTGAGGGGCGGGTAAAATCTGTCGCCAGTGTTCCAAGATCGCCCAAGATCAATGTGTCGCTGTCCAAGAACAGAAAATTTCGCCCCTGCGGCATGGCGCAAAGCGCTTCGATTTTGTTGCCATGGGGGTAGGTCACCCCGAAGGCTGTATTTTCGAATGGCAAGATCACCGCGCCGAGCTCTTCGAGCGCGCCTTTGATATCGCCGGGCATGCTGGGGTCTTTGGGCCAAAGCGGTCCTGCTTGGGGTTCTGCCACATACAGCGTGCCTGCAAAGGTTGGGGCATTGGCGCGCAAGGACGCGGCCAACAACAAACATTCATACTGCAAGCGCCCATGTTGGCCGACGACGACGATGTCGAAATCAGATGACAGGGTCGGCGCGGACTGGGCCGCGCGCGGTGTGGATTTATTTGCCATTTTGCTTGCCTGCTTGTCTTTTGTCGCCACTATAGGGGCGCTGCGGGCCGGACGCAAAGGCCTGTTTGCTGAATAGGAGAGCGAAATGATTGATTTATTTTTGCCGTTGATTATTGGCATTGGCCTCGGGATTGAACCACCGCAGACGCAGGTCATTGCGGTTGAACCTGCCGGAGTTGTTGAGGAAATCACACCGCTGTCCGAAGGGTCGGGCGATGATCTGACTGCCGCGCGCGCGCCTGAGCCACAGATTGCGACAGGCAAATTCACGACCGCCCTGGAAGTTCGCCCGATCTTGGGCATGACCAAAAGCAATTGGGTCGGTGTGCGTGAATTTGACGGGCGGGATTTGGTGTATTTCAGCCATCTGATGGCGTGGCGCTGCGGGCTTTGGGATATCCGTTACGGGATCAATGGTGCGCCCGCTGACATTGTGGTGCCGATGGAACCCTGCAACGACGCATTCGCCCAACCCAATGTCATGGTCGATGTTGAAAATTTTCTGCCTTACGTGATCTATCCGCTGGGCAGTGTTGAAAGCATCTATATCGAGATCGTGTTCGATGATGGCGGCATGGATTTCGCACAGTTTCAGCGCAACGAAGTGCGTATTCCCTAAAGGCTGAGCCAAATCGGTCAGTTTTGGCTGTTGCCAGGCGGGCATCTAAATTCTGTGCGCAATTGTGCGATATAGGCTGTGTGGCTGTCTTAGGTCTCAAAGGCGTCGTGCCACGCGCATATCGTTCGTGTGATGGTCTAGAGAGCAAAGCCCGTACAGACCCCTGATACCAAGGTTTGCGAACGCTTCCAAAAACATCACAGGATCTTGCCCATCTTTGTTGAACTCCTGCCGACCACTGCATGACTAAATTTCATGTTATGGCTACGACGCGCCATTGGCCGAGAACCTTGCAACGCCATCCGCGCCAGTAAACAAAGGCGATCTGGGCATGGCCCTTGCGATTGGCTTATAGAGTGGCTAGCCTCAAAATTACACTAATAAATCAGATATTTATAGGGAAAAGTGGTGGGCGACCCTGGAATCGAACCAGGCGTGCGTCTCCGCGAGGGAGTTACAGTCCCCTGCCACACCTTGCGGCCTGTCGCCCACTGGCGGCGTCAATAGCTTTGGCGTGTTGGGGCGTCAACCTCAATTGCGCGCAATTTCGGTGCTAAATTACAGTCAGGCTTGCGGTTTTTGCCGATCCCCCGCATGAGGGGGGCAGGATTAGGATTTTACTATGAAAAAGCCACAATGGGTCGTTGATAAAGAACGCGATAAACGGGCGGCGGCGAACCATACGGTTTGGCTGTTTGGCCTGCATGCGGTGCGCGATGCGTTGCTGAACCCTGCACGTGAAAAATTGCGGCTGGTCGTTACGCGCAATGCCCTTGATCGTCTGGGGGATGCCGTGGCCCATGGGCCAGAGCCTGAAATGTGCGAACCCCGCAAGTTTGCAGCCCCCATTGATCCGCAATCAGTTCATCAGGGGGCGGCCTTAGAAGTGAAGCCGCTGGATTGGGGTAATGTTGTGGATCGCTGCATGGGCGACGGTGTCACCCCGCCGCGTGTTCTTTTGCTGGATCGTGTGACGGATCCGCACAATGTTGGCGCGATTTTACGATCCGCGGAGGTGTTTGGTGCACAGGCCGTCGTGGCGATGTCACGCCATGCAGCACCCGAAACTGGTGCGTTGGCTAAGACCGCAAGTGGCGCGTTGGAACGTCAGCCTTATCTGCGGGTGCGCAATCTGGCGGATGCGATCGTTGAATTACAGGGCATGGGATACCTTGTTCTCGGTCTGGACGGTGAGGCCGAAGGCACGATCGAACAGGCGGTTGACGGCAAGCGGGATCGCGCGATTGCGTTGGTGTTGGGGGCTGAGGGGCCGGGTTTGCGTGAAAAAACCAAAGAAACCTGTGATGCCTTGGTGAAAATCGACTTTGCGGGTGAATTTGGGTCACTCAACGTCTCAAATGCTGCGGCGGTCGCCCTATATGCAAGTAGAGCGACCTAAACCGGAGAGATCATGCCAGCCCAGAAAATCGCCACGTGTTGTTATTGTGGCACCCGCGCTGCGTTGGTGTTGCGTGGAAAAGATCGCCACGAGTTGAGCTGTTCAAGCTGCGGCGCGCCTTTGCATGACCTCAAAATGTTACCAAAAGCAGCCTCGCGGGGGACTGCGCCTGCGGCGACACCCACCCGCCCGAGGCCCAAACCAACGCACCCAAAACAACCCCATCCCAAGGCCCGAAAGGTCAAAAAACGCAATAAACGCAAGGGGATATGGCGCAAGATCGTTGAAGAGGTCTGGGACGAAATCGAAGACATTTTCGATTGAAACATTTGCGCACGCTTCGTCACGGTTGGGCGAGGTGGGTGTTTTTGAAAGGTGAGATGGTCCAAGTAGGGTGCAACACGAAATTGATTGTTGGAGACCCAAACTATGCTGACCCGCCGCCTGATTTTGACCGCCGCCATCGCGGCCCCTGCCGCTGCATTGTTAAACCGCCCCGCCATGGCCGCAGAGCCTGAGGTGTTTTCTGTTGATGATATTGCCATTCGCGGCACCGATCCCGTGGCATATTTCACGCAAGGTGCGCCAATGGCCGGCAGCCCAGAGCATGCGTTGATGTGGCAGGGTACAACCTGGCATTTCGCGTCAGCCGAAAACATGGAACTGTTTATGGCCAACCCCGAAGCCTACGCGCCGCAATATGGTGGTTACTGTGCCTTTGCGATGTCCAAGGGCTATGTTGCAACCTCGGTCCCTGAGGCTTGGACGGTGCATGAAGATAAGCTGTATCTGAACTATTCCGTCAATGTGCGTCAGGTTTGGCTTGAGGATGTGCCCGGCAACATTGTCTTGGCGGATGGCAACTGGCCGACTGCGCTGGGTTGATCACGATTGCCTGATCAGGCCTTAAATGGCGGGACTTCGTTCATAGATATTTGAGGCAGACGGGGGTTGGAACTCCTTCGTTTGTTCTCACTGTCCCTCGTTCCGTACCTTGCGCCCGCATTTCAGTGCGGGCGCTTTTTTGTAGAGATTTCGTGGGCTAGGGTAGTGAAATGTATAGTGATTCACTGATCAAGGATGTGTTGAAGCGGGCCCGCGTTGTCGCCGTCGTGGGTGTGTCGGCCAACCCGGTACGACCGAGCTATTTTGTGGCGCGTTACCTTGGGCTTAAGGGGTTTCGTGTTGTTCCAGTGAATCCCGGATTGGCGGGGCAGACCCTGTTTGGTGAAACTGTATACGCCTCGTTGGCTGACATCCCGTTTGATGTTGATATGGTTGATATTTTCCGCCGCTCTGAAGCGGTGCCTGCGATTGTGGATGATGCTTTGGCCCGCTGGCCGGATTTGCAAACCGTCTGGATGCAGATCGGAGTGGAGCACCAACAGGCTGCGTCCGTCGCTGAGGCGCGCGGTGTGACGGTGATCCAGAACCGATGCCCGAAGATCGAATATCAACGTTTGTTTGGCGAATTGCGGATGGGCGGGTTCAACACGGGCGTGCTGTCGTCCAAGTTGTAAAATGACAATTTAGGCGTCATCGAGCCGCAGGTCTGCGGCAACGCGAATGTCACGCAGTGGGCGCACGCGGCGGATGGATTCCGCATAGAGCGGATGTGCCTTGTAGGCGGCTAATGCGGCCTCATCCTGGATATCGGCCATCACAACAAAATCAGGATGCGGCCCTGGAATTTCATCAAGATTGAGGTTGCGATGGACGGCAAAACGCACAGCGTGGGGATTGTCTTTTAGAACCCAAAGACCCGCTTCGATATCGTCCAGATAGGTTGGATCAATAGCGGAAAAAAACGCGATATGGCGGATCATCTGTTCGCTTTCTCGCTCAACCCCGACTGGGTTGTTCTGCTGTCCAATTCTGCTTCGATATCCGCCAAGGTCACACCGTGCGCTGCGCACATGACCAGCAGGTGATACATCACATCCGCGGCTTCCGATGTTAGGCGGGATTTATCGCCTTTTGTGGCTTCGATTATTGCTTCGACGGCTTCTTCGCCAAATTTTTCAGCTGCTTTGTCAGGGGACGCCAACAGCTTGGCTGTCCAGCTTTGTTCTGGATCACCACCGACCCGGTTTGCAATTGTTTGGGCAAGATTTTTTATCGACATTTCAAATCCTTACAGGAACGCCTGCCGCCTGCATGTGCGCCTTGGCTTGCGGGATTGTATAGGTTCCGAAGTGAAAGATCGATGCGGCAAGAACAGCAGATGCGCCGCCTTTTGTCACACCTTCAACAAGGTGATCGAGGGTGCCAACACCCCCAGACGCAATAACCGGGATCGACACCGCGTCCGTAACGGCGCGCGTCAGGGCCAGATTGAAACCTGACTTGGTGCCATCGTTGTCCATCGCCGTGAGCAGGATTTCACCCGCACCTTTCGCCTGCGCGGTCAGGGCGAATTCCACAGCATCAATGCCGGTCGCACGGCGTCCTCCGTGGGTGAAGATTTCCCAACGACCAGGGGCCACCGTTTTTGCGTCAATTGCGCAAACAATACACTGTGATCCAAAGCGCAGTGCGGCCTCTGTCAGAACATCAGGGTCTGCCACCGCTGCGGAGTTGAAAGAGACTTTGTCCGCGCCCGCCAAAAGCAGATTTCGCACGTCGACATGGGTGCGAACCCCGCCGCCGATGGTCAGCGGCATAAAGCAGGCCTCGGCGGTGCGGGTGGCCAGATCATACATGGTGCCGCGGTTTTCCTCGGTCGCCATAATGTCGAGAAAACACAACTCGTCTGCGCCCATATCGTTGTAGCGAATGGCGGATTCCACGGGGTCGCCGGCATCGACGATATCGACAAAATTGACACCTTTGACGACGCGGCCATTGGCGACGTCCAAACAGGGGATGATGCGTGTTTTTAACATGGCGCAGGTTTACCCCGACCCGCGCGCCTAGGCCAGTGCCTTGAGGGCTGCACCCAGATCAATCGCCCCATCATACAGCGCACGCCCCGAAATGGCGCCGGAAATGACGCCAGTTGCCTTTAGCGCTACGAGGTCGCCCATGGATGACACGCCACCAGATGCGATGACGGGGATGTTCACAGCACGGGCAAGCGCCTCGGTTGCTTCGATATTGGGACCCTTCATCGCACCGTCGCGCAGAATGTCTGTGTAAATGATCGCCGCAATGCCGGCGTCTTCAAACGATTTGGCGAGGTCGGTAACCTGAATTTCGGTTTCCGTCGCCCAGCCTTTGGTGGCCACAAACCCATTGCGCGCATCAAGCCCCACGGCGACCTTGCCTGGAAATTCCCGGGCCGCTTCGCGCACCAGATCGGGGTTTTCGACGGCGACGGTACCAAGGATCACGCGGGCCAAACCACGATCAATCCAGCGTTCGATTGTCTTCATGTCGCGGATACCACCGCCAAGCTGCGCTGGGACAGGGCAGGCCTTGAGGATCGCCTCGACGGGGGCGGCGTTTACGGGTTCGCCCGCGAACGCGCCGTTCAGATCAACAAGGTGCAACCATTCACAGCCCGCAGCCACGAATTCTTTGGCCTGTGCCGCCGGATCGTCATTGAACACGGTAGATTGGTCCATATCCCCATGCACAAGGCGCACGGCCTGGCCGTCTTTGAGGTCAATAGCGGGGTAAAGGATCATTGCGGCACCTGTTTTCTGCGATGCCCGCGTATAGCCATGGCAGGCGGTCAGATGCAACGCGACCCCACGTTACGCTTGCGTGGAATCGCCAATCACCGCCATGATTTGTCCAATCTCAGGGAGGAGACTACTTAAATGAATAAAATTCTTCTTACATTGGCCGCGACGGTCGGCTTTGCGGGCGCAGCGTTTGCGGACCCTCTTGAAGGCAACTGGCGCACGCCAACAGACGACAACGGGAATTCCGGCATTGTGCAGGTTGCCCCATGCGGCGCGGCGCTGTGTGGCACGTTGATCCAAGCCTTCGACGGAAGCGGTGCACAGATGGCATCCCCGAACATCGGCCGTCAGATCATTTTTGACACGACGCCGAATGGCGGCGGCGAATATCGTGGTCAGGTGTGGTCGCCCGATCGCGACAAGACCTACAATTCCCGTCTTCAGCTTAACGGCAACACATTGTCCGTATCGGGCTGCGTTTTGGGTATTTGCCGTGATGGCGGGACGTGGACACGCAATTAATGTGTCACATTAAGATTGCTTCATAGTGATTTGATATAAAAGAAAAAGCCGCTCAAGGGATTTACCCTAGAGCGGCTTTTTCTATGGTGCCCATCGCAAGAAGTTAGCGATCATGCGCAAACCTGCATCTTGGCTTTTCTCGGGGTGAAATTGCGTTCCGATGATTGTGTCACGCCCGACGATTGCGGTTATGTCACCCGCGTAATCACAATGCGCGAGGCGTTGGGACGGATCACCCATTTTCATCTGCCATGAATGAACGAAATAAGCGTGATCGCCGGTTTTCAATCCGTCTAGAACGGGGTGCGGGGTGTCGATCACCAAATCATTCCAGCCCATATGGGGCACCGGCAGCGTCGCATCGTTTGGTGTGATCTTTTGGATTTCACCGTCGATCCAGCCGAAGCCGGGGGTTTCTTCGTATTCGAACCCGCGCAGACCCATCATTTGCATGCCCACACAGATACCCATGAAGGGCACAGCGCGGCGTTCAACACTTTCGCGGATCGCATCTGCCAGCCCTGAAATACCGTGGAGTTCGGCGTGGCAATGGGGGAACGCCCCGTCACCGGGCAACACGATACGGTCGGCGCGGGCCACGACATCGGGGTCACCGGTCACGATCACGTCGCCTGCGTCTACCTCGGCCGCCATGCGTTCAAACGCCTTTTGCGCCGAGTGCAGATTGCCGCTGTCATAGTCGATCAGAACAGTGGTCAAAGGGCACCTTTGGTCGATGGAATCGCGTCTGCCTTGCGCGGGTCCGTTTCGACGGCGACACGCAGCGCGCGGGCCACGGATTTGAACGCGGCCTCGGCGATGTGGTGGCTGTTGAACCCGTGCAGGGTGTCGATGTGCAGCGTGATGCCGCCGTGCGTTGACAAGGCCTGAAAGAACTCGCGCACCAATTCGGTGTCAAACGTACCGATTTTGGCCGTCGGAAGGTTGAGATTGCAAATCAGATAGGGGCGCGCGGACAGATCGAGCGCGCAACGTACCTGCGCGTCGTCCATCGCGAGGTGGCAATCGCCATACCTGTTGATACCGCGCTTGTCGCCCAGCGCGTCTACCAAGGCCTGACCCAGCGCGATCCCCACGTCCTCGACGGTGTGGTGATCATCAATGTGCAGATCGCCCGTGGCACGGATTGTCATATCAATCAGGCTATGGCGGGCCAGTTGATCCAGCATGTGATCAAAGAAACCGACGCCCGTCTTGTTGTCATAGACCCCTGTTCCATCGAGGTTTATTTCGACCGAGATATCAGTCTCGGCGGTTTTTCGGGTGATGGTGCTGGTGCGCATGGCTGTTCCTTTCGGGGTCGCGTCTTGGGCGGCTTATAGGGGGCCATCTGCGGCGCGCCAAGCGGTACAAGACGAAATTAACCAGCCCATGCGTGGGCGCAACAGGGTTAAACAGCCCGCAACATGTGTGGCGTGCCGTTTGAAATGTCCTGCGCGCGCTCTGACCAAACGAGCGCGCGGGCGTCGTCCTGCTGGGTGAGCAATTTCGCGAGGACTTTGAACGGGGTCGGCGAATGCGGGGTATGATCTGCCCATTCAAGCGCGGCTTCGACGGCGGCATCATAGCGGTTGATCATCAGGTTGGCGCGCATCCGCAATCCGAAGAACCGCGCGCGGTGATGGGCGTTTTGCGGGCGTGATTTTATAGCCAAGAGAGCCGCACAAGGGTTGTTTTGCATAAGGCGCAGCTGAGCGCAAAGAATGCCACAGGGATCGTTTGCAATCCGCAGCGCCTGTTCTGCAATGTCATAACGTCCGGTGCTTGTGGCGCAGTCGACCAAAAGGGCGGCGATGTCGGGATCGGCGCATAAATGCAGGTTGTCGATCAATAGATCAAACCCCTCGGTGGGCCGTGCACGCAAATGGTTTGCGGCGTCTTTGATTGCGGCACGCTCAGCGGCGTCTTTGGCGTTGGACATTTCGCAATCAATCGCTTTGGATGCAGTACGGGGCATGGGATCGTCCTGTTTCAACAAACTGTTTCTTAACCAAGAACAGATCGTTTCTAGGTGTCAGGTTTGTGGCGCGTTCAAGGTTATTGGCGGGTTAAAGCAGGCGCAAAATATGATGGGATATCAGCGTGAAGTCTGAATTTTGGGATGTGCCGCAGGGCCAGATTGCCGCAATTGTTACGCATTTACAGATGTTTGAACGGCCCGCACCTCGTGAAATTCCCGAAGTC
The DNA here is from genome assembly GCF_021532615.1 of Octadecabacter dasysiphoniae. Lineage (GTDB taxonomy): Bacteria > Pseudomonadota > Alphaproteobacteria > Rhodobacterales > Rhodobacteraceae > Octadecabacter > Octadecabacter dasysiphoniae. The sequence goes on from NZ_JAKGAQ010000001.1 coordinate 760,841, forward strand.
GATGCTGAGTTGATGGCCCATCGAAAACCCGATCTTGAATGGTATCGCGACCTGTTCATGCGGGTCGGCGGGCAAGATTGGATGTGGTTTTCGCGCCTTGGCATGGCAGATGACGAATTGCGCGCGATTTTGCATGACGCTGCTGTTCAGATTTTTTCAGTGCGTGTGAACGGGCGTGATGTGGGTGTGCTTGAACTGGATTTTCGCACCGCCGGTGAATGCGAATTGGGGTATTTTGGGCTGACGCCAGCCATGGTTGGCACCGGGGCAGGGCGGTGGCTGATGGAACATGCGCTTGACCGCGCGTGGGCCGAACCGATTACGCGTTTTCATGTTCATACCTGCACTCTCGATAGCCCGCAGGCTTTGCCGTTTTATGTGCGCAGCGGGTTCACGGCCTATGCGCGACAGGTCGAAATTGCAGATGATCCTCGTAAGATCGGGGTGTTGCCTGCGGACAGCGCGCCGCAACTGCCAATTCTTTAGGCCCCGAACGCCTGCGCCAGAAAACCTGCGACGTCTTTATCATCCACATCGCCAAGTCCGTGCAATTTGACATGGCGCCGCGCTTTGCCTTTGCCGTCCAGCACACCGTTCGGGTCACTGAAATCCGCGCCGTTTGAAAATTCGACCGACACATGCGCCTTGGATGCAAAGACCCCGCCCACAAAGCTGCCCGGTGCATCAGGGTCCATCATGAAGACCGTACCACCGTATTTTTCGCCTAAGTGCACGTCTTCGCGCACGGACCTCGCAATGCTGATGACCGCGTCAATCAATTCAGATTTTACTGTCTCGTCCATGGGGTTGCTTTCAATAGGGGAGGTCGCCCAAAGCTAGGCCCAGAAAAGCAAAAAGGCCACCCGAGGGTGACCTGTGCTTCCTGCGGGGTATGCAGGATCGAATTGGAGCGGGCGAGGCGATTCGAACGCCCGACCCTAACCTTGGCAAGGTTATGCTCTACCCCTGAGCTACGCCCGCATCCTATTCGTGTGGGCTGATTACAAAGTCGCGGCGCGCCCCGCAAGAGGAAAGTCATCAATCAACTGACTTTTTCTGACGCCTGCTAGACCGGCCCCATCACAAGATAGACCAAGGCACCGATTGAGACCAAATAGGATGCGAACGTCAGGGCCATCCCACCCACGCGCAGGTTCATTTTGGGCGGAGACGCGGAAAACCCATACCCGTGCGCCAGGCGCCCCGCCAAAAGAAGACCACCGATCACATGCAAAATTATCGCACCGGGTCCATGAAGTTCGACCATGATCATCAAAACCAATGCAAACGGCGTGTATTCTGTAAAATTGGCATGGGCCCGCATGCGTTTCATGAGGCTTTTGTCACCGTGATCCCCAAGGCCAAGCTGGTTGGCCCGCCGATAGGTGATGACCCGCACGCTGAGGATGATGAACAAAACCGCAAGCGGGATCGCGTAGATGGATGTGATCATGAGGGCTCCGTTTCAGGCAGCGCGTCGTTTCCCGCAATGCTTGGCAGGTTAAGCCCGATGTCTTCGCTGTGCACCGTGACGGTATTCGGGCCGAGCAATAATAACCCGTAGGCCGCGGGTTCCGCGATCGACAGCGTGCTGTCGGGGGCCTCAAGGTCAAGGGGGGCTTGATGGCAGGTGCTTTTGAAGATGGCGTAAGGAATGCCGTTGGCCTGACCCGAGATTGTGCGATGCACATGCCCGCAAAACAGATGTGCACCCTTGTTTTCCAAAAGCGCCAGCAAGTCTGACCCGTTGCGAAGGCCAATTGCATCCATGCCAGGTAGGCCGATGTCACAGGGTGGGTGGTGCGCAAATACAAGTGGCATGCGCCCGTTTGTGCTGTTCAGGGCGGCCTGTAGCCACGCCAATCTGTCCGTGCACAGAACCCCGGAATGATGTGGGTCCGCGTTTTCGTCTAATGTGTCGAGCGTGATGATCCGGTGATCTGGCAAATCAACAATATGTTGCACATGGCCTTGCGGTGTTTTTGGGGCATCGGGGAATTCTGCGTAAAACGGCGCGCGCGCGTCATGGTTGCCCATCATGAAAATCACGGGAATTGTGCAGCTGGCCAGAATGTTGCGCAAGGCGCTGTATTCTTCCGGTTTGCCCGAATGGGTCAAATCACCCATTAAAATCAGTGCCTCCGCATCCGGATGATCCCCGAGCGCTTGTTCGAGGGCCAGGCCCAGCCGCGCCGCAGGGTCCAGCCCGATGATTGTCTTGCCCCGTGTGCGCAGGTGCAAATCAGTCAACAGAAGGATTTTCTGCATATCCTTAGTTCCAATCTGACGGTACAGGGTCGGGCGACAACATCGCGTTCAATGCGGCCGCAGTGTCCGCGTCCAACTGGGGCACAATCACGCGGGTTGTGTAATTGCCCCACATCGTCCCGTCCGGTTCTGTCAGCGACCAATCGCGTACCATATCCGTGGTGAATTCGACGCGGTCCCCTGCATTCAGATCGCCCATGTAATTGGGTTGATTGGCCAGAAACCCTGCCATGTTCACGCCACCGTCCCAGTTGAACCCGCTGACCCAGATGATTTCAAACGCATCCGTGCCGATTTCAAAGGCGACTTTGACGCTTGTTTGGCCGATGGCATTGCCCGCATCGTCAGTTTGGTTTTCCAGAAACGCAGGCAGCGTGGTGAGAGCGGCATCCATTGCGGCGTTCATTTGCGCATCATCACTGGCGAATGCTTCGACAGGATCGCCATTGGCCGCGTCAGATGACACAGGGTCGGTTCCGTTATTGTAGAACCACAAACCCGCCAAAATGACGACGCCGATCATCAACTTTTTCATCACAAAATCCTTTCACATGTTGGGGCCAATATGGGCAAGGGATCGCCCTTGGTGCAAGGTTTCAGTCGGTAAATTCGATGAGGTCCCAACGGTTGCCAAATGGGTCACGGAACACCGCCACGATGCCGTAGGGTTCGTGGCGCGGGGATTCTTCAAAGATGATTCCTGCGTTCAGGTATGCGGCATGGTCGCGTGCAAAGTCGTCGGTTTCCAGAATAAGCCAAACACGTCCGCCTCCTTGGTTGCCGATGGCTGCGATCTGATCGGGTGTTGTGGCCTTGGCAATCAGGAATGCGGTTTCGGCCCCTTTGGGCGCGACTTTGATCCATCGTTTGTGTCCTTGATCCGTGTCTTCCAGCAGATCAAACCCCAATTGCCCGACAAAGAACGCAAGGCCCATATCGTAGTCGGGCACAAGAATCGAAAGGGTCGACAGGCGCATCGTCATTGCGGCACGGTGAGGGTGATCTTGCCGACATGGTTCTTGGCGTTGAACGCGTCTTGTGCCGCATGGATATCGCGCAAGTCATAATTGGCGGCAATTGCGGGGCGCAGTTTACCTGCCTGAACATACCCGATCAGATCTTCGAAGACGTTTTTGGGCTGATAGGTGCTGCCCAGCAGCGTTAGATCATTGAGGTAAAGCGTGCGCAGGTCCAGTTCAACCATGGGTCCGGCAATCGCACCCGCGGTGACGTAGCGCCCGCCGCGCTTTAGCGCCTCAAGAAGGGCAGGCCATGCAGGACCGCCCACAAGATCGATCACGACGTCAAAGTGATGTTTGCCAAGCACCGCATCACGCCCCAGCGTCTGCGCCGCCCCAAGGGCTTTGACGGCGTCTGCTTTGCCCGGTTGTGTCATGGCGAACACTTCGGCGCCGCGCATGGCGGCCAATTGCACGGCCGCCGCACCAACACCGCCTGATGCACCTGTGATCAAGACGCTATCATTGGTGACGTTCGCGCGTTGCAACATGCCCTCTGCGGTGGAAAAGGCACACGGAATGCTGGCCCATTCGGTGTCTGACAGCGTGTCGTCAACGACAAAAGCCTCTGCATCAAAGGTTTTGGTGTATTGCGCAAAGCCGCCCCAGTGTTCGGACCCGAAGGTGTCGGTGATAAAGGGCTGGTTGCCCGATCCGGTTGATTGCATGGCGCGCACGATAACCCGTTGCCCGATCCGCGCGGGGTTCACGTTTGCCCCAACGGCGACAATATACCCGCAGCAATCGGCACCTTGTACCAAGGGAAACTTGAGAGGGGTTCCGGCCCAACCGCCGTCTTCGGCATCTGTCGTTGTGACGGCGTCGGTCGCACCTGTCACAGACTTTGAATACCAACCGATCCGCGTGTTGATGTCGGTATTGTTTACGGCCGCCGCGGCGACTTTGATCACGACCTCGTCCGCACTAGCGACCGGCACAGGCAGATCATCGCGCCAGACGAGCATGTCTGGCCCGCCGTGGCCCAAGGTCGCAACGCCGGACATGAGTTTAGGTAGTGTACTGGTCATGAAAATCCCCTATCGGGGATCACCCTGCGGGGCGGGGGGCCGCCGTGCAAGCACGGCGGCGACAAAATTCTTGCGAATTTTGACTTACTCCAGTTCAACCAGAAGATCTTTGGCGTCGATCTGACCGCCAGCGGTAACGTGCACAGCCTTGATCACCGCATCGCGTTCGGCGTGAATGCCGGTTTCCATCTTCATCGCTTCAATGGTGAGCAGCAGATCGCCTTCTTTGACCTCTTTGCCGACGACAGCCGCAACGGACGCCACAACGCCGGGCATGGGGGCGCCAATGTGGTTGTCGTTTCCGGCCTCTGCTTTGGGGCGCTGGATCGTGCTGGCCTTGATCAGGCGGTTTGCCACGCGGATTGTGCGGGGCTGGCCGTTGAGTTCAAAGAACACCTTGGCCTCGCCTTCCTCGTTGGTTTCGGCCACAGCCTGCATGCGGATTTCGAGCGTTTTGCCGGGGTCGATTTCGGCGGTGATTTCCTCGCCCGGTTCCATGCCGTAAAAGAACGTCCGCGTGGGCAGGGTGCGCACCGGGCCGTAGGTTTCGTGGCGATCAGCGTAATCAAGGTAAACCTTTGGATACATCAGATAGCCGTTAAGGTCTTCGCCATCAAATGCACGCCCGTCGAGCTTTTCAGACAGCTCTGCGCGTACTTTGTCCAGATCAATCGCCTTAAGCGATTTGCCTGGACGGTTGAGGTTGGGTTTTTCGCCCTTCAACGCCTTTTTGACGATGGTGTCAGGGAACCCGCCGGGAGGCTGGCCAAGGTTGCCGCGCATCATATCGATCACTGAATCGGGGAAGCTGACGTCAGTATCAGGGTCTTCGACCTGCGCACGGGTCAGGCCCTGCGACACCATCATCAGGGCCATGTCACCCACCACTTTGGAGGACGGCGTGACCTTAACAATATCACCAAACATCTGGTTCACATCCGCATAGGTCTGCGCGACCTCGTGCCAGCGTTCTTCTAGGCCAAGCGAACGTGCCTGCGCCTTGAGGTTGGTGAACTGGCCACCGGGCATTTCGTGCAGGTAAACCTCGGACGCGGGGGCCTGAAGACCGGATTCGAACGCTGCGTAGTGTGCGCGCACAGTTTCCCAATAGTTGGAAATCTCGCGGATCGCGGACACATCGAGCTTTGTATCGCGATCAGAGTGCTTTAACGCTTCGACAATGGACCCCAGTGTCGGCTGGGATGTGTTGCCTGACAGCGCGTCCATGGCCGCATCGACCACGTCGACGCCTGCATCGGACGCCGCCAGAACTGTGGCAATCGCGGCACCGGACGTGTCGTGCGTGTGGAAGTGGATCGGCAGGCCGACTTCTTCTTTCAGCGCCTTCACCAACTGCGTCGCGGCGGCTGGTTTCAGCAATCCGGCCATGTCTTTCAGGCCCAGCACATGCGCGCCTGCCTTTTCCAACTCTTTCGCCATTTCAACGTAGTATTTGACGTTGTACTTAGCGCGGGCGGGGTCGTTGATGTCACCGGTATAGCAGATCGTACCTTCGCAGACCTTTTCGGCCTTGATCACGGCGTCCATCGCCACGCGCATGTTTTCGACCCAGTTGAGGCTGTCGAACACGCGGAAAACGTCAACGCCAGACGTGGCCGCCTGACGCACAAATTCCTGCACCACGTTGTCGGGGTAATTCGTGTAGCCGACACCATTGGAGGCGCGCAACAGCATTTGCGTCATGATATTTGGCATCTTGGCGCGGATGTCGCGCAGGCGCTGCCACGGACATTCCTGCAAGAACCGATAGGCCACATCAAACGTCGCACCGCCCCAGCATTCCACGGAAAACAGCGACGACATGTTCGCCGCATAGGTCGGGGCCACACGGATCATATCGATCGAGCGCATGCGGGTGGCCAGCAACGACTGGTGCCCATCACGCATGGTCGTGTCGGTAATCAGCAGTTGTTTTTGATCACGCATCCAATCGGCCACGGCGTCGGGGCCGAACTGGTCGAGGATCTGGCGTGTGCCGGGAATGTTGTCCTTCGTGCGCGGGATCGGTGCCTTAGGTGGCAAAGCCTCGGCGCCCGGTTTTGCGCGCCCTTGGGTTTCGGGATGACCGTTGACGGTAATATCCGCGATATAGGTCAGGATTTTTGTCGCGCGGTCGCGGCGGGCCTTGAAATCAAACAGCTCTGGTGTCGTGTCGATGAACTGCGTGTGGTATTCGTTGTTCAGGAACGTCGGGTGCTTGAGCAGGTTTTCCACAAATGCGATGTTGGTGGACACACCGCGAATACGAAATTCGCGCAAAGCCCGGTCCATGCGGCTGATTGCAGCCTCGGGCGTTGGGGCCCATGCGGTGACTTTGGTCAGCAGACTGTCGTAGTAGCGCGTGATGACAGCGCCAGAATAGGCTGTGCCGCCGTCCAGTCGGATACCCATGCCTGTCGCGCTGCGATAGGTGCCGATACGGCCATAATCGGGGATGAAATTGTTGGTCGGGTCTTCTGTGGTCACGCGGCATTGCAGGGCGTGCCCGTCGAGTTTGACGTCATATTGCGACGCGCAGCCTGTGGCCTCGACCAGCGATTTGCCCTCAGCGATCTTGATCTGCGCCTGAACGATGTCGATACCGGTGACTTCTTCGGTGACGGTGTGTTCGACCTGCACGCGGGGATTCACTTCGATGAAGTAGAACTCGCCCGAGTTCATATCCATCAGGAATTCGACCGTGCCCGCACATTCATAATTCACGTGCTGGCAGATTTTCTTGCCCAGATTGCAAAGCATTTCGCGCTGAGTGCCGGACAGATACGGGGCGGGGGCGCGTTCAACGACTTTTTGGTTGCGGCGCTGCACGGAACAATCGCGTTCCCAAAGGTGGTAAATTTCGCCGCTGGAGTCGCCCAAGATCTGCACTTCGACGTGACGTGCACGGGTGATCATCTTTTCCAGGTAGCCTTCGGAATTGCCGAACGCGGCCTCTGCTTCGCGGCGTCCTTCGAGGATTTTCTCTTCAAGTTCGTCTTCGGATGCAATCGGGCGCATGCCGCGACCACCGCCACCCCAAGACGCCTTGAGCATCAATGGGTAGCCGACCTCGGCCGCCTGATTCTTGATCTTGGCCATGTCGTCACCAAGAACTTCGGTGGCGGGGATAACCGGAACGCCCGCATCAATCGCAACGTGACGTGCCGATGCCTTATCACCGAGCGCGCGCATGGTTTCAGCCCGTGGGCCGATGAATTTGATGCCCGCGGCGGTACATGCGTCGACGAAATCGGGGTTTTCGGACAACAGGCCGTAACCGGGGTGGATCGCGTCAGCCCCACATTCTGTCGCGACGCGGATCATTTCTTCGATGCTAAGGTAGGCGGCGACAGGGCCCAGACCCTCACCGATGCGGTAGGCTTCATCAGCTTTGAAACGGTGCAGGCCGAGTTTGTCTTCTTCGGCGAAAACGGCAACGGTTTTTTTTCCCATTTCGTTGGCGGCGCGCATGATGCGAATGGCGATTTCACCTCGGTTGGCGATGAGGATTTTTTTGAAGTCGGCCATAAGCGTTGGGTCCTTTATTTTGCAGTTGCAGCATTTATGAGCAAAAATTTGTAAGTGTAAACTCGTAGAACTGGGTAATTGACGCCTGCACATTCGCGCCTGCGGCGGGCGGGGCGCGGTTTTCTGCGAAAACCGCAAGAAAGAAGGGGGCTTTGCCCCCATGTCGAGCAGGCTCGACTTTCCCCCAGAATATTTATGAAGCAAAGACAGGGGTGATGCGAACGGATGGGGAACATGGGGTTTTCTTAACGGCAAACTGGCGCTAGGTTATCGCCCATGAGCAGTTATTCAGATGAAGATGCCTTTGAGGCCGCAAGCGCACCGCGCCAATCCTTGTCCCAACGGGCCATGGCAGCGCCAGTCGTGGACTATCTTGAGGGGCTGAACCCGGCACAACGCGAGGCGGTTGGACGCCTTGATGGGCCGGTTCTTATGCTGGCAGGGGCGGGGACGGGCAAGACCAAGGCGCTGACCTGCCGTATTGCGCATTTGTTGGCAACGCAGCGTGCGCGCCCGGATGAAATTCTGGCGGTGACGTTTACCAATAAGGCCGCCCGCGAAATGAAGACGCGGATTGGCGCGCTCACCAATGGTTTGTCCGAGGGGATGCGCTGGCTTGGCACGTTCCACGCGATCTGTGTGAAGCAGTTGCGCCGTCACGCGGAATTGGTCGGGTTGAAGTCGAGTTTCACTATTCTGGATACGGATGATCAGCTGCGATTGTTGAAGCAACTGGTGCGCGCCGCCGAGATTGACGAAAAACGCTGGCCGCCGCGCATGTTGGCTGGAATAATTGATGGCTGGAAGAACAAGGCGTGGACACCTGCGCAGGTGCCCGTGGCCGAAAGCAGTGCGTTTGATGGCAAGGGCGTTGATCTTTATGCGGCCTATCAGCGCCGTCTGATCGAGCTGAATGCCTGTGATTTTGGTGATTTATTGCTGCATATGGTGACGATTTTCCAGACCCACGAAGATGTGCTGGCCAACTATCAACGCTGGTTCAAATACATTCTGGTGGACGAATATCAGGACACGAACGTCGCGCAATATCTGTGGCTGCGGCTGTTGGCCCAAGGGCACAAGAACATCTGTTGTGTGGGCGATGATGACCAGTCGATCTATGGCTGGCGCGGGGCCGAAGTTGGCAACATCTTGCGGTTTGAAAAGGATTTTCCGGGCGCGCATGTGGTGCGGCTTGAACAGAATTACCGATCAACGGGCCATATCCTCGGGGTGGCGGCTGGCGTGATTGACGCCAACAAGAACCGCCTTGGTAAGACATTGTTTACGGAAGGCGAAGATGGCGAACAGGTCCGACTGATCGGCCATTGGGATGGCAACGATGAGGCCCGCTGGATCGGCGAAGAAATCGAGGCGATGCAGCGGGGCACACGCGGGCTCGATGCGATCCCGCTCAATGATATGGCGATTCTGGTGCGTGCGTCCCATCAAATGCGCGCGTTCGAAGACCGGTTTTTGACCATCGGACTGCCGTATCGCGTTATTGGCGGGCCGCGGTTTTATGAGCGGCTCGAAATTCGCGATGCGATGGCTTATTTCCGCCTTGCCGTGTCCCAAGATGATGATCTGGCGTTCGAGCGTATCGTCAATACGCCAAAACGCGGACTTGGTGACAAAGCGGTGCAGACGATCCAGACAACAGCACGCGCAAATGGTGTGAACCTTGTTGAAGGCGCGCGGATGTGTGTTGAAACAGGGTTAATCAAGGGTAAAGGCGCGACTGCCCTGCGTGAGTTGGTGCAGGGGTTGGATCGCTGGAACCAACAGCTGCGCGATGAGTCGGATACGCATATCGAACTGGCCGAAATGATCCTCGATGAGAGCGGTTATACAGGCCATTGGCAGAACACCAAAACGCCAGAAGCACCGGGCCGGCTTGAGAACCTCAAGGAACTCGTCAACGCGCTCGAGAATTTTGAGAACCTGCAAGGGTTCCTCGAACATGTCAGTCTGATCATGGACAATGCCAAGGACGAGATTGGCGATATGGTTACGATCATGACGCTGCACGGGGCCAAGGGCCTTGAATTTCCGGCGGTTTTTTTGCCCGGCTGGGAAGACGGGATTTTTCCGTCCCAGCGCAGTATGGATGAAAGCGGGCTTAAGGGCCTCGAGGAAGAACGCCGCCTTGCCTATGTCGGGATTACGCGTGCCGAACGGCATTGCCTGATTTCGTTCGTGACCAACAGGCAGGTGTTCGGGCGGTGGCAAAACCAGATGCCCAGCCGTTTTATTGATGAATTACCCGAAGAACATGTTGAGGTGTTGACGCCCCCCGGCCTGTACGGTGGCAATTTTGGTGCAGCGGGTATGGCGGCGCAGGCCAATCCGGCCAGCGATGGGATGGCGTCTGATTTGCATGATCGCGTGGCAAGTGCCGATGTTTACAACTCGCCCGGGTGGCGCCGTCTGCAAAGCCGCAGTCAGCAACGCCCTGTGTCCCAACCGTCCGAGGCGCGCAACATCACGATCGACATGACGGCATCGTCGTCTTTCACGGTCGGGGATCGCGTTTTTCACCAGAAATTCGGCTACGGCGAAGTGATGGAGATTGAGGGCGACAAGCTGGTGATCGAATTCGACAAAGCTGGCGAAAAGAAGGTCGTGGCAAAGTTCATTGTGGGGGCCGCGCAGGCCAATGATGTGCCGTTCTAAACTGCGTTTTCGCTAGCCCAGCAATCCCGCGACGGCCAACCCTGACACCACCGCGAAAAATGCCCATTGTGGCATGAAAAACGGGTTTTGCCGTTTCCAAACAACGAGAGCGATTGACCACGCCATGAACAGAACCGCGATGATCGTCCACATCCAGGCAAGGCCTGTTTGCGTCTGATCGACGGAAGCCCAGATCAGCCCGATTGCCATGGCAAACAACGTGATCGTCACAAGATGCCAGCAGTAATAATTGACGTATTTGGGCGTGTTGGGGATGTCTTTTGCCCGCAGTAGTGGGCCCGCGACTTCGGGCCCGCCGACGAATGTGTGGATCAGCGCCGTGAGTGCTGCGGCGCTACCTGCCGCAAAAAGCCACGTGTTCTGGATGGTATCAAACATGAACTCACCGTGCGCCTCGCTGTGCGTGCCTTCAATCGCGCATCATGTCGCAGAGGTGAACAAGTCTGGAAACAGAACGGGGATCAATGTTGCCACCAGCAGGACGGCCATCGTGATGTTAAAAGCCCGCAGACGCATGGGGGACGTTAAAAAGCGGCGCATTTGTTGGCCCAACACGGCCCAGATTGTCACGCTTGGGAAGTTCACCAACACGAAGGCCAAGGCAACCACGCAAACAGCAAACAGGCCGCGCGCGCCGTCGTCGTCCTTGGCGAAATTGGTGATTGCGTAGATGCCCATGGACCAGGCTTTCGGGTTGACCCACTGGAACGCAGCGGCCTGCAAGAATGTCATGGGGGTGCCGCCCGTATCCGGTGCGTCTGCCAGCTTGGGCGCTGCCGTTGCGATCTTCCAGGCCAGCCAGATCAAATAAATCACCGACACGACCTTCAGGATCAAATCAGTGATGGGAAAGGCGTCAAAGATCTGCATCAAACCCATGCCGACCAACACGATCATCAAACCAAAGCCGATGCCGATCCCGAACATATGCGGCACGGTGCGCAGCAAACCAAAATTGGCACCGGATGCCAGCAGCATCATGTTGTTTGGGCCCGGCGTTGCGGAGCTGACGAAGGCAAAGACCACCAAGGGCCAAAGTAGATCATAATTCATAAACGCAAAAATATGCGAAAATGGGCGCAATGAAATTGCCAAATGTGTTCAATATCATATATTTGCACAATCTATGATAGATACTGACCCAATCAACGCGCGGATATTGCGTGAATTACGCAGTGACGGACGCATCAGCAACCTTGCGTTGGCCGACAAGGTTGGGCTGTCCCCCTCCGCCTGCCTGCGCCGTGTGCAAGACATGGAACGGCGCGGGGTCATCAAAGGCTACCGCGCCCGCCTTGACCCTGCGCTGACGGGGCAGGGGTATGTCGTTTACGTGGCCGTTGGGCTTTCGGAACATTCCAAAGCCGCGCAAGAAGGGTTCGAGGCCGCGATGAACCATATCGACGAGGTGACAGAGTGCCACAATATTGCTGGCGCATTCGAATATCTGCTGCGGGTCGAAACTGCGGATTTGGCCAGTTACAAGCTGTTTCATACCGACCGTCTGGGTACGGTGCCGCATGTGCGATCCATCACCAGCTATATGGTGATGGGCAGCCCGAAAGACCTGCGCGCCTAAAGGCGAAGTTTGGCCAAACCGTAGACGAACAGGATGGCGGTGCCGACCGTGCCGATGATAAACGGTAGGCGCAACGCCGCTTCGCGCCCGACGCCCGGTTCGAACCACGCCACCAAAATACCTGCGGCCAAGGCCCCGACGGGCATCATGCCCCAGCCGAAGAAACGGTAGATCGAATTGACCCGCCCAAGCAGATCATCGGGGATCAGGCGTTGGCGGTAGGACACGGTGATCACATTCCAGAGCATCCCCGACACCATTTCCAAAAACAACGCGGCGGCCACGACGTATGGATTGGACGTCATTGCGATCATCACAAACGGGGCAATCATCAAGGCCTGCGCGATGTGAATACACCGCTGTTGGCCAAGCCGTGCGACAACCCTCGGCCCGATCATGCCACCAGCAACGCCGCCCGCGGCACCCGCCGTGAGCAGGACACCATGTTGGACGGCGCTTAGCCCTAAAATGTCCTGACTGAACAGGATCAACACCGTCAACGTCATCGTAAACAGCGCATTGATCAGCCCCAGCATCACGGCAAGGCGCAACACAACGGGATGGGCGCGCATCCATGCCCAGCCTTCGCGGACTTCAACCATGATATGGCGGCGCGTGGGGGCAGCACGTTTGGGCAAGGCGATCATCCAGACCAACCACGCGGCCAATCCGAAAGAAACGGCATCGACGACAAACGGCGCAGGTACGGCCCATGCGATCAACACCCCCGCAAGCGGCGGACCGACGAAAGACCCCATGATTTGCTCAATGCTCCACATCTGGCCATTGGCTGTTTCCAGATCAGACTTTGACACGATTGATGGCAGCACCGTTTGCGCCGCGTTGTCGCGCAGCACTTCGGCGGTGCCCAGCAACAGGGCAATCCCGCTTAGCGCCAGAATATAGTGCAGGGCCTCCCCCGCGAGCGGCAGGGTCGGTGCCTGCAAAATCAGACCAATCACCCCGAAGGTCAAAATCAGTCTGAACATGTCGGCGCGTACCATCAGCGTGCGCCGATCATAGCGATCCGTGATGACCCCGGCGGGTATTGAAAACAAGAACCATGGAAGCCTTCCGGCAAAAGCGACCAGTGCAATCAGAAACGGATCGCGGGTGATCAATGTCGCGAGCCACGGAAATGCCAGCGCTGAAATGCCATCGCCCAAATTGGAAATCGCGCTGGCCGAAAACAAAAAGCGATAAGATCGATTGGTTGCAAGTAAAGCCATACCCGCATGAGAACGCCAGCAGGCCAGAAGTACAAGGGGCAAACAAAAACCCCGAAACTGTGGGAGGACAGTTTCGGGGTCATTTGTACGGACCATTGCTCGGGGAGGAGACAAGCGGCCCGTATATGAGCGCTTTTTGGGAGGAAAAAGCGGCTCGGTCGTTGGTTGGGATCAAGTGCGGCGGTGTCAGGGAGGAGGAGAGACACCGCCGCGTCTTGATCACAGCGCCACACCCAGGGAGGAGGAGAGGGCTGACGCTATCACGGGTCTATCCAGGGAGGAGGAGAGGACGACCCGATGTCGTAAACTTTTATGCGCCGTAGGCGGACTCGTATGCGATGTCCTTGAGGGCGTGTGGGTTCAAGCCGATGTCGGCCAGTTCGCGTGATGTCAGGCCTTCCAGTTCAGCCAATGTGCGGCGGTACGTTTTGTACTGCTCAATGCCTTTGGCGAATGCAGCGCGGTATTCAGCGATGCGCGGTACGATGGAAAAACCGACGGAGCGGAAATCAGATGTATGTGCCATGTCTTTGGCCTTTTCTTAGTTGCGACCCATTCTGGGGTCTTGGGTTGCGACGCCGTATTGCGTCTTCGTGAATAGATTTAGTCATATGCTGCGGCTGCACAATCCCCGAGATGATCAATGCTGCTATGCAGAATGTGCATGGTTAATGTCTTGAAAATGCTTAAGTTAGCGCCACAACTACGTTTGACGCGGGGTTACATTCGTATTCGCCCAAAAGATCAGTGCTGTTGTCTTATCTTTAGGCGGTTTATGAACGGGCAGAAATCAGAGGACACAGACATGGCAATCACGAATGAGACGATTTTAGCCGCACTTGGCACGATTGGATTGCCCGATGGTGGTGATTTGGTGTCGCGCGACATGATCCGCGCATTGCAAGTGCAAGGCGACAGCGTGCGTTTTGTCATCGAAGCCCCTGATGCGGCGACGGCCAGCCGGATGGAACCAATCCGACAAGCTGCTGAAATGATCGTGAGCAAGATGGACGGTGTTTCTTCGGCCTCGGTCGTTTTGACCGCCCCTACGGCGGGCGGACCCTCCAAACAGCCACAACCCCCGGCTGATAAGACGCCACCGAACCTGACCATTGGCCGCCACCCGACACCGCAAGCAGGCCCCGAAGGTGTGCCGGGCGTGGCGCGCATTATCGCGATTGGGTCGGGTAAGGGCGGTGTGGGGAAATCCACCGTGTCCAGCAACCTGGCCGTTGCCTTGGCCAAGCAGGGCCGCCGTGTGGGCCTATTGGATGCCGATATTTACGGGCCAAGCCAGCCGCGCATGATGGGCGTGAACAAACGCCCCGGAAGCCCTGACGGTAAAACCATTATTCCCCTTCAAGCCCACGGCGTGACGATGATGTCTATCGGCCTGATGGTTGATCCCAACAAAGCGGTTGTCTGGCGTGGCCCCATGTTGATGGGGGCGCTGCAACAGATGCTGACGCAGGTCGAATGGGGCGAACTTGATGTGCTGCTTGTCGATCTGCCGCCGGGGACGGGCGATGTGCAACTGACGCTGTGCCAAAAAACCCACCTAACGGGCGCAATTGTTGTATCGACCCCGCAGGATGTGGCCTTGATCGATGCGCGCAAGGCGCTTGATATGTTCAACACGCTGAAAACGCCTGTGCTGGGCCTGATCGAAAACATGTCTACCTATATTTGTCCTGAATGCGGGCATGAAGCCCACCTGTTCGGTCACGGCGGCGTTGAGGCGGAGGCAAAAGACATCGGAGCGCCGTTCCTTGGCTCTCTCCCCCTTGATCTGGACACGCGACTTGCCGGGGATGCGGGCACGCCAATCGCGGCTGGCGAAAGCCCGATGGCGCAAAGCTATGCCACGCTGGCCAAACGTATGATTGATGGCGGCATGGCGTGACACTTCGCTTGGCGACACAAGGTGACTGGCCTGCGATCTGGACGATTCTTGAACCGGTGTTTCGGGCAGGGGAAACCTACGCCGTTGATCGTGACATTTCAGAACAGGCCGCCAAAGCTGTCTGGATGGATGCGCCGGTGGACACGTTTATCTATGTCGGTGACGCGGATGAGGTCCTTGGGACCTATTATATAAAGACGAATTATTCTGGCGGGGCCGCGCATGTGTGCAATTGCGGTTACGTGACCAGTATTGCGGCGCGGGGCAGGGGCATCGCACGTGCAATGTGCACCGATTCTTTGGAACATGCGGCACATCTTGGGTATCGTGCGATGCAATTCAATCTTGTGCTGGTGTCCAATGTCGGTGCCGTTGCCTTGTGGCAAAAGCTGGGTTTCAAGATTGAAGGCACCTTGCCCGCAGCATTCAATCATCCTCAGCAGGGCTTTGTTGATGCCCATGTGATGTGGAAGACGCTGTAACCCACGCGTTCCGGGAAATTATGGCACGATAGCGGATTTTTCGAATCTTTTGCCTCAAATCGCGGTTTGATTCGGTTGGTTTTCGCGCTGTTAGCCGCAATTTCCTTTGGTTCCTTCCGTGATTGGTGGCTGCCGGTGGGAAAATCTGGAACTTTCTTTGAATTTTCCTGCTATCTACATCTTGTAGTAAAATCGGCGTAAAATCGCCAAAATTCCCCATATCTGCTATTTTCGACACAAGCCCTAGTGTTCGAAGGTGTCGGAAAACACCATCTTGTGCCATGAATTCCCAAAAAGTACTTGGCGGACCATGATTTCCCATGCATAAACATCAGCAAGAAGACGGGCAGACAATACGGGGCACCAAACGACCCCACCGACACTAAGAAAACTTAGGTCAGGTTTCATACAGGCACCCCAATTCTTGAACGAAGAGATCCGGCGCGCGAGCGAGCAGACATCCCCCCAGGTGGCGCGCGCAGCTGGACTAACCCGGAAACGGGACGGAGATGGCGGATTGGTCAGTGGCAGCAGACTAATCCGCCTCTTTTCGTTAAAAACCAAAGATTTTTCGGGGGACGATTAAAAGGGGCTACGGGACAGTGGGTCTGAGTTTCAGAGGCGAATTCAACCAGAAGGTTGACGGTAAGGGACGCATGTCGATCCCTGCTGATTTTCGCGTTGTGCTTGGCGATGGTGATCCGCGGTGTCCTGAGAATCCGCTTCCGCGTATGGTCGTTTTGCACGGTCCCCACCTCAAGAATTGTCTCCATGCCTATACGATTGAGGCCATGGAAGAGATCGAAGAGGGCATCAAAGCCCTGCCGCGCGGATCTGATGCGCGAAAGCGCGCGTCGCGCATGATCCTCGGTAAGTCATGGGACACCGAGGTCGACAAAGACGGGCGTATCGTATTGCCCCAGCGCCTGCGCCAACAGATTGGCCTGACAGGTGAGGCCACAATGGCAGCGATGGGCGATTTTTTCGAGATTTGGAACGCAGAGACCTACGCCGAAGTGGAGGCCGCAGAGGCCGCCGCGATGGAAGAAGAATTTGACGGTGATTTTGATCCGTTGTCCCTGATTTACCCACCAGGCAGCGATTAAGATGGAGATTGCTGCCGCACCTCCCCCTCATGTTCCCGTGCTGATCGGGCCGCTGATTGCGGCCTGCTCACCTGTTCAGGGCACGTGGCTGGATGGCACGTTTGGTGCCGGCGGTTACACATCGCGCCTACTGGATGCTGGCGCGGACAAGGTCATCGGCGTCGATCGTGATCCTTCGGTATTCAAAATGGCACAATGGGCGGCAGAAAATCCCGCAATTGAGCTTGTAGAAAATACATTTTCCAACCTTGACGCGGTTGCGTATGATTTAGACGGGATCGTTCTTGATCTCGGTGTGTCGTCCATGCAGCTCGATCAGGCTGAGCGTGGATTTAGTTTTATGAGGGACGGTCCGCTGGATATGCGGATGGGACAGGAGGGGCAAAGTGCAGCTGACATTGTCAATGAAGCAAACGAAACCGATCTTGCTGACATTTTATTTACGTATGGGGAAGAACGTGCGTCGCGTCGCATCGCCCGTAAAATCGTCGCCGAACGTGAGCGTGATCCAATCACCACAACTCTCCGCCTTGCCAAGATAATCGAGGGGTGTTTGCCGCGCTCCAAGCCGGGGCAAAGCCATCCCGCGACACGGTCGTTTCAGGCGATCCGGATTGCGGTGAACGATGAATATGGACAGCTTGCCGAGGGGCTAGAGGCCGCGGAACGTGCGTTGAAACCCGGCGGGTTCCTGGCCGTTGTGACGTTTCATTCCGTCGAAGACCGCATGGTAAAGCGGTTTTTGCAGCAACGTGGCGGCGGGATGGGCAATGCCAACCGCTATTCCCCTGTGCTGGACACGGAACAGCCCGCGTTCAAGATCATGACGAAAAAGGCCGTCGGCCCTGACGAAGAAGAGCTTGCGATGAACCCCCGTTCGCGGTCCGCGAAATTGCGCGTGGCACAACGTACGGATGCCCCCGCCGGCGCTGTTGATCGCTCAAAGCTTGGTATGCCACAATTGAGAGACCACCGTTAATGCGTTCAATTCTTTACATAATGTCCGGTTTGATGGTCATGGGGCTTGCCTATTGGGCCTACAATGAAAACTACACGACGCAGGCATCTTTGAAAGAGGTCCGCGATTTGCACCGCCAGATTGGCGCGGCCCATGAACGCCTGAATGTGCTTGAGGCTGAGTGGGCCTATTTGAACCGTCCGGACCGCCTGCGCGATCTGGCTGAACTGAATTTTGATCGTTTGGGTTTGCTACCGCTGATGCCCGATGCTTTCGGGCGCATTGAGCAGGTCGCGTATCCGTCGCAGATCGTTTTCGACATTTCGAACTCGGTTGAGGTTTCGTCTGACAACGCACCGGAGGCAAGCCAATGATCCGCACCCCGCTTCGCCCTCTTGCCCGTATTCTGAAAGCCCGTGAACAGGGGCAGAACCCCGACGCGATTGAAGCTGAAAATATCCGCCTGCGTCACGAGGATGATCGTGACCGCGCGCGCCTGCGTGCCGAAGGGCGTCTGCTGGTCATGGGCATCGCGTTTTTTGCAGCCTTCATGGTTGTGGGGTTGCGCATGGGATCACTGGCAGGATCCGTGCCCGAAGAACCGACAGCGCAAGCATCAGGTTCGCCCATCATCGGGCAACGCGCTGATATTGTTGATCGAAACGGCCGTGTTCTGGCAACGAACCTTGATACTCACAGCCTTTATGCGCAGATTCCAGACATGGTTGATCCGGCAAAATCAGCCCGCGAATTGGCCGCGATTTTTCCGGAACTGGAAGAAGACGAACTGCTTGAGGATTTCACCGGTTCGCGCCGCTTCCTTTGGATTCGCCGTGAAATTTCGCCAGAACAGATGCAAGCCGTCCATGACATTGGCGATCCCGGCCTGTTGTTTGGCCCCCGCGAAATGCGCCTTTATCCCAACGGGTCCGTCGCCGCACATATTCTTGGCGGGGCCACCTATGGCCGCGAAGGCGTGAATTCTGCCGAAGTGATCGGCGTTGCCGGCGTTGAAAAATTCTTTGACGATTTCCTGCGCGATCCTGCGAACGAAGGCGCACCGCTGGAACTGTCTATCGACCTGACCGTGCAGGCCGCATCTGAACGGGTTTTGCAAGGCGGTATGATGTTGATGTCGGCCAAAGGTGCGTCATCCGTTTTGATGGATGTGCACACAGGCGAGATCATAAGCATGGTTTCGCTGCCCGATTTTGACCCCAACGATCGGCCTCGCGTGCTGACCGAAGGCGATCAATCCGACAGCCCGCTGTTCAACCGCGCGGTGCAGGGCGTTTACGAACTCGGGTCGGTGTTCAAGATTTTTACTGTGGCGCAGGGGATCGAACTTGGTTTGATCAACGCCAATACCATGGTTGATACTCAGGGGCCGCTGCAATGGGGTCGTTTCCGTATCCGCGATTTTCATGATTATGGCGCGACACTCAGCGCGACAGACGTCATCGTGAAGTCCTCTAACATCGGAACGGCGCGCATTGCGCTGATGATTGGGGCGGCGCGCCAGCGTGAATTCCTCGGCTCGCTCGGGTTTTTGGAACACACGCCCGTTGAAATGGTCGAAGCCCCGACAGGTGACCCGCTTTTGCCGTCCAATTGGTCGGAAATTTCAACGATGACAATATCTTACGGGCATGGATTGTCGTCTTCGCCGGTTCATCTGGCAGCGGCGTATTCCAGTCTTTTGAACGGGGGATATCGCGTTGAACCGACACTTGAACGCCAGACCGGCCCGCAACACGGTGACCGCGTGGTATCTGAAACTGTGTCCGCGACGGCGCGCGATATGCTGCGCGCTGTCGTTGATCGCGGCACAGCATCGTTCGGTGATGTCGAAGGCTACGCAGTTGGTGGCAAAACAGGCACTGCCGACAAACCACGCCCCACGGGTGGCTATTATGACGACCGCACCATCGCGACGTTCGCGTCTGTATTTCCGGCCAATGATCCGCGTTATGTGTTGATCGTAACCTTGGATGAACCATCGGTTGAAGCCCTTGGCGAGCAGCGCCGCACGGCCGGTTGGACAGCCGTTCCTGTTGCCGCAGAAATGATCCGGCGTGTCGCGCCGTTGCTTGGTATGCGACCGGACGTTGAAACCCTCACGCCAACGGGTGTAACACTAACCTCAAATTGAGGCGAAGCCTTGAATTAAAGGGGTCGGACATGAGCAGCCAATCAGACCAGAAATCATCCTCCCTCTCGGCCCTCGGGCTGCGCGCACAAGGCGGGCGTGAGGCGATTGTCACGGGCCTGACGGTTGATAGCCGCGACGTCAAAGATGGCACGTTGTTTTTCGCACTGCCCGGATCGTCGGTTCATGGCGGTGAGTTCATTCAATATGCTTTGCGCATGGGCGCATCTGCGATCCTGACGGACGCCAAAGGCGCGGAAATTGCCGCCAAAGAACTGGCTGATAGTGACGCCGCGTTGATCATCAACGACGACCCGCGCGGGGCCTTGGCACAAACTGCGTCGCTTTGGTTTGGCGCGCATCCAAGTACTGTGATCGCAGTGACCGGAACCAACGGCAAAACATCTGTGTCCACCTTCGCACGCCAGATCTGGATTGAGATGGAATTGGCGGCCGTCAACCTTGGCACCACGGGCGTTGAAGGCGTCTGGACCTATCCGCTGAAACACACAACGCCCGAACCCATCACGCTGCACCGCACTTTGGCGCAAGCCAAAGCCGAAGGCGTGACACATGTCGCGATGGAGGCATCGAGCCATGGGCTGGATCAGCGCCGTCTTGATGGCGTCGTCTTGTCTGCGGCGGGTTTTAGCAATTTCACGCAAGACCACCTCGATTATCACCATACGTTTGAGGCCTATTTTGACGCCAAGATGGGCCTGTTCACGCGGCTTTTGCCCGATGATGGTGTGGCGGTGATCAATATCGATGATCCCAAAGGGCCAGAGGTCGTGACGATCGCCGAAAGTCGCGGCCTTGAGGTGATTACGGTTGGGCGATCTGACGACGCGCGCCTGCGTCTGACAGGGCAGCGGTTTGATAGCACGGGGCAAGAAATCCTGTTTGACTGGCAACGCGGCAGCCACAAAGCGCGGCTTAATCTGATTGGTGGTTTTCAGGCGGATAATGTGTTGCTGGCCGCAGGCCTGGTGATTGCGTCGGGCGGTGATCCCGAAGAAGCGTTTGACACATTGCCCTATTTGACAACTGTGCGGGGTCGTATGCAGCACGCGGCGACCCGCAGAAATGGTGGATCCGTGTTTGTCGATTATGCCCACACGCCGGATGCGGTGGCCACAGCGCTTAGGGCGATGCGCCCGCATGTGATGGGTAAACTGATCGCGATTGTTGGCGCGGGCGGGGATCGTGATGCCACCAAACGTCCGCTTATGGGGCAGGCGGCGGCGGAAAACGCCGACGTAGTGTTTGTAACCGACGATAATCCAAGGTCCGAAGACCCCGCAACAATCCGCGCCGCCGTCATGGCGGGCTGCCCCGACGCGATTGAAGTCGGTGATCGTGCAGAGGCTATCCTGCGCGGTGTCGATGCGCTCGGCCCCGGTGATGCCTTGTTGATCGCGGGCAAAGGGCACGAATCCGGCCAGATCGTTGGAGATGACGTGTTGCCCTTTGATGATGTTGAACAAGCCAGCGTTGCTGTTGGTGCCTTGGACGGAGACCTTTGAGATGAGCCTTTGGACCAGCAAAGACGCTACAGCAGCAACGGGCGGCGAAACGACAGCAAAATGGGCCGCAACAGGGGTGTCCATCGACACGCGCACCATTCAAGCTGGGGATTTGTTTGTCGCCCTGAAGGCAGACCGTGACGGGCATGATTTTGTTGCAATGGCGCTGGAAAAGGGCGCTGCGGCGGCCTTGGTGACGCATTGCCCAGACGGCGTAGCGCAGGACGCGCCATTGCTGATTGTACCGGATGTCTTGGCCGCGCTTGAGGCGCTGGGGCAGGCGGCACGTGCCCGAACCAAAGCACGGGTCCTCGCGATCACAGGGTCTGTCGGAAAAACGTCGGCAAAAGAAATGGCGCGCACGGTTTTGGGCCGTCAGAGAAAAACACACGCCGCCGAAGCCAGTTACAACAACCATTGGGGCGTGCCCCTGACCCTCGCGCGGATGCCGGCCGACACGGACTTTGCCGTGATCGAAATTGGAATGTCCAACCCAGGTGAAATTGCGCCGCTGTCCCGCATGGCCAAACCCCACGTCGCGATGATCACCACAGTCGCCGCTGCCCACCTTGAGGCATTTGATGACATCAGCGGTATCGCGCGCGAAAAGGCGTCGATTGTTGATGGTCTGACATCTGGCGGTGTTGCGGTGCTGAACGCAGACACCGAAACCAGCGCCGTGTTGCAGAATTATGCCTCCAAACGAGAGGCCAAGCAGGTCTTGTTTGGTCAGATGTCACGCACGTGGCGTTTGAACCACGTCGCGTTGAGCGAAGGCCAGACCTTGGTTCAGGCCGAAACTCCGGCAGGTCCGCTGTTGTTCAAACTGTCAACTGCCGGGCGTCATTTCGCGATGAACGGGCTTGGTATTTTGGCCGCCTGTGACGCACTTGGGGCAGATCCTGTGCAGGCCGCGATTGACCTTGGGCACTGGGCCCCGCCTGCGGGACGCGGAACCCATGAACTGATCACAACGGACCCCGCAAACGAAGGCGAAAGCCTTGTGCTGCTTGATGATGCGTTCAACGCCAACCCCACGTCTTTGACTGCGGCGTTGGAGGTTCTGGCGTCTTATTCGCCGCGTGACAATGTTGGGCGGGTGGTGAAGGGACGGCGGATCGCCATCCTTGGGGATATGCTGGAACTCGGCCCTGATGAGACGGCAATGCATGCCGATATCGCCAAAGACCCGTCCATTGCATCACTGCATTTGATCCATTGTGCGGGCCCGCGCATGCGCCATCTTTATGACGCGCTGCCCGAAGACCAACGGGGTATCTGGGCGCAAACGGCTGCTGAATTGGCCGTTGGGCCAGCGGCGCTGGTGGATGCCGGCGACGTGGTTTTGGTAAAAGGGTCCAAGGGATCAAAAGTCAGCCTTGTCGTTGACGCCATCCGCAAACTGGGGCATCCCGATACCGTCTAGACGCTCCATGGAGGGTGGCATGATATGGTGTTTCTGACAAAAGGTTATCGCATATGTTGTATTGGCTCACGGCTTTGTCTGACGGCGGCGATGTCTTCAACCTGTTTCGCTACATCACATTCCGCGCAGGCGGCGCGTTCCTGACGGCGCTCATTTTCGGGTTTGTCTTTGGTCCATCGTTGATCCGCGTGCTGCGTAAACGCCAAGGCAAAGGCCAGCCGATCCGCGATGACGGCCCTGAAAGCCACCTTGCCAAGGCGGGTACGCCAACCATGGGTGGTTTGTTGATTGTCGGTGCTTTGCTGACCTCAACCTTGCTGTGGGCGCGTCTTGATAACCCGTTTATCTGGATGGTCTTGTTCGTGACGATGTCCTTTGCGCTGATCGGCTTTGCCGACGATTATGCCAAGGTGTCCAAGCAGACGACAGCCGGTGTGTCGGGTAAGCTGCGCCTGTTGCTCGGCTTTGCCATTGCGGGCGTTGCGGCGTACTGGGCTGCGCAATATCACCCTGTTGAGCTGTCTAACAAACTGGCTTTGCCAGTTTTCAAGGACGTTCTGATCAACCTCGGCGTGCTGTTCATTCCGTTCGCGATGATCGTGATCGTGGGGGCTGCGAATGCCGTGAACATGACGGATGGCTTGGACGGTCTTGCAATTATGCCCGTGATGATTGCCGCAGGTGCTTTTGCCATTATCGCATATTTTGTCGGCCGCACGGATTTTACGACCGAACTTGGCCTGCATTACGTGCCCGGTACAGGGGAACTGGCGATCTTTGCCGCGGGCGTTATTGGCGGTGGTCTCGGCTTTTTGTGGTACAACGCGCCGCCGGCCGCCGTGTTCATGGGCGACACCGGATCGCTGGCTTTGGGCGGTGCTCTCGGTGCGATTGCCGTTGCTACGAAACACGAGATTGTACTGGCAATCGTCGGTGGCTTGTTCGTGGTTGAGGCGTTGTCAGTGATTATCCAAGTGCTATATTTCAAACGCACCGGAAAGCGTGTTTTCCTGATGGCGCCGATTCATCACCACTATGAGAAAAAGGGCTGGGCAGAACCTCAGATCGTGATCCGGTTTTGGATCATCTCCCTTATTCTTGCGGTGATCGGTTTGGCGACGCTCAAGGTCCGCTGACCCGGCGCGCCAGTCAACTACAACATGCTAAAGGTCGAACGCGTGGACTCTACGTCTTCGGCCAGCCGCGCAGCAGCACCGATGTGCCAGTCCAGACCGGTTTGACCACGCGATGCCGCCGCCTTGAGGTTACGCGAGGCTTGGCGTGCATCCCGCGCACTTAGCGTCAAAGCCTCGGCAAGGTCGGCACGTTCGCCCGCAATGCGCAAAACAGATATGTCATGTTCGGATTGATCAATCTCACCGCGGACAAGTTGCATTGTCAGGGTGTTCAGCTCGGCCTCTTGGCGGGCGATAAATTGCGGCAGGTCGGTCTGGATGTTGTCGAACTGATTGGTGGCCAATTCAAGGTCGCGCACGACGGCATTGGGGGACACGAGTTCAACACGGCGTTCAACATTTCGTTGACCCACGCGATTGCCGATCACAGCACCGCCCGCACCACCAACAACCGCACCCGTCAGACAATTGCGTGCATTGCTGGCCGACAGCACCGTCAGGCCACACCCCAACGCGGCACCAATCATGGCGCCATTCACCGTCGACGTTTGCACCAATTGTTTGGATGCGTCGTTCAGGGCTGCGACCTGGTCAATGACGGGCCCTTCGTTCACAGGGTCATTGTAAAAATACAATGCACCGCTATCCACGCGGGATGTTTCAATCGGCGGAACGCCGCCCGTAGAACAAGCAGACAACAATACTGTTGCGATCATCGGAAGGGCGAAGCTGTACGTCTGGGCCATAGTCTGTGCTACCTGCTGTATTCAAATTCAACAGTGTGGGATGTGGCGATAAACTGTGTCCTATTTGAGGCTAATGCGCGGTGTTTATAGCGTTTCCCATCACCAGAGGTAAAAAGTTCGATGATCCGTTTGATTGCGGTGTCCTGACTTGCGCCGCAGTGCGCTGCGCGCCACTCTGCACATCAATTCAAAGGGGCGAGCGTTATGATTCCAGTAAAGGGTTTTGAGGGCAAAACGGTTGCCGTGCTTGGCCTTGGTCGGTCCGGTCTGGCGACGGTTACTGCGCTGCAGGCTGGTGGTGCGGATGTGCTGGTATGGGACGATTCACCCAACGCCGACGAAAAGGCCAATGACATCGGCGCAACACTGCGGGATCTGACAAAGCAGGGCGCGTTTACAGATGTGGCATCACTGATCACATCGCCCGGCATCGCGCATCTTTACCCCGAACCCCACCCCGCAATTGCCCGCGCAATGGCCGAAGGCTGCCCTGTGGACAATGACATCGGGCTTTTTTTTCAATCCTTTGCGACGCAGGAATGGGATAATTTCTCAACCATGCCCAAAGTGATTGCCGTGACAGGGTCAAACGGTAAGTCCACGACTTCTGCGTTGATCCATCATATCCTTGAGGAGGCGGGCCGCCCCACACAATTGGCAGGCAACATCGGCCGCGGCGTGCTGGACATCGAAGAAGCCCACGACGGAGAAGTCGTGGTGCTGGAACTCAGCAGTTACCAAACTGACCTTGCCCGCGCATTGACGCCGGATGTGGCCGTGTTCACAAACCTGTCGCCGGATCATCTGGATCGCCATGCAGGCCACGGCGGATATTTCGCCGCCAAACGCCGCCTGTTTGCTGAAGGCGGACCAGATCGGGCCGTCATCGGTGTGGACGAATTTGAAGGGCAGTACATCGCCAATCAAATGTCTGGCGGGCCTGGTGATGACAGGGTCATTCGGGTGTCGTCTGGCCAAAAGCTCAGCGGGGCGGGATGGAACGTCTTTGCGCGCAAAGGGTTCCTCAGCGAAACACGCAAAGGTCGGCAGGTGGGATCGATTGATCTGCGCCAGATTGCCGGGCTGCCCGGCGCGCACAATCATCAAAACGCATGCGCGGCCTATGCGGCTTGTCGTGCGCTGGGCATCGGCCCGCGCGTCATTGAACAAGCGCTGCACAGCTTCAAAGGACTGCCGCACCGCAGCCAGCTGATCGCTGAAAAGAACGGCGTGCGTTTCGTGAATGACAGTAAGGCGACGAACGTGGATTCAGCGGCCAAAGCGCTCGCGGCGTTCGACAAAGTCCGCTGGATTTGTGGTGGCTTGGAAAAAGAAGGCGGGCTTGATGCATTGCTGCCCGCGCCAACGGTCGTCAAAGCCTACGTCATCGGGCGCGAGGCGGGCGTCTTTGCCATGAAGCTGAAGGGACTGGACGTGGAGGTTTGTGGCGACATGGCCACGGCCGTCGCCAAGGCCGCGGCAGATGCGCAATCGGGTGAAACCGTGTTGCTGGCCCCTGCCGCCGCATCGTTTGATCAATACGACAGCTTTGAGAAACGCGGAGAGGATTTCGTGATGCAGGTCAGCGCGCTGGAATGAAGCGATAGGTGGCATTTATCTGGCTGTAGCGTCTGCTAAGCGGGACAAAGAAGACTTATGCTGCGACTACGTCAATATCCGCTAAGTAAAATTTTCGAAGATGCATATTTTGTGACCAAAACAGATTGCTCACGCCGCAATGTTCACTGCAGCCACAACCCCATATCTTTCAATACGGCGTCTGCGAATTCTTTATCTGGCGTGACAGCGAACGCGGCGAGCAGATCGCGCGCAACTTTTAATTCCTCAATCTTGAGGTCCACCTCCGACACTTTTTCAGAAATGATCTGGGCACGCTCCTCGCGCGAGACCGTATCGGAAAACAGCCGGTCCAATGACTCGGTGAGTTCCCTCAGCTTAAAACCCAATCGCTTAGCGAGGGAGATGAGAGAGAGCCGTTCCAGCGTTGTATCGTCATAAATGCGGTAGGTTCGGCTTCCAGCAGCAACGGGGCTAGAGTGGATGAGGCCAAGGGCCTCATAATGACGCAAGCCATCCTTTGAGAGGCCGGATCGTTTTGCCAGTTCGCCAATCATCATAGCGCGACCTCATATTAGTGCTTGACTGTAGGGTATACCCAATAGGCTAAAGCTTATCCGAACACAACGAATCGGAGAGTAATATGCGCGTTTTTCTTTTACCTTTTCTTCTTGCAGCAGGTGTCGCCACCGCCCAAGAGGTGCCGCCAGTAAGCGGGATCCCCCTTGATCCAAGTACGGGCGCACAAATAGGACCGATCTTTGAAACATGGATGTCGCCGCACCAAGAGGGTGGTGAAGAACAGGATACACCGCGTTTGGTTCCCGACGCCTTCAAATCCACCACACCCTCTGTTGATCGAAACGAACGTCCATCACGCGGCCACGCGACCTTGGCTTTCTCGCGCGATCTCAGCACCGCCTATGCGCATATCGCGATCGAAGGCGTCAATCCGGAAGACATCGTGATGTTCCACATACATTGCGGTCGCCCGGGCCAGTTAGGGCCCATCATTGTTGATTTCGGCCTCGAAAATGATCTGACTGAATTGTTCGCGGATGGCGAAGCATCGTTGGAAATCACCAATGAAGACATTGTTGCGGCCTCAGAACATGGCCACGGCGTTGTCGCAGCTTTTGTCGCAGGATGCCCCATCACGTTGGCAGTCCCCACCGACAAAGTCGTGACCGTCGCTGGCCTCGCACACATCGCCTATGAGCGGGAATTGTACTTCAACCTTCATACGTCGGGTCAAACATACTTCGGAGATATTCGAGGGCAGTTGTATCCGGTTGAATGACCCGCACGTAGAGAACGATCTGCGCCACCATTAACCAGTCGGCACTGACTTGGGATCGCTGAATGCGGCTTGTCCTAGCACACAAAAACTCACTCAAAATAAGGAAGGAAGATTTCCTGACTTTGGCCGCACCGCAGAGATCTGGCAAAATGGCCTCGAACCTGTCGTTCGCTGCGGTTGCGAAGGTTTTGATCGTTCGAAAATCCGCAATGCGGAACGAAGCCGACCTTATCGTCGGTGTGGCAAATGGCGGCTTTTCTTATGCTGAAATCGTAGCAATTCGCATCAGGGTGGAAATCAGACGTTTGCCACGTGTGCGAAAGATCATCACGCCCTTAGCGCCAGCTGACATTCAATTGATTGCCTACATGGGTTGCGCGCGCGGGGTGGAAAGCTGCCGTGCGAATGCGGTGCAAGACTTGGTCGAACGGACATTTTGCCGCGGTTAATCGAATTCATTCCGCGCCGTCTTGCAGATAAATGCCGACACAATCATAGCCAAACCGGATGCGCGCATCTGAAACAATCCCGGTTGTATAGAGTCGGGCGATGCCCGTACTGAAAACAAACCCTAAAAAGCACAGAGCGATCCGTCGTTGCCTAACACGATCGCGGATCATCAACGACCAGATCAACCCCATTGCCGGAAAACTCCTTGGTTCGCGGCCAATTTCAGTGCGGGGTCACACAATTCGACAGGGCAGGTGTCAAATATCAGTGGGCCGCGACTGGTTTATGCGCAGATTCCAAACCACGCGATGTAAAGGTGCGAGAGGGCGGTCAACGTGACCAGAGCTAAAAACAGCAGGCTCTTACAAGAGCCTTATTCGTCAAAGTATGCTTGATGCGTGGTGTAGATGGCCGCGATTGTCGGGGTCAGCCGATCAAGATGGCGACGCAGAACGGCAACTGCGGCCTCTTCGTTTTGTCCAAACAAGGCCTCGAGAAGGAGTTCATGATCTTTGTACAGGACCCCCATGGCGTCCTTGTTGGTAAGGGCCAGCATACAAAGACGGTCAACTTGCGCTTTGTTTTCTGCAATGATCGCAAAGGCGAAAGACTGCTTTGCGCAGGCGCAAAGAAGCCTGTGAAATTCGTAATCAAGATCGTGAAATTGACCAGCGTCTTCGGCAGCGATGGCATCTGCTTGTTTGCGAAGGTTGGTTTTAAGCGCCCCGTCTAACGTTTTGTCGCGGTCCCGCGCTGCGGCGCGCACGATCTCAAGCTCGATGGCGGCCCGCACAAAACGCGCATTCGCAATGAGTTTGCGCGAAAATGGGCGGACGACCGTTGCGCGTTGTGGCCGTATCAACAAAAGGTTGAGATTGGCCAGTCTCATAAACGCCTCGCGGACCGGTTGGCGCGAATAGCCGAATGTCTTGGCGATTTCGGTTTCAGAAATCTTGGTCCCGGGAAGCAGGTCCAACCGTATGATCTGGTCAAAGAGTTTATCAAAAATAACATCACTGCCCGTGGTACGTTCCAGAGTTCCCAATTCCGCCATTTTTCAGATTCCAATTTCTGTTTGGGTCGCAGATTTGCAGACGTAGACATGTAATGACATTTTAATCTTGGATACTAGATGGCAATATACAGTTGTTTTCATTGATTTTTAAGATTCAAGAGCGCAGGGGGCGAGTTTGCTGTTGACTAGTATCCAAGTTTACGTGTTGAGTTGCCGCCATGTGCTGAGGCGGTGTTTGACCGCGTGAAGCCAATCAAAATGACGATTTGAACCTGATCTGGGAGGATAGAATGTTCAATTATTCAATTAAAACCATGGCCGCGACGGCTGTTTTGCTGGGCACCGTGTCAACAGCGTTTGCGGATGGACATGCAGTCACATTGCGCGGCGCAAGCATGTTTGACGAGGACCACTCGTTCACCAAAACACTGCGCGAGTTTGAACGCCTTGTGGCTGAAAACTACGACGGCGATGTCGCATTTGATCTGCGCCTGAACGGTGAGCTTGGTGTTGAATCCGACTACGTGACATACCTGAACCAAGGTGTGGCTGTGGATTATACGATCCTTGCGCCGTCCAACATGGCTGTGTTTTCCGAAAGCATCCCGCTGATGGACATGCCGTTCTTGTTCCGTGATCTGGATCACTGGAATGCGGTTCTGGCATCTGATGCCTTTGCCCCCCTTGAGGATGATCTGCGCGAAGCGGCAGGCATTGTGATTGTTGGCTACCATGGTGGCGGTGTGCGCAACCTTGTGTCCGCCGAACCGATCACAAGTATGGAAGAACTGGCCGATCACCGCATGCGTGTCATGGGTGCGCCAATTCAGGCCCTGACGTTTGATGCCGTGGGTGCTGCACCTGCTGCAATCGCATACAACGAAGTTTACAATGCGATCCAAACGGGCGTGATCGCCGGCTTTGAAAACGAAGCGGCATCTATCCAGAATCTCAAGTTCTACGAAGTTGCGCCGCATATTTCACTGACACAGCACACGATCACGGTTCGCCCGATCGTTATGTCTGCTGCGATTTATGATGAACTGCCCGCAGATCTTCAGGCTGCGATCATGACAGCTGGCGCAGAAGCCGGTGCCTTTGGTCGTGCCCTCGAAAGCGGTGCAGACGGTGAAATCTTGCAGGAAATGTCCGACGCTGGCCAGATCGTGATCCACGAATTCGCGGGCCGTGATCAGATGCTTGAGATGGTGCAGCCGGTTCAGGATGCGTATGCCGCAGAACTTGGCGCGACAGAGCTTCTTGAAAGCGTTCGCGGAATGTAATCTCCCAGTTGGCGGGCGGGGCGCGTGATGTGCTTCGCCCGTTGACACAATGTCTGGCGCGGTTTCGCGCGTTAACTGCGATTTAGGGCTGCTCATGCTAGGAAAATACCTTGATCAATTCTGCGTGGGCTTGCGCATACTGCTTGGCGTGTTGATGGGCGCATTGGCGGTGCCCGTCGCGATGCAGGTGCTGTCCCGTTATACTGGCATTATCCCCACATTCCTTTGGACCGAAGAACTGGCAACGTTCCTGTTTATCTGGATCGTTATGATCGGGTCTGTCGTTGCTGTTTGGGATGGCACGCATTTTGACGTGCGCATCACCCGCGATTTCAAATCCCCGTTCTTGGTGCTGGTGCAAAACGGCATCGTGCACCTTGCCATCATGATCTTTGGCGCTTTGTTTTTGTACTACGGTATTGAATACGCTGAATTTGGCGGCAAACAGCGATCCGTGATGATGCGCGCCAATCTGATGATCACCCACATTTCGGTGCCAATCGCGGGAGGGCTTTGGCTGTTGTTGTCTGGCTACCGCTTGTCACAAGACATATCGAAATACCTTGGCCGTAAGGGCGCACTCACATGATCCTTGATACAGCCACCGCTGGCACCATGCTTATCGTTGCGTTTATGGTGCTTATCTTTATCCGCATTCCTGTGGCATTTGCCCTTGGTCTTGCGACGATTCCTGTCGTTCTGCTTGAATTGCGCCTAACGCCGTTCATCGTTCTGGACCGGATGTTTCAATCTTATAATTCGTTCATTCTGCTGGCCGTGCCGTTCTTTCTTTTGGCCGCCAACCTGATGAATTCGGGCAAGGTCACGGATCGGTTGATCGAACTGGCGCGCGTGCTGACAGGCTGGATGCCCGGCGGGCTTGGCCATGTGAACGTCGCCGTGTCCATGTTGTTTGCAGGGATTTCCGGATCGTCCACAGCGGACGCGGCGGGCATCGGCAAAATCCTGATTCCCGCGATGGAAAAAGAAGGCTACGACACCCGCTTTGCCGTCGCCATCACCGCCTGTTCGTCTGTTATGGGCGTGATTATTCCACCATCAATCCTGATGATCGTTTGGGGCGGCGTGATGCAGGTGTCGGTCGGCGCACTGTTCTTGGGCGGCGCCATTCCCGGCGTGATGATCGGTTTTGCCCTGATGGCCACGGTTTACGGGTTCGCCAAGGTGCGCAACTACCCCGTCACGGCAAGCCCCAACTGGAGTGAATTTTGGGCCGCCTGGAAAGGCGCAGCGCTTGCGCTTTTGACACCCGTGTTCGTGATTGGTGGCATCGTCGGCGGCCTTGTGACCCCGACCGAAAGCGCGATTATAGCCGCCGGGTATGCCCTGATCCTTGGTATGTTTGTCTACAAAACAGTGACGCCTAAGGATCTTAGCCACATCTTGTATGACACAGCCCGTTTCGCCGCCATTTCACTGTTTGCCATTGGCACGGCATCGGCATTCGGTTGGCTTTTGTCATTTTACAACGTCCCGCGCCTGATCGTCAGCATCCTGACCGCGTGGGAATTCGGGCCCTTTGGAACCGCCCTTATCATCGCGGCGCTGTTTTTGATCTTTGGATTGTTCATCGATGCGATCCCGACAATCATCATCCTTGGCACCGTTCTGATGCCAGTGGCGCAAGCGGGCGGCGTTGATCCGATTGCATTTGCCATCATCGGCATCGTGTCACTGGCGTTCGGGTTGGTCACCCCGCCTTATGGATTGTGCCTGTTGATATCTGCCGCGATTGGCGGGCTCAACGTGGTGCAAGTGCTGCGCGAAGTCGTCATCATTCTGGCGCCTATGTTGGTCATCCTGATCGTGCTGGCCGCATTCCCTGAAATTATTCTCTGGCTTCCCAAACTGCTGATGCCGGGGGCATTCCAATAAATTCGGCGCATTTCATGGCGTCCAATCATATGACAACAACCGCGAAACATGGATTTTGCAGACAGGAAGGATCGATATGAAACTTGCAGGTAAAACGGCCATTGTGACGGGTGGGGGGCGCGATATCGGTCGCGCTGTTGCGATCAAACTTGCGTCTGAGGGTGCGAATGTCGCGATCAACTATTTCTCAAGCTCGACAGGGGCGGACGTTGCCGTTGCCGAGATCGAAGCCATGGGCGGCAAAGCGATTGCCGTGCAGGGTGATTTGAACAATCAGGCCGATGTGGATGCGTTGATTGCCAAAACAATGGACGCGTTTGGCAGCATTGATGTGCTGGTGAACAACGCAGGTGGATTGATAGCACGCAAGAAAATTGCCGAGATGGAGCTTGAGCATTGGAATGCTGTCATGACCCTGAATTTGACAAGCACGTTCATGATGACCAAGGCCTGTCTGGCCCATATGAAATCCGGCGCGATCGTGAACCTCGCCAGTCAGGCGGGGCGCGATGGTGGTGGCCCGGGTGCGGTGGCTTATGCGACGTCCAAAGGTGCGGTGATGACGATGACACGCGGCTTGGCCAAAGAACTGGGGCCGGACATTCGCGTCAATGCGCTTTGCCCGGGTATGATCGACACTGATTTCCACAACGTGCACACCCCAGATGCGGGTCGGCGCGGGTTCGAAGCAAACGCGCCGTTGAAACGCCAGGGGCATGTCGATGACGCAGCCAATCTGGTGCTGTTCCTTGCATGCGGCGACAGTGCATTTATCACTGGCACCAATGTTGATCTCAACGGTGGGATGCTTTTCTCGTAGCGGCAAAGGACGTGTCGGTGTCCGAATGTTCAATCGTTTCAACAGCCGCGGATGTGACGGGGCAGGTACCATCAGATAACTCTGATTTGATGGTTGTCGGGTTTCGGTTTGAAGCCGCGGGCGTTTCTGATCGAAGAACAATCCCGCAGAGAAATCGGCCCCCCCCGACTTTGAGGGCGCGATGCGCTCCGATCATGGCCATGTATTGCTCGGTGATCAGACGCCGCCTGCTTAATGGGGGATACCACCGCGTTGGTCGTATGCGTGGTTTGGCAGAACGTCGCTGTGCGACGACATTGTTGTCGTGAAACCAAACAATGTTCGTGGTCGCAAAGAATGCCTCTGATGGCGGGGCACACGCAGCATCGCGATGAACCGTTGCACGCCGGCTTTCTGCGCAATTTCGCGGGCATTTGGCTGATCCCGAAAGCAGACATTGGCGGCTGCACAGCTAAACGGAAAGGCGGGTGTTCAGCGGGCGTTTGTTGCGGTTGCGATGATTTTGATCGTTCGAAGGTCAGCTAAGCGGACAAAGGAGCCATTCGCGGCGGCTGCGCCAACGATCGCTTTTCACAAGGGCAACATTTTGCTAGCTGGCTGTGGTTTTAGGAACAACGCCAGCAGACCTGCTCCGACAGCCAGCCAGATTGAGCCTGTCCAAACGAGATCGTAGTTTCCGGTCGCGGTGAAGATATATCCTCCGACAAATGCGCCCATTGCCCCACCCAATGCGTGACCCGCAGAGATCAGCCCCATAGCAAGCCCCATCATCTTGATCCCGACATGGCTTGCTACCAAGCTGGCTGTCACGGGCACGGTGGAATAGTCCACGGCTCCAAAGAGAACGGCGAACAAAAACAACATCTCGATAGAGGTCCCAGGAAGACTGCCGAGCAGGATAAAGGTTAGCGCCCGCAACATGTAGATCGCTGTCAAAAGCATCGGACGGTTCACCCGGTCCGTCAGCCATCCCGCACCAATCATCCCCATCAGGTTGACGAGTGAGAGCAAGCCGTAAGCTGTGGCACTGGGGACAGGTGGAAACCCGCAAAATGAGGCGAACGGCAGAAGGTGTGTCTCAATCACTCCGGTTGTGGTGAACCCACAGATCAGAAAGCTCCAAAACAGCAAGTGAAACGCAGGTTGGCGTACGATCACAGTAAAGTCCTGCACCATGCTTGACGGCGCTTCATCGGGTTCAACCATGTTTTCTGACGGTACATCTGCCCGCATGCTCATACGAATGCAGGGGATCAAGGCCAAGCTTGCCAATGACAGCGCCCCAAAACTCCAGCGCCAACTTGCAAAGGCCAGCAACGCCGCGATCATTGGCACGATCAGGAACTGACCACCCGTCGCGCCGGATGTGCCGATACCTGTTGCAAGACCTTGATTGGCGGAAAAACTACGGGTCACGGCAGTTGCAACCACGTGCGTGGCAACAATGCCAAAGCCGACGGCGCAAAACCCCGCAAAACCCACGACAAACATAAGCTTGGTGTTCATCAACGCCACGATTGCGCAGCCGATCCCCAGCAAACCCATGCCAAGGTTGAGTGTGAACTGTGAACCGCGCCGATCTACCAGACGTCCAGCGAACGGTGCAACAATTGCCATGACGACAAGAGCAGTAGCGCCCACGCCTGATATGTAACTGCTGGACCAACCAAACTCTGTTTGCCAATCAGGCATGATTAGCCCAAGGGCGGCCCGGCTGGAAAACGCAAGCGACAGGGCCAGAAACCCAAAGACAACGACGGTCCAGTTTTGGCGGTATGGTGGGGTGATGGCGTCTGACATTTGCGTCTCCTTGTCTGACGGACGTGCCATGATCAGGACAAAATGCCTAACGAGAAACTGGTAAGATAACTTTAGCTGAGCTAATGTGATTTATGGTGCTTCGTATACAAGACCTTTATACATTCCATGTCGTTGCACGTACTGGCGCGATGCAGGACGCTGCACATGAATTGGGCGTCACCCCGGGTGCGATCAGTCAGCGCATACGGGCCGTCGAGGAACGTCACGGATTGCGGCTGTTCACCCGCAGCAAAAACGGGATCGCCCTGACACCGGCGGGCCTTGCCTTACAATCTGATGTTGGAAAGGCATTTTCGACAATCGAAACCGCCAACGAAACGCACTTGATTGGGCAAAACAGCACTGTTCGCGTAAGCACCTCTGCGACATTCGCCCATTCGATGCTGGTGTCGAGCTTGGGTCGGTTCGCGGATGCGCATCCGAATATCAGCGTAACGGTCGAGACAGAAGACCGTCTTGTCGATCTGAAATCAGAGCCGATTGATCTGGCGATCCGGCATGGGCTTGGCCAGTATTCAGGGCTGACATCAGAATGGCTGTGTTCACCAGAGTTGGTGCTTGTTGCCAGTCCTTCATTGCTTGAAAAGCATGGGCTTTTGAACACGCCTGCCGACAGTCTGCACTATAAGTTGCTGCCCGATTGTACGGGTCAAGACTGGTCGATCTGGTTTGAGGCACATGGCGTCGATGCGAAAGACGCCAAATACGGAATGCAATATGGCAATGATTTTTTGACGGTCAAAGCGGCCATCGAGGGTCAGGGATTGGCTTTACTCAAGGATGTGTTCGTGAATGAGGGCATTGCTGCGGGCCAGTTGATCCGAGCGATCGACACGGCATGGCCAACAAAGTTTGCTTATTACGCGGTAGCGCTGGACGAAGTACGGGAAAAACCTTCCGTTTCCAAATTGGTTATGTGGCTCAAAAAAGACTTGGGTTGATCGAAAAATCGCGCAACTGATATTCCGTTTATGCACATGTTCAATCCACATCAATTGACGCGCTAAGGACCCCATTCGAAACGAAGCTGTTGTCGAAGGTTTATGAGCGCTCTTGTGATAGCGGGCATTCGTGCAACTCGCAGCGTCAAGCACTTTGGGCTCAAAGCAGACCTTGGCAAAGTCCCGCAGGTCCTGTCAGCCCGATGCAATCGCGGTTCCAGCGGCATAGCCCGATGACCACGCCCATTGAAAATTGTACCCGCCCAACCAGCCGGTGACGTCTACGGCTTCGCCGATGAAATACAGACCGCTTTGGCCCTTGGCCTCCATCGTTTTTGACGACAGATCGTTGGTGTCTACGCCACCTAATGTGACCTCGGCGGTGCGATAGCCTTCGGTGCCGGATGGTTTCAGGGTCCAGTTGCGCAATGCGTGGGTCACTTCGGTGATGCGCGCGTCCGAAAGATCGGCCATGTTTCCTGACAGCTCAACCTCGGTCGCTAGAAATTCGATCAGGCGGGCAGGGATGTGGTTGGACAGAATGGTTGTCAGTGCCTTGCGCGCGTCCGTGTCACGGTGGGATTTGAGCGCGGCGTCGATATCAAAGTCCGGGGCAATTGTGATGCTCACATCTTCGCCCTCGCGCCAGTAGCTCGAAGATTGAAGTACCGCAGGGCCGGATAGTCCGCGGTGGGTGAACAACAAAGCCTCATCAAAGCTGGTGCCATCGGTGGTTGTCATGCGGGCAGGGACGGCGGTGCCCGCAAGGGGTTTGAATTTATCATCTGAAAAGGTGAACGGCACCAGTGCCGCGCGCGTATCCGTCATCGCCAACCCGAATTGGCGCGCGATGTCATAGGCCAGCCCCGTCGCGCCCATCTTGGGGATCGATTTGCCGCCAGTTGCGACCACAAGATGATCAGCCGTGACGATCTGGGCCTGTCCGTTGCGTTTCAGGGCAACATGGAAGTGTGTGCCATCATGGCGGATATTGCCGATTTCGGTCTTCAGCCACAGCTGCGCGCCAACCGCATCCATTTCGGCCAGCAACATTGCGATGATGTCTTTCGCGCTAGTGTCGCAAAACAACTGCCCCAGCGTTTTTTCGTGCCACGCGATGCCGTGGCGATCCACAAGATCAATGAAATCCCACTGGGTGTAGCGCGCCAATGCCGATTTCGCGAAATGCGGGTTCTGGCTGATGAAATTGGCGGCCGTCGTGCCAGTGTTGGTGAAATTACAGCGCCCGCCGCCTGAAATGCGGATTTTTTCACCCGCAGATTTTGCGTGATCAATGACCAGCGTATCGCCACCCGAATGGGCCGCGCAGTGTAAGCCAGCGGCGCCCGCGCCAAGGATCAATGTGTTCACATGCATAACCCGAGGGGTGCCCCGAAACGCGCGGCCTTGCAAGGGGCCAGATGTCGCGTGTCATTTCACTGGAATCATGAAGAAATTGCCGCTACACTGCAGGTCAGACCCGGAAAACGGGCGGTTTAGAGGCAGTAAGGCATATCCCATGACGGAAATGGTCTATGGAGCGATCCCTGTACAATCGGGCGATCCGGTTCTCCCACGCTGGTGGCGGACGGTGGATAAATGGACGTTGTCCTGCATCCTCGCGCTGTTCGGTATTGGTTTGTTGCTTGGGCTGGCCGCGTCGCCGCCCCTTGCCGCCAAGAACGGGTTTGAACCCTTTCACTATGTCCAACGGCAGGCGTTTTTCGGATCTTTGGCGATCTGTGTTTTGTTCGTGACGTCGATGATGTCGCCGACCTTGGTGCGCCGATTGGCTGTGTTGGGGTTCATAGCTGCGTTTATTGCGCTGGCGGGGTTGCCCATTTTTGGCACTGACTTCGGCAAAGGTGCAACGCGCTGGTATTCGCTAGGCTTTGCTTCTGTTCAGCCGTCTGAATTTCTAAAGCCCGGATTTATTGTTGTAGCCGCGTGGTTTATGGCGGCGTCCCATGAAATCGGTGGCCCACCCGGCAAGACATATTCGCTGGTTCTAACCGTGGTCATCGTTCTGATGCTTGCGATGCAGCCCGATTTTGGTCAGGCCGCATTGATCCTGTTTGGTTGGGGTGTGATGTATTTTGTGGCTGGCGCGCCGATCCTTTTGTTGGTTGGGCTTGCGGGTATCGTCGTGTTTGGCGGGACCATTGCATATTCCAATTCCGAACACTTTGCGCGCCGCATTGACGGGTTTTTGAACCCCGACGTCGATCCCACGACGCAGCTTGGTTATGCCACCAATGCCATCCGCGAGGGCGGATTTTTCGGCGTCGGCGTCGGCGAAGGGCAGGTGAAATGGTCCCTGCCTGACGCGCATACCGATTTCATTATTGCTGTCGCGGCGGAGGAATACGGGTTGATCTGTGTCCTTGCGATCATCGGTTTGTACGCGACAATTGTTGTTCGGTCCCTGATGCGTCTGATGAAAGAACGCGATCCGTTCATTCGCCTCGCAGGGTGTGGACTGGCGTGCATTGTCGGCGTTCAGGCCATGATCAACATGGGCGTTGCTGTGCGTTTGTTGCCTGCAAAGGGCATGACGTTGCCGTTCGTGTCTTACGGCGGGTCTTCGGTTATTGCATCAGGTATTGCGGTTGGCATGTTGCTGGCGTTCACGCGCACACGGCCCCAAGGGCAAATTGGTGACATATTGCTGCGGCGGGGACGGTAATGGCTGATCCACTTTTAATTATCGCAGCAGGCGGAACAGGGGGGCACATGTTCCCCGCGCAAGCGCTGGCCGAGGCGATGCTGGCGCGTGGCTGGCGGGTCAAGCTGTCCACAGACGCACGCGGTGCACGCTACACAGGCGGCTTTCCGCACGCCGTTGAAATCGAACAAGTCGGATCAGCGACCTTCGCGCGCGGCGGGATCGTGTCCAAACTGACTGTGCCGTTCAAGATTGCGGGCGGTGTGGTGTCGGCGGTGTTCAAAATGTTGCGGGATAAACCGCAGGTCGTTGTGGGCTTTGGCGGCTATCCGGCCATACCTGCGATGTCGGCCGCATGGTTGTTGCGCAAGCCACGCATGATCCACGAACAAAACGGCGTTCTTGGCCGTGTGAACCAGATTTTTTCCAAGCGCGTTGACACGGTGGCTTGCGGCACATGGCCGACCGAGCTTCCGGCTGGGATAGACGGCAAACCTGTCGGCAACCCCGTGCGCAGTTCCATCCTTGAACGTGCGGGGGCGGGATATATTGCGCCCGGCGACTACCCCATGTCGATTTTGGTGATGGGTGGCAGCCAAGGCGCGCGCATTCTCAGTGATGTGGTGCCCCCTGCGATTTCTGCGCTTCCCTCAGAAATTCGCCGCAACATTCGCGTCAGCCACCAAGCCCGCGAGGAAGACCTTGAACGCGTCGCGCAGTATTACGCGGACGAAGGCATTCCCGCCGATGTGCAGACGTTCTTTAACGATGTCCCGACGCGCATGTCTGAATGCCAACTGGTCATCACCCGCGCCGGGGCGAGCACGATTGCCGACCTCAGCGTGATTGGCCGCCCGTCCATTCTAGTGCCTTTGGCCATGGCGGTGCGCGATGAACAAACGGCAAACGCCAAACAACTGGTTGAGGCGGGCGCCGCAAACATGGTGCCGGAATCCCATTTGCATGTGGAAAGCCTGTCAGAGCAGATCGCAACCGTTTTGGGCGATCCCAACGGCGCGACCCAAATGGCGCGGGCCGCACTTGGTTGTGGCAAACCTGACGCCACGCAAACCCTTGTAGAACTAACGCTAGACTTGGCGAAACCTTAACCCCTTAAGCCCAGCCGCTATGGTGAACAGCAATGGACGGAAGCAGATCGATGAACGCAGCAACCAAACTCCCCCTCGACGTTGGCCCTATCCATTTCGTGGGAATTGGCGGCATTGGTATGTCCGGCATTGCTGAGGTTTTGTTGAGCCATGGGTATGTGGTGCAGGGGTCTGATCTGCGCGAAACACCGATCACCAAGCGCCTTAAACAGCTGGGCGCGTTTGTGTTCGAAGGCCAGCGCGCAGAAAATATCGCTGACGCAGAGGTCGTAGTGATTTCGAGCGCGATCAAACCGGGCAACCCTGAACTGGACGAGGCCCGCAAACTGGGCCTGCCCATCGTGCGGCGCGCTGAAATGCTGGCCGAATTGATGCGGCTGAAATCCAATATTGCGGTTGCGGGCACCCACGGTAAGACGACGACAACGACCATGGTCGCGGCGTTGTTGGAAGAGGGCGCGTTTAACCCCACAGTCGTCAACGGCGGCATCATTCATGCCTATGGATCCAACGCGCGGGTTGGCGATGGCGAATGGATGGTGGTCGAGGCGGACGAAAGCGACGGCACCTTCAACCGTCTTCCCGCCACGATCGCGATTGTCACCAATATTGACCCCGAACACATGGAACACTGGGGCACCGAGGAAAACCTGCATCGCGGGTTTTATGATTTTGTGTCCAACATTCCGTTTTACGGATTGGCTGTGTGCTGCACCGACGATTCCGATGTTCAGGCCTTGGTGGGTAAAATCACTGATCGCCGTGTCGTGACCTATGGCTTCAACGCGCAGGCCGATGTGCGGGCAACCAATCTGACCTACAAAAAAGGCGTCGCGCATTTCGATATCGCGCTTCAGGCCGAAGATATGGTGATCGAGGATTGCGCGCTGCCGATGCCCGGCGATCACAACGTGTCAAACGCATTGTCCGCTGTGGCCGTGGCCCGCCATCTGGGCATGAAGCGCGAAGAAATCCGCGCAGCATTGGCCGCATTCAAAGGGGTGGGGCGCCGCTTTACCCGTGTCGGTGAAATTGATGGTGTGACAATCATTGATGACTACGGCCACCACCCGACCGAAATTTCAGCCGTGTTGAAAGCCGCTCGTCAATCCAGCGAAGGACGTATCATCGCGGTGCATCAACCCCACCGCTATACACGCCTGCATCACCATTTCGATGATTTTTGCGCGTGTTTCAACGACGCAGATGTCGCCGCGATCACCGAAGTATTTGCTGCGGGCGAAGACGTGATTGAAGGCGCAACCCGCGATGATCTTGTCGCAGGCATGATCCGCGCCGGCCACCGCCACGCGCGCGCCATCACGGATGAGGCTGATCTGGTGCGTTTGATCAAAGAACAGGCAAAGCCCGGCGATATGGTCGTTTGTTTGGGGGCCGGATCGATTTCAGGCTGGGCGAACGCGCTGCCGGAAATGCTCAAGGCGTGACGTACGAATGGGTCATCCTTGGCGCAATTGTGATCGTGTCGGTTTTGCCGATGATCAGATGGCTGCGGCGTCTTCTTTGGGCGTTCAGCCTCGCGTTTGTTGGAATGTTGTTAATCCACATGCAGCATAACCCGGGCGAAGCGACGCTGGCGCTGGGTGCGATGGGGGGCGGTTTGATGTTTGCGCGCCCGATCCGGCGCATGGTTCTTGGGGGACTGATGTGATGGCGCATAAATCTACTGTGCAAATCCGACAGGGCGCGGCGCTCGCGCCGCCGTCCATTGGGCTTGAACCTATGTCGCCACAACGCACGGTTCCCCAAAATAATTATGACACAAAGACGGGGGTGACGGCGTGAGCTGGTCTGTGATTACAGCCGCGATTTGGGTGTTTGCGGCGACAGGCACAGCGCTGTTGCCCATGCGTTACCAATATGTTCCGGGCATTACACTGCTGATCCTCGCGCCGTTGCTGATCTTATGGCTCGGGTCTGATTTCGGATGGGGGTGGGGCGTGGCCGCCTTGGCTGCATTTGTTTCGATGTTCCGAAACCCGCTGAAGTATTTCTACGCGCGCGCCCGTGGTCATCAACCGGAGGTTCCGAAATGATTCCAATCGGATTGGGATGTGCATGGCTGATTGCTGCCAACGTTCTGGCGCTGCTTCCAAGTCGCGACAACCATTGGGCGCGTGCCTACGGATTGATTGCGTTGGGTGTGCCGTTGTTGGGCTATATTACCTACGTGAACGGGCCGCTTTTGGGGATGGTGTTCCTGATTGCGGGGGCGAGCATTTTGCGCTGGCCTGTCATCTATCTGGGCCGTTGGATGCGCCGCGTGGTCGGACGTACAGGATAGGCCACTGGTCTTGGGTGCGTCGACGACCGTACTGGGCACACAAGACGCGCAGGAACTTGGCATCGCTGGTATGTCGCGTTAGGAGGGCCCCATGATGTTGACTGATTTTCCCGACGTACGCGGCGTCTTGACGCCCAACCGTGATTTGTCTGACTTGACGTGGCTGCGCGTCGGCGGACCTGCTGATATGCTGTTTCAGCCCGCCGATGCGGATGATTTGAGCACGTTTTTGGCCGCATTGCCTGCGGATGTGCCGGTGTTTGCCATGGGGGTCGGGTCTAACCTGATCGTGCGTGATGGCGGCGTGCGCGGCGTTGTGATCCGTCTTGGGCGTGGGTTCAACAGCATTGAAATTGACGGGGATACCGTCACCGCAGGGGCGGCCGCGTTGGATATGCATGTGGCGCGCAAGGCGGCGGCGCAGGGGCTGAACCTGACGTTTTTGCGCACGATTCCCGGGTCTATCGGTGGGGCGGTTCGCATGAATGCTGGGTGCTACGGCGATTATATGGCGGATGTCTTGCAAGACGTGCGCGTGATCTTGCGCGACGGGACGGTACGAACGGTGCCCGCCACGGACCTTGATCTTCAATATCGGTCCTCAACCCTGCCGGAGGGGGCGGTGATTGTATCGGCCACATTGGCGGCGCCGGGCGAGGATGCGCAGGTGCTTGAAGATCGCATGGCCGCGCAGCTTGCCAAACGCGACGAAACCCAGCCCACCAAGGATCGCACCGCAGGCAGCACGTTTCGCAATCCGGCGGGGTTTTCCAGCACGGGCAAAGCCGACGATCGCCATGATTTGAAGGCCTGGAAGGTCATCGATGATGCTGGAATGCGCGGTGCGAAGCGTGGCGGCGCGGTCATGAACACCATGCATTCCAATTTCCTGACCAACGCAGGCGGTGCCACAGCGGCGGATTTAGAGGGATTGGGCGAAGACGTGCGGAAAAAGGTTTACGAAACCAGTGGTCTAACGCTAGAATGGGAAATTATGAGGGTTGGCGAACCGACCCCGACAGATTGATCCCCTTCAACGGATCACAGCCCCACAGGCAGGGGCGCACAATGAAGACGGTAAAAATAGTCAAAGACAGGCCAACAAGGCTTGCGAAAAGGCGGATAAGTGTCGAGCAGGACACCCAAAACCATAGCCGTCCTGATGGGCGGACCTTCTGCTGAACGCGAGGTTTCCCTCAGTTCAGGCAAGGAATGCGCGAACGCTTTGCGGGTCGCGGGCTTTGACGTGGTTGAGGTTGACGCGGGCACTGACCTGCCCGCACGCCTGAAAGAAATCCAACCGGACGTTGTATTTAACGGATTGCACGGGCGTTGGTGCGAAGATGGTGTTGTGCAGGGTCTGCTTGAATGGCTGCGTATTCCCTATACCCATTCCGGTGTTCTGTCGTCTGCCATGGCGATGGACAAACAGAAAACCAAAGACGTCTACCGCGCCCATGGTTTGCCATTTGTGGACAGTGTGTTAGCCACCAAATCCCAGATTGAGGCCGCCCACGTCATGGTGCCACCCTATGTGGTCAAACCGTTCAACGAAGGGTCCAGCGTTGGCATTTATCTTGTGATGAAGGGCGACACTCCGCCAAAGATTTCCGATGACATGCCTGATCTGATGATGGTCGAAACCTATGCACCGGGTCGGGAACTGACGACTGCGGTGATGGGCGACAAACCCCTGACGGTGACGGATATCATCACCGACGGCTGGTATGACTACGCCGCGAAATACCAAGAAGGCGGATCGCGCCACGTGATCCCTGCGGACATTCCGCAAGACATTTTCCACGCATGCATGGACTACGCCGTGCGCGCCCACGCGGCACTTGGATGCCGCGGCATGAGCCGCACAGATTACCGCTGGGATGAAAGCCGCGGCATCGACGGGCTCATCCTGCTTGAGACAAACACACAACCGGGGATGACGCCCACGTCGCTTGCCCCCGAACAGGCCGCCCATTGCGGCATCGATTTCCCCGCGTTGATGACGTGGATGGTGGAGGACGCGTCATGCGATCGCTAAAAGCAACACGCCCGCCCCAACCAAAGCGCGATCCCGCGCCGTCAAGATGGGGCTATCGATACCAACGTCTCATGCTGACGCCGGGGTTCCGCCGGATGCTGCGGGTTGGTGTTCCTGTCTTGGTCATCGGTGGTTTGATTGCAGGGTGGGGCGCACGTGAGGCGAACCGCCAGATGGTTGCGGATGCCTATGCAGACATGAAATCCCAAATCCAGCAGCGCGATGAATTCATGGTCAAAGTGATGGCTGTGGATGGCGCGGATGATACATTGGC
This sequence comes from Octadecabacter dasysiphoniae, assembly GCF_021532615.1. GTDB lineage: Bacteria > Pseudomonadota > Alphaproteobacteria > Rhodobacterales > Rhodobacteraceae > Octadecabacter > Octadecabacter dasysiphoniae. The sequence continues at coordinate 805,116 of NZ_JAKGAQ010000001.1, forward strand.
CGCCGACATTCGCACGGTGCTGCCAATTGAATTTCCGCTATCCAGTTTTGACCTTGATCTCGAAGACATGCGCCAGACGGTTGCGGCGTTGCCGGCTGTAGCAGATGCGCGGTTGCGCGTGCGCCCCGGTGGGATTTTGCAAGTCAATGTCACCCAGCGCGTTCCTGTCGCAATGTTTCGCGCACCCACAGGGCTAAAGCTGATCGATGCGGACGGTGTGCTGATCCAGAACATAATCGCGCGCGCCGACCGGTCTGATTTGCCACTGATCACCGGCGATGGTGCCCGCGAAGCCTTGGCCGAGGGGCTTGAAATTTACCGCGTCGCGGGCCCGCTTGCGCCACGTATGCGCGGCGTGGTGCGCATGGGTGAACGTCGTTGGGATGTGATCCTTGATAGCGGCCAGCGCGTGCTGTTGCCCAATACCGATCCCGTGCCCGCGTTCGAACGCGTCGTCGCCATGAACCAGGCCCAGGACCTTTTGGAACGTGATGTGGCTGTCGTTGACATGCGTCATCCGGCCCGCCCGACCATCCGATTGAACGAACAAGCCGTCACAAACCTGCGCGAAATTAACGCTGCCTCAGAATAAGAACAGGTGATTTTATGAGAGATCTATACCAGTCCCAACGCGCAATGCGTAACATGCGCCAAGCGGCGATGCAGCGCGGCGTTGTGGCCATTCTGGATGTGGGGTCGTCAAAAATTGCGTGCCTCGTGTTGCGCTTTGACGGGCCGGAACAGTTTGGGGACAGCGATGGTGTCGGATCCATGGCAGGGCAATCCAGTTTTCGCGTGATTGGCGCCGCAACAACCCGTTCGCGCGGTGTTCGCTTTGGCGAAGTTGACGCCATGGCCGAAACAGAGCGCGCCATTCGCACGGCCGTGCAGGCCGCACAAAAGATGGCAAACGTGCGAGTGGATCATGTGATTGCATGTCTTTCTGGCGGGCGTCCACGATCCTACGGACTGGACGGTCAGGTTGATGTGATGGGTCAAACGGTGTCCGAGGGCGATATCGGCCGTGTTCTGGCGGAATGCGAAGTGCCCGATATTGGCGAAGGCCGCGAAGTCTTGCATGCGCAACCGATCAATTTCGCGCTGGATCACCGCTCTGGTTTGGCCGATCCGCGTGGGCAGATCGGATCGAAACTGACCACAGATATGCACCTGATGACCGTCGAAGACAGCGTGATTGAAAACCTGCTGTACTGCATCAAACGCTGCGATCTTGAATTGGCGGGCATTGCGTCTTCGGCCTACGCCGCTGGCATTTCGTCGCTGGTTGAGGACGAACAAGAACTGGGTGCGGCCTGTATCGACATGGGTGGCGGGTCCACTGGCATCTCGATCTTCATGCGCAAACACATGATTTATTCCGACTGTGTCCGCATGGGCGGGGATCACGTGACATCCGATATTTCGATGGGCTTGCAGGTTGCCCCCGCGATGGCCGAACGGATCAAGACATTCTACGGCGGCGTCCTTGCCACCGGCATGGATGATCGCGAAATGATCGAAGTCGGGGCGGACACAGGCGATTGGGAGCGCGACCGCCGCACCGTGAGCCGCGCTGAATTGATCGGGATTATGCGCCCACGTGTTGAGGAAATCCTTGAAGAAGTGCGCGTGCGTCTTGATGCAGCCGGGTTCGAGCATCTGCCCAGCCAGCAAATCGTGCTGACAGGCGGTGGCAGCCAGATTCCGGGCCTTGATGGATTGGCAAGCAAAATCCTCGGCCAGCAGGTGCGCCTCGGGCGGCCTTTGCGTGTTCAGGGGCTTCCACAGGCTGCCACAGGTTCGGCGTTTTCGGCTGCGGTGGGGCTCAGTCTGTTTGCAGCACACCCGCAAGACGAATGGTGGGATTTCGATATTCCCGCCGAGAAATACCCGGCCCGATCGTTCAAACGGGCGGTTCGTTGGTTCAGGGAGAACTGGTGACACGGTCGGTCCTTACCGACCCGTACGCAATATTTCGCCGATACCCCCATATACGGCGGAAAACGACGCAGAGAGGGCCACATTTTGCGGTTTTTTGGCACTTTAAGCGTGACCCATGGGGCCGAGACCGTTAAGGTCCTGTAAAGATTCTGACAAGAACGCTCGGTGGGACGGGCCTAACAAAGACAGGCGGACAGCACATGACATTGAACCTCTCCATGCCCGGGCAGGAAGAACTGAAGCCACGCATCACCGTATTCGGTGTTGGCGGCGCAGGCGGTAACGCCGTGAACAACATGATCGAGCAAGAGCTGGAAGGTGTTGAATTCGTTGTTGCAAACACGGACGCGCAAGCGCTTCAACAGTCCCGCTCAGATGCGAAAATCCAGATGGGTGTTAAAGTCACCGAAGGTTTGGGTGCTGGTGCGCGGGCCACAGTGGGCGCCGCCGCAGCCGAAGAATCAATCGAACAAATCGTCGATCACCTTGCTGGCGCACATATGTGCTTCATCACGGCTGGCATGGGCGGCGGCACCGGTACTGGTGCGGCCCCGATCATCGCACAAGCGGCCCGTGAACTTGGCGTTTTGACTGTCGGCGTTGTAACCAAGCCGTTCCAGTTTGAAGGCGGCAAGCGCATGAAGCAGGCCGATGACGGCATCGAAGCGCTTCAGAAGGTCGTCGACACACTGATCATTATTCCAAACCAGAACCTGTTCCGTTTGGCGAATGAAAACACAACCTTCACCGAAGCCTTCAGCCTTGCAGACGACGTTCTGTATCAAGGCGTTAAGGGCGTGACAGACCTTATGGTTCGTCCCGGTTTGATCAACCTCGACTTTGCTGACGTTCGCGCCGTCATGGACGAAATGGGCAAAGCCATGATGGGCACAGGCGAGGCCGAAGGCCAGGATCGTGCTGTTCAGGCGGCAGAAAAAGCCATCGCAAACCCATTGCTGGACGAAATCAGCTTGGAAGGCGCACGCGGCGTTCTGATCAACATCACAGGTGGCTACGACCTGACGTTGTTCGAACTCGACGAAGCGGCCAACAAAATCCGCGAAAAGGTCGACCCGGAAGCAAACATCATCGTCGGTTCCACGCTGGACACTGGCATGGAAGGCAAAATGCGCGTGTCTGTTGTGGCCACAGGTATTGATGCGGTTGCTAAGACCAATGATATGCCAGTTCCGCGCCGCCCAATGGCAGCGCCACTGACACAGCAAGTTGCAGCTGAAATTCAGCAAGAAGCGCCAGCACCTGCACCCGCAGAAGTTGCCGCTGTTGCAGAAGTCGAAGCCGCACCGGAGCCATCTTTGTTTGACGGCGCACGTGCCGCAGAACCGACATTCGACGCACCAGCCGCTGCTGCTGCCGCCGAATCCGATCTGCCACCAGCGGCGTATCAGCCACGCGCCGAGCCCGAGATTGAAGCGCCAACAGATGCATTTGTTGCACCCCAGCGCCCAGCCGTTGGAACGCCAAGCCAAGAGACGCTTGACCGTTTGCGCACCGCAGCATCGCGCAGTGCGGCCCCTGCAGCACCCGCCGCTGAGCCGATGGAAAGCGAAGAAGCCGCCAAGCCGCGCATGGGCGGATTGAATTCCCTTATCAGCCGCATGACAGGTCAGCCGGACGGCCAAGCCAAAGAACGCCCGCAGCCACCTGTTGCGACTCTGCGTGAAGAGGCAGCACCCGCGTCCGAGGCAGATGCAGACCAAGAGCGGATCGAAATCCCCGCTTTCTTGCGCCGCCAAGCCAACTAATTTCACGCTGAAATTGGTCTGACGTAGGGTCACAATTTATGGGAAGGGGCTGCTTTAGGGCAGCCCTTTTTCGTTTAATAACATGATCTTGCCGCACTGCAGCGAAGGGACTGGCAGTTTTGCGCCCGTTTATGACAGACATGTTTCAGACCGTTGCAAACTGTGTGTTGAGGGTTTGCCCTGCACCTCTTAGGTCTTTCTCAACGAATTTGAGGAACTGACCAGTGCAAACGACTCTCGACACCACTGTAGCATTTGAAGGCAAGGGCTTGCACCTTGGCGAAGATGTGTCTGTCGTTGTGCGTCCGGCACCTGCCGACACGGGCATCGTGTTTCGCCGCATGGATGTTGCTGCTGCCGTTGCTGATGTGCCTGCGTTATGGCACCGCGTTATTGTGTCCCCGTTGAACACCCGGATCGAAAACGCGGCCGGAACCTCGGTGTCTACGATTGAACATATTATGGCGGCGCTCGCAGGGTGTGGTCTGCACAACGCACTGATCGAAGTGACGGGGCCGGAAGTTCCAATCCTTGACGGGTCGGCGGCCCAATTTGTCGAAGGTTTCCTGCGCGCAGGTATTCGCCGTTTGTCCACGCCCTTGCGCGTGATCGAAGTGCGCAAGCCCGTGTCGGTGACAGTTGGCGGCGCGACTGCGCGTCTTGATCCTGCAAACACATTGCACATCCGCTTCGAGATTGATTTTGAAGATCGTGCAATCGGTCGTCAGCAAAAGACATTAAACATGTCCAACGGCGCGTTCGTGCGTGAACTTTGCAACAGCCGTACATTCTGCCGCAGCTCTGACGTGGATGCGATGCGCGCCCAGGGCCTCGCCCTTGGTGGAACGCTGGAAAATGCAGTTGTTGTTGACGGTGCAGAAATCCTGAGCCCCGGTGGTTTGCGCCATAAAGACGAGGCCGTGCGCCATAAGATGTTGGACGCATTGGGTGATTTGTACACAGCCGGCGCGCCGATCCTTGGCCGTTACACCGGTTCCAAGGCAGGGCACGCTGTGACCAACGCACTGCTTTGCGCGCTGTTCGAAGACCCTGATGCATGGGGTTGGCGCGATGTTGACAGCGATATCGCGGCGCGCCTTCCCGGTGTGGGTCTGCGCTGGTCTGACCTGCCCGTAGCAGCCTAAACAATTCCGTTCCATCAATCGTGAACCGAACTGTGCAAAAGGCGTTTTGCACCCTAAATTTCTGTGCTAGACCAATGTTAATCGAATAGTTTTCGGACAATAAACGTGAGCGGGAGCGCCTAAATGTCGGGCCGCAGCAGGATTACAAAACTTAAGGCCGGTCTGGCCACAAGTGCCGTGGCGCTTGTGCTTTTGTCGGGGTGTAATACCTTTGACAGCAGGGCCGCCGGGGCGTTGGACGCCTATTCAGCACAAGAAATCTTTGAGCGTGGGGAATATGAGCTCGAAACAGGTCAAGCCGATGATGCGGCTTTCTATTTCGGCGAAATCGAACGGCTGTACCCCTATTCCGAATGGGCCAAACGCGCGCTGATCATGCAGGCGTTTTCCTATCATCGCGATCAGGACTACCCCAATTCCCGCGCCGCTGCGCAGCGCTATATTGATTTCTACCCCGTCGATGAAGATGCGGCTTATGCCCAGTATTTGCTCGCCTTGTCCTATTATGACCAGATAGACGAAGTGGGCCGCGACCAGGGTCTGACATTCCAAGCGCTTCAAGCGTTGCGGGTGGTGATTGAACGCTATCCTGATAGTGAATACGCGCGGTCTTCCGTGCTGAAATTTGACCTCGCCTTTGATCACCTGGCGGCGAAGGAAATGGAAATCGGGCGCTATTACCTCAAGCGCGATCATTTTGCGGCGTCGATTAATCGCTTTCGCATCGTGGTTGAGGATTTCCAAACCACATCGCACACCCCCGAAGCCCTGCATCGTTTGGTTGAGGCGTACTTGTCCCTTGGCTTGATTGAAGAGGCACAGACTGCGGGTGCGATCCTTGGGTATAACTACCAATCGACGGAATGGTACGAAGACAGCTTTGCTTTGCTGACGGGGCAGGGGCTTGAGCCGCGATCCCTCGGTGATAACTGGTTGTCAGCCATTTACCGCCAGATGGTACGCGGCGAATGGCTCTAGGCTAGGCATGCTTCGCAGCCTTGATATCCGAGACATGTTGATCATCGACCGGCTGGAACTCGGGTTCCAACCGGGCCTAAACGTGCTGACAGGTGAAACCGGCGCGGGTAAGTCTATCTTGTTGGATTCACTTGGTTTTGTTTTGGGCTGGCGCGGGCGTGCTGAATTGGTCCGGCAAGGCGCTGATCAGGGTGAGGTGATTGCAGAGTTTGATTTGGCCGAAGATCACGGCGCGTGGGACGTGCTGCGTGAAGCCGGATTCACCTATGATGACGCGCTCATTTTGCGCCGCATCAACAGCCGCGACGGGCGTAAAACCGCATGGATCAATGATCGCCGTGTCAGTGGTGAAATCCTGCGTGCGGTGTCTGAAACCCTTGTTGAACTTCATGGGCAACATGATGATCGCGGACTGCTGAACCCGAATGGGCACCGCGTTCTGGTCGATGATTTTGGCGGGCTGTCTGCAAAGCAAAGCAAAGTGCGCAGCGCATGGAAAGATCTGAGCGCGGCCAAGAAAGCATTGAAAATCGCGATTGCGCGCGTCGCCGAACTGCAAGCCGAAGAAGAATTTCTGCGTCATTCTGTGGCGGAGCTGGATGCGCTATCGCCCACCGCTGGTGAAGATGCCGAATTGGATAAATCACGTCGCAAAATGCAAGCGTCCGAGAAGATAGGCGAAGATATTTCCAAGGCCTATCAGGCACTTGGCCTCAACGGTGCCGAAGGAAATCTAAGCGATGCTGCGCGGTGGCTGTCTGACGCCGCGGACCAGGCAGAGGGCACGCTGGACGCGCCTTTGGCCGCCCTCGATCGTGCCATGGCGGAGCTGAGTGATGCACAAGCCGGGGTCGAAGCCTGCGTTGATACGCTGGCGTTTAACCCCCACGAGCTTGAACATGTCGAAGAACGCCTGTTCGCCATTCGCGGTCTTGCGCGCAAACACAATATCCTCGCGGATGAACTGGGCCCGTTTGCCGATGGTTTGCGCGAACGCCTTGGCGCACTGGATCGTGGCGCGTCTGATTTGGCAGATTTGAATGCGGATCTCGCGCTTGCGCAAAAAACATATGATGAAGTGGCGGGCGCGCTCAGCGATGCGCGGCGTGCGGCGGCTGGTAAGCTGGATAAGGCGATGGCCAAAGAACTTGCGCCCCTAAAGATGGAACGCGCTGTATTTCAAACAGAAATTACACTGGCAGAGGCTGGACCCGAAGGTATCGATACGGTTGCTTTCACCGTTGCGACAAATCCTGGTGCGCCGGCTGGGCCCATTGGCAAAATTGCGTCGGGGGGTGAACTCAGCCGCTTTTTGCTTGCGCTTAAGGTCTGCCTTACGGGAACGGATTCGGGGCTCACCCTGATATTTGATGAGATTGACCGCGGCGTCGGCGGTGCGACAGCTGATGCGGTGGGGCGGCGTTTGTCGCAGCTTGCCCGCGGTGGGCAGGTCTTGGTGGTGACACATAGCCCGCAAGTCGCGGCCCTTGGTGACCATCATTGGCGTGTTGAAAAACGCCAAACCAAAGATGCCACACTGTCGACTGTGATCGGTTTGTCGGATGTTGACCGCATTGATGAGATTGCGAGGATGATCAGCGGGGACCGGATCACCGATGAAGCCCGCGCGGCAGCCAAAACACTGTTAACTGCCTAGTCGAGTTAAGATTGGGTATGTGCAAATTCGGACATCCAAAGACGTTCCAGATCATGATTTTTGTTGGAAAAAGACAAGGCTAGTCCAGGAATATTCAACGCTCGATACCTGTCGCTGCGCTAGAACGCTGATACCGTCTGGCTTATCCGTTCACCTGTACCACCTTGCCGGGATTCAGGATGTTGTGCGGATCAAGGGCGCGTTTGATTTGCCCCATCACGTCCCACCCTGCGCCGTGTTCAGATGACATATACCCGAGTTTCCCCATTCCCACACCATGTTCGCCAGTGATCGTGCCACCCATGGATAGGGCGCGCTGCGCCATGCGTTCGGACAATTCTTTGGCGATACGTTTTTCGTCGGCACTGTTCGGGTCGATCAACAGGATCGCGTGAAAGTTGCCGTCCCCCACATGGCCTAGGATCGGGGCCGGAAGGCCCGATGCCTCAATATCATCTTGGGTATCACGCACCGCCTGCGCGAGGTTCGAGATCGGCACGCAAACATCCGTCACAATCGCGCTCGACCCCGGGCGTGATGCAAGGATGGCCCAATAGGCGTGATGACGCATCTGCCAAAGGCGCGTGCGGTCTTCGGCGTTGGTCGCCCAATCAAACGCGGACCCGCCACTGTCATGTGCGATTTCGCCGAACCGTTCTGCCTGTTCCGCAACGCCGGTTTGCGATCCATGAAATTCCACCATCAGATGCGGGGTTTCGGGAAAGTCGGCCTTTGAATGGGCATTCACGGCCGCAACAGACGCCGCATCAAGAAATTCGATCCGCGCCATGGGAATGCCCATCGCGATCGTGCTTGTCACAGCTTCGACCGCCGCATCGATTGTGTCGAACGCACAGGTGGCGGCGGCGATGCCTTCTGGTTGGCCTTGCAGTTTCAAGGTCAGTTCGGTGATCAGCCCCAATGTGCCTTCGGACCCGACCAAGAGCGCCGTGAGGTCATAGCCCGCGCTGGATTTGCGCGCACCGGTTCCTGTGCGCACGATCCGCCCGTCCGCCATCACAACTTCAAGCCCGATGACGTTGTCGCGCATGGTGCCGTACCGTACCGCAGTTGTGCCACTTGCCCGCGTCGATGCCATGCCGCCAATGGATGCATTGGCCCCCGGATCCACGGGAAAGAACAGGCCAGTGGCGCGCAATTCTTGATTCAACGCTTCGCGGGTGATGCCCGGACCGACGCGAACGGTCATGTCTTCGTCGTTGATCTTAACGACGTTCGCCATGTCGCGAAAATCCATGGCGATGCCACCTTGAATGGCCAATGTGTGCCCTTCCAATGACGTGCCCGCACCGTACCCGATGATAGGGCAGCGGTGCTGGGAACAGATTTTTACGATGTCGCTGACGTCTTGGGCAGAACGCGGATATACCACGCCGTCTGGTGGGATTACGTCAAAGTGGGTTTCTGACTGGCCGTGGGCCAACAAATCGGACTTGGACACAGACAAACGATCGCCTAACAGTGGTGTGAGTGCGCGTAGCGCGGCGTCGATTGACATGATCAAGGCTCCGTTGAATTGATGCTAGGTTAGGGCAGACGCGCGGTAGGGGAAAGACATGGCGGAGCCGCAAAAATCGCTGATCGGGAAAGGGGTTGATGACGCCCTTTGTGCCTGTCGCGATACGTGGGCGGTGATCCGCAATCGTGGCCCGTCCCAAGTGCAGTTCTGGTTTATTGCCCTGATCGTCGGCATCATGGCCAGTTTTGCCGCCATTGGCTTTCGCTTCGGAATTGAGACGTTTCAGGCGTGGCTGTACCAGACAGAAGATATCGCCCATTTGCGATCAGACGCCGCGCGGCTGGATTGGTGGTGGATTCTTCTTATCCCGATGGCAGGTGGTTTGGTTGTTGGATTGATTTTGCATCGCTTTACCGATGACGGGCGTGTGCGCTCTGTCGCTGACGTCATCGAAGGTGCGGCCCTTTATGATGGTCGGGTTGAACGGCGCAAAGGCGCGGCATCGGCATTGGCGTCGTTCATTACGCTTTCGACAGGCGGATCCACAGGGCGAGAGGGGCCAGTCGTGCACCTCGCCTCGATCATTTCAACATGGGTGTGCCGTTTGATGCGCGCCGATGGGATTACGGGGCGCGATTTGTTGGGCTGCGCGGTGGCTGCCGCGGTCTCTGCCAGCTTTAACGCGCCGATTGCCGGGGCTTTGTTCGCGCTTGAGGTCGTGTTGCGCCATTTTGCCGTGCACGCCTTTGCCCCGATTGTCATCGCGTCCGTGGCGGGCACCGTGATCAACCGCCTTGTCTACGGCGATGTGACCGAGTTTTTGATTCCGAACCAGAATGTGCTCGCGTTTTATGTGGAACTGCCAGCGTTCCTGATCCTTGGATTGGTGTGTGGTTTGGTCGCTGTCGTCTTAATGCGCGCGATCTTTTGGGCGGATGACATCGGCACAAAAATTCAGGGCCGCATCGGATTGCCGCGTTACCTGCGGCCCATGGTGGCGGGAACGCTGCTGGGCGCTTTGGCGATCTATTACCCCCATATCATTGGTGTTGGCTATGAAACCACGTCGGATGCGTTGACGGGCCGTCTGCTTATGCATGAAGCGGTGGTGTTCGTCTTTATCAAGATCATCGCGGTTGCCATCACCATGGCCGGGCGCATGGGCGGCGGCGTGTTTTCACCGTCTCTTATGGTCGGGGCGCTGACGGGATTGGCATTTGGCATCGTCGCCACGGGCATCTTTCCCGATGTGTCGGGGGAGGGCACGCTATACGCCTTGGCAGGCATGGGTGCTGTCACCGCCGCAGTCCTTGGCGCGCCGATTTCGACAACTCTGATTGTGTTCGAACTTACGGGGGACTGGCAGACAGGTATTGCGGTGATGGTGTCTGTATCGCTGTCCTCTGCGCTGGCGTCACGCCTAGTGGATCGCAGCTTTTTCCTGACGCAACTTGAACGGCGCGATGTGCATCTGGCCGCCGGACCGCAGGCCTATTTGTTGGGCACCTTCAAAGTGGCAAGCGTCATGCGCGGTGTGGATCACCCCCGCGCCGCGGATGCGGAGGCCTGTGCAGCCCTGATCCTTGAGGGCACATATGTGTTTGAGGACAAGACCTTAGACCAAGCCATGCCAATCCTTGAAGCCACAGGATCAAACTTCATTCCTGTCGTCGCGCCCGCGATGGGCGATGGCCCACCGGAATTGCGCGGCGCGCTGTTCCAGATTGATGCATTGCGCGCATTCAATCGCGCATTGGCCGCAACCGCTGCTGAGGAACACAGCTAATCACCCGCATATACGGCCCACGATTAAAGTTGTTCAACCGCGACTTTGGATGTGTAGAACGCCATATATTCGGAGATCTGTGCGACACTGTCCTTCGGGTCTTCATAAGACCACGCCGCATCGGCAAAAGTACCGCTTTTGGCTTCCAGATTGTAGTGGGTCGCGACGCCCTTGTGCGGACAGGTTGATTGCGTTTCGGACGTGTCAAAGAACGCCATTGATATATCACCGCGTGGGAAATAGATCACCGCCGGATAATCACCTTCGCTGAGTTCAAGCGCATTGCTGCTTTCGCCCAAAACGGCACCTGCCGCGCGCACGACCCATGTACCGGATGCCGGCCGAATTTTGATATGATCTGACATTATTTTCTTTCCCCCAAAGGCGATTTTCCAGTGATCCCCATGATCAAGGAACAGTCCAAACACTGGTTTGACACAGTGAATTATACGATTGGATGACTAGAGTGGTGCACAGGCTTTGGTAAGCCAATCGAGTGCAGCGCCATCCACAAGCGGACCGATTTTTTCCAGCGTATCAGAGTGGTAGCGATCAATCCATGCACGTTCGCTGCCTGACAGCAGCGTCACATCAATTAGCTGACGATCAAAAGGAACAAACGTTAGCGTCTCAAAATCCATCATCGGTCGGTCGTCCCCCCCCGCCACGGTGTCCGCGTCTTTGACGGTGATCAGGTTTTCAATGCGGATACCAAAGGCACCTTCGCGGTAATACCCGGGTTCGTTTGACAGGATCATGCCCACCTCAAGCGGCGTTGCAGCCTTGCGCGAAATACCCTGAGGGCCCTCGTGGACTGATAAATAAGACCCGACGCCGTGACCCGTTCCGTGATCATAATCCTGACCCGCCAACCACAACGGATAGCGCGCCAAAGCATCTAAATCAGATCCACGCACGCCGGATGGAAACCGCACACGGCTAATGGCGGTCATCCCTTGCAGCACGCGAGTATAGCAGGATTTTTCATCCTTACCGACATCACCGACGGCAATCGTGCGGGTGATATCCGTGGTCCCGTCAAGGTATTGCCCCCCCGAATCCACCAGCAACAATTCACCCAGTTTTACAGGCCGGTTCGTGTCCTCGTTCACGCGATAATGGACGATGGCCCCGTTTGGCCCCGCACCGCTGATGGTTTCAAACGAAATATCGTGCAAGGCATTGGTGTCGCGCCGGAACCTTTCAAGTTGTGTGACCACATCAATTTCGCACAGCCCGCCTGTCGGCGCTTCAACGTCCAGCCACGCCAAAAACCGCACCATGGCCGCGCCGTCCCGCAAATGGGCCGCGCGGCTGCCTTCAATCTCAACCGAATTCTTGCGGGCTTTGGGGAGGATGCAGGGGTCCTCGGCCTCGGCAATCGTAAATGTCGGATCTTGTGCCGCGCGGGTTTCAAGCATGGACAAGACCGCCCGCGGTGTCGTGGCGGGATCAATTTGTAACGCGCTGTCGGCCATCCTGGAAAGAAGCACATCAAGGTCATCAAAGCTGTGCACATCAACCTGATCCCCGAAATGGGCACGCACCTGATCATCAATTGGTGCGTCGGTCAAAAGCTGTACGCGCCCCGTGTCATCCAGAATGGCAAAGGCATGCACGACCGGATTGCGCGGAATATCTGTGCCGCGAATATTCAACAGCCAACAGATTGAATCTGGCAGGGCAATGAACGCACGATTTATCCCGTTCTTTTTCAAATCAGCGCCAAGTCGGCTGCACTTGTCCAAAAATCTTTCGCCTGCCACCGTGTCGGGATGCACACGGATTGGGTTTTTCGGCGGGGCAGGACGATCCTCCCAGATTATGTCCACCAGATTTTCAATCGGCCGCAATTCTATGAGCGACCCTTCAAGCGATTTGGTCAGTTCCCGAATTTGCGCCACCGTGTGGAGCCACGGATCATAACCGACAACGCTGCGTTCGGATAGGTGGTCCCGCACCCAATCGCCCAGCTGGACCTCTGGCCAGTGAACCGGCGTGAACACCTCGGCAATTTGGCTTTGGACCTGCACACGGTAACGCCCGTCGATAAATACGCCTGCAATGTCGGGTAGAATACAGGCGAACCCGGCTGAACCAGTGAACCCCGTCAGCCATGCCAATCGATCATCGCTTGGGGCGACATATTCCCCCTGAAACCGATCTGCACGTGGCACGATAAAACCATCAACAGCGCCCCTTTGCATTTCTACACGCAATGCGGCTAATCGTGCTGGCCCCGTTTCCGGTGATGACGTCACTTCAAAGGTTTGAAACATGCGCGTCCTCGTTTCTTTGGTTCTTAAATATCCGCTCTTAGGGGGCCGCAGTGACTAATATCAGCCAGCTTTGCGCATCCCCAAAACCCGCGCCCGTTTGCGTGGATCGGAATCAAACAGCGATGCCAATTGCTCCGTCATGGCACCGGCCAATTGTTCCACATCCGTAATCGTCACGGCCTTGTCGTAATAGCGCGTCACGTCGTGGCCGATACCAATGGCGATCAATTCAACGGCTTTGCGTTTTTCGACCATGGCGATCACGTCGCGCAAGTGCTTTTCAAGATAGTTGGCGGGATTCACCGACAACGTGGAATCGTCCACAGGCGCGCCATCTGAGATTACCATCAGAACTTTACGCGCTTCGGGGCGGGCGGCCATGCGGCGGTGCGCCCATTCCAGCGCCTCGCCGTCGATATTTTCCTTGAGAAGGCCTTCTTTCATCATCAGCCCAAGGTTGTCGCGGCTGCGGCGCCACGGCGCGTCGGCGCGTTTGTAAATGATGTGGCGTAGATCATTCAGGCGGCCTGGCTGTTGCGGGCGGCCCTCGGCCAACCAGCCTTCGCGCGACAGCCCACCTTTCCAGGCTTTCGTCGTAAAGCCCAGAATTTCAACCTTCACGGAACAGCGTTCCAAGGTGCGGGCCAGCACGTCAGCACAGATCGCGGCAATCGAAATCGGGCGTCCGCGCATAGAACCGGAGTTGTCCAGCAGCAGCGTCACGCAGGTGTCGCGAAATTCGGTGTCTTGCTCTACCTTGAAACTCAGCGGGGTTGTCGGGTTTGCGACAACGCGCGCCAAGCGGCCTGCATCCAAAATACCTTCTTCCTGATCAAACGACCAAGACCGGTTTTGTTGCGCCTGAAGGCGGCGCTGCAATTTGTTCGCCAGTCGCGACACAGCGCCTTTAAGTGGTTCAAGCTGCTGATCCAGATAGGCGCGCAGGCGTTCAAGTTCGGCCGGTTCGGCCAAATCTTCGGCGCCAATTTCTTCGTCATGGTCTGTTGTATAAACGATGTAATTCGGGTCCGCGTCTGAAACAGGCTGGGGGGCGGGGGGCTCCATCGGGGCCTCACCCTCGGGCATGTCGGCTTCTTCGGCCATCTCGGATTCCGCGGAATCGTCCATGCTGACCTGTGCTTCGGCGGCGTCTTGCTGTTCCTCTTGGGACTGCTCGGGCGTGCCTTCGGTTTCGTCCTCATCGCCGTCGTCTTGGCCCGTGGATTCCGGTTCGTTCTCTTCCTCGTCGCCCGCGTTCGCCTCTTCGTCCTGATCGCCCATGTCGTCAGGATCGTCGCCCAACTGGTCGCCGTAGCCCATATCCTGAATGATCTGGCGGGCGAATTTGGCGAACGCCGCTTGATCCTCAAGCGTGTCTTGCAGGTTTTCGAGCGTGCCGCCGCAATTGTCCTCAATAAACCCGCGCCACAGATCCATCACGTTCGCCGCCCCGCGCGGCATATCGCGCCCGGTGGCAAGGTGACGGATCAGGTATCCAGCAGCGGTGGCCAGCGGGGCCTCACTCGCTTCGCGAACTTGATCATAGCCCTTGCGGATCGCCTCATTGCCGATCTTGGCGTCGATATTGCCCGCGGTTCCCGGCATATGGCGCGCGCCCACAGCCTCAACCCGCGCGTTTTCCATAGCGGTATAAAGGTCCTGCGCCATTTGGCCTTGCGGCATATATTTAGCGGACACTTTGGCATCGTGATACTTGTGACGCAGCGCAAAGGCATCGGCCGTGCCGCGTGCGATCAATACTTCTTCGCGGGTCATGCGGCGTGACACCTGCGGCAGGCGCACCGTTTCCGCAGTCGCACCGGGGGGGTCCACGGTGAACGTCACCGACAATTCAGGATCATCCGCCATGACCTTCGTGGCCTCGGCTAGAGCCTTTTTGAACGGATCAGCAGGGTTGTCGGTTGGTTTGTTCATTTCTGGTGGTCCAAGATGTTCATCTCATTTCCATTTCGAACCCAAGTTCAATAGCTCGGTCTGGGCTAACCATCCATGTCTCGGGATTATCGGCACGTGGGTGCAATTTGCAAGTGATTGGGTTGCTGCATAGCATACTCGCTAGCGGCACAATAAAAGCGAAGAAAAACACGCAAATCAATAAAATTGCTCCGCCCCACGACCAAACCCCTTTCGGCCATTCATCGTTCGCGCTGAAGTACAAATTCCACCATTTGAGTAAGAAAAATAGGAAGGCAGCGCAAACCCAAGACAAAAGAAACGCTGGGAACCCTGTCGTGAAAATCGTTCCAGATTTGCCGCTTATCGTAATCCAAACGCCATCAAAAAAAAATTCCAATTAGCTTACCAATCTAAAATGCGTCGGGACTTAACTATCCCAAGCTCAAGCTCGCTGCACTTTCCGGCAGTTCCTCATCAAAACACCGCTGGTAGAACTCGGCCACGGTTTGGCGTTCAAGCTCGTCACATTTATTGAGGAAACTCAGGCGGAAGGCGTAGCCGACGTCTTGGAAAATTCGCGCGTTTTCGGCCCATGCGATGACGGTGCGCGGGGACATGACGGTCGACAGATCGCCGTTCATGAACGCGGTGCGGGTCAGGTCGGCGACGGTCACCATCTGGCTGACGGTCTTGCGACCATGTTCTGTGTTAAACGTCGGCGCCTTGGACAACACGATCTGCGTTTCCGCGTCATGGCTCAGGTAGTTCAACGTCGCAACCAAGGACCAGCGGTCCATCTGCGCTTGGTTGATCTGCTGGGTGCCGTGATACAGGCCCGTCGTGTCGCCAAGACCAACAGTGTTGGCCGTCGCGAACAGGCGGAAATTCGGGTTCGGTTCGATGATCGTGTTCTGATCCATCAATGTCAGCTTACCGTCGGTTTCCAGTACGCGCTGGATCACGAACATCACGTCGGCACGGCCAGCGTCGTATTCATCAAACACGATGGCGACAGGGTTGCGCAGGGCCCACGGAAGGATACCCTCGTGGAATTCTGTCACCTGTACACCGTCACGCAGTTTGATGGCGTCTTTACCGATCAGATCGATCCGGGAGATGTGAGAATCAAGGTTCACACGCACGGTCGGCCAGTTCAGACGCGCACCGACCTGTTCGATGTGCGTTGATTTACCTGTGCCGTGATAGCCTTGCACCATCACGCGGCGGTTGTAGCCAAAACCAGCCAAAATCGCCATCGTTGTGTCAGGATCGAACTTATAGGTCGGGTCGATTTCAGGCACACGATCGGACGTACCCGGTGCGAACCCTTTGACCTTCATGTCAGTGTCGATGCCAAACACGTCGCGGACCGAAATCTCTTCGGTTGGTTTCATCATCGGGTCAAGATTTCCGTCGGCCATATGCGTGGGTGCCTTTGCGTTGATTTTTCAAGTTACAAGCTGTGCTTTGGATGCAATATAACGCGGGCCTTCGCAAGGGGAAGCCGGGGCCTTGGCGATGCTTGTGTTCAATCGGTGGAATGGTCATTGTTACATGCAGGCGAGGGGCAATTCCGGTAATGACGACACGCGAAGACATCGAAGACATGATCCAGCGGGTGGCGCTGCATGATCGCGCTGCGTTCGAAGCCCTTTATTCTGCGACTTCTGCGAAACTTTTTGGGATTATCCTGCGTGTCTTAAAAGACCGCGCCGCATCAGAGGATGTCTTGCAGGAGGTTTATTTGCGGTTGTGGCAGGGCGGCGCTGAAACATTTTCAAGCGGCAAGGCCAGCCCGATCAGTTGGCTTGCGACGATTGCGCGCAACCGTGCGATTGACAGATTGCGCCGCATCAAACCGAGCCGCCAGCTAGACGACGTGCCGGAGATGGTTGAACCCGGACCGGGACCAGAGGCATCGGCGGTGGCCAGTTCTGAACGGGCGCGCATTGATGCCTGTCTGGACGAACTGAACCCCAATAGGGCCGCTGCCGTGCGCGGTGCCTATCTGGATGGTGACACATATGCCGATCTTGCGGGGCGTTTCGATGTGCCGCTGAACACCATGAGAACCTGGCTGCGCCGCAGCCTGATGAGCCTGAAAGACTGCATGACCCGATGAGCGATGACATGGACATTCCAGAGGACGACTTTTCGCGCGACGATATGCTCGCCGCGGAGTTGAGCCTTGGGCTGTTGTCGGGTGAAGATTTGGTTCAGGCCGAACGCCGCGCGCGGATTGACCGTGTCTTTGGTGATTTGGTCGAAGATTGGGACATGCGATTTGCCCAGATGAGCGATGATATTGCCCCAGTGACGCCGCCAAAGGGCCTTTTGCGCAAAATTACCAATGAAGCCTATCCCGACAGTCCCAAACGTCTGTGGCAACAGCTGGGTATTTTGCCCGCGTTTCTGGGGGCGGGGGCCGCTGCCCTTGTTTTGTTTGCCACGCTTCAGATCGGCATTCTGATGCAAGCCAATGCACCCACCTTTGAGGCACAGATCGCAGCAGAAGACGAAAGCATCATCGTCGCCGCAGCCTTTGTTGAGGATAGCGGTGTCTTGTCGGTTGAATGGCGCGTTGGGGACCGCGTTGAAGGGCGCGACGTCGAACTTTGGCTGATCGCCGACGGGAATGCACCTGTATCGCTGGGCGTGTTGAACAAAGGCACCAAATTCACCGAATTTGCGATTTCGCAGGACATGCGCCGATTGCTTGCAGGGGGCGTGATGGCTGTGTCCGATGAACCACTGGGCGGATCGCCAACAGGTGCGCCGACGGGAACGATCCTTGCGGTGGGTCAGATAACAGCTGGTTAAGCGGCCTCACGACAGGTCGCAGTTTGGTCACAACTGCGTGCATCCTGTGAATATGCGTCCCGTTTGGGCGGCGCCGTCCCTATACAGTGTCAAAGACTTTTCAGGAGACTATGATGAACCGCCGCATTTTTTCACTGTCAGCACTCGCCGCACCATTCGCGGCCGCGTTTGGCACATCCAGCGTAACCGCCGCCGAAGGCCCGTTTGAGGTCACGCGCACGGAGGCAGAATGGCGCGCCATGCTGACCAACACGCAGTTTCGTGTGATGCGCCAAGAAGGCACAGAAAGGGCAGGGTCGTCGCCATTGGATAAGAATTATGCAGACGGTATCTATCACTGTCGTGGCTGCGATCAGGCGCTTTATTCCTCAGACGCGAAATATGACAGCCGCACGGGTTGGCCATCGTTCTTTGATGTGCTCCCCGATGCGATTGAAACAAAGGCCGATAACCGATTGTTCATGGCGCGCACAGAATGCCACTGTGATCGCTGCGGCAGCCACCTCGGGCATATTTTTAGCGATGGTCCTGCGCCCACTGGCCAGCGCCATTGCCTGAACGGCGTGTCTTTGGTGTTCCGCCCCGCCTAAGCAAACCCTGCACAACTGCTGTGCGGGGAAACGTGGCATGCAAGATATCCCTTCCTTCAAATAACGAGGGAAGACAGGGTCTTATGCAGGATTACACACGAAACGATGTTGCCACCGCGATCTCGCTTGTTGGGACATTGACCGCGATTGCACTAGCGCTGTCGCTGGGTCCGAAAGAACTAAGTGATTTTGGGCTAAACGGGTTTTGGCTGGTGTTTATAAGTGAGCCAAGTGCTTGGATTGCTGGCAAATTATGCGGTTCGATGTTTGGTCACCAAGGTCTTGGTGGATGGGTCTTGGCCGCGATTGGCGCGCTTTTGTCGACCGTCGCTGGTGCAATGATCGCGGGCACATTCGTTTTTCCGGGTTTGGGCACGATGTTTGCACCGCTGATCCTGTTCGCTGTCGGAGTTGAGGAGCCTATGATCTGGATTACCTGGCTTATCTGTATGACAGGGCTTCAGATTATCCTTTTGAAATCAGTAGATAATGCAGTTGACGCCGATTAACTGTTCCTGCGTGCGAAACAGTCCATTTCGTCATTGTGCATCCGATGCCATATGCTTGCCCCAAATGGTCGCCATACGGTCCGTCTAAACTTCGGAGGCTGTATGCGCCAACCCTTGCGCAAATTCAGGAAACTAACAGAAGGCGAACGTGCACGCGCGTTGGCCTTTATTCTGGTCGGTATTTGTAGTGCCGGACTGGGGTATCTGGCTGTCCTGCATCTTGATCGCGGCGCTTTGTTCGCCGGGTTAAGCTGGTATCAAACCTGGATTGTAGTTGCATCCGGCCTTGGCGGTCTTGTGTCGCTGTTCTTGGCGGGTGATCGCATGGGACAATCGGGTGCAGTTGGTGCGCTGCGGGGTGCCGCAGGCGCGATCTGGGTCACGTTTATCGGGGCATTGATTGGTGGCACACTTGCCCTGCCGTTTTATGGCACGATGTTTGGGCCGTTCATCGTCACGGTCACCCTGTTTGGCGCGCCTTTGCTTGCAATGTTGTGGGCGTTTAACCTGTTTGGCGTGCACATGCTGTTGGGCATCTATCAACGCGAACGAGATTCGATTTTCACCCCGTCACGCATGACATTGCCTGATCACCCCGAATCCCTGCGCCCCCGTTTTCAAGGGCGCATGGGCTAATTCATGTGCGGAAATGGCGGCTGGATTTGATCTGATCCCACGCCCAAACGACCTCGCCCAATTGTTCTTCTTGGGATCGGTCCCCACCATTCATGTCGGGGTGCAAAACCTTGATGAGTTTCTTGTAGGCTTTGCGTATTTCCGCCTTGGACCAGTGATCCTTGGCCTCCAGAATATCGATGGCTTTGCGTTCCGTCGCAGGCAACTTACGGGTTGATCCGGTGATTGATTTGCCTGGGTTCTGTGTCGCGTTCTGGCCCAGCACCTGATGCGGATCATCTACGCCAAGACGGGCCCACGCGCGTTGTTCGTCCGACTTTTTGAAGGCTGTTGTTTCACGTTCCCACACGCGATCCTTGGACTGCTGGGCGTTGATTTCGGCCTCGGTCGTGCCGTCAAAGAAATTCCAGCCCAGATTGTATTCGCGCACGTGGTCTTTGCAGAACCAGTAAAAGTCATCCAACACATCGGGATTCTTGGGCGCACGGTATTTGCCGGCTTCCTGACAACCGGGTTTTTCGCACACACGGTTTGATGTTTCGGATTCGCCCGACATGCCACGACGACCGCGCGGATTCTTCTTCTTGCTGGCCGAAACCGACATATTAAAACCGAATGGATCATCTTTGGTCATGGCATTACCTTTCCTGCGCGGACGATAGAGCATAGACCTTCCGTCGAGAGATTGAAGGGGCAGGAGACAAAATAATGAGCTTGGAAGACGAAATTCGCGCATCCTTAGAAGCGACATTTGCGCCCACCACCTTGGTGGTGATCAACGAAAGCCATTTACACGCAGGTCACGCCGGTGATGACGGGTCTGGCGAAAGCCATTGGCGCGTAGAAATCAGCGCCCCCTCGCTAGAAGGAAAGTCACGCATGGCCAAACATCGTGCGGTTCACAGCGCCCTTGGTACAGGCATCATAGGCCGAATCCACGCGCTGACCTTGCAGATCACCTGAACGCTATTCGGCAGGGATGTTGTTATCTGTGTCGCCCGTGTCCTTGCCGGCTTTGTTGGCGGCACGGTTGTTCCACGGAAACGCAAACGGCGCCTTGAGGGTGGCTGACACGCGGTCTTGTGCAGCAACCTGTTCGGGGTCTTGCGGTGACTCGGCCACGGCCCCCTCAGTCGATGCAGCGATGTCTTCGACGGGCGCGTCTTCTACCTGTGGTTCTTCGATAGGTTCCGGTTCATCCAAAACCTCTGACTGGTCTTCGATCAATGCGGCGACTTCGGCGGTATCTTCGACGGGCGCATTCAAGACGCGGCGAAAGACCAGCATGTTTTGAAAGGACGTGGATTTGCCCGTCAGGCCTTGGCGTTCTTCGACGGGCAGGGTGTCTGTGCGCTGGTATTCCCAGCCCTCAGCGCCGAGGTCATTCATCACTGTTTGCAGTGCATTGGCAAAGCGTGCGGGCGTCCCTTTGACGCCTTTTGCCTTAAGCCCGCGGATGGGTGCTGGCACCACTTTGTATTCAAAACCTGTCATAATAACCCTCATCTGCCCTATAGCTTTCTATCAAGAAAGCCCCGCAACGCAAAGACATCATTGGATTTTTCAGGTTTGCACCAGTGGTAGTAGGGGCGGTGCGCGCCGCCCCAATATTTACTTCAATTTCTGGCTTACCAGCTTATTAACCGCCGCAGGATTTGCTTTGCCACCCGTCGCCTTCATCACCTGACCCACGAACCAGCCCGCAAGTTTTGGGTTCTCTTTGGCTTTGGCAACCTGATCGGGGTTGGCGGCAATGATCTCGTCCACAGCCGCCTCAATGGCGCCAGTGTCTGTAACTTGCTCCATGCCTTCGGTCTTCACGATTTCTGTCGGATCGCGGTCCTGCGTGTAGGCGATTTCAAACACGTCCTTGGCGATCTTGCCGCTGATCTTGTCTGATTTGATAAGCGCGACGATCTGCGCCAATCGGGCAGCAGAAATCGGGCTATCGGTAATGTCCTTGTCGTCCTTCTTAAGACGGCCGAACAGTTCATTGATGACCCAATTCGCCGCGAGCTTGCCGTCGCCGCCCTCGGCCACAGCCTCGAAAAATGCGGCGTTGGCAACGTCTGCTGTCAGCACTGACGCGTCATAGTCAGACAGTCCGAAATCTGAAACGAACCGCGCCTTTTTGGCGTCCGGCAACTCGGGAAGGGACGCGGCAATGTCGTCGACCCACGCCTGTTCGATTTCCAATGGCAGCAGATCAGGATCAGGGAAATAGCGGTAATCATGCGCTTCTTCTTTGGACCGCATAGACCGTGTTTCGTCTTTGTCGGGGTCATACAGGCGTGTTTCCTGAACGATCTCACCGCCGTCTTCGATGATGGCGATCTGGCGGCGGGCCTCATGGTCGATTGCCGCCTGAATGAACCGCATAGAGTTCATGTTCTTAATTTCGCAACGCGTGCCGAGAACACCGAAATCGCCAGTTTCCTGAAACTTCTCGTAGTCACCGGGGCGGCAGACAGACACGTTCACATCCGCACGCAGGTTGCCGTTTTGCATGTTGCCGTCGCAGGTGCCCAAGTACCGCATGATCTGGCGCAACTTACCCACATAGGCGGCGGCTTCTTCCGGGCCGCGAATGTCGGGAAAGCTGACGATTTCCATCAGCGCGACGCCTGTGCGGTTCAAATCCACGAACGACATCGTCGGGTCCATGTCATGGATGGATTTACCGGCGTCCTGTTCAAGGTGGATGCGTTCAATGCGCACATTGCGCGCTGTGCCTTCAAACGGGCCGGGGCCCATTTCAACCAGCACTTCGCCGGTGCCCACGATCGGGTGGTACAGTTGTGAAATCTGGTAGCCTTGGGGCAGATCAGGGTAAAAATAGTTCTTGCGGTCAAACGCGGACATCAAATTGATTTCCGCCTTCAGGCCAAGGCCAGTTTTCACCGCAAAGGCGACGCATTCTTCGTTGATGACGGGCAACATGCCGGGCATGCCCGCGTCCACAAAGGCGACGTTGCTGTTGGGTTCGGCACCAAATTCAGTCGATGCACCGGAAAACAGTTTGGCTTTGGTGGCGACCTGCGCGTGGACTTCAAGCCCGATCACAAGCTCCCAATCGCCGGTCACACCGGAAATCGTTTTCACTTTTGGGCTGTCATAGGAAAGGTCCAGCATGTCGTACTCCGCTATCGTGTTCGTGGCCTGAATAGACCTGCGCGCGCGGGGCTTCAAGCACGTGCATTGGGGTTGGTGCACCTTGGGGCGCAATATCTTGTGGGGCTGGGTGAAAAACCGCCCGTAACGCGCCGGAAATGCGCGATTTTCTTGCCGAATCTGATTGCCCGCGCCATGGTCGTGCTCATGTTTGCTATTCGGGCTCTCCTGGGGGGGATCCTTGCTATTGCATTGGGCAGTGCCGTTCTGGCGCAAGGCCCGACGACGCAGACCCGTCCCCTCAGCCGCATTGATGCGGAAACCATACGTGCCGAGGCGGCGCGCATGGCACTTGCGGCTGCGCGCCCGACCGTGCGGCCAGTTCACATGGTGCGCTATCCGGTGGTGCTGTCGCAAAACCCGACGATGCGCCCCGTGATGCGCACGAATTACATCCCTGATACCCGCTGGGATTTCCAACGCGGATCCGACAGTTGGACCCGTGCGGCACTGGCGGCCTTGCGCGCCCACGGCAGCGACATGCAGGATACCGTGCCGCGTGACATCGCCAATTGGTGCCCGGCATACGAAGAAAACCCGCCGCATTTGCGCCGCGCGTTCTGGGTCGGCATGATGAGCGCGCTGGCCAAGCACGAAAGCACCTATCGCCCGACTGCCGTGGGCGGTGGCAATCTGTGGTTCGGACTTTTGCAAATTTATCCTGACACTGCGCGCAGATACGGGTGTCGCGCCACCACCGGCGAGGCGCTGAAAGACCCCGAAGATAATCTGAGTTGTGCCGTTCGTATCATGAATGTGACGGTGCCGCGCGACAACGCCATTGCGGTGCGCGACAGCCGCTGGCGTGGTGTGGCCGCTGACTGGGGCCCGATGACGAACCGAGCCAAAATCGCTGAAATGTCGGCTTGGACGCGGCGGCAGGACTATTGCGTCGCCCGCAATTCGATCCGCCCGCAGGCCCGCCCAACAGTTCAGGCAACGCTATCGACGATGAACGACGGCTAGATCGGCGAAAAGGGGTGGCGCTGTGACGCGATGCCTGCATCTTTCAGCGCGGCCTCAAATGCATCAACGGGCGGTGCAATATCGGGGGGCAGGCGCGTTGTCGCCCCGCCAACATGAACCAGCGTCGCCTTGAACGTCCCGTCAAACCGGCGGTTTAAGCGGACATGATCAACATCCGTGCGATCCCCCTGACCCAGCGTAGAGGACCAGACAATCCGGTTCGGCCAGACTTCAATCGTGTTGCGCGGATCGCGAATAATATCCCACAGGGCAGGCAGGGTGAAAGCCGCAAGAAACAGCGCGATCCAGGTCGCCATGTCCAACCCCGCCCAAAGCGCGAACAACCCGGCCCAGATCATCAAAACGGCAATAATGGTTGCAGGTCGCCGTCCGCGCCTTTCGAACCTGTAGATCATCGAACGCGCATGGCCCGGGTGATATCGTCAAGGGCGTCGCGCTGCCGTGCGCTCAGGTTGTCTTTTACGGCTCCCTTAAGAACGGCCAAAAGGGGTTCCATCTGCTCGGCACCGCCCAGTTTATAAAGTTTGCGCGACAGCCGGGCGATGGCAGGTTCTGCGCCGCCACATTCTGACATGAACCAGCGCCCCAGCACTTCCATTTCTTCGGCCTCGGCGGTGGGAAGGTCATCAAGTTCAATGAATGCCGTCGCGATGGACGCCACTGCAAGGCGCGAGTCTTCGATGCTTTCGACGGGGTGCACGTTCATCTTGCGACTGAACCCGAACCGACGCGCGGCCAGTCGCACATCGTTCGCCATATCACCCACATCACCGATCATATGACGGGCGTTGCGCGCGCGCTGGGCCCAGAAATAGGCGGCACCAATAATGCCAAGACGTGCGATGAGAACGGGCATTGATGAATTCCTTAACATAAACGCCATCAAATTAGCGCCCGATCCATCAATCAGGAAGCAGGATTCCCCAACATCCGGCCAACCATTTCCGCGGTGTCACGTGAAAGACCCGAAGTCGCTGCAATATTTTCAAGAACTTCACGCATCTGCGTCTGGCGCGTGACGCCGTAGCGCCGCCATGTTTCGAATGCGGTTGTCATGCGGGCCGTGGTCTGCGGGTTGATTGCATCCAGCTTGATCAACCATGTCCCGAGAAGACGATAGGCATCGCCGGACGGGTCGTGAAAGCCCGCTGCATTCCCCGCAAGTGCGCCAAATACAGCGCGAAACCGGTTCGGGTTTTTCATGTCGAAATCAGGTTCTTGCGTTAGGGCCTGCGCAACCATTGCGGCCTTTTCGGGTGGGGCCATTGCCACGGCAAGCCCGAACCATTTGTCCATCACAAGGCGATCGTTGCGCCATTGATCGCGGAAGGCTTCGCTTTGCGCGTCCCCTTTGCCGATCATCAGCAAGGCCGACAATCCGGCCAGTTGCATCGTCATGTTGTCGGCCTCGGCATATGTCTTGGCAGCCGCCGCGCCGCCATCAATACGGGTCAGTAACATCAATGCCGCACGTCCAAGGCTGCGTTTTCCGGCAGATTTGGCATCCGGTGAATACGGTCCCGAAACGATCATGTCGGCCATGATGCGCGGTAATATATCCTGAACGTGCTGCGCCATCGCGACCTTGAGCGCCTCACAGGCGCGGTGGATCGCGAGGGGATCGGGCGTAACTGCGTCGTCATGCAAGGCCTGCGCCATATCGTCCTCCGACGGGAGCGATATCGCCAATGCACGAAACGCAGGATCAAGACTGTCATCGCGCAAAATCGCCGCAACCCCATCAAGGTAGGCGATATCTGGCGCTGCGTCCTTCGTTATCATTTTTGTAAGAACATCCCGCGCCAATGCACGCCCAGCATCCCATTTGTTAAAAGGGTCGGTGTCATGGGCCATCAAAAACGCGCGTTCTGCGTTTGTCTGTTCGCGTTGCAAAATCACCGGCGCAGAAAAGTCGCGCAGGATCGACGGGATCGGTTTTTCCGTTAAGCCGTCAAAACGAAAGCTCTGGTAGGTTTCGGTCATTTCAAGAACCACCGTCGGCTGCACTTCTTCGCCGTTTTGGGACAACAAACCTACCGCGATTGGGATCACTTGGGGGGCTTTTTCATCCTGTCCGGGTGTGGCCGGCGTGGTTTGGGTGAAATGCAGCGTGTAGGTTCCGTCCGCGTAATCATCGCTGATCGTCAGCCGCGGGGTGCCTGCCTGCGCATACCAGCGTTTGAATCGGGTCAGATCGCGCCCCGTCGTGTCCTCGAACACTTGTAACCAGTCCTCGATGGTCGCAGCGTCGCCATCGTGACGTTCAAAATAAAGATCGCATGCTTTGTAATAGGCTTCATCCCCGACCAACCGCTTAAGCATCCCGATCACCTCAGCGCCTTTTTCATAGACGGTGATCGTGTAGAAGTTATTGATCTCAATAAAGCTTTCGGGGCGCACGGGGTGGGCTAGCGGGCCGTTGTCTTCGCGAAATTGGCGCGAACGCATGGTAATCGCGTCTTCGATCCGCTTGACGGCATGGCTGCCCTGATCGCCGGTGTATTGCTGGTCGCGAAACACCGTCAGACCCTCTTTGAGACACAGCTGGAACCAGTCGCGGCACGTGATGCGATTGCCTGTCCAATTGTGGAAATATTCATGGGCGATAATCGCCTCGATCCTCTCAAAATTCGCATCTGTGCTGGTCTCGGGGGATGCCAGAACGCAGGAGGAGTTAAAGACATTTAGCCCCTTGTTTTCCATTGCCCCCATGTTGAAATCGTCCACGGCCACGATGTTGAAAATATCGAGGTCATATTCGCGCCCGTAGACGTCTTCGTCCCATTTCATGGATCGCTTGAGCGCCTCCATCCCGAAGGCGCATTTTCCTTCATCCGCACCGGGACGCACATAAATGTTAAGCGCGACATCTTTGCCCGACATGGTCGTAAATGATCCCGGATGGGCGGCCAGATCGCCTGCAACCAGTGCAAAAAGATAGGCGGGTTTGGGCCACGGGTCGTGCCATTCGGCCCAGCCGTCGCCGCTGTTGACCGGATTACCGTTTGACAACAACACGGGCAAATCGCCCTCGATCCGTACGGTGAAGACCGACATAACATCGGGTCGGTCGGGGTAGAATGTGATCTTGCGAAAACCTTCGGCCTCGCACTGGGTGCAATACATGCCGTTTGATGTGTAAAGCCCTTCGAGTGCGGTGTTCGTAGCAGGTGAAATTTCGACCTCGGCCTCCCAAACGAACGGCGCATCTGGAACGGCGCAGGTCAGGCCTGCGTCGGTCACATCTGGCGTCACGTCCACACCATCAATCTTGGCCCAGATCAGTTTAACGTCTTGCCCGTGAAGGAAAAATTCACCGGGAAAGGCGGCGTTCGGGCTGAATGCGATTTTGCTGATGACCCGCGTGGCTTTGGGCGCCAGCCGGAATGTCAGATGCACGCTGTCCACGGTGTAGGCGAAAGGTCGATAATCGCTCAGGTGGATTGTTTGGGGGCTTGCGTCTTTCATGGGGGGGCTCCGATCTAGGGTTGGTGGAAACCTATGGCGGCGGGGGCTGGCGAACAAGGGTGCGCGGGCTATCTGAAAGCACGATGTATATTGTCTGGTTCAAACGCGATCTGCGGGTGCAAGATCACGCAGCGCTTGCCGCTGTGCCTGCGGGCGCGCGTGTTTTGCCATTGTACATCGTTGAACCTGAATATTGGAAACTGCCGGACACCAGCGGGCGGCAATGGGCGTTTATTCGCGATTGTCTGGAAACCTTGGGCAAAGATTTACAGGCTTCGGGGGCGCCGCTGGTGATTAGATCGGGCGATGCTGTTGAGGTGTTAGAACGCCTGCGCGCAACCCACGGGGTGACACATCTTCTCGCGCATGAAGAAACGGGCAATGCATGGACCTTTGCGCGCGATAAACGTGTGATTGCCTGGGCGCGCGGGCAGGGTGTCCAGTTTGATGAATTTACCGGTTCAGGCGTGGTGCGTCGATTGAAATCACGCAATGGTTGGGCAAAGGCGCGCGATGCCCATGTGTTTGGCACTGTGATCGATCCACCGCGCACGCTGAACGGCGTGGCCGCGCTATCTGATCCAATCCCCGCTGGCCCGCCCGATCATTGCCCTGATCGCCAGTCCGGTGGACGTGCGCAGGCCTTGTCGTTGCTGGGTGGGTTTTTAACGCAGCGGGGGCGTGACTATCGCCGCGCAATGTCCTCGCCCCTTGATGGGGAATGGGCCTGTTCGCGATTGTCGCCGCATTTCGCCGCTGGCACGATCACCATCCGAGAAGCGGCGCAGGCGACGGCGGCGCGGCAACGCGAAACCTTTGATCCGGTTTGGGCAAAGTCATTGAAATCATTTCAATCCCGTCTCGCGTGGCGCGATCATTTCATGCAAAAACTGGAAGACCAGCCCGGCATAGAAACCCGATGCCTGCACTCTGCGTATGAAGGGATGCGCGGGGATAATGTGGCCTTGCGCGCGCCGTGGGAAAAGGGCGAAACAGGTTTGCCGTTCGTGGATGCCTGCATGCGCAGCCTCATCGCGACGGGGTGGTTGAACTTTCGAATGCGATCGATGTTGCAGGCGGTCGCGTCCTATCATCTGTGGCTGGATTGGCGCGCAAGCGGGCCACATCTGGCGCGGATGTTCACGGATTATGAACCGGGCATCCATTGGTCACAGGTGCAGATGCAATCGGGTACGACAGGCATGAACACGGTGCGGATCTACAACCCGATCAAGCAGGGGTTTGATCAGGATCCGCAGGGTATTTTCACCCGCCGCTGGGTGCCGGAGCTGGCCAATGTTCCCGACCAATACGTGCAAGAACCATGGCTTTGGGAGGGTGCACAAAGTCTGTCATATCCACCCCCGATTGTGGATGCCAAGGCGGCGGCAGGACAGGCGCGTGCGCGCATTTGGGATGTACGCAAAGGCGATAGGTTTCGCGCAGAGGCCGCTGTGGTGATAGATAAACACGCATCGCGCAAAGATCGGCAGGGCCGGTTTGTGAATGATCGCAGCCGCGCCAAGACAGCAAAACGGAAAGACCAAAACCAGTTGAGCTTTGATTTATAACATGCCGAGAAACATCAAGAAATCCAATCTTCCTGAAAAGATATGCGCAACCTGTGGTCGCCCGTTCACATGGCGCAAAAAATGGGAAAAGGTCTGGGATGAGGTGCGGTATTGTTCGGATCGATGCCGCCGCGAACGCCCGCGTGGCCCATCATCGCCCAAGATTTGAAAGTGTCGCACGATACAGATTGCTGTGCCTTTGTTGCCTATCGGAAACTTCTGCCCTAAATCCTGTTCAAACGCCGTACGCAACGGCATGCAAAAGGGACGTTTCATGACAAACCGTGTTGATCGCGCTGGCCTCCAAGTGGCCGCTGAACTGGCTGAATTTATCGAAAACACGGCATTGCCGGGCACAGGCGTCGCCGCGGATGCGTTTTGGGACGGCTTTAGTGCGCTGGTCCATGATTTCGGCCCCAAAAATCGCGATCTGCTGGAAAAACGCGAAGCAATCCAAAGCCAGATTGATGACTGGCACACGACACGCGCTGGGCAAGCCCATGATGAAGTCGCCTACGACGCATTTTTGCGCGACATCGGATATATTGTACCCCACGGCGAGGATTTCACCATCGATACTGCCAGCGTGGATCCCGAAATCGCAAGCGTGGCGGGGCCTCAATTGGTGGTTCCAATCACAAATGCCCGCTTTGCGCTGAATGCTGCGAACGCCCGCTGGGGCAGCTTGTATGATGCGTTTTATGGCACGGATGCCATGGGGCGCGCACCGCATGGCAAGGGGTATGATCGCGGCCACGGCAGCCGTGTTGTGGCCCGCACACGTGTTTTTCTTGATGATGCCTTCCCGATCGCTGGCGCATCGCATGGCGACGTGAGCACCTATGCGGTCGATGACGGGCAACTGATGGTTGATGGCAAGCCGCTGATGTCACCGGGTCAGTTCGCAGGCTACACCGGGGACGCCAGCGCACCGGATACGATTTTGTTGAAAAACAATGGGCTACACGTCGAATTGGTCTTTGATGCAGACAGTGTGATCGGATCGAATGACCGTGCCCGTCTTGCGGATGTCCGTCTTGAAAGCGCGTTGTCGGCCATCATGGATTGCGAAGATTCCGTTGCCTGTGTTGATGCCGAAGACAAGGTTTTGGCCTATTCCAACTGGCTTGGCCTGATGCGCGGCGATCTTGAGGCCGTGCTGGAAAAAGGCGGAAAGACCATCACGCGCAAACTGCACGATGATCGCACTTACACGGCACCAGACGGCAGCGATTTGACGCTGAAGGGACGCGCGTTGCTGTGGATTCGCAATGTCGGCCACCTGATGACAAACCCCGCCATTCTGGATCGCGACGGGAATGAAGCGTTCGAAGGGTTGATGGATTCCATGATCACCACCCTGATCGCAAAACACGACCTTGCACGCGACAGCGGCAATTCGGTGCACGGATCGGTCTACATCGTTAAACCAAAAATGCACGGACCCGAAGAAGTCGCCTTTACCAACGACATTTTTGCCCATGTGGAAAACACGCTTGGGCTGCCCGCGAACACGATCAAGGTCGGGATCATGGATGAGGAACGCCGCACGTCGGCCAACCTCAAGGGATGTATCCGCGCTGCCAAATCGCGTGTGGCCTTTATCAACACCGGTTTTCTGGATCGCACGGGCGATGAAATCCACACCAGCATGGAAGCAGGGCCGTTCAGCCGCAAAGATTTCATCAAACGGAAGGGCTGGATCACGGCCTATGAAAACCAGAACGTCGATATCGGTCTTGAATGCGGGCTGTCTGGCAAGGCCCAAATCGGTAAGGGCATGTGGGCCATGCCCGACGCCATGGCTGCGATGATTGAACAGAAAATCGAACACCCCCGCGCGGGCGCCAATTGTGCGTGGGTGCCATCCCCGACAGCCGCAACACTACATGCGCTGCATTATCATAAGGTGGATGTGTTTGCGGTTCAGGACATGCTCAAGAAGGGGGGGCATCGCAGCAGCCTTCAATCACTTCTGGATATTCCTGTGGCGCGGTTCCGGGGTTGGACGGATGCGCAAATCCAGCGCGAAGTTGAAAACAACGCACAAGGTATTCTGGGGTACGTGGTGCGCTGGATCGACAGCGGCGTGGGCTGTTCCAAGGTGCCAGACATGAATAATGTCGGCCTGATGGAAGATCGCGCGACCTGCCGCATTTCAGCACAACATATCGCCAACTGGTTGCACCACGACGTTGTGGATGAGGCCACGGTACTTGAGGCGCTGCGCAAGATGGCTGTGGTGGTTGATGGTCAGAACGCGGGCGACGACAGCTACCGCCCCATGGCGCCTGATTTTGACGGCATCGCCTTTCAAGCCGCGAGCGATCTGGTGTTTCGTGGTCGCGAACAACCGTCCGGTTATACAGAGCCGGTCCTGCATCGCCGCCGTTTGGAGTTGAAGGCCCAACGTAACGCCTAAAGGGTGCGGATTGGCAACGCTGGCCCCATATTGCGTGTAAGCCCCGGCGGGCGTGACAAGAACAAGCCTCAGATGATCTGAGCGACACACATAAAAAGGACAACAACATGGCCGAGATTTCGATGAACAAAGCGCGGACAATTATCCGCAAGGCATTTGCAAAAGGCCGCGAGCTTGACCTGAAGCCTTTAGCGGTCATCGTATTGGACGCCGGCGGCCATGTGAAAGCGTTTGAAAAAGAAGACGGTGCTGCGCCGGGCCGCTACGCGATCGCCCATGGTAAGGCCTATGGGTCGGTGATGCTTGGCATGGCGGGCACGGCCCAAATGGCACGCGCCGAACAGCAGGCCTATTTTATCGCCGCAGCAAATGCGGCCTATGACGGCCAGCTTATTCCGGTTCCGGGCGGTGTTCTGGTGCGCGACAAACGCGGTGCGATCATCGGGGCTGTGGGTGTGACGGGTGATACATCTGAAAATGATGCACTTTGTGCTGTTGCGGGCATCGAAGCGGCCAATTTGTTGGCAGAAATTTAACTCTGTGCGTTGAAGCAGGACCTCGTGTTCGCACGAAAGCTTTGCGTGCGCGTGTTTGCTTGCTAAATACCTGTCAAAGGGAGTCACTATGCGCAAACCTGTGATTGGAATTATCGGTAACCTGTATCTCATCAATGATGAGTACCCGGTTCACGCGGTCGGTGAGATGAATTCGGTGGCCGTTGCCGAAGTCTGCGGTGCACTGCCATTGATCGTGCCCACCGATCCCGCGATTGTCGATATCGATGACTTGATGGATGTGTGCGACGGATTCTTGTTCACCGGAGGCCGTCCAAACGTGCATCCCAGCGAATACGGCCATGACGAAACAGAGGCGCATGGCACATTTGATCTTGGCCGTGACGGTATTGCACTGCCACTGATCCGCAGATGTGTGGAACGTGGCCAGCCGATCCTTGGCATTTGTCGCGGATTTCAAGAAGTTGCGGTCGCCATGGGGTGCACGCTTCACCCCGAAATTCGCGATCTGGACGGGCGTGATAACCACCGTATGCCGCCAGACGGAACAATCGAAGAAAAGTTCGCGATGCGCCACATTGTGACGTTGACCGAAGGCGGGCCGTTTCATCGCCTTTGGGGTGATACCAAAGTGCTGACCAATTCATTGCACGGGCAGGGGATCATGGACACATGTGATCGCATCGTCATTGATGGCCACGCCCCTGACGGCACCCCGGAAGCCATCTATATCAAAGATGCCACCGGATTTACATTGTCTGTCCAATGGCATCCTGAATGGAATGCGGGGATTGATCCGGTGTCAAAACCGTTGTTCGAAGCATTCGGGGACGCGGCGCGGGCGTGGGCCATGCGCGCTGCACCAGTCCGCAAAAGCGCCTAAAACCCGATCTGGGCTGCGGCACTTCGAACGGTGTCATTTCCATTCGCACTGCAATAGCGCGCCAGATTTGACGTGACAGTCGCCTGATCCGGCACACCTGCGATCCGGCCTGACAGGGCAGCGGCACGGGCGCGCCCCATTGCCCAGTCTGACGCCGCTGCAAGGGCGTTGGAATTTGACAGTAGCGCACATTGCATCGTGCCCGGGTCCATCGGAATTGGCACCGCGACATCTGCGGCCGCTGGCACGGCTTGTTGCGGCGCGGCCATCTCGCATGCGGGTAGGGCCATCAACGGCAGGATCAGGAAAAGCGCACGCATATGAAATCTCCGATGCAAAATAGGAAAGGGCCAGTGCTGTCTCGAACACTGGCCCACCCCACATTTGTAATCAAGAACGGATGTTAAAGCCGGATCAGCTGCGCCTCGTGTGCTTTCAGGCAGCGGCGTGCCGTATTGCCGTAACACTTCGGATCAGACCGCAATTCAGGGAAGATCGCGAACAATTCTTCGCGGGCCTGATTGCCAACAGCGGTGAAACCAACATCGCCGGGGTGGAAGCTTTCGGTGGCGGCGCCTTCGGCGTAGATCACCTCGTGTTGGTCAAACAGCATGTGGACATAGGTGACCATTTCGGCTTCGTCTTGGGTCACGTCCATCCCATCGATCAAATGCTTGGCAGAAACCAGAACTTCGGTTTCACCAAACAGCAATTCGGCGCGATAACCTTGGAACAGAACGCGGTGCTGTGGCGAAACGATCAAATCGCGATCTTGTCCGGCAAGCACGTTCTGGCGAATACGCACAGGCGCAAAGCGATCAATCGCAGGCACCGTGCGCCCTTCGATCCAACGAATTGGTTGCAACCCGTGATCGCGGGTGACCACCAGATCGCCGACCTCAAGATCGTCAATCGCAATCAGCCCTTTGGGCGTGGCAATGCGTGTACCGGGCGTAAAGCAGATGATGTTTTCGATCTCTGAGAAGTTCAGGATCGTACCATCGTCCAGCGTCACAGAGCCAGAGAAGCTGCCAGTGCCATCATCAACAAAGGTGTCTTTGACCGCCTGCGTCAGATTGGCGAGGCCACCCAATTGCAACGTATCTCCACCCGTAAGCGGCCCCGTGCCATCCGGATCAGGCGTTTCATCGCCAGACCCGCCGTCGATGGTGATTGTGCCGTTTGTCGGTTCGCCCAGATCTTCGAGGACGAACAGATCGTCGCCACTGCCGCCTGTAACATCATCGCCTTCAGCAAAGGTGATCGTGTCATCGCCGGTTCCACCGCTGATCGTGTCAGCGCCAGCCCCGCCCGAAAGCGTATCATTATCCGCGCCGCCAAAGATGTCGTCATCGCCGGACCCACCCGCAATGCTATCATCACCCTCATTGCCAAGGATCGTGACACCGCCAGTGTCCGCACCCGCGTTGACGGTATCGTCTTCGCTTGTGCCATCCAGCGTTTCGATCTCAGAAAACGTGCCTTCGCCGGTTGTGCCGTCAAAGTCATATGTGCCAGCTTCATCACCGGTGTAGGTGACGGTAACGCCTTGGCCCGACCCGTCTTCGTCGAGTTCGAGAACGTCGTTGTCGCCGGTATCTTCACCACCAACGACGATGTCCGTGCCGTCATTGTCGCCAATCTGGATGATATCGCTGCCGTCTTCACCGTTCAGCGTGTCATTTCCGGTGCCACCAAACAGGGTGTCGTCATCATTACCCGCCCAGATTTCGTCATTGCCGCCGCCACCAAAGAAGGTGTCGTTGCCGCCGCCGTTAGGGGCACCCATTTCGTCATCAACGACATCGTCGCCATCCGATCCAGTGTAGGTATCCGCGCCCTCAAGCGTGTTCACATAGGTGTACCCGTCATCCAGCGTCGCATCGACGGTGTCGGCTTGGTCTGTCGTGACCAGGAATTCGATCTCGGAGAACGTAATAACGTCGCCCGTGACCGTATCCGTGACAGTACCCGCGCCGGGGCCCGTGAAGACCACGTTGACCGGGTTGCTTAGCCCGCTGAGGTCAAGCGTGTCGTAGTTGTCACCGCCTTGGCCACCGATGATGGTGTCATTTCCAAACCCGTCTTGAACCAAGAACGTGTCACGATCATCACCACCATCCAGCGTGTCATCGCCTTCACCGCTGGTAAATGTGTCATCGCCTGCTTCGCCAGACATATTGGTGCCTGTTGATGCATTGGTGGCGTCAAAGCTGTCGTCGCCTTGTGTGCCGACGATATTTTCAATCTCGGAGAACGTGACGGTTTGCCCGCGAATGTCTACGACACCTGCCTCATCACCGGTGAACGACACATCAATTGTGTCGGCCGCGTCGGTTTCATCCGCAAAGCTAAGCGTATCGTCATCGTCGCCGCCCTCACCACCTTCGACGATTTTGTCAAAGCCCGAACCGCGCGATGTGAATGTGTCCGCATCGTCACCGCCGTAGGCCTCGTCCTGGCCGTTGCCGATAAAGATCGTATCATCACCCGTACCGCCAAACAGCGTGTCAGAACCGCTGGACAATGTGCCCGACGCACCGCCGATGATATCATCGCCCGCGCCGCCATAGACCGTATCGCTGCCGCCATCGTCATATAGGGTGTCGTTGCCGCCTTCGCCGAACAAAGTATCAGCACCTGTGCCACCCGAAACCGTATCGTCGTCAGCACCGGCATAGATTTCGTCAGCGCCAGCACCAGCTTCTATGCTGTCATTACCAGCACCTGCTTCGATCAAATCATCATTGCCGCTGTCACCGGGCAAAATGGCATCGTTGGCATCAACAAGATCACCGTCCGTGTCGCCAGTGTAGCTGGCGTCGATCAGATCATCACCCGCGGTTCCGCTGACGGTACCGTCGTTGGTCATGACCACATTTTCGATATTGGTGAACACCAAGTCCGGGCCGCTGGCGAATTCGACGACACCGTTTTCAGGGTTGCCGACATCATAAATGATGTTGATCGCGCCTTCGACATAGAGCGTGTCGTTGTCTACCCCATCTTCGGAGCCGTCGACCACATCACCCGGCCCGCCATAGATCGCGTCTTGATCCGCACCACCGATGATCGTGTCAGATCCCGTGCCGCCTGTGATCGTGTCCTGACCGGACCCGCCATACAACGTGTCATCATCCGCGCCGCCGTCGATGATATCATCGCCGCCGTTGCCATAGATGACGTCATCACCCGCGCCACCCGAAAGGCTATCATCCGCGCCGCCGTCAACGGTTGTGGTGATGCCACCGGTAATGTCTTGTCCGCTAAAGCCGTAGTTCGCTGTGTTTTCGACAACACCAACGGTCATGTTCAGCTCGCTCAGATTGTCGAACCCAACGCCGAACCACGCTGTTTCATCCGAAGCGTTGTTGGTCGTTGTGCCCGTCCCCGAAACAGTGCCACCACTGACAGACGGTGTGATGCTTGAACTCGGCGATACCGTATAATCAGTGACATCACCGTCCGAAAAACTAACGTATTCTTCGCCAGCGCCGGCGTTGTCATCAATGTCTGTTACGGTGGCTTCGCCGCTGATGGTGATGGGCAGGCCCGTCGCCTGATCAAAGAACTCGAGCTTGAACTGGACTTCTGCACCCGCGTTGGACGCATCGCCATTTCCGTTAACGCGCAAAGGTGCGCCTGCTTGGCTTTCGGTCAGATCAACAGTGACATCAGGATCGCTGATCGACACGACAGTCACTTTGACAGACACAATGGTGCCGTCGGGCAGGGTGGCCGCGTCGTTGAATACAACGCTGTCGCCCGCTTGTGCGTCACCTGGCGTCCCAGTTTCAGACCCGGACGCGACGTTGGCAACATCCAGATATAACTGGCCCGCCTCCCCCGCGAGCGTCGCACTGCTTGGCGCTGTCGCGTCACCCGCAATGATGTCGTCGCCGTCACCGCCTTCGATTGTGTCCTCACCGCCGAGGCCACTGATGATGTCGTTGTCTGCACCACCATCGAAACTGTCGGACGCGGCCGAACCGGATAGGACGTCTTCGCCGTCGCCGCCGTCTATGGTATTGCCGCTAGTGGCGGCTGCACCGTCAAAGCTGTCGTCCTGATCGGTCAAATTGATCTGTTCAATCTCGGAAAACGAACCTGACGCGCCGTCCACGGCAGAGGAATATGTGCCGGATTCATCGCCCGTCATCACGACGTCCACACCATCCGGGCCATTGCTGTCTGTGAAGGTCAACGTGTCTGTATCACCAACGTTTTCGCCGCCCTCAATCGTGTCGGCGCCGTCCGTGCTGCCGACAAAGAACGTGTCATCGCCGGTGCCGCCAAACAGCGTATCATCGCCCGCGCCACCTGTGATGGTGTCATTGTCATCGCCGCCATAGACTTCGTCGTTACCCGCACCCGCAAGGATCACATCGTCGTTTTCATATCCGAAGATCAGATCGTCATCGCCGGTATCGCCCGCCAAGATTGCATCGTTGTTGTCGACAAAATCACCATCGGGATCATCTGCATACGTGCCGTCAATTATATCTGCGCCGGATGTGCCGCTGACTGTACCGTCGAGCATGGGGATGCCGATGGCGTTCAGATAGAACGGGTTATCCGCATCCGTCGGGCTCATACCATCCAGTGTGATGCTTTCACCGTTGGGGAAATTCAGAACAGCATTGCCGGACCCGTCATCTGTGACGGTCACATCATTGGTGTTCACCGGGACTGTGCCGTTTGTCAGATTTGAAACCTCTAGCGTGTCGATGCCCGTAAAGGTGCCATCGCCGTTCGCCGTTGGTGCGTCAAAGTTGGTGATGATGTCATCGCCGAACCCATCTTGCAGAATGATAACATCCGCATCGCCGTCAGACACTCCGGGGCTGTCTTCGCCCAGATTGACCTGATCATTGCCAGCCCCTGTATTGAAAACGTCTTCGCCCTGACCACCGTCGATGGTGTCATCGCCGCTGCCGGTTGTGATGGTGTCATTACCTGTAAACGTGTCAACAAGAACGCCGCTGTTGTCTGCACCCAGATTGAAAGTGTCATCGCCTTCGTTGCTGATGAACCCTTCGATTTCAGAATAGGATCCATCACCGACAGTATCGTTAAAGGCATATGTCCCTGTCTCGTCGCCCGTCGCGGTGACGGTAACGCCCTGATCCGACTCAAAGTTTGAGAAGTTGATGATGTCGACGTCGGATCCGTCACCGTCTTCGCCACCTTCAATGACGTCGCTTTCGTGGTCGTCGGTGATCTGGAATTCATCCGAACCCGTGCCGCCAAACAACGTGTCGTCGCCGGATGCACCAATCAGTACATCGTTGTCAGCACCGCCGAAAATGGTGTCGGAGTCATTGCCGGAATTGATTGTGTCATTGCCGCTGCCGCCATAGATCGTGTCGCTGCCGTCCTCGGTGAACCAATCGCCGAACGTGTCGTTGCCTTCTTCAAGGAACACGGTGTCATTGCCCGTTCCGCCGGATACGCTGTCAGTACCCGTACCCGCATAAACGCTGTCATCACCCGCACCTGCAAGAACGGTGTCATTACCGCCATATGCTTCGATCAGATCGCCATCGGTGCCATAACCCGCAAGGATTTCGTCGCCCGCATCAACTTTGTCGCCGTCAGGGTCCAAAATGTACGTGTCATCGATAACGTCATTGCCGGCAGATCCTTCAACGGTTCCATCCAGATCAATCGCGTCAAAGTGTACATCGGTTACCCAAAGGGCTTGGCCGCCTGTACCGTTGTTGTCGTAATCAATTTCGAGGTAGGACACCGGGCCCGCGATCTCGACAAGGATGGATCCGGTTTGCGTTGCCGCCGATCCGTTGGCCACATTTGAGGTCAGGGAGGCGTTCGTGCCCGTCGTCGTTGATCCGTTCCATGTCAGGGAAACATCGATCAGGCCGCCGTTCGCGTCATAGGCACGTACGGTGATAACATCGATCCAGGAACTGGTATCAAAGTCATTGATGCGAAAAGCGACGTTTTCAACTTCCGAGCTGAAGCCGGACCCGCTTGCCGCGCTGAAATCGATTGTCGTTGTTGATGTCTGCTCATCGCCTGCCGTGCCGTCGTTACCGTCGCCGACCAATCGCAAGGAAGAACTCGTTGAGAACGTTTCGCCGGACTCGGTGTATTGCGAAGATGTGCTGTTTGAAAAGTCCGTCGCGCTGCCATCGTTGACAAAGGATACGCCGACATTGATGCCCCCGGTATCTTGGGTGAAGCCACCCGAAGTGATAGTTTCTTGGGACCAATTTAACGTCAATGGGGTCGGCATACTCGTAACTCCTGCTCTCGTTTCAGGGCCGTGTTTAGCCATTGAGAGAGGCGTTTTTGGGTTTGGTGTGTGGGCAAAGCAGGGTCAGTTTGTGGCAGAAAACTGGCGTAAATTTACAATTTGGAAACAATCGGCTGGAGCTTGTGAGGCTTTGGTGGCACCAACACACCATGAAATGGATCGACATCCCTCCCGTTTGGTTGATTGCCGCTTTGGGTGCTGCGTATTGGCTGGGGCTGGTCCAGCCATGGGGCCTTAGCCTTGTTCATCCGCTGGCCCAGTTCATTGCCGCCGTTTTGATTGGCGCAGGCCTTATTTTGATGGTGCTTGCGGTGATGGAAATGCGCCGCCAGAAGACTACTGTGATACCGCATCTGGACGCGAACAACCTGGTTCAAACCGGGATTTTCAAACGCACGCGAAACCCGATTTATCTTGGTGATGCGCTGCTTTTGGCGGGGTTCATCCTGCGTTGGGACGCACCTGTCGCGCTGCCCCTTGTGCCGGTGCTATTATGGGTGTTTGAGAAACGGTTTATCATCCCCGAAGAAGACCGTTTGCGCCGCAAATTCCGTCAGGAATTCCACCGCTACACCCAACAAACACGGCGTTGGATTTAACGCAACGTCCCCCAAAGCATGCGTTAGCGCTAGCATGGCCATGCAGGCCCGCCTTCCTCTTGTTAATCCTGACATCGGGCTATAACCCTTTCAATAACTGCGATTTAGAAGGGGACGGTCATGAAAATCGGCACGCCAAAGGAATTATTCGAGGGTGAGAACCGCGTTGCGATGACGCCGGCCTCAGCGCTTGAACTCCAGAAACTCGGCCATGAATGTGTGATCGAAACCAAGGCCGGTGCGGCTGCCGGGTTCAGCGACAAAGCCTATAAAGACGCAGGCGTTGAGGTTGTCAAAACCGCCGCTGCACTTTGGAAGGCCGCCGATATCGTCGCCAAAGTGCGCGTGCCCGATGACGGCGAAATGAAGCGTTTGTCCGAAGGCCAGACAGTGGTTTCCTTCTTTAGCCCCGTCGCCGACGAGGCCAAGATGGCCGCCGCCGCCAAGAAGGGCGCGACTGTTGTTGCCATGGAGATGATCCCGCGTATTTCGCGTGCCCAGAAAATGGACGCGCTGTCGTCCATGGCCAACATCGCAGGCTACCGCGCTGTTATTGAAGCAGGAAATAACTTTCCGCGCTTTTTCACGGGTCAGATCACGGCGGCGGGTAAGGTCCCGCCAGCTAAGGTTCTGGTTGTTGGCGCGGGTGTCGCTGGCCTCGCCGCGATCGGCACTTCCACATCACTGGGTGCAATCACATATGCCTTCGACGTGCGGCCAGAAGTGGCAGAGCAGGTTGAATCCATGGGCGCGGAATTCGTGTTCCTCGACTTTGAAGAAGATCAAAAGGACGGCGCGGAAACGGGCGGCTATGCGTCTGTGTCCTCCCCCGAATTTGCCGCTGCGCAATTGGCGAAATTTCGTGAAATCGCGCCGGACATGGACATCGTTATCACGACGGCCCTGATCCCGAACCGCGAAGCGCCCGAGCTTTGGACCGAGGACATGGTCAAATCCATGAAACCCGGTTCTGTGATTGTCGACCTCGCCGCTGAAAAGGGCGGCAATTGCAAGATGACCGTCAAGGACGAGAAAATCGTCACTGACAACGGCGTCACAATCATCGGCTACACCGATTTCCCGTCACGTATGGCGGCGCAGTCTTCAACATTGTACGCCACGAACATCCGCCATTTGATGACCGACCTGACGCCCGAAAAAGACGGTGTAATCAATCACAACATGGAAGACGACGTGATCCGGGGGGCGACCATCGCCCACGCCAAAGAGGTCACGTTCCCGCCGCCGCCTCCGAAAGTTCAGGCGATTGCGGCCAAGCCAAAGGCGGCCGTCGTTGAACTGACGCCGGAAGAAAAACGCGCGGCCGAAACAGCTGCTTTCAAGGCACAGACAAAATCACAAGTGACATTGATCGCGGTGGGTGCGGCCGTGCTGTTGGCCATCGGCCTTGTCGCGCCTGCGTCATTCATGCAGCACTTTATCGTGTTTGTGTTGTCGATCTTTATCGGTTTTCAGGTCATCTGGGGCGTCGCGCACAGCTTGCACACACCGCTTATGGCGGTGACGAACGCAATCTCTTCGATCATCATTCTTGGCGCGCTTATGCAGATCGGATCGGGGTCGTTCCTCGTTATTCTGCTTGCGGGCCTTGCGGTGTTTATGACCGGTATCAACATCTTCGGGGGTTTCCTCGTGACACGGCGGATGCTCGCCATGTTCCAGAAATCTTAAGGGAGCGAGCGACATGGAATTCGGTTTCACAACAGCAGCTTACGTCGTTGCAGCAGTTCTTTTCATTCTCTCACTGGGTGGTCTTTCAGGCCAAGAAAGCGCCAAACGCGCGGTCTGGTACGGCATCGTTGGTATGGCCTTGGCCGTGGCGGCAACGCTGGTCGGGCCGGGGTCTGGCTATTGGTTGCTTTCGATCTTGTTGATCGCGGGTGGTGGCGCCATCGGGTATCAATTGGCGACCAAAGTGCAGATGACCCAGATGCCCGAACTGGTTGCAGCGATGCACAGTCTTGTGGGTCTTGCGGCAGTGTTCGTCGGCTTTATCGCGCATTTCGAAATGGTGCGCGTTGCGGGTTTGATTGCAGAAAACGCCAACCTCGCTGAGCTTGGCACATTTGCATCGCTTATTGCTAAGAAGACCGGCGTTGAACTGGCGATCCTGCGGGTCGAATTGTTCCTAGGCATTTTCATTGGTGCGATCACGTTCACAGGTTCAATCATCGCTTATGGCAAGCTTGCGGGCAAAGTGGACTCGGCGGCGAAAAAGCTGCCCGGGGGGCACCTGCTGAACATCACAGCCGCAGCGATCTCTGCGGTTACACTGTTGATGTATTTCAATTCGGGCGCGTTCTTCCCGCTGTTCATCATGACGCTGGCGGCGCTGTTTATCGGCTACCATCTGATCATGGGGATTGGCGGCGCGGACATGCCCGTCGTTGTGTCCATGCTGAACAGCTATTCCGGTTGGGCCGCGGCGGCGATTGGTTTCTCTCTCGGGAACGACCTGTTGATCGTTGTCGGTGCGTTGGTTGGCTCCTCCGGTGCGATCCTGTCCTACATCATGTGTAAGGCGATGAACCGTTCGTTCGTGTCTGTTATCTTGGGCGGCTTTGGTGGCCCCGCGGGTGAACAGATGGCCGTCGAAGGGGAACAGATCGCCATCGATGTGGACGGCGTTGCAACCGCGCTGGAAGAAGCAGACAGCGTCATCATCATTCCGGGCTATGGTATGGCCGTGGCGCAAGCCCAGCAAAACGTGGCCGAACTGACCCGCCGTTTGCGCGCCAAAGGCAAGAACGTGCGCTTTGCCATCCACCCCGTTGCCGGGCGTCTGCCGGGCCATATGAACGTGCTGCTGGCCGAAGCCAAAGTGCCCTACGACATCGTCATGGAGATGGACGAGATCAACGATGATTTCCCCGAGACGGACGTGGCGATCGTGATCGGGTCTAACGATATCGTAAACCCCGCCGCACAGGACGATCCAAACAGCCCGATCGCGGGCATGCCGGTTCTGGAATGCTGGAAAGCCAAGCAGGTGTTCGTTTCCAAACGCGGGCAGGGCACGGGTTACTCGGGTATCGAAAACCCGCTGTTCTTCAAAGAAAATACGCGCATGTTTTACGGGGATGCCAAGGCATCGCTGGATGCGCTGCTGGGCAAGATCGACTAACGTTTGCCTTCAAGTGAAAGAAAAGGGGCCGCAGTGAACACTGTGGCCCTTTTTTTGTGGCTATTGCGCGGTAATGCCCCATCTTAACGTGTGACAAGAAGCAGGAGAACATGATGCGTGGGATTTTGATGGCCGGCCTTCTGGCAGCAACAGCGGGAACGGCACAGGCAGATATGCAGGTGACATTTCGCGATGGTGCACCCAAAGATACGTTCACGATAACAAACTTGGGCAGCTGCGCCACAGGCCCGATGGTCCTGACGATAGATTTGGCGCCAGCCCCGATTGGTTTGATCTTTGACGTTACTGATGCCGGTGGTGGCGTAGAGGTTTTTCAACCGTTTGAATTGGTGTCAGGCGCGGATTTTGTGCAAGGCGCCAGTGCTGTGCGCGACGGGGATCAGACATTGTCGCTGGACCTGGCCGCGATGGCACAAGGGGACGAGGTACGCTTTACCATCGATCTTGATGACACCGGCGGCGGGCGCGAAATCACGGTGAACGGGTCTGAAATGGCGGGGGCGATGGTCTTGGTCAATGGTGGCGACGCAATGGCCGAAGCTGCATTTGATGACACAGGTGCCGCCCGCGTGATTTTGGCCGCCTGCACAGCCTAGACGGCCCGCCACTGGCCATGACCGATATCGTCCAGTGTCCACGCGCCGACCGACCAGCGCACCAGCCGTAAGCACGGGAAGCCGATATGGGCGCACATACGGCGCACCTGGCGGTTGCGGCCTTCGTGGATCGTTACCTCAATCCATGTGTCGGGGATAGATTTTCGCACGCGGACGGGGGGATCGCGCAGCCACAAAGGGGGCGGTTCAATACGCTTTACCTGTGCGGGACGGGTCGGCCCGTCCTTAAGCGTTATAGTGGATCGTAACGGCGCAAGGTCCGCATCTGTCGGATCACCTTCAACCTGAACGAGGTAGGTTTTTGGTGTCTTGAACTTTGGGGAAGACAGGCGTGCCTGAAGTTTTCCGTCATCCGTCAGCACCAACAGCCCTTCGCTGTCACGGTCCAATCGTCCGGCCGCATACACGCCCTTGGGCAAATCGAAACCGGACAATGTGGGACGTTGGGTTGGCGATTTGGCGTCTGTGAACTGGCTCAGGACACCGAAAGGTTTGTTCAATAAAATTGTCGTCATGGGCGCTACCTAGCGCGTGGGTTGCGTGGTGGAAAGAGATCTTGCGATCTGCGCGTGCCGCGCGCGGGGGCAAAATTCTTCGAATTTTGCAGCCTCCGGCGGGAATATTTATAAACCAAAGAAGAGGAGGGGGATGCTGGGGGCGCCGATGGCATGCCCAGCGAAAGTGACTGTTTTAGTCTGTTGGTTTCAACAGCTTCTGGGCGATTATCGCCGTGCTTTCGGTGCAAATGATGCAATCGTTTCCCGCGTGTGGCAGGCGTTGTATACCGTTGTACGCGGCTAACCCTATGGTTTTTCGATGTTTTTCCTTTACTGCATCGCAGGATTGGCTAGCTATTGAAGCAACGGAATGCCCAAGGAAGCCCTGATGAGCCCGATCCAAGACCACCCGCTGCGTTACAGCCTTGCCAATGAACTCCATGCGCGCCCGTTCCCGACGCTCGATGCGCCGTGTCGCGCGGCATACCTTGCGATCAAGGCGGGGGAGAATGCGGTGGGGCGTGATCGCAGTGCGGATGTCGCGCACCTCAAGGCTTTGCTGGATCATTACGCCGCCCCGCACCCCGAGGAGGGCGCAACGCATTACTTCGGCCAAATCGGGCGTCATTTGTTGAAGTGGGAAAGCCACACGGAATTTGTGACCTATACGATCTTTGGCGAAGGATCGGCCAAAGATCCATTTGATGCAGGCACTT
Source organism: Octadecabacter dasysiphoniae (assembly GCF_021532615.1). Taxonomy (GTDB): domain Bacteria; phylum Pseudomonadota; class Alphaproteobacteria; order Rhodobacterales; family Rhodobacteraceae; genus Octadecabacter; species Octadecabacter dasysiphoniae. The sequence goes on from NZ_JAKGAQ010000001.1 coordinate 849,509, forward strand.
TCGCGATGTTCCCAGAGGATTGGTTGGCAAGCGCCCCGGGCCTTCGGATCACGTCCGCATTACTGCGGGTCGAGCAGCAGTCGGGCGACGATGGCATCACAGAGAAGGTCGCGGATTGGTTCGTGCCCGAAAGTGTCGCCGTAAGCCGGGTGCTGGACAACGACGCGGTGGTGGCGGCGGATTTTCGTATCGATCCGGCGGGGCACATGCGCTTTGCGGTGTTTTCACGTCCCGAAGCCGGCGAACGCCGCGTCGGTCGCATTGTGCAGCGGCTGTGCGAAATCGAGACATACAAGGCGATGGCAATGTTGGGGTTTTCGCGGTGCCGGCAGTTGGGCGGAACAATGGGCGCGTTGGATATCCGCCTGTCGGGATTGACCAAAGCGCTGTCTGGTGCACCAGAGCAGACCGAGGCAACGCTGGGATCATTGCTACAGGTGTCTGGCGAATTAGAAGCGTTGACCGCGCAATCGAATTTCAGGTTCGGGGCGACGATGGCCTATGAAAAGATCGTTAATCAACGGATCACTGTGTTGCGCGAAGACCGTTTTGAGGGGCGCCAGACGTTTGGCGAATTCATGATGCGCCGTTTTGATCCCGCCATGCGCACGGTTGCCAGTACCAAAGAACGGCTGGATGCGATGGCAGACCGTGCTATCCGCGCGTCGGATTTGTTGCGAACCCGCGTGGACGTTGAACGATCTGCAGAGAACAAGGCGTTGCTGGAAAGCATGGACCGTCGCGCAGATTTACAGCTGCGGTTGCAAAAGACGGTTGAGGGTTTGTCGATCGTTGCAATTTCATATTACGCGGTGAATTTGGCGGCCAATGTCGCGCTGCCGTTTGCTGCGGACGTTGGGCTTGGTGACAAATCGATGAAGGCGATCCTGACACCTTTGGTGATCGGGCTTGTTTGGTTGATGGTACGCCAAATCCGAAAAGCATTGGACTAACCATGTTTCGAATGGGTTGCGCCCATCCGACAGGTGCGGGGGCAAGCCCCCCGCACCCCCCAAACTGATTTCAAAAAGATGCCGGTGTTACAGGCCGCGAATACGGGGGTCTAGCGCATCGCGCAGACCATCGCCCATGTAGTTCACGGACAGCACCGTGAGGCTGATGGCGAGGCCGGGCCACATCACGCGTTCCGGGTGCTGTTGCATGAAGTCTGTCGCATCAAACAAAAGGCGGCCCCATGTCGGGAAGTCCGGCGGAAAGCCCAAGCCAAGGAAGCTCAGCGCGCTTTCGGTGATGATCGCCGTTGCAATGCCCAAGGTGGCGGACACCATGATCGGGGACATGACGTTGGGCAGCACGTGGCGCAGGATCATGCGGCCGGGCCTTGTGCCGATGCTGCGCGCTGCAAGGACAAATTCACGTTCTTTCAGTGCCAGCACATCGCCGCGCACGATGCGCGCTGTGGGCATCCAGCTGGTGATACCGATGGCTGTGACGATCAGAATGAAAATGCCGGTTTCAGGACCAAAGGAGGATGACAGCGGTTGGCGGAACAACATCACCATGACCAACAGCAACGGCAGGAGCGGCAGGGCAAGGAACAAATCCGTCAGGCGCATCAGCAACCCATCGATCCGTTTGAAATATCCGGCCAACACGCCGACAAGCGTGCCGAGGAACAGGGCCAACGCCATGGCAGTCAGGCCGACCGAGATCGAAGTTTGCCCACCGGCCATCATCCGCGCAAGCATGTCGCGGCCCAATTGATCTGTGCCAAACGGATGCGCCCATGTGGGGCCTTGGTTGCGCGCACGCACATCGATGTAGGTCGGGTCGATCGACCAGATGTAAGGGCCGACATAAACGGCGAGCACAATAAAGATAAAGAAACCCGCCCCCATAACGGCGCCTTTGTGGGTTTTGAACTGGTCCCAGACGTCCCACCATTGGTTGCGCGCAACGTCGGAATCTCGGGTGTCGATGGATTGATCAGTCATAGCGGATCCTCGGGTCTAGGATGCCGTAGAGGATATCGGCGATCAGGTTGAAGAACACGATAAGCACCGCGAAGATGAAGGTCAGCGTTTGCACCATGGGCACGTCGGACCCTTGGATGGACACGATCAGCAGCTGGCCGATACCGTTTACCTTAAAGATTTGTTCGGTAATGATCGCGCCGCCGAAGATCGCCGGAATGCCAAGGGCGATCACGGTCACGACGGGGATCATGGAATTGCGCAACACGTGTTTCAGAACCACGACGCTTTCGGTCATGCCTTTGGCGCGGGCGGTGCGGACGTAGTCTTGGTTGAGGTTGTCGAGCATTGAGGCGCGCATAAAGCGGCTGATTTGCGCCGTTGTTTGCAAGGCAAGAACCATCACAGGCAAGACCATCTGGCGCACTTGTTTGCCGAAGGCCTCCCAGCTGTCGATGACGAGCGTTGTGTCGTAAATCGACGGGAACCACCAAAAGCTGTCCTTGGGCATCATCACTGTGAACAGGATGATCATTAGAACTCCGCTGAAGAATGGCGGAATCGAAAAGCCGATCATGGACACGAAAGTACCAGCTTGGTCGAACACCGAATATTGTTTGTAGGCCGAAATAATGCCGATGGGCAGGGCGATCAGCACGCCAACCACGTAGGCAAGGCCGACGACCATCAAAGTCTGGGGCAGGCGTTCGAAAACCGTGTCCAGAACCGGCGCGCGGGTTTGCCATGAGATCAGGCGCGCTTCGTCCGGTGCATCAATCCAGCCAATGGATTCAGACAGATAGAACAAGGGTTCTGACCAGATCATCTGCTTGAGCCACAACAGGTAGCGAATATGCACAGGTTCGCCCATGCCAAGAGACTGGCGGATCTGTTCGCGCACTTCCGGCGGGATCGTCAGCGGCAGGGACGCCGTCGGATCACCGGGCGCGAGGTCGAGCAGCAAGAAGATGATGAGCGAGATCAGGATCAGCGTCGGAATGGCCGTCAGCAAACGCCTGAAGGTGTAGGTCAGCATGTGGTACCTCTGAAATGGGACGTAACTGATTGATTATGGATCACTGTATGCGTGCCCCGATTGTCGTGCAGATCGTGCTGGGTCCGGTGTCGCGGGCAGGTGTCATGCAGCCTATTAAGCCACGGGGCACGGTAAAAAGACGTGCGCGCATCATGCTGCTTTCCTGACATCGCAAGTGGCGACCCATGTGGTGACGCTGGGGGTTTTGAATGTGTAATAGGCGGTGATGTCTAAACCGCTGGCCTCAATGCGCAGCAGGCTCTCGGTTTCGGTCAGGTCGCCGTATTCCAGCACAGACGCGAGGCGATCTTCGCTTTCGCCGGTGAATGTCCATGCAAGAGTGTCCTGAACGTCAACGGCCTCAACCGTGGCGGTTTCATCGGACCAGTCGAACATAACCGCGAACGGTTCAACCCGCGGGCCGCACCCGCCGTTTTCACAAGATTCGATTGTGATACAGTCCAGATCGCCAAACGCCGCCGCAGTTTGCGGAGCGAGAAGTGCAATCAAAAGAAATGATTTGGGCTGCATGAAAATCGGGTCCTGAAAAGGGTAGGGTGGGCATCGCTGCCCACCCCGTTGTCACGAAAAGCGATTACTCGCCCATGCGGTACCAAGTTGCGATGTTCCACAGCTCGGAGTCCCAATCGGAAATCTCGATGCCGCCAAGTGTGTTCGCGTGGGCAGATACGCCGCCACGGTGCACAAGTGGAATGATCGAGTAGGACTGCATCAGCATGTCGTTCTGCTGCTTGACGATCTCTGCGCGGGCTTCGATGCCAGCGGTTGTGGCCAGCTGATCGACAAGGGCGTCGTAGGCTGGATCACAGAAACGCTGGATGTTGGCACCCTGCCACTGGCTTTCGGGGCTTGGGATGTCGTCGCACTTCCAGTTGGCCATGTAGGCTTCGGGGTCCACACCAGCGAAGTTGTTGGTGTACATCTCGATGTCAGCATAGAACTTCTGGAACGTGTCAGGGGACGAAGGATCGCCGCCAAAGAACACGGACGCGTCGATGTTGCGCAATTCAGCGCCGACACCGATTTCAGACCACCACTGTTTGATCAACGCTTGGCTGTCCTGACGCACGGCGTTCGTGGATGTCTGGTAAAGGACATTCATCGGCGTGCCGTTGTATTCACGGATGCCGTCACCGTCGGTGTCCATGTGGCCCGCATCATCCAAAAGCTGGTTGGCCAATGCGATGTCTTGCGTCAGGCAAGCATCGTTTGCAGTTGAGGCATAGACAGCAGGGGCTGGCAGGACGTTACACGTCGCTTTACCACCAGCGCCGTAGCCGATTTCAACAAGCAATTCGCGGTCAATCGCGCGCGACAATGCTTCGCCGACGATCGGATCAGTCAGGAACGGATGCGCACCGGCAGCGGCTGTTGAACGATCATCGCCCAATGCTGCATCCGGGTTGAACTGGTTGAGGTGCAGACGCTCAACAGATGTACCGAAACCGGTGACAACTGTACCAAGGCCCGCAGATTCCATGTCCGCCAAAACGGTCGGATCAATCTGGAGGTTCCAAGCGTAGTCAAATTCGCCTGTTTCCAGAACCGAACGCGCGGCAGCAGCAGCATCGCCGCCCCCTTTGAACAACACGGTAGAGAACGCAGGCTGACCAGCCGTGCGGAAGTTTTCATTGGCCGAGAACTGGATCACGTCGTTGGCTTTGAAGTCATCAACCACGAACGGGCCCGTGCCGATGGGGCCAAAGTTGGCGTCCACACATGTTGGCGCTGCTGCACCCATGCATTCTGCGAACTGTGCCGCCTGAATGATCGGGGATTCAGACCCGACCAAAGCGGTGTACGGGAACGGCTTTGGTGCGTCGAATGTGATCTTGATGGTCAGATCATCCACGGCTTCGACGGATTCAACACCATCAAAATAGGAAACCTGTGCACAACCGCCGCCTTCAGCGGTGCAGTATTCCCATGTGAACACTGCGTCAGCGGCAGTCAACGCGGAACCATCAGACCACATGATTCCTTCTTTGAGGGTCCATGTGATAGATGTCAGATCTTCGGAAACACCGCCGTTTTCGACGGTCGGAATCTCGGCCGCCAACCAGGGCTGCAACGCGCCAGTGTTGTCAAAGCGACCAAGGGATTCCAGCACAAGGGATGCGGATTCAACTTCTTTCGTGCCGCCCGACAGATACGGGTTCAACGTGGATGGCGCTTGCCAATAGATGATGTTGAGCTGGCCGTCGCGGCCGCGCTCACCTTCATGGCCGTCAGCGATCGCTGCCGTGCCACAAGCCACCAGTGCGGTGGCGCCCATTAGGGCTGATAGTTTTTTCATGAACTCTCTCCTAGTTGGTTTTCGTATTGGTATTGCTCAGGCTCTGCGTATCAGATGCCTCGGATGCGGCCGCTGATGCGGCTTCTGTTGTAACGTTGGCGTAGTGGTGACAAGCGACAAAACGGCCTGGCAGTACTTCGCGGTATTCGGGATCTTGTTGATGACAGATGTCCATCACCGCGGGGCAGCGGGTGCAAAAGTTGCAGCCCTTGGGCGGGTTGGACGGGGACGGGACATCGCCCGTCAGGATCGTACGATCCATGGTGTCGTGCAGGTCTGGGTCCGGTTCGGGCACCGCGGACAGCAGCGCCTTGGTGTAGGGATGCAGCGGGTCGGCATATAGTGCCTCGCGCGGGGCCAGTTCGACGATCTTGCCAAGATACATCACCGCGACGCGGGTCGCGATGTGGCGGACCATGGACAGATCGTGGCTGATAAACAGATAAGTAAGGCCGAATTCCTTTTGCAGGTCTTCCAGCAGGTTCACGACCTGCGCCTGAATTGATACATCAAGCGCTGCAATCGGTTCATCGCAGACAATGAATTTCGGATTCAAGGCCAGCGCGCGGGCAATGCCGATGCGTTGGCGTTGACCGCCCGAAAAGGCATGCGGATAGCGCTGGGCGAATTTGCGGTTCAGCCCGACCTGATCCATCAGGTCCAGAACTTTGTCGCGCTTTTCGGCCTTGGACATCGACGTGTGTTCATCCAGCGGTTCCTGAATGATCGCCTGCACAGTCATGCGCGGGTTCAGCGAGGCTTGCGGGTCTTGGAACACCATCTGCATCGTCGGGCGTTTGGTGCGCAGGTCCTTTTGCGGCACATCGCCGATCTCTTCGCCGTCAATCAGGATCGACCCGTCTGTGATATCGTAAAGGCGCAGCACAGCGCGCCCGCACGTGGATTTCCCGCAGCCGGATTCCCCGACCAGCCCCAGTGTTTCACCTTCAAAGATATCAAAGCTAACACCATCAACGGCCTTCACGTCACCTGTGTGGCGGCGAAACAGGCCCGTGTGGATCGGGAAGTGCATCTTGAGGTTGTCGACCTCAACCAGCTTGGTGGTTTTGGGGCCATCAAACATCGCGCGGTCCTCCTGTGCGGGCGTCAAAGAAGCAGGCGGCATCGTGTCCATTGCCCACGTCATAGCGCGGCGGATTTTCACGCGCACATCGATCAAGCGCTACATCGCAACGATCGCGGAACGGGCAGGCGGTGGGTTGCGCGCCAAGGATCGGCGGCTGGCCTTCGATGATTTCAAGGCGGTCGTCGCGCGTACCTGTCACCCGTGGAACGGTCTTCAACAGGGCGCGGGTGTAGGGGTGCTGCGGGTTCTTGAACAATTCGCGGGTCGGTGCCTGTTCAACGATCTGGCCGCCGTACATCACCACCACACGGTCGGCGATTCCCGCCACTACGCCAAGATCATGGGTGATCCAGATCACAGCCATGCCAAGGCGGTCCTGAAGGTCTTTCATCAATTCAAGAATCTGCGCCTGAATGGTCACATCCAGTGCTGTTGTGGGCTCATCGGCGATCAACACTTTGGGATCACAGGCCAGCGCAATCGCGATCATGACCCGCTGACGCATGCCGCCTGAAAACTGGTGTGGATAATCCTTCAGCCGCTGATCCGCGTCAGGAATGCCGACAAGTTCCAGCAGTTCCTTGGCCCGCACGGCGGCGGCGCGTTTGCTCATCCCCATATGCTTTCGCAGGGGTTCCATGATCTGCATGCCGACATTATAAACAGGGTTCAGGGACGTCATCGGGTCCTGAAAAACAAACCCGATCTTGCCACCACGGGTTGCGCGCAGGGTTTCGGCATCCACTTTCAGCAAATCCTGACCGTCAAACATCACAGTACCGCCGCGCACATCCGCAGGCGGGGTGGGCAGCAACCCAAGAAGGGACATCATGGTGACGGATTTGCCCGAGCCGCTCTCTCCGACGACGCCGAGGAGTTCACCCGGCTTCAAATCAAAGCTCACGTCGTTTACCGCGTGGACTTCCCCCCCGCGAATTTTGAATACAGTCTTTAGTCCCCGTACATCGAGAACAGGCTGCGCCCCATCGGGCATAGGCGACCCCCCTGTCATAAGTGGTCTAGTGCGTTGTTTTTGTTCGCGGGTCCGTCTGTGCATCCCTCACGATTTGTTGACGTTAGCAGTAAACCGCCGTCCCGCAACCCCCCCTTTTTACAGAAAAGTATCGGTTGCCCTTGACCGTGGTGTTTGCCCGTTTACCGTTCACCCTTGGCCGCTGGGCCTGATTTGAGGGCATAATGACGACCACGCTAGATGCACGTACTTTAATGGAACGATTGATTTCCTACCCGACGGTCAGCCGCGACAGTAACCTTGATCTCATTGATTTTGTTGAAGGATACTTGTCTGATCATGGTATCCCGTCGACCCGCGTTCCCGATGAAACGGGCACCAAAGCCGCGCTTTATGCCCATGTTGGCCCGCAGATTGAAGGCGGCGTTGTTTTGTCCGGTCACACCGATGTTGTGCCTATAGACGGACAGGCGTGGGACACTGATCCGTTCGAGGTCGTTGAAAAAGGCGATAAACTTTATGGGCGCGGCACCTGCGACATGAAAGGCTTTGACGCCCTGTCGATCTGGGCCTTGGTTGAGGCGAAAAAGCGCGGCGTGACGCGGCCGCTGCAACTTGCTCTAAGTTATGACGAAGAGGTCGGCTGCACTGGTGCACCACCGATGATCGATGCGATTGTGGCGTCAGGACTGCCGCAAGCGAGCGCCGCTATCATTGGCGAACCATCCATGATGAAAGTCGTGACAGGCCACAAAGGGGGCATCGGTTTTGATGTGCACGTGCGCGGTTTCGAGGTGCATTCATCGCTGATCCACACTGGCGTGAACGCGATCATGTTCGGGGCCAAGCTGATCGATTGGTGCAACGAAATGAACGCGATCAACGCGGCCAAAGACCCGCTTGAAATGGATGCGGGTTTCGTGCCGCCCTACACCACATTGCACGTTGGTATGGTCAGCGGGGGCACGGCCCACAACATCACCGCCAAAGACTGCAATTTTGTGCTGACATTCCGCGCGGTGCCGGGCGAACCCGGCCAACATTGGGTTGATCTGTTTGAGGCCAAAGTGGCCGAGATCGAGGCCGAAATGCAGGCGATCCACCCTGACACCGGCATTGATTATACTCGTAAATTTGACGTACCCGGCCTCAAGCCCGAGGTTGAAGGCAGTGCCGAACAACTGGTGCGCCAGATCACCGGGGACAATGCCAACAACGTCGTCAGCTACGGCACCGAGGCTGGGCAGTTCCAGGAACGCGGATACAGCGCCGTCATTTGTGGCCCCGGCGACATCGCCCAAGCGCACCAACCCAATGAATTTATCACCATCCAACAATTCAAAGCGGGTGAGGCGTTCATGGAACGTCTTCTTGAAACCCTCGCGTAACCCAACACCGGAGAACCGCTATGCCCGTAAAGAACCGTTTTGCCGAACTACTGCCAGAAATCACTGAATGGCGCCGTGACCTCCATGAAAACCCTGAAATCCTGTTCGATACCCACCGCACCAGCGCGATTGTTGCCGAAAAACTAAAGGCATTTGGCTGCGACGAGATCGTGACAGGCATTGGCCGCACCGGAGTTGTTGGTGTGATCAAGGGTAAATCAAGCGGGTCGGGCAAGGTGATTGGCCTGCGCGCCGACATGGACGCGCTGCCGATCCACGAACAAACAGGGCTGGACTACGCCTCAAAAACCGACGGCGCGATGCACGCCTGCGGGCATGATGGCCATACGGCCATGTTGCTCGGGGCGGCTAAATATCTGTCAGAAACGCGCAATTTCGACGGCACTGTCGTCGTGATCTTCCAACCAGCAGAGGAAGGCGGTGGTGGCGGTAAGGAAATGTGTGACGACGGCATGATGGATCAATTCGGCATTCAAGAAGTCTACGGAATGCACAACTGGCCCGGCAAACCTGTCGGATCATTTGCAATCCGCCCCGGCGCATTTTTTGCGGCAGCCGACCAGTTCGATATCGTCGTTGAGGGCAAGGGTGGGCATGCGGCGAAGCCACAAGAAACCATCGACAGCACTGTGATTGCCGCCCATCTGGTCACGGCGGTGCAAACCATTGCCAGCCGCAACGCAGACCCCGTTGAACAGGTTGTTGTGTCTGTGACGTCGATTGAATCGTCATCAACCGCGTACAACGTGATCCCACAGCGGGTGCATTTGAAGGGCACAGTGCGCACCTTGAACAAGGACATACGCGATCTGGCAGAAAAACGTCTTGGTGAAATCGCCCAAGGCGTGGCTGCGACATACGGTGCGACAATCGATCTGAATTATATGCGCGGCTATCCGGTTATGGTGAATTCCGACGCCCAGACCGAATTCGCCGCCGAGGTCGCGGCGTCCGTGTCCGGCGAATGTGCCGATGCGCCGCTTGTGATGGGCGGGGAAGATTTTGCATTCATGCTCGAAGAACGGCCCGGCGCGTATATCCTCGTTGGCAACGGCGACACGGCGGCGGTGCACCACCCCGAATACAATTTTAACGATGAGGCGATCCCGGCCGGATGCAGCTGGTGGGCAGAGATTGTCGAACAGCGGATGCCAGCGGGCTAATCGGTGCGCAGGGGCCGTGTCAGTGATGCGGTTCCCGCCAACCCAAGGATGATCCAAAAAGGTGTGACAATCGGGTGGAAGAACGTCGCGCGCAATGCCTCGTGGGGCAGCCACGTGCCGCCGCCGTGATCCAAAAACAGAAATGACACGTCAATCGCCGCAACACCCGCGCCGATGCACCATGCCGCCAACACTGCCCAAAGATGCCAGCGCGGCGGCGACACCATGGTTGCGATGATACCAACCACAAAGGTCACGCCAAATGCACCAATCGTCAACATGAACAACGTCAGATAGGTAATTGGAATTGTTGGGTTAAACGGGATTTCTCCTAATTCGAGATATCCATCCACGTAGCCGAATTTCCAGATGGTATACCCTGCGGTCAGCACCCAACACCACAACGCTGTGATGATGCTGAGGTAAGTGGCAGTGCGAAAACGCGGCAGCATATCAGCCGCCGGTATGGCTCATGTGGCGCGACACCTGGCCTGATGCGGTCTGGCGCGAATAGTCGAAATCATGCCCTTTGGGTTTCAATCCGATGGCTGCGCGGATCGCCGTTTCAAGGTGGGCGTCATCGTCGCTTGCGCGCAGTGGACCGCGCAAATCGGAATGCCCTTCTTGACCCAAACAGGTATAGATTTCACCGGTGCAGGTGATGCGCACGCGGTTACAGCTTTCGCAGAAATTATGGGACAGGGGCGTGATCAGGCCGATTTTCTGCCCTGTTTCCTCAAGCCGGATATAGCGTGCAGGCCCGCCGGTGCGTTCAGCTAAGTCACTGACGGTAAAGCGTTCCTCAAGGCGTGTGCGCAAATCCTTTAGCGACCAATATTGCGTAATTCGGTCTTCGTTGCCGATGTCACCCATGGGCATGACTTCGATAAAGGTCAGATCCATATCACGCTCAGCACACCACGCCTGAAGCGTAAAGAGCTCGGCCTCGTTGAACCCCGCAAGGGCAACTGTATTGATCTTTACCCTTAACCCAGCCTTCTGGGCGGCGTCGATGCCGCGCATAACTTGGGGTAGGCGGCCCCAGCGGGTGATTTCAGCAAATTTATCATCGTCTAGCGTATCAAGCGACACGTTGATGCGGCGCACACCAGCGGCGTACAAATCGTCTGCATATTTCTCAAGCTGGCTGCCATTTGTTGTCAGCGTCAGTTCCTTGAGGGCGCCGGTTTCAAGGTGGCGCGACATGGCATCAAAGAAGGTCATGATACCGCGACGAACCAAAGGCTCACCGCCTGTTATTCTAAGTTTTTCAACACCTAAGCGGATGAAGTTCGTGCACATCCGGTCCAGTTCTTCGAGGGTCAGAAGATCCTTTTTTGGCAAGAACGTCATGTTCTCGGACATGCAGTACACGCAGCGAAAATCACAGCGGTCTGTGACGGACACGCGCAGGTACGTTATCGCACGCGCAAAGGGATCGATCAGGGGGCTATTCATAAGTAGAAACTAGGGATGCGCGCGCCCCCGCGCAAGCGCAATTGCGCGCAGTTTTCCCCCTCGACACGCAATGGTGACAACCCTAGGTTTGCCGCCATGAAGACCGTTTTTACCATTGTGGCCCTTATTGGCCTGAGCGCATGCGCAAGCGGGCCGTTGCAAAACGCAAACCCTGACGTGGTTGCGCCGTCGGCTGTGACGAGGCCTGACTTGTCCCCATCGCGCGGTGCGGCCTTTGCCCCGCCCGTTCGCCCGACATTGAATTTGACCCAAACACGGCCCGATCTTCCGCCGCCGCCACCACCGAACGCGCGCACGGTTGAACAGTTTGACACAACGACAGCCGAAGACCGCGCGGCGGCCGTTGCCGCACCTGCGGGCGGAGAACGAAGATTGGGCACAACCATTGCCAGCCTCGGCAGCCCAACGGACCCGGGTATCTGGTTCAAGACCCCGCTGGTGGGCGAAATCACCCAAGGTCGGGTGGAATACAACGGTAATTCCGTGAATGTTGAACTGCGCCCCTCTGGCGGCGCGCAGGGCGCAGGAAGCCAGATTTCATTGGCCGCAATGCGCCTGATTGAGGCCCCGCTTACCGGCCTTCCGGAAGTCACCGTCTATGCGAACTAGGGTCTACGGCTGATGTGGCGTGTAGCCTATGATATCACCCGACAAGTCATTGATGATCTTGGGGAAAAGAACGCTGGATTAATTTCGGCAGGGGTGGCGTTTTACGGACTTTTCGCGATTTTTCCCGGCATCGCCGCGACGATTTCGCTGTTTGGCCTTTTTGCGGACCCGAGTGTCGTAGACAGCCAGCTTGACCTCATGCGGGGGCTGATGCCGCCGGGCGTTTTTACACTGTTTCAAACCCAGATAGACGATTTGTTGAATGCGGGCAGCGCCACCTTGGGCGTGACGACATTGCTGTCGATCGGTTTGGCGCTGTGGTCCGCACGCACAGGCGTTGCTGCGCTAATTCGCGGTTTGAACGCTATTTTTGATCGCCCGAACCGTGGCAGCATCCGGCACATTTTTGTGGCATTGGTGCTGACGGTTTCCTTGATCGGCATGGCAATTGTTGCGCTGCTTGCGGTTGTGGTTGCCCCTATTTTATTGGCGATCATCCCATTTGATACAGATCGCGGCCTGCTGCTTGAGGTGATCCGTTGGCTTGTTGCGGTCGGCGTGTTGTTTGTTGGTTTGGGGATGCTCTATCGCTACGGGCCGAACCGGCGATTTGCACGTCTTGGCTGGATCACACCGGGGGCCTTTTTGGTGGTGATTATGTGGATCGCAATGTCGACAGCATTCTCGATCTACGTGGCAAATTTCTCAACCTACAACGAGGTTTACGGGTCCCTTGGCGCTGTGATTGCCTTGCTGTTCTGGTTTTACCTTAGCGCGTACCTGATCCTTGTTGGTGGCGCGTTGAACGTCACTTTGGACCGCCGTAAGCCATTGTGAAACATACTGAAATATTCTGACTGTGGCCTGATTGAGGCACACAAAAATTCCCCCTAGAAATTGTGGATAAATCAACATATGGTAGTCGCAATGATAAATGCGGCGTAAAAAAATGCCGCGTACATGAGGCGGAGTGAGTACCATGTCAGCGATTAATTTCGTTGTCCGTGATGTTGCGGGCAATATTTCCAGAGGATCTGTAGCTGGTGAAGGCGTTCCGTCTTCCCTCATTGTCGGGGCGGGGGCTGATGTCTCGTTGAACCTGACGCAGGGGCAGATTGTGTCCTACACCCGTCAGGGCCAAGCGCTTGAGATCACGTTGATCGACGGACGTGTGATCGTCATTGAGGGTTACTTCACGACAGAAGGTGTGAGCGAGAATGAATTGTTCTTGTCCGCTGATGGATACCTTACCGAAGTGGACCTGACACAGGGTGCCGGTGCTGACTATTTCGCCAATTACTCTGTTCCGGATACGGCTGGTAAATTCGCGGCAAACGAAGATTTGTTCCACATGCGCGGCGCGGACGTCATGTTGGCGGACAGCTATGTGCCTGAGGATGACGAAGTCGGCATGCTCGCGCTTGGTGGCCTTGCGCCATTGTTTGGCTGGGGCGGTGCGGCTGTGGCGGCAGGTGCTGCGGCGCTTGTTGGCGGTGGCGGCAGTGGCGGACCGGATGCCCCCGCGGTTGAAGTTACGGTCGGTGCGGACAGCACGGATCACGTTGTGAATGAAGCAGATCACGCTGACGGCGTGGATGTCGGCGGCACTGGTACGCCGGGCGGCGAAGTTGCCGTGACAGTGCAGGGCACAACTGAAACAACAACTGTCGATATTGCCGGCAATTGGGTTGTCACATTCGATCCTGCGGACATCGAAACGGGTGAATACGAAACACCCATCGATGTATCGATTACGAATTCCGGTGGCACAACGACAATCACGGACACGCTGGTTGTCGATACGATCATCGGCGTTGATGCAAATGCATCCGGCGGCACAGATGGCGTGATCAACGGGGTTGAACATGCGGCTGGCGTGACGCTTACGGGTACGGTCACGGGCGGCGATACCGTTGTCGTCACAATCGACGGCACGGATTTTGACGCAACCGTCACAGGTACAACCTGGACGTTGGACGTTCCTGCATCCGTACTGGGTGAGGGCGAATATACACAAACTGTTACGATCACTGCGACCGATCCGGCCGGCAACGCGTCGTCCACCACATCCACTGTGGTTGTGGATACGGTCACAAGCGTAACACTGGACACATCATCGGTTGGTGGTGCGGACAATGTTGTAAATGGCACAGAACACGCTGGCGGCGTGACACTGAATGGCACGGCGCAGGCCGGATCATCGGTTGTCGTGACCATGGGCACAGTGTCTCAAACCGTCATCGCCACAAGCGCTGGCACTTGGACAGCGACGTATACATCCGCGCAGGTCCCAACGGGCGAAGAAACGCTGAACGTAACGGCTGTGGCCACGGATGCTGCGGGCAACACCGCCAGCGCATCTGGTACGGTCACCGTTGATACATTCGTCAATGAGCTTGATCTGACATCAAATTCCGCTGGTGGCGCAGATGGCGTCGTCAACTTTGATGAAAGCGGTCAGGCGATCACAATGACCGGCACGGTTGAGGCCGGTTCGACCGTCAGCGTTAGCCTGCACGGTGTCGTTATGGGGGCTACGGTTGATGCGAACGGCGGCTGGTCTGTCACGTATCCGGGCGGCACGCTGCCTGGTGGTGAATACGACACAACGGTCACCGTGACTGCGACAGATGCGGCGGGCAACACGTCTTCGTTGTCTGACAGCGTTACGGTCGACACGGTTGCGGGCGATCTGGCCCTGTCCACACAGCCGATCGAAATCGACGACGTGGTCAACATGGTCGAAGCCCAGGACGGCGTCATCATCAACGGCACCGCAACGCCTGGCTTGATCGTCACAGTCGGGTTTGGGTCGTCTTCTATGAATGTTCTGGCGCAGCCGAACGGTACATGGTCGGCGAATTTCCCGGCCAGCATGGTGCCAGCTGATACAGCATCCGCGCAGATCACAGCATCGATCACAGATGCGGCAGGCAACTACAAAGAAGTCAGCGATACTGTTGCGGTTGATACGGTTGTTCAGCCACACGAATGGTCCGCCAACGCAATCGAAGGCGACAACGTCATCAACGCGAACGAAGCCGCGAATGGTGTGGTTCTGTCCGGCACAACCGAACCCAATTCCACCATCATGGTCGAATTTGGCGGCGAAGTTGTGAACGTGGTGTCCGGTGCTAGCGGCGCATGGAGCGCGAATTTCTCGTCCGGTTCCGTCAATGCCAACGACGAATACATGGCCAGCATGAAGGCCACAGCGACGGACCCTGCGGGCAACGTTTCTGTCATCACCAGCTCGGTTGAGGTCGACACATGGGTGAATAACCTGACAACAGCTGATCCGGTTGAAGGCGACAACGTCGTCAACGCCGCAGAGGCCGCGGACGGTGTGACTCTGAACGGTACAGTCGAAGCAGGGTCCACAGTGATGGTCAGCTTTGCCCATCCAAATGGTACAATCACGCAAGAAGCGATTGTGTTGGCCAACGGCAACTGGTCCGTGACCTATGCCGGTGCGGATGTGCCCCTTGGCGAATACGATGCCAACATCACAATCGCGGCGACAGATGCAAATGGTAACACCGACAGCATCACCGATACGTTTAAAGTGGATACAAGCGCACCCGTTGCGCCCGGCATCGAAAACGTCGTTCTTGATGATGACGGTGTCGAAGCGATCAAGATCACCGCAACGGACAACGATGTGGCCGTTACCGAAATCACGTCATCGGGGTCCACGGCCCAATTGGCGGATCAGGATGATGGCGATCTGAACAATGCGGGCACAAAGATCGAATTTGAATTCGATGCACCCCTGCCTGACGGATCCCATCTGGTCGTGAACGAAACCGACAGCGCCGGCAATGACAACGCCACCTATCTGGTGTTGGAAGAAACGGGCACCAACACCGTTGATATGTCCGGCCTTGACGGCTTTGACATCGGCGCGATTGACCTCAGCTTTGCCAAGGATGCTGAGCTGACGCTTGATCTGGCCACCATCGAAGGTCTGTCTGACACCGACAACAACCTCGTCATTCATGGCGGCGTTGGCGACAACGATCAGGTCACGATTGTGGGTGCGTCCGACAGCGGCACATCAACAACGATCAATGGCGAAAGCTACGATATCTACACAATGGGCGATGATGCGCAGATCTTCATCGAAGACGGTATCACGGTGAACACCACGATCTAACAGCCCAGGCCCTGCGCGCAGATCGCGCAGGGTTACGACATAGGCGGAGGGCCGGATCAACCGGCCCCCGCACTGCACATCATAAGTGAACTGGGGTATCGAGTGGGACAGGCAAAACGTATCAAAGTATCCATGGCTACCCTGTTGGCAGCCAGTGTTTTGACGGGCTGTATGGCCGAAGACATGGGCCGCGACCTTGTTTCGCGCGCGGGCGGGATCATTGGCAATGACACAACAGTTGTGGCACCGGATCAGAACGCCGCTGCGCTGAATGGCGAATTGTCCAACGGTGAGCGTTCCGAACTGATCGATGATTTGTTGAACCGCCGCTCTGTCCTTCCTGCGGGCCCTTACCGCCAAGTTGCGTCTTCCGTCCTTGCCGCCAATTCCCGCGCCGCCGAGGCTGAGCTGCGCGCCGCAATGCTGCGATCCAAAGCGCGCGAGATGAACTGGCTGCCTTCCCTTGGCCCTACGATTTCCCTTAATTCCCTCGGTTCCATCGTGGCCGGGCTTCTGGTTGAACAAACACTGTTTGATGGCGGTGCCAAGCGCGCCGAACGTGAATTTGCACGCGCCGACGTCGAAGTTGCCGCCGTTGCACTGGCCCAAGATACCAATGATCGCGTGTACCAAGCGCTTGATCTTTACCTCACTATTCAAGCGTCAAACGCGCGCGCGGCTGTCAACGAAGGCGGCATGTCGCGGATGGAACGGTTCGAATACGTTATGTCCGAACGTGTGAACGCGGGCATCAATGACCGCGCCGATCTGCAATTGGTGCAGCAAAAGCTGACGCAGATGCGGTCTGATGTTCTGGAAGACCGCGAAGCGGCATCCTCTGCGCGCAACGAACTAGCGGCGATGTCTGCCACGTCCCTCGATGGTATCAGTGGTATCTCAAATCTTGGCGACGTCGCAGGCGCGACCCAGCCGCTTGACGTTATGAAAGTCTCAGCCGAAGGCACGCGCACCTTGGCAGAGGCCCGCGCGATGCAAGCCGGATATATGCCCAACATTACAGCATCCGGCACCATCGGCCAAAGCGACAGTGCGGGCATTGGCATCGGCATCCCCAAAGGTCTGGGGTTCGGGCGCGGTGCCGACATGGCCGCGATTGACGCCATGGGCGAAGCCGCAGAATTGCAGGTTGCCGAACAGCGCGAAGACAGCGCACGCGCCGTCGCCGCGATTGAGGGACAGGTGACGTCCCTTCGCCGCCAGCAGGCCAACATTCAAACGATTATCAATCAAGCCAACGACAACTACACGCTGTTTGAACAGCAGTTGCGCGCAGGCCAGCGGACCGTGCCCGAAGTCGTCGGTGTGTTTCGCACCAAACTGGACGCGGAACGTGACGCTGTCGCGCTGACATATGACCTTGCGCGCCAGGAACTGAAACTGGCGCTGATTTACGGCACCCTCGTGGACGGAGAAGACATTTGACCGGCCCAGTCCTCGCTTTTGACATCAACGCCACCCGTGGCGGCAAAATCACCCGTGTCTCCAAAGCCGAAGACACATGTGAAACACCCGTGCTGGACACGCCGATCGCGTCCACGGCAGCCCGAGTGGATGACCGCTATTCCGACAAAGCGAAATCGCGCGCCGATCTTGCCGCGACCTATGCCGGTTTGTTGGGGGTGGACATCGTACGCTCTGACTTGCTTGAGGTCATGACAACAGCCGACGGCGACGACATTACGCCACGCGCGATGGCAAAGGCCCTGAACGACGCCGGGCTGATCACATCCGTTTCCACAGACGCGCGCCCGACACCCGATCAATGGCCTGCCTTGGTTGAAATGACATCCGGCCATGTGTTGCTGGTGCTGGATCAAACCGACGATTGTTTCGTGGTTTTTGACACGACCTGCAAAGGCAACCGCGCCGAAGTGCCCGTCACAGATTTCATGCCCTATTTCAGCGGCCTGATCCTTCGTGCGGACATGGCCGTTAAGGATCTGACAGCAAAACACGCCAACAAAGGCAAAAAGGCCCATTGGTTCTGGGGGGAAATGCTCCAATTTCGCCGCCACATCGCCGAAGTCATGTTGGGGTCCTTCGTGGCCAACCTTTTGGCTGTGGCCGTGGCGCTGTTTTCACTACAGGTCTATGACCGCGTCATCCCGCACCAATCCACCGCCACGCTTTGGGTTCTCGCCATCGGCGCGGGCCTTGCGATGCTGCTCGAGGCCGGTTTGCGCATCGCACGCGCGCGCCTGATGGACGGGGCAGGGCGCAAGATCGAATTGCAGGTACAGTCTTTGCTGATGGACCGCCTTTTGGGGATGCGCCGTGGCAAAGAAGGCCAATCGCCCTCGGGTTTGTTTTCCGCCGTGCGCGAATTCGGCTCCGTGCGGGAATTTTTCACGGCCTCCACAATCGGCACACTGACAGATTTGCCCTTTATTGTGCTGTTCCTTGCCCTTGTGGCCTCCATCGGTGGCAACGTTGTTTGGGTGTTGTTTGTCGGTGGTTTGTTGATGGTTCTGCCGTCCTTCTTTTTGCAAAAGAAGATGATCAAGCTGACCCAGCAAACCCAAGGTGCATCGGCCAAATCCAACAAGCTGCTGCACGAGGTCATCTACGAGGCCGACACAATCAAAGCGCAGCGCGGCGAAGACCGGTTTAAGCGCCTGTGGTCTGAACTGTCCGCCGTGTCGTCCTTGGCCACGTCCGAGCAGCGCAAACTGGCCTCCACCCTGACGTTCTGGGCGCAAGGCGTGCAGCAAGCGACCTATGTGGCCGCCGTTGTTGCGGGCACGTTCATGGTGTTCACTGGCGAATTCACTGTCGGTACAATCATCGCTGTTGGCATCCTGACCAGCCGCACATTGGGCCCGCTGACACAGCTTGCCGCGACCCTTGCGCGCTGGTCCAACGTCAAAGCCGCGCTTGAGGCATTGGGCGAGATCGCGGACGCAGAACAAGACCAGGAAGAAGACCGCACATACCTGCGCCGCGAAGACATGCAAGGCGGGTTTGAGCTGCGCGAAATTACCTTCTGCTACAACGAAGACAGCGGCCAGACGCTGGATATCCCCGGTCTTAAGATCGAACCGGGCCAGCGGATTGCGGTGCTTGGGTCTAACGGGTCCGGCAAATCGACCATGCTGAAAATCCTGTCAGGTATCTACAAACCCACCAAAGGGCGCGTGCTGATTGACGGTGTCGATATGGGCCAAGTGATGCCGCGCGATTTGCGCCGCTCTATCGGCTATCTGTCCCAAGAGGTGCGTCTGTTTTCCGGCACTTTGCGCGAAAACCTGAACCTGACGTTGTTGGAACGCGATGATGATCGCCTGTTGGCGTCGCTTGATTTTGCGGGCCTTGGCCAGTTTGTGCGCAACCACCCCAAGGGTCTGGATTTGGAAATTTCCGATGGCGGCGAAGGGCTGTCCATCGGGCAGCGTCAGTCTATCGGTTGGGCGCGCCTGTGGCTGCAAGACCCGCAGGTTTGCCTGCTGGACGAACCGACTGCGGCGCTTGATCAAACGCTTGAATCCACCTTGGTTAGCCGCCTTGAAACATGGCTTGAGGGGCGGACCGCGATCATTGCGACCCACCGTGTTCCGATCCTTGAACTCACGACACGCACCGTAATCCTGCAAAACGGCCGCTTGGCTGTGGATGGCCCGCGCGAAGAAGTGCTGGCGCATCTACAAGGCAAAAACAAAAAGGCGACCGCGTAATGGTGACCCTCGATCAGGAATTCGAAAATCGTGTGCGCGGCCCGTCGCTGTTGATCTGGCTGATCGGCGCGACTGTTCTGATTTTTATCCTTTGGGCCAAGTTCGCAGCGATTGACGAAATTGTGCGCGCCAAGGGCAATGTTGTGTCCGCGTCCCGCCCGCAAATTATTCAAAACCTCGAAGGGGGTATTCTGGCTGAATTGATGGTGACCGAGGGCGATCAGGTAGAAGAAGGCGATGTGCTGGCCCGCCTGCGCGGCACCCAGTTTGAAACCTCTGTTGATGATCTGCGCGAACAGGTGATTGCCGGCGAAATCCGCCGTCTGCGCCTTGAAGCCGAGATCGAGGGGATGTTCGATTTCAACGTGCCTGACGCGGTTCTGGCCTATTCGCCCGATATGGTCGCGTCCGAGCGTGCGCTTTTGGCCGCGCGCCAGTCCGATTACGTGGGCCGCACCGAAGGCGCGCAAAGCATCGTCAACGAAACCCGCCGCGAACTGGCGGTGATGGAAGACTTGTACAACCGTGAAATCGCCGCATTGATCGAAGTCACCCGCGCGCGCAAAGCGAACTCGGACGCTGTGAACAACTACAACGAAATGGTCACCCGCGCCGAACTGGAACGCGCGTCCGAATACAGCGATACGCTGTCGGCGCTGGCCACATTGCGTCAGGATTTGCGCGTGGCAGAAGACCGCCTTGATCGCACAACAATCGTGTCGCCGATGCGCGGCATTGTGAACAATCTCGGTGTGACAACAATCGGCGGCGTCATCCGCCCGGGCGAAGAGATTTTCCAGATTACCCCGATCGGGGATGAACTGTTCGTTGAAGCAGAAGTATCCCCGTCCAATATCGCAAACGTCATTCCCGGGCAGGCCGCGACGATTAAGCTAAGCGCATATGATTACACGATTTACGGGGCGCTGACCGGCGAAGTGCAATTGATTTCAGCGGACACATTCGAGGATGAGCGCGACCCAAATGCGCCGCCCCACTACCGCGTCACGCTGCGCGTGGACACAACGGATCTGGGCGCACGTGAATCCCAGATTGAAATTCGCCCCGGCATGCAGGCCGACGTCGAATTGCACACCGGATCAAAGACGGTTTTGCAGTATTTGACAAAGCCGCTTTATCGGTCCCAAGAAGCCCTGCGCGAACCCTAAAGCAGGCTGAGCTGCGCGTCATATCGCGTCAGCAATTTCGGTATTTTGCTTTTGAATTTGAAAAACCCTGCCGAGGCATGGGGCCATGCCGCTTCGTCGTAGGGCCGCACAAGCTGCACGAGCGGCGTTTTGAGCGACCCCAGCGCATCCGCGGTTCCGCCAACGGGTGCATACGACATCACAATCGCATCCAAACAGTGCTGCGCGGCCCAGTCGTCAATTTGGGTAGGGCTGGCGTGGCGGGTCAGGGGGCCGATGCGCTGTTCAAGGTCGTCCATCGCGCTTTCAACAAACTGGTCTACAATCGGGGCGGTGCGCAGCGGACTGCGGTGCGCCACACCGTTAAATGCGCTTTGGGCGGCGGGTGTAATCTGATCAAACATCCACTCGGGTGACAGATCGTCCTCGGTGATCAACAGGCCGACTTTGCCCGATGGAACGGCACCTGAAATCGGCGGTGCGGTTCTTTCGGGTGGGGGTGGCCCGTCAAGTGGGGCGGCGAATGTCGCGAGCCCCGTGGGCTTAAACCGCCCGTCCGTGTATTTTGCAATATTATCGGGCCGCGCAAGGTAGGTCTTGCCGATGGTCTGCAACCCGGCCACCCACCGCCAGCCAAGCGTGTTGGACGCCGCGTCGCCATCTAGCAAGTGGCGCATGAAGAAATCCGCGCCCAACTCCCAAGGCAGCCGCAGTGTGAAAATCCAGATCGATGCAAACCACATGCGCGCGTGATTGTGCAAATAACCCGTCTGTACCAATTCCTGCGCCCAGGCATCAAAACACGCAATTCCTGTATCCCCACCACAGGCGGCTTCCCATTCGCGGCGCAGGCCTGCCCCCGTTTGCACATGGTTCATCGCCGCGTTCAGGCCGACACGATAATTGCTCCATGCGGATGGGCGCTGTTCCAGCCAGCCCTTCCAATACGTGCGCCAATACACTTCCTGAATAAACTTTTCCGCCGCCGCTGGCGAATGGCGTGCCAATACTGCTTTCAACACGTCATCTTCCGTGATCATGCGGTGGCGTAAATAGGGGGACAGCCGCGACACGTCGTCATGGCCGGGGCGGTCATAATTGCGCTTGCTCGCGTAATCCCGCCCCGCTTTGGGCGCGAATTGGGCAAGTCGATCAAGGGCTGCGGTGCGTGTGGGGGTAAACATCATGTAAAGCCAACTAGCGGTGGTTGTAATCGGTTCAAGTCGTGCCTTTATATTGCCTCCAAAGGTGCCCTTGTGGCCCCCGATTTGCGCCACTAAGGTTTGCGTAACACAATTCCTGTACACGGCGCCGAACGCGTCCCAAATACCGAGGCAAAGCCCATGCATGATCCCGTAGAAACCTACATGAATCTCGTTCCTATGGTGGTCGAACAGACCAGCCGCGGTGAACGCGCCTACGATATTTTCTCTCGTTTGTTGAAAGAACGGATCATTTTTGTAAATGGCCCGATCCACAGCGGAATGAGCCACCTGATCGTCGCACAATTGCTGCACCTTGAGGCGGAGAACCCGAAAAAAGAAATCAGCATGTATATCAATTCACCGGGCGGCGAAGTGTCTGCCGGCATGTCGATTTATGACACGATGCAATACATCAAACCCAAGGTCAGCACGCTGATTTGCGGTATGGCAGCCTCAATGGGGTCGGTGATTGCAGTTGGCGGCGAAAAAGGCATGCGGTTCGCGCTGCCAAACGCCGAAGTGATGGTGCACCAGCCCTCTGGTGGGGCACAAGGCATGGCATCGGATATTCTAATCCGCGCCAACCACATCCAACGCACCCGTGAACAGCTGTATAAACTTTATACAACGCACACAGGCCAAACCCAAAAGGCCGTTGAAAAGGCGCTGGATCGCGACACGTGGATGACGCCGCAAGAAGCCAAAGATTGGGGCCATATCGACGAAATCGTCGAAAACCGCACCAAAGAAGATGACGATAGCTAATGTAACACATCGCGTTTTGGCGTTGTAGACAATTTCGGGCTGCCGTAGGGTACGTGCCAAAGCAGCCCGAAACATATTTTAAGGCCCCGAACGTGCGGGAAAAAGCCGAAGGAAATCGACATGGCGACAGCGTCTGGCGGCGACAGCAAAAACACCCTTTATTGTAGCTTTTGCGGCAAGAGCCAGCATGAGGTGCGCAAACTGATTGCAGGGCCGACCGTGTTCATCTGTGATGAATGCGTTGAACTTTGTATGGACATCATCCGCGAGGAAACCAAATCAGCGGGCCTCAAGGCGTCTGAGGGTGTTCCGACACCATTGGAAATCTGTCAGGTGCTGGATGATTACGTTATTGGCCAATCCCACGCGAAACGCGTTTTGTCCGTGGCTGTTCACAACCACTACAAACGCCTGAACCACGCCGAGAAATCGGATATTGAGCTGGCGAAATCCAACATCATGCTGATCGGCCCAACGGGCTGTGGTAAGACTTTGTTGGCCCAAACGCTGGCTCGCATTCTTGACGTGCCGTTCACGATGGCCGACGCGACGACCCTGACCGAAGCGGGTTATGTCGGCGAAGACGTTGAAAACATCATTCTGAAATTGCTTCAGGCCTCTGAATACAACGTCGAACGCGCGCAGCGCGGCATCGTTTACATTGACGAAGTCGATAAGATTACCCGCAAATCCGACAACCCCAGCATCACCCGCGATGTATCGGGTGAAGGCGTCCAACAGGCGTTGCTGAAGATCATGGAAGGCACCGTTGCCTCCGTTCCTCCGCAGGGGGGGCGCAAGCATCCGCAGCAGGAATTCCTTCAGGTCGACACGACGAACATCTTGTTCGTCTGCGGCGGCGCGTTTGCGGGCCTCGACAAGATTATCGCGCAGCGTGGCAAAGGTGCTGGCATGGGCTTTGGCGCAGAAGTGCGCGGCCCCGATGATCGCGGTGTCGGTGAGATTTTTACAGACCTCGAACCAGAAGATCTGCTGAAATTTGGCCTGATCCCTGAATTTGTTGGTCGTCTTCCCGTGATTGCGACGCTCGAAGACCTCGACGAAGACGCGCTTGTCACGATCCTGTCCAAGCCCAAAAACGCATTGGTTAAGCAATACCAGCGCCTGTTCGAACTCGAAGATGCCAAGCTGACCTTCACCGAAGATGCCCTGACAGCAATCGCGAAACGTGCGATTGAACGCAAAACGGGCGCCCGTGGTCTGCGATCCATCATGGAAGACATCCTTCTTGATACGATGTTTGAACTGCCGGGCATGGACACTGTCACCGAAGTTGTCGTCAACGAAGAGGCCGTTGGCCCTGACGCGCAACCGTTGATGATCCACGATGAAAGCAAAAAAGAACCTGCGACGGCTGGATAATGTCGATCCGTCGCATTTCGTCCGGTGGGGAATTTGAAGCCAAAGTCGGCTATTCGCGTGCCGTCGTCGCCGGTGGATTTGTCCATGTGTCAGGCTGTGTTGGCGTAGATCGCGCCACAGGCGATGTCCCAGCTGATGTCACGCAGCAATGCCGTTTGGCCCTTGAAATCATTGGAAATGCTTTGTCAGAAGCGGGCGTTTCTTTTGCCGATGTCATCCGGGTGACCTACATGCTGCCTGATGCGGCTGAGTTCGAACCCTGCTGGCCGTTGTTGAAAGACGCCTTTGGGGCAAACCCGCCCGCCGCGACCATGATCGAATGTGGGCTGATTGATCCCAAGTATCGGATCGAAATCGAAGTCACCGCGCTGGCGGGATAACGCGCCCGAACCACGCAGCCTCTGGACCTTGGTCGTGTTATCAGGCATGACAAAGCATAGCCAAACGGAGCCGAAGTCATGGGCGTTTTCAACTTTATCAAACGTATTTTCACGTGGTGGGACGGGCAGACGCTCGGCACACAGTTGTGGACATGGCGTAAAGGCAAAAAGGTCGGCGAAGACGCGCTTGGCAATATCTATTACACGAACGCTGCCGGTGATCGCCGTTGGGTCATCTACAATGGCGAAATTGAGGGCAGTCGCGTCAACCCCGACTGGCATGGTTGGCTGCACCACACGTGGGACGAAACGCCAAAAGATGCGCCATTGGCCCACAAAGATTGGGAAAAGCCCCACGAGGCAAACCTGACAGGGACGGCCGAGGCCTATGCCCCGAAAGGGTCCATTCGCCGTTCGGACCCGGCACCGCGTTCCGATTACGAAGCCTGGACGCCGGAATAAACGATGCGTGAAAACACCACCGAAGTTGTCGTGGGCGCCGCCGTACTGGCAGCAGCGCTCGGGTTTTTGTGGTACATCGCCAGCGCCACGGGGCTGAGTGGTGGCACGGCTGGCCTTAACCTGACTGCGAATTTCCGATCAGCCGAAGGCGTGACAGTCGGCACGGACATCCGCATGGCAGGTGTATCAGTCGGCACGGTCAGCGGCCTTGATCTGAACCTTGAAACATACCGCGCCGATGTGACGTTCGCGATTGATGAAGGTATCGCCATTCCCGATGACAGCGCCGCAGTCGTCGCATCCGAAGGCTTGCTGGGCGGCACGTTCGTTGAATTGGTGCCCGGCGGATCGTTTGAAATGTTCGCGGACGGTGCGTTGGTGCAAGACACGCAAGGCGCCGTAAGCCTGATCCAGCTGTTGCTAAAGTTCGTTGGCGGGGACGAGGCGTGAAATGGCTGGTCACAGCGCTGGCGCTTTGCCTGGCGTTGCCACTTGCCGCACAACAGTCAACGACCGCACCTGGCGGGACTCTTCGCGTTCTCGACAAGATCACAGGTCGCACACAAGACATTGAATTTCGCAATGGTCAGACGCAGATGGTTGGCCTTTTGGCCGTGACGATGACCGAATGCCGCT
Organism: Octadecabacter dasysiphoniae; assembly: GCF_021532615.1. GTDB lineage: Bacteria > Pseudomonadota > Alphaproteobacteria > Rhodobacterales > Rhodobacteraceae > Octadecabacter > Octadecabacter dasysiphoniae. Next base: position 875,343 of record NZ_JAKGAQ010000001.1, read on the forward strand.
TTCCAAGCGGCAACCGCACGGGCGATGCCTACACCTTGTTGACCGTTGTTTACAACAATTCCACCGACCCCGTGTTTCGCGGCTGGATGATCGCATCTGCGCCCGCGTTGAACGCGCTGGATCATCCGCGTTACGATGTTTGGGCGTTGCGTTGTAGCAGCGAATAGGGGGCTGGCACGGCCTTTTGGCGGTCAAACCCCGCGTCCAATGCCAAGGCCGCGCTTAGCATTTTTCGGTAGTCCGAGCGCGGGATTTCTGCCCCGCCCAAGCTGCGCAAATGCGGTGTGATAAACTGTGTATCAAACAGCGCGAAGCCGCCTTCGCGCAAACGGTCCACCAAATAAGCCAGCGCTACTTTGGATGCATCGGTGCGCGTGCTGAACATGCTTTCGCCAAAGAACGCGCCGCCCAATGTGATGCCAAAGACACCCCCGACAAGGGCCCCGTCTTCCCTGATCTCGATAGAACGTGCCAAACGGGCAAGGTGCAATTGGCCGTAAAGTTCAGCCAGCATATCGTTGATCCACGTTTCATCGCGAGCGGCACAACCGGCAACTACGCCTGCAAAATCAGTATCATAGGTGATTTGAAACCGGCCTGATTTGATGGTCTTGCGCAATGACCGGGAGATATGGAATTGATCCAACGGCAACACGCCACGCTGGCGTGGGTCCACCCAGAACAGCTCCGTGTCGTCGCGATGTTCTGCCATCGGGAAAATCCCGCCGGCATAGGCAGCGACCAACATATCAGGGGTGAGTGTCGTCGTCATAATTTCCCTTTTCTCGCGATGGTTGTTGCACGATCAGGCTGGGGGGTAAATAATTCGATAACCTTAGAGAGGGGCATTTGACTTGGGCTTTTTTGATTTTATCGCGGATCTTCCACACTACCACGACCATTCCGCGCCCGTACCCCGTATGAACAAACGCTACGAAGCGCTGATCGAACCCTTTGAGGGTGACATTTCAGGCGCCAAGGTTCTTGATCTGGCGTCCCATGACGGGCGCTGGTGTTATGCCTTTGCGGGGGCGGGGGCCGCGTCTGTTGTCGGGATCGAGGGGCGGCAGGACATGGTGGACAAGTTCACCGACTATCCAGATGCCGCCCTGCGTGACAAAATCGAATTGCGCGTTGATGATCTGTATGAAGGAATGGAAAAAGCCATCGCCAACGGGGAAACCTATGATGTTGTTGGTGTTTTTGGAATTCTGTACCACCTTATGGATCATTTCCGCCTGTTCCAATTGGTCCGGAGATTGAAGCCAAAACTGATCATTGTGGACAGTGAATTTCTGTTGCGACCCGCGCCGATCATGATGCTGATCACCGAACGCACGTCCAACGTCCTGAACGCGATCCCGCAGTACGAAGGGCAGGAACGTGCGATCAAAGCGGTGCCGAGTTTTCGCGCGATGGAAAAAATGGCAGAGGCGCTGGCGTTTGATATTGATTGGGTGGATTGGAACGCGCGCGCCGAAGATGACCGGCGCGGTGTGTCGGATTATTACCGCAGTGAAAAGATGAGGCGCGGCACCTGCGTGCTGCGCCCCAAATAATTACTGTAGGTTTTCCTCGAGCCAGTGTTCCAGCCAGTGGATGTTGTAATCCCCTGTTAACACTGCATCTTCTTGCAACAATGCATGGAACAACGGCACGGTCGTATCTACTCCGTCCACGATCAATTCCCCAAGGGCGCGGGCCAAACGGGCCAGTGCTTCGGGGCGATCGCGGCCGTGGACGATCAATTTGCCGATCAAGCTGTCGTAGTACGGCGGGATTGAATAGCCGTCATAAAGCGCGGAATCCATCCGCACGCCGAGGCCACCGGGGGCGTGAAACTGCGTGATCCGACCCGGGCAGGGTGAGAAATTAGGCAGCTTTTCCGCATTGATCCGCACTTCGATCGCGTGGCCGCGAATTTTCAGATCGTCCTGCGTGAATGACATTGGCATGCCGGACGCCACACGGATTTGTTCGCGCACAAGGTCCTGATCGAAAATGGCCTCAGTAACGGGGTGTTCCACCTGAAGACGGGTGTTCATTTCGATGAAATAAAACTCGCCGTTCTCGTACAGAAATTCGATCGTGCCGGCACCGATGTAGTTGATGCGCGCACAGGCGTCGGCGCAGACTTTGCCGATTTCGGCGCGTTCCTTGGCGCTGATCGCGGGGCCGGGGGCTTCTTCGAACACTTTTTGGTGGCGGCGCTGAAGCGAACAATCACGTTCGCCCAAATGCACGGCATTGCCTTTTCCGTCACCGAAAACCTGGATTTCGATGTGGCGCGGGGTGGTCAGATATTTCTCGATGTAGACATCGGGATTGCCGAAATTTGATTTCCCTTCGGCGCGGGCCGTCTGGAATGCAGATTTCATGTCTTCGGCGGAATTGGCGACCTTCATCCCCTTACCGCCGCCACCTGCTGTGGCCTTGATAATAACGGGATAGCCGAATTCTTCGCCAATTTTAAGGGCGTCTTCGACGGTATCTACACCGCCTTCGGACCCTGGCACGCACGGCACGCCAAGGGCCTTCATCGTATCCTTGGCGGTAATTTTATCGCCCATCGTGCGGATATGTTCCGCGGTGGGGCCGATAAATGTCAGGCCGTGGTCTTCGACGATCTGCACGAACTGGGCGTTCTCGCTCAGGAAACCATAGCCGGGGTGGATTGCTTGTGCCCCGGTGATTTCACAGGCCGAGATGATGGCTGGAAAGCTGAGGTAACTTTGCTGTGCAGAGGGCGGGCCAATACAAACGGATTCGTCCGCCATACGCACGTGCATCGCATCAGCATCAGCGGTGGAATGAACGGCAACGGATCCGATGCCCATTTCGCGACAGGCACGGATGACACGAAGGGCTATTTCGCCGCGGTTCGCGATGAGGATTTTGTCAAACATGGCGCAGGCCTATTCGACGATCATCAGCGGGGCGCCGAATTCCACGGGCGCGCCGTCACCAACGACGATGCGCTTGACCGTGCCGGATTTGGGCGCGGGAATGTGGTTCATGGTTTTCATTGCTTCGATGATCAGCAATGTGTCGCCTTCTTTGACGCTGTCGCCGACTTTAACGAAGGCGGGCGCGTCCGGTTCGGGTGCCATGTAGACGGTCCCGACCATGGGTGACGTTACAGCGCCTGGCAGGCTTGCCGGGTCTGCTGTTGGTTCAGCGGCAGGTGCGGCTGCGGGGGCTGCGGCGGGCGCAACTGGCGCGGCGGCTGGCGCTGGTGCCATCTGGGTCACGACCTGTGCGGGGTGCTGGCGGCTGACGCGCACGTTCAGCGCGTCGTTTTCGCCGTATTCGCGTTTGACCTGAAGTTCGGTCAGATCATTTTCGCGCAGCAGTTCGGCCAGTGCCTGAATAAAGCTGACATCGGTATCATGAGGCGTTTTTTTGGTCATTGTTCCCCCGGCTTTTAGCCTGTCCTGTTGCCTGTCTTTTGGGCGTGTACGCTGGGTTTAGCGCAAACGCTAACAAAGTCCTACACCAAGGTGGCGAGGGGGGGAAGCGGGCGAGGCGGGGAAAAATGACGCCACGTCAGTCAGAACGGATCGATCATGCCTCTGGGGGGAGGTTCTGTTTGGGGGCGTCCTGCTTTTCGGGCAGCATAGAGATGCCGTAAGGTTTCAGCATGCGCTGGACCTCGGACACGCCGGAGGTATCCAGTTTTGGTGCGGCATCTTCGTCAGATAATGCGGCTTTACTGACCAAACCAGTCTGGGACGGGCTTGCCGGGGCGGGGATCGGAATATCTGGGGAGGGGTCTTTTGTGGTTGCCGCTGCATCTGCGGACGCACGCCCATCCGGTTGCGCAGGTTCTGGTGCGGCTTGTTGTGCTGTCAAAGCAGGAGCTTGCCCTTGCGTTACTTGAAGTTCCATCTTGTGCTCCAATCCTTAGAACGGAGCCCCCACCACAGATATAAGACAGCAAAAGATTTAAGGAATCGTGAAAAATTCCGCATGCCCACGTAAAAACGCCGCACAGACGGACTGCGCGGCGTTTTTTCTTAGGGTTGATGCCGGATCAGCTGCTTTTGTTCATCCGGTTTTCGATCAGGTCTTCGACCACGCTTGGGTCTGCCAAGGTGGACGTGTCGCCCAAGGCACCAAAATCATCCTCGGCGATCTTGCGCAGAATGCGGCGCATGATCTTGCCGGAACGGGTTTTCGGCAGGCCCGGCGCCCATTGAATAAGGTCCGGTTTGGCGATGGGGCCGATTTCGGAGCGGACCCATTTTTCAAGTTCCTTGCGCAAGTCTTCGGAAGGTTCTTCGTTGTTCATCAAGGTCACGTAGGCGTAGATGCCTTGGCCTTTGATGTCGTGGGGGTAGCCCACAACGGCCGCTTCGGCGACTTTGACGTGGGCCACAAGGGCGGATTCGACCTCTGCGGTGCCCATGCGGTGGCCGGACACGTTGATCACATCGTCCACGCGGCCCGTGACCCAGTAATCGCCGTCTGCGTCGCGTTTGCAGCCGTCACCGGAGAAATAATAGCCTGCGTAATCGCCGAAATAGGTCTTTTCGAACCGTTCGTGATCGCCCCAGACGGTGCGCATCTGGCCGGGCCAGCTGTCACCGATGCACAGCACGCCTTCGACGTCGTTCCCGTGAATTTCTTCGCCCGATTGAGGATCGAGGACCACAGGTTTGACGCCAAAGAACGGGGCCTGTGCGGCACCGGGTTTCAGGGTCGTGGCACCGGGCAGCGGAGTGAGCATATGGCCACCAGTTTCGGTCTGCCAGAAGGTGTCGACGATGGGCACATTCCCTTTGCCGACCACGTTATAGTACCAATTCCAAGCCTCGGGGTTGATCGGTTCACCAACGGAGCCGAGCAGTTTTAGATCGCTAAGGTCATGTTTTTCCACCCATTCTGGCCCTGCGGCCATCAGCGCGCGGATGGCGGTGGGGGCGGTATAGAATTGGTTAACCTTGTGCTTTGCACAGACTTCCCAGAACCGACCCGCGTCAGGGTAGGTGGGCACGCCTTCAAACATGATCGTCGTGCCGCCGTTGGCCAGCGGGCCGTAGACGATATAGCTGTGGCCTGTGACCCAGCCGACGTCTGCGGTGCACCAGAACACATCGCCGTCGTGATAATCGAACGTGTATTCATGCGTCATCGCGGCGTAGACGAGGTAACCGCCTGTTGTGTGAACGACGCCTTTGGGCTGGCCGGTCGAACCGGAGGTGTAGAGGATGAACAGCGGGTCTTCGGCGGCCATTTCTACGGGTTTTTGGTAATCGTCAGCCTCAAGCACCATGTCGTTGTAGGAATAATCGCGATCTGTCCACGTGGTCTGTTCGCCTGTGCGTTTTACCACAAGACACTTAACAGATTCCTTACAGTGCAGCAGTGCCGCATCCGCGTTAGATTTCAACGGGGTAGAGCGCCCGCCGCGTGGTGCGTGATCGGCGGTGATGACGACTTTGGCGTCGCAGCCGTTGATCCGTGCACCCAAGGCATCCGGTGAAAAGCCTGCGAACACGATGGAATGCACCGCGCCGATGCGCGTACAGGCCAGCATCGCATAGGCGGCTTCGGGGATCATGGGGAGGTAGATTACGACGCGGTCGCCTTTGCTAACCCCCAGATCTTGCAGGATATTTGCCATTTTGCTGACGCTGGTTTGCAAGTCACGGTAGGTGATGTGCATCGCGTCGGTGGTGTTTGGATCGTCCGGTTCCCAGATGATTGCCGTTTGATCGCCGCGCGTTTCAACGTGGCGGTCCACGCAGTTGGCAGAGACGTTCAGCGTGCCGTCCTCGAACCATTTAATGTCAACGTTTCCAGGGGCAAAGGAGGTGTTTTTCACCTTAGAATAAGGCTTAATCCAATCAATCCGCTTGCCATGTTCACCCCAGAACGCATCCGGATCGGCCATGGAATCTGCGTACATCTTTGCATAGGTTTCTGCGTCCGCGTGGGCGGTTTTGGCGAAGGCATCGGTGGGGGGGTATGTGTTGGACATGGGGTCCCTCATTTGTATTTTGGGCGGTATGGGTTTGGTATGGGTTCAGTATGGGTCTGGTATGGCACGATATCTGGGCTTTGGGGCCGATTTTCGCTAAGCCACTGACCTTGAACACAAAACCCGTGAGACGTGTCGGGCAGGACGTATCCTGCCCAACGAAAGTCAGATTGCGAGGTATTTGGAGCGCAAATCCTCGTCCTCAAGCACCTCTTTTGCGGAGCCATCATAGACGACTTTGCCGATGTCGAGGATCACGGCGCGGTCGGCCAGTTTCAGCGCGGCGACGGCGTTTTGTTCTACGATGATGGTCGTGATGCCTTGGTCGCGGATCAGTTCCAGCGTCTTGGCGATTTCTTGCACGATGACGGGCGCGAGGCCTTCGTAAGGTTCATCAAGCAGCAGCACTTTGATGTCGCGGCACAGGGCGCGCGCGATGGCGAGCATTTGCTGTTCGCCGCCCGACAATGTCACGCCGTCCTGTTTGCGGCGTTCCTTGAGGCGGGGGAACAATTCATAGACCCGTTCCAGCGACCAGCCCTTGGGCGGTGCGATCTGTGCGAGCTTGAGGTTTTCTTCGACGGTGAGGCCGGGAATGATGGAGCGGTCTTCGGGCACAAGCTGAATGCCGGATTGTGACGCCTGCCATGATTTCATGTCGTGGACGGGCTGGTGATCAAGCCAGATTTCACCACTGTTCAGCTGTGGGTCATCCATGCGGGCCAGCGCGCGCAGGGTGGAGGTTTTGCCCGCACCGTTGCGCCCCAGCAGTGCAAGGATTTCGCCCTCGTGGATGTCAAAGCTGACGCCTTGGACGATGTAGCTTTCGCCGTAGTAGGCTTCCATGTTCCAGACGGACAGGAATTTGGCATTGGTGGAGGCCATATTGCGGTTTTTGTCGAATGTGCCTTCGGGGCGGAGTTCTTCAACGTGTGTCATGGTACTTCCTTACTTGCGCGGATTCCCAAGGGTATCCGACGGCTGTTCCTTAAACCTGCGCTTCGCCGAGGTAGGCTTCGCGGACCTTCGGGTGGCCTTTGATGTTGTCGGGCGTATCTTCGACAAGAGGGGTGCCTTGGGCCAGAACGGTGATGCGTTCGGCCAGTGAAAACACCACGTTCATGTCGTGTTCAATGATCGCCATGGTGATGCCGCGGGATGTACGGATGTCCTTGAGCAGCTGGATCGTGTTTTCCGTATCTGCGCGGGCCATGCCTGCTGTGGGTTCATCCAGCAGCAAAAGGCGGGGTTCCTGCACAAGGCACATCGCCATTTCAAGGCGGCGTTTGTCGCCCCGTGACATCGAAGATGCCAGCATGTCGGTTTTGTCGAGCATGTTGACTTCGTCGAGCATGGATTCGGCCTTTGCGATCATGTCGCCTTCGTCGCGCACGGATTCGATGGCGTGCATGCGAAAGCTGCCGTCGCGTTTGGCAAAACACGGGATCAGCATGTTTTCGATCACCGTCAGATCGCCGAAGATTTCCGGTGTCTGGAACACGCGGGAAATACCCATCTGGTTGATCTGGTGCGGTTTGCGCCCCAGCACGGATTGGCCGTCAAACACGACAGACCCTGAATCCGGGATCAGTTTTCCGACCAGCACGTTGAGAAGGGTGGATTTACCCGCGCCGTTCGGGCCGATGATCGCGTGGCAGGTGTTTTCTTCCACGTCGAGGTTCACATCACCGAGGGCCTGAAGGCCGCCGAAGCGTTTGTTGACGCCTTTGACTGAGAGGATTGCCATGTTCAGGATTCCTTATCTGCGGTTTTCTTGCGGGTGAACAGGCCAGCGATGCGTTTGCCGCCTTCTACCAGACCACCGGGCAGGAAGATCACGACCAGCATGAACAAGATGCCCATGGTCAGGTGCCAGCCTTTGCCCACGAAAGGGTAGACCAGCGTGACCATCAAATCTTCGAACCCGTCGGGCAGGAAGGCGAACCACTGGTGCAAGATGTCCTTGTTGATTTTGGACACGATGTTTTCGAGGTACTTGATAAAGCCCGCGCCCAGCACTGGGCCCATCAGGGTGCCCGCACCGCCCAGGATCGTCATGATCACGACTTCGCCCGAGGCTGTCCAGAACATGCGTTCGGGGCCAACTTGGGTATCCATGGCGACCATCAGACCACCGGCCAAACCGGCAAACATGCCAGAAATCACGAAGGCCCAGAGCGTGTAGCGTTTGGGTTCAAGACCTGTGTAGTTCATCCGCTGCTGGTTGGATTTGACCGCCCGCAGCATGATCCCGAACGGAGAGCGGAAGATGCGGATGGACAGATAGAACGCGACCAGCATGGCAACGGCAGCGATGTAGTAGCCAAGGTTGAACGTGAACACCCAATTGCCGATTTCCAGCATGTAGGAATTGCCCATTTCAAGCCCGAAGAAATTAGCGCGCCCGATTTCACCGGGGTTCAAAGACCCGAACAACGGGTTGTCCGTGTTCTTGATCTGAAGGCCCGTTTCACCACCTGTGATCGGTGTCAGCACCGAATAAGCGAGGGCGTAGGACATTTGCGCAAACGCCAGTGTCAGGATCGAAAAGTAGATACCCGAGCGGCGCAGGGAGATTTTACCAACCACCCATGAAAACGCACCCGCCACGATGATCGCCATGATGATGGCCGGGATCACGTTGAGCGTGACCAGCTTCATGCTCCAGATCGCGGCGTAGGATCCGACACCGAGAAAGGCGGCGTGTCCAAAGCTGAGGTAGCCCGTAAGGCCAAACAGAATGTTGAACCCGATGGCGAAGATGCCGAAGATCACGAAACGCTGCATCAAGTCGGGGTAGCCCGCGTTGAATTGCGCCATCGCTGATCCTTCGGGGAAGGGATTCAGGATGAAGGGTGCAAAGATCAGCAAACCAAAGATGATCATCAGCAAGGTGCTGTCGTTTGAGGTCAGCCCCAGAAATCCGCCCTTGGCGGGTTTTGCGCGGGCCGGTGTGGAGACCGGCGTTTGTGTTGTTTGATCTGTCATTGGATTATTCCTCCATCACGCCTTTGCGACCCATCAGACCACGTGGGCGGGTCAGCAGGATCAGAATTGCGACAAGGTAGATGATGATTTGGTTGATGCCGGGCAGGATGTCGACGATGGCTGGCATGGATGCAAAGCTTTCGAGGATCCCCAGAAGGAAGCCAGCCGCGACAGCACCGGGCAGTGAGCCCATGCCGCCCACAACAACCACAACAAAGCTGAGCACCAGAAAGTCGAGGCCCATGTTATAGTTCGGGGCAACGATCGGCGCATACATCACGCCCGCCACACCTGCGACTGCCGCTGCAAGACCGAACATGAACGTAAAGCGTTTGTCGATGTTGATGCCCAGAAGGCCGACAGTTTCACGATCCGCCATGCCTGCACGCACAACCATGCCGAAGGTGGTGAATTGCAAAAAGGCGAACACAGCGGCGATGATGATCGCGGAGAAGAAGAAATAGACTAAGCGCCAGTAGGGATACATGATGGTCTGTGCTTCGTATCCGAGGAACACGCCGAAATCCAAAGAGCCGGTAAAGGCCGGTGGGGCAGGGGTCTGGATCGGGTTGGCACCGAATGTGTATTTGATGATTTCACCGATCACCAGCGCGAGGCCAAACGTCACGAGGATCTGGTCGGCGTGGGGGCGGTGATAGAAGTGTTTGATCAACCCGCGTTCCATCGCAAAGCCCACAAGGATCATCACCGGAATGGCAAAGATGATCGCGATGGGCACGGCCCATTCCATAATGGTCTGACCGGCGGCCATACCGAACCAGTCCTGCACATAGAATGTTTCGACCTCGAGCGGATTGCCGAGGAAGTCTGTGCGGGTTTCATCCACCACGCGGTGGGATGCGGACAGGATTTTCGATGTGATAACAGCGCAGAACGCGCCCATCATGAACAAAGCACCGTGGGCGAAGTTCACAACGCCCAATGTGCCAAAGATGATGGTCAGGCCAAGGGCGATCAACGCATAAGCGGAGCCTTTGTCGAGACCGTTGAGAACTTGAACGATGATCTGGTCCATGGGGGCGGTTACCTCTGATCGGGGTGCATAGGCTCCGCACGCGCAGTGAAAGCATACTGGTACGCGGCGGGGTGTTGAATTGTCTTAGAAATAAGGTGTCCGGGCGACACGAGATCGCCCGGACAAAGTGGCTTATGCGCCGTTGTTGCACTCACCGAGGGACGCATCTGCGCCGCCCATCTGTGGGTGATCTGGTGCATATGTGACCTGATCAACTGGCGTAACTTCAACGATTTCAACGAGGTCGAATTCGTTTTCGGGGTTCTCTTTGCCGCGCACGACGAGAACGTCCTTGAAGCACTGGTGATCGTCCGCACGATACAGTGTTGGGCCGTTGCCCATGCCGTCAAATTCAAAGCCTTCGAGGGCTTCGACAACTGCACATGGTGCGAAGGAACCCGCACGCTGAACAGCATCCGCATACAGCAGGGTCTGCACGTATGTTGTGTGCGCCGCCTGTGATGGTGGGAAGCCGTACTTTGTACCAAACGACTGAACGAATGCGTTTGTACCTGCGTACTTCGCGCCCAGCTGGTTTTCGATCTTCCAGTCCCAGTTCTGCGAACCAAGGATACCTGCAATGTTCGCGCCCGCACCACGAGCCATCAGCTCGGAGTAGAGAGGAACAACGATTTCGAAGTTCTTACCGTTGGCTTGCGCATCACGCAGGCCGAACTGAACAGCGTTCGTCAGGGAGTTGATCATGTTTCCGCCGTAGTGGTTCAGAACCAGAACGTCGGCACCGGAGTTCAGGACAGGTGCGATGTAGGACGAGAAGTCCGTCTGTGTCAGCGGTGTTTTCACCGAGTTCACTGTTTCCCAACCCATGGCTTCTGTGGAGGCGCGGATGGCTTCCTCAGTTGTGTAGCCCCAGTTGTAGTCGGCTGTCAGGTGGTATGCCTTACGGTCTGTGCCGTACTGCGCCGCCAGAACAGGCGCGAGTGCAGCACCGGTCATGTAGGAGTTGAAGAAGTGACGGAAACCGTTGGCCTTGCGGTCCTTACCGGTTGTGTCGTTGGAGTGGGTCAGACCCGCCATGAACATGATGCCGGCTTCTTGGCAAAGTGCCTGAACCGCAACAGCAACACCGGAGGACGAACCACCCGTGATCATGATAGCGCCGTCTTTTTCGATCATGGAACGTGCAGATGCGCGCGCCGCGTCGGATTTTGTCTGTGTGTCGCCTGTGACGTACTTCACTTCGCGGCCCAGGATACCTGTACCATCGAGAGCTTTGGATGAGAACGTCTGCAACATGCCGCCGTCGCCGCCACCGTTCAGGTGCTCGACTGCCAGCTCATAGGCGCGCAGTTCGTCTGCGCCCTCGTCCGCGTAAGGACCGGACTGTGGAACGTTGAAGCCGAGAACGACTTCGGAGTCGCCCGGTGCGTTGGTGAAGCCAGCATGGCCATCAGCGCGCAGGTACTGTGGAACCGCGAGACCGGCACCAGCAACGGCACCTGTCTTGATCACACCACGACGTGTAAAGTTTGATTTGGACATTTATTATCCTCCCTAGAGAAATGCATCGAAGCCTCCCGCCGCGATGCACGTGCTTTTAGTAGCATACCCAATAGACGGTAGTTTTTACACGGTCTCAATAACCGCCGAGAGAGTAATCACATTTTTGTAAAGACATCGACGCGGCGAAGCGGTATTTTGTAAAGAAATTATCTAAGCGGCGCAGAATTTCGCTGAAAAGGTTAAGGGAATCGTAATGGCAGAACGGGTGCTGACAGGGACGCGGGTGCGCAACCGGCGGTTGGATATCGGATTGCGGCAGGCGCATGTGGCCAAAGCGATCGGGATTTCGGGGTCTTACCTGAATTTGATCGAACACAACCGGCGCAGAATCGGCGCAAGGTTGTTGGGGGATTTGGCGCGGGTGCTTGAGATTGACGCGAAGCTGCTGGAGGACGAAACGGCGGCGTCCGTGTTGGGCCCCGTAAGCGAGGCGGCGGCGTCGTTTCCCGGTATCAGCGTTGAGGATGCGCGCGCCGAAGAACTGGTGGCGCGGTTTCCGGGGTGGGCGGCATTGGTGGCTGCACAGCGCGCGCGTATCATCCAGCTTGAGGCGCGCACCGAGGCGCTGTCCAACCGTCTGGCCCATGACACGCAGATCGCCACGTCCCTGCACGAGGTGATTTCAACGGCAACGGCGATCAGATCAACCGCGTCCATTCTGGCGGAAACGCCGGATCTCGATGCAGATTGGCGCGGGCGGTTTCACACCAACATCGACACGGATTCAGCCCGTCTGGCCGAAAGTTCACAGGCCTTGCTGGGGTTTCTGGATATGGAGATGGAGGGGGGCGGCGCGCAGGATGCATCGCCGCTGGAACAGGCAGAAGCGATCATGGCCCAGAACGGGTTTTATCTGCCCCAATCCGAAACCGCAGAACCCGCGACGTTTGACGCAAGCGCAGACAAGGCCACGCATGCCATCCTGACCAATTGGGCACAGGGCGCGGCGCGCGATGCCGCCGCACTGCCGTTGGCGGAATTTATGCAAGCCGCACGCGCGCTTGCGTTTGATCCGGCACGTCTAGCGGCGCGGTTTCAGGTGCCGCTTGATATGATCCTGCGGCGGTTGACCCATTTGCCCGCCAGTGCAGATGCGCCCCTGATGGGGTTGGCGGTGTGTGACGGCGCGGGGGTTGTGACGTTTCAAAAGCCCGTGCTTGATTTCCGGTTGCCACGGTCGGGGGCGGCGTGCCCGTTGTGGCCGCTGTATCAGGCGATGTCGCAACCGGGGCGGGCGTTGCGCCGCGTTGTGCGCCTGCCCGGTGCGGCGCGCACGCCGTTTGAATGTTTCGCCGTTGCGGGGGCCGTGGGCGATGTGGCCTTTGGGGCAGAACCACGTGTGGTGGCGACGATGCTGGTGCGCCCTGCACGCACCAATGAAACGCCAGATGTGGTTGGGCCGGGCTGTCGTGTGTGCCCGGTGAACGACTGCGCCGCGCGCCGCCACCCGAGCCTGTTGTAACGCGCCTTTGACTTAACCTGCCGGAGCGCGATAATCTGCACGTCGTGCCTTGGGAGGGCGCGAGACCATTGGGGAGGGATCACAACATGGGCCAACGTGTGCTGTTGATCGAAGACGAGCCGAACATCATTGAGGCCATCAGCTATATCCTGTCCAAGGACGGCTGGACGGTGCACACCCATTCAGACGGGGAAACGGCGATGGATAAGGTGCTGCAAGGCGTGCCGGACCTGATCATTCTTGATGTGATGCTGCCGGGGCGGTCGGGCTATGACATTCTGCGCGATTTGCGGGCGGATGGCGTGACGGCGTCGGTGCCCGTGATGATGCTGACCGCGCGCGGGCAGGCCAAGGACCGTGATATGGCCGAACGCCTTGGCGCGACGCATTTCATGACCAAGCCGTTTTCCAACGCCGACATTCTGGATTGCGTGCGCACGCTGGCCACGTCGTGATGTGATGGCGGAACAAACATGAGCAATCGCGGGCGCACGGAATTTCTGGAACGGGGCAGCTATCGACAGCGCCGGTTTCGCGATGCGGCTCGTATGGTGCCTTTGTTTGCCGCCGTAATGATGTTGCTGCCGCTGATGTGGCCGCGCGCGCAAACAGATCAGAGCCTGACCAGCAGCGGCATTTATTATCTGTTCGGATTGTGGGTCGTGTTGGTTGTGATTGCGTTCGCGCTGTCGCGGGTGTTGCAGTTTGAAACGCCGGATGACAGCGCCGAGGGGGCGGGCAAGAAAGGTGGTGACGAATGATTTCGTTTAACCTGCTTGTCTTTGTGTCCATTGCATATGTGGTGTTCTTGTTCGCGGTGGCCTTTGCCGCAGAACGCCGCGCTGCCATGGGCAAAACCGCGTGGCTGCGGTCTTCGGCGATCTACACATTATCACTCAGTATTTATTGCACTGCGTGGACGTTTTATGGCGCGGTGGGCTATGCGGCGCGGTCCGGCCTTGAATTTTTGACGATCTATCTGGGGCCGACATTGGTGATGATCGGCTGGTGGTGGTTGGTGCGCAAACTGGTGCGGATCGGGCGCACGCAGCGTTTGACGTCCATTGCGGATTTGATTTCATCGCGGTTCGGGAAATCTACCTTTTTGGGGGTGCTTGTCACGGTGCTCGCTATCGTTGGAACCACGCCCTATATCGCGCTTCAGCTGCAATCGGTGACGCAATCCATCGCCGTGTTTGCCGCCAGTTCTGGTGAGGTCTGGGAGGCGGGCGATCTGAACGGGGCCGCGATGTGGGTGGCGGCGGGTCTGGCGGTGTTCACCGTGTTGTTCGGCACGCGCAATCTGGATGCCCATGAACGCCATCACGGTATTGTTCTGGCCATCGCCGTTGAGGCCGTGGTGAAGCTGTTTGCGCTGATCGCTGTCGGGGTGTTCGTCGTGTGGGGCGTGGCGGGGGGCATTGGCCCGACGATGGATCTGATCGATGCCTCCGCACAGTCCCAATGGGCGCCGCAACCCAGCCGCTGGATCGGGCTGATCTTTGTGTCGGCGGCGGCGTTTTTGTGCCTGCCGCGCATGTTTCAGGTGCTGGTGGTGGAAAATTCCGACGAACGCACGGTGAGCACCGCAAGCTGGGCATTTCCAACATATCTGCTGTTGATGAGCCTGTTTGTCGTGCCCATCGCTGTCGTGGGTCTTGATTTGATGCCCGCGGGCGCGAACCCTGATTTGTTTGTCGTCACGCTGCCCTTATCCGAGGGGCGCGAGGGGCTGGCGATTTTGTCGTTCTTGGGCGGGTTTTCATCGGCGACGTCCATGGTGATCGTGGCGACGCTGGCGCTGGCGACGATGGTGTCCAACCACATCGTTGTGCCCAGCTGGCTGAACGCGCGCACGCCGGGGGCGGTGGTATCCGGCGATGTGCGCGACGTGGTCGTGATGTCGCGGCGCATTTCTATCGGGGTGATTTTGGCGCTGGGCTATATCTATTTCCGTCTGTCCGGCGGGGGCGGGGCGCTGGCGGCCATCGGTTTGGTCAGCTTTACAGGCGTGACGCAGGTTTTGCCGGCCATGATTGGCGGCGTGTTCTGGCGCGGGGCGAACCGTTGGGGCGCGGGGGCTGCCATTTCAATTGGCTTCGCGGTCTGGGCCTGGACCCAGTTTTTGCCAAGCTTCGGTGTGGATGCGGTCATTTCCCAAGCGGTGTTTGATCAGGGCCCGTTCGGCATCAACTGGCTGCGCCCTTATGCGTTGTTCGGGATCGAAGGGATCGATCCGTTCGTGCATGCGGTGTTCTGGTCCATGTTGCTGAACACAGGCGCGTTGATTGTGGTGTCGATCCTGACATTCCCCAACCCGCTGGAACGGCTGCAAGGCGCGCAGTTTGTCAATGTGTACGACTATTCCAGCGGTGCGCGCACGTGGTCACAATCTGCCGCGCAGGCCGAGGATTTGCTGGTCATGGCCCAGCGGATTTTGGGCGGCGCTGAGGCGCAATCGATTTTTCAGGCAGAGGCGCGATCCCAAGGCAAAGACGGGTTTTTGCCTGATGTCACGCCGGATTTTATCAGCCGGTTGGAACGCGAATTGTCCGGTTCTGTTGGTGCGGCGACGGCCCATGCGATGATGGCACAACTGACCGAAGGCGCGATGGTCAGTGTGGATGATCTGATCGCCGTGGCCGATGAAACCGCGCAGATTATGGAATATTCCAGCCAGCTTGAGGCGAAATCAGCCGAACAGGACCGCACCGCACGCGCGCTGCGTGAGGCCAACGAAAAACTGACGGCGTTGTCGATCCAGAAGGACGCATTTCTAAGCCAGATCAGCCATGAATTGCGCACCCCGATGACGTCTATCAGATCGTTTTCCGACATTCTGCGCGATGGTGAAATCGAAGACGAGGCGCGCAAGAAATTTGCCGGAATTATTCACGATGAAACCAACCGCCTGACCCGTCTTTTGGACGATCTTCTGGATCTTGGGGTGCTGGAAAGCGGGCAGGTTCAGCTCAACATCGGGGAGGGCACGCTGGCGGAGGTTCTGGACCGCGCCATCATGGCATCCGGTGTTGCACCTGATGATCTGGTGATTTCGCGGCGTGCGGTAAATGAGGGCGTGCCGCTGACAACCGATCTGGAACGGTTGGCGCAGGTGTTCATCAATCTGATCAGCAATGCCGCGAAATACTGCATGGCCGATGACCCTGAATTGCGCATCATTGTGCGCCAGATCAACGGGCAGACTGTTGTTGATTTTTGCGACAATGGTGCGGGTGTGCCCAAAGAAAGCCAGTCGATGATCTTTGAGAAATTTTCACGGCTTGAGGATGCGGGTAAGGCCGGGGGGGCGGGCCTTGGCCTGTCGATTTGCCGCCAGATCATGACCGCACTGGGCGGCGATGTGACCTATCTGCCCGGTCAGGGGGGCGCGGGATTTCGCGTGACTATTCCCGCCGCTGTCGCACTGGCTGCGCAATAGTTGGCCCGTTAGAGGTTTCGTAACCTTGGGCGGCGTAGTCTGGGCCATGACCCATTGTGCAGGATGCCTTTGAAATGGATGCGTTAAACGCAGTTCTGGCCCATAAATTAGGGCTGACGCCGCCCGAACCGGACCCGGATGCGCAGGGCCCGGCGCCGACTCCTATGCGCCAGATGCGCCGTGCGTTGGGCCGTGCGGCGGATAAGGCTGTTGGGTTGTCGGCCTCTGTTCTTGGAATTGCAGAAGAAAACCTTGAGGCGGAGGCGCTGATTGAAAGCGGGCCGGAAGACTGGGTTGTGATCGGGCTGCGCGATGGTTCGAATCCGGGGCTGACCGGGTTGTTCCTGATCAATCCTGCATTGCGATCTGCGTTGGTTGAAATGCAGACGATGGGCAATTTGTTGGCCGCGAGCGAGGATGAGAGGAAAGTCACGCGCACGGATGCGGTGTTGGCGGTGCCGTTTGCGTCGCAGTTGTTGCGCGAATTGGCCGATGTCGGGTTCGGCGCGGGCGTGCTGGACCCTGCGGCCTATGACATGGGCCCGATGGACGATTTGCGCACGGCCGGATTGGTCATGACGCCGGGGCTGTATCGCAGTTGGCGCATATCTGTGCAGCTTGGAGGAAGCGAGCGGCAGGGTGAAATGTTGATCGCTATGCGACCGGACGTGACAACGCCGATTGCCGCCCATGACACCGCGCCGGAGTGGTCCATGGCGCTGCGCGGCGCCGTAGAAGAGGCGCCCGCGGATCTTGAGGCCGTGCTGGCGCGCATGGTGTTGCCCATGTCCAAGATTGAGGAATTCGAGGTCGGGCAGGTTCTGCAACTGGCGGGCACCACTGTCGGGTCGGTGTCGCTGGTGGGGCCGGGCGGGCAAAAGGTTGCCATGGCGCGCCTTGGTCAGGTGGCGGGCAAACGGGCGGTGCGCGTTGAGGTCGAAACAATTGAATTGCAGGACGACACGCCCAGAGCAGCGCCGTTGCCCGAACTGGAAATCCCGCCGGTGGATGGTCTGATTGACAGCGGGGCGGCCTAGGTTCCGTGCAGCTGGGACAATTGGTGGCGCATCATGGAAATATCATAACCCTGCGCGGCGGCAGCGGCGATGATGTCATCGGGTGTCATATCGCGGGCCCGGCTGAACGCCCAGATGATCGTGCAGCGCGTGCCAGACGCGCAATAGGCAAACACCGGACCGCTTGACGCATCACAGGCGGCTTTTTGTGCGTTGGCGGTTGTTTCGTTCATCGTGTCATGGGTCAGCGGCAGGGTCACAAATGTCAGGCCTGCGGCCTGTGCCGCGTCCCGCATGCGGTCTGCGTGATGGCTTGGCGGGATTTCGACGCAGGGGCGATTGTTGATCACGGTTGTAAACCCGGCCGCGGCAATGGCGGCGAAATCTTCGGGGTTCACTTGCGGTGAAACGGCGTAGGCGGGGGTCAGCGGGCGAATATCCATGCGGTGTTTTACGACGGGTAAACGGGGGCGTCCAGACTGGCTTTGCAGGTGCAGCATTCTTGAAACCCTGCGCACGGGCCGTTACCAAGGGGCATGACCTCTCGGGACCTGTCTGATGCCGCACTGTTGGCGCAAACCATGGATGCCGCCGCCCATGAAGCGGCCGGGGTGCTCAAGATGTTGTCAAACCCCCAACGCCTGCGCCTTTTGTGTGCCCTGCTGGAGGGCGAGCGCAGTGTCGGAGAGCTGGAGGAGGCGCTGGGCGCGAGCCAGTCTTATGTGTCCGGCCAGCTGGCGCGGCTGCGCGATCAAGGGCTGGTGTCTGCCAAACGCGACGGGCGCACGATCCGTTACACGCTGTCGGACCCGCGCGTGACCCCGATCCTTGAGCGCCTTTATGAGGTATTTTGCGCCTAAAACGGGGTGCGATATTTTGGCGGGTATATTTTGAATCAAATCGCGGATAGCGTGTGCGTACGCGATTGCATACCGTGCAATTTACACTGAGTTAGGATTGGGTGGGAGGCCTTGTCATGACAGGTATGCCGATGACGTCGGACAGCCACCGCCGCAAGGTGATGTCTTTGCGACTGAGCACACGGATGCACGTTGACGCCCGTCAGGTTGCGATCAGCCGTGCGGTACTGGAGACATTGCAAAACCCGGTTGTGGCCCGCGCTGTTGCCCGGGGCTTGCGATTTGATGCGCTGGATAAGGCGTAGGCGCGCGCCTTCTTAATCATGGTTAACTGAGGGCTTTCCCTTTCGGGTGTCTGTTGTCATTCTATCAGTATAAGTCTGCGTGCTTTTGTTTGTGCGGGCGATGACGGGATGATCGGCGATGGCCAGGTTGGTTCGATTTCGGGTTTTGGAGGGCATTGCGGTTGTGACGCTGGATGCGCCACCTGTGAACGCGCTGTCCGGCCCGTTGCGCGCCGGCCTTTGGGAGGTCCTGACCCGCATTGATGCCAACGATGATATCAAGGCCGCAGTGCTGATGGCGTCGGGGCGGATGTTTTCAGCGGGCGCGGATATTCGTGAATTCGGCGCCCCGGAACGCCAGCCGTCTTTGCCGCAATTGTGTGATCGCATTGAGGCCTGCACCAAACCTGTTGTGGCGGCGATCCACGGGCAGGCGCTGGGCGGGGGGGCTGAAATCGCGCTGGCGGCGCATTTCCGGCTTGCGGATGCGGAGGCGCGGATCGGGTTGCCCGAAGTCGCGTTGGGGCTGATCCCGGGGGCCGGTGGCACACAGCGTTTGACGCGCCTAATCGGGGCGAAGCGTGCGTTGCAGATGATTATTTCGACCAATTCCATAGACAGCACCAGCGCACACCGGATCGGGTTGATCGATGGTCTGGTACAGGGGGATTTGGGGTCGGGCGCGATTGCCTTTGCCAAACGACTGGTTGAACGGGGCCAAAAGCCGCGCCGCACCAGTGAGAACCGCAGCCAGTTCAAGGATGCGCGGGCCCATCAGTCCGCGATCGCCGAGGCGCGCACAGCGTTGCGGGATAATCCATTGCACGCGCCGCTTCGGGCGGTGGATTGCGTTGAGGCCGCGGCGGTTTTGCCGTTTCAGGCCGCCCTTGCGTTTGAGGCGGATGCCTTTGCGCGCTGTCTGGATCACCCCCAATCCGTGGCTTTGCGTCATGTGTTCATGGCCGAACGCAAAATTGACAACGCCCTGATCGAGAGGGACGGTACAGCGTTTCGCCCTGTTGATCCGATGGGTAAATCCATCGTCCAGCGCCTGCGCAAAGCGATGCGCGCGGCCGCCGATCATCTGGTTGAGAACGGCGCGAGCGAGGCGCAAGTTGATGGTGCGATGGTTGCCTACGGGTTTCGCAAGGGGCCGTTTGGCAGCAAGGACAATAGCACCGCCAATGACACGATTGCCCGTCAGCTGATTGCGGCACTGGTGGCAGAAGGCGGCGCCTGTGTTGAGGAAAACGCGGTGCAGCGGCCATCCGATATTGATGTGCTGGCGGTGCATGGTTTGGGGTTTCCGCGCCGGATGGGCGGGCCGCTGCGCGCGGTGCAAACCACGGGGCTGATCGGTTTGCGCACATCGATGCGCGAATGGGCCGAAAACAGCGATATCTGGGCCGTCCCAATGATGTTGGACGACGCGATCAAAGACGCCCGCGGGTTTGATGCGTTAGGCGAGGATCACGCCAACCACGACGCACATAAGGCCGAGAACGGATAGCAAAAACGATCCGAGGTTCAGCGGCATCGCGGACTGGATTTTCGCCTTGAGGTCTTCGTCGTTCGTGGCGTTATTTTTGGCGCGGCGCACTTGTACGATGCTCAGGATGATTCCGGCGATCCCGATTACGGAAATTACTGCGCCAAGCCCGATCAGAAGTTCCATTGTTATCCCCTTGTGTCCGGCCCTTTTGCCTGACGTTGGCCTAACCTGAGTGTCTGGCGCACGCAACCGCTTGCCGAGCTGCGCGCGCGGGGGTAGGGAAGGGGCCGACCCCACACAAACGAGGCCTGATATGTCCGATACATCAACCGACACCAGCTACCGCGTGACCGCAGACGAGCTGCGCCAGTTTATCGAGCGGATCGAGCGCCTTGATGCCGAGAAAAAAGACCTCGCCGAGCAGCAAAAAGAAGTGATGGCTGAGGCGAAGGGGCGTGGCTACGACACCAAAATCATGCGCAAAGTGATTGCCCTGCGCAAGCGTGACAGCGATGACATCGCCGAAGAAGAAGCCGTGCTTGAGATGTATAAAGAAGCGCTGGGCATGTGATCCGCTAGAGGGTCACGCGGCCTTCGATCAGTATATTTGTATGACCGCCAATGCGGATTTCGCCCGCATCGTTCGGGATCACATGAACGCGCCCGTGGCGTGAAATACACGTGCCTTGGGCGACGATATGGGGCTGTGTGACACGCCCCTGTGCCTGCATCCAATGGGCCAGCGCCGCGTTGAGAGATCCTGTGATCGGGTCTTCTTTCAGATCGCCCCACATGGAAAACATCCGCACTTCGTAATCCACGTCGCCCGAGGAATGGGGGGCAATCAGCCCGACGGCGATGCCTTTGATGGGGGTGATGGCACCGGCGTCCAGCGTCAGCAGGTCATCCGCATCCGCCATTTCAATTGCGTGCCAGACGGGGCCGTTGTTCAGAACCGCGTGGTGCGTGATGCGGTTCGGATCAAGGTTAAGCGCCTGGGCAATCGCCGTGACGTCCGCCTGTGGCATGTCGGTGATCTGCGTGGGCGGCGCGACGAAGGCGGGTGTGTCGCCTGTCAGGTCAATTTCAACCAGACCAACGCCGCAGTTCTGCACGATTTTTCCGGCGCTCTTTGGCGTATTGCCCGCCGCCAACCAACAGGTCGCCGTGCCCAGCGTCGGGTGGCCCGCAAAGGGCAGTTCGCGCGCGGTGGTGAAAATGCGGATGTCATAATCCGCGGCGGGATCAGTGGGCGGGCAGATGAACGTGGTTTCGGCCAGATTTGTCCAGCGTGCAAACGTCTGCATCGTGTCGTCATCCAGCCCCGCACCATCCATCACAACAGCCAACCCGTTGCCGCCCATGGGGGTCGTGGAAAACACATCACACTGCATGAAAGCGCGGGTTTTGGGGGCGTCATGGGGCAATGAAATTCACCCCTTCCATGCGTTCGATCCGGTAGACATCTTCGTCATAAAGCGCCGTCAGATTGCCGACGAATTCGTCTGTCCAACCGGGCATATCCACGACATCCTCGACCTCGTCATCCAGCGCGTATTTTTCCAGAAAAGCCGCAATGATGCGCCGTTTCTGGGTTTCTGTCTGGGGCGGGTTCGCCTTGAGGTAGCCAACAAATTTCTTCATGCCTTCCGCGCTCATGATGGCGCTGAGAAGGTCAAAACCGCCGGTGATTTTGGTCAGCGGGTCAATCCCGCCGAGTTCGCGGATCAGCTGCGCCCAGATCAGCGGGGTGTCCTCGTTGCACCACACGGTGAGGGTGGCGCGCGGCAAAATAGTGCGGATGCGGGCAATCAGATCGGACCAGCGCACATCGGTCGGATCAATGCCCTGCATGAACGTGTCATAGCTGTCCACGGGGCTGTCGCCGAACACCGCCGGAATAAAGGTGGCCGGATCGCGCATGCCGAGAAAAATTTCAATCTCGTCTTCGGGAAAAAGATTGGCCAACCCCGCGAGCTTGTCTTCTGCCAGCGCATAGAAAACCCCGCCCTCGAACACACGGCGATGAACGCACATGAACTGGGCGTGGCTCATGACAAGGCGGTTGCATTGTTCGTCATCAAGGATTGCATCAAGCAGGATTTCGCGCGTGTCAGGCGCGGGCGGTTTCCCTTCAAGTGCTTGAATAGTCTCACGAATAAGGCGGCGATATTTGCCGGGGCCGGGCACCTTGACGCCTTGGGCAGCAAAGGTTTCAGCATTCTTGAGAACCGACTTCAACAGGCGATCTTGATCGCTACAATTGGCGCCGATGTGATAGACTATCTGCATGTGCAAGAGGCCCGATTTATGGTTTTTCACACCATAGGCGGGAATGAATTACAGTGGAACCGCAAAGGCCACGCGTTTTTCGCAAGAACCCCCTTGCGCGATCCGCCAGCGTCCCTTAAAGCGACGCCCAGTGCCCCTATAGCTCAGCTGGTAGAGCAACTGATTTGTAATCAGTAGGTCCGCGGTTCGAGTCCGTGTGGGGGCACCATTTCCATGAGAAAAACGATGCAAAACGATGCACCAATTGGCTGTAAACCCCTTATTTTTATAGATTATGGCGGTTTTGCTGTGCAGAACGATGCAGAACGATGCAAAGCTGTGCAGGCAATTTGTTGTATCTAATGTTGTATTCCTTGTTGTATTCCGGTGGGGCACAACAATGCGGATACAACAATGAAGTTGACAGACACCCAATGCAGAACGGCAAAAGCGACTAAACGAGTCACTAAATTGGGTGACGGCGACGGTTTGTTCCTGGCAATTCGTCCGACTGGGCACAAAAGCTGGCAGTTCTACTATCGCCATTCGGGTAAGCAGAAAATTATCGTTTTTGGCAGTTACCCGGAATTGTCGCTCGCCAAGGCTAGACAGTTGCGCGTGGAAGCGCGGACTCAGGTTGCGGCGGGACTGGACCCCATGGGCGAACGTAAAGCCGCTGAACAGGTCGAATCCACTGGTCCCTTGCCAACATGGCGGGACGTGGCGGAAGAGTTTGAGGCCAAACGGGATAAAGAGGGCGCGGCCAAGGCGACGTTGGATAAGTTGGCCTGGTGCCTTGAGATAACCTACGGCGCGTTTGGAAGTCGGCCCATCGACCAGATCAGCGCAAAGGACGTCTTGGACCTGTTGCAGTCGATTGAAGCCAAGGGCCAGTTTGAGACCGCAAAACGGCTGCGTTCGGTGTGCAGTCGGGTTTTCCGGTTTGGTGTGGCGACTCTGCGATGCGAGCGCGACCCTGCCGCCGATCTTAAGGGGGCGTTGACGGCGGTGCCTGTCAAACACCACGCGGCGATATTCGACCTTGAGGGCATCGGTGGGCTGATGCGGGCGGTCCGCAGTTATGCGGGGTCGCCGATCACTCGCGCTGGTCTGTTGATTTTGGCCTACACGTTTCTGCGCCCCGGCGAGGTCCGGCATCTCGAATGGGCAGATGTGAACTTTGACGCCGCGCGGATCAAGATTCCAGCCGAACGGATGAAACAGCGCCGGGCGCATATCGTGCCGTTGGCAACGCAAACTGTCGCGGTCCTGAAAGAAATTAAGCAGCACACCTGGGCGTCTGATTTGATCCTCCCTGGCCACGGGGCGGGGCGTGTCTTGAGCGAAAACACTATGAACGCTGCACTGCGCCGGATGGATTATAGTAGGGATGAAATGGTGTCGCATGGCTTTAGACGTATTGCCTCCACGCGGCTAAACGAAATGGGTTGGAATAGGGACTGGATTGAACGCCAGTTGGCCCATGTCGAGGGGAACAATGTTCGCCGTGCATATAACGCGGCGGAATATTTGGAGGGCAGGACCGAAATGATGCAAGGTTATGCCGACCATTTGGATAAGCTGGCGCGCCAAGACTGACACACCAGCCCGTGGTTTAGACGCTCAGACGAACGCGAACGGCGTTAGACGGGTTGCCCGCCGCGCTGACAGCTTGGCCGATCAGGGTGTTGCCTGTCGCCGTGCTAGTCACGTCCGACGTGCTGTCTTTCCAGTAAACCTTGGCACCTACGGCAATGTCGTCCGCAGACACTTTGGGAAGTTCAAAGACTCCCACAGTTGCCAGCACAACGTCTGCGCCGCTTGCTGCATTGCCGTGTGCAACGCCAAACAGGCTGCCGACCAAAACGCCGTCGCCGCTTGTCACTGCGTCAGGCGCAGCCAGTGTGATGTTTTCACCGGGTTGGATGTAGTTTTTCATTTCAGTTTACCCCTTTTGAGGTTTGGAAGGTTACGGTCGCCGGGCGTTTGGTCCCGGCAATTTGGGATTGAAGGTCGCCGATGTAGGCGGCCAATTTGGCAAGGCTTGCGGGGCGATATTCGACCCGCTCGCCGTTCTGGTCCACGACAACGCTTGCCGACTCCCCGATTTGCAGGCGGTGGTACGCCGCCTGCGCCTCAGAGAGTTTTTCGGCGAGAGTCATTAGCTGTCGCCTTCGTTGAGGTAGGCACCACGCCAGTCGGTCCAGCCTGCGCCAAAGTCGAGGAACGCGCGGTACTTGAGGCCCAACGTGTCCCAGGCTTCCGTGCGTTGGATTTGCACGCCTTGCGCTGCGGCGAGGTAGCCATAGACAAGGGAAGGCAGACGCGCCGGATCGGCAAAGACGTACCAGGAATCGTCCGTGATACGGGGTTCAACCAACAACGTCAGCTTGCCGCCGAACGGGTTAACGTCTCCAGTGTTGTTGGGCTGAATCGTTGCCAACAGCTTTTCGGCAGCCGTTTCCAAATCAGGCCCGACCAGCAAGTATTTGGGCGTGGCGCTGATAAGCGTTTTGCCGTCCAACCCTTTGATCCGGCGCATGGCTTTGCGTGCTTCATCCAAGGCGGACTCGCTGCCTACGCTACCAAGCGCAACGCCAGACCCGGAAAGGTTGCCGCGACTGGCATCAAATACCGCCGTGCCATCGCTCAGGTTGGGGTTGCCCGTTACCAGTTCCACTAGGATATCTGCCTCAGTCTGCGCGGCGGCCTCGCCAAACGCCGACGTCATATCCCCCAAGAGGTTCATGTCGTCGTTGATAAGCAGGTTGCGGCTGACATTAAGCCCACGCGCATACGTCTTGAGGGCCATTGTCTCGCCGTTTTCGGCGCGGCTCGTGTGCGTGATTTCGCCGGATTCTGCGATTTCCTCAAGGCGACCCATTTCACCCAAACGGATGCTGGTGGAGTCCTTAAAGTTCGGCAGGATACGCTGGCGACAAAGCGTCTTGATGGGGCACTCAGCCGCCTTATAGGCGTCCAGGGCGACCTTGCCCATTGCGTTAGAGACCACCAACGGGAAGTCGCTAGTGCCGTGCGCTGCGCGGGTCAATACGTCATCGGCGTTCATGCCGCGGGTCGCGACACCGGAACGGGCCAAGCTGGTCCGGGCCAGGTCCAACATAGACTCGCCAAGATACTGTTGGGCTTCCGCCGGGCAGTCGCCGCCTGCCATACGAACCGCCAAGGCGTCCGATTGACGACGGACGATAACCGCCGGGTCATCATTTTGGGCCGTGTGCGTGCGAATAACGGGCGCGGTCCGCGTCTGGGTGGCGTCAAATGCCGCGGCCTTTGCCTGGTCCAGTGTGGCGTTTTGGTCGATTAGATCGTCCGCAGTCTCGGCGGGCAGCCCAGCCGTCCGAACAATCGTGCGGATTTCTGTCCGACGGGTGCGTTCGGCAACCTCAGGTGTCGTGGTAGTTTCAAGAACAGGATCGGGCATTGCTGCACCTCCATTTTGGGTTTGTTCGGTGCTGTTTTGAATACTGCCCACGGGCACCGTGACCGGGGGAGTTGACTGGTGGCGGACCCGCGATGCGGGGTCTGCCGGGTTGGGGGTCAGACTGATCTCGCGCAGCCCCCAAGCCTTAGGAGTTTTGACCCGCACGCCGTCCACAACGGACTCTGTCCAAGCGGCCACGGCGTAACCGATGGAAACGCCTGTCAGGGTGCCTTCCGCCACGCGGGCGACAACGGGGGCCACGTCCTCAGCTTGGGATAGGCGCAGCGTGGCTAAGAGGTTCCCGCCTTCAATACGGTAGCCCTCAACAATGCCGATGACGTCGCGGGCTGTCCCGCCCCGGTGGCTGTCATAGACAGGGACGTCCACGGCGCGTAAATCAAGTGTCGCCATAGTCAGGCGTTCGTCATAGACCCCGGCGGCATCCCGACGTTGCACAGCGTTTTCGGTGGCCGCAATAACGTCTACGGTCAGCGTCTTGGGATTCCAAGTTTCTGGGGCTGCGGTGGCTGTCCGCTGGATAGTTTCGCCGTCAAGCGGCGTATACACGTCAAGCATTTTCAGATTTCCCGGCTGTAAAATTCAGTTTCAAAGCGGCTTCCCTCGCGCGGTCTGCCGCGATTTCCGCGTCCAATTCGGCCACGTTCCAGCCAAGCGATGCGACGGCTTGGCGACGGCTGGTCAAACCTTCCTCAATCATGGTTTTGAGCGCAGCGACGTCCTTTGCCGGATCAACCTGCATCGGGCGCGGCGGCAGCCATTCTGCCTTGAGCGCGGTTGCCAATTCGGGAAAATCAATGTCCCCCGACAAATACCCTGCGGTCAGTACACGCCGGAAAACCGGGTCCAAAAACTGCGGGATTAGAGTGTGGTAAGTGAATTGTTCAACCTTGGCGCGGAACGGCAAAAGCCCCGCACGCAGGCTGGAATAGTTCGCGCCCGTCAGGTCGCCGTCTAGCAGGTATTGCGGCAGGCTCAGGCCCGCTGCAATTTGGCCCAGCGTTAATTTGGCAAACGCAATGGAGTCCTTGGCCTCGGAAGGCGAGTTGAATTTGATATCCGTGCCAGCGGGCAAAACGCGGACGACGCCAGGCTCCAGGCTGATATCTGTCAGCGAGTCTGCTTCTGGATACGCACCCGTGCCGCCCAGGTTGTTCTGGTCGGTCACAAAGCCCGCGTGCATGGCTGCAATTTTGGCACCTACTAAAAGTGCGTCCTGTAGCTGGTCAAATTCGTTCAGGGTAAGCAGCACAGGCGCAAGCCAGGATACGCCGCGCACTTGGCCTGCGCCTAACGGTTTGAAAATGTGAAACATATCCTCCGCGACCACGCGCACGGGTGCGCCTGCGGTGGGGAATAGTTCGGTCGGGCGGTGCGGTTGGACGTGATAGGCCACGCGCTGCCCCTGTGCGTTAAACTCGATCCCTGCCGCGACATAGCCGCCATTGCCCATATCGCGCGTAATGGACTCATCGACCATTTCGGCGGGAATAAGCCGCAGTTTGGGGCCGTCGGGGCTAGGCTCAACCATTGCGAACGCCTCGCCGTCCACGATGACGGCCTCTACGATTGCAGCGGTTATGCCGCGTAGATCGGTGCGGCCTTCGGAATCAATGCGGGCGGAAGCGTCCAGGAAGAATGAGTCGATCCCGGTCCGGTAAGTTGTGTCAGGGTGGGCACTGTTCGCTTCAATGCCTGCTCCCACGGTTTCAGCCACCCATGCAGACACGCCGTTGCGGATGTAGCCGTTGTTCGCAAAAGCATGGCGGGCGCGGCTACGCACTGGCACGGCGGCGGCGAGGGTTTCGGCCCCAGTAGGACCGAACGGGCGGAAACCCTGGCCGCGACGGCCGCCCGTTGCAGCGTCAAAGCTGCGGCGGATTGGGGCAGGGGTGTCCCGCTGAAAGAGGTTAAAGGGCCATGCCATTAGAGTTACTCCTCCGCAGTTTCGGCTAGATTTTGCATCACTGGGAGCGCCAGGGCCGTAATCGGATATGTTATAGTCCGCGTTACGTTTTCGGGTGCGGGAGCAGGTTTGCTGCTCATTTGCACGTCAATACCCGGGAAAGGGTATCGGACAATGTGGATGTCGATAAAAACGGGGGTGCCCGATGCGATTGTTTCCGCATATTCCTCGAAGGCGCGACGTCCGGTCGTGCTGTCAAATTGACGCAAAGCAAGGTGCGCGTGTTCAATTATGC
The DNA here is from genome assembly GCF_021532615.1 of Octadecabacter dasysiphoniae. Taxonomy (GTDB): domain Bacteria; phylum Pseudomonadota; class Alphaproteobacteria; order Rhodobacterales; family Rhodobacteraceae; genus Octadecabacter; species Octadecabacter dasysiphoniae. Next base: position 903,365 of record NZ_JAKGAQ010000001.1, read on the forward strand.
TCCAGGACTCACCGTCACGGTTTGCACAAATCGCAAAAATCGCCGCGATAGTGTCTGCCTCATTTAATTCAGTCGTCCGACCTTGTTGAGTTTTCAGGGAAGACCGGATCAGCTTTCTGTCGCGAAGCATCTTTGCGCGGTCATAATAGGATTTCCTCGCCTTTTCGGCGGAATCAAACCCTGGATCAACTTGGGCCAGGGCATCTGTAATTTGACGAAGTGTAAAATTGGTCATGTGTCATCTCTCCTCGGTTCTGAGGCAATCTACATCTTGCTAAAATAATTTGCAAGTAACTTGCTAAAATATTTTGTAACCGATATACGGTGAGTCGTTCGCTCTGCTGGGCATGGCTGGGCGAACAAGACTCTCCAGTCTTCGCTTGGGGCCAGGTTCCTATCCGGCCCGGCCCCAAGCACCACTCAGACAAACAAGGAATGAAAATGACAACTGCACAAAAAGAACGCCTACGCGCCGCGCAGATTATTGCAGCACTCGGAAACCAAGAGGGGCTGCACCCCAATTATTCGAAAGCCCGTTGTGAAGCCTATTTTGAGGCTCAAGGTTGGCAAATGCCGGGCGATTTTGCCGCGTATGTCACGGGCGGAAAGCAAAGCGATGCGAATTTCCCCGCGCCACAGGTTATCGAATTGCCATTTTGAAAAGTGGCTACCTAGCTTTGTCACCTGTCAGGGTTGGAAGGCCTACCAAGACTTGCTAAGGCTGCATAAGCTTTTGTAAGGAACTAATTCGCATGCAAGATATTGTAAAACAGACCATTGCCCTTGTCGTGGGGGGCGTGGTTGTCGGTCTCATTATGCTCCTGGCAGAACGAAACATTGAACGCGACCCTGAACTACGAATCCTATTTCAAAAAACTGCAATTCATCGGGAGTTCATGCAAGCGATTGTTAGCGGTTCCGTGAAATATATCGACAGCGTTTATGCTGAGGACGAGGAACCGCTTTCAGATGAGCGTCTTGAACAGTTTTCCGCCACGGTACTGGACTCTTCTGGGCTGCGCTTTGGCGGTTCCTTAGACACCTACTACATCACAAACGAGTCCGCCGACGAGCCGGTTGTGATTCAGATAATAAGTCGAAATTTCGAGTTTGCGGCTTTAGGTGGCGATCATGGCGACGAATACTATGAAGATGAAGTTGATATCAAAGTTAGGCTGTTACCAGATGAATCACTATATTTCGTTGTCGCTACGGACAACTTAGTCACAACCCGGTATCCGGATGTCAATTTAGACGACCAATATGTGTTCTTTGCCGTCGACGAAAAACCCGTGATCCCAATCTCGCTGCATGAATATAGTTCATTCGATGTCTATCCCGAAAACTTGGTTCGGAAAAATCCCTTAGTTTTTGCTTTGTTGAGTTTGGTAGGCCTCGGATCAATCGCACTTTTCGGGTTCGTTGCTCTTTTGGGACTATTCCTTAAGAATAAAATTGAGTTTCTTGCTAGAATAACGTCCGCAAAAGATATCGCGCAGTCTCAGTTGGTGATTGATTTTGTTCGAGATAACCGGAAGAATAAATTCGCTCAAATCGAAGATGAATTGAAGGTGCAGCGCGAAAAGTATGAGGTTAAGGAATAGGGGCGTAAGTAGACGCCGCCTCCTCTGCTTAATTGTCCAAGAACCTGGACCGGGCCACAGTTGATTTTGGTGCGACCTGCCTTTGCGACAATTCAGATTCCCGGCTTTCCAAGTTGATCCCGACAAGCTGCCGCGCGGCAATGGCGTATCCTAGGCAATCTAATGCCTCGTTCCGCCGCCCGCTGATTTTCTCCCAAATGCGAACCGGGTGGCCTTTGCGGTATTTGGTCACAAGTCGTTCGGCTGCAAGCTGGTCCAGGTAGTCTTGGCCCAAGCTGTCCGAAACTGTGATGGTGTCGCCGTGGTTAAGGCGTTGGTGGATTGCGAGTTTCAGCCCGTCCACGCCTAGCAGCGCCAGACGAGTCTTGCGGGAGTTGCCCCAAGATAGGGACGGGCGAGCGAAACCTGGCACGCCTTTGCCTGCTACAATTCGGCGGGATGTGCGTGCGCGGGTAAATCCGTAAACCTGATCGGCATGGTGACCGGAGTCGATGACTGCCGCGTCAATCCGTAAAATGCCGCCCCCAGGGTGCTGCCAATGGCGAGTCAGCAAATCGTCCAATTCCGTCCAGGTTGCATCCTCTAAAGGGCTTCCCCACACAATTTCATGGGCCAGGACGCGGATATCGTTGTCGCGGGTCCAGGCGGCAGTGGTCATCTCGATACGGTCGTCTTGCAAATCGCACCCGGCAGTCAGGATTAGCGAGTCCTCAGGGATGTTTTGCAGATCGTGGGGGCGTTGTCGGCTGGACAGGGCGGCAGTGTCGATTTCATCCCCGTCAGAGCGCCACGGTTCGGCCAATAGTGTCGTGGTGAACGCTTTAAGCGTTGTAGGGCTGCGTTTCGCCTCAAGAAATTCCGCGACCAGTTTGGACCACGCTGCGTTCGGCAGTAAGCTGACAAGCGCGTTAATGCGGTAGCCGTGGTGGCCTTTCACGTCCGGTTTAGTGGCACGCCACGCCCCGGCGCGGATCATCGCAGATTTACCGGACTCCTCAGTCACGCAACCGCATGACGGGCAGACCCAATGTGCGCTTTCCGGTTTGTCAGCGTCCCATCGGATATCGACCCATTTAATTTCGTGCGGGTCGTCGCAATGCGGACAAGGACACTCGTAAATCCGTTGATCCGATTTTTCATAGGCGCGGCAAACCCGGCTGGTTTCCTCGTCCACGGGGGTAGAACCCAAAACGATTTTACGGTTGCCGTAGGACAAGGTTCGCTTTTCGGCGAGGGCAACGGGGTCGCCTTCGCCGCGTGCGTCCACCTCAAAACCGTCTACCTCGTCCAGAAATAGAATCCGCGCGGTTCGGGCACGCAAATTGCGTGGGGCGTTGGCCGATACGATAGCAAGGCTACCGCCGGGAAAGTAACGACTCAGCATTGTGTCGCGTTCGGTGGTGTCCGCCTTAAGCGCCTGCCGTAGCGCCGGGGATTCCGCAAAGGTTGGTTCAATCGCGCCTGTCATAAGGTGACGGCAGTCAGCCTCCGCAGGCAGTACGCATAAAACAGGGCCAGGGTCGTTGACAGCGTAGTGCCCTAATGCCGCGACCAAAAGTTGGGTGTAGCCAATGCGTGCCGATTTCAAGACGCTGACGCGCTCTACGGCGGGGTCGCCGATGGAGTCCGCGATTGCCCTCTGGTGCGGCCACAGGCGCAGTGCTCCAGGCTGTGCGGCGATGCTAGACGGCAAGCGCACGTTTTCTTCTACCCAATCCGACAAGGGACGTTTGGCAGGGGGGCGCAATGCCTCAAAAGTCTGGCGGCGAATGTCTGTCAGGTTAGTCATTTGCGATGACCTCCAAAGCTGTGCGGACTTCCGCGTCGATTGCGGCGGTGGTGTCGCGGTCCAGACCAAGCTGCCCAGCGACACGTTCGGGGACCGCCAAAAGGGCGGCGCGTAGATCGGTCGTGACTGCAATCCACGCTTTGGCAACGGCCTGTGCCTCCAGTAGGTCGCCCCGGTTTCGCGCGGCCAAGGCTTCCGTCTTGTCAGCCTGGGCTTGCGTCAGTCGCAATTTGGCAGCGGCCAATTCGGGGTCGCTGGTTTTCACCGAACGGCTGCGCAGGTATTCGGTATAAGCACGCACGACGGCTTTCAGCGGGTAGCCCGTTCGGCCATGCGGCCCCGGCATATCGGATCGCGGCAGAACCCCGTCACGCGCAAGCTGACTGACACGGCTGGTCGTCAGGCCGATCCAATCGGCGACCTCGCCAGACGTGACCAAATCATCGGCAGGGTCGGTCGGGCTTTCACGGTGGCTGGGTTCGTCCACGGTCTCAGCATCGAAACCCAAAAAATCGTCAATATCGTTCATAGCTTAGATTCCAATTTTGCTTGAGTTGGGCAGGCCGATTCAATTTTCACTTGAGTCGGACACAAATCGCGCTCCGCGCTCCCCGCGTGCCGTAGATCGTAGGAGGGACCCGCAACCGTTGACCCTTCAACGTCCGCTTGAGTCTTCCCGAAGGTCCGGCTGCCTGGGCTTAGGTCTTCCAATTTGGGGGCATCTTGGCGACACGAAATGGCGACACCCCTAAGGGGGGTGTCGCCTATGTCGCCTGTCGCCTGCACTGATTTGCCCGGCGACACGAGGTTACATAGAGGCGACATGTCTCCAATGTCGCCAGTTGTCCGGTTATCATTCGGCATCATCGAACGCGTCCGCGAATGGATCGGGAATACGATATTGGCCTTCGGAAAACTCGATTTCGTCAGCCGCTAATAGAATCTTGACCTGCCTTCGGAAGGATTGCTGACGCGACTTGAGGATTTCGGAAGCCGATACTTGGCGGTCATCCGTGCAAGCGTCACGCCATTCTTCTTCCGGCACCCACTCGCCTAACCCCAACCCTAGGTCATCCAACGTGGTAAGCGCAGCGGCGGCGGCGGCAGGCAAGGCCTTGATCGGTGTGGATGCGCCGGGGTCGCACGGCTCACAATAGGGTGCGTAGATCGGCTCGCCGTCTATATCAGCGCCGACGTGGTGGGTGCCGATCCGAAACGCGATATCGAGGTCAGGCGGGCCATTGCGGTTCTTACGGACCACGCCACGAATAACGCCGCCTTGATCGGCTGCCTTCACCATTAAGGAAAAATCCAAAGCACCGTTGAATACGGAGTGGCCGCGCGGGGTGCTGCCTTCCGCCTTGGTCCCGTGGTGAATGAAAATGACGGCTGCACCGTAGCGGGCTAACAGCTTACCGATTTGGACCACGCGGTTCATCCCGTTGGCGTCGTTTTCCTCTACCCCTGGCATTGCCATTGCGAGGGTGTCGATAATGACCAGCTTAGGGCGCTGCGATTTGACCGCCTTGCGGATCGACTCCAGGTGCGGGCTGCCTTTGCCCTTTATGGTGCCGGGGCTGAATAGGTCGCTGACACCTTTGACCAGTTGGAAGTCATCGGCGCTGCCGTGTTCGGCGTAGAGCGCAGCCACGCGGCCTGCCATCCCGTCTTCATCCTCACAAGCGATATAGAACGCCGTGCCGGGTTTCGTGCGTAGACCGAAAAACTCGCTGCCTTGCGCTACGGCATAAGCGAGGGCAGGGGCGATAAGGGACTTGCCCGCGCCGGGTTCGCCGAAAATGCAGCCGACTTGACCGGGCGCTACTAGCCGCTTGACCAGATAGTCTCGGGGGGCCTGCGTTGCGCACTGCCCAGGGGTCAGGAACGTAAGACCCTCTGGCGACGGGTCGGGGACGTGGCCGTCCAAAAAGGCGTCGATGTCGTCCAGGTCGTCGGTGTCGTCGTCAAACGTGTCAGCGGCGCTGCCGGGGTCGAAAGGTTCGCGCGCGCCCGCTTGTAGCTGCGCGTTCAGAATCCGTTCAACCTCTGCCATGTCGCCGCCCGCGTGGTCGTCCACGTAGCCGTTCGCGACCATGGCAGGCAGCAAGGCATCGGCGACGTCCTCAGGAGTTAGCAGGGAGTTGGCGATTAGCCCGCCGATCAAGAAAGCCTCGCGGCACAATGCCTCGTTTCGGGCGGTCCCGGTGTCGGTAAGCCGTTGGGCTGCGGCCTTAAGCATGTCCACGGCTTTGCTGACGCGGAAAGGGTCGTCGGATAGATCGGCTGCGATATCAGGTTCGCCCCGATCCGGCGTAGCGCGACCGACTGCGCCCGCGTCCAAGTCGTCGGCCTGGTCCAGGTAGCGGCCCTCTACCAAACGCACGTCGGGCACGTCTTGGCTTTTAACCTGGCCGAAAGCGAACGACTGCGCGGACGTAAAGGACTCCGCGCTCAGGGTGCCGCCTAGCGCGCCGTTGACCCGTGCCAACAAGTCTGTCCGATGTTCGGGTGTCGTGTTGACGCTCAGGGGGCACAGAACGCGCCAGCGATGACCTTTGCCGGATTGAAGGTGCGACGGCGTGGTGTAGATCATTGCGGCCACGTCGGCTGCCTTGAGGGCCGCCGCAGCCTCGTCCACAGTCATCGTGCCCTCGTCATAGTCGCCTTCAATCCCAGACACCTCCAGGTGTGCTGCGTTGTGGCGGTAGGATCGGCGCGGCGTGGTCTCGCCAGAAAACTTGCCTAGTTTGATATGACCCATCGAGTCCTTGGACCGGGCAACAGGATTTTCGGTCGCCAGTTCGCGTAAAGACACTTGGCGGTCGTCCATCTTGAGGGCCTTGCGGTCCGCGAAAAAGGCGACTGTCAAAGGACGGTCGAGCGGGGATTCCGCTTGGGTGATTTTGGTGTGTTTCATAGGGACCTCTCCAGGGCAGGGCGAATCGACCAAAGGGCCAAGAGTCGCCCCCCGCGTTGGAAGGTCGGTTCAAAGTTGATAAACGGGGCGGGGAAACGTGGATCGGCGAGAAATAAATCGCCCGCGCCACGGTCTGTTGTATTCACTGTTGTATCCGGCTTGGTTATGTCCGGTAAGTAATTGATAATTATATGGTTAAAATGCCGTGTGGGGGCACCATTTAACCACCATAAAACCATACATTTTAACTATTTTAGGGGCAGGTCTGATTTTTTTGGCCATCAATTTGGTTACCGTAGCCAATTGCATTGGCAGTTTGGTTTGCGGTCATTTGCGACGCGTTCGCAATACCGATAGCCTCTTACCTCCAAGCTCAAGCGATGTGGATGCGAGGTTTTCAGCCCAATTGCGCACAATCTGACGCGCTGTTTCGGCCCCACCTGTGAAGGCGATGTGTGCCACCTTTGGATGGCGGGTCAGAACAGCACCACGTTCTTTATCGAAGCCTGTGATCACATTCAGAACACCGGGTGGGAAACCTGCCTGATCAAAGATGCGTGCGAATTCCAGCATTGCGGCGGGGCCGTCTTCGGATGTTTTCAACACAACGGTGCACCCCGCGTCGCGCGCTGGACCAATCTTGACTGCGGACAGGAAAAGCTGCGAATTTCAGGGCACGATTGCTGCCACCACACCAAAGGGGTTCGCGTCGCAGCCAAACATCCATGTCAGGCTTGTCGATGGGACGATGTGCGCCTTCGATCTTATCCGCCAAACCAGCGTAGTGGCGGTAATACTCCGTGACATAGGTAATCTGTGTTGGGGTTTTGCGCGTGCTCTTTGTCCTGTGTCGTCTCGTGGCGTTTGATGTGGCTCCCCCAGTTTTAGGGGGTGGAGGTTGAGTCGGGACGGTAATACGCTCATCGTGCCATTGTCAGATATTCAAGTTCGCACCCCAATGCCCCCAGAACAGGCGTATGTCGCATTGTCAGCAGATCGCCTCGGCCGGGGCTGAATACGGCCATCGTAAGTTTGTTTACTGGATAGCGGAGGTCCAATGGCCCACATCAACCAACCACCCCGACTGCAATTGGGAGACGCCCCTCTCACGGGCTACCTTGGGTCAGAGACGGATCAGATCGTAATTCTTTGGCAAACGGTTGGGCTGATCGGTTCTGACGCTTTCACCATTGAATACCGGGAGGTGGGTGCAGCCGATTGGGTTGCGGTGAACACACGGACCACAAATGACCTCAACCTAGATGGCCGCATTGTTCATGAGGTGGAGATCGACGGGCTGTTGTATGGTTCAGATTATGAGTATCAGGTGACCCACTTTGACGCGGACACCGGTGTGACGAACTCATTTTCGGATGTTTTTCAGACGCGATTGGCGCCCGGCGACGATCAATCCTTCTCTTTTGCGGCGTATGGCGATTCCGCATATTACGCCAATTCGCAACCGTTCTTCGACGTGCAGGGCCGCATTACCGAAATGGACCCGGACTTTGCGTTACTGTTGGGCGATAACGCGTACAATGACGGAACCCATAATAACTTTGATATCCGGCTGGATGGGGATGATGCATCGGCCGCGACACTTGATTGGATTGCGGGGCACATCGACTACGTCGCGTTTGGCAATCATGACCTGTCCTCTGGCGGAGACGGCCACCTTGACAGTTACAGCGCCCCGATACCTGTTTCCGGCGTTTCAGCCCCGGTTGATGCACCCAGCTTCAGCGTAGAAGAATTGAATTACTCGTTTGATTACGGGAATTCGCATTTTGTCACCTTTGATTCGAACCAGTTGAAAAATGCAGCGAACCTGACGTCGCTTGTGGACTACGTCGTGGCCGACCTCCAAGCGTCTGATGCGCAATGGAAAATCGTTTTCGCACATCACCCTGTTGGCGGGGCCCCTGACAAATCAGAGGGGCCGGAGGACAACTATTGGAGCGAACTCGTCGAGCGTATCTATTCTGCGGGCGCAGATTTACTTTTGGTGGGGCACACCCACACCTACAGCTGGACCTATCCTTTGACGGGCAATGCGAACGATCAAGCCATGTTCATCGAAGACACTGACAAAGTCTACGAGCAGGGGGCTGGGGTTGTTCAGGTTGCGTCTGGCGTTGGGGGGCGGAGTTTGCGTGTGGGCGATTTCACGCAATACGATTTCGTCGCAGAAGGTTATAGCACCACGACGGACGTTCAATCAAAATACGGGTTCGCGAATGTGTCCGTATCCAGCACGGAACTTGTCGTCGATTACGTCGCGGCGGATGACGGGCTTATCATCGACAGCTTCAAAATTATTGCTGCCAGCGAGCTCGGTGTTGTTTCCGGAACGTCTGGTGATGATTTCATTGATGCCGACTATCTGGATGACCCTCACACCGAAAAAACGACAAACGAGGCCGACCTTATCAGAGCAAACGGGGGTAACGACACCATCCACGCCGGGGAGGGTGACGACACTGCGTATGGCGGCAGTGGCGACGACACGATTTACGGTGGCGATGACAAAGACCGGATTTATGGCGGCAGTGGGCACGACAGCTTACATGGCGGTGACGGTGATGATTATCTTCGCGGGCAAAGCGGCACGGATCACTACTTTGGCGGGGCTGGGGTTGATACTGTGTCCTATCTTGGGTCGCTGCTGGGCGTCAGGATTGATCTTTTGGGAAACAGCGCATCCAGCGGTGACGCCATGGGCGAAAGTTGGGATAGCGTTGAGAATTTGATCGGATCACGCACCGCCAACGACAACCTTTTGGGGGACTCAGCGGCGAACATGCTGAGCGGTTCAGGCGGTGACGACGTTGTCTATGGGAGGAACGGTGCTGACCTGCTTCGTGGTGGCGACGGGCAAGACAGGCTGCATGGCAATTACGGAAACGATTCCCTTTCGGGTGGTGAAGGTGCCGATGTGCTTTATGGCGGGCATGACGACGATCAACTATCCGGTGGCAGCGATGCCGACACGTTTTACTTCAAACCGGGCGAGGGAAATGACGTCATCACGGATTTTGAAAACAACATCGATACGCTCAATTTCGAACACTATGGGTTCAATCGCAGCGATGACGCTTTGGCGTTTGCCGAAAACGTATCAGGCTTGGGCGTCCTGTTCGATTTTGGCGACGGCAACACGATCCAAGTTGTCGGAAGCTGGGTTGGCCACCTGCGTGACGACCTAGACCTATAACTGGGGCCATCAGCGGTAGTCACGGCATGTCCGTCGAGTGGTCACAGGTGCCCAATCGAAGCGGTTTCAACGCACGGGTTTAAGCGTCAATTCTGGCCAATGGGTTATCACGCCACTTAGATCTGCGTTCTCGCTTTGATGTCTGATGGCGTATTTCCAAACCAGCGCCCATAGAATGCCGCGCGACATTGACGGCGCCAACGCCCAGAGCCTGAACAACGCCGTGAAACCACGTGACGAATTCTGGCAGCTGGCTGCCTCTAGCACCATTTCGGTTGGCAATGCGCCCAATTCGGGGGCACAGTCCTGAATGGCAGCGGCCAAATTATCAACAAACCCTTGTCCCGCCCAAGGGTTACGTATCACTGCAATAGCCGCGATCAATTTGAGAGGGGTGGGCGCAACCTTGCCGCCTTCGATAAGCGCATAAATCCGTTGAAAGGAACACCTATGGATACCTTTGATGAAGACCTGTTCTTAAAGGGGCTGGAGCAACGCAAGGCCACATTGGGCGCGGAGTATGTAGAACGTAATCTTGCCGCTGCTGACGATTTCACGCGGCCCTTCCAAGAAGCCATGACCGCGTGGTGCTGGGGCTTTGGGTGGGGCGACGATGTGATCGACGCGAAAACCCGATCCATGATGAACCTGTCGATGATCGGCGCGTTGGGAAAGATGACCGAGTGGGAGTTGCACTGCCGCGGGGCGATCAACAACGGTGTTTCAAAAGAAGAAATCAGAGCCATCATTCATGTGATCGCCATTTATTGCGGCGTACCGCAGGGGCTGGAATGTTTTCGGGCAGCGCGAAAAGTGTTCGAGGAAAATTAAACACGGCTGACCCAATAAACAGCTGCGCAATTTGGGATTTTGGGCACAAACCAGAAATCTAGCGTTCATGACCGATGTAAATGTGGACAGCCCGACAGCGGCCCGGCGCGCGACAAGACGAGGTTGATTTTATCACATCTTGCCGCCACTCATAGATGATGCGTTTTACAAAATTTCTTTCGACGGCATTTATTCTGGCTCTTGCGGTGGGGCTGTATTGGGCGTCGTTCAGTTTTTTCAAATCGCAAGAAGTTGAAAAAGCGCAGGCGCGGCTGACGTTGTATCGCAGCACGCTTGAATCCGAGTTGCGCCATTTTGCACATCTGCCGTTCTTGTTGTCGCTTGACCCTGTCGTGACGGCCACGTTGGCAGGAGGGGAGACCGAACCGTTAGATTACCGGTTGGCGCGGTTTGCGCAGAGTGCCGGCCTTGATGCGATTTATCTGATGGACGGCGAGGGCAACACGATTTCTGCATCCAATGCGAAAAGCCCCGTCAGTTTTAAGGGCCAGAATTATGCGTTCCGCCCGTATTTTCAGGCAGCCCAAAATGGGGAACTGGGCGAGTTTTACGGGATCGGCGCGACGACCGGTATTCCGGGGTATTTTTATGCCATGCCTGTCTGGCCTGCGGACACGAATTCGAATGGGGTCATTGCGATCAAGGTCGATCTTTCGGGGGTGCAGGAGACATGGCAAGCCTCTGGCGAAAGGATCATTCTGGCCAATGACGATGGTGTTGTTTTGCTCGCGTCCGATCCTGACTGGCGTTACAAAACCATGTCACCGCTATCGCCCGAACAGCGCGGCAGTATTCTGGCGTCTCGTCAGTTTGGGTCCGAACAATTGGCCCCGCTGGATTGGTCTTTTGATACGGCTCGTCAGACGGCGAATGTGGGCGATGAACGCTTGTTGTACCTGCATACATCCGATTTACCCAATGGCTGGACGTTGCACTTTTTCGTTCCCAGCGATCAGGCCGTGGCGCGGGCGTGGTTGGTGACGGGCGGTTTTTTGACCCTTACTTTGCTGGCCTTTAGCCTGTTTCAGGTCAACCGGTTGCGCCGCGTACGGTCCGCGCTGATCAGATCTGAACGCGAAGAAACGGAGCTGCGATCCGCGAATGCGCAATTGGCGGTGGAGATTGAAGAACGGCGCGCGGCGGAACATACGTTGAAGAAAACCCAAGCAGAGCTTGAACGGGCAGGGCGTTTGGCGGCACTCGGGCAGTTGGCATCGTCGGTCACGCATGAGTTGGGGCAGCCGATTGCGGCGATGAAGAACCAGCTTGCTGCATCCGAAATGACCGTGGGTACAACCAAGTTGAGCGACAAAATGCATGGCCTTGTGGAACGGATGGAAAGCATTACGCGCCAGTTGAAGTTTTTTTCGCGCAAAGGGCGCGACAGTTTCGAGACATTCGATTTGGGCGAGGCAATGAACGACGCGCTTGAGCTGTTGGAGCCCAGCATTTCAGACCGGCAAGCCACCGTCAGGTTCGCGCAACCGAACATGGCCACCATGGTGAACGCCAACCGGCTGCGCATTGAACAGGTGATGACAAACATCATTCGCAACGCCCTTGATGCGGTGCAGGACACAAAGATGCGCCAAATTGATATCGCCATGGGCGCAGCAGAGGATCACACGTGGTTTACTGTATCTGACACAGGCCATGGTTTGCGCGGTAAGACACTGGATGATTTGCAAGAACCCTTTGCCACCACCCGTGAAAGTGGCGAAGGTATGGGGCTTGGATTGACGATCACCGCAGGTGTTGTCACAGACCACGGCGGCACGATAGAGGCCCATGACCGATCAACGGGGGGCACAACATTTCGTGTGACGCTTCCAAACAAGGGACAGACGGGTGGCTGACCAACGGGTACTGATCATTGATGACGACCGCCTGATGCGCAATTCGCTGGTCGATCTGGCAGAGGCTGCCGGTTGGGTCACCAAAGCATTGGCGCGAGCCACTGACGCAGAGCGATGGATCGATCAGTTCCAACCGGACGTTATTTTATCAGATGTCAGGATGCCGGATGTTACGGGGCTCGATTTGCTGAAATCACTCGTTGTGGCGCCGCCAATGGTGTTGATTTCCGCCCATGGCGATATCCCCACTGCCGTAGAAGCGATGAGACACGGCGCATATAGCTTTGTCGAAAAACCGTTCGATCCCAAGCGGTTGTTGCTTATTCTTTCGCACGCGGCGCAGGCGCACCAGATGCAGCAACGTAATGTGCGCCTTAAGGAACGGCTGCGTGAATTGTCGGGTGTGGACCGTGTTTTGCTGGGGCAAACGCCGCAAATGCAACGGCTGCGCGACACCATCGCGATGGTCGCTGGCGCAGACAGCACCGTATTGCTGCAAGGTGAAACAGGCACAGGCAAAGACCTCGTGGCGCGGTTGATCCATGATCTGTCGGCGCGCTGTGATGGCCCTTATATCGCGGTAAATGCAGCACAGATCAGCGCGGCCCATTTGCCCTATATCGCCCGCGAGGCATCCGGTGGCACGTTGCTGCTGGATGAAATCGGCGCATGCCCACCGGACGTTCAACCGCTTTTGTTGCGCATGATTGACGCCGGCGAGACCCTGGCCCCCGACACAGGCCTGCCCGAAAAAGTAGACTTGCGGATTATCGCGGCCACGAACGAAGACACAGACGCTTCGGTCAAAGCAGGGGGATTGAGAGCGGATTTGATGTTCCGCCTGAACGGGTTTGCCATCAATCTTCCGCCATTGCGGGATCGACGTGATGACATTTCGCTATTGGCCATGCGGTTCAGTCAGGAATTTGCGTCTTTGTACGATAGCGATCCGCCCGCGTTGCGTGATGATGAACTCAGCACTTTGATGGCCCATGAATGGCCCGGCAATGTGCGCGAATTGCGCAACCTGATGGACCGGCGCGTGATGATGGCGCGTCATGGGATAACATCATTGCACGACGCGATGTCTGCACATGATACAGAGGGTGCGCACAAATCCGGCCTGCGCGAAGCGGTCGCGGCGTTTGAACGTCAGATGATCGCCAAAGCCATCCAAACCCACGCTGGCCGCATGGAGGATGTGGCCCGCGAATTGGGGATTGGGCGGCGGACCTTGAACGAGAAGATCGTGAAGCTGGGCCTCGATAAAACCGCGCTGTTGTAGCTATGCGGAAATCCGCAGGGCAGGGCGCAAAACCCGCGCATTTTTCTTCATAAGTCCTCTCGTTGGAATCGTGTTCAATATCCGAACAGATTTTCTTGGGAGGAAAATGAAATGAAAAACATCATGACAACTGCTGCCGTTGCAGCGCTTACACTTGGCTTTGCAGCATCTGCGCAGGCCGAAGAATGGAACGTATCCTTGTGGGGCAAACAGCGCGCCTTCACAGAGCATGTGGAAAAACTGGCCGAACTGGTGTCTGAAAAGACAAATGGCGAATTCACGCTGAATATCAGCTACGGCGGTCTGTCCAACAACCGCGAAAACCTTGATGGGATTTCCATCGGCGCATTTGAAATGGCTCAGTTCTGCGCAGGGTATCACCGCGACAAGAACCCTTCGATCACTGTGCTCGAGCTTCCGTTTTTGGGTGTGTCTTCGCTTGAGCAGGAAATCGCGCTGTCGATGGCTGTTTATCAGCACCCCGCCACTGTCGCTGATCTGGCCCGCTGGAACGCGACATTGCTGATGCCGTCGCCGCTGCCGCAATACAACATTGTCGGTGTTGGTGATGCGCCAACGACTCTTGCTGATTTTGATGGCCTGAGCGTGCGCGCGACGGGTGGTATCGGCGCGGCAATGGAAACTGTCGGCGCTGTGCCAACATCCATGTCCGCATCCGAAGTCCGTCAGGCGATGGATTCCGGTGTTGTCAAAGCCGTGGCCTTCGCACCGCACGCCCACATGTCATTCGGCACGATCGAAAACGCAACGTGGTGGACAGAAAACTTGAACCCCGGCACGGTGAATTGCCCTGTTGTTGTGAACTCAGAGGCACTGGACGGTCTGTCTGATGCCCACCGTGAGGCATTGTTGGGCTCTGTTGAGGACGCGCTGGATCACTACGTCACCAACTACAACGGTGCGACAATGGACGCATGGGGCCCCGCATTGGAAGAACGCGGCATTAATGTCGTGTCCTTTTCTGACGCGGAAATCGAAGGTTTCAAAGACGCCGCCGCAGCCCCGTCTGCTGCCGCATGGATCGAACAGAACAACGCTGCGGGCCTTCCTGCACAAGAGCTGTACGATCTTGTAACCGGTATGATCGCAGACGCGAACTAATCGACACTTGGCCCCGCACCACATAGGCGCGGGGCTTTTCCTATTTTTCGATACAATTTGCGGGGGCCAGTATAATGGCAACAGCGTCACTCGTCCTGTCGGACGACAGTATTCTGAGCAAATGCGACCGACGGCTACTGCGTCTGGAACGTGTGTTTGCACTGATAAGCGGGATCAGCGTTTTCGTGTTGATGGTTTTGGCTGTGGTGTCGGTCACGGGGCGTAACGCGATGAATGCGCCGTTGCCCGGCTACGTAGACTGGATCGAACAGGCCATGCCGTTGATCGCTTTTATGGGGATTTCTTATGTCATGCGCGAAGGCGGCCATATCCGCATGGATATCGTTGTTGGCAAGCTGCGCGGGCGTCTTCTTTATGGTGTTGAAATGATCACCACCCTCGCGGTGCTGTTGTTGATGGTGCTGCTGGTCTGGGGCACATGGGCCCATTTTGATCGCAGCTTTGATTTTGCCGCCCCCATGTGGAGCCGTGACAGCTCAATGGATATCGCTCTCCCGATATGGCCTGCGAAACTTCTCGCGCCGGTGGCGTTCAGCGTCTTGTGCTTGCGCCTGTGCCTTCAGGTCTGGGCCTATGCCCGTGCCTTTGTGACAGGCCACGCCATTGCCGTGCCACTTGTGGCTGACGCCGCAACCCAAGCCCGCATGGAAGCGGATCAACTGGAAGGGCAAGACTGATGGAACCCATTGAAATCGGCCTTTGGGTGACGGGCGGCATGTTGGTGCTGGTCGTCCTTGGTATGCGTGTTGCTTTTGCTGCGGGTCTTGCGGGTATGATCGGCCTGATCTGGATTTTCTGGGCCAAGAAAGATTTCGGCTTTGATGAATTTGGCTGGGCGCTGGGCGTGGCTGTCAAAACCGCGGGCCAAGTCCCGCATTCCAAAGTTTCCAGCCAAGCGTTGTCGCTGATCCCGACCTTCATCCTGATCGGCTACCTTGCCTATTACGCGGGCCTGACCAAAGCTTTGTTCGAGGCCGCGAAACGCTGGATTGCATGGGTGCCGGGTGGTCTGGCTGTTTCAACCGTGTTTGCGACCGCTGGCTTTGCCGCTGTGTCAGGGGCGTCGGTCGCCACATCGGCCGTCTTTGCGCGCATCGCGATCCCCGAGATGTTAAAGATCGGCTACAACAAACAATTCGCGGCGGGCGTCGTGGCGGCGGGTGGTACTCTTGCATCGCTCATCCCACCCTCGGCGATCCTCGTGATTTATGCGATCATCGTGGAACAGGACGTGGGCAAACTTTTGCTGGCCGGCTTTATCCCCGGCGCATTTTCGGCCCTTGTCTATGCGGGCCTGATCATCGGCATCGCGGTCGTCTTCAAGAACGTCGGCCCGCCCGTGCGCGGGTTCACATGGAAGGAACGCTTTGCGTCCCTGCCGCCCGCATTGCCGATTGTCTTTGTGGTCGTGACGATCATCTGCTTTGTCTACAACCCGTTCGGCGGCGATGCGTGGGGCACCCCCACCGAAGGCGGCGCCATCGGGGCCTTCGTCGTGTTCCTCATGGCGCTTTACCAAGGGATGCGGTGGGCGCAATTGCGCGACGCACTTCTGGAAACTGCAAAACTCAGCGTGATGATCTTTACGATCATCTGGGGCGTTCTGATCTACGTGCGCTTCCTTGGCTTTGCAGGCCTGCCAAGCGCGTTTTCCGACTGGATCACATCGCTGACCATGGCGCCCATGATGATCCTGATTTGTATTCTGCTGGCTTATGCGGTGCTGGGGATGTTCATGGACGCAATCGGGATGCTGCTGCTGACCCTTCCGGTGGTTTATCCGGCGGTCATGGCCCTGAATGGCGGTGAAACCGTCGCGGCAGCCGACAGCGCGTTTGGAATGTCAGGCCCCATGTGCGCGATCTGGTTCGGCATCCTTGTGGTGAAAATGGCGGAGTTCTGTCTGATCACGCCGCCTATTGGGCTCAACTGTTTTGTGGTTGCTGGCGTGCGCGATGATTTGTCGGTGCAGGATGTTTTTAAGGGTGTCACACCATTTTTCATCGCAGACGCGGTGACGATCGGGCTTTTGGTTGCCTTTCCCGGGATCGTGCTGTGGCTGCCAAGCTTGGCCTGAACATGCCTCCACTGTGTGAAGTGCGGCATTTTTCGCGATGGCAACTGGACCATCTGCGCTGACGAAGGCCGGTGCACCACGTCGCAAGACGAGGATTTGCCGGTCTAGATCAACATTGCAAACGCACGTTGCGAAATCGGCTTCTCCAGAAAGGCTATTTGGAAGGGAAGTGCGTCTGGAGTCATCGGTTTACCAATGTCCGCTGCTCCAGTGCCGCCTCGGCGGTTTCAATCGAGGGGCAAACAACCGTTTCATACCCCAAACCCGACAACGCGGGTGCCGTCGCTTGGCGATCCTTCGGGTTGTCATCCAAAATGAGGACAGTGAATGACATGAGAAGTTCCTTATTCAGTTGCAGGGATTGATTGACGGATCGCCAGTTTATCTCGGGCGAGGGTTTGGGCCTCTGAGCGGCACAGCAAGGCAAGCGCGTCATCGGCGCTGAGGCCTTTCGCTTGCGCGCGCGCCCAGATTTTACGGGCAGACACCGGTGACCATGGCAAAGCCGCCTGTGAAAGCCATTGGCGCAGCGGTGTCGGCAAGGAATCGTAGGCGTGCATCGGATCGACAGATCTACGTTTCCTGCACAGCGATGTTTCACCTAGGTTTCGGTTCATGTCGCCGCGCGCCTCACCGTGATGCAGCGGCCTTCGAGATTGTTCAAAACACCGTTCAAGAGCATATTTTTTCCAGCGCCGGGAAAGCCGGAAAGAACCGTGACGGGACGGCGGGTATCTGACATGGTCGACTCCATTAATGCCCTGCAAGTCAGGTAACTTAGGTAGTTACTAGATTAACGCAACAGCAAAAGTTACATTAGCCTCCACTTAGGGGAATACCTGCCTATGAAACGCAATTCGCGCCTGTCTCTTGCTCTGCATACACTTGGTCATATGGCGGGTGATCCGGATCGCATGCGGACATCTGCTGATATCGCCAAGCATGCGGGGACCAACCCAGTTGTCGTGCGCCGCGTGTTGGGAAAGCTGCGCGAGGCGGGCCTGCTGACGTCTGAAAAAGGCCACGCAGGGGGATGGCGTCTTGCACGCGCGCCGGACGCGATCACATTGGCCGATGTGTACCTCGCGCTTGATGAAAGCCTTGTGGCTACTGCTGAACAGGAGGCGGCTTCTGCTTGTTCGGTAGAAAACATCTTACAGAAGAAAGTGGCGTCGGTCTTGGAAGACATTGAACGTAGTTTGGTGGAACGACTGGCCGCAACCACAATCGCGGAAGTGCGATAGACAGGTAGCGTCGCGCTTGGCCGGTCCGAAAGGGTGCCCAATGCTGTATTGGTCCTGAACGATCCCCCGCGCGTTTAAGGTTTTTCAAAGGCCTGGTTTCGGGGCCCATTCAATATCGAATAGCGAAATCCTTGTCCGCAGAATGCGATATTCAGCGGGGCAAAAGCATCCAACACAGTTATCTGAGCCGCGTTGTGTGGGCGGCCTGCCGCGCATGTGGGCAAAGCTGAACGGTGGCTGAATGCTGTGTTCAGGGCCGCTTCATGGCGTGGATGGCATAGATCAGGACGCTCGCAAACCAGCGGTGCGATTGGCTGAATGCACCTAACCCGCTTCGCGCGGGGGGGCAACAGACATCAGTCTCACAAGCAGAAAGGATCTATCCAATGCAAGACAACAACACACAGAAAAACGACTCACAGAAGGACGGCTCAAACGATGACGAGCGCGGCGGTAACAATGGCACAGGGCAGGGCGGCAAAGGGAACAACGACACGATCGATCTGACTGACATTGCCGGGGCTGACGATGTCGATCTTGATCTTGGCGCCGCGCAAGATGGTGTCGTGATTGCGCAAATCGACAATAACGGTGATGACACAGTTGATGAAACCGTCGAAATTGACGTGGACGAAGACGATGACATCACTGTCATTGGCACGGACGGCGACAACGTTTTTGCAGGTGGGGCTGGCGACGATGTGATCGTGGGTTCGGCGGGTGATGACGCGGTCACTGGCGGGGACGGTGACGACACCATCGATTACTCCGATCTGAATGCGGGTGTCACGATCAGCTCAGCCGGGGTTATCGACAAAGGGGATCTGGGCACGGACACCGTCGGTGAATTCGATGTCGAAGCAGGCACAATCGAAGTCGTCGAAACCGTGGTCGCCAATGAAGACCAAACCAACGTGGTTGATTCGACCTCTGTTCAGGGGGCGGTGGCCATTGATATCGATCTGGACGAGGGAACCTTCATCGGTAACATCGTTGAGAACGCAGGTGATTTTCAGGCGGGCGAGTTTTTCGCGGTGACGCTTGAGAATTTCGACGATGTGTTGGGCAGTGACAACGATGACCAGATCACGGGCGACGGACAGGCCAATCTTCTCACAGGGGCGGCGGGCACGGACATCATCAACGGGGCCAGTGGCAACGACACAATCAATGGCGGTACGGGGAGTGATACCCTGACCGGTGGGGACGGCGAAGACACCTTTGTCTTCGCTCTCGCAGATGGTGCGGACACGATCACCGACTTTGACGTCGGCGCAGATGTGCTGGAGTTTGCGGATTTCGCGGCCTCGGATGTGACCACATCGACCGAAGGGGGCGATACAACGCTCAGTTACGGCGACAGTGAACTTGTGCTGGAAGGTGTCGTCGAGGAAGATCTGAGCGGGCTTCTTATGATCGCCTGACCACAAATCATCACGGGCCAGCAGCCACCATCCGGTTGCTGGCCCGGTTAATTCAATCCGTGAGAGAGAGGCAGCGTCAGTGTCGCGCGCAATCCACCACCCGGGGGGGCGGTTTCCAGTTCAATCGTTCCGCCGTACAGGCCCGCAACGTCACGTGCGATCGTGAGGCCCAGACCCGAGCCGGACGTCGCCCGATCAAGGCGAACCCCGCGTTCGAACACGTGTTCATATTCGCAAACAGGCAGGCCGGGGCCATTGTCCTCTATCATAAGGGTCACCGTTTCCCGTGTTTTAGAGACAATCGTTTGCACACGACCGCACGACCATTGGGCGGCGTTTTCGATCAGATTACCAAGCATTTCGTGAAAATCCGGAACCGTCACGGCAAGATAGATTGCGTCGGGACCTTGTGTGCTGAAAACGACGTCCCGGTGCAGGCGTTCAAGCGCACCGGTCAGATCGCGCAGCACCCCCATGATCTCAATGCGCTCACCTGGCAGGATTGCTTCGGGGCCGGTGACAGCATGATCGAGGTGAAGCGCCGTCGCCTCTTGTAGGCGGACAAGCGCGTCCTGTGCGGCGGCAAGATCAAGGTCGCGGCCACGCGCGACGCGTTGGATTTCCCCGGCCAGTATCGTCGTCGGGGTTTTCAGGGCATGGGCAAGACCCGCAGCCTGCAAACATCCGCGATCGCGTTGGCGGCGGTTGCGTTCAATCAGCCGATCAAGATCGCGCACAAGCGGCGCAACCTCGGACGGAAAGGTATCCGGGTTGGGCCGCGAGGCAGCGCTGCCAAGAACAACAACGGCATCATGCAGGTATCGCAACGGTCTTAGGGCCGCGTTCAGCATAAGGGTCGCGGCGACCACCAACGTCAGGCCAAGTGCGATGAGGCCAAGCAACAGATTATTTTGAAAATTCTCCATGGTGGTTTCAATAGACGCAAGGTCCGCCGCCACACCAAGGTGCCAGCGTCGCCCATCCGGAACACGCACGCTTTGCGCCAAAAGCCTCAGGTTTTGCATTTCGGGACCAGTGGTAACGTGCCATTCCGGCAACGCACTCGGCGCACCAAGGGGCAGTTCACGTTCCCAAAGCGAACGTGATGTGACGGTGTGATTGCTGGTCTCTGCCTGAAAATACAGCCCCGAATACACACGCGAGAACGAGGGCGAGGTCATGCGCCCTGCAATGTCTTGCGGTTCTGTTGCAACTGCGACGCGCAAAACGGCCAGCTCCTCGCTCAGCCGTTGATCGAATTGTCTAAGGGCGGCGTTTTCAAACACGGCAAGGATGGCGTATCCGCCAAAAACCAAAGACAGCGTGATCCAGAGGGTTGCGCCAATCAGGACGCGCAGACGAAGCGAACGCAGTCTCATCCTTGACCAATGCGATAGCCTGATCCGCGCACTGTTTCTATTGCCGCCGTGCCAAGTTTGCGGCGCAACCGTGCGACAAAGACTTCAATCGTGTTGCTGTCGCGATCATTGTGCAGGCCGTAGACGATTTCGGCCAGATCCCCTTTTGCATGCACCTTGTCTGGCGCTTGAACAAGCGTCGCGAACACTTTGTATTCGTGCGCCGTCAGGGGGACAGTGCGTCCGTCCCGTGTGACGCGCTGTGCGCGTAGATCAACCGATATCGCGCCAATACAGCTAACTGGTGCAGCTTCGCCACCCGCACGCCGGATAAGCGCATTCAGACGTGCGATCAGTTCTTCCATCTGAAAAGGCTTGCCCAAATAATCATCGCCGCCAGCGTTCAGCCCCTCAACCCGATCTTCCCAACGATTGCGCGCAGTCAGAACAAGGACTGGCGTCTGAAGCCCCCCAGAGCGCCAAGAATGCAATACGGACACGCCATCAAGCCGCGGCAATGACAGATCAAGCACAATGGCATGGTAAATCTCGTTTGCACCAAGATGATGGCCATCCTCACCGTCCATGGCGACATCGACGGTGAAGTTTTCAACCTCGAGAGCCTCCACAATCTGTGCAGCAACGCGATCTTCATCCTCAACAACGAGCAAACGCATGCTAGGGCCTCCCGCGGTGAAAATATCCACCACCCAGCGTGTCGTTCCCGCATGTTATTGATCTGTTCACGCTGTCACCTCTGCCTTTCGTGCGGCGGTCGGTCGGGGCGTGGTGATTGGCGTGGTTTAGGGGGCGGCCTGCGCGTGTTCACACGTGGCGGGGGCCTAGTGTCTGGACCCGCTCGATCAGGTCTAACATCGCTTGGTCGGACAACCCGCGCATTTTCGGCATCAACGTATACGGCATACAGCGCACCGTCCGTAGCCATGAGCAGGATTTCATAGAAATTGCGGTCACCGCGGGACAGAAGCCTTGCATCAATCATGGTGCTTTGGGGCACAACTTCGCCTGCCGCGGCAACGGCAGCATCAAATGCACCATCATTGGTCAAGTCCTGAGCGGCACAGGGTGCGCTTTTGGCAACGCCGACTGCGGTCGCAAAGAGCGGAAGGAAAATCGCGGTGGCGCGGCGCATTTGATGACCTTTGTAACGGGGTATCGGGCTGCTTTGGCGGTGTGTCCTAGGTTCTAAGACTTCGTCGAAATCTTCCAACCCTTGGCCGGCCAGCCGCGATGAATCGGCGACAGACCGCCCCCGAGGCCAAAAGCAAACACACTGGGGCAACGCGAAACCCGACCTATGTTCGCGGTACTTTATCACCGTGCGTAATGGGTGCGCACCAAGGCTAATTTTTGGACACTTTGCAGTGGGTGCGAGGCACTGACATCCGCAAGTTTGGTTCGGGGTGTTAGGGTGCTCGGACAGTTGGCCTGCCCGAGTTTTTTATCCGTGACATCAGCCATCTGACGTCGGACTCAACCCAAGCTTGGCGGCCTTGGGTTTGGTTCTTTTGACATTCCATTCCCGCGTGCGGGCCGATGCATCAGCTGCGGTAGGGCTCGATTTCGTCTGCCGACAACGCGTAGCCGATTTCGGCCAGTTGGGTGGACATCGACGAAACGCCGAACATTCCGGTCACATAGACAGGTTCGAACAGACCATTGCTTTCGTAGGGCGTTGGTGCGGTCACAAACACCAGCTGGTTGGCTGGCGGAGGAGGAACATGCACACACGCGCCGACGTAGGGCACCAAGATAAAGGCCGTGACGCCGCTGCCGCTGTAATCAATCGGAACAATGAAGCCCGGAAGGCGGACAACCAGCCCGTTCCAATCCCCCCGCACACCCGTAGATGCAGGCTGTTGGCTGGACAGGGGCGCGGTTTCATCGTGCGGTAGCAATCCCCGCAGCGCATTTGGGACTGTTGTTTGGCCATCCGGCAACAATTCTTCCCATGTCAGATCGATGTAGTCTTCGGCCCGCACGGCGCTGGGCACAAGCGCTGCGGCCGCCATGCCCGTCAGAACCGTGCGACGCGGCACATTACGAATTACCATACATAAACCTCAAGCGTGTCACCGGCGATGGAATATCCCGTTTGGCCTAGGTCGGTGTCTTGCAATTGTGTGCGCATCTGCCCTGTCACCCAAACGGCATCCCAGAGTTGTTCACTGGGCCACGGTTCGGCGGACGTGACCATCACAAGCTGGTTTGCGGGGGGCGGGGGCGTGTGAAGGCAAGCGCCGATGTAGGGCACCAGCATGAATTCGGTCACCCCCGCCGCTGTAATCTCAAACGGGATGATGAAACCGGGCATCTTGATATAGGCCCCGTTGAGGTTTTCGTTCAGCTTTGTGGCGTTGGCGTCATAAATGGGACGCCAGATGTCATTGGCCTCGTCCATCTCACCCTCGCCGATGATCTGCGAATACGCGAGACCGGGGGGAAGCAGATCATCCCATGTTATTTCTGTGGGGGAGGCTGCAAACGCGGTGTGTGGTGTGACGGCGGCACCGCTCATGAAGGTCAGGGCTGTTCGTCGATTGATCATCTGAAGGTCCACGATTCTAGCGTTATGTTTTGACCATCATACCATCGGCCACTGACATCCGGTAAGCCCGTATCGCAGGGATCATGCTCACAATTGCGCCAGCGGCCACAACGGCGAGAATGACCCAGACTTCGCGCAGGGTCGGTGCCTCGATCGGGAGCCAGAGGCCAAAGGTGGTATCAAGGATCGGTTGCGCCACCATGAGCCCGATGTAGAGCAGTGCCAAACCAAGCAACGCGCCGATGGCGGCCATCAGCATGGCTTCAAGGATCAGCATGGTCAGGATGGTCAAGGGACGCGCGCCCATGGCCCGAAAGATTGCCATTTCACGGCGCCGTTCGTTCAGGCTGGAAAAGATTGTGGCCATCATCCCGATCAGGGCGGTGACGACAACCATGGCAGACACGGCCAGCAGCGCGGTTTCGGCGATGCCGACGATCCCCCAAAGTTCCTGCAAGGCCACACCGGGCAGAATGGCCAACAGGGGTTCTTCGGGATAATTGTTGATGGCCCGCTGCAGGGCAAAGGTCTGTAGCGGGCTTTGCACACCGATCAGCGCCGCTGTGATCGCCACCGGAGTGAGTTCCATATCGCGGATCACATCAGCGGGTGTGGATTGGCCGGGGATTTGTGCGCCGTTTTGCCAATCCACATGGATGGCTTCAATTGCTTCCATGCTGACAATCACGGTGCGATCTACAGGGGTTCCGGTTTTTCCCAGAATGCCGGAGACGCGGAAAGGCTGGTCTTTATGTTCGGTGAACGACGCAAGCCCGTGGGCGACAATGATCGGGTCGCCAACGGTATATCCAAGTGTCGCCGCCACATCCGCGCCGATCACCGTATCAAACAGATCGTCCATGATCGCGCCGTCAGCGACCGCGAGTGATCTGCCTTGGCGGTATTTGTAGTGATCAAAAAAGGCCTGTGTCGTGCCCATGACGCGGAACTGGCGGTGGCTGTCGCCCAATGAAATCGGAACAATCCAGTCCACCTCTGGCCGGGCGGCGATGTCTTGGTAACTTTCCCACGTGACATTGTTGGTCGCATTGCCAATCCGGAATACGGAATACAGCAACAACTGAACCGAACCCGACCGCGCCCCGACAATCAGATCGGTGCCCGAAATCGTGTCCGCAAAACTGGCTTTGGCACCTGTGCGGACTTTTTCAACGCCAAGGAACAGCGCCACGGACAGGGCAATCGCCAGAATGGTCATGCCGACGGTCAACGCACGTGCGAACAGGGATGCTATGGACAGGCGCAGGATCATGCCGTCGCTCTTTCGATCTGTGCAACGTCTTCCATGCGGATCACACGATCAAACCGTTCGCCCAACCTCGGGTCATGACTGACCATCAAAAGCGATGTGTCGTGGGACGCCATTTGCGCAAACAGCAAATCAAGAAAGGCCGCCTGGCTGTCGGCATCCAGCGCCGATGTGGGTTCATCTGCGATGATCAGGGGCGGATGCCCGATCAGTGCGCGGGCCACTGCGACGCGTTGTTGTTGTCCGACGCTGAGGGCGGTGGCTTTGGCGTCCATTGTGCCCGCGGGCAGGCCGAGTGCGGAACACAGGTTTGTTGCTGCATCGGCGGCGTCGCCTGCGCGCTTTCTGCGCTTGGGTGCGAAGCGTAAGGGCAACAGGATGTTGTCGGCGACGGACCCAAAAGGCAGCAGGTTAAACTGCTGGAATATAACGCCAATCTGTTCTGCGCGAAACCGATCGCGCGCGCCACCGCCCATCGCGGAGATGTTGGTTCCCGCGATGGACACCGTGCCAGTGTCCGGCAGGATCGTGCCACAGATCAGCGACAATAGCGTCGATTTGCCGGAGCCGCTTTCGCCAAGCAGCAAGACGGATTCGCCTTTTGCAATCGTCAGGTCCGCGACGGCCACCGAAAACGCAGAGCGTCCGGACCATTGATATGCAAGGTCGCAGATTTGGAGGACGGGATCAGCCACCAGAGATCATTAATCGAGGCTGAGAACGGGTGCATCTCGTTCGACCTCAAAGGCCTGTGCGCCGGTTGACGTGATGATCTGCACCTCGACCTCCAGTGCATTCGGGAAGGCGTCAAAATACGCGAATGAGATTTCGGTCAGTGCGTCGGGTGCTTCGCAGGTCAGTGTATAGGCGGCATGGAATTCAGTGTGACCGGCTTCTTCCGCGTGCTCATCGTGGTCGTGCTCGTCATGCTCATCTTCGGCGTGCTCATCGTGGTCGTGCTCGTCATGCTCATCTTCGGCGTGCTCATCGTGGTCGTCGTCGTCATGGTCATCCTCGCCGTGATCATCATGATCGTCGTGCTCATCCTCTCCGCTTTCCAGCTCTGCGTTGGCGTCAATCAGCGAACACCCCGCGGCTTGGGGCAGAACAAACAATTCAAGCGGCGCTGCCAATGTCGCAAGCGCCGTTTCAATCGCGGCAAGGTCTTCATCGCTTTGCGCGGCGTATTCAAAACCGACAATGTCCGCGCCGGGTGCTTCAAATTCCATTGCGACGGACGTGCCATCCATTGCGATGTTCAGCGTACCAACGCCGTGTTCATGGGCATCAAGTTCGCGGGTGTCTTCGGCGAATGCCGGAACGGCGGCAATGAGAGCAATGAGTGATATGGTCTGTTTCATGATGCATCCTATGCAAAGTGAGGAGAGGGGTCAGGCTACGCAGTCGACGCAATGCCCATGTATTTCAACGATGTGTCGATTTGCCCGAAAAGCGTTTTGATCAGTCAGCGCATTGAAGGTCGCCAATAGATCGCTGCCGTCGTGTTCTTCGACGGACCCGCAATCCTCACAGATGGCGAGGATCGGGACACTTTCGGCGTGATTGCAGCGACAGGGAACAAAGGCTTTGATCGATTCGAGCCGATGTGCGTGGCCTTGATTGGTTAAGGCAGACAGTGTGCGATATACTGTGGGCGGCGCGATGTCTGGCTCACTGAGTTGAAGTTGCTCAAGAATTTGATAGGCGGTCATGGGGCGTTGCGACGCCTTGAGCACTGTTAAAATGTCCGTTTGTCGTACAGCAGCGCGCTTTCTCATGGGGTGCCTTCCTTCTTTTATGAATATTTATTTTATAAAGTAACAATTCGCAAGACGGCAGCCTGAGGTTGATCCGTCAGGCCAAACACTTCAGCAATGACAGCAAATATAGGAAAAGGTTGGACGCCTTCAGCACGCGCCGTTTTTCAATCGCGCAGTCGGGCGGGATGACCCCGCCCTTTGCCACTTTGTGAACTACATCGCGCCGTCGTAGAACGTGTAGTGGTCGCCATTTCTGTTATTGATCATCGCAGACGGCAATTGGACCAATTCGACTGAACCGACCAGCATTTCATAGGCAAATATTTCTTCGACCTCGCCCCAGTCTTTGCTGCGATAGTCGGCGCAAACACGGCGATACAGTTTGATGCCTCTGACCTGAAAATGATCCGTCCAGACCGGCAGGAGGAGTTTGGTGAAGCAGTATTTGACAGGCCTAATGGTGAGCCATGGGCTCAGGTTCGTTTCCGTTCCGTCCCTTGCGACGAATGAATAGGCATAGCCCAAACCATGGTGCGGATTCCAGACAGGTTCATGTTTGGTAATGATATGCCTTTTCAGCGCAACCATGAGGTTGAACGCGCCCTGATCCCAATCCAGTGGTTCTGAGGGGGGCGGCAAGACACGCGCCACTTCCACCATTTTAACACGCGCCTCTTCCGCCATTTTAGGATGGAACACTTCGCTTCGTCGAAGTTTGACATCCCATGTGTCGCCGGTGGGGGCACGACCATCGATCGTGACTATTTCACGGTGCTCTAGAAGGTCAGGCTTGAGCGTTACCTTCGTGTCGGGATCCCCGAGGATCAACGCCGGTGTTGTGAAATTTTCCTCTTGGCCATCTTCGCGCGTGATCGTTACGGGCCATTCGCTGTCATCCGTGACCCGCAGATCAATGCCACAGGTGTTGTGCGTGGCCACCACGGAATCAAGGTGGACTTCGATCACGAGCTTATCAATCTGCGCCCAACGTGCCGCGTCGCCTTGTGCTGTGATCATCAGTTCTGTCCACGCGGGCAGCGATCTGAGGAATGTGCTTGCCTCAAGGCGTGAATGGTCTTGTGTTAATGCGCCCAAGATTGACTGGATAAGGCCCTCAGCCTCCTCGGCGTAGCCGCCGCCTACGGTGACGTCTTTGGAGTGTTCGTCATAGGAAAACTGCCATTTCGCAGCGGGGGCAAAGACCTCTTGATCGGCTGTTTCCGATTGCAGGCTTTCAAGCGGGGTTTTGCCGTAACGCACTGCAAAAAGTGTGTTGTCATGCTTTAGGATGCCATTTCCAAAATGCTGTACAACGACGCTGGCGCTGCGATTGCCTGTGTCGGTCGTATCGGCGCCCGGTCGTTCTGACACCACGCAATCGCGCACCGTGATTGATCGAATGACAACCTTGTCGTGATCGAACGGGAAATAGGAATTGCTGCCCAAGTTTACAGACACAGTCCTTGGCCATGCGTTCCGGTCTTCGTCGGGGTCTGTGTCCCATGGGCCTTTCTGACCTTCGTTCAGAATGGCCAATTGATCCGGGGAAAGTTCGATGGTGATGGGGGCCGCAGTGTGGGATGGCAACATTGATTGGCTGGCTTCGCCCTCCAACTTTTCAACAATGGATCGCGCAATCGAATTGCTGAATTCGGCAAGATAGCCTTTCAGGGCCTCAAGGCTGGTTTCCCAGATGCGGCGGCTGTCCTCGGCGTTTTCGGCGTAGACTTGTTGGGTGGTGACGGTTTTTTCGAATTGATCCACCAGCCAATTCACACCGAATTCATCGGCACCTTGCGGGATAGGGCAAGGTTCCAAAAAGAGGGCTTCGTAGGCTTTGACCAGTTTGTAGCGCTGCTGAACAAGCCAGTTTAACGCGTGGGTCTTCATCTGATCTGCCGCGCCCAAAAGCGCCGTGTTGACCCGCCCATATGAGGCGTCGGCCAAGGCATCGATGAATATCCCTTCGAGATGGTGGGTCATTGCGATGTCGCTGGCGATTGCGGCAAGTTCAACATGTGCGCTGATGATCTGGCCGACCACTTGGGTTTTGCGAAGATTGAGGTCTTCGATTTCTTTAGAAAACTGGATGAAGGCGGGGTCTTTGGCCTCAAGCTTTTTCAACAATTTCTTGGCGGCGTCTTCGGGGGCGGCCAAAACACTGAGATCGGCGTAGATATCTTTCGCGGCATCTGCGAAATTGTCCGATACGGCAGACCATTGCGCGGCGCGTGCTTTGGGCACTTTCGCGGCCTCGCGCGCTTCTTCGGCTTCTTCGGCTTGGCTTGTGTCAAAGGCGACTTGATCATCGCCTTTATACTTGTCCCAGTATTTCGCACCTTCGGCCGTGGTCGCCTTTTTCTCAAGCTTTTCAGCCTGTTTTTTGAAATGGTCGGACCGTTTCGCGATACCCTTTTTGCCAAGCG
Source organism: Octadecabacter dasysiphoniae (assembly GCF_021532615.1). Taxonomy (GTDB): domain Bacteria; phylum Pseudomonadota; class Alphaproteobacteria; order Rhodobacterales; family Rhodobacteraceae; genus Octadecabacter; species Octadecabacter dasysiphoniae. Next base: position 932,153 of record NZ_JAKGAQ010000001.1, read on the forward strand.
TTTTTCCTTGATCGAGGATATCGTTCAGGATGTGGTCCGCGCTTGGATCACGCCCTTTGATGTATTCGCTTGAGCTTTTGACGGCTTTGCCGACCATCCCAAGGGCGGGTTGGCCATAAGGGACAATCGTCATCACGCTTCCGATGATATCAACGGCCGCAGCCAACATGACGCGGTCTTTTGCCTGCGCTGTCAGTTCCTTAACAACCACATCCAGGCGCGATTTTGTGGTTTCGATATCCAGCTTTAAACGTTCGGATTTGCTGGCAAGGCTTGCCAACGAGGAATTAACCTTGGCTTGGCGCCCGAAATCAAGGTGGCGCCGCTTGCGGACCTCAAGAATGGCCTGCCAGTGTGCTTCAATCATGGTTTCAATTTTGTCAGAGGCCGACGACAGCCATTGTGACACATAAAGCGCGCGCACTGCGTTTTCGCCCGCACCCCGTTCAAGATCCATTTCGGCGGCGATGGATAGATTAGGCGCCCAACCTGCCGGGTTTCCGTAGTGATCCAGCCCACGGGTGGCTTTGTCTTTCATTGCGGCAATCTGGTTTTGCAAGTTCAACAAGGGTGCATAGGCGTCTTGGTCTTCTTGGCGAAGGATATCGTCTGAGCAGCCTTTGATCGCGTCAAATGCCTGCTGGAAATCGCTTTGGGACTCGTCGTCATCAAATTCAACATCTGGCAGGACGCGGCGGTAGGATGCGCGGATGGGGGCCAAAGCCTCGGCCATGGACTCAAGGGCAGTCGCCAGTTGATCGGCGTAACCGCCGCGCGACAATTCAGTCAGATATGCGCTGAAGACGACCGTATGAAGCGGGTGAAACCAGTGTGCGATGCGATTGTATACTTGAATGGCTTTGAAGGCGTTTGGCATCGCGGGGGCGGCTTCACCGTACATGGTTTCGCCCTCTTGGGGGTACAAAACTCGGGTCCGAACTTCCGGAACCGGCTCTACGAAACGAAATTTTTCATCGTGCTCAACGGTGAGTGCAACCGCTTTGACAGGTGTTTCCTTTTTTTTGTCGTCCGGTTTGTAGGCCGTGCCTGGTGCGCCACCTTCAACCGATCGGGGCTCAGCGTTTTTACCCGGCTCCATCGAATAGGCGCCACGATCATCCAGCATTATAGCCGTTTGAGACGACGCTGTGATGTACGCGCCGACAGATCCCTGACCCGCAATACCGGGCAGCTTTTCGGACGCCAGACCATTTAGGATAGGAACGGGACTGGGGACTGAAATATCCTTGTCATCGGCAAGCGAAGCTATGAGAGAGACGGAAACGACCGTGGCGTCACCTTCGTTGATGTTCAGCCCCTTGTCCTTGATGCTGAGCCACTGACGGTGAGTGTTTACCGCGGTTTGGATGGCTTCCCCTTCCGCGGCTTCGAAATTTATGCCGAACAGGGCAGGGCCGTTCGTTCCGGGCTGGCCGGGTCCGCCTATGGTGCCATCAGTGCCATCCGTGACAATGACCGGATGGTCCGTGTCATTTTCATCAATGTTCAGGGTTCCGACAAAAAGCTCAACAGGGCCGCTAAATCGCCCGGTCCGTCCGTTCGCACCAACGTCAGATGGAATGTCTTCGTTTGTATACGGATTGGCCTGTGTGCTGATCTGTGCGCCTTTTGCAAAGTCCAACACGCGTGCCTGAATCCGCACGCGTATGCCGGGCACGTGGATCATACCTTCGACGCGAACGGCATCGGCCACAATCAAAAGCGAATTTTGCCTCTCAGAGCCAATGGCGCGCAGCATCGGCTGTAACAGATCGCCATCCGGATTGAGAGTGACATCCACCCCGGTTAGGGCCCAGTTGCCGTGTGACGATTGAAGTTTCGTGTGAACGCTGACGTCATATTCGCCGGGTTCGGGTTGTACAAACGTTTGAGACTGCGACAGCCCGACCGGGACTCTGCGAATTATGACGTTGTTGGGAATGTCGTTTTCCATATTAAGTCCTTGAAATAGAATAGATTTAAAAATTATTCAAAAAGACTACAGCTATTTCGACATTAAGCAACTGCGCACGCCCAGCCAATTCCGGCGCCAATCATCCCGCTATTGGAACCGTAAAATTTCAGGACTTCATCGGACCAAATTTGCGGCATACCCAATCGCGCCAAGGTGGGTTGCCAGCGGGTCTGATCCATCAAAGACCGCAACGCTGTGATCCGGCGTTATCCCGCGGCCTTCCCAGATGATGCCCTGATGATCGGTATAGATTTCGTTGGACAATTCGACGATCCAGCCGTTGGGCAGTGTCATTTCCAGAACGTCGGAAAAAGCACCGCGCGTTGCCTCACCGACGTGGGTGACTTGGGGCAGCGGGCGCAGGGCAAGTGTGAGGATTTCACCCGCGCTGACTGTCATGTCGCTGGTCAAAAGGGTCAGCGGCCCGGTGTAGGTTTGGCGTGCGGACGGAACGACAATGCGGCGCAGTGTGATCGGATCATCGGCATCCGCCGGATATTCAGAATAGGCAAAAACAGGTTCAGCCGCGAAACGGTTGGCGATCGTCAGGGCGACATCGTCGTAGCCACCAAAATTCAGCGACAGATCAAGAATAACATTGGTCACGCCCGCCTGCTCAAAGCCCTCGATCGCATCATCCAGAATGTCGTTCACCGCGTCGATGTCGCCCGCCAGATCGCCGATGTCACCAGTGGCAAACGCGGCCATCGTCAGAAAATTGATGTAGCCGACTTTCGGGGACACAAAGCCATATTGGACAAATCCGTTGCCTGCCGTGGTGCCGCGCCCGTTCAGGATGGTCTGGGGGATGTGGACGTGGCGATAGTGGTTGCGAAAATCCAGCTCGGCAGTTTGCGGATTTTGCCCCGCTGTGCGCGCTTGGGCCTGGATGCGTGCAAACAGCGCGCCGGGGTTTGGTTCAAACAACTGGCGTGTCCCGTTGATGTTTGCCTTTAACCCGATATGACCATCGGGCAGGGGGGCGATTGCATTGACCATGACGGCAAACAGGTCGGCGTCTGTCGTCGCATCACTGACCTGCGCGCGGGCTGCGGCCGATTGTTCGTCCCAATCGACGTCGTAAAGATCAAAAAACGCATAGTGCGAGGCGTAGATATCCAGAAATGCCTCAAGGTTTGCGGTTGGCGTGTTTGCGGGGGGATGGGTGCAGTGATCGGGCAGGGCCGCGACACGGTTAAACTGGATCGCCTGTATCGTGTTTTGCTGGCGCAAAAGAAACGCGCGATTGTCGGGGCTGATTTCGATGTCGAACACCTGAAACAATCCCCAAAGCGGATCGCGCCCTTCGCTGATACAGGTGCGATCAGATATCATAAAAGTCTCGACCGAACGGCCATCAATCATGGCGGCAATGCCGTACCCGTCCGACACCCACGCACCCTGTAATTGGTCGGCTTCGGGGGGCAGGGCGCAGGCCATGCAGACTAGCGGTGTCAAAAGGAAAAGCGGTTTTCGGGTCATGGTGGGGCATCCTGTGGCTGACGTTATTACATCAGTCCACCAGAATAAGGCGCGCGCGTCGTCCTGCGTGACAGGGCCGGACATTGGGTGGTGTCCGATCAGGTTGGCGCGGACACAGACCCGCGATAGGCCGTTGGTGTTTGCCGCGTGACCTTTTTGAAAGCGGTGTAAAACGAAGAACGGGAATTGAAACCAACGTCGTAGGTAATCTCGAGGACGGTTTGATCCGTGTCGCGCAGCAGGGCCTGTGCATCGCTGATCCGGTAGCTGTTTACGAAATCGAAAAAGCTGTCGCCGATGTTTTCATTAAGGGTTTGCGAAATATAGTTCGGCGATGCCCCGATGTGACGGGCGAGCGACCATAGCGACAGATTGGGATCGCGGTGCAATTTGTCATCGCCCATCGCCGCGCGCAGTTTGCGTGTAATCCTGTCTGCCATTGCGGGTGTCAGGGCAGATTTTTCGTATTTTGTGGCGCTGTCGGGCAGGGTTGCTGCACCCGGGGCCAGACTGGGCCGTTGTCGCAATCCGAACAACAAAAGAATGACCAAAAGGCCGAGACCAAACACCGCATCGATCCAAGCCGGGACAGTGGCAGTCAGGGGTGTCACATCTGCGGCCACATCAATGGCACCGACACCCCAATAGGCGGAATAGATGACGATAATCGTCCCGATCCACTTTAATTCATTGTGCTCAACACTGGCGACGTAGCTGCGCAATCTTTTGCGGTAGTGATGCAGGCGGCGGATGATCGCGACCACATATGCGCCCCATTGCACGATGGCCAACAGGACCAACATTTCACCTGCCATGCCAACGGCCAAGGGCCACCCTGTTGGCAAAGGATGCGTGTCAGTGAACAGGCCCAGCCGCGCGTGTTGCGGCATGAACAGCACCGCAGCCCCAAGGATCAAAGCTATTGTTGGCAAAAGGGCGTGCACCCATATGCGGGGCGGCAAGCGGGGCGTGACGGATGTGATGACGCGAACATAGCCCCAAAACAGCGGCGCTGCGGCCATCAACCCGATGAGCCAGATCACGGCGGCAAAGATATCGAACCGGATGGCGCTGTCTGGGTTTGCGATTGGCCAAGGCACATCCCCCAAAGTTGTCGCGCAGCTTGCAAGCAAAACCGCCGCCAATGCGCGAAAAGGCCAGACATCGCGGGTTTGCAAACAACATAAAACCGCCCCGAACAGCCCAAGGCTGAACGTCGCGGTCGCAATAATATCAAGGATAGGTTGCGTCATCATACCGTGTTGTGGCGCAAACTGGCGCAGTTTGGCCAGTGTCGCGCGTCCGAATGAACAGGATCGGACAGGTCTTGCTGTCCGTTACATCAAGACCGGACGACAGCACAGACCGCGGCGCGCTTTGATGATCCGGACATTCATCAAAAGGAAAACTGCTATGAAATTTACGATCCCGTTTTTGGTTGCCACCAGTGTAACAGCCGCCACGCCTGTTTTTGCCGAAGGCGACTGGATCGTTGGCCTGCTTTTAGACGGCAGCCAAAGCCCGTTTGTGGGCGGTCAAGACAGCGTGCAAGCGCTGCCCTATATCGCCTATGAAACCGGGCGCCTGCATATCGGGATCGATGAAATCAGTTACGCGCTTGTGGATTCGGGGCGTTTTGATCTTTCGGTGATGTTGGACCCGCGCTTTGCCGCTGATTTACCCGACACAGCGCTTTTTGACGGATTGAAACGCGACGATGCGTTCGAGGCCGGATTTGCGGCCAGCTATGCCTTTGGGGATGCGTCGGCAAATTTGTCTGTGCAGCATGATGTGTCCGGTGTTCATGATGGTTTGGCCGCAAAACTCTCCCTCAGCCACGAGGCACAGTTGGGCGCGGTTGGCCTTGATTTTACAGCGGGCGTGAAGTTTCAGGACTCGGATTTGAACAACTATTTACACGGTGTCGCAACCGCAGACGTGACCGCCGATCGCGCTGCGTTTGAAATGGACAACACGATCAATGCCTTCGCACAGATGAACGCGCTGATGCCCATTTCCGACAATGCTTTTTTGTTGGGCGAAGTCACCTACACCGATCTTGGCGAGGCGGCGGACAGCCCCTTGGTCAACCGCGATCACATAGCCGATGTCACGCTTGGGCTGTTGTTCCAGTTCTAACGGGGGCGATGGGCACCAAGCCCTCGGCAGTGCTGAATTTCATCCGGCGTGCACAGAGGATTGCCCCGCCAGTAGGCTTTTGAGGGCGGGGTGCGGGAACTTTCGCGGCAGCGTCACGGCAAAGAACGGTTCAGAAATGCCCAGATCGAAGGGCGCCGTTTGCAGGATGCCGCTTGCGATTTCTTCGGCGACGACAACGGTGGGGGTGATCGCCACCCCCACATCCGCCCGCGCAAGCAAGCGCACCATTGCCATGTCATCCACACTGGCCGCGATATGCGGTTTGACCCCGAGCGTTGCGATCAAGTTTTCAAATCCGGCGCGAATGATGCTTTCGGTGGGCACGATCAGCGGTTCATTGGCCAGCAGCGACGCCAGCGTTTTGTGGCGCAGCCTGTGGGGCGTGGCGTGCAGATACACTGGCTGTTCCGCGATCCGCTGTGCGCCGTATTGAAATGTCGTACCCGTTTGCGGAACTTCGGTGGTCAGAACAACATCAAGCGCGAGGGTTTCCAGATCAGCGAGCAGCGTATCGGTATTCCCTGATTTCAGAGAAAACGGATAGTCATCAATCGCGAGCAACGGCTGCAAAAACTGAAGCTGGAAATTGCGCGACAAGGTTGAAAGTGCGCCGATCCGCAGGGGCGGTTTTACGTCACTGTTTTGGTGCAACGTCGCAAGAAGTTCGTCCCCAGCACTAAAGATCCGGTCAGCGTGATCCAATGCGATACGGCCTGCTTCTGTCAGGACCAACGTGCGCCCGACGCGGTCAAACAGCTCAAAACCGAGGCGGTCTTCGAGTTGGCGGATTTGAACGGACAACGCCGATTGCGCGACGTTCAACCGTTCGGCCGCGCGCCCCAGATGGCCCTCTGTCGCGACTTCGCGAAAGTAGCGCAGATGATGATAGTTCAAACGAGAATTCATTCTTTTTTATAGAATGAAATGGACAGAAAGATATATTTTTATTCATTACATCGATTGCGTATTCCCGCCGGACACCCCCAGCAGGAGCGACACCATGGATATCCTTTTCACAATCGGCGCTACCCTAATTGAACAGCTCCAGAAACCGACGCTTGCGTTTTTGATCGCGGGAATGATGCTCGCCGCGCTGGGCAGTAAATTCGAAATCCCTGAACCGGTTTATAAATTCATCGTTATTCTGCTTTTGTTGAAGGTCGGTATGGGGGCGGGCATTTCGATCCGCGATGCTGATTTCGTGTCGCTGATGGTGCCCGCGCTGGGGGCCGGGATGCTTGGTATTCTGATTGTCTTTCTGGGCAGCAAAACTCTGGTGCGGATGCGCGGTGTGGCTGAGGTTGACGCGCTTGCGACGGTGGGGATGTTCGGCGCGGTGTCGGCGTCCACATTGGCGGCGGGTATGGCGATGCTGAATGACAGCGCCATCCCGTATGAGGGATATATTGGCGCGCTGTATCCCTTCATGGACATCGCGGCCTTGGTGACAGCGATCGTTTTGGCGAAGCTGAGCACGGCGCGGCGCACGGCATCCAATGTGACGATCACCGCAGGCGGCGCTGCGGCATTGGGCGGGCAGCCCGGCAGGACAAGCGGTGAAGACACCAGACAGATGGTGCAGGGTATTCTGGTCGATACCTTCCGCAGTCCCGCGATTTCAGCATTGGTTGCGGGCCTGTGTCTGGGCATTCTGGCAAAGCCCGACACCGTGTTCGATAGCTTTTATGAACCGCTGTTTCGCGGGTTGTTGTCAATCTTGATGCTGATCATGGGCATGGAAGCATGGTCACGGTTTGGCGAACTGCGCAAAGTGGCCCATTCATACATCCTGTATGGGATTACCGCCCCGATCATCCACGGCCTGCTTGGGTTTGGTGTCGGAATGATTGCCCATCAGCTTACGGGGTTTTCAGAAGGTGGGGTCATTTTGCTGGCGGTCATGGCGGCGTCCAGTTCCGATATTTCCGGCCCGCCGACAATACGCGCGGCACTGCCAGAGGCCAATTCATCCGCCTATGTTGGCACATCGACAGGGCTGGGCACACCTGTGGCGATCCTGAGCATTCCACTGTTCATGGCCCTTGCAGAGATCATGATTTGAAAGGTTTAGCCGCGCCACCCGAAGGGCTGAAATGGCACACCAGCCGCATACAAAGACGCGGGGGTGGTGTGCCGACAGCGCAGTCAGTGCGCACTGGATCGCGCAAAATCCAAGTTTCCATGCCCGTCGGTGGGTGCGTCACTGAACGAGCATTCCCAAACGATGTTGCCGTGGCCAGTCTGCCAAGTTCACAGGTTGGGGCGTGAACGTCGATGTTGTGTTCCGTCATGCTGGACACAGGGTCGCTCGACGGGCAAAATCGCGGCGGTCAACGTGGTATTGTGCCCGCAATATCCGCCGCCCGTTTTGCCCCCACAGACGAAAGCCCCACCGCATGAAAATACAGATAGAAAATGACCAGCCGGTGATTGATGCGCAGGATCTTGGCCCGCTACTGGGGCTGCATCCCGCCGAGGTTCAGGCGAAAATGCGCAGCGGTCACATCACCAGCACTTACGAAGTCGGGCAGGGCGAGGATGCGGGCCGTTTTCGTTTGACGTTCTTTCACGCGGGAAAACGGGTGCGGTTGACGTGTAATGAAGACGGCGACGTCATCAGCAAGATCAGGACAGATACGGGGACACGGACATAGTACCGTCCAGCGGCGCAGGCCTACTGGGACGGTGCGGCATTGCCGTGTTTGGTTTGAACATCTCGGTGCGGGTGTTGCTGACAGCTGTGCCCAACAAGTCGGGGTGTGGGCCGATTATGGGCTGAGGGCGTGGCCAGACCTGATCAGAGGACGGCCAGTGTCACCCTGCGCCGGATTGTCATCTGCAGAATTCGCCTTCCATGATAGTGCCGCCGTTGGTGACGGTGCTGGTGGTGTAATCATAACAATTGGCAGAACCGGACGGGGCGTATCGGATGTAATAATCTTGCCCTTGATAGGTGTAGTCCATGCTTCGGCTGCCATCATCATTCTGTGTGAACACGAGGTTTTCAACGCCGCCACGGGGCGGGCGGCCCGGCTCTGTGCCGCCGCCACCGCCTGCGGCAGTCAGGGGGCGGACACGTGGCAGTTGATCGAAATTTTCAACCACACCCATCAGGCATTGAACGATATAGGGGGCATCGCTTGAGGTGTGATAGCGATAGCCGAATGTGGCATCGGCCTGACCGTTGCACACATCCAGTGCATCCGCGCTGATGGCGGTTCCATCCGGATTCACATCCCCGTAAATCGGGTATCCGTCGAACGCCCAGCCGATGATCGCATCCGGTCCGGCGTTTTCCATTTGATCAATCATGCAGGTCGGCGTGACATGATAATGGTAATCATCCCCGCGCCCCGCATGGCCGCCACACAGGTCGAGCTGACCGGTTTGTAAAGTGTCGTGCTGGGCCTGATGATGCGCGAGGTCTGCCACGTTCATTTCGCCGCCGCCGGTGTAGTCGTAGATGGGCACGCCGTTCACGGCCACGCCAAGTGCGGCATCGCGCGTGAGGGGGGTGCCACTGAACTGCGGTGCCAGGATGATTGGCGCTGCATATTGCGCGGGAACGGGGATCTGTTCATTGGTTCCGCTTATTCCGGTCATCATATCGTGGTCAGGATAGGTGTCAGATGTCAGCGTGGCGTGACTGTCCGTGCAGGTGACGGTGACGCTGTCGCTAAATCCGGCGTCATCCACAGACGCGGCAACGGCGGCGCAACGTTCTTCGTGTGCGAATGCAGGGGCTGCAATCAGGCAAAGAAGCGGCGCGAGCGCGAGGCGGCGTATCATCGGTGCAGTCTTGCCCAAGTGGATCATTGGACAGTCAGGCGGCACAACACCGTGTTGCTTTGTTCAAGGTCGGGGCCCCAGATTAGCTGGGCATCGTCCACCCAATCGACGCGGTCGTATCCGTCCTTCGGGCGGACGTCGTTGGCAGAGTACACATCTGCGGCGGGCCAGTCAGATGCATCAAAGGCGGCGCTGTCCCAATCGGCGGGTTCATCTTCGGCGTCAAACCCGCAGGCCCCTTCGCCTGCCACGGGATTGGATGCGGATTCACAAGATTTATCAAGCGGGGCGGTGTGGATCACGTAGCATTGCCATGTGTTGTCGCTGACGGCGGCCACAGCGCCCGCTTCGTCCATGATTTGTACGATCACACCACCATCGCCCATTTGTTGGCGACCCGATCCGATGTATTCCAGACCCGTATCGTTTTCTTTGAAGTCCTTGGCGATCAGGCCGATTGTGAAAGGGCGTTCTGCCTCAAAGGTAAAGCTTTCCGCGTTAAACGATCTTTCTGTGGTGATGGGCACGCTGTCTTGTGCCACTTGTACGCCGTTGATGCGCATTTCAAACCAGTTGTCTGCCCATACATCTGCAGAAAAGGTTTCGGCAGTGGCGGTTGTTGTCATGGCCATTAGGGCGATTGTCGGGAGGAAACGGATCATACTACTGTCCTGCGTTGGGGTATTTTGTATTTTACGCGCAGCCCCCGGGCTTCCGTCGCACATCGTGCCATATTTTCAAATGTGGTCTGACACCGTTGCGCCTGTGCCCGTTCGACCCTGTAAGCTTTGGCGTTTGAATTACTTCGCCCCGTTGGTGAATGCCTTGCGCCGTTCGCGGATCTTGGCATCGGATTCAGGGGTGCCATCATGAAATGATCCGAACCATTTGTCCCACGGCAGTTCGAGAGAGCCATAGTTACATTCAAAATAGCGGTGGTGCATTTGGTGGTGAAACGTGCCGAGCTTTAGGCGGTTTTTGTCTTTGATAACCATCCCTTCAAACCCGGTGTGCGTCGTCGCCGCTGTCAGCGCGTAATATTGCAGATGGAACAGGATATGGACGGGGTGAGCGGCCACGACAAAGTGGATCAGAACCGACCCGAGGAAGATCAGATGTTCCACCGGATGCATCGCCATACCCGACCAAGGTCCGACGTTGATGTTGCGGTGGTGCAGGGCGTGCACGTGTTTGTAAAAGAATGGAATGTGCAGGAAACGGTGTATCCAGTAGAAATAAAAGCTTTCCCAAACGGGGATCAGCAGGAATAGCGCGATGAACCACACGAGGTTGGCGGCCCATGTCAGCATTGGTGCATATCCGTTGGCCATGGCCCAGAACATCAGCACCTCATAGGCGGTCCAGACGGTCACACCGCTGGCAATCGTCCAGAACATATTGTCACGGATTTGGCCGCCCAACGTGAATTGGCGCCCGTTTTTCATCAACGGACGTGGATCATATTTTAACTCCTGCCCCTGTTTGGTGAAGGTGTAAAAATACAGATGCAGCCCGCCCGCCACGAGGGTCATGAGGATCACGTTGCGCACAAACATTTCTGCGATCCAGCCAAACGCGAACGTCTGTGTCACCTCAAGCGGGGGCTGGAACCAATAAAACGAAATGCAGGCAATCGCGACGACGATCAGGCGTTCCGTGATGAAGAACCACGAATTCCACAGCCACACCAGAATGGCCATCGGGCGTGGGGGCCAGCTGAACAGCGGTGAAACCTGTAATGGAACGTCGGGTGTATGGTTCCAGCCTTTGAGGGGTGCGTCAGACATGGGCGGCCTCTTGATGTTGGCGATAGTATCTGTGTCGCACAGATGGCTTCACAGGAAAAATAGTATTAATGTATAAACAACATCAGAAAATCAGAGGTATCGATGGCGCTTACCCTTAAGGCGATGACCTATTTCACCACCGCGTTGCGCCACGGCAATATCGCCAAGGCCGCGGCTGAGCTAAATATCGCGGCTTCAGCAATTTCAGCGGCGATAGATCAAGTGGAGGCCGAATTCGACCTGACCCTTGTAACCCGCCAGCGGGCGCGGGGAATTCAGGCCAATGCCAGCGGCCGCGCCGTTGCCCGCAAATGTATCCGGTTGCTGGATGACTATCAGTCATTGTTGTCGGAAGGGGGCGAGTTAAAGCAATCCCTGAGCGGGACCTTGCGGATCGGATATTACGCCCCGATCGCGCCTGCCTTTCTACCGCAGATTTTCGACGCCTTCCTGCCCGAGGGCACCAACGTCACGCTAGAATTGGAAGAATGCGACAACGATCAGGCCCAAGACGGATTGATGAACGGAAAATACGACGCGATCCTGTTTGTTGCCGAAGATGCCCGTCCTGCCATTGCATACGATCCCTTGATTGAAGCGCACCCCTATTGCCTGCTGCCCGTCGCGCACCCTTTGGCGCGCCAATCCGTGGTCTCGATGGCTGATTTAGCGCAGGAACCTTTGGTGGTGTTGAACCGCCCCGTTGCTGCGGCCTACTACGATGGCTTGTTTCGCACGGGGGCGCGCGATGCTCCGGTGGCGGCCTATGCGACTTCAACCGAAATGGTCCGCAGCCTTGTCGCGGCAGGGCGCGGGTGCGCCATTTTGAACATGTGCCCGCGCACGAGCGAGACCTACAGCGGTGAAAAGGTCGTTGCGCGCCCGATTTCTGACGATCTGGCGCCGCTGACCTTGGCCGTCGGATACGACAAGACCCGCCCACGGCGCAGTGTCCAGGATTTTGTAAATGCCTGCCGTAGCCATTTTGCCAAATCTGGCCCTGCACGATGTGTCGTGGGGCGCTGATCCCCCGATTACGTGATCGCCGAACCCTTATTAGCGAGCCCCGATCACGGCCCAGGTTCGTCGCATCGCATCTTATTGAAATGCCACAATCCGCCGCACCAAACACTGCCCCCAAAACGACGGAGCACACCATGTCGCCCCGTATAAGAGGCATTAACCATCGTCCTCAATCGGAGCAGAAAAGGATAATATCATGTTTAAAACACTCGCAATCGCCGCCGCAGCCCTCGCCGCTTGCGCAACTTGCGCAACTTTCGCATCTGCTGACAGCTACATCTCAAACTTCGCGGGGAAGCAGGAAAATCCGCAGCAGGTCGAACTGGGCACGGTGCGTGCTGATGGTAATGGGGTCGTCGAAGTTTACACGTTCCACAAAGGTGAAATCGGCGCGTTGATCGGGTCTGAACCTGTGCGGGCGGGCGCGAACCTAGACGTCAGCGTGGACATTAACCGCGCCAACACCGACGCCATCGCGATCTTGAAGATCAACGGTGAGATCGTGGACACGCAGGAGCTTGAGTTCAACTAAGACACCAAAAAATCCTCCCTCTCCAAGAACGGGCCGCCCCGAAAAAGGGGCGGCCCGTTTGTGTATGCGGTAGGGGCGTTTGTCGTTTTTTGGTTCAGCTTACCCGATGATGGCGTTCAACGTCGTTGACGGGCGCATCACAGCAGCTGTTTTGGCGGCATCGGTTTTGTAGTAGCCGCCCAGATCGACAGCAGGGCCCTGCACGGCTGCAAGTTCTGCCAAAATCGCGGCTTCGCCCTCTGCGAGTGCCGTTGCGATGGGGGCAAAGTGTGCGGCAAGGGCCGCATCATCGCTTTGTGCGGCCAAGGCTTCGGCCCAATAGCGCGCGAACCAGTAGTGGCTGTTGCGGTTGTCAGGTTCACCCACTTTGCGCGACGGGGAATGCCCGTTGTCCAAGATACCTTGCGTCGCGGCGTCCACTGCTTGGCCCAACACACGTGCCTGTTCGTTGTTCTTGGTTTCTGCCAGGAACATCAGGCTTTCCCCCAGCGCACAGAATTCGCCGAGGCTGTCCCAGCGCAGGTGGTTTTCTTCGTTCAGCTGCTGGACGTGCTTTGGCGCAGATCCGCCCGCACCGGTTTCAAACAAACCACCACCGTTCATCAGTTTCACGATGGACAGCATTTTGGCGGATGTCGCCAGTTCGAGGATCGGGAACAGGTCGGTGAGGTAATCGCGCAGCACGTTGCCAGTAATGGCGATGGTGTTTTCACCCTTTGTGATGGTTTCCAGCGATGCGCGGGTGGCTTCGCGCGGGGCCATGATTTCAAACTTGTCGGCCACCCCTTTGGCCTCAAGGATGGGTTTGACGTATGCGATCAGTTCGGCATCGTGGGCGCGGTTTGCATCCAGCCAGAAAATTGCGCGGCAGCCTTCAAGGCGCTGACGATCAATCGCGAGGTTCACCCAGTCTTCAATCGGGGCTTTGCGCGCAGACGCAGACCGCCAGATGTCGTTGGCCTCGACGTTATGTTCATGCAACACCGTGCCGTCATCGAGGATCATTTTGACGGTGCCCGCTGCCGGAATTTCGAACGTGGTCGGGTGGCTACCGTATTCCTCGGCCTTTTGCGCCATTAGACCAATGTTCTGGACGGTGCCCGCAGTTGCCGGGTTGAGTTTGCCGTTCTCTTTGAAGAACTTAATGCTTTCGTCATACACAGGCGCATAGGAATTGTCGGGGATGACGCAATTGGCGTCGTGTTCTTTGCCATCCGGCCCCCAGCCTTTGCCGCCAGCGCGGATCAGGGCGGGCATGGACGCATCAATGATCACATCCGAAGACACGTGCAGGTTCGTGATGCCTTTGTCGCTGTCCACCATATACATCGGTGGGCGGTCAGCCATGCAGGCATCAATATCAGCGAGGATTGAAGCGTCGTCTTTCACGCGTGCCAGCAAATCGCCAAGGCCCGCGTTCGGGTTCACCCCAAGGTCTGCCATAGCAGACCCATGCTTTTCGAACACAGGCGCCAAGAACGTACGTACAGCGTGGCCAAAGATGATCGGGTCGGACACCTTCATCATCGTTGCCTTCATGTGCAATGAAAACAATGTGCCGTCTTCTTTGGTCTTTTCGATCTGTGTATCAAGGAAAGACGTGAGGGCAGCGGCGCTCATGAATGTGGCATCAACCACGGTGCCGGCAGGGTAGGTGACGTCGTCCTTCAGAACGGTTTCACCGGCGTCGGTCGTCAGCACGATTTTGGCTGTCGTTTCGTTTGCCAGTGTGGCGGACACCTCGTTGGAAAAGAAATCACCACCCGACATAGACGACACTTCGGTCTTGCTGTTCGCGCTCCAGTCACCCATCCGGTGGGGGTTTTTCTGAGCAAAGCTTTTGACAGCCTTGGCGGCGCGGCGGTCTGAATTGCCTTCGCGCAGGACAGGGTTCACAGCCGATCCCTTCATGCCGTCATAGCGAGCTTGCACATCTTTTTGTGCCCCCGACGTCGGCGCGTCAGGATAATCAGGAACATCAAATCCCTGCTGCTGGAGTTCTGCAATCGCGGCCTTCAGCTGCGGAACAGATGCTGAAATGTTCGGGAGTTTGATGACATTGGCATCTGCGGTTTTCACCAGACGGCCCAGTTCGGCCAGATCATCTGACTGGCGCTGATCGGCGGTCAGGTTTTCAGGGAAAGTCGCAAGGATGCGCCCCGTAAGGCTGATGTCCATTGTGTCGACGGAAACGCCCGCGGCGGCGGCGAATTTCTGGATGATCGGCAGGAACGACGCAGAGGCGAGTTCGGGTGCTTCGTCAACTTTGGTGTAAATGATATCGGCCATGGGAATCTCCTATGTGGGTAATTTGGGGTTCTCATAGTCGATGAATATGGTGGCGTCGATAGTATACCGTTGTATACGGCATAAGGGGTGACAATTCGCCCTGCTGCTTTGCCCTGATTTTCAAATCTCGTCGCTCAGCCCGGTCTTGCAGACCTTTAGGGCGCACCGGCCGGGCCCTAGATCGCCGCAGAGTGGCCCGTATTTGTGCGCGAAAAGGTATCAACGGAGCTTGCGATAATGCGCACCAGCGGTTTGGCCCAATCTCGCATTTGCAGATCGTCTTTGCCGACTGAAAACAGATCAGGGTATTGGCGCACAAGCATAAGGCTACAGGCGTTTACTGCGGCAGATTGCGCCGGAAATTGCGCGTGCAGTTTGGCTGTGTTCAGCTTAAAGCGGCACAACAAATCTTCGATAATCTGCGACATGATCGTATCGTCGCCGCGCATCGCATAGCCCTTGTGCCCGGCCAGTTGGGTGTTGTCGATCCGGTCCTGATAGGCCGATGTCGCGACGGCGTTTTGCACATACCCATCGGGAAAACGAGAGATGGCAGAGGCCCCGATCCCGATCAGCGTATCTGATTGATCATCGGTATAGCCCTGGAAATTGCGCCGAACCTCGTCGTTTTGCTGCGCAATAAACAATGCATCTGACGGCTTGGCGAAATGATCTATCCCAATCGTGCGATAGCCGTGGGCGTTCATCACAACCTGCGCCATTGTCGCCAGTTCGAACCGCGCCTCGTTGCTAGGCAGGTCTTCGTCCTTGATCATAATCTGGCGTTTGGACATCCATGGGACATGGGCGTAGCCATAAATCGCAAGCCGATCGGGCGCCATTGCGATCACGTGATCAAGGGTCTGGCGAAAACTTTCTGGTGTTTGGTGGGGCAATCCGTATAGCAAATCAAGGTTCAGGGCTGTCACGCCGTTGTCGCGCAAAAATGTGATCACGGACCGTGTCTGATCTAATGATTGGGGCCTCCCGATGGCTTTTTGCACTTTCGGGGCGAAATCCTGAACCCCGAGGCTCGCGCGATTTAGACCATAGCCGACCAGCGTTTGAAGCAAGGCATCGCTGGCCTCTGTCGGGTCAATTTCAACCGAGAATTCAAATGCCGGGGCTGTCGCGAAGGCATCAAACACATCATCCAGAAGCCGCGCCATCGTGGCAGGTGACAGAATTGTCGGAGTACCACCGCCCAAGTGCAGCCGCGCCATGCGAATGCCGCGGGGCAGGGTGGCGCGCACCGTTTTGATTTCGCGGCGCAGGTATTCGACATAGGCATCAACAGGGCGCATGGTCTTCGTGCCTTGCGTGCGACAGGCGCAAAACCAGCACAGGCGTTTGCAAAACGGGATGTGGATATAAACGGAAATATCAGACCCGTCCGGCACGGCGCGCAGCCAGTCTTTCTGGAATTGCTGCCCGACACCGTTTTCAAAATGGTTGGCGGGTGGATAGCTGGTGTAACGCGGTACTTTTGCGTCAAATAGTCCCAGTTCACGAAGGCTGTCGATCTTTTTCATGGGCATAGGTAAGCTGGATTATGACAACCATGCCTTGATGTAGATCAACTAGATGAATGTAATTCTGAAAAGCCATATAAAATGCAACCAATGCCCGATCCGTCACCGCGCGATCTGTTCGCGGTGTGACGAAGATGAAATGGCAATGCTGGAAAGCATGAAGTCCTACCGGACTTATGCCTCTGGTGATGTGATTTTGTGGCGCGGTGAACCTCTCGAATTTGTCGCCTCCGTCGTGAGCGGTGTTGCGACCCTGACCAAGACGATGGAAGACGGGCGCACCCAGATGGTGGGGCTGATGCTGCCGTCCGCATTTATCGGCAGACCGGGGCGCAAGGTTATTGATTTTGACGTCACCGCGACGGATGACGTGACATTGTGCTGCTTTGACCGCGTCAAGTTTGAGAAACTGATCGATGACACGCCCCATGTGGCGCAGCGCCTTATGGAACTTGCGCTGGACGAGTTGGATGCCGCACGCGACTGGATGGTTTTGTTGGGCCGCAAAACCGCGCGCGAAAAAATCGCCACGTTCATCGAACTGTTGTCGCGCCATTCAAGCATGAACAACGATGATCACACCAAGAACATTGATCTGCACATGACGCGCGATCAAATCTCGGATTATCTTGGTTTGACGCTTGAGACGGTGAGCCGTCAGTTCACCGCGTTGAAGAAAGACGGCATCATTGATTTTTCCGACCGTCGCCATTTCGTCGTTAAGGATTTGGCCGCCCTGCATGATGAAACGGGCGACGACGCAGATGGCGGAATTGTCGCCTAAGGGCGTGAATTTCCGTAAGTTGATTTAGATCAAAGTGCGCGTCCGGCCCACGATCTAGAAGTCCCCAAAGACCCGAAGCGTTTTCGCTTCGTGTTGCTGTAAGGGGACCTCCATGAACTATGCAAAATTGATAATTCTCGGGCTGGTCGCGCTGTTTGCCGCGATTGCCACAAATTGGGGCCATGATCTTGCGTACCGCGTGCACGCGTTTCTGATTCTGGTCATTGCATCGGGTTTGTTTATCTGGACGCTGCGGCGCACGGACGAACCACCAAGCGCACCAATCAACGGCGATATCTACTTTGACGGGGTGATCCGCGCAGGCGTGATCGCAACCGCATTTTGGGGCATCGCCGGTTTTTTGGTCGGCACGTTCATCGCCTTTCAGCTTGCCTTTCCGGCGCTGAATTTTGACTGGGGGCAACCATTTACCAACTTCGGCCGCCTGCGCCCGCTGCACACCTCAGCGGTGATTTTTGCGTTTGGTGGCAACGCGCTGATCGCGACATCCCTTTATGTTGTGCAACGCACCAGTGCGGCGCGTCTTTGGGGCGGCAACACGGCGTGGTTCGTGTTTTGGGGCTATCAGTTGTTCATCGTGTTGGCGGCAACCGGATACCTTCTGGGTGCCACGCAATCCAAAGAATATGCAGAACCTGAATGGTACGTCGATATCTGGCTGACAATCGTCTGGCTGGCCTATCTCGCGGTCTTTTTGGGCACGATCTTCAAGCGCCGTGAAAAACACATCTACGTTGCAAACTGGTTCTTCTTAAGCTTCATCATCACCGTGGCGATGCTCCACCTTGTTAATAACATCTCAATCCCAGTGTCGATCTGGGGCAGCAAATCTGTGCAAATCTTTTCGGGTGTGCAGGATGCGATGACGCAGTGGTGGTATGGCCACAACGCGGTTGGCTTTTTCCTCACTGCCGGTTTCCTTGGCATGATGTACTACTTCGTGCCCAAGCAGGCGGGCCGTCCGGTTTATTCCTATAAACTGTCGATCATCCACTTCTGGGCGCTGATCTTTTTGTACATCTGGGCGGGTCCGCACCACTTGCACTACACCGCGCTGCCGGATTGGGCATCGACCCTTGGCATGGTGTTTTCGATCATCCTGTGGATGCCCAGCTGGGGCGGTATGATCAACGGTCTGATGACACTGCAAGGCGCGTGGGACAAATTGCGCACCGATCCGATCATGCGGATGTTCGTTCTGTCCCTTGGCTTTTACGGCATGTCCACATTCGAGGGTCCGATGATGTCGATCCGCGCGGTGAACAGCCTGTCACACTATACAGACTGGACCATCGGGCACGTGCATTCCGGCGCACTTGGTTGGAACGGCATGATCACATTCGCCTGCATCTACTTCCTCACACCCAAACTGTGGGGGCGCGCGAAAATGTATTCTGAATCAGCGATCAACTGGCACTTCTGGCTCGCGACGCTCGGTATCGTTTTGTACGCCGCGTCCATGTGGGTCACCGGCATCATGGAAGGTTTGATGTGGCGCGAGGTCGATGACCAGGGCTTCTTGGTCAACTCCTTTGCAGACACCGTGAGCGCGAAGTTCCCGATGTATGTCGTGCGCGGCCTTGGGGGTGTTTTGTTCCTCAGCGGTGCTTTGATCATGTGCTGGAACATGTGGATGACCATTCGCGGGGCCAAACCCGCGAATGCGCCACTGCCCGCCCGTAACCCCAACGCCGTTCCGGCTGAATAAGGAACCGACCCATGGGTATTTTAGACAAACACGCCATCCTCGAAAAAAGCCCGACCTTGCTTTTGACCTTCTCGTTGTTGGTCGTCACGGTCGGGGGGATTGTGGAAATCGCGCCGCTTTTCTGGCTCGAAAACACCATCGAAGAGGTCGAAGGGGTGCGCCCCTACAGTCCGCTGGAACTGACGGGCCGTGACATTTACATCCGCGAAGGGTGCTATGTGTGTCACAGCCAAATGATCCGCCCCATGCGCGACGAAGTCGAACGTTACGGGCATTATTCACTGGCCGCGGAATCGATGTATGACCACCCGCACCAGTGGGGGTCCAAACGCACAGGGCCTGATCTGGCCCGCGTGGGTGGGCGGTATTCGGATGCGTGGCACGTGGATCACCTGATGGATCCACAATCCGTCGTTCCCGAAAGCATCATGCCGAAATATGCATTTTTGGCGGATGTAGAGATTGAGGGCGAACAGATCGAAGCATTGCTGGCGACGCACCGTTTTGTCGGCGTTCCTTACTCGGACGAACAGATCGAACAGGCCTCGTCAGATTTCATGGTGCAGGCCGACCCGGATGCGGACTGGGACGGGATGCTTGAACGGTACCCCGGTGCGGCTGTGTCCAACTTTGATGGCCAGCCAGAGCTGACGGAAATGGACGCGCTGATCGCGTATCTGCAGATCCTTGGCACGATGGTTGATTTTTCAACCTTCACCCCAGACGCAAGCCGATAGGAGGCATCAATGGAAACCTATTCCCTTTTGCGTGAATTCGCGGACAGCTGGGTGTTGCTGGCGATGTTCGGCTTCTTTCTGGGGGCTGCGATCTGGGCTTTTCTACCCAGCCAAAACAGCGCCCGCGAAGACGCAAGCCAGATTCCGTTTCGAAATGATATTCCCCCATCCAAATGCGCGGGCACTTGCGCAGATTGCGCAAGCAAAGCGGTGGACGACAAGATGAAAGGCCTGCGCAATGTCTGATCGCAAAATTGATAAAGAAACCGGCGTAGAAACCACCGGTCACAGCTGGGACGGCATCGAAGAGCTGAACAACCCGCTGCCGCGTTGGTGGCTTTGGACGCTTTATGCCTGTGTGGTTTGGGGCATCGGATACAGCATCGCCTATCCGGCGTGGCCAATGATTTCAGGCGCAACCAAGGGTCTGCTTGAATATTCGACCCGTGGCCAAGTCGCCAGTGACATCGCCGCACACAACGCCCAGAACGAAGGCCTTGTGGCGGAACTTCTGGCCGCTGATCTGACGACACTGGCACCGACAAGCGATTTGCACCGCTATGCCAACGCGCGCGGCAGTGCGGTGTTCAAGGCGCAGTGCAGCCAGTGTCACGGGGCAGGGGCGGCGGGCGCTGTCGGCTATCCCAATTTGTTGGACAACGATTGGCTTTGGGGCGGTGACATTGAAAACATCGTCTACACTGTCAATCACGGCATCCGAAACGATACCGACTTTGACTCCCGCTATTCTGAAATGCCCGCCTACGATGACATCTTTGAAAACGATGAAATCGCAGCGGTGGTGGAATATGTGATCAGCCTGTCGTCCACAGAATTTGATGCCGATCTGGCAGAGGCGGGCGTTGATCTATTCATGGACAATTGCGCGGCCTGTCACGGCGACGAAGGTTTGGGCAATCGTGACCTTGGCGCGCCGAACCTGGCGGATGCGATCTGGCTTTATGGCGGTTCGCGACAGACGGTCGAATACACCGTGCGCAATGCCCGCTACGGGGTCATGCCAGCCTGGGGCCAACGCCTAAGCGATGAAGACGTGCGCGCTGTGTCGATCTATGTCCACGCGCTTGGCGGCGGTGAATAACCCGCGCGCCTGACCAATCCCTAGCCCCAAAAGTCGGGGGGTACTCCCCACCGGTGCAAAACGACGCATCGGTGGTTTTTTTGATCGAGATCAAAGCCCGTACCAGTGCCGCTGGTTAGAACAAAGCATACCAAGGGACCCCGTGTATGACCCAATCGACCCTTTATGCGCCGCAAGAACCGGTCTTTCCCCGCAAAGTATCGGGCCGTTTTCGCAATCTGAAATGGTGGATCATGGCGATCACCTTGGGGATTTACTACATCACCCCTTGGATCAGATGGGACCGAGGCGCGAACCTACCCGATCAAGCCGTGCTGGTCGATATGGCGAACCGCCGCTTCTATTTCTTCTGGATCGAAATCTGGCCCCACGAATTCTATTTTGTGGCGGGACTGCTGATCATGGCGGGGCTTGGCCTGTTCTTGTTCACATCTGCCATGGGCCGGGTGTGGTGTGGCTATACTTGCCCGCAAACGGTTTGGACCGACCTGTTTATTCTGGTTGAACGCTGGATTGAGGGAGACCGCAACGCGCGGGTGCGCCTGTACAATGCCAGGTGGGATCTCAAGAAATGGCGCCTGCGGCTGTTCAAATGGGGCATCTGGTTGGTCATCGCGGTCGCGACAGGTGGCGCGTGGGTGTTCTATTTTACGGACGCCCCCACTTTGTTGACTAACTTGCTGAACTTTTCGGCGCATCCGGCCGCCTACATCACCATCGCCATTCTAACAGCGACCACGTTTCTGTTTGGCGGCTTTGCGCGCGAACAAATCTGTATTTATGCCTGCCCATGGCCGCGCATTCAGGCTGCGATGATGGACCCTGACACCATCACCGTCGCTTACCGCGAATGGCGCGGCGAACCACGCCGCCATTCCGCCGAGGTCAAAGACGGTGCCGAGCAGGGCGATTGCATCGATTGCATGGCCTGCGTGAATGTCTGCCCTGTGGGGATCGACATCCGCGATGGTCAGCAAATGGAATGTATCACCTGCGCGCTGTGCATTGATGCCTGCGATGATGTGATGGAAAAGATCGGCAAACCGCGCGGCTTGATCGATTATATCGCGCTGTCAGACGAGCCGGCAGAACGTGCGGGCCAACCACCCACACTCGTCTGGAAACATATACTGCGCCCACGCACGATCTTTTACACCGCCATTTGGGGCGCGATCGGTGTCGGTTTGATGTATGCCTTGTTCATCCGCACGGATGTCGAACTGACGGTCAGCCCCGTGCGCAATCCGACCTATGTGCTGCAGTCTGACGGGGCTGTACGCAACATTTATGACGTGCGTTTGCGCAATAAAACGGGCGATGATCGCACATTCCATCTGAGCCTGACGAGCGATGAAATCCTGCGGATCGATCTTGAAGGGGCGGATGGTCTTCGCACCGTTCAGATCCCCGCCGACACCACGATTTTGCAACGCGTTTACGTGACAGCCCGCGCCAATGATCCGGCGGCCACCATCGCCATGACAGATTTGCGTCTTTGGGTTGAAGACATCGACACAAACGAACGCGCCAGCCGCAACACCACTTTCAACGGGAGAGACCAATGATAACCGAAATCAAAGGATGGCACGTTTTAACAGGCTTCATCATGGCGTTTGGCGTCATCATCTCGGTCAATCTGACACTGGCCTACAACGCCGTGCGCACGTTTCCGGGGTTGGAGGTCGCCAATTCCTACGTCGCCAGTCAGGCGTTTGATGAAAACCGCACAGCACAGCTTGCGCTGGGGTGGGACGTGTCCGCGCAGCTCAGCGGAAACATACTTTCGTTAATCATTCTTGAGGATGGCGCAGCGATTGCCCCCCAGATCGAACGCGCGACATTCGGGCGGGCCACCCATGTGGGGCAAGACCAGACGCCTGTGTTTGAATTTGATGGCACAGCCCTGCGGGCCACGATTGATGGTGGTGAGGGCAACTGGAACCTGCGATTGCGCGCCCGCGCAGCTGACGGAACCCTGTTTGAACAGCGGGTGATCGTTGAGGTCGCGGGATGATATCGGCCTGTCCCGCCTGTAGCGCCGCCCCCTTGGCCGAGGACATAGCGACCGGCCCCGGCCTGCAATTTTCGCTGCCCACGATCCATTGCGCGGCCTGCATCGGTAAGATCGAACGCGGCCTTGCGGCGGTGCCCGGCGTGCAGTCAGTGCGTGTTAATCTGTCACTGAAACGCCTGACCGTGGAAGGGCCCGTTGACCCCTCCGTGATTGAGGCGAACCTGACGAATTTAGGGTTTGAGGCCTACCCCCTCGACCTCGAAGCGCTGAGCGCGGCGCGTGATGATCAGGGCCGCGTGTTGCTGTTGCGCATGGCCGTTGCTGGTTTTGCAATGATGAATGTCATGTTGTTGTCCGTTGCCGTGTGGTCCGGCGCTGTGGATGCGACCCGTGATCTGTTCCACCTGATTTCAGCCATGATCGCGCTGCCCGTGGTCGCCTATTCCGGCCAGCCGTTTTTCCAGAATGCGTGGTCGGCCTTGCGCGTGCGTCGCCTGAATATGGATGTGCCGATTTCGCTGGCCATCATCCTTGCCGCTGGCATGTCACTGTTTGAAACGCTGAACGGTGGCGAACACGCCTATTTCGATGCGGCCCTGTCGTTGACGTTTTTCCTGCTGATCGGGCGGTACATGGACCACCAGACGCGCAGTGCCGCGCGCTCTGCCGCGAAAGAACTCACCGCGCTTGAGGTTCAGACGGCCCAGCGGTTGACGGCCAATGGCGTGCAGACGGTCAATGCCGCAGTCCTTCAAATTGGCGATGTGGTGCTGGTGGCGTCGGGCGCGCGCGTACCTGTTGACGGTGTTCTGGAAACCGAAGGGGCAGTTATGGACCGCGCCTTGCTGACAGGCGAAAGCGCGGCCGTTTCTGTCGACCGTGGGGATGCGTTGCAGATGGGCGAAGTGAACCTTGGCGCGCCGCTGCACATTCGCGCGACAGCCGTGGGCGAAGACACATCCCTGCGCCGCATGGCCGCGATGATCGAAACGGCGGAAAACGGGCGCAACAGCTATACGGCACTGGCGGACCGCGCTGCGCAAATCTATGCGCCCGCCGTTCACCTGCTGGCCTTGGTCGCCTTTCTGGGCTGGGTCGTGGCGACGGGTGATGTGCGCCATTCCCTTAACATCGCAATCGCGGTGTTGATCATCACGTGTCCCTGCGCCCTTGGCCTTGCTGTGCCTGCGGTTTCTACAGCCGCCATAAGCCGGTTGTTTTCTGCGGGGTATCTGGTGAAACACGCAACCGCGCTTGAACGGCTGGCGGACGTTGATCACATCGTGTTCGACAAGACCGGAACCCTGACACTGCCCGCGATTTCCCTATCTTCGCACTTCAATGACCGCGACAAAGCCATCGCAAAGGCGCTCGCGCAGGCATCAAACCACCCCCTGTCCAAGGCTTTGGTTGAGGAGGTCGGTGAGGTCGTTCCAGCCACGCTGCACGATATCGAAGAAATCGCAGGGCAGGGTGTTCAGGGCCGTCATGCGGGCCAGATTGTGCGCCTTGGCCGGGGTGCGTGGCTTGGTGCAGATTTCGCAGGGCTTGGGCTGAAGCTCGGTGATGGCGCCGCCCATGAAATCGAAGCATCCGAAACGTTGCGCCGCGGGATCAAGGACGCGCTGACCCACCTGAAACTGCCCGCCGAAATCCTGACGGGGGACGCGATTGGCCCTGCCCAAACCATTGCCAATCAGATCGGGTTGCCCGTTACGGCGCAGGCGCGCCCACAAGACAAACTGGATCGTCTGGATGCATTGGCAGCGCAGGGCCACGCTGTTTTGATGGTCGGGGACGGGTTGAATGACACCGCCGCATTGGCCAGCGCGCATGCGTCCATCGCCCCGTCCACAGCGCTTGAGGCGTCGCGCAACGCAGCCGATGTTGTCGCGCTGAAGGAAAGCTTTGTGGATCTGCCGCTTGTGCTGGCCGTCGCTGCGGCCAGCCGCAGCCTGTCGCAACAAAACTTTGCCATCGCGGCGGTCTATAACCTGATCGCTGTGCCCATCGCCCTGGCCGGATTTGCGACACCGCTGGCCGCGGCCCTTGCGATGTCGCTGTCATCTATTACCGTGCTTATGAATTCCCAACGGATGAGGTTTGTGAAATGAATGTTCTGGTTATTTTGATACCTGTTTCGCTTTTCCTTGGCGGTGTGGGTTTGGCGGCGTTTTTGTGGACGGTACGGTCGGATCAGTACGACGACGACAAAGGCAATGCAGCGCGCATTTTGCTGGACGACGATTAGGCATTTCGCCCATTGTAAATGTGATCCCGTAAGGGTGCACACGACAGCAGGGCAGGCGGATGACCAAGAACGTTCTTTTCATCATGTGCGACCAGTTGCGCGCCGATTATCTGGGCTGCGGCGGCCACCCGACCATTCGCACCCCCAACATTGACGCCCTTGCGGCGCGCGGCGTGCAGTTTAGCCAATCCTACGTCCAAAGCCCGATCTGCGGCCCCAGCCGGATGAGCACGTATACGGGGCGCTACGTCCGCAGCCACGGGTCTGATTACAATCAGGTGCCGTTGCGGGTCGGCGAATGGACGCTGGGCGATCACCTGAACAAGTTTGGTGCGCGCGCCGTGCTGTGCGGTAAGACCCATATGCGCGCTGACGTGGACGGTATGGCGCGCCTTGGCATTGATCCTGACAGTCCCAAAGGACGTCACATTGCAGAATGCGGTTTTGACGTTTGGGACCGTCTTGATGGCCTGCACCCAACGGGCGGGCGCGCGCCAAGCCATTACAACGACTATTTGCGACGCCACGGATTTGATGGTGAAAACCCGTGGGAAGAATGGGCGGCATCAGTCGTCGACATAGACGGGAAGGTGAAAAACGGCTGGTTGAACGAAAATGCGCATCTGCCGGCGCGCATCCCCGAAGAACATTCCGAAACCGCCTATTCCACAACTCGCGCGATTGAATTCATGCAGCAGGCGGACGGCGATCCTTGGTGCCTTCACCTCAGCTACATCAAGCCCCATTGGCCCATGGCTGCACCTGCGCCCTACCATGACATGTATGGGCCCGATGACATCGTGGCACCCGTGCGCGCCGGCCATGAAAAGACCGACGCGCATCCGGTGTATCGCCACAATCAAGACGTTCGCCATTCACAAATCTACAACCGCGACGGCGCGCGTGAAAAGGTCATCGCAAGCTACATGGGTCTGATCACCCAGATCGATGATCATATCGGCAGGCTAATTACCTTTATGGAAGACACAGGCCGGATGATGGACACGATGATTGTGTTCACGTCTGACCACGGCGATTATCTGGGCGATCATTGGATGGGTGAAAAGCTGTATTTTCATGACCAATCCGTGCGGGTGCCGATGATTATTTATGATCCGTCACCGCAGGCAGACGCCACACGCGGCACCACCGATCCACGCTTAAGCGAAGCCATCGATCTGGCCCCGACCATCGTGGATTTCATGGGCGGCGATGTTCAATCGCATATCCTAGAAGGGCGATCCTTGCTGCCATTGATCCGCGGGGAGGAGACCGACTGGCGGACCTGTGCGTTTTCGCAGGCCGATTTCAGTCACATTTCCACGCGCGCCGCCCTTGGCCATCCGGCCGAGGATTGCGGGATGGTCATGGCCTTTGATGGGCGCTGGAAATACGTCTACGCCAAGGGGCTTCCGGCGATGCTGTTTGATCTTGAAACCGATCCGCAGGAATTCAACGACCTTGGCGGCGATCCGGCCTTTGCGGATGAATGCGGCCGCATGCAGGCCCATGTTCTGGACTGGGCCTTGGGCGGTAAAACGCGGGTCACGCAAACGCAGGCCGAAATCGAAAACGCCAAACCCGCATCAGCAAGCGGTATCCTGATCGGGTTCTGGGATGAGGCCGAACACCGCGCCGCGCAGGCGCGCAACAACAGCTAAACGACAGGGTTGCATCAATTGTTGCTGGGGTATTTGATAGGCATATCCTATCGAAAGGCCGCGCCATGATCGACAAATTGGAAATGTTCATTGCCCTTGCACGCGAAGAACACTTTGGCCGGGCTGCTGCGGCGCAGGGCGTTACCCAACCGACGTTATCAGCGGCAATCAAACAGCTTGAGGATCAACTGGGCGTGATGCTGGTGTGGCGTGGGTCACGCTATCAAGGGCTGACCCCTGAAGGACAGCGCGCGCTGGATTGGGCACGCCGGATCGTCGGGGACGCGCGGTCTTTGCGCCAGGAAATGCGCGTCGCCCGCGAAGGCCTGTCAGGCGATCTGCGCCTTGCGGTGATCCCGACAGCCCTTACCGTGGTCAGCGACCTGACAGCAGGGTTTGGCGCCGCCCACCCGAATGTTCGGTTTTCGGTACAGTCCAAAACCTCTGCCGAAATTCTTTCGATGCTCGAAAACCTCGAAATTGATGCGGGGCTGACCTACCTTGATAACGAACCGCTGGGCCGTGTGACGACGGTGCCTTTGTACGCGGAACGCTATGTTTTGGTCGCCAAATCTGGCCATCCATTGCTGAACGGACCTGTGAAATGGTCTGATCTTGCCGATGTCCAGCTGTGTCTCTTGACGCCAGACATGCAAAACCGCCGCATTATCAACCAGCACCTCAGCGAAGCAGGGGTTGAGGTCGCGCCGCAAATCGAAAGCACCTCGGTCGTGGTGCTGGTCAGCCATGTAGTTCGCTCCAACTGGGCTACGATTCTGCCCGTGCGTGCGGCTGAAATTTTCCTCAAGGGGGATGATATTGGATCGGTGCCCTTGATCGAACCAGACGCGAGCCATGTTGTCGGCCTCGTTGCGCCGCACCGCGAACCGTTCACCCCTGTGCTCGCGGCGCTTTTGGAACGCGCCAGGTCGCTATCCGAGCTCAAGGGATATTGATAGGAGTCTTCTATCAATAAACGGAACAGCGATATTGATTGCCCGCGCAAAAACAGCGATAATTCCTGTAATTAAAGGAGTTGCCATATGGCTGACGCGCAGACCACCGAAACCATGACCGCGATCCTCGCCCAGAATTCCGGGCTTGAGGGACCGCTATTGCCTATTTTACATAGCGTTCAGGCCGAATTCGGGTTCATTCCGGGCGACGTTGTTCAGATCATCGCGGATCATCTGAACATCACCCGCGCAGAGGTTCATGGCGTCATTACATTTTACCACGATTTCCGCGATGCCCCTGCGGGCAAGCATGTCGTGAAAATTTGCCGCGCCGAGGCATGTCAGTCTGTTGGTGCGAACGCATTGTCTGAACGTGCTTTCGAAAAATTGGGCGTTGAATGGCATGGCACAACAGCGAACGGGAACGTGACGCTGGAACCTGTGTATTGCCTTGGTCTGTGTGCCTGCGGGCCGGCCGCGATGGTGGATGGTAAGGTTGTGGGCCGTGTGGATCACGCAAAGCTCGACAAGATTTTGGCGGAGGCCGGCGCATGAAAATTTACGTCCCCCTCGACTCGGCAGCATTGTCCCTTGGCGCGAATGATGTGGCGGATGCCATTGTTGCGCAGGCAGCGACGCGCGGCTTGGACGTCACGGTTGTGCGCAACGGCACACGCGGCATGATCTGGCTCGAACCGTTGGTAGAAGTCGAAACCGACGCGGGCCGTATTGGCTACGGTGCGGTTGACGTGTCCGATGTGCCCGCTTTGCTGGACGGCAAATTGACCAGCCTCGGTCTGGTTGAACAACTGGACTGGATGAAGGGCCAAACGCGCCTGACGTTCCAGCGCTGCGGTGTGATCGACCCGCTTGATCTGGCGGATTACGAGGCGCACGGCGGTCTGGCCGGATTGCGCAATGCGATTGCCATGACGCCAGCGGATGTTGTCGAAGAAGTCACAACCTCCGGTCTGCGCGGCCGTGGTGGTGCGGGCTTCCCGACGGGCATCAAATGGAACACGGTTCTGGGGGCGCAAGCCGACCAGAAATATATCGTCTGCAACGCGGATGAGGGCGACAGCGGCACATTTGCCGACCGCATGATCATGGAGGGCGACCCCTTCACCTTGATCGAGGGCATGATCATCGCCGGTTTGGCCGTTGAGGCCACGAAGGGCTATGTTTATTTGCGGTCTGAATACCCTGACGCGATTGATATCATGGAAAAGGCTGTGGTTTTGGCGCGAAATGCCGGGGTGCTTGGCGCGGATGTCCTCGGCTCTGGTCGCAGCTTTGATATGGAAATCCGCGTTGGTGCGGGGGCTTATGTGTGCGGCGAAGAGACGTCTTTGCTGAACTCGCTTGAAGGCAAGCGCGGCGTCGTGCGGGCCAAGCCACCGCTGCCCGCCCTCGAGGGGTTCTTGGGCAAACCAACCGTTGTGAACAACGTGATTTCATTGGCGACGGTTCCGGTGATCCTTGAAAAAGGCGCGCAGCATTATGCGGACTTTGGCCTTGGTCGGTCAAAGGGCACGATTCCGATCCAGATCGCGGGCAACGTGAAATTTGGCGGGCTGTATGAAACGGCCTTCGGCATGCCGCTGGGTGAATTGGTCGACACGGTTGCGGGCGGCACATTGTCCGGCGCGCCGGTTAAGGCCGTGCAGGTCGGCGGGCCGCTGGGCGCGTATATGCCGCGCGACAAGTTCGACACGCCGTTTGGTTACGAAGAATTTGACGGGCAGGGCGGGCTGATCGGCCACGCTGGCCTTGTTGTGTTCGACGACACGGCCAACATGCTGGGTATGGCGCGGTTCGCGATGGAATTTTGTGCCGTTGAAAGCTGCGGCAAATGTACGCCGTGCCGCATCGGTGCCGTGCGCGGTGTTGAAACGATTGACCGTATCGGCAAGGGCGACGCGGATGCGATCCCGCTGCTCGAAGACCTGTGTGAGACGATGAAAGACGGCTCACTTTGCGCGCTTGGCGGGTTCACACCTTACCCTGTTTTGTCCGCTCTCCATAATTTCCCAGACGATTTTGCGACCCAGAAGGAAGCTGCCGAATGAAAGATTTCATCCTCCCCACCCGCATGGCGAATGGCGACATCGATATGGGCACGCCGCGATCAAAATCGACTACGATGGTAACGCTAAAGATCGATGGCTTCGATGTGACGGTGCCCGAAGGCACATCCGTCATGCGCGCCTCTGCGGAAGCGGGCATTCAGGTGCCAAAGCTCTGTGCGTCCGACAACCTTGAGGCCTTTGGATCCTGCCGTTTGTGCGTTGTTGAAATCGAGGGCCGCCGCGGCACGCCCGCGTCCTGCACGACCCCTGTGATGGACGGCATGATTGTGAAAACGCAATCTTCCAAGGTCAAAAAGATACGTAAAGGCGTGATGGAATTGTACATTTCCGATCACCCGCTGGATTGTCTGACTTGCGCGGCCAACGGTGATTGTGAATTGCAAGACATGGCCGGAATGGTCGGTCTGCGCGATGTGCGCTATGAGGCCGTCGCAAACCATTTCGAGGCGCGCAATTCATCTGGCGACGTGAATACCCAATTCATCCCCAAAGACGACAGCAATCCCTATTTCACTTATGATCCCGCCAAGTGCATTGTGTGTAGCCGTTGCGTGCGCGCCTGCGAAGAAGTGCAGGGCACATTCGCATTGACCATCACGGGGTCCGGTTTTGATAGCCGCGTGTCTGCGGGTGCTGGCGGCGATGATTTCATGTCGTCTGATTGTGTGTCTTGTGGTGCCTGCGTGCAGGCCTGCCCGACGGCGACGTTGCAGGAAAAATCCGTGATCGAAATGGGCACGCCGGAACGCTCCGTGATTACAACTTGCGCCTATTGCGGCGTCGGCTGTTCGTTCAAGGCTGAACTGAACGGCGACGAACTCGTTCGCATGACGCCTTACAAACACGGCGAAGCCAACCGTGGCCATTCCTGCGTGAAGGGCCGCTTTGCATGGGGCTATGCCAACCACAACGACCGTATCCTGAACCCGATGATCCGCGACAAGATCACGGACCCATGGCGCGAAGTCAGCTGGGACGAGGCGATCAACTACACCGCCACCAAACTGCGCGATCTGCAATCCAAACACGGCGTCAAATCCATCGGCGGCATCACATCCAGCCGTTGCACGAACGAGGAAACATACCTCGTCCAGAAGATGATCCGCTCGACCTTTGGCAACAACAACACCGACACCTGCGCGCGGGTCTGCCATTCACCTACCGGGTACGGTTTGAAGACGACGTTCGGTACGTCCGCTGGTACGCAGAACTTTGATTCCGTTGAAGAAACTGACGTCGTTATCATCATCGGTGCGAACCCGACGGACGGTCACCCTGTGTTTGCATCCCGCCTGAAAAAACGTCTGCGGGCAGGGGCTAAGCTGATCGTAATTGACCCGCGCCGCACCGACATCGTGAAATCCGCGCACATCGAAGCACAGCATCACCTGCCGCTGCTTCCGGGCACGAACGTGGCTGTTTTGTCATCCATCGCCCATGTGATCGTCACCGAGGGGCTGATGGACGAGGATTTCATCCGCACCCGCTGTGACTGGGACGAATTTGCGCATTATGCTGAATTTATCTCCGACCCGCGCCATTCCCCCGAAGCGACAGCGATGTTGACAGGCGTGGATGCCACAGAACTGCGCGCGGCGGCCAAATTGTTCGCCACAGGCGGCAATGGGTCGATCTATTACGGTTTGGGTGTCACCGAACACTCACAAGGATCGACCACCGTTATGGCCATCGCGAACCTTGCGATGATGACGGGCAACTTGGGCAAAAACGGCGTGGGCGTGAACCCGCTGCGCGGTCAGAATAACGTGCAAGGTGCCTGTGATATGGGGTCTTTCCCGCACGAACTGCCCGGCTACCGCCACGTGTCCGACGACGCCACCCGCGAAGTGTTTGAGGCGATTTGGGGCACCACAATCGACCCCGAACCCGGCCTGCGCATCCCTAACATGTTGGACGCGGCTGTCGATGGCACGTTCAAAGGCATCTACATCCAAGGCGAAGACATCCTGCAATCCGACCCTGACACCAAACACGTCAAAGCCGGGCTTGAGGCGATGGAATGTGTGATCGTGCATGATCTGTTCTTGAACGAAACGGCCAACTACGCCCATGTGTTCCTGCCCGGTTCCACGTTCCTTGAGAAGGACGGCACATTCACCAACGCCGAACGCCGCATCAACCGCGTGCGCAAGGTGATGGCCCCGAAAAACGGCTATGCCGATTGGGAGGTCACGATGCTGTTGGCCAACGCCATGGACAGCGGCTGGACCTACACGCACCCGAGCCAGATCATGGATGAAATTGCAGCCACAACGCCTGGTTTTGCCAATGTGAACTATGAAATGCTCGAAACACGCGGGTCCGTGCAGTGGCCCTGCAACGATGACAAACCTGATGGGTCGCCCATCATGCACATCGACGGTTTCGCACGCGGCAAAGGCCAGTTCATCATCACCGAATATGTGGCGACGGACGAAAAGACAGGGCCACGCTTCCCGCTGCTGCTGACGACGGGGCGCATCTTGTCGCAATACAACGTCGGCGCGCAGACGCGTCGCACGGAAAATTCGCAGTGGCATGAGGAAGATCTGCTCGAAATTCACCCGCATGACGCCGAAGTGCGCGGCATTCGCGATGGTCAATATGTGCGTCTTGCGTCCCGTGCCGGCGAAACGCAATTGCGAGCCACCATTACGGACCGCGTCTCCACGGGTGTGGTTTACACGACCTTCCACCACCCTGACACGCAGGCCAATGTGATCACCACGGATTATTCGGATTGGGCCACGAACTGCCCTGAATACAAGGTCACGGCGGTGCAGGTCGCGCTGTCCAATGGTCCGTCCGAATGGCAAGAAGAATATAACGAACAGGCCGAACAATCGCGCCGCATTCTTCCGGCTGCTGAATGACAGGATCGCGCGCCACAAACGCCCTGACGGTCAGCAAAGGGTGCGCGGTGCAAACCACGCGTGCGCTGCCCGAAGAGGTGCCCGTGGCGCTGGTTTATAACGGAACCACCCAAGCCGTCATGATGGCGACGCCCTGCGATCTGGTCGATTTCGGGCGCGGGTTTACCCGCACCGAAGGCTGGGGCACGCCCGATAGCATCGATGTTGTGGCCCACGAAAACGGAATAGAGGTCCAGATGTGGTTGCCCGAGGGTGAGGCCGAAACACTGGCCACCCGCCGCCGTGCCATGGCGGGCCCTGTGGGCTGCGGATTGTGTGGTATCGACAGTCTTGAACAGGCCGCACGCACTGTGCCTGCGGTGACGGCGACTGCGACGTTGACCCCAACCCAAATCGCGTCAGCAATGCGGGCCCTGCGCGACGGTCAGGCGCTGCACGATAAGACTCGCGCGGTTCATGCCGCTGCTTTCTTTGATCTAAAACAAGGGCTTGTCGCTATTCGCGAAGACGTGGGGCGGCACAATGCGCTGGATAAACTGATCGGTGCTACGGTTGATTGCACCGTTGGCGCGGTGGTTTTGACGTCCCGCGTGTCGGTTGAAATGGTCCAAAAATCGGCCATGGCGGGGGCACCGGTGATCCTTGCTGTGTCTGCGCCCACCACGCTGGCGGTCAAGACGGCTGAGGCCGCTAATATTACTCTCGTCGCGTTGGCGCGCGATGATACGTTTGAAGTTTTCACCCATCCCAATCGCATCCAAACCGAGGAGGCTTCAGATGTCGCCTGACAAAATCACCCGTATGGCCAACCAGATCGCCACGTTTTTCGCAACGCAGCCAGATGCGGACAAAGCGGGCCGCGTTGCCGACCACCTAAAGGAATTCTGGGAACCGCGTATGCTGGACCAGCTGGCCGATCATCTGAAAAACGGCGGTGACGGGCTGAGCCCGCTGGCGCTGGACGGGTGCAAACGAGTGCTGGAACTGCCAGCCTAACGCCACGCCTTGCCCCGAAATGGTCAGGGTTTCCACGCTTGCCTGCCACGCGACAGGGCCATAACGTCTTGATATGGCGGCAGGTACATCATGATCAGACCCATTTTACACTCGCTTCGCCGCGACTATATGGATGTGCGTCTGCGCAACGAGCGTGACCGGATGGTGCGCATTGTCGAACATCCCGGCCGTTGGATGAGCGACGCAGACCTCGCGGCACTTAGCCGCGATCTTCGCACCATAGCCGCCCGAACCCTACCGGACGGCGGGCTGACGTACGGCGTGTTTTCAGGCGATCGCGCGCATTTGTCGGACACTATCATAACATTGGTCACCCTGCGCGATGGCACACCGATTGCCTTTAATGCGCTGGCAATCATGACCTTGGACACTGTGCCTGACCCAACGCCAGTGTTGCACCTTGGCCTTGTGATGATTGACCCGGATCAGCAATCCGGCGGGCTGTCCTGGGTTTTGTATGGCCTGACCTGTTTTTTGCTGTTCGTGCGCAATCAGTTTCGCCCGATCTGGGTGTCCAGCGTCACGCAGGTGCCCGCAGTTGTGGGCATGGTCTCCAATATGTTTTCTGACGTCTGGCCCAAACCCGATGCAGACAGGCGCACGCTGGCCCATGTCTTGTTGGCGCGCCGTATCATGGACAATCACCGCCACGTGTTCGGCGTTGGCCAGGACGCCACTTTTGATGAGGCGCGTTTTGTCATCACCAACGCCTATACAGGCGGGTCGGATGATCTGAAAAAAACATGGGACAGCGCCCACAAACACCGCGATGCAGTGTTCAATACATTCTGCGCGAAGGAACTCGACTATGAGCGTGGCGATGACGTCCTGCAACTTGGCCGTATGGACCTCGCGGCGCTGCGTCACTACCTCACCCGCGATGTGCCTGCGTCCGCGGTCCTTGGTGTTCTCACGACAAGCCTGTTTGTGGGGCTGCGCCATTTGATCCTGCCTGTTTTCCATTGGTTTGATACCAAACGACAGTTTTCCATTCTGCGCCCTGCAAAGGATGCGGATGATGTGTGATGTGATCGGGTGGGCAACAAAATGACCCTCGCGGCGTCCGACACGGGCAATCTGTTCCTTGCGCTGGCAGCTCTCGCGGGGCTGTTGATCTTGCAAAGCGTTATCACCGCGCGCGATCCGTGGGGGCCGCTGAACCGGCGGTTTTTGCTTGGCTTGCGGGTGATGGCAATACTGTTTGCGGGGCGCGCGCTGTTGATCCTAACGGGCGTGGAGTTCTTCCGGCTTTTTGTTTTGTTAGGTGCTGCTCTTATCCCGATATCTGTGCTGTTGTTGGCCGAAGGATTGCTGCGCCGCCATGCGCCACGTTGGGCGAAAACCTATGTCGCGGCGGGGACGGTGTTTTTCGCTGTTTTGTCGTTTTGGTGGTCCGACAGTATTGATCCGATCCGCTTGGTGGGGCTTTTGGCATTTCAAACAAGCGGTTTGTTGATTGGCGGGTGGCTTGTCTTGATGCGTGACAGAACCTGCCTGACCACCGCCGAAAGCCAGACAGCCGAACGTCTTGCACTGTCACTGATCTTGTTGATCCCCTTGGCCGCAGCAGATTTTTTGATGTTATATCTGAGGCTTCCGGCACAAATCTCACCTTTGGGGGTGTTGTTTTTGTGCTGGCTGGCAGTGTCCTTGGGCCGTTCGCAGGCACAGCATCGCGCGCCGGTCGTGTCTTTTCTTGCAATTGTCCTTGGTGCTGGATTGTCGGGCGTTGTCATCGCACAGATGACCGATATGGGACGCGACGCAACGATCCTGACGTTGGCTGTGATCCTCGCCGCGTTGTTGGTTGCGGTGCTGTTCATCGAAGCCCAGACATTACGATCAGAAGAACAGTCCCAAACTCTGCTGCGCCATCTTGCACAGGATCGATCACGCGACGCCTTGGGGTTTTTGCGCGGGCTGCAATCACACCCCTTGGTGGAAGGCGCGGCCCTGATCGAAGCGCCGCAATTGGCCGATCTGGATGCCGCCGTTCTGCGCCGCATATTTGAGGTCCGTCCCGTGCTGCGCCGCGCCGATCCGCCCTTCAAAGACGGCACAGAGGGGGACCACATTTCCCACCTGTTCGGGTTGTTTGACGCCAGCCATATCTTGCTGGCGGATGACGCGCCGTTGACCCTTGTGGCGCTGTCCATGCCTGCGCTGGCAACGTCGCCGCGAGCTGAACTTGAACTGGCCGCTGTGCAACGCATGGCACGCCTCATGTCACGGGCAAGCCGATGATAAATCAGGAAATATTCGCAGAATGCGTTGTGCGGGCAGGGCTGGCGCCCACGGTTCACAATATCCAACCCGCCCGTTGGGTGCGCGACGGTCAGGTGCTATCGCTGTTTTGTGACACGAACATTTGCCTGCCTGTGTGCGATCCAACCGGTGCCGCGTCTGCGTTGTCTTGCGGTGCGGTTCTTGAGGGGATGGTGCTGGCGCTGTCCGCGAAGGGTTTTGAGGCGGCCGTCACGCTGACAGGAAACGACACAGCACCGATGCAGGGCCTCGTGGCTGTCGCGCATCTGACCGTATCGGCAGGTGCGCAAGACGGGCTTCATCACCAGCTAGAACACCGGTTTACGTGGCGGGGTGCGTTTGCGGATGACCCGGTTGAGCTGTTCGGTTGGACCCGCCCTGACGCGCGGTTGGTGATGGATCATGCAAGCCGTCTGTGGTTGGCGCAGCGCAACGATTGGGCCAGCCATGAGATCATGCAGGACAATGAATTTCGCCGCGAATTGGTCAGCTGGATGCGATTGTCGGACAGGCATCCGCGTGCGGGGCTTGATGGGATGGACCGTCGGGCGCTGCGAATGACCAAGGGGCAGGCGCGTGGCGTGCGCCCTTCGATGCTGAAATTCTGGCCTGTCTTGAATTGGTTCGGGCGCACAAACAGCATGACATCGCAATTGGATTTGACGTTAAGTGCGCCTGTTATCGCGTTGTTCCATAGAGATATTCATGAAAATCCGGTTGAATCCGGCAGGGCCTATCTTCGGATGTGCCTTGAGGCTGCGTCCCTTGGTTTGGCTGGTTGGCCAATGGCGGCTTTGTCGGATTACCCCACGACCCGCGCCGAAATTCATGAAACCTTCGGGATTCCATCCGATCGACGTCTTGTTCAGGCCGTGCGGTTTGGTAAGCCAACGGGTGTGGCACCGCCAAGGGCGCGCCGCCCGCTGAGCGAGGTTGTTGGTTAATCTACCGGCAATCCGCTGGGCACTGTGGTGGGGCGACCCAGCGGGCGAACGTCTGCGGTCTGACCTGTCAGAGCATGAAGAAACGCTGTGATATCAGATATTTCGCTGACGCTAAGTGCGACGGGATTGATGTCGAGAGCTGCGTCTTGGCGCGCCATTTCACGGCTATCCTGCCGGATTGCGAAATCCACGGATGCCAGCCATGGCACTTCGGGCAATTGGGCCATGTCTGGTATCCATCCTGCACGGG
The DNA here is from genome assembly GCF_021532615.1 of Octadecabacter dasysiphoniae. Lineage (GTDB taxonomy): Bacteria > Pseudomonadota > Alphaproteobacteria > Rhodobacterales > Rhodobacteraceae > Octadecabacter > Octadecabacter dasysiphoniae. Next base: position 969,395 of record NZ_JAKGAQ010000001.1, read on the forward strand.
CCGCCGCTGGGTCTGAATGGTGCGCAATGATCGCCCCGAGCGTCGGATAGGCCCCGTTGTGACCATAGGGCGCGGTCAGGGCGACGTTGCGTAGCGATGGCGTACGGAACCTGTAAGCATCTGATAGTAAATCAGTTTCGCCCATGCGCCCAACATCGCGAGGGAGCTTGTCGAAGGTGCGTGTGCGGCCGGGGCCAAAACCCGGAAGACCGATGGCGTGAAACCCTTGGTCGGTGAACAAGGGGCCGGAATGACATGACGCGCAGCGGGCTTCGCCAAAAAACAACGCGCGGCCCCGTTCGGCGGCCGCCGGAAGCGGGGTTCCGATGAGCCATGCGTCGTAAGGAGAATCGAAGCTGCGCCATTCGGAATTGATAAAAGCCCCCAGCGCATTGCCAATTTCAACGATGGTGATGTCCAAAGGTTCGTCAACAGTATCAAAGGCTTGAATGAACAAGTTCGCGTAATCTGGAATCGCGCGAACGCGGGCAGAAACGATGGGCCATGCGGCGTCGATGCGGTCGTGTGTGGCGCCCGCAATGTCGTTTTCACCGGGGTTGCCTGCCATTTCAAATTGGGCTGTCAGCGGGAACAACGCCTGCGCCGCGACGATGTTGTCGAGACCCGATGGCAGCCATTCTTCGGCGGGGGAATCGAACCCGTTTCCGAACTGGTCGGACACCTCAAGACGGCCATCATGAAACAGCACATCGACAGAATTATGCCCTATGTTCCAAAGGCTTGGCGCGTTTCGTGGGATGCGTTTGCGGATATCCACCGCGATGCGTTCCGGGCCAACACCGCGCCCGCCTTCACCGATCCCAAGCGACAGACCATCCCCGCCCGCAAGGTCGTGGTGATGACATGTGCCGCACGAAATATTGCGATTTCCGGACAGAATTTTATCATAGAACAACAACTGGCCAATACGGGCTTGCGCGGGGTCGGCATCCACGAAATCATCCATCGTAATCGGGTCCGCCACAGCTGCGCTGACCCCCATGAAACACAGGAAAACTGCGATATGGGTCTGGTATGGTTTCGATATGGGTCTGGTATGGGTCACGCCCTTACTTTGGCGGCGTTTCTGGCGGTGGCAAGCCCTGTTTTTGCCGCTGATCTGGAAGATGCCCGCGATCTGATGGAAGCGGGCGAATTTGTCGCCGCGCGCGAGATGTTTGAGGTTTTGGCGCGGTCGGGCAATGCGGACGCCGAAGAATTGATCGGGGTGATGTATGCGCTTGGCCTTGGGGTTGAACGCGACGATGAGCGCGCGTTCGAATGGTATCTGCGTGCATCGATGAAAGGACACCCCGGTGCGCAATCGGGGATCGGGTGGTATTACGAAATCGGGCGCGGCATGCCGACGCCTGATCTGGTGCGCGCCTATCTTTGGTATGCGCTGAGCGCGATTGGCGGGGATGTGGATGCGCCCGACAGTCTTGAGGAGCTCACGCCGCGTATGACGGCAGACGAACGCGCCCGCGCGCAGGTGTTGGTGGATGATTACCGCGTGTGGATGTATCCGTTCCGGTAAATGTCGTCAGATCGCGTGGCGGCGCAGCTTATCTGCCTCTGCGCGGTAGGGGGTGGCGCCGTCGGGCAGATCGCGCAGGATCACCGCGTCTTCGTAGTTGAGCTGTTTGATCAGCACGGGCAGCAGCCGTTTGTATGCACTGATGATTGACGGGTCCGGTGCGGGCAGGTCGTGTTTGATCAGCGCGTGCAGTTTGGGCAGGTTATAATAGGGCACCATCGTGAACATGTGATGTTCGAGGTGGTAGTTCATGTTCAGATAGATAAAGCGGTTCAGCCTGTTCATCATGACCGAACGGGTGTTCAGGCGGTGATCTGACACATTTTCAGCAAGGCCGAGGTGTTGCAGAACGCCCGTCATCACATGATGCCACGCGCCGTACATGCGCGGCAGTCCGATCAGCAAAAGCGGGATGATGGACGCGGTCCAGATCGCCACGATGAGTGTCGCCGCATAGATCGCCAGCCAAATGCGCGCGGTGCGAAAGATGCGCGGGTGATCGGTTGGGGCGACATACATTTCTTCTTCGCCGCTGATACGGCCACGGGCATGGCGGACCATGCCTTTGAAGGCGTCGTAAACATCGACCACCCCGACGGCGCGCAGGGCAAGGTTGATCAGATCAGGCGGGCGCATGGCGACGATTTCAGGATCGCGCCCGACGATGATGGTGTCGGTGTGGTGGCGCACGTGGCTGGCGCGAAACACCGCCGGATTGCGCATCATCATAAAGCAGGCGATGTGATAGACGATTGTGTTCATCCACGCCGTTTTGAACGCGGTCTTGTGGCCACATTCATGCCAGCGCGAATCCGCGCCAGAGCCGTAGAGAACCCCGTAAGCCAGCCAGAACGGCACCGACCACCACGTTGGCCAAAGCAGAGTAGCGGTGATCGCAAAGACGATCATCAGGCCAAGCCAAAGAACCGTGTCGCGCAGGGCAATCGCGTCGGATTTCTGCATCAGGACGCGGATGTCTTTAGGGTCAACGTCTGGGCGAAACCATGCGGGGTTGGCTGTGCCATTTGCCAGTGCAGCGCGGCCCGTTGGTCCGGTGAGGTCGTAATTCTTGCCCATGAAAAACGGTAGCTGTGCAGGCTGGATCGGTCAATCTGTCTGTAATTTTGGGGTGTGGATTAACAAACGGGTAATTGATGGCTGCTAGCCCGCAGGGACCTAACGTAGAGGTCACATACCATGATGAACAGTATTTCCACGCAGCAGGGGTCTACCTTGCAACAAATGGGCGCAGGGCGTCCGCCGCCTCCGCCACCCCAAGACGGGGCGCAAGCGGGCGGCCAAACAGACAGCGCCCAAGGTGTTGAAGGGGGGCGTCCGCCACCGCCACCACCACCGCCAGAGGGCGCACAGGCCAGCGGGCAAGGTGGTCCGCAGGGTGGGCAATCTGGTGGGGCTGATCCGGCGGCGTTGTTGCAAAGTCTGTTTGATGTGCTGGAGTCCGAGGACGACAGCGGAGAAGCGTCCGATATCCTGACAGCGTTGAGTGCAAACAGCGGGTATCAAGAGGCGCAATCGATCTTTGGATGATTGTCGCAAAGACGCGGTTGATAGATACAAAAAGGGCCGCCCCGATGTGGGGCGGCCCTGAATAGGCGTTCAAAAGCGCGCCGTTTAGTTCAAGTCAGCGTCGTATGCTGCGGCAAGGTCTGCCTCAACATCGCCAACGGCTGCAATCAGCGCGTCGAGGATCTGATCACCACCGTCTACGTTGGCGCGGAACCAGTCCTGAACCGGGGCTGCGGCCTCTGCGAACATCGCCTTTTCTTCAGGGGATGGGACATAGAGGTTGCCGCCACCTGCCACGAAGTCAGCGTAGGCCTGGATTGAGTTACGCTTTGGCGAGGCGAATGTCGCCTGCTGCAATGCGTAGAAACCATCCATCACAACGCGACGGTTTGCTTCGTCAAGGCCGAGGAACTGTTCGTTGTTCATCCACCACAGCGCACCCATGTAGGCGTGACCGTCAAGTGTGACGTACTGAAGGCCCGCATCGGGGAACTTCATGCCCATGATGTCGGTGATTCCGTTTTTGGAACCCTCAACAACGCCCGTCTGGAACGATGTGAACAGCTCAGGCCATGGGATTGGCGTCGGGGATGCGCCCAGTGCGCGCACGAGTTCTTGGGGCAGGTCAGCCACAACAGTACGGATTTTCAGGCCTTCCATGTCGGCAGGGGTCTGAACCGGGCGCACTGTGTTGGCGAAGTTGCGCCAGCCACCTGTGTTGCCGATGGTCATCAGACGGATCGTGTCGTCGGATGTTTCCAGCGCCATGTCGCGCATTTCACGGACGAAATCGCCCTGAAGCACGGCCTCTGCGACGCGGTCATCGGCCATCAGATACGGCAGATCGAGGACCTGAACGTAGGGGAAGATGCCAGCAGCACCGCCGGAGGTGGAGATGTAGATGTCAATCGAACCCTCAGACACGCCCTCAAGGCATTCCGCACCCGTGGAACACAGCTGCGTGCCGATGAACAATTCCACGTTGATCGCGCCGTTTGAGGCCGCTTCGACGTAGTTCTTGAACACGATCAGACCGTCATAGTCTTCGTCGTTTTCGTTTGAGTTGGCTGTCGCGCGCAATGTGATGGAATGGCCATCGGCGTATACGGGCGCGGCGGCCATTGTGTAGGCGGCGATCATGCCAGCCGTTGCGAGACACTTCATCATTTCAAATAATCCTCCCAGATTGATGATGTTAGTTTGAGGGTGGTCCAGGGCTAATGCAAGCCATGTAACCGATGTCCGGCGGGCATCCGAGGAAGTCCGCGAGATAAGGAACCGTCATAGAAATTTGCGGGAAGAAGGTGATCAGGAAAATCACGACGACTTCGACAGCAAGGAACGGCAAAATTGCTTTGGCGATGGTTTCGACCTTTTCGCGACTGACCGTTGAGGCGACGAACAGCACCAGCCCCATGGGCGGCGTGGCAAGGCCCACGGTCAGGTTCACCGACATGATGATGGCGAAATGCACGGGGTGCACGCCGATATCTGTAAAGATCGGGCCCAAGATCGGGCCAAGGATGATGATCGCGGGGCCCGCGTCCAGGAACATGCCGACGATGAACAACAAGATGTTGATCAGGAACAGCAGGATCAGCGGGTTGTCGGACAGCCCGAGGATGCCGTCGGCCATGGTGGTGGCCGCACCGGATGTGGCGACGATGGTTTTGAACGCGACAGCCGCGCCAACAAGAAGCAGGACCGCAGCCGAGGCGAGCGCAGAGCGTTGAAGAACATCGAAAAAGTCCGCCCATGTGAGGGATTTGAGGACAAAGACGCTGACCAGCAGGGCGTAGGCGACCGCGATCGTGGACGCTTCGGTCGGGGTCATGATGCCCACAAGGATACCGCCCAAGATGATGATCGGCGTTTGCAGGGGCACAACGCCCTTTTTGCACACGATGCGGAAGTCTGACGACACGCGGGATCGCAGGCCCATTAGCAAAACATGGGCAAGGACCAGCAGGATGGCAAGCGTGGCGATGAGCATGACGCCTTCGGGCTTTGCGACACCTGCGAAGGACGAGCCGAGGCGGAACACGGCCCACAGCAGGCCCATCAGATTGATGCGCGCAAGGATGAAGGACAGCGAGAATTCAATCGGTTTGATCGTCTGGTTCTTGGTGACGATGCGTTCGGCCTTTGGCAGATCGTAGCGATCCGCCATCAGGCGCACCATAACCATCAGGCCCACGCCGACAAGAATACCCGGCACAATGCCCGCAAGGAACAGTGCGGCGACGCTTTCGCCCATGACATAGGCGTAGATGATCATGATGCCGGAGGGCGGGATAATCGGGCCGATGACCGAGGACGCGGCAGTGATCGCGGCGGCGAATTTACGGGTGTATCCGTTCTTTTCCATCGCAGGGATCAGGGTGGACCCAAGGGCCGATGTGTCCGCCACAGCAGAGCCTGACAGGCCTGCGAACAGGATAGAGGACAGGATGTTTACCTGTGCCAGACCGCCGCGTAGGTGGCCCATGAAGGCTTGCGAAAATTCCACGAGGCGGGTTGTGATGCCGCCGCGGTTCATGACTTCGCCGGCCAGCATAAAGAACGGCAGCGCCATAAGCGGGAAGCTGTCGATGCCTGTGTAGACATTGCGGTACAGGATCGCGAGGTCCTTTTCGTTGCCCGTGACCCAGGTCATGAAACCGGGCGCGAACAGGAGTGCAAAGACCACGGGGGTGCCGATCATCAGGATCAGCAGGAAAAGCGGGAGGAACCAGATAAGCATTATGATGCGCTCCCTACGTCTTCATCGCCAAGTTCGGGCAATCCTGCGTCGCGGCCGACCAATTTGAGGCCTTGGCGCAGGATGAGTTCGACGGCCACGAGGATCAGCAGGTTAATCCCGACCCAAAGCGCCATGTATTGGTAATAATTTGAGAATTTTGCGCGGCATTTGCCGATTTCGATGCCGAAGGGCCAGCGCAGGGTGGATGAGCAGCCGCGCCCTGACAGGCTGTCGACGTGGTTGTTGAGGCCTTTGTCCCACATGACCAAAAGCACCGCAAAGGACATGAAAAGCAGCGCGAGCGATAGGATCGCGGCAAGGCGTTCGGATAGTGCGCGTTCCAGCATGTCGATGGCGACAAACCCGCCGTGGCGATAGGCGATGGGGGCCATAAGGCCTGTCATCCACAGCATCCCGAAGCGCGCGGCCTCTTCCGTCCAGTTTGGGGCGTCGTTGAGGGCGTAGCGCATGAACACCTGCAACAGGATAAAGCAGACCATGAAAATCAGCGCGAAAATGGCGATCCATTTGCCCGCCACATGCAGGGTTTCGTTGATGGAGGCATGGGCCTGCGCCGCCGGGACAGGGCGCAGAATGCACAACAGCCACAGCACAGCGGCGAGGACAGCGACAAGCGCCATATCCCCAAGGCCTATGGCGTCGGCAATGGCTTCTCGGCGGTCCTCAAAGGCCCCGATGAACAGGATCGCGGCGTAAGATATCGCCACCAATCCGATTGCAAGACGTCCTCCCACGGCTTGCCCTCCCTATCATTTTTCGCCAGTTTTGGCGTGTTATCAGGGTCTTGCGCCCTGTTGTTAAAGTTATCCCTTGAGCGATACAAACCTTCCGGCTTGAAACATCAAAGGAAGGCCGTCGCGCACGGATGCGCCAGTGACGCGGCCCACGATGATTGTGTGATCGCCTGCGTCATGTTCTGCGTCCAAGGTGCATTCGAACCGCGCAAGGCAGCCGCGGATGTGGGGTACGCCGTGGTCCCCCGTAACCCAATCAAGTCCGTCAAACGCGGATTTGCCTTTGACAAAACCGTTGCAGATATCGGCCTGATGGGCGTCCAGAATATGGATCGCGAAGTGAGGAGCGCCCGAGAAGTAGTTGAAACGCTTGGATGATTTCGCGGGCGACCAGAGCACAAGGGGCGGGTCTAGCGAGACGGATGCGAAGCTGTTGGCGGTGATCCCGATGGGGCCATCCGCCGATGGCACTGTCACCACTGTCACGCCTGTCGCATAGGCGCCCAAAGCATCGCGAAAGGCGCGCGGATCGCTGATGGGGTCAAACGCGTTCACTATGCGACCTCATGACCAAGGGCGGCCTCATAGAGTTTGAACCACGTGGTGCGGGGCATATCCACCTTAAGAGCGTCCGAGAACCCTTTGATACGGTTGATATTATTGGTTCCCATAACGGGCATGACTTTGGCCGGGTGCGCCAGCAGCCATGCCACGGCAACGGCGGCGCGATCGACGGAATTGGCGTTTGCCACGTCGTCCATCACAGCTGTCAGCGGGGTGTTTGCCGTCATCAATTCACCGCCCCCCAAGGGCGACCACGCCATCGGGGCAATGGCGCGTTCTTGCAGATAGGCCAGATCGCCGTTTGTCATGGCGTCGTGCGCGGACAGGGACACTTCGATCTGGTTGGTGACGAGCTTGTTTTTCATGCCCGATTGCAGCAGGTTCCAGTCATGCAGTTTGAAGTTGGACACACCAACGGCGCGCACTTTGCCCGATGCCACAACTTCGTCGAGCGCTGCACCGGTTTCGTGGTGATCCATCAACGGGTCGGGGCGGTGGATCAGCAGGACGTCGATTTTGTCGATCCCCATCAGACGCAAGGAATGATCGACGGAGGCAAGGATATGTTTACGACTCGTGTCGTAGTATTTTCCGGGAACGCCTTCATAACGACCCGCAGGAACAAGGATATCGCATTTTGTCACGACTTCGATCTGGTCTTTGATCGATTGGGTCAGGCCTGCGCCCATGATTTCTTCGGCCATGTAACCGCCGTAGATGTCGGCCTGATCCATGGTGGTAATGCCTTGTTCAAGGCAGGCCTCGATCTTTGCCTGGACGGTTTTGGGGGATGTGTCATCGACATCACCAAGGCGCCACATGCCATAGACGATGCGCGACAAGGACAGATCAGGGGTAAGGGATATGCGTTCCATTAAATGCGGGGTCCGTTTCCGAGAGGGGTTGCAGGGGTGTCAGCGGGGACACGCCCATAAGCATGGGGCAACGAGCAGGTTTTCAAGTCCGGCATGACGAGTTTGCCGAAGTATTTTGCTTCGTCGATGTGTGGATAGCCCGAAAAGATGAAAGAGCGGATGCCCATTTTCCGGTAATTTTCTATTTTTGACAGGACTTGATCGGCGGATCCGACCAATGCCGCGCCGCAGCCTGAACGTGCGCGGCCAACGCCTGTCCAAAGATTGGGTTCAACGTAGCCGAATTTATCGGCCAGTTCGCGTGCCTTTGCTTGGTGCGATACACCCAGTGAGATGGAATCGTGGGCCCGATCGCGGATCAGCTTGCCGTATTCATCGTCAAGTTTGGAGACGAGATGATCGGCGTATTCGCGTGCCTCTGCTTCGGTGTCGCGCACGATCATGTGGACGCGCAGGCCGTAATCCAGTGTGCGATTGTATTTTTCGGCCACGGCGTTCACGTCGCGCATGCGCTGTTTCAGCTGGTCTTCGGGTTCGGGCCACATCAGATAGACGTCGCAATGCTGGCCGCACAGATCAAGCGCGGCAGGGGAATAGCCGCCGAAATACAGCAGGGGTCCGCCGGTTTGATACGGCGTTGCGGGTGCGGTGGGGACGTTTGCGAATTGGTAGACTTCGCCGTCATAGTTGATTTCGTCCTGGGTCCACGCCTGTTTAAGGATTTCGACCACTTCGCGCGAACGCTGGTAGCGAAAGCCGGATTCAGCCACTTCGCCGGGGAAATCGGATGAAATGACGTTCAGCGTCAGGCGGCCTTTCATCATGTGATCCAGTGTGGCGATGGTGCGGGCCAGCATGATGGGCTGCATTTCACCGCAGCGGATCGCGGCGAGCATGTTTATCTTTTCGGTCAGTGGCGCCATGCCCGCAACAAAGGACAATGTGTCTTGCCCGACTTGGTAGCTTGAGGGGGCCAACACGTTGCGAAAGCCTTGTTTTTCGGCCTCAAGCACGATGTCGCGGCAGTGTTCCCAGCTTGATCGCAGCACGCCATCGGGCACGCCGAGGTAGGCGTAATCATCCGAACACAGCGCGGAAAACCAGCTGACTTCTGATGCGTCAAGGTCGGCGCTGGTCACGGGCACGATGGTCATGATTCTCCTCCCCAGAGAATTCTATTCCCCCCTTGCGTAGCACCTCGAAAGCAGTGCATCAATCCTGTATCAATTTTATTCGCATATCGGGGAGGTGTGGGAATGTCAGATCGTCAACGACCCACAGCGTTGCCCAAATATGTGCAGATCGCGGAAATGCTGATCCGCGATATTGCGTCAGGCCGTTTGGCAGATGGCGCGCGCCTGCCGCCCGAACGCGAGATGGCGGAAACGCTGGGCACGGCTGTTGGTACGTTGCGCAAGTCATTGGATTTGCTGGTGGAAAAGCAACTGTTGGAGCGCGTGCAGGGGTCGGGAAATTACGTGCGTGCGCAGACGGATGTTGCGTCTGTCTACAGCTTTTTGCGCATTGAACGGCGCCAAGGCGGCGGTCTGCCCACGGCTGAGGTGTTGTCGATTGATCATATGGCCGCGCCGCGCGCCGCTGGATTTCAAAGCCCCAACGGGTTCCGGTTTCGCCGCCTGCGTTTCATGGACCGTGTGCCCGCTGCGATGGAAGAAATCTGGCTGGACGGGGCCGTGGCCGATGCGGTGGATGATAGGGCGGTGTCTGAATCGCTGTATCTTTATTATTCCGAAGTTCTTGGGGTCGTGATTACCGCTGCCGAGGACCGCATCAATGTTGCCCCGGCACCTGCGTGGACGGATGAACGGTTTGGTCTTCAGGCGGGTGAAATGGCCGGATATATCGAACGCACGGGGCGCACGCATACGGGCGAAACTGTTGAATTTTCGAAAACCTGGTTTGATCCGAACCAGATAAATTACGTGTCACGCTTAGGGAAAAGCTGAATGGAAATGGTGAATTACGGCATTATCGGCTGTGGAATGATGGCGCGCGAACATATCGCCAATATCAATTTGTTGCCCCAAGGGCGGGTCAGCGTGGTGTTTGATCCGGTGGCTGAACTGGCGCAGGCCTGCGCGGAACTGGCGGGGCACGGCGGGGCGGCCGCACCTGCGGTTGTGGCGGACAGTCTGGATGATTTGTTGGCGTTTGAGGCGCTGGATGCTGTCGTGATCGTCAGCCCCAACCATCTGCACACCGAGCAATTGCACGAGATTGTGGCAAAGCGGCCCTTGCCGATCTTATGCGAAAAACCGCTTTATACCGACCCTGCGGACGCGGGCGCGTTGGACAGTTTGTTCAAGGGCTACGCGCATCCGGTTTGGGTCGCGATGGAGTATCGATATATGCCACCCGTTGCAGCGCTGATCGAACAGGCCGAACAGGCCACGGGCGGGATTTCGATGCTGTCCATCCGCGAACACCGCTTTCCGTTTTTGCCCAAGATTGGCGATTGGAACCGCTTTAACGCCAACACGGGCGGGACGTTGGTGGAAAAGTGCTGCCATTTCTTTGATCTGATGCGGGTGATCCTGAAATCCGAACCTGTGCGCGTTATGGCGTCGGCGGGCCAGACGTTGAACCACAAGGATGAGGAATACGAGGGCCGCGTGCCTGATATCTGGGACAACGGGTACGTGATTGTCGATTTTGAAAACGGCAGCCGCGCGATGCTGGAATTGTGCATGTTTGCCGAAGGCAGCCGCTACCAAGAAGAAATCAGCGCCGTTGGCCCCAAGGGCAAAATCGAATGTTTGGTGCCGGGTCCGGGGCGGTTCTGGCCTGCGAAACTCGGGCCTGCACCTGTGCCACAACTTATCATCAGCCCGCGCGCGCCGCAGGGGCCGATTTCAATGGATATTCCGGTTGATCCGGCCCTGTTGGATGCGGGCGACCACAACGGATCGACGTTTTATCAACACCAACGGTTCAACGCCGTCGTGCGCGGGCAGGGTGGTGTCGAAGTCACGGTAAGCGACGGGGCGAAAGCCGTCGCCATGGGAATGGCCGCACAACAAAGCGCCACGACCGGACAGGCCGTGACGCTTTAGCCGTCACAGACAGCTTGGTGATATCAGGTAGTGATTGGCCGTCGGCGTGGTCAGAATACAGCGTTCAGCCACATCGTTGACGTGCCCGTTCAGGATCATCGCGATGTCGCGGCGCACCACGGGGGAATGGATGTGATACGCGTGATTGCGCGATGATCGCGGTTGGGTGCCATCAACCAGGTTGGTGTTGATGACCTGAATGGGCAGATCAAAGATGTGGTCTTTGGAATAGCTGCCAAGACGGGTGCGGGCGCGGTCTGTTTCATCGCCCCAGATGCGATTGAAAATTGATTCAGAAGCATCGAGGACGAAATCATTGGGGCTGGCGTAAACGACGACGTTGTTGGCCAGTCTGGTATAGGTCACGGCGCTGTCTTGAAATTGGGTCAGGGACAAATCCGCAGCGGCGGTGACGATGGTTCTGAAGGGTTTTTCGCCCGCGTCAGTGGCCCACGACAGGCCCGCATCGCCGCACCCCATCACCATTTCCCACAACAGCTGATTGCCCATGGAATGAACGACAAGGTCGACTTGGCCTGCGCCGTATCTGTCGATGACCGCTTGGATTCCGCGATGCATTTCTGCGCAGCTGGCGGTGACGGTATCGCGGTCGGCCTCGTAGGCGACTATGGCTTGTTTCCGCTTTGGTCCCCATTCGGGCATTCTGACAAATGTGCGCCCCTTTGACGGCCAGCTGAGAAGATAGGGATCAGACGGGTAGCGGGCGGTCAGCATCAGGCGGCTGACAGAATCCACGGCAGATGCGAAATCAGTGTTGAAGCCATGGATAAAGATCACGGCGCTGCGCGGTGTGTTCGGGTCTTGATCGGGCTGGAAGTCGGTAAAATGGGCGTAGCCCTCATCAAGCCCGGCGGCCAGATCGGTGAGGGGATCTAACAGGGTGGCGTCCCAGTCTTTGGGGTCGGTTTCGTCAGCTAAAATACGGCTGTCCTGACGGGGGCAGGTGATGTTGAAAAACCCGAACGTCGCCGCGCATTTCACGGCATTGCCTGAGGTTTGGGTTTCAAGGTCAAGATTGACGGCGATATTGACCGGATTTCGCAAAAGACCAATCTGGAGAGGCCCGATGTTGATACCGTAATTCAGCGGCACTTTGGGCGATGCGGGCAGGCGGACACGGTTGGTGATAAAACCGATGTCAAAGAAAGCACACAGGTTGTTGCCGCGCGTGGCCTGTTCAACGCAGGTGTTGATTTCCACACTGCGTGCAGTCTGTGCAATGTCTGGATCATCCGACAGTAACGGGGCTTGGGCGGCGGCGATCAACGTCACCTCGGCTGAAACAGGAACCGGATTGGTGTCATGGTTCTGGATCACGAATTCAACGGCGGCAGGATTTTCGATTGCGATTTGGCGAGTAAGTTCTGCGGCCACTGTTGTTGTGTCCAGTGCGCCCGCAGCGGTCGGCGCGAGGTGGCTTGCCATAGACAAGGGCAGCAACGCATCGATATTTTGGCCGTTCAGCGCAAGGCTGCGGTTGAGCGAAAAGATCGCCTGTTCGAGTTGGTCGTCTTTCAGGTACAACTGCCCTTCGAACAGGGCGCGTTCAGAGGTAAGGGCGGTGTTTTGCCAGCTCGCGATGACGTCCTGAGCAGAGAAATCAACATCTTCGAAGGGGGAACCGCGTAGGTCGGACATGAGAAAATCAGAAGCGAATTGAAAGTTGTTTTCGCTGACTTGCGGGGTGAAAAAATCAATCAGGGCCTGTTGCGTGGGGTCACCCGTCCAGTTTTCGAAGGCGGCCAGTGTAAGATCGGAGTCTTCGGGCGAAGTCGCGAACCTTTGGCCCAGAATGCTGAGGTGATTTTCAGGCGCGGCCTGCGCAAGGAGGGAATTCAGCGACGCGTCTTGCAGATCGATGCTTGTGGTTAGGGTCCCGTCCACAAGGACTTGATAAGAATTTGTCGGTTGGTCAATCTCGAAGGTAATGCGGTTGGCGCCCAAAAGGGCGCGGGTTTGCGGCTGCGGTTGCCCCGACAAAGCAACGAAAGCTTGTACACCTTGGGGAGATAGTTCCTGAAGGAATTCGGTGGGATTTTCTGCCAAGGAGTCTTGGACGGCGATGGTCCAGTCCTGGCCCGTACTGTCAAATTGCAGCGCAGTGCCAACAGTTTCGGTGGCGGGGGACGGACGCAAACCAAAATCATACGTCGCGGCCGGGAACCCGTTTTGATTTGGGATGGTCTGGCCGGATGTCAGATAATCAATCGCATCGAACTGGCTGTCCAGTGATTGTAGATCAACGCCCATTGAAATGTCCTGGGCCGCAAGCGGGGACGCGCAGAGGGTGACCGTAAAGAGAAATGAAGATCGCATAAAATAATACCTTTCGAACTAAATGGTTGAACGGTAGCAAAGGTATGACAAATCCCAAAGTCATAAAACGGGAGTGTGATGGCGAAGATGCAGCCCTAGATTGCGTTTGCGCCGATCAGAATGGGAAACCAGTCTTCGCGCAGGCGTTGGCCTTGCACCATGTCGTGGCCCGGAAAGGGTGGGGATGTGGGGCCGGGTCGCGTGGTGTAGCGCGCATCATCACCCAAAAGGCGCAGCGAAAATGCGCGGCGGCGGGACGCTGTTTCATTGCCGCGCGCGCCGTGCAGGATGTGGTAGTTGAATGCAACAGCATCGCCCGGATCCATCGTGAATTCGCGGATGTCCATGGCCTCTGCGTCAGGATCGGGTACGGGCATATAGGTGTCATCATCGGCATAGAACGCGGTTTCAGACAGCCAGCGGGTGGGCAGCACGGGTTTGGGCCATTTGTGTGAACCTGCAACACAGCGCAGGGACGCGTCTGTCACCGCATCAAGCGGGGACCAGAACGACACGGTTTGCTGGCCTTGCACGAAATAATAGGGCCCGTCGGTGTGCCACGGTGTCGGTTTGGAGGTGCCCGGTTCTTTGACGAGGACATGATCGTGAAACAGCTGGACCGTTTGGCTTTGCATCAGGTCGGCGGCGACGGCGGCGGCGTCGCTTTGCCGGATGACGGTTTCGAATTCTGGAATGCGCGACCAGTTACAATAATCATCGAAAAAGCGCCCTTTTTCGCCGGTTTTCAGGTTTTCGGCGGCGTAGGGACCGGGGCCGGCCATGTTGGCAGCAACGCCCGCGCGCAAGGTGTCGACGTGATCGGCGAACAGACCTTTGATCAACACAACGCCGTCGCGCTGGTAGGTGTCGATGTGATCTTGGGAAATCAGGGGATGTATCATCAAGAGAGGGTGGCGCGCTTGCCCGAGTGCGTCAAGAGCGGTGCGCAGTATGGCAGCCCGAAGACGCCGCGCCGCGCGAACGTTATTGCGTTAAGGGACTGGCCGACAGTGGCGGGACGGTGTGGCGCGAATTCGCGCGCTTTTGATTTTTCTCAACGGGTGAACCGTCGCTCCGGGGCAGTGTGATCATGTCACAGAAGTCCGCACACCGCTGCGCTAGATTCAAACCCAAGCCGAGAAAGGAGACTCCAATGGCCACGTATCCAGTCAATATGCATGTTCACCCAGAAATCGAATCCTTCTTTGATCCGCAAACAAACACGATCAGCTATGTCGTGATGGACCCCGGTTCGACGTCTTGTGCGGTGATCGATTCCGTTATGGACATCAATTATGCCGCCGGACGCATCACCTACGAGCACGCGGACGAGATCATCGCCTATATCGAAAAGTACACGCTCAACCTTGAATGGTTGATTGAGACACATGTGCATGCAGACCACCTGTCAGCGGCCCCGTATATTCAGAGCAAACTTGGCGGCAAGATCGGCATTGGCGATCAGATCACGGTGGTGCAGGACACCTTTGGCAAGGTCTTTAACGAAGGGACCGAGTTCCAACGGGACGGGTCGCAGTTCGACAGATTGTTCAAAGACGGCGACACCTATGAAATCGGCACTATGACGGCCTTTGCGATGCACACGCCGGGGCATACGCCTGCGTGCATGGTGCATGTCATTGGCGATGCCGCCTTTGTGGGGGATACACTTTTTATGCCCGATGGCGGATCAGCGCGTGCGGATTTTCCGGGCGGGGATGCGGGCCAGCTTTACGATTCAATCCAGAAGGTGCTGGCGCTGCCCGACGATATGCGGCTGTTCATGTGCCACGACTATGCCCCCGATGGGCGGGATATCATGTGGGAAACCACTGTGGCCGAAGAAAAGGCCGAAAACATCCATGTCGGACATGGCAAAAGCCGCGAAGAGTTCATCAAGTTTCGAACGGCGCGGGATGCGACGCTTGATGTGCCCAAGCTGATTTTGCCATCTTTGCAGGTCAACATGCGCGCGGGCGATATGCCCAAAACCAAGGATGGCACGCCGATGCTCAAGGTGCCGGTCAACGCGATCTGAGACGCATCATTCCAAACCGTATTCAGGAAAGAGGGACATGGATATTCGCAAAATCTCGGGCCAGTTCTTTGTTGCGCCGCAAATCTCGGAAGCGGATTTGGCGGCTGTTAAGGCGCAAGGCATTCAATCCATCATATGCAACCGTCCTGACGGCGAAGGCGCGGATCAACCGACGTTCGAAGAACTGGCCCGAACCGCTGGCATGCTGGGATTGGATATGCGGTATATTCCGGTTTCTGGCGGGATGGTTCTTGATGCGGATGTCTACAATTTTGCCGCTGAATTGGATGCGCTGCGAAAACCTGTCCTTGCTTATTGTCGCACTGGAACACGATCTGCCACGCTGTGGTCCTTGGCGCAGGCCACGAACATGCCACTGGCCGATATCCTGAGCGCAACCAAGGCCGCGGGGTACGACATGAACGGCGTCGTGCGGCGGATCGCGAACGGCGGCACAACACCGGTGGGGCAGGCCGATGCTTCTTATGAGGTGGTGATCGTTGGGGCAGGGGCATCCGGCATTGCCGTCGCGGCCAGCCTGAAGGCGCGCAAACCCGACCTTAAGATCGCGGTGATTGATCCGGCGGATGCGCATTACTACCAGCCCGGCTGGACCATGGTTGGCGGCGGGATATTCGAGGCCGAGGACACGGTGCGGACCATGGGATCACTGATCCCCAAAGGTGTTCATTGGCTAAAGGCCGCCGTGGCTGCATGTGAGCCCGAGAAAGACGCGCTGATCCTTGATGGGTGCCGCGTGGTCAAATACAAAAGGTTGGTGGTGTGTCCCGGCCTCAAGCTCGATTGGGTTGGCGTTGAAGGGCTGGTTGAAACACTGGGCCGCAATGGCGTGACGTCGAATTATCGCTACGATCTGGCCCCTTATACTTGGGAACTGGTATCGGGGATGAAATCTGGCCGGGCGATTTTTACGCAGCCGCCCATGCCCATTAAATGCGCCGGCGCGCCGCAAAAGGCGATCTATCTGTCGGCGGATCATTGGACGCGACAGGGCGTGATCAACGATATCGACATCGGGTTTCATAATGCCGGTGGTGTTCTTTTTGGCGTAAAGGACTATGTGCCCGCGCTGCAAAGCTATGTCGATAAGTACCAGATCGGGTTGAACTTTTTCAACAATCTTGTGGCGATTGATGGACCGGGCAAAAAGGCCTGGTTTGATGTGGCCAAGCCGGACGCGCCGGTTGAACGGGTCCAGGTCGATTTCGATATGATCCACGTCACGCCGCCGCAATGCGCGCCGGATTTCATCGCGGTGTCCCCGCTTGCGGATGCGGCGGGGTGGGTCGATGTGGATCAGGCGACGTTGCGCCACAAGACGTTTGAAAACATCTGGTCGTTGGGTGACGTGATGAACGCCCCGAACGCGAAAACGGCAGCGGCTGCGCGCAAGCAAGCGCCCGTCGTGGCCGATAATATCGTCGCGGATATCAATGGCCGCGCGCCGGTATCGCAATATGACGGCTATGGGTCTTGCCCGCTGACGGTGGAGCGCGGCAAGATCGTGCTGGCCGAGTTTGGGTATGGCGGGACATTGCAGCCCAGTTTTCCGAACTGGTTGATTGACGGGACCAAGCCCAGCCGTCTGGCCTGGTTGCTGAAGGAAAAGATCCTGCCGCCCGTGTATTGGAAGGCGATGCTGAAAGGCCGTGAATGGCTGGCAGAACCCGAGAAACTGACAGCGCGTTGATCATGCCCCGCACTGTCAGTTGGTCGCGCTATTTCCCGATCCTGAAATGGGGACGCACCTATTCTGGTACGGCCGCGCTGAATGATCTGATTGCGGCTGTCATCGTGACGATCATGCTGATCCCGCAGTCATTGGCTTATGCCATGCTGGCGGGCCTACCACCCGAAGCGGGGCTTTATGCGTCGATCGTGCCGCTTTTGCTGTATAGCGTTCTTGGGACCAGCCGATCCCTTGCTGTTGGCCCTGTTGCGGTCATTTCCCTCATGACTGCGGCGACATTGTCTGAGGTCACGCAGACCCTAGAGGTCGGATATGCAACCGCTGCCCTCAGTCTTGCGGGGGTATCTGGGGCGATTTTGCTGGCGATGGGTTTGCTGCGATTGGGGTTCATTGCGAACTTTCTGTCCCATCCGGTTATCTCGGGATTTATTACTGCTTCGGGTCTGTTGATCGCCGCGGGACAGTTCAAACATGTGCTGGGGATCGAGGCGGATGGTCATACAGTGCCGGAAATTTTTGGGTCTCTCGTTGCTCATGTGGCGGAAACGAACCCGATCACGTTCGCCATTGGGGCTGTGGGTGTCGCGTTTTTGTTCTGGGTGCGCACGGGGTTGCGCCCTGCTTTGGTTCGTATAGGCCTGCGGCCGCAAGTTGCTGATTTCTGGGCAAAAGCAGGTCCGGTTTTGGCGATTGTTCTGAGCACGCTGATTGTCTGGCAATTTGATCTGACCCAATCCGGTGTCCAGATTGTGGGGGCCGTCCCGCAAAGCTTACCGCCCTTTACACTGCCGGACCTGTCGCGCGATCTTGTTGCGGCGCTGTTTGGTCCTGCGGTTCTGATTTCGATCATCGGATTTGTTGAATCCATTTCTGTTGCGCAGACGCTGGCCACCAAAAAACGCCAACGGATCGATCCCGATCAGGAACTTATTGGCCTTGGCGCTGCGAACATAGGTGCATCACTAAGCGGCGGTTTCCCTGTCACGGGCGGGTTTTCACGATCTGTGGTGAATTTTGATGCGGGCGCGGACACCCCGGCTGCCGGGGCTTTTACGGCTGTTGGCCTGACCGCCGCCGCGCTGTTCCTGACACCCCTTATCTTTTGTCTGCCAAAGGCCACGCTTGCGGCCACCATCATCGTGGCTGTTCTGTCATTGGTGGACGTCAGGACGCTGCGTCAAAGCTGGACCTATTCCAAACGGGATTTCGGCGCGGTTCTTGTGACGGTTTTGCTGACGCTTGTGCTTGGTGTTGAACTGGGCGTGACGGCCGGTGTGCTGCTGTCGTTGCTGCTGTTTTTGTATGACACGTCTCGTCCTCATGTGGCCGAAGTCGGGCTGGTCGAGGGAACTGAGCATTTCCGCAATATCCTGCGTCACGAGGTTATCACCGATCCATCTGTCCTGAGCCTGCGCATCGATCAAAGCCTTTACTTCGCAAACGCGCGGTTTCTGGAAAACTACATCTATGACCGCATCATTGATGACCAACGCCTCAAGCATGTTATTTTGATGTGTTCGGCTGTGAACGAGATCGATTTGAGCGCATTGGAGACACTGGAGCTTGTCAACATCAGGCTTAAGGAATTGGGTATTGATTTGTCGCTGTCCGAGGTCAAAGGCCCGGTGATGGACCGCCTACAGCGCGGCCCTTTTTTGGAACATCTGACGGGGCGGGTGTATCTGTCGCAATTTGAAGCGTTTCGCGGGGTTGTCGTTGCTGTTGCATCGGGGCGCTGAGGGCTGTGTTGCAGGTCTTGGCATCTCAATGGGCCAACAACAGGGGCAATTCGGTCTGTTCGATCATTGTGCGGGTTGTACCACCAAGGACGGTCTGGATCATGCGCGCGTGGCCGTAGGCGCCCATAACAACCAAATCCGCGCCGAATTCTGCGGCGCGGTCCTGAATGGCATTGCCGATTTCGCGGCCACCGCTTGGAAACTGCGACACGGTTACGGTGCACCCGTGATGGCTAAGCCATTTGGCCACATCCACACCGGGATCCTGCCCATCCTGTGACGCGGTCATGACCGGATCAAAGCACGCAACAGTCACGTCGCGTGCCCCTTTGAGATATGGAAGCCCCGCGTGCAAAGCCGCCGACGCCGCCGTGCTGTTGTTCCACGCGACAAACACGCGATCCGCCTTCTGGCGCACGGACCCATTCAGGCGCAATCCGATGGGCGAATGAAACAGAACACCTGCCACGGCTTCACGCAGGGTGTCAGGCGTGTCGCGCAAGGTCGGTGACAAGAACGCCTCATCGCTGACACGGGCGCGTCGGGATACCTCGTGTTTTATGTCGGTCGGCATGCAAAGGGCTGAATGAACATCGCCCGAGGTGTTGCTTTTGGCGAGCAGGGTTTCAATGGCATTTACGCGGTCTTTGTGGGCGTTCTGTGCGATTAGCACCGTTTCGTTCCAGTTGTCGGGGATGTTCATCCCGCCGTAAGGTGGCACGCCGTAGGAATATATCGGCAGGGCCGGGGCCTGGCCAAGCAGCAGACAGATCAGGTGTGTTTCATCGCGTGCGGCTGCTTCGGCTGCATTTGTAATTTCGGCGTCGGATGTTTGGGTGTTTAGAACAAAAAGTATCGTTCGGCGGTCCATTGCGATCTTCCTTCGGCAGGGTTCTGGCTGATTGGCCAGATCAATTGCGGGCAGGATGTCACATCGTGAAATCGCCCAACTGACAAAGATCAAATCAGCAGGACACCACAGATGGCATGATGCGATCAGATGATAGCACGCGAACGGAGTTCAAGGATTACGACAAGGCGTTGCGCGCAAAGCGGGCGCTGGGCTTGATGGAAACGTGAAGGTTGAGGGGCATGCGTTTTGAGAAGATGGCACAAAGGATGCCCTTTGATCCGCACGCCAACCCAGGAGGTTAGATCATGAAAAAGACAACCCGCCGCAGTGATGTGGTGGACGCGCTTAGTCTGCAAGACCTGAGCCGATTTTGCCGTTCGGACGAAGCTTGGGTGATCGAATTGGTCGAACACGGTGTGCTTGATCCGATTGGCGGGACCCGCAGCGACTGGAAATTCGTCGGCACCAGTATTGTGCGGGCCAAAAAGGCGCGCCGCCTGTCCCGCGATCATGGGGTGAATGCCGCTGGTATCGCGTTGGTCTTGGACTTGTTGGAGGAACGCGATGCGGCGCGGCGCCGGTTGGCGCATTACGAGATGCCATAGTGGTTTTCAGGCACGGGCAAAGCAGACAACGAACAGGGGCAAACCCACAGCGATTGATTGCAATGACAAATTCCTACTTCTTCACCTTCGCACGGTCTTTGTATTTGCGGTACAGACGCTGGTTCATCGCGATAAATTGGCCAAGACCACGCCCCAGCAATCCGGCGGTAGAGCCGCTGAGGTAAAAGTAGCCTGTTAGGCTGGCCACCAATCCGCCCAATGCGTCCACGATCAGATCACCCATGGTGTCATCCAGGCCCGACTTTTGCATGTTCAGTCCGAATGACAGATCCATGGAGTATTCGAACACCTCCCAGATCGCGCCGACGGTCATGGCGACGCAAAAGCTGATGAAAGCAATGGCCGAGGGCGGGGCCGCAAAGCGGTCGCCTTCAAACAGCATGAAAACAAACAGAAAACCCGTCAGGCCGAACCCAATGGCAGAAAGTCCGTGCAGCGCGATGTCCCACCACCACAGGCGTTCGTAGAAATCGAATGCTTCGCCCAGAAAGATGGACGCAAAGAAAAACAGGGTCGTGAACAACAGGAACGGCAAAGGCAGGCGCAAGGACCAGCGGGCGGCAAGCAGGGGCGGCAACAGAGACAAAGCAAGCGTTGCAAAGCTGACAAAGGCCAAAGACCAACGCGACAGCCCGAGCGCGATGACGGCCGTGCTCAGAAGCAATGCCCAAATGACGAGCATGACGGCGCTGCTGTCTTTGATCAATTTCACGAAACACCTGCTGTTGATGTATTAAAAACGGGCATGTCCATTGCTATATTGGTCCTATGCAGGAAACTCAGATACGCATCGCAAGCTATAACATGCGCAAGGCCCGTGGTCTTGACCAAAAGCGGCGGCCGGAACGCACACTGCAAGTGCTAAATGGTCTGGATGCGGATGTTATCGTGTTGCAAGAAGCGGATAAACGGCTGGGCGTGCGCCCCTCTGCGTTGCCGCGCGGGATGATCGCGGCTGAGACGGATTTTGAGGTGGTTAGGGTATCTCGAAACGATGTGAGTATTGGTTGGCATGGTAACGCCATTCTGGCGCGTAAGGGGCTGGATGTGATGAGCGTCGAGCGTTTGGATCTTCCGGGGTTTGAACCACGCGGGGCGGTCAGGGTGCAGTTGGATCTGGGCGACGGGCTGACGGTTGTGGCGACGCATCTGGGGCTGTTGCGGCGCGACAGGCAAGCGCAACTTGCGGAGCTGAACAGGGTCACAGCCGCGGACAAACATTGCGTCATCGCGGGCGATTTCAACGAATGGTCCGACACGAAAGGTCTTGAACCCTTGGCGGGGCGGTTTGAAACGCACAGTCCCGGGCGGTCGTTTCATGCCCGCCGTCCTATTGTCGGGCTTGACCGCTTTGCCCTGTCGCATGGCGTCACTTTGCGCGATGCGGGCGTTGATCAAAGCCCGCTTGCGCGTGTGGCGTCGGATCATTTGCCAATCTGGTCTGACATTGCCGTTCCTGCGGTTACTTGCTGAACAAAACTGGCAACTTCTGGTCCTTCAACAATGCGTAGGTTGTCGTGCCCAGAACGAAATCATAAGCGCGTGAATGGCCGAATGCCCCGGTCACGATCAGGTCGGCGCCCGTTTCAAATGCGACGTTTTGCAGAACATCAGCGATGCTGTGATTATCCGGATCGCGATGGTCCAGCGTTGCCTTGAGGCCGTGGCGCGCAAACATTTCGGCCACATCGATTGTGTCGGAGTCTTTGAGGGCATCCTGAGGGTTTTTCCCGACACGCAACACAGTCAGCGCCGCGCCGTCATCTGCGACGGTAAGCATATCATGCGCCGCACGCGCCGCTTCGCGCGTGTCGCTCCAACCTAACAAGATATTCGCGCCGATTTCTGGGCCGTCATAATCCAGCGGCACCACGATCACAGGCCGCCCGCTTTTGCGGATCACTTGGGCTTGTGCATGTCGTTGATCATAGCGGTCGTTGTCCTTGTCTTCGTGGGCCATGATGACCAGATCAGCCGCGCGCGCGCTTACAATCATACGGTCGCTGGCGGATTGTGCTTTGGCGTGAAGCAGTCGGAATTCGCTGACGAATTCTTCAGGGTCCGTGTGTTTTTCGAAGATATCCCTGATTGCGTCCGCTTCCTTCTTTTGGCTTTCGTTGAAAGACGCAAAGACCGTATCGGGAATATGCATAGCGATGCCGGGGTACACCACCAGCGCTTCGATGGTGTGCAACCCAATCAGATGCGCACCGTGTTTGCGCGCCAACGGCACAGCACACCGCAGAAGCGTTTCCGCGTGCTCGGATGTCGTCAAGCATACCAGAATTGTTTTGGGGGCCATGGGGCTTCCTTTGAACGAGGTTCGTCGGGCAGGGCGCGCGGCGGCACCCAGCCATATGTCAGGTTTTATTGATGTCGATTTTTTGAACTGCAGTTTTGGCGGCTGAGGGCTTTGCGATGCTGAACCTTAGAATCCCGTCCGAAAAATTCGCTTTGACCGCCCCGTCTTCTGGCGCGAAGCCAAGCGGAATTTGGCGGCGGAAACTTCCGTAGCGTCGCTCAATCAGGTGATAACCGTTTTCTTTTTCCTCGTGATCGGCGCTCTTTTCGCCCTTGAGAACCAGCGTTTCGCCGGACACCGTGACATCCAGTTCATTTTCTTTGACGCCGGGCACCTCTGCGGTGATTTCGATCCCGTCGTCGGTTTCGATCACGTCGATGGCGGGGAAGGACGGACCGGCAAAAAGGGTGTCGCGCGCATCTTCCAGCATGGGAAACCCGGATTTGAAGTGATCCAAAAGACGGTTCATTTCTGTTTGAAACGATTGGAACAGTGCCGTGTCGTTGGTGGGTCGTGCGGTTTGAGGAAGCGTTTGCTGTGACATCTTTGATCTCCTTTCAGGGCAGCCGACACCGATTGTGTCCATCATTGACTATCTGATTGTCGCGCGGGCCAATTGATCCTGATCAATCGAAACAGCGGATGATGGCCTAGCCCTGAGGGGCAATAAGGTTTTCTGGATGGGGCTAAAGATGTCTGTTTTCTCAAAAATAATTGCCGCGATTGTTCTTATCGCTCTGCCGCACGCAGCGTTGGCCGACACGGTTTCAACGGGCAATGGCGATGATACGTTCTTTGCCGGCAGGCTGATCGACCAGTCGATTGGCACCAACGGGGATACCTTCGTGACAGCGCGTTCTGCACAAGTAGAGGGGGCCGCATCGGGTGATTTGCACGTTTCGGGATTTGACGTCGCGGTCGACGTTGATGTGGCCGAGGATCTGTATGCAATGGGATCGACCGTTGTGATCCGTGGCACGGTGGCAGAGGATTTATCTGTCATGGCGTTTTCGGCGCGCACCGAAAGCAGTGCTGAAATTGGTGGTAATGCGCGATTGATGGGCAGTTCGGTCACGCTTGACGGGCCAGTGGCCGGGGCGTTGTCTGTCATCGGGCGCGATGTCATTTTGAACGCCAGGATCACCGGGGACGTGCGCATTTCTGCGCAAACGCTTTCCTTCGGGCCGGAAGCGGTGGTGTCCGGTCGTTTGACCTACAGCACTAAGGAACAGATCACGGTGCCTGCCTACGTCGCACCCGAAGAACGCGTGACGTTCGAACAAGTCACGGGCGCGCAGATATTTGAGGACTGGCGCGACATCGGCACCGAAATGCCCGCGTTACCGACCTTTGCGTCAATGATGTTCGGGTTCATCATATCGCTGCTGTTTTTTCTGGCACTTGGCGCGCTTATGCTGGGGTTCATGCCCAGACGGCTGGCCCGGTTGCGGCGCAGTGTTGCGCAAGCGCCGGGTCAAACGTTCATGCTGGGTGTGATTGGTCTTTCGATGCTTTTTGGCACGGTTCCGGTGACGGCGCTTACCATTGTTGGATTGCCCTTTGTGCCGATTGCGTTGCTCGCCATCTTGGTGGCGTGGGTTCTTGGATACGCCTTGGGTGCCTACAGCGTCGCGATGCGTGTGTGGGCTGGTCTGGGCGGTGCGGACGACCCGAGCAATTTTGCGCGGCTCGCGATCCTTGCGGCTGCGATCACCTTTATCGCACTTCTTAATTTCATCCCTTTTGTGGGATGGGTCGCCAATTATACGCTGGTTTTGCTTGGCATCGGTGCGATGACCCGCGCTGTGCTTCAGTCGCTTATTGGAAACCCTGATGTGGCCTTCGATGTTGATATGAAGCCGATTGAAGACTGACCAAATCACAAGGGTGACACCGCAAGCATGCAGGGTTCGGGCGGCATCGCCCCATGTTTTTCGCGCTTTGCGTCGCGGGCAAATGGTCAGTCGTTGGCGCCTTCGGAAAGGCGAAGCAGCGCCGTTGGGCGTTGAATGATGATCGTGTAAATATTGTCGATTTCAATGATCCGGCTTTTGCGCAATTGGGTAAATGTGCGGCTGATGGTTTCAGTGGTCAAACCCAGAAAATCAGCAATATCAGAACGGCACATCGGTAAATTGATCTGGCGGTTGGGCCCTAGATCCTGACCGACACGTTCGGACAACACACACAGGAATGAGGCCAATTTTTCCGTCGCCGATTTGCGCCCCAGCATCATAAAGTGATCCTGCATCGCGCTGATTTCGCACAATGCGGCTTTTAGCAATGCCAAGTGTAGCGCGGGGTCGCCATCGCCGCTTTCCAGATGCGAGCGGCGGATGGGGTGCAGGCACACATCTGTCAAAGCCTCACAATCGGTGTGGTGCAGACCATCCGCCGCAAAGCCAACAATGTCACCGGGATACCCAAAGGCGATGACCTGTCGGCGGCCATTGGCCAATAGTCTGGTCAATCGCAACACGCCGCTGCTCACTTGATACAGCCATTCGACGTCGTCGCCTTCAAAATAAAGGTAGGCGCCGGGTTTCAAGTGCGATTGGGCTGTCTTGGATGGTGTGCTTGAAAGGGGCGCTAGGGATGATTGGACGGCGAATTCGCTGGGAATCGTGACATACATTTGGGCAGACCTCCGTGATGGTTTGAGGTCATCTTGATCTGCGTATGTAATTTGAATTACTGTTGATCAGGTGCTTTTTGTATCATTTTGTAACGCTGTGGCGTTTGCCGTGACGTACAATGAGACAACTTGCACAAACAACCCGCCGAGCAAGCCGATCACATGAGATCCAAATGAAAGATCGTACGATCCTTGTAGTTGAGGATGATCAAAAGATCAGAAACCTCTTGCGCAATGTGTTTGAGGACGAGGGTGCCCGCGTGATCGAGGCACAAACGGGCGCCGAGGTGATGCGGGTGATCGCGGACAGGCCAGTGTCTTTGGTCACGCTGGATCTTCATTTGGGGGCTGACAACGGCATAGACATTGCCCGCCAGATCCGGACGGTGTCCCAAGTGCCCATCATCATGGTCACGGGCAAAGATGATGTGATTGACCGCGTTGTCGGGCTTGAGGTGGGGGCGGATGATTACATCACAAAACCTTTCCATGTGCGCGAGGTCATTGCGCGCGTTCGCAGTGTGTTGCGCAGGTCTTGCCCGCTGACATCAACCATTCAGACGCAGGCCGCAAAAGGGGATGCACATTTTAGGTTTGACGGCATGACAGCGTTTCCCGACCGGCTTGAGCTGATCGACCGGGAGAACGCGCCGTGTGAGCTGACAAGTGGTGATTTCAAGCTGCTCAATGTGTTTCTGAAACGCCCCAAGCGGGTTCTGTCGCGCGATCAGCTAATGGATTTGACGGGCGGGGTTGAGTGGAGCCCGCTTGATCGAAGCATAGACAATCAGGTGGCCCGCCTGCGCAAAAAAATTGAGCGTGATCCCTCAAACCCCAGGCTGATCAAGACAGTGCGCGGGATCGGCTATACTTTTGCGAGTGATGTGAAGGCTATTCAGCCGTCCGCGGAGTCGGTCAAAAGCGCCTGAAGCCGCCCCGCCAAATCCGATTGACGGTAGGGTTTGTGTAAAATGTCAAAAGGCCTGTCGTGTTCCATAGAACCGGTCACCACGTCGCTTGCGTAGCCGGACGTTAGCAAGACTTTGAGCGTTGGAAATTCAACGGCGATTTTCGCGGCCAGATCATAGCCGTTCAACTTGCCCGGCATGACCAAATCAGAAAACACCAGATCGACAACTGCGCCGTCTTTCAGCATTTCGTATGCACGGTCCCCATTTTCGGCCTCGAGCGTGGCGAACCCGAGATCGCGGATGCGTTCAATCGATAGTTTTCGCACACGGTCGTTGTCCTCAACGATGAGGATCGTTTCACCATTGTCGCGTGGTGGCGTTGGGCGTTTCTTAGCCACGGGGTGCGCATTTGCGGTTTTCGCCGCGTCCACCGCCGCAGGGAAATAGAGGCCAAAGCTCGTGCCTAATCCCAGTTCGCTATAAAGCGTGACATGGCCGCCAGACTGGCGCACAAAACCATACACCATCGCCAGACCAAATCCGGTGCCGCCACTCTCTGCTTTGGTTGTAAAGAAGGGTTCAAATGCGCGGCGCTGGGCGTCAAGGGACATGCCTTCGCCATCGTCACTGACAGACAGCCGCACATAGTTTCCCGGCGCGATGTCCGTTTCCTGCGCCATATATGTGTCGTCAATTTTAACATTGGCGACTGAGACCAGCAATTCGCCCCCGGTGCCCATCGCATCGCGTGCGTTCAATGTCAGGTTCATCAGGGCGGATTGCAGTTGGACCGGATCGATCATGACCGGATCAAGGTCCGCAGCAAAGTCGGTTTTGATCCGGAACGTCGCGCCGATGGTGCGTTTTAGCAAGGCCAAGGTATTCGCGCAGACCTCGCGTAGGTCGGATTTCACTGGTTTGAGGTTACTGCGCCGCGCGAACACCATAAGTCGCGTTGTCAGGTCCGCGCCGATTTCAGCGGTTTCAAGCGCGTCCCTGATCAGCGGCATTTGGTGATCGTCCGCGCCTCGCATCTCTAGCAATTCCAGATTGCCAACGATCACGGTCAGCAAGTTGTTGAAGTCATGCGCGATGCCGCCTGTCATCTTACCAATGGCATCAAGGCGCTGCGATCGTGCCAGCGCGTCTTTGGTCGCCTTGTGCTGGGTCAGATCATGCAGGATGGCAATGAAGATCCGCATGTCCTCGACCCGAGTATGCCCGACGGACAAATGCAGCGGGAAGATTGTGCCATCCTTGCGCTTGCCTTCGACGTCGCGACCGATGTCGATGATCCGCTTTTCCCCGGTCTTGATGTGATGGGACATGAAGCCGTCATGAAGCGCGGCCAAGGCCTCTGGCATCAGCATATTGATGCTTTGGCCGAGCATGTCGGTCATATCAAATTGGAAAATGCGCGCGGCGGCGGCATTCGCGCGAAGAATCTTGCCGGTTTGATCCGACACGATCATCGCATCCACTGCCGCTTTCATGATGGCGTGTAAAATGGCGCTGTCTTTTGCCGTATCGTCCATGGCAGGTGTCCTTTCGGGCTGAGCCTGCCAAATGCTGCGCCTTGGGTGCAAGTTTGAATTGATATGCATCAATCGGTTGTTGGTGGCCGACCGCGCATGCTTTCGTTCAGGCGGACGGTCAGGTCAGACAAGGTGATGATCCCTTGTAACTGATTGTCTGCGACAACCATGAATTTGCGGCGCCCGGTTTTCCAAATTCTGTCCATGAGGTCCGACAACAGGGTATCTGGTGCAACCATCACAGCGTCGTGCAAACCTACGAAAACATCCCCGACCCGCGTGTTTGCCCAATTTTCGCGATCAATCCGTGACAGAACCGAACGGTCGATGTGGCCCAAAAGAACGACGCCTTCTGTCACCGGAACAAAGCTGACGTTGTGGCGCAACATGATCTGGTTGACGAAGATGGCCAGCGTCATTTCAGGATGGGCGGTGATCGGGTCGCGTGTCATCAGCGTGGCGACTGTCTGCCCTTCGAACACGGATTTCGTAAGCTGGGCGGTGTAGGCGGCACGCGCTGCCACCAGCACAAAACCACCGATCATGATCTGCCAAAGTCCCGCGACAATCGCGCCCTGAAACAGCGCCATGACCCCAAGCGCCATCAGGAAATATGCAAAGAATGTGCCGGACCGCGTCGCCGTGCGCGTCGCTGCCAGCACATCGCCCGACCGATGCCAAAGATAGGCCCGCAACACGCGCCCACCATCAAGCGGGAAGGCAGGCACCAGATTGAACACGGCCAGCACCACGTTAATCAATGCAAGATAGGACAGGACAGAAACACCCGCCGGCGCCATATTGCTGAGTGCCGCCACCCCCGACAGGCTCCAGAACCCGAACGCAAGCACGAGTGACATCAACGGGCCTGCTATTGCGATCCAAAACTCAGTCAGACCCGATTTTGGTTCGGCTTCAAGTTCGGCAATGCCGCCAAACAGAAATAGAGTGATAGATTTGATTGGCACGCCAAGACGGCGGGCGACGACCGAATGCGCCAGTTCGTGCAGCAAGAGCGAGGCAAAAAGCCCCAGCATCGCGAAGGCCGCCATCACAAGATACGCCCGAGATGAAAGCCCGGGCAGGGCGTCCGGGAAAAACTTTTGCGACAGGCTCCAGGTGATGAGGGCTGCGATGATCAGCCAGCTGGGGTCGACCTTGATGTCGAACTTGTTGATCGAAAACAGTCTTACAGCGTGTGTGAACATATCGCGGTCCATCCTTGCTGCAATTTTAGCGGCGTGCGGGTGCCCCCGCATTGACATCGCTCAAGGTCGCTCAACCGGGATGGAACATCCCCCCGACGATATACGCCAGAAGTGCGGCCATCCCGCCGATGAAAAGGGTCTCTGTGCCCGAGCGCCACCATTTGGACAATGACCATCGGCTTTTGGCCGCGCCAATCAAGAAGAAAGCAAAAAGCGTTGCACAAACGGAAAGGGCAAAGGGGTTGGCAAGGCCAAAGACGAAAGGGGTCAGCGGCACTGCACCAGCTGTCAGGAAGGCCGCAAATGTCGCCAAAGCGGCGTGAAGGGGATGTGGATCGTCCCGCGCCAACCCATATTCGTCAGTCAGCATCAGCCCGATCCATTTTTCCTTTCTCTGTACAATTGCGTCGGTTGCCTGTTCCAGAATGGGGCCGGACAGCCCGCGCATCGCCAGAATTTGGCGTAGTTCCTCGCGCTCGGCTGCGGGGTGGTCCGCGATATGGCGTTCTTCTATCTGGATGATGCGTTTGCGATCATCGAGTTCGGCCTTGGTGCCAGAGTAATTGCTGGCGGCCATAGAGAACCCATCGGCCAAAATATTCGCCAGCCCAAGGGCCACGATGATGCTGTGTGACAGGCCCGCGCCTTCGACACCGGCGACAATGGCGAAGGTCGTAACAGCGCCGTCAATGCCGCCATAAATCATGTCCTTAAGAGGGCTGTAACGCGTGCCTTGGGACAGGCGGTTGGCGATTTCGTCGGGGCTGTGTCCGTGTTCTGTGGTCATGCGGGGACGATAGGGGGCGGTGGCGCCGCGCAATTGAGCAAAATCAAGGGGATCGCGTCAAACCCCGTTACCCCGAAGACATGCAGGTTCCCGCGACAACGCTTGTTCAGAGTTTGGTGGTCTTCGCTGTCTGCGCGGCCTGTGTCTGGGTCGCGGGGGCGCGGCTGGCGTATCTGGCGGATGCGCTGGCGGACCGGTTCAAACTGGCGAAATCACTGGTGGGATTGTTGTTGCTGTCGATCGCGACCTCTTTGCCCGAAGTCGCCACGACGCTGACGGCCGCACTACAGCAAGCGCGCGATCTGGTTTTGAATAACCTTTTTGGCGGGATTGCGTTGCAGACGGCGATCCTTGCGATGTCTGATTTCTGGGCGCGAGGGCCGATCACCAATTACCCGCGCAAGGCCAATCACGCGCTTGAGGCCACGTTGCTGGTGCTTTTGCTGTCAATCGCAATCATTGTAACCAATCTGGGTCAGACCTTTGTGATTGCGGGCGTTGGTGTCGGCAGTGTGGCCATCGCGGTGTTTTATGGCGGTGCGATCTGGTTGCTCAGGCGGTATGATGACAGCAGCGATTGGGTGCCTGTTGATCTGCCCGATCCCGATCCGCTGGCCTTTCCCGCGCCCACAGGTCTGAAAACAGCGGGAAACGCGGCCCTGATCTGGCAGGCGGGCGCGGCCTGTCTTGCCATTCTGGTCTTTGGGTTGTTGCTGGTGGTTTTTGCGGACCGGATTGCGGATCAATCGGGTCTTGGCACCGGATTCATTGGTGTGACACTGCTGGCCGGGGCAACGTCGTTGCCTGAATTGACCACCAGCATCGCGGCTGTGCGCATCGGGGCATACACGATGGCGATTTCAAACATCTTTGGCAGCAATCTGATTATGCTCGTGCTGGTGTTTCCCGCGGACATTCTGTTTCGCGCTGGGCCAATTCTTCAGGATACGTCGCGCACTGTCAGTCTGGCGCTTGGTTTTGGCCTTGTGGTCACGGCGATCTACCTCATCGGGTTAATCGTGCGCCGCAAGCCGCGCGTGGGGGATTTCGGGATGGATTCCGTTTTGGTGCTGGTGACGTTTCTAGGCAGCCTCGCGGCTTATTACTTTGCCCGCTAGGGCGCGGGGGTGCATCGCTTTGAAGACCTCTGGCACAATGATGATCGGCAGCGCGAAAACAGCGATCAGCAGCCATTCATCAAGTCCGATCGGCACGGTGTGAAGCAGCATCTGCAACGGGCCCCAATAGAGCGCCAGAACCTGCGCCCCAAGTGTCACCGTAAGTGCCACCAGCAGGAACGGATTGCTGAACCACCCGATCCGCCAAGCCGTCAAATGCAGAGAGCGAAACGCAAAGACGCTGACTTTTTCAAAGACGACCATGGCAGAAAAGGCCGTTGTGCGGGCCAGTTCTACGCCCATATCCATCAGGTGGAAAAAGATCCAAAGGCTCGACAGGCCGGTGTAGGTGCCCAGCACAAGGATGGTGACAATCCCGCGCAGCCCCAGAATGGGCGTGTCTTTTTTGCGCGGGCGTTGTTGCATCTGCTCTGGCTCTGATTTTTCGAGCCCCAAAGCCACCGCAGTCACCCCATCCGTCACGAGGTTCATCCACAAAATTTGCGTCGCGAGGAAAACGAGGGGCCCGCCAAGCGCGATGCTGATGACAAGCGCAATGACCTCACCAGCATTTGAGGACAGCAGATAACGCACAAATTTCTGTACGTTTGCGAATTGCCGCCGTCCTTCGCCAATCGCGCGGACGATGGTGGCAAAGTTGTCATCCAGAAGCACGAGATCAGACGCATCGCGCGCGACATCGGTGCCCCTGATCCCCATAGACACACCGATGTCGGCTTGTTTGAGGGCGGGGGCGTCATTTACGCCGTCGCCAGTCATCGCCACGATCTGCCCTTGCGCCTGCAACGCAGACACAATGCGCATTTTCTGTTCGGGCTTGGTGCGCGCAAAAAGGATATCGCCGCGCAGCACATCGTCGAGTTGCCGATCGTCCAGTTTGTCCAGCGTCGCACCGATCAGATGGTGTGTGACGCGCAGTGAAATCTGTTCTGCGATGGCCTTGGCCGTGATCGGGCTGTCGCCGGTGATCATGACGACGCGAATGCCTGCGGATTGGGCCATTGCAATGGCATCACGAACCTCTGCGCGGGGCGGGTCAATCAGGCCGACCAGCCCGAGGAACGTCATATCCTCTTCGATGATTTGGTGATCTGACGTGCTGCGTTGCGCGAACCCCATGACCCGAAGACCGCTTTGGGCGAGCTGCGCATAGGCGTCTTGGATGCGCGTTTGGTCTGCCTTTGTCAGCGGACGAGTGCCAGATTGCGCCATCACATGGGTACAGATATCCAATATCCGTTCCGGCGCGCCTTTGGTCAGGATTTCGGCCGTTGTACCGGACTGATACACGACAGACATCCGCTTGCGGGTGCTGCTGAAGGGACGTTCTGCCAGCAGGTTGCGTTCTTGTGGCAACGCGCACCACCCTTTGTAGCCCAGCGTGATCAACGCGCCCTCGGTCGGTGCGCCGACCATGTGCCAGACGTCACCGTCGCGGTTAAGGCGTGCATGGCTGCAATATAATCCGGTCCTTAGAAGTGCGCGAAGCACCGGATCATCGCCCGCCCTCATGCGTTCACCATCAAATTCGATATGCCCGGCTGGATCATAGCCCGTGCCGGTGACGTCATAACATCGACCCAGCGTCCATATCTGCGTCGCTGTCATCTTGTTTTCTGTCAGCGTGCCGGTTTTGTCGGTGCAAATCACTGATGCAGCGCCAAGTGTTTCGACCGCCTGTAATCGCCGTGCCAGTGCGTTTTGGCGCACCATCGCGGTGGCCCCCAAAGCCAAGGTGATCGTCACGACAGCGGGCAAGCCTTCGGGAACCATTGCAACTGACAAGGATAGGCCAGTCATCACCATCTCGGTCAGATCACGGCCCAGCCAGATACCAAGGCCTGCAACGCCACCTGCAACCAAGAGCGCGGCAATCCCGAGTTGGCGGGCCAGATGCCCCAATTTGTTCTGTAGATTGGTGGTTTTTGTTCCGACTGATCCTGTCAGATGCGCGATTTTACCGAATTCTGTCGCAGCGCCTGTCGCTGAAACCCGTGCCTCTGCCCGCCCAGCGGTGACAGAGGTTCCTGCGAAGACGTCGCCGCTTTGGCCTGGATGCCCTTTGGCGAGGGGCACGGATTCCCCTGTCAAAACGCTCTCATCCACGAACAAATCTGCTGCACGCAGCACGTTGGCATCCGCCGCGATCTTGGTGCCGGGTGTCAGGATAAGGATATCGCCGGGGACAACGTCTTTGGCCGCGATGACGTGTTCGCGCCCGTCCCGCAGGACCATCGCCTGCGGGGACAGCATCTTGCGTAGCGCGCTCAACGCTGTTTCGGCTTTCCATTCTTGTACAAAGCCAAGGCCCGCATTCAGCAAAACGACCATACCAATCGCAAGCGCATCCACCCGTTCCCCAAGCGAAAGGGCAACAACCGCAGCGATGATCAGGATCAGCACAAGAAAACTGGAGAACTGTCGCAACAGCACGCGCAAGGGGCCGGGTTGTTTCACCGCAGGCAATTCGTTCCAGCCATGTGCATGTCGCGATGCCAGAACTTCGGCTTCGGTCAGACCCGATTGAAGAAATGTATCAGCCATCAAGCCCCTTTCGCGGACGAAGTTTCGCTTTGGTATATGTGGCGAAGGGCCAAGCCTATTGAGCTAGATCAAAGGCAGCGGCGCACAGCAGGTTAAAGTGAGCGCATGTCACCGCAAACCGGAGAATGAAACATGGCCAACAAATCAACAGCGCAGGACACGACACAGACCGACGCCAAGGCGCCTGTCAAAACGATGCCGCAGCTACAAGACACCGCATTAAGCAACATGATGGGTATGGGAACCTTTTGGATTGAAGCCGTCAGCGAGATGAGCGCCGAGGTGGTGCAATTTGTTGCGGAACGTATCAAGGAGGACGTAAAGACCCAGCACGAGATTTTGCATTGCCGCAACGCCGCTGATCTTCAGCATATTCAGGCGCAATTCCTTCAAAAGGCCATGGACCAGTATCAGGCGGAAACCGGAAAATTGGTTGAAATGGGCACAAATGCATTCGCGTCGAAAACGAGTTGACCCGCGGGAATATCAAAAATCCTATCCGATAGGCACGGCCGTCTTGCCCGTGTCTTTGATGGAATTTGACTAGGTGGCCGCGCCGCACAAAGGCATGTCGAGGAACGACGGGATAAAAGGGCCGGCACGGATGCTATGTTGATACCGGCATGCAGGTCTTGGGCCAGCGTTTGGTCACGCGCAGACAGGCCTGACCGTGCAGACAGCGCGGTGCAAAGATCACTTGAAACTTGGACAGGGGGCCCTCCGTTTGTCTTGCAAATGCTGCCACCCGGATGGCGATGACCGTTTGACAAAAATCAAAGGTCGCCAATCGCTTGAAGGGTAGAATAGCCACAAAACAGGATGAGAAATGCTTAAGAACCTGACATGGCGTCACAAATTTCCGGGCCTTACGGGCCTTTCGGAAACCGTTTCTAACCTGCTTGACCTTCGGGCTGTCGCGACGACTTTGAAGAAGGGCGCGGTGATCTTTGGGCCAGGCAGCCCCGCCGAGAGCCTTTTGCTGTTGGTATCGGGCACAGTGCGTGTTCAGCAGCTTTCCAAAACGGGGCGCGAAATTGTTCTCTACCGCGTGCAGGCGGGGGAAAGTTGTGTGCTGACCACCGCATGTCTTTTGGCTTTTGAAGATTATTCCGCTGAGGGGATCGCGGAAACCGACGTCGAAGCGATCCTGATCCCACGCGACACGTTTGACGAACTGATGTCTGTTTCCAAAGAATTCCGCGCCTTTGTGTTTGAGGCATATTCAAAACGGATCACCGATCTTTTCATGGTTATCGAAGAGATATGTTTTAAGCGCATGGATATTCGCGTGGCCCAAAAACTGCTGGAATTGCAGGATGACCAGAATAGGCTGCACCTGACGCACCAACAGATGGCCATAGAATTGGGCACCGCGCGTGAGGTCATTTCGCGGCAGTTGAAAGAATTCGAACGACGCGGCTGGCTGACGTTGCACCGCAGTGAGATTGAGCTGCTCAATGGTGCTGCAATCAAACGTTTGGCTGACGCTTTGTGACGGTGTGGATGTCTTGTGACTTAATCACAGACCCGCGTGCCGTTGATCGTGCATGTGAAAACTGAAACCCAAGAAAGGACGACAACATGACCGCTAACCTCGGACTTCCCGACCGACTGATCAGAGCAATCATTGGGCTTGCCCTTTTCCTGCTGCCGCTGCTGAACGTCCCTACGATCTGGTCCAGCGCCACGCTGGCCTATGGCAGTATGGCGATTGGATTGATCCTTGTGCTGACTGCTCTGTTTCGGTTTTGCCCGCTTTACCGGATTTTCGGCATCTCAACCTGCAAGCTTTGAGCGGCGGTGACATCTTGCACACCATTTGGCGTCTGCCGCGCGCTTTGGCGTGCGGCGGACGAGTAGGGCGAGGCCATATTTCGGGTGCCTCTGCGCGTCACGGCCAAAAGAGTTGATCCCCACCTGAAACCACGTCACGATGGCGCAGGTCACGTGGTATTTTGACGTGTGGTCGCGTGGCACGCGCATTTTCAGAGGTCCAATTTGAGCTTTTTTGCATATTTCATAAGCTGTGTGAAAGACGACGTGCTGATCCAAGTCAATTGGGGGTTGAACACGGTCCGCTTGAACAACGCTTCAGAGGTCAGTGATGGGCCGAAATGGACAACGCTGACTTATTCATCACCCGCCACAAAATTCGAGATCGGGGCCAATGGCGCGAAGGATATTGTGTCATGGAACGCCAGTTATACCAATGTATTCCAGTTCAGTATGCTGAATAGCGCAGCGCCCCTACAGTATGAGGTGGTGATTTCCAGCGGCGGATTGGACTATTACTTTTTCATTCTGGGTGACACTTTGGTCGGGCAAAACCAGGCCGGGCACGGCGGTGGTATTACGATCGATAAAGTCGGGATCAAGAAGGTGTCTTTGCAATGATTTCACGACCCCGAGGCCGCGAAAAAATAAAAGAAGCTTGATCTGAAGGCGCGTTCGGGCAATCGTTCTTGCAAGCGGCCGGTTATTTTCTGCCTGTCGAATGAACCGTTGTGCGCAGCGGTTTACACATAAGGTCCTCAATATGGCTATCATACATTTTTGCAATTGTGTCGGGCAGCCGATCGAACTTGTCTTGAATTCGCAGGACGTGGCAGAAGTTGTGCAAGCAGGGGCCATCACCCCTGAAACAGGTGAATTGTCATTGCCCATGTGGAGCATTGAAGCCGCGCCAGCACCCGTGTCGGACGGGGTCTTATTTTCTCAATATGATAAGAACGTTTTGACGGTGGTGACGCCGCTTCCAACAGTGAATTTGTACGACATTGAATTGACGTCTGAAATGCGCAACCAGGATTTGTATTTTTACGTTTTTCCCCGCACCTTGGTTGGCCAGAATGCCCAGGGTGAAACCAAAGGTATTTCGATTGATTTACACACCAAAGTGCGCCGCCAGGTTCAAGGCGCACAGGTGAATGAAGGTCTGGGCGCTTTGCCGGAATTGAATTTTGGATCTCATATTTTGAATGAACTGAAAAGTGACACAGACTAGTCACAGACCATCCAGTGAGGATTGAATTTTATGTCGCAACTGTATTTGTACAACTGGACGCCAACGCCCGTGTACGTCAGACTGAATGGGTTGGACGGCATTCCGGGCGGTCCAATAAAGGGCTCTGTCCAAAAATACAGCTATTATCCATTTAGCACACAATTACCCCGTGATTTGACCGAAACAAAGCCGGACGAGAGCATTTGGGGTAAACTGAATGACCTGACCCTGACATGGGGGGATCGGGAGGGATCCGATGATTATCGCGATTTGTCCGACCCCACCGGCGATGCAGCACGCGACCTCTATTTGTGGATCATGATCGGCCAAGTGATGTTTTCGCAGGGCAACACATGGCTGCGAAAAAACAACCCTAGCGTGCAGTAGGGCGCGTAACGTACAGCGAATTTTCAAACTTAGATACTGTTTTTATTGAACATAATTTTCTACTTATGAGCGAAAATATTAGAGACTCTTCGCGCGCGAGTCGTTAAGATTACCCTTAGGTCAACTGAAAGGGACTTTATTATGTCGAACGTATATTTTGGTAACTGTGTTTTTGATGATGTTTTGGTGAATATCAACAGCTCGCTTGAGCCTGTCCGCGTGCACCCACGCTCTGTTGTGAATGGTCCAGATGGTGCCGTGATTACCATCCCCGCATCCATGGTGCCGAGTTCGGCCAACCGTACCAAGGGTACATTTGGAACTGGTGGGGGCACGCAGAATACCAACCGCGTGCAATTGACGTTCGCATCTGGCGATGAACCACAAGCCTATGATGTCACAACGACGGACCAGCAAGGTTTGGATCTTTATTTCTATATCTTTGATGGCGCGTTGGTGGGGCAAAACCAGCAGGGTTTGTCCACGGGTATTCAAATCGATCAGGTTAAGTGACGCCTTGACTGTCTGACCGCGTTGCGGGCGGACACGACGATATTTTGAAAATTGAATTTGGTGATGGCCTGCTTAAGTGGGCCGTCTCCTGCTGCCCAAATTTTGAATAAATTGCGGGGGTTATTATGTCTCATGCCTATTTCCAAAGCGCTCTGGCGTTGCCGGGGTCGACCGGGGCTTCGGTGTCCTTGAATGGTGGGCAGGCGCGCCTTTTGCAGGGTTTGGTACCCGGAACCACGCCCGAATTTGTCTCTTACGATGTCGGACCAAACAAAGATGTAAATGTGTTGGGGCTGACGGACGAAAATACCGTCGTAATTACCACCACAGGAACGGATTCAATTTCCTGGAGTGTCAAGGTGACGGGAATAGACGGATTTAACGATATCCAGTTTTTGGTTTTTGAAAACAAGTTGGTTGGCCGACAAGGGCCAAAAATCGACGGCTTTGACATCACAAAAAACTAACGCGCGTTGAAAATTGCGTTAAACTCAAAGGAATATTCTATGTCTGGATTGTCATTTTCTTGGTTGATATCCAAGGACGGGAATGCGCTTTTTCAAAGTGACGAAGTCGTAGGTTCGGCGACGGACAGGGCCAGTCTATTTTATTTCGTTTGGGGGGTGCAGGGCACGGACCCATTGCCATCTATTCCTGATATTTCAACGTGTTTTGATTTGGAAAGTGCCGTTGTGGACGGCGCATTTGTATTTCTCGAAAACACGCCACCTGCTGCGTCCGCGCTAATTGACGAACTCGCGCGTAACTTGCACCACGACAGCGCGGCTGCCCACACGCGGCTGGCCTGGCGGCACGGCGAAGACAGCTTTGACATGATCCAGACAGGCAAGGCGTCTGCGTTGTATGAAGCGGCCGAAGTCCCGTTTGGGCGTTGGTGGGTCACAATGGACAAAACTTCCACCATTCAGCCAGCCGACGATGGCGTTTCTTTGCGGATATTGCCGGGCGGCACGGGGCTGCGCGTCAAGGTGGTTACCGATGCGGGCCCACAGGTGTCCGGCACCGCCATGGACGAGATTGCGTTGCCGATGATCGGAAGCCACGCGGGCGGTTTGTTGTTTCCGTGGCAATGGGAACACGGCGCCCTTCAAGAACAGTTCGGCGGCGAGCAACGCATGTTTTTCGGTGATGATCCCGCACAGGCCGAGATGATCCGCTATCCGCTTTTCCGTGCACCAACAGCACCGGGGCCGTTTCCTGTCAACGATCTGGCCTTCAACGTCACCGCCCATCCCGGTGCGCCGTTGTCGGGCGATCGCACGCGATTGGCCTTGGCGCAGGATGTGACCGGCGGTGCTGTCAAGAAACTTGAACCGTTGTTGATGCGCACGCCGACGGGGTCGCAGGTGGCGTTGCAACCCTTGCCCGATGGGGATCTGAACGGGGCCGGATTTGGGTTTGGCAAGACATCCAGCAAGAATGGTGTCGATCTTTATATGACGCCGGTGGGCGAATTTTCTGTTGAAAAAGTAGACCATGACATTGTGCCGATCATGGCTGGTGTGTCCGGTTCGGAATTTGTGATTTCTGATGTCGGCGACATTCTGAGCTTTAAGAACAATAAACCTGCGTTTGCAAAGGGTTACGCAGATGATGCGAAGGGTATGTTCGATCTGGATGATGCGTTGTGCACGTCTTGGGTGAAGGTGACGAAAGCCGTAGATCATGAACAGGACGCCAGCAAAGTTCCAACAAGTTATTGTTCGCAACCTTCAACGGCCACTTATTTTGGGCAGAAGTCCGATCAAACGGCCGAGGATTATTTGATCGCCGTGGGGATCAGCCTGTCGCAGTTGGGCAATGAGGCCGATGGCACGCTCCCGGTCTTTCCATTTGTCCCTTATGGCGGCATCTATCAGGACCTTTACAACGACGAACCGGATGAGGGCGTGAACAACGCCGACACTGCCGCCCAAAAAGTGGGCCGGTTCGAACGTCAGGTGATCGAACCTGCGCGCCGCAAGATGATCGAGCCAA
Source organism: Octadecabacter dasysiphoniae (assembly GCF_021532615.1). Taxonomy (GTDB): domain Bacteria; phylum Pseudomonadota; class Alphaproteobacteria; order Rhodobacterales; family Rhodobacteraceae; genus Octadecabacter; species Octadecabacter dasysiphoniae. Next base: position 1,008,737 of record NZ_JAKGAQ010000001.1, read on the forward strand.
CATTTGACTACACCTATGGCCCGATCTTTTTCGATATGTCGTTGGCCGAGCCTTTCAACGGTGGCAGTGCGCGCACTCCGATGGGGTTTGTCGCAGACTTGAATACCACGACAGCTGAACTCGGTGCTCCTGCGGGGTCTGTTCAATATCTCCGCATGGCGCAAAGCCCGCAGGACGCTGAGCAATTCCTTGAGATGACGCCAAACAGTGACCATGGCGTCGTCAACCCGACATTCATGAACGCGGCGCTGCGCGACAATCTGTTTATGGTTGTTACCGATCCGCAGCTTTTGTGGCCTGACAATGCACATGAAGGCCGCAAAGTTCAGTTGGGTGATTTCACCTTCGAGGTGAATGTCGGGCCCTACGTCGCCCCAAAACCCGGCGATGATGACACAACGGACAATGACCTCAACCAGCCCAAAGCTCTTGTGGCGTTCAAATACATTCCGGGCATTTCGTTCGTTGAGATGATCAAGGACCCCGACCAGTGGACCAGTTTCTTTGCCCCCGGGGATGACAGCGCCAAGGTAAAGGCGCAGGTCGAACGCTATATCCAAGACGCAGAGGCCGATACTACCGGACTGTATGACAATTTCTTGCAGATCATCAATGACTGCAACTGGTCTGGCATGTTGGTCTTTAACTGTCCGCTTGATTACAAAGCCCTGCCGCCGCATTTGCAGATTTTGCTGGGCGGTATCTACGGCACCCTGCGCGCGCACCACTTTGGCGTGACGATCAATCAGGTCGAAAATGGCACGGTTGTGGGCGGCGTGGCGGCGATGATGAAGATCGCCAACAGTTCGCTTTTTGCGGTGATCGATTACAATCGTGATCTGGATGTGCCCACGAGTTACCCGGCCTTTCAGGTCCTGAACCTGAATGTAGAATATGCGAATTCAAAGTTGGTGGTGTTCAAATCCACAATCGCGTTCAGCATCGACACCCTTTTTGGCAATCCGGCCTATCTGTCCGTGCCGGGTGAATTGGATGTCCAAGACAGTGGCACCATTGAGATCAAGGGCGTCTATACCCTGAACAAGGACGGGACCGGCAATTTGGTGTTTGCCACCCACGAAGCGCGGGTCTTTACCTTCCCGACGGAAGAGTCCGAATTGCGGGCCTTGCAGGCGCAATCCATTGAAAACGCATCACTTGTGGCTGTTACCAGTCTCAAACAGGATGATGGCCGCACCATCGCGACCGCTGCGTTCCAGCTGGATGGTACATTAGCATTCGATCCGTCAATCGCGAAGGATGTGTTTAGTTATGGCGTGATTGGTGACGACGGTGTGCCCACGGCTGGCCTATCGGTTCTGTCGTACAATTTTCACATCGTCACAGATATTCCCGCCGAGGAAGGCCCCGCAAAGATCACGGGCATCACAACCGAATTGGACGGGATGAAGGTCGATCAAGCGGCATCAACATCGCGCGCCAATAGTTTTGAGCAACGGTTCCCAAGCCGTATTTCGTCGTTGTGCCACATACCGGGCGGGCAGGGGACCTCTCAAAGCGGGCAATGGCAGGTGATCAGCAAAGGCTTGGATAAAGACCTGGCGCCGGAATATTGCATGGGGCTGCGCATTCCCATGGGCAATCTGGGTGGTCTGGTTTCTGAGACCAACAACGTCACTGCAGACATCTATTTTGGCTGGACGCCCGGTGGAACGAAAGGTGCGGCAGACAAAGTGGCTGGCGTCTTGGCGTTGCCGCCGGTTGTGGCAGGGCCGGACGGGTTCAACATCCAGGGGATTATCTCTGCAGGGTTTGAATCCGTGCATCTGGATTGGGTGGATTTTGATACTGAAAACGGCGCCTTTGAGATGCGGTTTCAGCACTATTCGGGCCAATTGCTCAACTTTCCGCTGATCGTCAGTAACTCCCCCAAAGATTTGGGCGTTTTCGGCGCGCCAGAAGATCCCGGCGGGGACAATTCCGTTTGGTTTGTGGGCAAAAGCGCCGATACGGATGACTGGGACAATGGCCCCAAGTTGAACATCGATTTGCTGGGCGGGCTGCCGGATCTGTTCATCGGACGCTCTTTTGCCATCAAGTCTGATTTCAGCAATCCCAAGGTGCTGGACAAGACCATCGAGACAGTCACGAAGTACGGCGATTTGACTGTCGCTGAATATATGAAACGCATGTTCGCGCAGTCGGATTTGTACAACAGCGCGGCGGGGATGACGTTTGCGTTAAAGTTGGATTTTGCCCCCATCAAATTGTCTGTCCTGATGCATGACAATGATTTTTATGGCGCGAAATTCGCGATCGATTTGAAGAAGAAAAAGAAGAAGAAAGACGACGAAGACAATCCAGACGGTGAGGACGCTGGTGAAGACGCCGTTGAGGATGATCCTGAACCGGAAAAAGACGAAGACAAAGACGGCACCAAAAAATTGGACGGCTTTGAATTCATGATCATGTACCGCAAGATCAGCGACCATTTAGGCGTTTGGTCTGCGACGATCTTCCTTGATATCAGCAACATGAAACTGGGCAGCGCAGAGCTGAGCCTGCCAGATTTCGGCATTTCAATCTGGACCAATGGGGATTGGCGCCTCGACGTGGGTTGGCCGCTTAAAGACCACCCGATCACCGTTAAATTCCCGATCAACCCGGCACTGACGGCGGTGGGTAAGCTGGGGTTCTATCTGGCCAAGCTCAGCTCGGAATCCGTGCCTGCGAAATTCTCCATTCCCAGCAATCCGCCCTCGGCGCCGCTGGAATACCCGCCGAATTTTCAACTGATCTGGGCCTTTGGTCTGGGCATTTCGATTGGCGTTGAGAAAAAGTGGCCGCCGAAGGGCAAAAAGGCGATCTACAAAGCCTCTGCCTCGCTTTCTGCGATCTTTGTGGTTGAGGGCTTTTTGGCATCTTTCAAGGGCGACATGACCGACAATGGCGTGGATTACCATTGGGTGTGTCTGAGCTTGTCCGTGGTGGGCGAGATCAAGGGCGAGGTTGATTTCAAGATTATCTCGGCCAAACTATCCGTGTCGCTGACCCTGCGCGTGGCCGTGGCGTTTGAATCCTATCACAATACCCATTTGGTGATCGATGCATCGGTGTCGGTGAAGGCCAGCGTCAAGATTGTCTTTGTGACAATCTCGTTCTCGTTTGAGACGACGTTTGAATTGCTCGATAAAACCTTTGGCGACTACGAATATAGTGCCGACCTGAAGGGGCCAAGCCCCAAGGAAGTCGCGGATCTGTTCCCCAAAGAGCTGGAAGACCAATCCCCCATGCCGTTGATGGCCAACATGATGGGCGCGTTTGACACGACCCGTGTGGCTGCGATGGACAGGGTGCGCGGCACCATGGACGCGCTGGATGACAATGGAGCAGGGCCTGAACCGATGATGGCCGCCATGGTCATGGAGTCGGATGAGATGCCGCAGATGGCCTATAGCCTTAATGCGGGCGAGCCGATCACACTGGGCTTTTTGCTGCAATCCACCGCTGTGAATGACAGCGGCGCATGGTCACCGCGTGGCATCGCGACCCTTGTGATCAATTCCAAGGATGCGGCGTCTGATTTTGGCCGCATGTGCAAAGGCACCGCAGATTGGTTGCTGGACGAATACAGTTCGCCGTCTGATCCGTTCGAAACCCGTTTGCTGGATGTTCAGGACGCGTTGGAAGACGGTGAAATGGATGGTCGTGTGACCGACATGCTGGCACAGAAATTCGTCTTTGACGTGCAGCCGTTCACCGTCAAGGACGATCCAAACCCGCCACCCGTTGCGATTTTCCCGGCCCATCCGGGTATGGGTGTTCATTATCAGGACACGACATTCCCGTTTGACGCGATCACGGTTGATGCCGCCTATGAGGATCAGGTCGTCGCCTATTTCGAAAATGCCGATCCTGCAAGCCTCACTGCGGTGCAAGGTGGGTCTGAAACTGTGACTGGTTTGATGTTTGACCAGTATTTCCTGATGCTGGCCAAACAGTTGATTGTCGACATGATCGCCAGCGAAAAGGACAATACCGATGACGCCGTCGGCGCATCTGTGTCCAATGTATCTGGCTTTGTGTCACGCTATCTGATGTGTGGCCTGCGCCTGCCGAACCCGTCGAAAATGGATCAGTTGCTGGGTGTGTATCAGCTGACAAACCAGCAATTCCCGCTGCATGATGATTTGCAGGCGCTGTTGGTGCCGTCGGGTGATTTGCCTGGCTGGATCACTGTGTCTGATGCCGGGGTGCCCGCGACGCTGGAGACCGCGCAGGTTTACACCACAGGTCCGTCTGTTGACCATTGGAACGTGACGCCCACGAACCCCTTGTCACCTGTGCCAGCGCGTTTCCCGATGAATTCGTCACTGGACTGGACAACACTGGACGGGACACACAACACGATCTTCAACTTCCCTGACAGCCTGCATCTCGCGATTGAGGAATGGCGCGCCGACAATGCCGCTTTGCCCCCCGCAGAACGGGACGAAAATTCGTTGTGGATGAGCCTTGCACAGGTCGGAGGCAAGAGTGCTGCGACCCAGACATCGACACCCTACAGCGCAACAGGCGCCTTGGTGATGTCGATCAAATTGCGCACCATTGCCAAACCGGGTGGCCGCGTTGGGGAAATTCTGCCTGATATTTTCTCTCTCGTTGGATCGGACGAAGTGGACCGCGCTTATTTGCAGGAACTTCTGGACGACCAAGACGCCACGATCACCGGGGTGGAACTGGCCACGGCCAAGGCAAAAGGCGTCTTTACGTCGACCAAAGTACCGAGCGTTCTGGTGCGCACGAACCTGTCGACGTCAACCGCGCCGGGTGGGCTTTCGGTGGCCAGCAGTGCCGTGGACAGTGCGGCGGCTGACACGCCAGACAGGTTCTGTGCCAACTACGCAAAGCTGCCCGAAGGGGGGGATGAATTAGGTCGTTTCCTGCGTCTGGTCTGGGAATGCAGCATCGTCCACACGGGAGGATTCTATCTGCAAGTGGCGGATATTGACCCCGAAACATTCGTCAACGGAGAGGCAACATTCCAGTTGATCATCCAGACCGATAGTGCGGCGGAAGTGATACATGCCAAACCCTACCACAATGCGCTGATCGGGCCGGAGCCTGATGAAAACCATGCCGTTATGTCCACTTTGAAAAGCAAGACCGATGACGTGCTGACCTCTGTGCACACATACACCGCGTCTTATCCGGGCGGATTTACGGGGTGGTCGATTGTCTGGAAAGCACCGCCAAATGAACCGGATGCTGCGACTGATCCGACTGGAACGCTCAAATGGTTGTACCAAATGGTCAGCTACCGCGTGACGGGTGTGGGCGGTGTCCCTGTGTCCAGTAACTGGAGCAGGCCCATCGTTGGGCTGAACGACGCAGATGCGTGGAACTATCAAGAGGCCTTTGCGACCGCGCCGTTGGTTGGTGATGCAAACCGCTATGGTGCGATCGGACGTGACGTGTCTTTTGATGTCTCGATTGAGGATATCTTTGGCAACAGCCTGCCTGTGCAAGCAAACCCGCTGCCTGTGGTGTACAACGACGATATTCTGGACCTCGCGCATTGGGCGTCGACCCAGAACAACTATACCATTGTGGCCAATCCGGAAAATGGCACGCCGCAGCTTAATCTGAATTTCACCTATGGAACCGTGTTGTTATCGCTAAGCGATCTTGCGCAGGTGCGCGGGCTTATCGTGGCGTTGCAGGATGCGACCAACCCTGTGTCCGCCTTCCTTTGGGCCCAATTTAGTGACGCGGCCAAGACCGTGATGACCGACCCAGAGGCGGAATTGACCCAAGTGCAGACGGTCCTGCTTGAGGGCTTGAACGCCACCCTGTCTGGCCCGTCCATCTATGACACCGCGCGATTTGCCGATGTTGCCCTCAGCGCGCAGACCGAAAGACTGGTTGGTACGCCGCAGGTGGGGTTGATGCAGACCTTTACCAACCGTCTGCTGATCGAGGATGCCTATCCGACTGAAATCGTGCTGCAAATTTCAGATGACAGCGACACATCCGCGATCAAGGCGGTCCTGTCCGAATATGCGAAAATCTTTGACCAGATTTCGGCTGAGGCGGTTTCGATTGCGGTGAACACCGCCAATCTGTTGGCGCCCGACACGCCTGATGCAGGTCCCGCCCCAGCGGGTGCTTTGGGCGGCCCACAGGACAAGGCTGATATTCTGACATATCTGGGCACCGTTCTGGGGTGGGTTCGCTGGTTGGACGGCGGCAAAGCAGGCCAGGCGCCTGACATGCCTGAACCGATGACGTTATCCTTTGATCTGAAAAAGGAATATCCGACGTCTTGGACAGGTGACATGCGCGAATTGCAGGTCGATCTGATGATCCGCCGCGCAGGTGTGCAGCCTGAAATCGTGGCCCTTGCACCGCGCGTGCAATGTGCGCGCTCGCCGATCTCTCCGGTGCAGGGCAAATCGACAGAAGCCGATCCATCCGGCCTGTCGTCGTTTGCGGTCGGGTTCGAAGCGTCCTATTTCGACTTTGACGATGCACAAGGTGTTATCAAAGTTGCCACAGGCGTGAATTCGGACCTCACGAGCAGCCGTTTGGGCAAACAATCATTGTGGCTGGCCCGTTGGGGCAACACGTCGGGCATTTCTGTTGAGGTGCTGAACGATGATGACAACCCACCGATCTATTACGCCACCCCACCGCTGAGCACGCAATTGATCAGCCGCACAGTTGATAAGGTTTGGGACTACCGCCAAGATCCGCCAAAGCAGATCGAGGTGAATTTCTCAAACATTGATATCGATCTGTGGGCGGCGGATTTCCTGAGCTCGGTCGAGGGGATATTCGCGCCTGAGATGGCACCCAATGTCGCGGATAATTCGACCCGCGCCGCGGGTGATGCATCGATCTATGATCCGTTCGTCGAAAGCAAAACCAACCTGGCCCGCGCCATCGCGGACCGGCTGACGTTCATCTATGAAAGCATGTTGAAACAATACCTTAATGACGACGGGGAAAATCAGAGCGATCTGTCGATTGCGGTGGAAACCATGCGTCAGGCGCTTCTGAATACGCTGGAAAATGATTACGGCGTTGCCGCACTGATCCAGATGGCCGTGCAGGTCAAGCTGAACGGCGATATTGAACCGGGGGCAAGTGTACCCCCCAATATCTTCGGTAATATCATGGCGCGGGACGCCGAAGGCGGGGCCCAAGGCGCTGATGCCAAACCGTTGCCCTATAGCTTTAGTGCGGCGAAAATCCCCCTCAAGGATGGCAAAACATGGCTGAACTTCCTGCTGTCCGTCGAAGATCCGTCGGCCCAGAAGGCGCTCAAGCTTGATCTGGATTTCCAGATGAGCGCTGTTGAGCATAACATCGATACCGAGGCGGAACGCTGTGGATACACGCCAAGCAATTGGTTGAGCTTTGTGTTGCAACAAGATGATCCAGATCTGCGCCCCGCAGGCGAAGAGAATACCCTGACGGCCCCCATGGGCGCACCGCGTATTCCGATCCCGCTGCGCAGCTATCCGCCATTGCCCAAGCTTATTGGCGCGACAGCGACCCAAGATGTGAAGCCTGATGAAATCAAAACCATCGCGCAAGCCCTGACATGGACCTATGGTTTGACGGTTCAACGACAGGTGGCCCAACAGGACACGATGGACCTGACCATCACCTTTAACGAGATTGCGGTGGACGACGATGCAGATGACAATCTTCTTGGTGCGGGGCAGGGCCGTCCGGGTGATTTGTTTGATGCCCTGGCGCGCTATACGTACGAATATCCGCTGCTGGCCGATGACATTAATGCACTGACGCAGGATGGGTCGCCCAAATCACTGGAAGCCCTGAAGAATTTCCGCGACATTGCGGCAGATGTGGCGGCGGCGTGGCCCACTTGGGTTCCGCCAAAACCGGTTAGCCGGGATGGGCAGGGCGACGATCAAAAGGGTGACGACACCCATGAGGTCTGGAATTACCGCATCGATCAAAACACCGATGGATCACTCGAATTCCGGACATCGCTGTCTGTGGGCATCGCCCGTTCCATGACCCAAGCACCGCTGCCCGTGATTGAAGACTATCAATATCCGCCAATCCAAAAGAGCATCGAGGGCGAACCTTATTGGCTCTATACCCTCAAATCCGGCGCAGAGGCTCCGGTTCAGATCGCGATGACGTGGTCAAATCTCTATGTGCTGAGCTATCAAAGTGCACACGCCAGCGCCTTTATCGAACGCAACAGCAATCTGGGCACGGACGTAGGCGAAAAGACCAACCCCGCATTTGTCTACCGCACAGAAACGGTGTCGATGCCCACAGCAATTGTACCGCTGATCAAAGTGACATCGTCCTTGCCCGAAGCCACGGGGGCCTCTTTGCAGGGGGCTGTACAATCGATGATGGACGCGATGCGCGTCGCACCTGCCAGTGCGGTGGGGGCAAAAGACCCTGCCGAACTGCGGGTTGAGGGGCCGATCTCCTATTCCTTCCGTCTGATGGCAAACGGAGGATCAGAAGTGACGTCCTATCTGCCCCTTTATCTGTTGCAGGCCAATGTGCCGTCCACGGATACGGATGCAAGCGAAGCGGCGCGCCGTGCGGCTGCAAATATGAACAAATGGCTTACGGCGACCAAACCCAAGATCGATCATTCCGCCGTATCCTTCCGGTTGGCCGTCTTTGCCACCAAGATTGTGGAAGGGATGGAAAAGCTGCCGTTGATCCAGTTTCAGGACATTTCGGTGGCGGTGCCGCAGGATGATCTGGATTGGTGGGTGCCGAAATAATCGCCCAATCCATCAAATCCGGCGGGTGTTTCAGTTCACAACATCCGCCGCAGATTTGACCGGAAGGATTGATCACGGGGTTGGCATCGCCCCAATCGTAGGGGCGAAGGCGGAATGGGTGGGTTTTCAATTCATTTGGCTGTTCAATGGGCAAAACTTGACGCGATATCGATGGAATTACGTAATATGTGAACCATAAGTGGTACACGCCGATATCAGACGACGTGAAGAAACCAGATCATCGATTATTCTCAGGACGTTGTTTCCCGCCACAGTATTTCATATCGCAAATCCACGCAGGGTTCTTCGCGATCTTTGTTGCCCTGACGTGCCAGCAGCTGTTTTCCCGCCGCAACGCCCATCGCACGGCTTTCTATATTGACCGTTGTCAGCCGCGTCTCGAGTATTGAAGAGATCTCGAGATTGTCGAAACCTGTAATGGCGATGTCTTCGGGGACTGCCAAATTCATGCGCGCGCATTGCAGTTGTACGCCAAGCCCGAGGATGTCGTTTGATACGATAGCATCTATTTCAGGAGCTTTTTCGTACATTTTTTCAAACGCCCGCGCGCCATTTTCGATGGCAAAGTCTGCATGCGCAACATGCTCTGGCTTTGCGGTCAGACCGGCGTCTTTCAGCGCCGCATGGAAACCTTTCAGGCGCTGCTGCACACGATCATTTCCGGTCGGAAGGGCAGAGATGAAACCGATATTGCGCTTGCCGCGTTCGATAAGTCCCATCGTCAGCTCATAGGACGCTGAGAGATTCGAAAAACCGATGGTCATATCTATGGGGGGGGCATCGCATTCGAGCAGTTCCACCGTCGGTGTTCCGGATGCCCGCAAAAGGTCTCGCGTACGTTCGCTGTGCAGCTGTCCGATAAGCACGATGCCGGACACCTTGTAAACGAGGAACCGTTCGATCAGCTTTTCCTCTTTTTCGAGGGAAAAACCGTTGTCGGCAATAAGGAGCGAATAATTCTCGTTTTCCAGAACCGAGCTGAGGCCAGATACGATTTCCGAGAATATAGAGTGGTCGATAGTGGGAACAATCACCGCAACCAGGTTTGTTCGGTTTGCTGACAAGCTACTGGCGGCGGGGTTCGGAAAATAGCCGGTTTCGGCAACTGCTTTGGCGATCCGTTCCTTGTTTTCAGTCCCGATGGTTTCAGGCTTTCTGAAATATCTCGAGACGGTCTGGGTCGACACACCTGCCATGCGGGCGACGTCTCGCATCTGGACCTCAGCCTGCCGTTGCTTCGGACGGCGGTAGCGGCTTTCTTGGCTCATTTTCCCCCCAAACGGCAAAGTCTGATTACTTTAGTAGCGCATCGCCAATTTCTAGCACCGCTATTTGGACTTAGCAAAGTTCTCACTTGACTCGTTAAAAGTTACCGGTAACTTTATGATGTAATATCGGGCCGGAAAGCACAAGCTGCGGCATGGCTAAGTTGTTATGCGCAGCGATTATTGGTCGATTGAAAAATAGAGAGTGGGGGTAAACATGCGTGTCGCCGTTGCCAGTTGCGAGTATGAAGGAAACAGCCTGTCCCTTAGGGTTGACCGCAAAGAAGATTTTGAGCGCAAGGGACTTGTTAGGGGCCAGCAGGTTCTCGCGTTTGCAAATGGCAAACAGACAGCCCTTGCTGGTGGCATTGAAGCACTGCAGGACGAACATTGCGTCGTTGTGCCGATACTGGCGGCAAAGGGTGGTGCGGGCGGGCACGTCGAAGAGGCGTTTTTTCAAGATATTCTTGCCGAAATCATCAATGGGATTGCTGCGCAATTGCCTTTGGATGGCGTGTATCTTGCCTTGCATGGTGCGATGATTTGCGATCAGGAGAAAGACCCCGAGGGGGCAATACTGCAAGGTATTCGCTCAGCCGTCGGACCCGGCGTTCCGATTTCGGCAAGTCTTGACCTGCATGCGCATGTATCAGACCGAATGGTCGAAAATGCCGATATCCTTGTTGGATATGAAACCTATCCTCACGTGGACGCCTATGAAACCGGCAAAAAGGCAGCGGGATTATTGATTGGTGCCATGAAGGGCGAATTTGCTCCTGTGATGCGGATCAAAAAATATAATGCCATCTTTCCTGTCCTTGGGGGCGCGACATTGGGCGATGCGCCAATGGCGAAAGTTGCCGCAAAAGCCCGGCAGATCGAAGATCAGAACAGGGCCTTCAGCGTCAGTTACTTCCCAGTCCAGCCCTGGCTGGATATGGCAGATGTGGGCATCACGGGTTTGGCCGTAACCGACGGAGACGCTGAAGCCGCCGATGCTGTGGCGCAGGAAATCCTTGATGAGATGTGGCTGCGTCGCCGCGCGTTCGAACTTGACGCGATGACCCCAGAAGAGGCTGTTAAAGCAGCACTTGCTTCGGATGCTAAGACGACGCTTTTGATTGATGCACCCGACAGCATTGGTGGCGGGGCGGCGGGTGACTCGCCTGCGCTGCTGGCGGCGATAGTGGCACATGCGCCTGATACAGCTGCTGCGCTTTGTATCTATGATCCTTATACCGCTCAATTGGCGTTTGAACTCGGGCGCGGGGCCGAAGCGGAGTTCGAGATCGGTGCTTGGCTTGATACGCGTTGGGCCGATCCGGTAAAAATCAAGGCAACAGTCGAAAGCCTGCATGACGGAACGTTCATCTACACGGGTGGGCCTGCCGCAAGTCTGGAAACGACATTGGGTCCATCCGTTGTTCTGCGGGTGGGCGGCTTGCAACTGCTTTGCGCCAGCCATGCGGTCTACGAAAATGCAGATGAACACTATTCGGCCTGCGGGATCGATATCAGCCAGTGTCGGTTGGTCAGCTTTAAGAACCTTATGAATTTTCGCAAACTTTTGTCGGACACGGTAAATTTCATCGCATTGCACGGGCTGGGCGCTACGCCGCTGAGACTGCAGGACGTTGACTGGCAGAACCGAAAACGCCCGTTTTGGCCTGCTGACGATATGGCAACGCCGTCTTTCATCTAAACACACGGAAAATTTCCCGAAAACAACGATGGGAAACCGCACACGAGAGAGAGGAATTGAAATGATTAAACGTCGTACACTTCTAGGCGCTGCTGCGGCTTCGCCCCTTTTGTCCCTGCCGGCCCTTGGTCAGTCAGCAAACAGCAATGTGCTGAAATATGTCCCATCGGGCAATTTGACGGTTCTGGATCCGATTTTCACTCCGGCCGCTGTGTCCGTGACCCATGGATATTGCGTGTTCGATACGCTGTATGGCGTTGATGCGGGCCAGAACCCGCAACCGCAGATGGCTGCGGGTCATAGTGTTTCGGATGATGGCCTCGAATGGCGGATTACCCTGCGCGACGGGTTGAAATTTCACGATGGTGAACCGGTGCGCGCACAGGACTGTGCAGCCAGCCTGGCACGATGGGCACAGCGCGATCCGTTCGGTCAGGCCCTGAATGCGGCGACTGAATCTTTCGGATATGTGGATGACAAAACGATCGTTATCAAGCTGAACCGTCCGTTTGGCCCGGTGCTTAATGCGATTGGCAAGCCGCATTCGCGCCCGGCCATGATGATGCCCGAACGTTTGGCAACCACCGATCCCCAAACCCAGATTACTGAAATGGTCGGCTCTGGTCCTTTCCGTTTTGTGGCGGATGAATATGTATCTGGCGACCGCGTGGTCTATGAAAAATTTGCTGACTACATCCCCCGAGAGGGCGTCGCCGAATGGACGTCAGGTGGCAAACAGGTGAACTTTGACCGGCTGGATTGGCAGATCATGCCCGATGCCGCCACCGCCATCGCAGCGATCCAAGCCGGGGAGGTCGATTGGATAGGAACGGTTCTAACCGATCTTCAGCCCATCCTTGAAATGCACCCTGACGTCAATCTGCACCGCACTGATCCTTACGGTGTCTTGCACGTGATCCGTTTCAACCACCTTATCCCGCCGTTTGACAATGTCGAAATCCGGCGTGCGGTTCTTAAGGCGGTTGATCAGGTTCCGTTCCTTCAGTCTGTCGCCGCCAAGCCTGAGGACCGCGAAGAATGCCTCGCGCTCTTTCCTTGTGGCACACCCGGCGTGGAACAGGTTGGCGAAGGCATCATGGGTAGTCTTGATATCGAAGCCGCCAAAGAAGCGGTGATGGCGGCTGGTTATAACGGCGAACCGGTGGTGATTTTGAACCCGACCGATATTGCCTCAATCCATCCACACGGTCTTTTGGCGGCAGATCTGCTCGGGAAGATCGGTTTCAATGTCGATCTTGTCGAAACGGACTGGGGCACAGTGGTGCAGCGCCGTGTTTCAAAGGAAACCGTTGAAAATGGCGGGTGGAACATCGCGGCGACAAACTGGCCTGCGATTTCAATCAACAACCCGGCGACCAACGCGACAACCCGAGGGCTGGGAGAGTCCGGTTGGTGGGGGTGGTATGAGGATGTTGAAATGGAACGGCTCGTGGTGGACTGGCTTGGTGCTGCTGACGAAAAGGCGGCGGCCAAATTGTATCTTGATGTGCAGAACCGCGCGATAGATCAGGTTCCGACGCTTCCGCTGGGTCTGTCCTATAGCTCGGGCGCTGTGCGAGCGGATTTGCAAGGCGCGTTGCAAGGGTCCGTCGACATGTTCTGGAATATCCGGCGGACGTGATCCTTACAGGTCAGCCACCACTCGGATTTTTCTCACAGGTATTCGATCACGGTAGGTCCGTTGTCGAACACCCTCAATGGCAAAGCTGACGGCACATGGGAAGTTACATCTTCAGACGCATTCTCGCGACCATCCCGGTGGTGTTGTTTGTTATGCTGTTCGTCTTCTCTTTGCTTTACATAACGCCCGGCGATCCGGCTGCGATATTGGCGGGCGATCAAGCCACGCAAGCCGAAATCGAAGCGATCCGTATCGATCTTGGGCTTGACCGCAGTTTTCCTGTCCGTTTTGTCGAATGGTCTTCTGGTGTGCTGCGGGGGGACTTCGGAGTATCCATATTCACGCGACTGCCCGTCTCAACGATGATCCAGCAGCGGGTCGAACCGACGCTTTCATTAATGGTCGTCACCATGGTCATCGCTATCACAATAGCGGTCCCGCTGGGTGTGCTGGCGGCTTGGAAACATGGCAGCCTGATAGATCGCGCAATCATGCTATTTGCCGTGCTTGGGTTTTCGGTGCCTGTGTTCGTAATTGGCTACGTGCTTGCCTGGACGTTTGCGTTGCAACTCGGTTGGTTGCCCGTTCAGGGGTATACGCCATTTTCAGAGGGCCCGTGGCCTTGGCTGCGCAGCTTGCTACTTCCGTCTTTCACTTTGGCGACTTTTTATATCGCTATCATCGCCCGTATTACCCGCGCGACAATGCTTGAGATCCTCCAACAGGACTATATTCGAACGGCCCGCGGGAAGGGTGCTTCGGAACAGGCGGTTCTGTTTGTCCACGCTTTGCGCAATGCATCCGTGCCCATCGTTACCGTGATCGGTATTGGCATAACGCTTGTGATCAGCGGTGCTGTGGTCATCGAAAGCGTCTTTGCGCTTCCTGGTCTGGGCAGACTGATCGTGGATTCAATTCTGCGCCGGGATTATCCGGTTATTCAGGCCGTGATCCTTATTTTCAGCTTTGTCTATGTCATCATCAACCTGTTGATCGACCTGAGCTATACCGTCATTGACCCGAGGATCAGATATTGACCAGCGCCCCCCCAGAACAGGAGAGTTATGTTGTCGCGCGCGCCATGCCCGCGATCATATCCGCCCCGCCGAAGCGCAATGCGATGATGCGCACCCTGCGCAGGCATCCTACGATGTGGCTGGGCGGCACGTTGCTGGCACTGGTGGCGATCATGGCGATTTTTGCCCCCATCATTTCGACAAGCGATCCCTCTGCGATGAACCCAGCAGTTCGCGTCCAGCCCCCCTCTGCAGAGGCGTGGTTCGGAACTGACATGCTTGGACGGGATATATTTGCGCGCTCGGTTTACGGCGCACGGGTGTCCCTTATCGTCGGGATTGGCGTGGCGCTCTTTGCGACAATCGTGGGCATGATTATCGGACTGACGGCTGGTTTTGTGCGCTGGGCGGATGGTATTATCATGCGGATCATGGACGGTATGATGTCCATTCCCGCGATCCTCCTTGCGATTGCACTGATGACGTTGATGCGCGGCGGGTCGGTCATGAACGTCATTCTGGCCATCACAATTGCCGAAATCCCCCGTGTGGCGCGGCTGACCCGTTCTGCGGTGCTGTCGGTCCGCGAACTTACTTATGTCGAGGCGGCCGTGGCCTGCGGTACATCAAAACTGGGCATCATCCGTCTACATATATTGCCCAATACGGTTGCCCCGATCACCGTGCAGGCAACCTACATCTGCGCATCGGCCATGATTACCGAGGCAATCCTGTCCTTTATTGGTGCAGGCCTTCCTACATCGATCCCGTCATGGGGCAACATCATGGCCGAGGGCCGCGCGCTCTGGCAGGTTAAACCGAACATCGTGTTCTTCCCAGCCATTTTCCTGTCGGTCACCGTATTGGCTGTGAACCTTCTGGGCGACGGTTTGCGCGATGCGGTCGACCCGCGCTTGGCAAAGCGGGTGTGACGATGAAGCTCCTCGAAGTCCGTGACCTGCAGGTCCATTTTGAAACCGACAAAGGCGTGAACCGCGCGGTCGACGGTTTGTCCTTCTCCATCGATACTGGCGAAGCGCTTGCGATTGTCGGGGAATCCGGGTGCGGAAAGTCCGTAACATCCATGTCGGTGCTGCGCCTGCTGCCCACGCCCCCCGGCAAGATCGCAGGCGACATTCGCTTTCGCGGCGAAGACCTGAGCACGAAAAGCGAACGCGAGATGCGCCGCCTGCGTGGCGGTGAGATCAGCATGATATTTCAGGAGCCGATGTCGTCGTTGAACCCAGTTTATACCATCGGGCGCCAGATTAGCGAAGCGGTCCGATTGCACACCGGGGCGAACACCCGTGCTGCGCGCAAACGCGCCATCGAAGTTTTGATTTTGGTGGGCATCCCGTCGCCGGAAAAACGTGTTGATGAATACCCCCATCGACTGTCGGGCGGGATGCGCCAGCGCGCCATGATTGCCATGGCATTGGCCTGTAACCCTGCCTTATTGATTGCCGATGAGCCGACGACAGCGCTCGACGTGACAATCCAGGCTCAGATTCTTGATCTGCTGCGCGATCTTCGAAAGCGCACAAACACAGCGATCCTGCTGATCACACACGACCTTGGCGTTGTTGCGGAATTCGCGGAACGGGTGATGGTTATGTACGCAGGTCGAAAGGTGGAAGAGGCGAACGTCGCCGATCTTTTTGCCCACCCACGGCATCCTTATACACAAGGTCTGATGGATGCAGTGCCAAAGCTGGGGCAGGTCCGCAGCGGTAAAATGTCAAAGGCGCTGGCGGAAATACCCGGCCGTGTCCCTGACCTGACACAGGCGTTCGAAGGCTGTGTCTTCGCGCCCCGGTGCCCACGAGCCGAGGACGTTTGCACCCATCTTGATCCAGGTCTGGAAGAGAAGGCCGACGGTCACTTCGCAGCGTGCCACTTCGCACCAAAGGAGGCCGCACGTGACAAAGCCTGAGGGTTCTGAGACATCCCATCCGTTGGTCGAATTGCGCGATTTGGTGAAGTATTTTCCAATACACGGTGGTCTTTTGGGGCGGCAGGTGGGCGCCGTAAAAGCCGTGGACGGGGTAAGTTTTGAGGTGAATGCAGGTGAAACTCTATCGCTTGTCGGTGAATCGGGATGCGGTAAGTCGACAGTTGGCCGCTGCGTTGCGCGATTGCTGGACCTGACATCGGGCGAATTAAGGCTTGACGGTGAGCGTATCGACGGACTGCCGCAAAGCAACCTCAAGCCGTTTCGAAAGCGGCTGAATATTGTCTTTCAGGATCCATTCTCAAGCCTGAATCCACGTATGAACGTTGAAGCACTTATCTCCGAACCTCTGCGAAGCCACGGGATTGTGCCGGGGCGGGCGGAGCGCCGGGCACGCGTTGCCCAACTGCTCGATACCGTCGGCCTGTCCGCCGATATCATGGACAGGATGCCGCATCAGTTCTCGGGCGGTCAACGCCAGCGCATCTGCATTGCACGCGCCCTGTCCTCCGAACCTGACTTCATCGTTTGCGACGAAGCTGTCTCTGCTTTGGATGTCTCGGTACAGGCCCAGATCATAAACCTTCTGATGCGACTTCAGGCTGATCTTGGTTTGGCGATCCTTTTCATTTCTCACGATTTGGCGGTTGTCGAACACCTAAGCGATCGCGTCGCGGTCATGTACCTTGGCCGCATCATGGAAATCGCAGATCGCGATCAGCTTTTCGCGGCTCCCGCACATCCTTATACCAAGGCATTGCTATCGGCAGTCCCATTGCCCGATCCCAGCGTTCGCCAGAAGCGCGTTATTCTGAAGGGCGAAGTACCAAGCCCCATTGATCCACCGAGCGGTTGCCCTTTTCGCACCAGATGCCCGATTGCGAACGATATCTGTGCTCAGATACGTCCGGAACTCGTTGAGCACACGCCCGGTCAAAGCGTTGCCTGCCATTTTCCGGGTTGAAATGGCCGGCAGCGGGACAATATGCCCAAAGACCGCTGCACCTATGCGATCTCCTGGGCGACTTCAGGGCCCACTGTGCAACCCCTGAAGTCGTAGGATGAACAACGCCATCCTTTATGTTGTTATCAATCTCGCGTTCACGTTTCACAGCCAATTTCGCAGCAGTGCCTTACTTGAGTGTTCGTGGTCGATGGGTGGTCACTTTCGTATTCCTGCGTGAAAGTTCGTATGAATCTGGGTCACGCTGTACGTGAAATCGAGCGTAAAGTAGGGAAACTGCGCTAGATATGGACGAACTGAAAGTTGACTGAACCGCTTATTAATATGGTGAAATTAGACCTTATGTGTGCAACACGTCTCTCCGTCGCGCAGATGATGGACTGAATGGATCCGCGTGCAAAATCCGCGCGGTGAGCTTGCTGCATTTCCTGTCTCATGGTGGGGTCTGGTGCCAATTAGCAGGTCGTTCGTGTCAAGCCGATGACTCGCGCCGATTTGGAGGATCGCCAAGGCTTTTCCGAATACTGGTCCTCTTGACCAAGGTGGGGTTAATTGAAGTTGCCCTCAATTGTTCGCTTTTTGTGACTGTTCAACCTGAAGTGGTATTAGGACTCTCTTCATCGCATCTGGCCTTTTTGATGCCCGTACTTGCGGCGAAGACTACAATAAGCCGATTGGGCGTGCGCGGATTTCTGCCAAATTTCCCACAAAATAAAAGCAGCTTGTCTTTGCTTTCAGGCAAAAAACCAATGTTTCGCTTTGTGGAATTTGTTTAGCGCTGATTTTTTTTGCGCGACCGGTTTTTGTGACGAAAACCCGCTCTTTGAATGGCGATGAATGGCCGATTATGGGTGCGTGTAGGTGCGCCCGTTACAGCGACGATCTATAAAATGCCCTCATGTGAATTGCCTTTTTTGCGATGGTTTGCCCACGTGGCTTTTATTTTTATCCAATGTCGAAGGCGCGATATGCAAGAAAAAACCAAGACTGAATCCTTGAATAAGTACGATCCGCTGGTCGTTATCCCCTGTTTGAATGAGGCCAGACATATCGGCCCGATCCTGCATCAGATGAGCGCGGCTGCGCGCCGCTTGGGTGGGCGTGTTGTTGTGGTTGACGGGGGCAGTACCGATGGGACAGTCGGCATCGTTGAGGACATTTTATCAACCGACGATCGGATATCATTGCTTCACAATCGCGATCGCATCCAGAGTGCTGCGATTAATCTTGCTGTGGCCGAGGATGGTGACCGCGCGACCCATTTGATCCGGATCGACGCCCATTGCGCCTATCCCGACGACTTTTGCGATGTGTTGATGCAGCAGGCACAGTCGGTCTACGCAGATAGCATTGTTGTTAGCATGATTGCGCAAGGAACTGCGCCTGTGCAGCGGATCAATGCGGCGACGCAGAATGCCCCGATCGGGAACGGCGGGTCTGCCCATCGAAACGTTCCTAGTGGTGCTTACGTTGAACATGGGCATCATGCGTTGATCAAGCTTGCGGCGTTTCGCGCGGTTGGCGGTTATGATCCGAGCTTTACGCACAATGAGGACGCCGAGTTGGACTACCGGCTGGGGCAGGCGGGGCATCGCATTTGGCTCACGTCGGCAACGAGCATCACCTATTTCCCCCGACCGTCGCTGTTCGCCTTGGCGCAACAGTATTTCCGGTATGGCACAGGGCGTGCGCGCAATCTGTTGAAACACAGCGTGGTCCCTCAGCTGCGTCAAGCCAAAGTCATGATGGTCTTACCCGCACTGTTATTGGCATTCCTTTGGCCACTGCATTCGCTGTTTGTGCTGCCCGCGCTGGTGTGGTCCGCATACTGCCTTTTTACGGGCTTTCGCATGGCATGGCGCGTCCGCGACCCTGCGCTGATCCTTTGCGGTGTCGCTGCAATGACCATGCATTTTTCGTGGTCGTTGGGTTTTTGGCAACGGGTGGTGCGTGACACAGTTCTTGGCGGTCGCGGGGTTGCGCAATGACCCGAACGTTAGAGATTTGTGTTTGTACCTATCGACGCCCGCAGGTGGCTGAAACGCTGGCCTCGCTCATGAAGCTGGTGCAGCCTGATGGTTACGCGGTGTCGGTGCTTGTGATCGATAACGACGATGAGCCGAGCGCGCGTGACGTCGTCGAACGCATAGCGCAGGGCGCACCCTTTCCTTTGCGCTATGTGCATTGCCCGCAGGGAAACATATCGATCGCGCGTAACGGGGCGTTGACCCACAGCACGGCCCAGCTTCTGGCGTTTATAGATGATGACGAGGTCGCGCCATCAAATTGGCTGGTCCATTTGACACAAGCCATGAAGACCGATCAAGCCGACGTCGTGCTTGGCCCAGTTGAGGCGGTATATCCCAACGGTGCGCCAGCCTGGATGCAGCGCACCAAGATACACGCCACAATGCCGGTTTGGGTCGATGACCAGATCATCACCGGATACACCTGCAACGTTTTGATCGACATGCAAAGCCCTGCGCTGCGCGATTGTCGCTTTGATTTGTCGCTTGGCCAGACTGGCGGCGAAGACACGGCCTTTTTCGCCAAGGTGGTCGCGGCTGGCGGGCGCATCGCCTTTGCCTCTGATGCATTGTTGCATGAAACGATCCCGCCGAACCGGGTCAGCTTTGCCTGGTTGCTGCGCCGTCGCTACCGGATGGGCCAGACACACGGGCGGCTTGTCGCAGAAGGTGGCACGTCGGCGAGGCTTTGGGCCATCACGATGTGCAAAGTCGCGTATTGTATGGGGGCGGCGCTGTTGCAGGTCGCCGATACGGGGCGCCGCAACAAAGCGATCTTGCGCGGCGCACTTCATGTTGGCGCTTTGTCGGGGTTAGCCGGGGGCGTTGTGTTGCGACAGTATGGCCCTGATTTCACACCAAAATGAAACTGATGAACAAAGTGGTGGTCACCTTATGAGAGATATCGGTTTGCGCATACGCGACGCCGAATATGATGCGGATCGCTTTCAACAGCGCGCCAATGTGGATGCAACAACGCTGGGCGATGTGATGGCCGCATTGCGCAGACAATACATCCCTTTGATGCTTTGCGCGCTTTTTGGTCTGGTGGCGGGGATTGCGCATCATGTGACGACGCCCGAACAATACTACGCCTCTGCCACCGTGCTGGTCGATGAGAGGCGCAGCGAGCTGGATGAAGAAATCTCCGCAAGTATTCCCTTTGCGCGAAATGATACGTCCTTGCTGAATGAAATTCAGGTTCTCCAATCATTGCAACTGGCGACAGAAGTTGCCCGCCGCATTGAGTTGCAAGAACGTGATGTTTTTCTGAACCCTCCATCATCTTTGGCAGGAACGATCTTGTCCAACGTCAAGACGCAAATCGGGGCGGTGCTTGGCGGGGATGAAGACGTTGCCGAACAACCCACATTGACCCCGCAAGAACAGCAAGCAGCCCAGCTTTCAAGTGCAGCGTCGCGACTGCAAGGTGACATTCGGATTGAAAGGCTTGGCCTGAGCTTTTCCATCGAGGTTAGCTATGTCGGCCATGACGCGGCCCTTGCGGCCCTGATCGTGAACACCTACGCCGACGCCTATCTCGAAGACGGGCTGACCGCGAATGTGGAATCCACTGAACGCACCGCGGAATGGATGCGCACGCGATTGCAGGAATTGGAGGAAAGCTCTGCGCAAGTGCAGTCACAGGCGACCGCACTTCGACAAAGTGACCCGTCACAGGTGATGCGTTTGCGCGAACTTGCCCAGCGGGCAACAACATTGGATGCATTGTACCAAACCATCTCAGCGCGGTATGAACAGATATCCATTCAAGGGTCGTTTCCGGTGTCCAACGGGCGTATTCTGACCCAGTCAATCGTACCCAAGACAGCGGCCTTACCAAAGATGTGGCAAACGTTGGCAGTCACGACCCTGCTGGGTCTGATGGCGGGCTTTTCGTTGGCTGTATGGCGCGAAGCGCGCGAGCGGTCGTTCCGTGTGAGCACAGAAGTCTATAATCATACGGGCTGCTCTTTTCTTGGTCATTTACCGCACATCGACACGCGCGCATTGAATGACGCGTCCCCGCCAAAGACCACAGAAATCAAGCTAAACGGGCTTTCTTTCGCACCTGCCTTGGACAAAGATGCCGGCCACACGGACCCTGACCAGACCGCACGGGAACGACGCAAAGTCATTGAACGTTCGCCAGAGCTGTTCTGGTCAGTTTTGATGCCACAGACAGTGTTCAGTGAAACGTTGCGCAATATCCATGCAACCGTTGATCTTAGAAATACGGACGGCGCCAGTAGGGTTGTCGCCGTCACGTCAATGTTGCCTGGGGAAGGGAAGACAACGCTGGCCGTCAACTATGCGAACATGCTGGCCAAGACGGGCGCGCGCACCGTGTTGATTGACATGGACTGGCAAGGTTCTCGTCTGAGGGGGGATCTGAATATTCCGGCGGGTCCCGGTATCGTTGAGGTCTTGCATGGAAACGCGCCGCTGTCGGAAGCAATACAGGTTCTGGAGTATACCGGGTTGAGCATCCTGCCATCCGGCGCAATACCGCAGCAATCCTTTGCGGGTGATCTTGTGTATCAGCAGAACATGCAGGCGTTGGTGGCCGAACTGCGCAAGCATTACGATCATGTGATACTGGATATGCCCCCCTTGGCAAAAGTATCTGACGCCAAAGCTATAATTGCCCAGTTGGATAATATCATCTTGATTTGTGAATGGGGGCAGACGCCACGATCACTCGTCACACAATACCTTGCGCATGAACCTGAGATTTCCCAAAAAATAGTCGGCATCGCCCTGAACAAGGTCAACATTCGTAAGCTTCACAAATATGCCCGTCCGGGCTGGCCTGAAAGCTATCTGTAGAACTTACGAACATCTTGCCTGAAATTCGTGCTTTGTGACGGTAGCGTGACACTTGGAATTCGCCTATGCTCTTTCCACCTTGTCGTTGGGAGGACGAGTTTGCGACTAACGGTGTTCATCGGTTTCATGATGACCGCGTCCGTGATTATGGGCGTTGTGTCATATCAGGCAGGTGCCAGCGCTGGCGTTATCGCGCTTCGGGTGATGGCCGTCATGGTTGTTTTGCAGCTTGGATATTTCTTATTGCTGTTGTTGATGAGCCTGATATCGCCGCCGAAACCTGCCGACACGGACAGCCCCGCACAGGTCGATCCCCAAGCCGGGACACAAAAGCAATAACTAACCTTTGCGGGCTTGGATAAAGGGCAGGACGGCAGGTTCGACCTTTCCGATCAACCGGATCACAGCACCACGAAAAGCCAATTTGGCAATAGCGGCTATTTCCAAAGACCGCCCGACACGAAATTGAGTATGTGATTTCACCAATCCGGTTGCCCTTTGGCGTTCCGGATAGCGAAAAACAGGGTGGGTTAAAAACGCTTCGCGATCGTCGGCTTCCGCCAGTGCCCAGGCATTGCGTTGCAAAACGCCGACCGATCGTTTCAGGGACAATTCGCGTTTGAAATACCCCGCCGTGTTGCCAAAATCACGCATGGTTTCTTCGCCATTTTCGGCCCAAACGGCAAGCGGTTCCATCGCAACATAAATCGGTTCGCAAATCGCAAATGTCCGCATGTATTCCTGTAATGTGGCGCTGCAATCATAGTGAATTTCTAAATCCGTCGCCGCATCGCGCGACCAGAACAACCCGCCGTTTGACACACCGATATCGGCCATCAAACACAGCCTGAAAACGTCAGCCGAATAGAGCCCGCCCGTCAGCTTATCATCCAAAACGCCGATGGTTGAAATGCGCGCGCGGTCCGTTCCGCTGTCCAGTTCAACCAGTTGATTGCGAAACAGCATGTGAACGCCGTGCCGCTTACACAGCGCAATATTGTCACTTATGAAGGTTGGCAGGACAAAGTTATCATCTTCCAACACAAAGAAATAAGCGGCGTCGTGGGGGTTATTTCGGCTAAAGCACTGGTCGATATTTTTGGATGCAAAAAGCTGTGGCTTGTTATGATGAAACCGGATGCGCGGATCATCCAATTCGGTGATCACGGCGCGTGCGGATCCGTCGGGGCAATCATCATAGACATCGCAAATCCAATTCGACCAGGTTTGCGCCTGTAAGCTTTGCAAGCCACGACGCAACGCATCGGGTCTTTTGTAGGCCGTGGTGCGAACATGAACGAGGGGTTGCGTTTTTGACATCATGGCGACCTTGGTTCGCACAGTGCCGCCCAGTCCTGTGATGTCCATTGGCTTGGGTCATCTGGGACGATGGCGTGTTGTGGGGCGTGCCGTTTGAACTGGCGTTTGATACGATTTGTGGCCACGGTGCACAGCTGTATCAGCAAAGCGGGCTTTCGGGCGATGTCGCGCAACGCGCTGCCAAACTGGCGGTTCTTGATGTGATCGGCGAGCGTTTCAAAGGCAAGTGGTTCTTGCAGAGCCGTTCGTCGCGCCGCGAAATCTGCGCGTAAGTCGTCTGATGCGTCAGGGTAGCTGTCCAATAGATCGTCATGTACTGCAATCATGGCGCGCACGTCGTCGGGATGACTGCGATGTGACAGTGAATGGACGTGCTTGCGATAGAGGTAATAAGACTGTGGCAGTAGATGCATGCGCCCCCCATTCATCAGAAACCGCATATACAAATCGTGGTCTTCACCGATGCGAATATCCTCGCGGTACCGCATATCTCTTAAGGCGTTACGTCGCATCAGCGGCTTGAGGTATCCGAGTTGCGGGGCATTCTGATCAGCACCAAGAAAGCACCTTGTAGTAATAAGTTTTGGCTTGGATGGTCGCGTGTCGCCCAAAAGTGTGTCGCCCGGCTGGACCACGTTGTCCGCAAAATACGTCAGGTCATCCGCAACTGCATCCGTCTGAAGGGTTTTCGTAGCGTCAAGCATCAATTCCAACCGCTGGGGGTGGATAATGTCATCACTGTCGACAATCGCAATCCAATCGCCAGTCGCTGCGTCAAGCGCGCGATTACGGGCGGCGGCAGGACCTTTGTTTACATCTGCTGCGATGATTTTCAGGCGGGCGTCGGTGGCAGCCACTTGCTGTGCAATGGCAACACTTGCGTCGGTTGATGCGTCATCGGCCAGCAGAACTTCGATCCGTGAAACGGATTGCGCGAGCACAGATGTCAGGGCCGCTGCCAAGTAATCAGCTGCATTGTAGTTGGCCATGACAACAGAAACGACGGGTTGCACTGACGCGACCCCCTTTCAGTTAATTTGCACGTTCAGCATAGCGTTTTTCGAACGATGCCTCACTCAGTTTGTGCGGACCTTGTTCATTTCAGCAACGATGCGCCGACCCCAATCATTCGCTTTGTTTTTTCGGCTTAAACTATAATAAAATAAGGGAAATCACCGCAGAAAAAGGAGACCTCTTTATGTATTGTTTCCATAGGAATGCCGACCGGATACTAACGGTCATTCGTCATACTTATCTTAGTGCTCTGGTTTTGGTATCGTCGCCGGCTGTTGCACAAAATTTACCCGCTGGTGTCAGTTTTTTTGACGATTTTGAAACGTTTGATGCAGACCTTTGGGGCGTCTCTGATGGCTGGGTTAACGGCGATTGGCAGAACTGCATGTGGTCTGGCGACAACCTCGTGGTTGAGGGCGGTATGCTGACGTTGAGCTTTGCCAGACAAGCCAATGAACAGCGTGATTATACCTGTGGCGAAATCCAGTCTCGTCATGTCTATGGCTACGGCACCTATGAAGCACGGTATCGGACCAGCACAGGATCAGGCCTGAATGCTGCGTTTTTCACATACATCGGCCCGCATCATGGCAAACCACATGACGAGATTGATTTTGAGGTGCTGACCCGTGACACGACTGCGGTCAGCCTGAATACCTATGTGAGTGGTGCGCCAGAAAACGGGAAACGGGTCCCTTTGCCCCAACCCGCCGATGACGGGTTCATAACCTATTCATTTGTCTGGGATGAAGGCGGCATTCGTTGGTTTGTGGATGGGGAACTGGTTCATGAAACAGCGCCCGGTACCGCGTTGCCGGTGAATGACCAAAAGATCTACGCCAGCTTTTGGGGCAGCGACAGTTTTCCCAACTGGATGGGGCCATTTGTCGAACCGGAAACGGTTTTGGACATGGACGTCGATTGGATCGCCTTTACTGCGCTCGGCGATGCTTGTCAGTTCCCGACATCCGTCGTTTGCCAGAATGAGTGACGCCCGCCTGTATCTGCCTCGCCGTGGTATTGATGTGGTCACGGTCGAACCGGATGTCGTTCTTGCTGTGATCGCCTTGTGCGGGTTGGTGTTTGTTCCGGTTTTGGGAACGTACGGCGCGCTGATGTTCTTGGCATCGGGATGCGCCTTGTTGGTTCGCCGCTTGAGTATCCAAATCAGCTTATGCGTGACATATTGGTACGTCATTGCATTGCCCGCGTTTTGCCTGTTGTCTGCGGTCTGGTCGCAATACCCAATGATCACATTTCGATTTGGTGTTCAGTTCGCCGCGACGGTTATCATTGCGATTACCATCGCATCCACGACGTCGCCCCGCGTCTTTGGCCGCACTCTTTTTGCGCTTTATTCAATGGCCATGTTGGCCAGTCTGTTGTTCGGGGACGTCCGCAATGACACGGGCGCGTGGTTGGGTATTTACGGCAGCAAAAACGCTTTGGCAGGTGCTGCGGCAACCTATGTTGTCATTTGCGCTGCCCAGATTTTGGACAGCGTCGCATCTTATCGATACCGTTTGAGTGCAGTCTTAGGGGTGATGCTGGGGCTTATGCTGTTGTTATTGGCACAATCGGCCAGCGCATTGGTGATCGTACCGCCGTCGCTGTTTATTCTATTTTCAGTGTTGATCCTTTATCGGATGACGTTGCTTCAAAGGGTGGCTGCCTTGGTGTTTTTCGGTTTGGCCGCTGCGCTCGTGATCGTGCTGATGATTATGTTTTCCGATACACTGATCGCGGTGTTGCTGGATACGACGGGTAAGGACGTCACTTTGACAGGACGAACCGAACTGTGGCGGATCGCGCTGGAACTGATTGCAGAACGCCCGTTTCTTGGGATGGGGTATCAGGCATTTTGGGTTCATGGCCACAGCCCCGCCGAAGCCTTGTGGTTTACGTTCGGGATCGAAAGCCGTGGTGGATTTAACTTTCATAACACATACCTGTCCAACGCGGTTGAGGTGGGCGTGTTGGGTGTGTTTTTACAATGCGTTGTTCTTTACGGGGCAGCGATCACAACGGGGCTTTGGGCTTTGCGCACCCACCGCGCCGAGGCGTCTTTGTTGTTCGTCTTGGTTATGATGGTTGTCATGGTCAGCTTTGTCGAAGTCCCGGTCTTCTTTCAGTTTTCCTTGCGGACCGTCATTGTGATCTGCGCATTTGTGTACGCTGTGCGCGGATTGCAGGGCGACCGGCGCGCCGTTTAGGAAAAGGCGCGATTGGTCGTGTATTTTGCGACCAACCCGTCAATCGCCGACATTGCCCTGTCTGTCGCGCGTTCGGTTTCCGCGTCTGATGAGAGATTTGGCGCGCTTTTTGCCAATTTTTGCAAGCTGCGGGCCGCAAGATGGTGACAGGCGGTATTGAGCGGTTGCGCCGCACGACTTGTGCAAACGGCCATTGCGCCGCGTCCTGATCCTGCCCGACCAGTTGTTAGTGCCCATGCTTCGCGCAAGTTGGACGGAAACAGAAAAGCCGGATTGTAATCAATATTCAGCGCCTTTGCCCAATCGTACCATTTGAACCAGTGAACATGATGCATGGCCCGCACGCCAATCCACGGTGTGCGCAAGGCGTCTGCCACGATGGCACCATGCATGGCCTCAGTTATGACCAGATCAGCGCCAAGGATTTGCGCGATGACCTGATCAGGCGGATGGGACGGGTCGATGAACGTGATTCCGGCCAGATCACACACGGTTTTCCAATTGCCCCGCTCGATACTTTCGTAATGCGGCATAAAGCCGACCTTGAAGTTGGTGGCAGGCGCGGGCAGGGGCGTTTCGCGCAACAAAATGGCAGCGTCGGCGACCGCGAGATCGGGGTTCAATCCCAAGCTTTCGGTGGTTTGAGGGCCGCGGACAAAATGAAATTCCCAACTGCCATCATGCACGTTTGGTTTTTTAGTATATCCACCGTAACCGGACCCGACTACGACCTTTTTGGCGTCACTGGGATAGTTGTGTTGGATCACCGAACCGATCCCGATGAATAGTTGGGCGGGGTCATCGTCAAAGAAATCTGCGGGCAACAGGTGGGACCACATTGTTGCGTTCAATTCATCCCCGAAATTGGGCGGGTCACCCTGAAAATATGTCAGTTTCATGAGGCTGTTTTTTCTTTCTTTGGCAGATAACGGCGCAGTTGCGTTATGCGATCACGCGATAAATGCAGGATGAGAAGAACGTAGATGCTGCCACCAACTGCCAATTGCGAAGCCAATCGGGCAACCTGTGTCAGATCCGGCAAAACGAGGGGCACGGCCAACATTCCGATGGTCATCGCAAGTGTGGCCGCGACCGGAACTTTGAACCCGGCCAGATAATGCCACGGGCTGCGGCCCAATAGCCGCGCGGTCATCACAACCGAAACGGGCCACAACAGGACGCTTTTCGCCATCAGCGCAACCATGAGCGTCGCCAGACCAAAGCGATACATCGCCAAGATCACAAACACGGCGCAACATTGCTGGGCCAATTGATAATAGAACCACCAGCGCGCTTTGCCTTGGCTTTGAATGAGGGAGGCCTGCACGACCCCGATCCCTGCAAGAACGCCGGCCACACAGAACGCTTGCAACACAAAGGTCGCGTCCGCCCATTTGTCATCCAACAAAAGGTCTAACAGATCGGGGGCTGTAATGGCCAAACCACAAAACATCGGCATGCTGACGGCCGCCGATACAAAGGACGCAATGCCAAAGGCCTGCGCCGTTTTTTCCTGATCGTCCTGCATGCTTGAGAGCAGCGTAAGCGTCACCGACGACAACGCACCGCCCACCAACTGTGTCAGCATGTTGTAAAGCCGCTGCGCAAAAAAGAACAATCCAAGCATGACGGTGCCGCCGAAGATACCCAAGACCAGATGATCAAGTTTGATCGTGGCCAGCATCCGGTTGCCCGATGCAAAAACGCCATAGCTGAAAAGGTCACGCAAGGCTGACCACTTCAACGCGATGCCGGGTTTCCAGCCAGCGACCCAATACGCCATAGCGCAGGCAACAATACTGGCCGCTACCTGGCTGCCCACGAGGGCCCAATACCCATAGCCCGCAAACAGCATCGACAAACAAATGATCACACTGATTATCGTGGCAACAGCCGTACGCAGGGCGATTAGCCTGAATTTCATGGATCTGACAATCATCGCATTTGGCACAGCGGCCGCCAAATCGAACGGGATACGCAGCGCCAGAACTGGTAGGATCGCGGCAATAGCGACATCCCCCATCGCCGTCGCCAGCGGAGTGGCAAACAATACGAACGGCAAAAAGCAAAGGACGCCAAAACCAAACGTCAGCCAAAATACGCTATCTGTGTGCGCCTTCGTCAGGGACTTACGCTGCACAAGGGCTTCGCCAAATGCCACGGGCGTCAAAGCGGCGACCGTGATCACAAGGCTGCTGGCAAGCCCAAACAACCCGAAGTCGGCAGGTGATAGAAACTTCGCGCTGACAACAAATACAACGACAGAACTGACTGTCGGGATCAGCGTCTGCAAAGATGACCACATGACCCCGGCCACAGCTGAAACTGAACGCCCTCGCGTTGGGTGTGGATGATAATTGTCTACATCAGGTTTAGCGACATCAGCTGGGGTGCTCATCTGCGGACCATCAGTTTGACGGGGTTATCGAGGACGCGGGGTTTTCATAGACTACTTCGACCACATCGCCGGGCATAAGCGGTGTAGATGGATCCCCCGCAAACGTCCCGCCGTCACCGCGTACACGTGTAACACGATACGTCACTTCGGCGGTAAGAGGATCAAGGTTAGGGCCTTGGCCAATGACCTGACCTGCGGATGCAGACAGAAGGTCGTACTGCGCTGTAAGCTGCGCTTCGGTTTCGGCGATACTGGTTTCTACTTGTTGGAGCGCCATCGCGTTCTCTTCCTCGCGGGTGGCAAGCAGTTGACCTTCGGCGCGTTCGTGACCTTGCAATTCCTGGCGCGCCAGCAAAATGGACCGTTCAATATCCAAAAGGCGGCTTTCCAGCTCGTTGATGTAGGTTGCCCGTTCAAAGACGCGAATGGGTGTGACCAGACCCTGTTCAGCCAAATCTTCTGCACGTCGCAGTTCAGCCAATCCTGCGTCGAGTTGGGAGCGATTTGTTGCAAGCTTTTCTTCTAGGACCTGCAATGCTTCTTCTAGGGATACGCGTGCGCTGGATCGTGATGTAATTTCATAATCATAGCGCGCATTACGTGCTTGCAGTATCGCCAATTCCGCGGCTTGCGCCGTACTGGCAACATCAGTCTCGGCTTGTGCGAAATCAGTGGCTTGCCCCAGTTCAATGACAATCCGGTCACGCTGTGCTGTCAGAAATACAAGTTCATTTTGTAGAACATTGATGGTGCCGCGCGCGGTTAGGAAATTGCGCTCTTCGCCCTCGGTGGGGGTGACACCAGCCAGACCACCCGACAGTGAGACCGCCTGCAGTATGGTAAGTCCGGGGGTGTATTCATAGGCGCCGGGTGTTTCCGTCTGCCCCGTGACATAAATTGGCGCATAGACTTCAACGCTGACGCCAACCTTGAGAGTTCGGCCAATACCGACGTAAGGGGTCATTGCCGCCTCAACTGCCCGCGCAATTTCCGCGGTGGTGCTGCCTTGGGCAACCACCTGGCCGGCAAGCGCCAACGTGATGTCGCCATCGGCGTCGACGGGAAAGCTGCCGGAAACGCCGGGCATATCGATGATGACTGAGTTCACTTGATCCCAAGACGTCATTTGGACGCTCAGCAGATCATTGACGCCCACACGGTAGTTGTCAGCCCAAGCCATTGTCGCAATGGTCTGGGCAATGAGGATGACAAAAATTCTGGTGCAGTATTTCAAAAGCATCCGTCGTTCACCACGCAGGTTGGAGGGTCAATAAGACCCCTTGGAGGACAGAACCGTAGGAATGGTGCGGGCGATGATGACAAGGTCCCCTGCAAGCGACCAATTCAACACATAGCTGGTGTCGAATAGAATACGCTGATCATAGCTGGTATCACTGCGACCGCTGACCTGCCAAAGCCCCGTAATGCCGGGACGACCTTGCAAATAGTGACTGGCGGCCGTGCCGTACATCTCCAACTCGTCTTTGACGACGGGGCGGGGTCCAACAAGGCTCATGTCACCGCGCAAGACATTGACGATCTGGGGAAGCTCATCAACGCTGTAGGCGCGCAGCACCGCGCCGATGCGGGTGACACGCGGATCATTGCGTAGCTTTCGGTTTTTGATCCATTCATCGTGTTCTTCGGGGTGGTCTTTGAAATACTTCGCGAGAATTTCGTCGCCGTTTGTCACCATCGACCGGAACTTCCAGCATCGAAAGGTGCGCCCGCCGTGCCCGATCCTTTCGTGCCCGTAAAGAACGGGACCAGGTGACGCCAGTTTTACGGCCACGGCGACCATCAAGAACAGCGGTGCGAGACAAAGCAAAACCAAAAACGCGACAAGAATATCAAAAGCCCGCTTTGCCCAACCGCCCACCACCATCGAGGCGCAATCAGAAACGTTAGGGGGGGATGCAATCGCGTAGGTCTGCAGCGTTTTCTTTTCGTCCAAGGGCGTAAAACCCACACTTTCCATTGTCGGCATAGTCGCTCTCCCTCGTGGATATGTAAGGATCATTCTTCATACCTTGACCGTCAAATTCGCACTTGCAGCATTTCATCCGTGCGCCGCGCAAAATTGGCAGAAAGTTGCCAGTATTTTTTGAACGAGATAATTTTAACGCCTGAAAAATACGCACCTCAGTGGCAAAAAGATAAACAATTTCAAATTTTTATATATCATTATCATTGTGTTAGGCGCGTTTGCGGGTTTTCCGCGCTTAGGCTGTCAAAAAGGCGCCGATCCAGAACTCCGCCACTCTCATTCATTGGGCTGATTCACGCTTGAATCTGCACTGCAGCATTTCTGTCCAAGAAGCGCGTCCGAATTTATGTATTTTGACGATGGAAAAGCCAGCGCGATTCCGTACCTGCCGCCCGTGTTTTCAAAAGGAAGGCGAATACTATGTCCAAGCCCGCGACCACGCTCGAAATTCCTGACGGCCTTTGGCAACGTCAGTTTGACCCGGTTAACGATTTTCGAACTGTCCCCGTCACCAAGAAAGTCGCCCTATGCACAACGCCGCGATGTGGTAGTCATTTTTTGGGCCACAAGATGCATGCTTTGGGCGTGTTCGGTTATCCGTTGGAATACCTCAATCCGGGCAATTGGAAGGTCTGGGAGGAACGTGCCGGACAGATGGACACGCTCGATTATATCAAATCGGTGCGGACTGGTCCCAATGGCGTCTTTTCCGTGAAATTGCATCACGAACATCTCGTCGCATTTCTGAGACACGAGCAGAATGTGCTGGATTATTCATACATTCACCTGTGCCGCCGCGACCTGACCAAACAGGCAATTTCATTCGCGCGTGCCCAACAAACTGGCGCGTGGATTTCCGATATGCCTGAAATGACACCGGCCCAATACGACTGGTCCTTAATCGCAGAAAAGATGGATGCGATTTCACGTGGCAATGCCGATTGGCAAAGTTTTCTTCGGAGTGTTGGGATCAAACCACTTCAACTATATTATGAAGATATCGTTGCAGATACATCCGGTGCCATCGCACAGATTGCGGCCTATCTCGACATCGACGTCAGCCAAATTACCGCTGATAAAGGTATTTTTGCACCGCAGCGACAGAAGAAAGCGGCGCAAGATGACTGGGTAACCCAGTTTGTCGACGACAGCCGGCGCAAGTTACTTGATGGGCGATCTATTCCGGGCGTGCAGCGGCCTGCCGCTACGACATTAATGCGCCGCCAAACGGTACAAGTTGCAAAGCGTCTTTACAAAAAGGCCGGGCTTTAGCGATTTGCAGGTAATACCGAAATAAGTGCCGTTTGCAGATCGTTCGGTCTTAACATGAATTCATCGCCATCGGTCGCCAACAGGTGGTCTGACACTCGGGTAATAGCACCTCGGTCCAGACCTTTCAGTAGGTCAATCAGGGACTTGGCCTTGGTGTCGGCAACTGTGAACCCTAGATGCCCCGCCGCGACCCTGCGCCCTGTTTCCGTGTCCGCAACAGCGATGGACGGACAGCCGAACCAGCTTGCTTCGTAGATGCGGTTGGGGAGTAGCCAGTCAGAGTTGGCACCCCGCTGCCACAGGTCCTGCGCCCAAACCAGATCACAATTGGCATACACTTCGGCCAGTTCTGTGGGATATTCATAGGGTCCAAAACAGATGACATTTGGATGCTTTGCGACTTCGGCATCGAAAGCGGGGAGGGCATGTCGATGAACATTGCCATGAACTCGGATTCTGATCCGCTCGGGCAGAGCGTCAGCCGCTTCCATCAGAAGTCGCAGACTGGATCCGCAGCGAATTGACCCGACCCAGCCAAGCGTTAACACATCATCGGCCTTCTGCGGTCGCTGCTTTGGCCGCGCGATCGGCGTTG
Source organism: Octadecabacter dasysiphoniae (assembly GCF_021532615.1). Lineage (GTDB taxonomy): Bacteria > Pseudomonadota > Alphaproteobacteria > Rhodobacterales > Rhodobacteraceae > Octadecabacter > Octadecabacter dasysiphoniae. The sequence goes on from NZ_JAKGAQ010000001.1 coordinate 1,041,703, forward strand.
CGTCAAACCAGAGTTTGTTTTCAATGATACTGTACGGCCCCTGATATCCCTGAATTGCCCTAAAGTAGTGCGTGATAAAACCCGGTGACGACACGATCAGCAGTTTCACACGTGCCAGCAGTCGCCGTTCACACCACCGCATCATCGCGCCGACAGGACCGGTTTTTGTCAATAGTCCGTGGATATCCAAGCATTCATAAACCAAAGGCACACGCCACGCGCCCGACAGCACCCGGCTCATCCAGGCGATGATCAACAAATCAAAGTTTCGGGCCATAATGACGTCGGCCTCTTTGAGTGCATCGCGATGTCGGGTCATTCGCAAGACACCGCGCAGGATACTGACCAACCGTTTTCCAAGCTGTTCGTTTTCCACAAATCCCAGATCAATATTGGGCCAATCAGGTGAAAAGTCTGCGTTCATGTTGCCGCGCCTGAACGCCGCGGATTGGATGTCATGCCCCAGCGTCTGAAGGTTTTTGATGCGCCTGACCTGCGACGCTTCGGTGAGGTCAAAAGCGAAAACAAAGATATTTGCCATAAAAATGGGTTCCTTGCAGGCTAAGGGGTCAGACGAAGTTGAGTTCAAACGCCGCAATCCATCCAGTTGATTTGTGTCGCTTCAAGATTGATCGTGAAAACACCGGACGAAGGGCCAGATTCTTTTGCGACATGCCGTTTGGCTACGCATCCATAAAACCCCGGCGTTGCCGCTTTATTCAGCGGCGATTGGTTGCGACGGTGACAGTACAGCGGCGAACTGCCGACGCTTTGCCAATGCATCGGCTACGATGTCGGGCGGGTTGAGGTGTTCGGGCGTGGCAAGCTGGCGGGCGGACCAGCGGTAAGCATTCAGGTTCATACCGCTTAACGCTGACAAAGGAATTGCCAGAAACAGGCTTGCGGCAATCGGCGAAAGCCAAAGTGTGACGACCCCGAGCATGATCCCTGTGACGAGCAGAGCGCCGATAACAGTTTCAAACAGGTGAAATTTGGACATTGCGGCGATGGAGTACGTCCCACCGTGGCGCTGTTGTGGTTTCCAAGTTTCGCTAAATCCAACGGTTCTACGTGCCACCGAAATGGATTGTTGGACCATCAGGATAGGTGCATAGGCAATCGACAGTATGATTTCGGTGGTTACAGATGCGATATATTGTGCGGTTCCGCCCACACTGTGCATCCCTAGGCCGGTGCGCGGCGCAACCATTGCCCCGATGAGTTTGGGTGTCAAAAGCATGGCATAGACAAAACCGAGTATGACGAGCCCGTTTCCGGCGCCCAGATCGGGCCAGTTGACTTGAGGGTCGTAGCCGCTGAAGTAACGCACGGCGTTGGTTTGCGTGCCGCCACTAAACAGCGCCCAGACAACTAACAACATCAACCAGGCGGGTGACACCAAATAGCTGATGATCCCGCACAGCAGATGAAACCGTGACACGACGTGAAAGCCGCGGGTTCTTAGCAGGCGCATGTGTTGCAGGTTGCCTTGGCACCAGCGCCGATCACGCAGCACAAAGTCGATCAGGGTCGCGGGCACTTCCTCATAGCTGCCCTGAATGTGGGGGAGGAAGCGCACGGACCAACCCGCGCGCCGCAACAACGCAGCCTCTATGAAGTCGTGGGACATGATGAGGTGTGTGTCACCGCGTCGGGACGCAAGACGCGGCAGTCCGGCACAACTGGCAAACGCTTTTGTCCGGATAATCGCGTTGTGGCCCCAGAAGTTGCCTTCGCCGTCTGACCATTTTGCCAAACCTGCAGCGGGCGCAGCCCCATAAATGCGGGTCGCAAATTGTAACATGCGGCCAAAGACCGTTTGTGCGCCGATCAACATAGGAAACGACTGGATCAGCCCGGCCCCGGGTTCACGGGCCAATGCGTCGGTTAATTCAACAATCGCTGGGCCGCTCATTAGGCTGTCGGCATCCAGCACCAGCATCGCTGGATACGCGCCGCCATGGCGTTCGATCCATTCGCTTAGATTGCCCACCTTGTAGTCTGTGTTTTCAACTCTGCGACGATAAAAAACCTTACCCGGAAATGACACGCGCAGCGTCTGGAAGGCCCGCAACTCCTTGGCGGCTGTTGCGTTATCGCGCGTGTCTGAAAGCACAAAGAGAGTGTAGGTATGGGGCGATTTTTGGTGCTTTAGGGAAGACATCATTGCGGCCGCATTGCCGAAAACATCGGATGTGAATTCGTTGTAGATCGGCATTAAAAGGGCCACATTAAGCGGCTCTGCTGCGCCCCTTACTGCCTTGCGGGGGCGCGGGTTGAGCACCGTCAGGGCACCCGCGACGGCCGTGCTGACGGACAGCGAAATCCAGAAAAATGTAAAAACCATGAGCCCGACGACGACGCCTTCGAACCACGAAAACCCGTTCATAGCGAACCATTGGGTAAACGCGGCAAGAAGGCCCAAGGTGCTAAGGACTGCAGGTAAAAACACGCCAATGCGCCATCCAAGCGTGTGCGGGTTTGACGGCGTGGCCAAAGCATCGGGATCGGTGAAGGACCGGTCAAGACGCTGTATTGGTCGCATTAAGGGGCGCGGCACGGGCATCTGGCCCGCGCTGTGTGTTGGGATTATGCCGTCCATCGGTAAAGCCAAACCTCGCTGATTGGGGTGTCGCGTTTGACCAGTTGCGCGCGCAATTCAATCCGCGCCGCGTCCTGGGGGGAGAGGTGAAACGACAGCCGGACGCCGCCTGTGCCGGGGCTGCGCTCCAATCGACCCTCGGACACGACACCCACATCTGTGGTGATAACCGTTTCGATGTTAGAGAGGTCTTCTTCTGACAAGTCTTCGCCAAAAACAGCGTGATCGGCAAAATCGATGGCGACGATTATGTCGTTTTGATCAAATGCATTACCGATCCGTGTATTGATCACACGCGCCAGATCGGGAAGTCCGGCAGCTTCATCGCCCCATGCCATCGAATAGCCGAAGTTGTATTCAGACCCGGCGGGCAGCGGCGCTATGGGCCGCCAGTAGGCGACAGTGTTGTCATAGATTTCTCTGTCGGACGGGATTTCGACCAGTTCCACTGCACCCGCGCCCCAATCGGCCTCGGGTGTGATCCAAAGCGAAGGGCGCTTTTCGTAATCAGCTTGCAAATCCGCGAAGTTTTCAGGATCTCGCGTGCGTTGCATAAGGCCAAATCCACGTGGGTTTTCATCCGTGAAGGCGCTGATCTCGAGTTGTTTGGGGTTGGCCAACGGGCGCCATATCTGCTCACCTGTGCCGTTCCAGATCAATAGGCCGTCGCTGTCATGTACGCCGGGGCGGAAATCGTTGAAACGGTGGCGGTTGGTTTCATCGAACAGGAACATCGACGTCATCGCGCCCAATCCGACATGGGTCAGTTCCACACGTGGGAACAGCGTGGCGGTGACGTCAATTCGTGTCGATATTCCGGCGGAAATTTTGAAGGTGTAGGCGCCCGTGGTTGATGGTGAATCTAGCAAGGCGTGCACGGTAAAGACAGTTTCCCCCGGCGCAGCCCGTTCAACCCAAAAATCCGTGAAATCGGGGAACTCTTCGCCATTTGGATCGCCCGTGCGCAGCGCCAGACCACGGGCGGAAATACCGTATCCCTGGCCTTTGGCGACCGCGCGAAAATAACTGGCCCCCTGAAACACGACAAATTCGTCCAAATGGTCGGGCGTGTTTACCGTCGTTCGCAACCGGAACCCCGAATAGCCCATCGCATCATTGACGGGTAAATCAGGCAGATCGCCCCTGATTTCAAACAGAGAAAGATCATACCCGAGGGTTTTTGCGATGCCTTCTTCGACGATGTTGATCGTGGCGGGGCGTTTTGCATAAAGGCCGGCAGTAAACAAATCCATCGTCATGGGCGTGTCGTCTTGCGCCCAGATGCCGTGCTGGGGATCAAATTGTATCTTGTTGAAGTCTTCAAAGGACAGGTTTTGCCACGGATCGGGGATCAATGGTTTGGGTGTGTAGTCCTGCTGCGCCAATGTCCGTGCGTGATCCCAAAGCCAGTCTGGGCTGAACGCAGTTTCTTGTGTGATCAGGTTTTCCGCAGCCCATGCGGTTGTCGCCGTTGTCGTTGCAAGGCCAACCAAAAGCGCGCGTCTTGAGATCATCATAACGTGGTCATCCTTCTTATGTGTCAGGCTGTCGCGGGTGCCACGCGGATCAAAAATCCGTAGCCTTCGGGGTTTGTATTTTTTGAATTCAGAGTCGAGCAGATTGGCCTAAACATAAGGGAATAGCCGTGATGCAACAAAATGCGAGGCCCCCGAACGGCAAGGAATTGCTGATGTTTTTAGGCCTTAAGCCTTCGTTAATAGGCCATGTTTTGCCGACGATCTGTTGCGTAGGCCGACAACGGGACGCGGACGATTGCGCTGGTTGGAATTACAGATCGTCGCCATGTCAGATCAAAACCGTTTTGGGCGTTCTATGGTTGGCTTATGAGGGGATGAAAGGTTTTGGGGCGTGGCCGTTGGCGCGTCGTTAAGCGCGCATAATTCAGCTGCTTGAGCGAAAGCGGTAATTTGCCAATCGATTTGAGAGAGCGCCTAACAATTAACCATTTGCCCGAAACTGTGCGCGGCAATCCGTTTATCTTGATGGTGTGCACTGTGTTGATCGGGTTAACGCGGCATGTCCGATGCATTCCACAGATCCATAGGTGGCAAAACCATCGGCGCCTGACGTCGGTAAACCCGCCAAAGTGATGTGTGGCGCACAGCCGCAAAGTGTTTGCTGATGTAGGGTCCATAAAGGTCTTCCATCAGGGCGGTCGTTGTATCGGCGATGGGGCGTTGGGGCACCATAATCACATCCACGCCGTCCAGCAGTGCCTCGGGTGAAAAGTGGTATTCCTCATCGAAGTTACGCCCGTCATGCATCCATGCCGTTCCACCTTCTGGTGGATTGAGCCCCGCAAGCGACGTCATCGGGCTGACAAAATCCATGACCAGCACTTTGTCTGGTGCGGGGGTAAGCGATTGTAGCAATGCGATCCCTTCTTCAAGGGACGCGGCATAATTGGCGTAGAATTTGAATTGTCCGTTATCAAGGGTGTTCACCACGCGAATATCTTTGCCGTTGGGGGTGTCCAAAGCAATACCAGCCCCCGTTGCAACCAATGTTGCGTGCAGCCCCAAGGCTGCGGCAGATGATAGCCCGATCGGGACCATCAAAACGATTATGACCAATGCCGCCCCGCGTGTGACCATGTCCGCACCGTATGGCAAACCTTGCCGCCATTGGCGCGACAGATGTTCAGCGGCCACAACACCGCCCGCCAGTAGCGTGACCACACCACGCACCTGAAAATTCTGGATCAGCAGGGCGTATCCTGCGCAAATGCAGAACCCGTAAAACAGAAAATCGGTAAATCGGCCCTTTTGCCAAAGGGCGAGGGCAGCAAGGCTGAGGAACATGATGTATTCACCGGATGTTTCCATCGCTGAGACAACATAGTCGCGCAGCGGAAGCACGCCGCTGACGTTTGATGCGACGAGCAGATCATCAATGTGCATTCGCGTACCGCCCCAAAACACCTCTAGTACGGCACCGGAAAGGGCTACGGTGATCAGGGTCAAAGCCGCCCAGCGGCGTTGGATCGGTTGCAACAGTACCAGAACCAGAAACCCGAGGGCGACGACGCCATAGGTTGCCTTTGTATACAGCAGGATCAGGGTCAGTAGTGAAGCGGCCAACGTATCGCGGCTGATTTGGTGGCGCGCTGGGGTGTGCGGTCGCAAATGCATAATCAACAGCAGCCCGATAAGCGCCCAACCGACCCGGTTATAGAACATCGCAAAAGAGATATTCATGACGATTTCACCCGTGTTCATCGGTGTGATCATCAACAACAGCATAAAAATGGCCCAAGGTATCGCAATTAACGGTCTGACCCGCGTGCCAAGGACATGGATCATAATGGGCGCCGTGACGGCCATCAGCGCGGTCAGTCCAACAGGCATCGCGAGGCCAAGATTACCCGTTAGCCAATAGCCAAAGCCCGGAATGTAGAACGACAATGGCCCGAGTGCTGTGTGAAAATCACGGTTCGGGACCTGACCTTCGACAACACGGTATCCGCCATCCAGAAATATCAGTAAATCGTTGAAATATCGCGACGTTGCCGTTGCGCCCGGAAGGATAAGAAGTGCGGAGCAGATCAGGACGGTCAAGATAACCGTAACGGCAATAGCTGATCGAGTGTTGAGCGGGCTTTGCATACGCGACCTCTAGAATTTCCAGCGTTTGAAGACAGGTTTGGGCAGGGCACTAATGAGGCCCATGATCAGCCGCCATGTGCGTGAGACATAAGCGATATTTGAACTGCTCGTCCGGAGTGCGAGACCGCGTTGTGTAACCGCATGCGGAATTGCAATCGCACCGATCTGTCGGGGATATCGGCCCCAACCGCCCCGGTCTTTCACACCGTTGCGCCTTGAAAAACGTGGCGGCGATCAAGTTGGAATTTGACGACATAGCCAATTCCTAGACCAAGAACAGTTGCTTGCTGCGCGACTATATTGGCGACAACCGACACCGCTGCCGACATCGCGTAGCGCACGAACGGGTGGCCGTCTGCGACGTATTGCATCATCGCTACCATGATGCGGCCACAAAGACGCCCAACATCGCCAAACCGCTTGCGCGGCTCATCGGGTCTTTGATTGCAAAGACGATGGGATCGTCCTGCATCTGGCGGCGCTGCGCGAGGATAAGCGCGCGCCCGATCCAGTAGGTCAGGATCGGGCAGGCGAACAGCAAAAGGTCGGGGCGCGTATAAAGAGTGCTGACGGAAAAACCTGAAACATAGAGCGCCAATACTGTCACCGCATTGAAACCGGCCGCCGCGGATAGGGCTGCCAACATGGTAAGATCAGCGTTTTCATAACCGCGATTGGACGGCGAGGGCTTTTTTGAATCCACAAGTGCGGCAAGCTCTACAAACCGTTTCATCAGGGCCAGAGACACGAAGATCGACAGCGAAAAGACCACAAGCCATGACGACAAATCAATATCGAGCGCGATTGCGCCTCCGAGCATCCGAATGGTGTAAAGCCCCGCAAGGGTCAGGACATCAACCAGCAAAATCCGCTTGAGGTGTAACGTGTAGAATGTTGTTAACACAAAATAAATCGCGAGAGTCCCCGCGAAGGCGAGCGAGATGGAAAGCGACACGATGGTCGCCAGCCCCAATAGTATTGGCACGGCCATGACCGCATGGATCACGGGGATGTCGCCGCGTGCTAGGGGGCGGTCCTTTTTTGAGCGATGGCCGCGATCTTCCCGCAGATCGACGAGGTCGTTCAGGATGTAGCAGGCAGAGGCTGCAAAACAAAATGCCAGCGCCGCGAGGGTGGCCGTAAAAAGGCTAGCGAGGTCAAACATATGGGCGGCAAACATGGGCAGAAATACGAGTGCGTTCTTTGCGTATTGATGCACCCTCAGTTGCTTGCGCCAGCTTTTCAAAGTGGTCCGTTTGTGGTCCAGAAATACCGCGTCCGGGGCCATCGTGCGCAATTTAGCCGCCACGGCGCGCGGGGTTCGGATCGCAATCGGCAGGCGTGCGACCTTCCAAACCGGTAGATCCGCCGTATCATTGCCGATGTAATCGAAATTGCCGGACCCGAAGTTGTCTATTAGGCATTGCGCCTTGTTCCGACCGGACAGATTAACCGATAACGTCGTGGCGAAATGACCATCAAAAATGCCAAGATGTGCGGAAATCGCGCTTACGAATGTTTCGTGGGACGCGGAAGCCAGATAGATTTTGCGTCCTGCCTTACGGGCTCGGTGAAGGATGTTAAGAACTGTTTCATCATATGGCAGCGTTGCGGGCGAACAATCTGTGTTATCGCAAAGAAAGTGTTTAAGCGCGGCCTTTCCTGATTTTAGCGCCCGCAGCATTCCGAAAATAGCGGTCGGATTATCCCCCAGACGGCGAAAGGCTGCTTCAATCAAAAGGTCGGATCGCAGAAGGGTGCCGTCAAGATCGACGATCAGTGGCACGTTCGCATCCATGTCCAGATCGTCAGGGTTGGTATAATTTGCGCACCGGTCGGACCTGTCTTGTCGGCCGCTTGCGCCAATATTTTTGTCAATGACACCTGCCAAAGATCCCTGAAGTGGACCGATTATTGCTTTGTGCGTCATGTCTTGGCCCTTCGTTGGTTCCTGTTTTTCAGTCATACCCAGCCCAGAATCGGCACGGGCAGGGTGTAGTGAAGGTCCTGTCGGACCTAGATTTTGGGCACCGATAGCGGCGGCAGACCTGGGGCGTGACTGATGAATTGGCCTAATGGAGGGCATCGCAATCACTACGTTTTAGCCAGCGGTCGGTACGCGTGCAGAGGCGCTTGATACTGAGTGACGGCACAATCATTTTGATGCGAGCGCGTTTTATGCGCGCCATCCAGTCTGGCAAGAAAGCGCCAAATTGGGCGATGTGCTTGGCGAAAAATAGTAAATATTTTGGGTTTGGTGCACCCTTTTCAGGATTTTGGCATCAAGTCGGTTACGCTGATTTACGGCGCGACTGCTTTGCCCAAAGGGGAAAAGAAGAGGTTTTGCTTAAGACGTAAACGACACATTTGGGACGACCCGAATTGGTGCCCGCATGGTCGTTCAAAGGTCCTAGAGCGGCTTTTGATTGCCGCAGGGACGCAAGAAAGTAAGGAAACAAAAATGCAATTTCTTACCGGATTTAAGCGAATGTCGTTCATTCGGCGTTGTGGGCTGAACTTGGCAATTGCCGCGGCTGTGATCGGAGTTGGTACGTATTTTGTCGCTCCCGCTTTGGTTTCGGACAAGCTTATTCATGCAAAGGTTAATGAACAGATTGGGCGTTGGACCGGCGGGGCGTTCAGGTTGCGCGCCGATGCTGACGCGTCTGTCGCGCCGGGATTTCGCGTCATTGTGTCTGATCCGGCGTTTGTTGCTGTCGGTGATGTTGACGGCTCCCCAATTGTGACCGCCGACGCGGTTGTCGCACCGCTGAGGATACTTCCGTTGTTGTTGGGTCGCGTTGAAATTGCGGAGCTTGTGCTTGTGCAGCCCCACATCGATTTGCAGGTCCCAGACGCGCCCTTTGTCGCGCCTGCCGCGTCAGTTTTTGACCGCAATGCGTTGCCCGAACAAATACGCCGGCTCGGTGATGTCGTCGTGATTGATGGCACACTGCATTTACGTGATGCGGCGGGTGCGCGCCAGGTATCCGACATCAACTTACGGTTAAGCACAGATGCGGCGACGAATGCAGTTGCGATGCAAGGCGGGGTGTTTGTGGGGTCGCGACATGTGCGCATTGGTTTGCAAGTGGATGATCTGCGCGGGTTCGTTTCGGATGTGGGGACGTATGCCAAACTGAATGTCCGGTTTGGTCGACGCCAAGATGTAGAACACGCCGATGATGCAGTGGCCAATCCGAGGTTGCCATACGACATCGCCGCGTACGTGCGGCAGTTCGCTGCGACGTTTGGTTTTCCGGGGCAGGGGTTAGGCTCAATAACTGCCGAAGGAAATTTCTCGGTAAGACCGCACGCGGTTTCTATCACCGACGCTGCCTTTTCGTTTGGTAGAGTGGAAATGGAAGGCCATATGCGCGCGCGCGCCGAGGGCCGGCCGGTGATTGCGCAGTTGCTTGAGTTGCCAGACGCGGTGGCTGCTTTTGTTGCGGATGCCAAAAACATGGACGATGGCCGCTGGGTCGACATCCCCGTGACGATGGCTTGGCTTGACGGTCTTGATATGGATATCGCTTTGGGGTGGGGCACCACAGCCCATGAAACGCCGCTGCAGGACACAGCGGCAGTTGCACTTGTTGTGGACGACGAAACCACGTCGTTCAAAGCGACGGGGGACATCGAAGGACTTGGCCAGATGCATGCGGCGGTCACGCTTGATCATCGCACCGGTGAACAGGTCAGATTAATGGCTTTTGGTCACGTCGATTCCATTTCTGTTGGCGCGATCAGCGAATTTTTGGCAAGTTTGGGACCACCTCCGTTGATCGGCACCGCGCAAATGCCGGATGGAACGATGAACGGTGCTTTCGATGTGACCGCCAATGGCAACGCGATTGGTCAGATGCTGGACAGTTTGAACGGGTCCGTTACGGCACAACTTAAGGACGGAAGTCTGGTGGGTGCGGATCTGGTTGCTACGTTGGAAACATTGCGCAGGGGTCGTGAATTCATGACCGAGGATAAGGGGCCGTTGATACCGACCGCCGGACGCACGCCGTTCGACCAATTGAACGCGCGCGTGGACCTTGCGCAAGGAACCGCCAGCGTTTCACACGTTGAAATCTTCGGTGATCAGTTCGGTATCGATATGCTGGGCGAGGTCGAACTGGCCGAAGGCACGATGAATGTTGGCGGCAATATCGTTCTTTTGCCATCGCCCGAAGAAACAGGGACGCAGTCCTTGGACGCGCTTGTTGAATTGCCGTTCGGGGTTGGTGGCACGGTATTTGCGCCTGTCGTTGCGCCGGGTGTTCCAAATGTAGCAACGGCATGGGTCGATCATGACCCGGATCCAAACGTTGAAAACGAATAACAGCTTTTCTCAGACCGACGTCATGTAGGCAGATTATCACTCCATGCAAATTAGTGTTTTTTCCCCAACCCGCGTGCATTTGCGTACTGCGTTAATTGCCGCGAGCGTGCTGATCTTCTGGCTCGTTTTTTATGGCTATTGTCTTTTTCCGGGGTTGGGCGGGATGCTCAATGCCGGAGACTCGGCCAAATTCCAGACATTGGGTCACACGTCCATTCTGGTTCATGGGCCGGGTTACCCCCTTATTCTGGCGCTCGGGGCGCTTGTGCGCACGCTTGAGCTGCCATGGGAACCTTGGCAGGTGATGACGTTTGTGATGGCTTCGGTGCCGGGGGCAATCGCGAATATGATGGCATTTGTGATCGTTGCGCGGCTGACGCGCAGCGCGGTCTTTGGTGTGGCCGCGGCCATGCTTTTGGGCAGTGCGGGATTGATGGCTGTGCAATCAACCGAGGCAGAGGTCTATCCGCTTGCGCTTGCGTTTATTCTGTCGGTCGGTTTTCTGCTGCTACGGTTCATAGAAACAAAATCGCCAGCGTTTTTCATCGCAGCTTGTGGCGTTTATGCGCTGTCGTTCGGGAACCACTTGATGATGATCATGCTGGTGCCGGTCTTTTTGGTGATCACCGGTTTGCATTTGCGCATTCTGTTGCGCCCACGGATTGTCCTGCCGGTGGTGTTGCTGATCATGGCAGGGGCCAGCCAGTACCTTTATCTGGCGTGGGTCACGCATTCCCCCAGCACGGCCTATTCGGAATATCTTCCGCTGCCCCCGACCGCCGCAGAACTCGTGAACTACATCGCAGGAACGTATTTCGGCGATCTTTACGGGGCTGGCCTTGGGTCCACCCAGACGACGGAAATTTTGCTCAATACTTTGGAATTTGCACATTATCGGATGTCGGCCCCGATCATCATCGCAGGGTTTTTGGCCTTCGCGATGGGGTGGCGTCGTCGTGACGCGAAATGGAACGGATTGGCGTTAATACTGGGGATGGGCCTCGCGTTTACGCCCTTCATGCTTTGGTATGGGGCATATGACATTCGTGCCTTTCACCTTCCCGTGTTGGGACCGCTGCTGATTGGTGCGCTTGCGGCGGTCGGTTGGTGGCTTAGTCACTGGCCAAGGCTGCGATTGGGGATCGGTGTCGTTCTAGTTGGTGTCGGTGTGGTCCGCGCAATTGAAATGGGCGGGTATTTATCGGCGCGCGAACCGATCTTTCCAGACTTGATCGAGACACTTGAGGTGGTTGTTGCGCAGTCACCGGTGGATGATCCGGTTGTGTCGATGACCTACGGTTTGCGGATGGCGACGCTGTATCACGAGTTGCTGGGCGAAGTGCCAAAACCGGCGGCGTATCGTGTGACATGGCGCACCGAGGCCGAGATCGCGAAACGCGATCCGGTTGGTGGTATTGTCATTCCCACTGATGGTGAACAGCTTTTGCAATGGATCGAGCACCGTCATCCCGACCTTATTTGCCGGACCCTGCCAGTTGAACAACCGGCCGGAACACTTTGGCCCGCCTATGCTTTTTTGTGTGAAGAAGGGGCAGGCGCCGGGACGGCGGGCCAGCGTGACAGTGAAAATTGATGCGCCTTTTAGCCTGTCCAGCCAGAATTCTCGACGTTACGGAAATGCGCGAAAAATTGCTTTATTATGCATCTAATATAGGTCAGAATCTGCTTATGCTTGAGTTGGGCGTTGCCCTGCAACCCTCTGACGAGAGCACCCGTTGGAACTCCGTCATGGGAGGGCAGACTGTCAATGCTCAAGAAGATTTATATCTGTTTGATCCTTTTGGTTTCGCTGGCGACCTGCGCCAATATGCGATCCGAAACGCGTGGTATTGCGGTTGGGCAACGCGTGCCCAATGCGTTGATGTTTGCAACGCCGATGGTTGAGGATGCGATCCCTGCTATGCCCGATCTTCGGGTGGGTATGGCCGAGGTGGTGAGCCAGCTGACTGGTGCCGCATCGACGAATGCGACCGCAGATCGCTGGAACGTATACGGCACCGATCTGGGCCATATGTTCATGCACAATGACGACCTTTATATGATGTTCGGTGACACATACGGGCCCGATGGTGGCGATTGGCGCAGCAACGTTCTGGCGCGGATTGCTGATCCTGATCCCAGAAACGGGTTTTCATTTGCTTCCATGACCGAGGCCAATGACGGCACCGCTGCCGAACTGGTGCGCGCGTCGCGGGTTCCGGGAATTGAATGGACCGTGATCCCCACGAATGCTGTTTCAGCCGCGGGACAGATGGTGATGCATTACATGTCGGTGCGCGCTTGGGGCGAGGATGACAAATGGTATGTTCGCCGCTCCGGCCTTGCGTCATCACAGGACGATGGGCAGACTTGGACGCGTTCCACATCAGCGGTGTGGCCAGCGGGAACCGGGTTTGAGCAGGTGTCTTATGTGCAAGAGGGCGGCTGGATCTACGTCGTCGGTATTCCGCAAGGGCGATTTGGCGGTGCAAAGTTGGGTCGCGTCATACCGGACGCAATTTTTGACCCCGCATCCTACGAATACTGGGATGGCGCGAACTGGGTGCCCAAAATATCCGCTGCGACCAATATCGTGCCCCCGTCCATCGGAGAGCTGTCCGTCGAATGGAGCGAGGCGAACAAGCGCTGGTTGATGATGTATTATGAGCCAAACATGCGGGCGGTTGTTTTGCGCCACGCACCTGACTTGACCGGACCATGGAGCGATATGCAGATCGTCGCCGACAGCCGTGACTACCCGGGCCTTTATGCGCCCTATATCGTGCCGGGCGGTGACATCGATGGTGAGCTTTATTTTACAATGTCGCGTTGGAAGCCTCTTTATAATGTGTTTCTGATGAAAACCCGACTTGCCCCTGACACGCTCGCAGCACAAGAAACCACGGTGTCTTCATCCCCACCGACAGAGTAATTGTAGCACTGCGCGTTAATCGCGCGCGCTTTCGGCAGTGTTTTGCGCATTGGTTTTGCCGCTTTCGAATGGAAAGCGTGGCCCGATTTTAGCACCAGACCTGATCTGTTGCGGGGGCTAGGTCCCTGATTGAAACAACCGTTTCAACACAGAGCGTTGATCATTTTATAACGTTTGCAATGCTTTACGCGTTCGCCTTTTGGGCGAAGCGAACGCATCGTCACCTGCGCGGTTCATTGATCCAAGCCCTTGAACCTATCGGCGGGCGTGGCGGCAAAACAAAAGCTGAACAACCGACCCCGTTTGCTGCTTTTTGTGGCGGCAGGCTTTCGCCATCTTTCACCATGCGGCTTGGCCGCACCCCGGGAAACTCTTAAATTTGACAGGCCATTACGGAGCCGCGTGACGTTCGTATGCCGTCTCAAGGTCTCCTCGCTCATCAACCCCAAGGAGCCGGATATGAAACCAATACAACATCCAACCCGACGATATGTTACGGCGCTTGTCTTTGGCATTTGTATCGCAATTTTGCCTGTAACAGCGCAGGCCTACGTTGGTCCGGGGGCCGGTCTTACCGCAATCGGAACGATGCTGGCTTTGTTCGCTGCACTGATCCTCGCGGTCGTCGGCTTCGTTTGGTATCCGATCAAACGCTTGGTGGGGGCCGGTAAAACGTCAGCAAAAGACCCGCGAAACGACGAGCCGCGCAAATGAGCGTTGCCGCATTGATGATGGGGCTGTTGGCCTTCATCGTGGTGCTGCGCGTCCTTAACGCGGCCCAAGTTGCCGGTGAGGTGATTGAGACGACGCAAGACGCAATTGGTGTGATGGCCAACACCGATGTGTCTGATGCGGACAAAGAGACGCAAATGCGGCGTGCGTCTGTGAAATTGCTTGGCCGCTTTTTCTGGATTGCCGCGATTGGATTTGCCGCGTTTGGCGCGTCTACCCTGCTGATCTGGGGCGGTTCTGCTTTGGGCCTGTATGCACTGGACCGCACAATTGCGATTGCGATCGGGTGGCCCTTTATCCTTGGGTCATCCGCCGTTGCGGTTGCCGTCTGGGTCGGCCTTGACTGGATCAATCGCGTGCCTGCGTCCAACACGGATGCGCGTGACGATGTTCCTTATAACAAGTTTGATATTGCACTGCACGATTTCGCCTTTGCCTCACCGCGTCGCCAGCGCAGCCTTGGCGATTTCGAAAGTGCGGTCTTCAAGCGACGCTTCAATAAGGATCATGCAAAGCGTCCGGTTTTTGTGACATCGCTGCCGCGTGCCGGCACGACAATCATGCTCGAAACGCTTGCAGGCTTGCCACAGTTTGCGTCGGCCACTTATCGGCACATGCCCTTTACGATGGCGCCGCTGCTGTGGGGCGGGCTGTCTGGTGCGTTCCGCAAAGCGGGCGAAAAATCCGAACGCGCGCATGGTGATGGTATCGAAGTCGGGTTTGACAGCCCCGAGGCGTTCGAGGAAATGGTTTGGGCAGCCTTCTGGCCAGAGCATTTCGGAAAGACCCAGATCACACCTTGGACCACGGACGAAGACAACCCAGAGTTCGAGGCGTTCTTTCGCACACACATGGCCAAGATCGTGGCGACCAAACCAGGGGCCACTCGGTATTTGTCCAAGAACAACGCCAATATCGCCCGTCTTGGCCTGATCGAACGCTTGTTTCCGGATGCGACCATTATTGTGCCCATCCGCAACCCGCGTGCGCAGGTCCGGTCCCTTTTGCGTCAACATAAACGGTTCAGCGATCTTCATGGGCGTGAACCTTTTGCGCGCCGCTACATGGAAGGGATCGGTCATTTGGAATTCGGGCAAGCGCTGCGTCCCATCGGATTTGACGCGACACCGACCGATTTGAAAATGGCAGACAGCGCCGAGTTTTGGCTGACCTACTGGATCGCCGCCTACGAACATGTGTTGGCCACGGCCGGGCCTGCTGTCACTTTTGTCGATCATGATGCTCTGTGTGCTGATCCGCGCCGAACTTTGCCGGATCTTGCGGATGCGATGGGTCTTGATGATCAAACCGCACTGACCGCCAAGGCCAGCATGTTCCGCGCGCCTGGACCGGTGCCTGATGTGACCGATGTACCTTCCGCACTGCTGTGCCGTGCCGATGATCTGCATATGGATTTACGCCACCGCACAATAAACACCACATTTTCAAAGTAAGGATTGAGCCTGTGAAAAAGTCGTTATCCGACCGCTTATTTTTTGGCGGTTTTTTGATTTCCATAACCTTTATCGCCATGGTGTATGGCATTGTATCTTCCTGGTGGGGATGGTTTCCCGCGCCACAGATTGGCCTTGCGCACCGGACGTACTTGGATGTCTCGACCAACTGGAAAAACGATCTGGGTCTTGAACCGACTCGCCATCTGGTGCCGCCCAACGACACGGGCGATGTGTCGCCCGATCGGGGATATGCGCTGTCTGACGGTGCGCAACAGCAACCGGGTTACATCCTGATTGCCGGTCTAAGCGATGATCAGGACACGTCGGAACATGTTGTGCACTTGTTTGATGCATCCGGTGCAGAGGTTCATCGCTGGCCGATCAAATATGACAACTTTGATCCCGTCACCCCGCCGCAAAACGTGATGTTGCACGGAATGGAGGTGTTTGAGGATGGGTCCGTTGTAACAACATTTGACACAGGCCAAGCCATTGCAAGGGTCGATGCCTGCGGTGAAACGATGTGGAGCGTGAACGGGATCTTTCACCATTCGATCACACGCACCGGCGATGGCGCTCTTTGGACGTGGGAGGGCGATGATATGGTGCGCCTTGACGAAGACACTGGCGAACAAACCGCGCGTGTCAGCATCGTTCGCGACATTGTTCCGGCAAACGACGGTGAACAACGTGCCATCTTTGAAATACGCACGATCGAGCCCAACGAAGCAGATGAGGGGCTAACGTATTTGTATGATCCATTTCATCCCAACGACGTTGAAATGCTGCGTCCCGAAATGGCGGACGCCTTTCCCATGTTCGAGGCGGGGGATTTGTTGTTCAGCCTGCGGGAATTGAACCTTGTCGCAGTTGTCGATCCGCAAACCGGTATATTGCGATGGTGGCAGCACGGACCTTGGCTGAAACAACACGATCCGGATTTTCACGCCGACGGGACGATTACGGTTTTCGACAATGCAACGGGTTCTGACAGATCCTTGATCCGGCGGATCGACCCGCAAACCGGTGAAATGTCGGTTGAATTTTCAGGAAGCGAGGATGTTCCGTTTTACACGTGGCGGCGTGGCAAGCACCAGTACCTGCCAAACGGTAACATTCTTCTGACGAACGCTGAACATGGCAGGGTCCTGGAAGTCGGCCCCGAAGGCCGCATCGTCTGGACACGTGACATGGTTTGGGATGACACGAGCAACTTAATCATCACCGAAGCGCGTCACATCCCCGAGGATTTTTTTGACAGGGGGCCACCTAATTGCCTTGATGTTTCAGACGCGCAGTAAGCTTGATCGCCCCCCACAGGACGGACTGAGGGGGGATTTGACGGGTGGCGAACATCTGTGTGGCGGGAACACCTCGCTCAAAAATCGCTCAAGTGTTGAAGGTTTTGCATGTAACGTAAAATCAGACAGTCGCGGCGTTGCAGAATTTCGCTAGAGTTGTTTCGAAACAGACCGTCGTCGCGTAAGCGAACCGTCGGTCCGCTCAAACGCCTGCGCTGCGGCACCTGCATCGCACGTTTAGCGAGATGAGCGCTGATCTAAATGAAGGTGAGCGGGTATCAGGACCAACCTTCGGTCTCGCTGATCTGGCGCTTGCCTGCTACTTTGACAGAATTGAAAGACTGAGCTTTGCCGGACTATGGGAAGATGCCTTTCCGGCTGTCGGGACTTGGTTGAGTATGATTCAAACGAGGCTAAACGACACCACTGCCGTTTCAGATTTCATTCGAGAGTCTATCGCGCAAGCACAACGCGCAAGCGGTGAGGTGCATTGGCCCGAGCTACGCGGGCTTTGGAGCAATATCTAACGTCCGACTTGCGCCTTGAAGCTGGTTTCGTCTGATGTAAGTTTACGGCCTCGGACGTATGACATAGGTTTTGGTCTGCTCGGTTTGACCGCGTGTCCTTCCCGGGTAGGGCGCAATGTTTAAGTGGGCTACAATATGCGAGACATTCTTTGGAATCTTCGTGCCAAAAAGGGTTTTTAAGTTATTGAAAATATTACAAATATAAACCTATCGAGCGCGGCCCGTTTGTCCATCGCCCCGATGATGGACTGGACGGATCGGCATTGCCGCTATTTGCACCGGCTGCTGTCCAAGCGCGCGTTGCTGTATACGGAGATGGTCACATCGCCTGCCTTGGTGCGTGGCGGGGCGCGGCATTTGTTGCGCTTTGATCCTGCCGAACAGCCCGTGGCGTTGCAGCTGGGCGGGTCTGATCCTGCGGAGCTTGCGAAAGCGGCTGTCATAGGCGCTGATGAGGGCTATGCGGAAATTAACCTCAACTGCGGGTGCCCGTCTGATCGGGTGCAATCGGGCGCATTTGGCGCGGTGTTGATGGAAGATCCGGCGTTGGTGGCGGCCTGTTGTCGCGCGATGATCGCCGCGCAACCTGTTGATGTGACAGTGAAATGCCGTATCGGGGTGGATGACCAAAACGTAGAAGAAACCTTGCCGGAATTCCTGTCGCAGATTGTGGCGGCGGGCGTGGAGCGTGTGACGATCCATGCGCGCAAGGCATGGCTGCAAGGGCTGTCGCCCAAAGAAAACCGTGATGTGCCGCCGTTGAATTATGATCTTGTGTTCGAAATGAAGCAGCTGTTCCCGCATTTGCATATTTCGATCAACGGGGGTGTTTCCACCTTGGAACAAGCGCGTGACCTTTTGGATGCGGGACTGGACGGGGTGATGATCGGGCGGGCCGCCTATCACAACCCGGTCGATATTTTGCAGCGGGCTGATGCGGTGATCTGGGGCGAAGATGTCGGGCCTGATCCGGTGCAACTGGTCCTGTCGATGCGCGCCTATATCGAGGCGCATCTGGCCGACGATTTAGGAAAAATGCAGCCGAAGCTGTCACAGGTGACCAAGCATATGTTGGGGTTGTTTGCTGGCCAGCCCGGTGCACGGCATTGGCGGCGCCATTTGTCCGAACACGGCCACCGCGCCGGTGCCGGCTGGTCCGTGGTAGAGGACGCGTTGGCAGCACTGGAACAAGCCGCAGCCTAAGGGTTGTTGTGCAGGCCAATTCAAGGCAAAGCTGGCGCACCAAACCGGAGTGCACCAATGCCTGAAATGTCTGTTCTTGTGCCCCTGATCGGGCTTTTGATGGTGATCGGGGCCTTTGCTGGTGTTCTTGCGGGGCTTTTGGGCGTCGGGGGCGGCATCGTGTTGGTGCCTGCGTTTTTCTATGCGTTCAGCGCGTTGGGATATGACAGCCCGCAGCTGATGCAGATTTGCCTTGGCACGTCGCTGGCAACGATCATTGTGACATCGCTGCGGTCGCTGAATTCGCACAACAAAAAGGGCGCGGTAGAATGGGACATTCTGCGCGGCTGGGGCGTTGGAATTGTGATTGGCGCGATTATCGGGGTCGCGGTTGCGACGCAGCTGCGTTCAAGCGTGTTGCAGGCATTGTTCGGCGGATTGGGCATGTTTATCGGGCTTTATATGGCGTTCGGGCGGGCCGATTGGCGGCTGGGTGATGTGATGCCAAAGGGGGCGTTTCGCGCTATCGGATCGCCCGTAATCGGGTTTTTGTCGGTGTTGATGGGCATTGGCGGCGGATCGTTCGGCGTGCCGACGATGACGCTGTTCGGGGTTCCGATCCACCGCGCGGTTGCCACGGCAAGTGGGTACGGCGTGATCATCGCAGTGCCCTCTGTCATCGGGTTTTTGTTTGCGGATATTGACGTTGCGCCACCGCTGACGGTGGGTGCTGTGAATTTCGGGGCCTTTGGCGTGGTCGTTTGCATGACATTGATCACAGCCCCTTGGGGCGCTGCGATCGCGCACCGGATGGACCCGAAACCGCTGAAAAAGGTATTCGGGCTGTTTTTGATCCTCGTGGCGTTGAATATGCTGCGTAAGGTGATGTTTGCCTGACTTGGAACAGGACGGTGTCGTCGTCTTCGACGACGATCCGCGCGTGACCCGTTGGGCCACGCGCGCCCATGAGGCCGCCTGCGCGATCACCCGCGATCCTGTTGAACGGCGTAAATGGTTGCGCCACGGCAGCACTTGGTTTGTGGGGGTTGATGCCTTGGGCAATGGACCGGACGGGGCCGTCGACGATGCCGATTTGGCCGGACCTTGGGCAGGGCAGGTGGATGCGCCCGACGTCTGGCACCGCGCGCAAATATCAGTTGTCTATCCCGGATATCCCAAGCGTGACCCGGATGAGAGCGAGGCCGCGCATCGATTTCGGGTGGTACGCTGTGCGGCACACGTGGACGGGCTGCACCTTGAGGGCGGGCGGCGCATCGTGCGCGAGCCGCACAGTTTCATTCTCGGACTGCCGCTGAACGACAGCGATGCCTGTCCGCTGGTGGTTTGGCGGGGCAGCCACACGATGATGCGGGACGCGTTGCGCGCAGCGATTGGGGCGGGTGATCCTATCGGTGCGGACGTGACCGATATTTACAAGGCCACGCGGGCGCGGGTTTTGGAAGACTGTGAACCTGTGGACGTGCAGATGGGGGTGGGGCAATCGGTTTTGCTTGACCGCTTTGCCGTGCACGGTGTGGCCCCGTGGCGCGACGGGATGCGCGCGCCAAAAGAAGGGCGCATGGTGGCCTATTTCAGGCCCGAGTGTCGCCACCCCGAAGACTGGCTGAACGGCTAACCCTTAAGGCGTGCAGCGCGGCCCCCACGGCGTTTGGTGATCAGTTTTGCGCGATTTGGCAGATCATCCATCACAGCCCGGCGCGCATCCGCGGACAATTGCGACCAGATGCCGATTTCATCAATGCTGCGCAAACAGCCCGTGCATAGGCGCGATGTTGGTTCGATCACGCAGATTTTGATGCAGGGGCTTTCGATTTCGCCGCGCTTCCAGATGTGGTCCGTGTTGTCGGTCATGGTGTGCCCCTGATGTTGCGCAACCGATCCAGCAGACCTTGCAGGATGTAGCTGGCGGCAATGTTATCAATGACTTCGGCGCGACGTGCGCGGGATGTATCGGCCTCAAGCAGGGCACGTTCGGCGGCCACTGTGGACAGGCGTTCGTCCCAATACGTGATGGGCAGGTCCGTCAGGCGTTCAAGGTTGCGCGCAAAGGCGCGGGTGGATTGCGCGCGCGGGCCTTCTGACCCGTCCATGTTGCGCGGCAGGCCCAGAACGATGCCAGCAACCTGACGGTGGGCCGTGATTTCGAACAACCGCGCCGCATCCGCGCCGAATTTTGTGCGTTTGATGGTTTCGAGAGGGGATGCAATCGACAGCCCCCCATCAGACACAGCCACACCGATGGTTTTGGTGCCCAAATCCAGACCCGCAAGCGGCGCATAGGCGGGCAGGGCGGCGGCGAAATCTGTCACGTCTTCATAAATCACAATCCGGCGTCCTCAGCAGCGCGGCGCAGAATGGTGACGGCCTGCACGTCGCCGCCAAAGATCAACTCGGCCTCTGCCAGAACGGTGCGTGCAGTGTCGTCTTCGCCCAGCACGGCAAGGGCGGAAATCAGGCGCGCCCAGTCTTGCGGTGGTCCGCCTTCTGTTGCCAAACGGTCCGCAAGCTGGCCGACCATACCCTCAATCATCGCTTGGCGGTCTTCGGGGGCCATGTCTTGTGCGGCGTCGATATCATCCATGGATGGGCCGCGACGGTCTGGCAGGACGTAATCCATGCCAAGCTGTGCGGCGACGCTTTCGATTTGTCCGGCGGCGAATTCGTAGTGGATTGTCCCTGCGTCGCCTTCCTCAATCACGCGGCGCCACAGGCCAAATGCGCGATCGGGACGGTCATTCTGGGCGTACATCAGACCCGCGTAATAGATTGCGGGGATGTTGTCGGGGTCGTCTTGCAGGATGGTCAGCGCGACGGTTTCAGCCTCGGGTGAGACATAGCCTTGGGTCGATGCAACCATCAGATCAAGAAGCTGACCAAAATCGTCAAGACCCGCGCTGTCGCCCTTGAGCGCAACAACACGTTCCTGCGCGCGGGTGGCGCGTTGGAACTGGCCGATTGCGGCCTCTGTTTGCACAAGGATCGTCCATGCGTCGATGTTTTGGGGCTGTTCGAACACAGTAACGCGGCGCGTCTGGATCAGGTCACGGGTTTGTTGATCAAATTGATCGATGGTGTCCGCAATCGGGGTGATCGCCTCTGCCTCAAGCTGGAGGGGGCGGTTTTCGCGCCGTTCTTGGCCCGCGGCGATACGGTCGGCGCGGGGAACATCGCCGTACCCGGGCGCGCCAAGCGTCACATAAAGCGCGCCAGTGCCGGCCAGCAGCGCGATGGCCAAAACGGCCGCAACACCGCGGCTCAGCCCACGGGGCGCGTCGCTGCTTTGGGCGCGTGCGTCTGCATCAGCAGTCAGCAGGCGGCGGGAAATCTCGGTGCGGGTGCGATCCGCCTCGGCGGGGTCAAGGACGCCGCGCGCAAGGTCGCGGTCCACTTCGGACAGTTGATCGCGGTAAATGTCGATGTCCGTGCTCTCGGATGCATCATCGCCGCGCCCGCGCCACAGCGGGGTCATAACGGCGATAACGGCAAAGACCGTAAGGGCCAGTGCGATCAGCGCAAAAATGATAAATTCAGTGCTCATGGGGGAAGATGTAGTCGTTCGGGCAGGCGCGCAAAAGGGACAATCGTGCGCGATGCTGCGACCATTGTGCGCGGTGTCGGAAATTGACGCCTAAGTGCCGCGCTGAGGTGGACGTTTTCGCGCGGCTGGATCAAACATTGCCGCAAGCCTTTCGCGACCTCAGGGGATATTGTCATGCGCCGCTTTTCTGCTTTTGCCATCGCCCGTGAGGCCACGCGGTATCATTCCGGCTGGGAACGCCACTGGCGCAACCCAACGCCGAAGAAGAAATATGACGCGATCATTGTCGGCGCGGGCGGGCACGGATTGGCCACGGCGTGGCATCTGGGCACGCATTACGGGATCACCAATGTGGCGGTGATCGAAAAGGGCTGGCTTGGCGGTGGCAATACGGGGCGCAACACGACCATCATCCGATCCAACTACCTACAAGACCCGTCAGCGGCGATTTATGAAAAGTCGCGGTCCTTGTACGAAACGATGAGCCAGGATTTGAACTACAACGTGATGTTTTCACCCCGCGGTGTTATCATGTTGGCCCAAACCCACCATGAGGTGCGCGGCTATCAACGCACGGCCCATGCAAATGCGTTGCAAGGTGTCACGACGGAATGGATCAACCCCGCACGGGTAAAAGAACTCTGCCCGATCATGAACATCGATGGGCCACGTTATCCGGTGCTGGGTGGCTTGTGGCAGGCGCGCGGCGGCACGGCGCGCCACGATGCGGTGGCGTGGGGCTATGCGCGGGCGTGCAGCGACATGGGTATGGATATTATCCAGCAGTGCGAAGTGACCGGCGTGCGCAGTGAAGGCGGCAAGGTCGTCGGTGTGGACACCACCAAAGGCGCGATTGATTGCGATAAATTGGGGATGGTCGTTGCAGGCCATGCGTCGCATTTGGCGGATATGGCAGGGTTCAGATTGCCGATTGAATCGGTCGCTTTGCAGGCACTGGTGTCTGAGCCGATCAAACCCTGCATGGATATCGTCGTGATGGCGAACACGGTGCACGGATATCTGAGCCAGTCCGACAAGGGCGAGATGGTGATCGGCGGCGGCACGGACAGCTACAACAATTACACCCAGCGCGGGTCGTTCCACCACGTCGAAGAAACTGTGCGCGCATTGGTTGAGACATTCCCAATGCTGAGCCGCTTGAAAATGCTGCGCCAGTGGGGCGGGATCGTGGATGTGACGGGGGATCGATCCCCCATCCTGTCAAAAACGCCAATCGACGGCGTCTTCGTAAACTGCGGCTGGGGCACGGGCGGGTTCAAGGCGATTCCGGGTTCTGGTTTCGCCATGGCCGAGCTGATGGCCAAAGGCGCGTCACCGCTGACGGACGAATTTTCGATGTTCCGATTCCGCGAAGGAAAGTTCATCGACGAGAGCGTCGCGGCCGGGGTCGCGCATTAATGCTATCGGTCGCGTCCCATCATGCCAGACATAGAACTGCGCGCGATTTCGGCCTTGTCGTGCCCCGTATCGGGGGTGTTGGGGCGGTGGTCGCACTGGACGTTGGCGGCGTTGATGTGGCGCGTTCCCACGACGATATAGATCAGCCATGCCAACAAAATAATGCCAGCAATCGGAATCATGCTTGGGTTCGCGCTCAACTAACGCATCTACTTTCGGGTTTGATCGCGTGCGCGGATCGCGTCGCGCTCTGCTTCGGTCTGGGGCGCGGTCGGGTCTCTTTCGTCGACAATTGTGCTGCCGGTAAAATAGTCGCGCAACGCCCACAAAACGCCGAGCGCACCCAAAATCGCGGTGAGGATGATGATCCAGTCCATAACTCCGATATGGGCACTCTCTTGGCAGATTCAAGCCGACCTGAACGGGCGTGTCTGGCCACCTCTCGCCCAAACGCTCCGGCGTTTTCCGCTTATGTTCCGTTCTTGGCTCAACCTGCGACGGTGTTCTCACCTAAACAGGAGGACTTGAAATGGCTGATTACGACTTCTCAAAGCCGGCACCGGATCGGTCACACCGTATCCCTGTGGGCGACCAAGGGTCCGGCGCGGGTGGCGTTGGATTTATCCTTGTGGGCACGGTTATCTTGCTCGTCGTGCTGTATGCGGTCTTTGGCGGGGCGGGTGTTCCGCTTGACCAAGATCCAAGCGTTGCCGTGCCTGACGCAACTGCGCCAATGGCTGACCCAGCGATTGAAACAGCGCCTGCCGTTCCGGCGCCAACGGAATAAGACCGACCACTCACGTAGCATTCTGACGGCAATTCTGGATGGGCGGGGGTTGACCCTCGCCCGTCTGCACATAGGTCTTTGTGCAGATCAAGCAGCCTGTGTGAGTACCCGATGGACACCTTTATTTCCCGACTTCCCAGCACGACCGACGTCAGCGCATGGACCTTTCGCCACCGTGGCAAGCTCGGTGGGTTTTTGTCCGGCTCTGTCGGGATGTGGGTCGTCGCGACGTTCCTTGTCGTCGCAATCACGGGTGTCCCGCACGGCGGTGAGAGGCTCAGCCCTGATCGCACGATCGTTTACCCAAACTTCTAAAACCCTCATTCAACATGGGGGCCCGACCTCCAAAGCGGAGGTCTGCTGATGCTGATCCTTGAGTGCCCCTATTGTGGTGTGGCCTGCGACGAAACCGAATTGTCCGCAGGCGGCGAAGCGCATTTGAAACGCTTTGGCCCTGACAGTTCCGAAGAGGATTTCGAGGGTTATTTGTTCGTGCGCGAAAACCCGAAAGGTGTGCATTTTGAACGCTGGCGCCATTCGTACGGCTGCGGCAAGTGGTTTCATGCGGCGCGCTGCACCATGACGCTTGAGGTGTTCGGCACCTACAGCGCGCAAACCTTTGAGCCCCCAAAAGAGCTTTCAGATAAAATTAGCGCCAAACGACCGGGCTGGTCTTGGAGGGATTTCGCATGAGCACACGTTTGAGCAATGGCGGGCGGTTGGTTGATCGCACGCGACCCGTGTCATTTACCTTTAACGGGCGGCAGATGCGCGGATTTGTAGGCGACACGCTGGCGTCGGCATTGCTGGCCAATGACCAGATGTTGGTGGGGCGGTCGTTCAAATATCACCGTCCACGCGGCATCGTCGCAAGCGGCGCGGAGGAGCCGAACGGGCTTGTGAACCTTGGAGTTGGCGGGCAGTTCGAGCCCAACCAGCGGGCCACCACGCAGGAGGTGTTCGAGGGGCTAACGGCGGCGTCACAAAACCACTGGCCATCGCTTGAGTTCGATGTGGGTGCGGTGAACGCCAAGCTGGGGCGGTTCATGCCCGCAGGTTTTTATTACAAGATGTTCATCCATCCGCGCCCCATGTGGAAGCACGTGTATGAACCAATTATCCGCCATGCCGCGGGTCTTGGCAAAGCGCCCAAAGACCGCGACGCGGATGTGTACGAACATTTCTATGCCCATGTTGACGTGATGGTTGTGGGCGGCGGTATTGCCGGCCTGTCAGCGGCACTGGCAGCAGGGCGCAGCGGTGCGCGGGTGTTGTTGGTAGAACAAACCGCCGATTGGGGTGGACGTGCAGTTGTCGACGGCGCGCAGATTGATGGGCTGGACGCGGATGCATGGGTGAAGGACGCCCTGCAAGACCTTGAAAAGATGTCAAACGTAACTGTTGTCGCCCGCTGCATGGGCGCTGGCGTTTATGACCATGGCTATGCCTTGGCGTATGAACGTTTGACGGATCATCTGGCCGAAAAGACAGGACCGCGCCATCGCTTGTGGCGGATCAGGGCCAAGCAGATTGTGACTGCAACAGGCGCGATTGAACGCCCGCTGTCGTTTGCAGGCAATGACATTCCCGGTGTGATGCTGGCATCTGCTGTACGCGATTATGCGGTGAACTTTGGCGCGTCCGTCGGGGATCGCACCGTTGTCGTGACCAACAATGACGATGCCTACCGCACGGCGATTGCAATGGTAGAGGCCGGGCTTGAAGTGCCCGCGATTGTGGATGCACGCACGCAGGCTGGCCCATTGGCACAAGAGGCGCAGGCCTTGGGCATTCGGGTGCTGTTTGGCAAGGGCATCGCGTCCGTCAAAGGCGGCAAACGGGTTGAGGGCGTGGGAATTTGCGCGCAGGCCGGCGAAGGGTCCGTTCTCGAAGAAATCGCCTGTGACGCTGTGGCGATGTCCGGTGGTTGGTCGCCTGTGGTGCACCTGTGGTCCCATTGCGGCGGCAAGTTGATCTGGGACGAAGGCCAAAGCCATTTCCGGCCCGACCCGACCCGCCCACCGTTGGGTGCAGACGGGGCAGGTTTCGTGACAACCGCCGGTATCGCCAGTGGCGCGATGAGCACGCGAGGCTGTCTTAAAAATGGCCATGATGCAGGTGCCCAAGCGGCGGCATCAGCTGGCGCGACAGGCAAGGCTGGCAAAGCCGCCAAAGGCGATGCACCGGACGAGGCCGCGATGGAAGCGGTCTGGATGATGCCGCAGGGCGCGGGGTACAAACTGCGGTCCAAAATGTGGCTCGATTATCAGAACGACGTGAAAGTCAGCGACGTCCAATTGGCCGCGCAAGAAGGCTATGAAAGCGTTGAACACACCAAACGTTACACGACGCTGGGCATGGCAACGGATCAGGGTAAGCTCAGCAATATCAACGGTCTGGCGGTCCTTTCTGATGCGTTGGGTCAAGCTATTCCAGCGACGGGCACCACGACGTTCCGCCCGCCATACACGCCGATTTCGCTTGGATCGATCGGCGGCGAAGCCTCGCGCGATTTGTTCCAACCTCTTCGCAAGACCCCCATGCATGAATGGGGTGAAGACAACGGTGCCGATTGGGAACCCGTGGGGCAATGGCGGCGTGCCTATGCCTATGTCCGCAACGGTGAATCCGTCGAAGACGCGGTGAACCGTGAGGTCAAGAACACGCGTGATAATCTAGGGCTGTTGGATGCGTCCACCCTCGGCAAACTGGTCGTTCAGGGGCCGGATGCGGGCAAATTTTTGGATATGATGTATACCAACATGATGTCGAACCTGGCTGTGGGCAAATGCCGTTATGGCCTGATGTGCGGCGAACAGGGGTTCTTGTCTGATGACGGTGTTGTTGCGCGTGTCAGCGAAGACAAATGGCTGTGCCACACGACCACCGGCGGCGCAGAGGCGATCCACGCACATATGGAAGAATGGTTACAGACCGAATGGTGGGACTGGAACGTCTACGTCGCCAATGTGACCGAACAATACGCGCAGATTGCCGTTGTCGGCCCGAACGCGCGTAAGGTTCTGGAAAAACTGGGCGGGATGGATATGTCTGCGGATGCGCTGCCGTTCATGACATGGGCAGACGGGACCATTGGCGGGTTTGATGTGCGGGCTTATCGCATCTCGTTCTCAGGCGAGTTGTCCTACGAGATTGCGGTGAAGGCCAGCGATGGCGCCGCATTGTGGGACGCACTGATGGAGGCGGGGGCCGAATTCGGCGTTATGCCTTATGGCACGGAATGCCTGCACGTGCTGCGCGCTGAAAAAGGGTTTATCATGATCGGGGATGAAACCGATGGCACGGTAATCCCGCAAGACCTTGGCCTGAACTGGGCGATTTCCAAGAAGAAAGAAGACTTTATCGGCAAGCGTGGCCAATTGCGCAACCATATGATTGATCCGAACCGCTGGAAACTGGTCGGGCTCGAAAGTGTGGACCGCTCGGTTATTCCTGATGGGGCCTATGCAGTCGCGACAGGCGTTAACGACAACGGGCAGCGCAATGTGCAGGGCCGTATCACATCGACCTATTTCAGCGCCAATCTGGATCGCGGGATTGCGATGGGTCTGGTCAAAGACGGGCCAGACCGGATGGGTGAGGTGATCACTTTCCCCAAAACCGATGGCACGGATGTACAGGCAAAGATCGTTTCACCGGTTTTCTATGACCCAGCAGGGGAGAAGCAGAATGTCTAATCTTGCGGAAATCACGCGCAGCAATGCGCGGGGGATGATCACACTGCGTGGCGATTTGACAAGTGCAAAAATGAAATCAGCCGTAAAAGCCGCGTGCGGGCAGGGCATGCCAACGTCCGCGCAGGTCTTGGGGGATGGCGATGGCGGCGTGGCATGGATGTCACCGGATGAATTGCTGGTGATGGTGCCCTATGACGACGTTGCAGACGTCATCGCGGATCTAAACAGCGCGCTAAAGGGCGAACATGCGCTGGTTGCGGATGTGTCTGATGCACGCGCGGTGTTTTCGATCAACGGAGCGGACGCCCACGAGGTTCTAGCGCGGGTATGCCCGGTTGATTTGCATGTCGACAGCTTTGCAATCGGGCAATTCAGGCGCACACGATTGGCACAGGTTGCAGCCGCGTTCTGGCGCCATGAGGCTGGGTTTGACGTGGTCTGTTTCCGCTCTGTCGGTGACTACGTTGACGGCGTGTTGCGCAACGCCGCCCAAGCATCAAAGGTGGGCGCGCTGGATTAAGCGGCTGATTTCGCTTCTATTTCGGCTGCAGGCAGACAGGTGTTCACCCAATCTGAATTTTCCGCATAGCCGAGCGTTTTCAGCGCGTCGGCGTAACGCTCTGCATAGGGTTCGGCGATTTCGCGGGGCAGTTTCGTGACCCACTGCGCCTTTTTACCCGATGCCACATGCAGCGCGACGCGGTCGGTGCGGTCGTCCTTTTTGGCAAGGCCCCCGAACAGGGATTTGTCCCAATAGCTTTGTACGGCTTTGTCGATATCAAGCCCTTCGATTGCGAACCCTTCCAGAATGGCGCGGAATTGGGCGCAGTCGGTGTCCTCGATCAGGTCTTCGTATTTGATGTCTGCGGTGCGATCGGTGGCACCTGCGCTCAGGTCGCGCCACTTGAGCATTTCGCCCACTGTTTTGTCGTGCTTGTTTTCCATCTCGAACATCAGGCGTGTGTGATCATCGGGCATGGCATTCAAATAGTCTTGATAGTTCAGATCATCCCATTCGGCCCGTTCTTCGCGCAGGAATTTTTCGTTCCCCAGCGGCGCGATGCGGTGATAGCGCATGCCGGATAACAGCACATCACGGGGGTCGCGGATGATATGCAAAAAGCGCGCGTGATCCATGTTGATCAGCTGTTTTGGAAAACTGGACGACCAGTTTACGATGATATGCGGGCCGGTTTCTGCCGCGTCTTCAAGGCGTTTGGCGCGGTAACACTGCATGAACGGGATGTTTTGTTCATTGGCGATGGCGCGGAATACTTTGCGCATCCAGATGGTGCCGGTTTTATGGTGGGTGCCAATGCAGATATATCGCGCAGTCATTCTTTCGCTTCTTTCATGGGTTCGAAGTGGCCTGTGTCGATGAACGTGCGAAACTCCGGCACGGTCAGTTGGTAATCCAGCACCCGTTGTGAGCAATCTGCGCAGGCACGGGCGAGGGCGGCGAGGTCAGCATCCTGCAACCAGTCATCAATCTGGGCGCGCACGCCATCCGTCGGGATGGTCGTGTCCTCGATCGAGTTGATGTCGTATTTGTCCCAATAGTCCATGTCGATACGGTCTTTGTTCTTGGAATTGGCCGTGCCGCGCAGACGTTTGAGCAAGAAATCCTCGCGCGATTTGATCGCGTAATGGTTCACTTGGGCGAATTTGTTCGTGACGTTGTCTTTGTTCCCGCGCCAGCCCTTTTGCAGGTATTGATCGCCCATGGGTTCGCCTGCGGCGTTGGTCCATGTGACCATGCCCGGCACGATTTCGACCTTCTTGTTCCACTTGGGGCGGTGCACGCCGAAGAACCCGAATTTTTCAGGGCGAAAAAGGGTTTTGAAGCCCCAGACTAGGCCGTTTTCAGGTTCTTCAAAGTTGGACCCGCGGGTAAAGCGTTCTGTCACCAGATCGCCCTTAAACGGCTCGTTCGTCATCTTGGATTGGCCCTGGCTGCCCATCAGGCGCCAGTTGATCGAGATCGCGTCAGGGCTGCCGCATGCATCGATAAGCGCGTCAACGTTGCGATCCCCGACGTGAATGTTCAGGAATTCATCCGCATCCACGATCAGCACCCAATCAGCACTGCGCACAAAGTCCATTTTGCCCGCCCGTGAATAGGCGGCGCGTTGCGGATCCATGCGCGGGCCCAGCGGATTGTCAAAGTGTTTGACCACGCCCATCTGGTCCAAACGGTTCAGGATCAGGTTTGTGCCGTCGGTGCAATCGTTTGAAAAGATACAGAATTCATCGATGCCGATGGATTTGTGGTAGGCCAGCCATTCCAGCAGGTAGGGCCCTTCGTTCTTCATTGTCGAAACAAGGACCTTGCGGCCCGCATTTGGTGCGGTGCTCATTTAGGTGTCGCTTTCTTTGGGGCCACTTTGGTTTTGGTTGCCGCTGTTTTCTTGGCCGCCGGTTTTTTGGCCGGTGTCTTTCGGGCGGCCGGTTTTTTGGCTGCGGGCTTTTTCGCCGCCGGTTTCTTGGCGGCTGTTTTCTTGGGCGCGGCTTTTTTGACGGGCTTGGCTACGATATCATCGGGGATCGGCACCGTGTCGCTGGGGCTTTCGATTGTTGTCGATGCCTCAAGCGTGGCTTCTTCGATGATGTCGCCGATAGACGGTGCCGGCTCGTCCATGTCGATGGTCGCGGTGGTGGGGGCGACTTCGGGTGCGGTGGTTGCCGCCATTGCGCGTTTTGCGACGGCGGCTTTGGCCATCAGTTTGGCGCTTGCGGCATCGTTGGGGTCCGCTGCCTGTGCGGCCAGCGCGATTTTCTGGGTGCGTTCATTCATCAACGGCACGCCTAGCCCTGCGGCGGCTTCGGTGTTCATGAACGGATTGTCCAGCGTGCCGCCTTTGGACGATTTGTCCTTCAGCTGGTGCGCATCAAGCTTGTCTTCTGCGTTCTCACCCGCCGCCTCAAGCAGGGCTTTGCGGGTGTCACCCTTTTTGGCCGTTTGGGTTTGGGCGATCATCTTGGCGATCTTTTTGTCGGGAATGCCAGCCGCCTGAAGTTCTTTGACCTTTTGCTGCCATTCTTTGGGCAGGTGTTGGACGAACAGCACTTCGTCGAGCTTATCAAGCTCAACCGCCGACGCCTCTTTGAGGTCTTTGATCCATGTGTCGTATTCACCGGATGTGCGCAGCATTTCAACGCGCGCGGCGTGGAATTCCAGCGCTTTGTCTTGCAAGTCGCGCATGATCGGATCGGACAAAATTTGGGCCATCTTACGCTTCGTGCCCTTTGCGTGGCGCGTGGCGTTCAGGTGTTCCTCTTCGTTGCGATCAAACAGGGCGAAGTAGGCGGCGTTGTATTTGTCTTCTTTGTTGTTCACGTTGCCCCGCACACGGCGCAGCAAATACGCTTCGTACGATTTGACCGCGTAGTGGTTCAGCTCAACCATCTTATAGCCAAGCGTGGGTTTGGTGGACCGCCAGCCGGACAGTGAAAATTCGTCCGGCATCGGATCACCCGACCCGTTCACCCACAACTGATCAAACAAAAGTTTAGCGTTTGCAGGCTCTTGCTTGGCTTTCTTAATGTGCGGACGGTGAATGCCGAGCTTGATATCGCGGTAGGGTTTGAACAGGGTTTTCACGCCCCAACCCTTTTTGAACATGTCCGGCGCCGCGCGGGTGTAATTTTCAATCACAAGGCCGGGGTTCCAGTCTGTGACATCATTGGCCCCGAAAAACCGCCACGTGATCGCCATGGCATCTGCCTTGGGGTCCATGCGTTCGACGACATCATTGATCCAGCCACGCCCGACTTTGATGGACAGGAATTCATCCGCGTCCATCGTCAGGATCCATTCGCTGTCCATGACTTCTTCGTTCTGGGTGGCCAGTGCCAGCGCGTTTGGCTGTGGCTTTTTGCCTTCGGGCACTTCGTTTTCGAAATGCTGCACCCAACCGAGTTCTTGTAGGCGTTCCAGCATCTTATCGGTGCCGTCGCCGCAGTTGTTTGTGTAAACGCAGATATTATCAAAACCGATGTGCTTGTGATAGGCGACCCATTCCACCAGGGAATGGCCTTCGTCCTTCATCATCGACAAAATTGTATACTGGTGTTTGGCCATTAGATCTGGCCCCGCTTGGATTTGGTCACGATTTACCTGCTCTCGTTGCGCCGCTTGGGGCGTTTGCCAGTTGATCCGGCCTTGTGCGCACAATAGCGGACCCAGCGTTCAAGTCCACTGTTGCAAACGGGGAAACAATGCGGAATGCGACCAATTTGATGCAATGCGCCTTGACGTCGGGAACCTGAGGGCTTTGTTACATGTTAGACATTCAATACCAAAACAGAGGTGACACCATGGCTTTCGAACTTCCTGATCTTCCATATGCCCACGACGCGCTTGCCGGTCACGGCATGTCCGCACAGACAATGGAATTCCACCACGACCTGCATCACAACGCCTATGTGACCAATGGCAACAAGGCGATTGAAGGCACAGAGTGGGAGGGCAAGTCCCTCGAAGAGATTATCGTCGGCACGTATGACGATAGCGCAGTTGCCCAAAGCGGCATCTTCAACAACATCAGCCAGCTTTGGAACCACAACCAGTTCTGGGAAATGATGGGCCCCGAAGTCTCCGCGATGCCGTCCGAGCTTGAGGCCGCGATCAAAGAAAACTTCGGCTCCGTTGACGATTTCAAATCCCAGTTTTCCGCAGCAGGCGCGGGCCAGTTCGGGTCCGGTTGGGCGTGGTTGGTGAAAAACGCTGACGGGTCTTTGGCAGTCACGAAGACAGAAAACGGCGTGAACCCGTTGTGCTTTGGCCAAACGGCACTGCTGGGTTGTGATGTGTGGGAACATTCCTACTACATCGATTTCCGCAATGCGCGTCCGAAGTACCTTACAAACTTCCTCGACAACCTTGTGAACTGGGAAAACGTCGCATCCCGCATGTGATTTGACTCAGCCCCAGTCACCGACGGGTTTCGCTGATGCGCGAAACTCTTGGTGAACTGGGGAATGTCGCATCCCGCAAGTGATGAGATTTCGATCAGACATAGAAAAGGCGCCCTCAACCGAGGGCGCCTTTTTTGTTTCCTAGTCTGGCCTTAGGCGGACAGCGCTTCTTTCGCGATCTGCGCCTCAAAGGCGCGCATCGCTGTGCGTGCATCGCGGAATTGCAAGTTCAACCCGCCGTTGCGCAATTCGGGGAACAGCGAAAATACTTCATCCGACTGTTCGGACGCGAGGCCGTTCATAGCGTATTCACCGGGTTGGAAGCTCTCGGTCCAGACGGCATCAACCATCAGGACTTCATGGCGTTCGCACAGCAGGTGGATGTAGCTGACGTCGCATGCTTCTACGATTTGCACACCAGGCAAACCGACGAGATGCTTGGCCGCCACCAGCATTTCTTCTTCGCCAAAGTTCATCGCCAGTTCCGGGCCCGTGATCAGCATACGGTGGTTTGGCGACACCATCATGTCGGTCATCGGCATACCGTCGCCCAAAGCCCCTTTGCTGATACGGATCGGGCGCAGCCGTGCATCAGCGGTGAGCGCGCCCAGCGTCAGGTCTTTGCGGCCAATCCAGTGGATGTCTTGCAGACCGTTGTCGCGCGTCATCACGCGATCCCCAACCTTAAGGTTTTCGACACGGATCAGGCCCGCGGGCGTGCTGACCATCGCACCGGGCGTAAAGCAGGGCACGAAGCTTTCGTATTCGCTGTCGCCGTTGTTGGACCCGCCGGTTTTGACGTAACGCACCCCTGTCTGAAGCTCGGTGTCAGACGCCATGCCCCAGATGTCAGAGGTATTTCCGTTTTGCGAAAAGACGGTGACGGTGATGGTCGGACCCGTGGGGTTGCCGTTGTCATCCAGTGCGCGCAGGAAATGGTAGCTTTCGGATTCGACTTCTGTGCCGTCTGCGACAAGCCCGCGACCATCCACAATGACGTGCTGGCCTTCTTCGTCATCATTAAAGATGTCGGGTTCAGAGCTGGTGTCATCCAGCGTGATCGGCTGGTATTCAAAGCCGCCGGTGAATTCGAAGATGGTGCCGCGCGGTGTGCTGGAGTTGTTGATGATCGACGAACCGGGCGTCAGACGCGGTGATGAGTCTGAAACGGTAAAGGCTTCGTTGTCGAATGCTGCAAATTGACGTTGAACCATGGCAGTGGCCCTCCAATACATTTATAAATCTAGGCAGCCCATCCCCATGGGGCCTTTTGATGCTGCACTAGCACAACACCTCATCTTAACAAAGCCTTCATCGATTTTCTGGCCAAGTTACGCCGACGTTGTGGATATCATGCGTACAATCCTGAATTGTAGGGGGAATTGTTGATGATTTGTCACCAATAGGCCGTACGCGTCACTTTCGGTCGGCTGCGGCTTTGGTCAATTCATGTTCCAGTTCGGCCACATCGGACACCACGGTTGCGTAGTCACGCAGGGACGCATCGGCAAAACCGTTGCCGATGATCTGATCAAACAGCGCCAATAGTGCATCCCAGTATCCATTGGTGTTCAGAATGAAAATTGGTTTGTCGTGCAGGCCAAGCTGGCGCCATGTCATGGCTTCGAACAATTCATCCATACTGCCCGCGCCCCCGGGCAGAACCACAACAGCCTGTGCGTTCATCAGCATGACCTTTTTACGTTCGTGCATGGTTTCGGTGACGATAAAGGTCGTCAGATCGGTTTTGCCGACCTCCCAATCCATCAGGTGCTGGGGGATCACGCCAAAGGTATCGCCGCCGCCCAGTTGTGCCGCCCGCGCGACGCGCCCCATCAGCCCGACGTCACCCGCACCGTAAACCAGCCGCCATTCCTTGCGTGCCAGCATTGCGCCGCAGTCGCCCGCGGCCTGTGCGAACGCGGGGTCATTACCATCGCGGGAACCGCAATAAACGCAGACGGAAAACGGCAGGTGTGTCATGGGGGCTCCGATCTGGGGGAAGGGGGGCAAAAGCATCTTTTGACCCCTGATAGCCGCGTTGTTAAGGTCTGCCAACCGTTGGGGCCGCAAAGCTGCTTTGACACCACGAAAGGGGAGCATTTCGTGCAGACCAAGACTTTAGCCATCGGCGGGGCCGGCATTGTGGCAGTTGCCGTTGTGGCGGCCGTGATTTTGCGGCCCATTCAGGACGATCTTCGGGCGACCACGCCCGCGCCAGACACCGCAGTGGTGGAACAGGCCGCTGTCACAGCGCCAGTTGAACCTGTCGTTGAGGCACCGCAGGTTACCACGCCACTGTTGCCACAGGTTACCGATCGTCGGTTCGAACCGGACGGTGCGTTTCTGGTGTCTGGGGTCGCTGAACCTGGTCAGCCGCTGGCGGTGATGGTTGACGGTGGCGAGGTTGAACGCGTGGACGTCGGCGCGGATGGATCCTTTCTGGTGATCGGTTTCCTTGGATATTCGGATGCGGCGCGGGTCATGACCGTGGTCGGTGATCCTGATGGTGCTGGATTGATCGCTGAGCGGACGTTCATTTTTGACGCCAATCCGGCCCCTGTCGTTGTCGTCGTGGCCGAAGCGCCCGTAACTGATCCGGTGGCTGATCCAATTGCTGATGTGGCGGTGGAAGACGATGTTGGCGTCGCGGAGCCGGAGGTTGCGGCCGAACCGATCAATGATGTCGCCGAAGCGGCCCCGGCTGTTCCCGTGATCGCAGACACGCCCAATACGCCCGAGGATAGTGCCGCCCCCGAAGCCCCTGCAACGCCTGCAATTCTGGCCGTGACGGGCGACGGGGTTGAGGTCGTCCAACCCGCAGTTCCCGCCGACACGCCGCCCGAAGTCATGTCGACCGTGGCGCTGGACACGATCACCTACGATCCGGAGGGTGATGTTGTTCTTGGCGGGCGCGCGCTGGGGCAGGGGTTCGTGCAGGTCTATGTGGACAATGTCGCGATCAGCCGCCTGCCAGTAGATGCCGATGGCCGTTGGCGCGGGGATTTGCCGGATGTGGACACCGGCGTTTACACCCTGCGCATCGACGAAGTGGATGTTGCGGGTGATGTCGTCAGCCGTATTGAAACGCCGTTCCTGCGCGAAGACCCCGACGACGTGATCGCGGCCATGGCGGACGCGGTCGATAACCCCGATTTCACCATCGCGACACGCACGGTTCAGGCCGGAACGACGCTTTGGGCGATTGCTGAGGAACGCTACGGGTCGGGCGTGCTTTATGTGAATGTATTTGAGGCCAACAAAGACCGTATCCGTGATCCTGATCTGATCTATCCGGGGCAGGTGTTCACCTTGCCGGAAGACGACAGTTGAACGACACGCCCGACAGCGAGCTGGGCGGTATTCCCGCACTGGCACTGGATTGGCACCGCGCGGGGCAGGGTGCTGTGATTGCCACGGTGGTGCAAACTTGGGGGTCCGCGCCGCGCCCGGTGGGTAGCCAATTGGCGATCCGGGGGGATGGGCACATGCAAGGGTCCGTGTCGGGGGGCTGCGTCGAAGGCGCTGTGATTGTCGATGCCCTGGACGCGCTTGAGGATGGCACGGCGCGGCAGCTGGAATTTGGTGTCAGCGATGATGAGGCCTTTGCTGTTGGTCTGGCCTGTGGTGGCACCATCCGTGTGCTGGTGGAACCTGTGGGCGGTGCGATGCCTGTGGATGTCCTTGAGGGGCTTGTCGCGGCGCGCATGGCGCGAACGGCCATTGCCTATGTTGCCGATCTGGACAGCGGGGATCGACGCCTAGGTGACGTTGGCGAATATCCGGACAGGTTCCGGCTGGATCGATCCGGCGTTGAAGACGACGGGCGCACGTTTGTGGCCATTCATAACCCGCCCTTGCGCATGATCGTTGTGGGCGGTGTGCATATCGCGCAACACTTGCTGCCACTGGCGCGCGCCTGCGGGTATGATCCGATCCTTGTTGACCCGCGCCCCGCATTCGGGTCGCCCGCGCGGTTTCCTGATGTGCAAATTCTGGATGATTGGCCGGATGCGGCGCTGAAATCGGCAGGGCTGGATGCGCGCACGGCTGTTGTGACGCTGACCCACGATGCGAAACTTGATGATCCGGCCATTATGGCGGCGTTAACCAGTGATGTGTTTTATCTTGGCTGTCTGGGGTCCAAACGGACTCATGGCAAACGCATTACACGTCTGCAACAGGCGGGATTTAACGACGATCAGATTGCCCGAATCCATGCACCTGTGGGGTTGGACATTGGCGGGCGGTCCCCTGCGGAAATCGCAGTGAGTGTGATGGCACAAGTGACGACACGGTTGCGCAAAGGATGAGCGTGCGATGAGATTTGGCCTGGTTCCCGTTGCCGACGCGCTTGGCACTATTCTGGCGCATGGTGTGCCAGCGGCGGCGCTTAGCAAAGGGATCGTGCTGGGGGACGGGCATGTGCTTGCCCTTAAAGCCCTCGGAATTGAAAACGTTACGGTTGCGCGGCTTGAAAAGGGCGATGTGGGCGAAGACGATGCGGCGGTTCAGCTGGCGAACGCCTTGGCCCCCAACGCCGATGCGCAGGGTGTGCGTCTGACCAAAGCATCAACCGGGCGCGTCAATATCATGAGCCTGCGTGCTGGGCTGTTTGAACTGGATGTGGCGCGGATCACGGCCCTCAACCGCATTAACCCAATGATCACCCTTGCGACATTGCCCAACCTGCGACGCGTTGAGGCGGGGGTGATGCTGGCCACGATCAAAGTCATTGCCTACGCGCTCCCGCAGGAGGAAGTGAACGACGCCTGCCGCGTGCTTGGCGGTGATCTGGCGCAGGGCGACGCGATGACAATCCGCAGTGCGATGATCAAGACGGCCACGTTGATTGAAACGCACCATCCCGGCCAGCGGTCCCAACCCAAAGGGCGCCGTGTTCTGGATGCGCGGTTGGATCGGTTGGGAACAAATCTGGTCGAAACGCTGGATGTCCCGCACGAGGAAACGGCGATTATCAACGCGATTGCAAACGCCGAGGGAGAGATGATTTTCTTCCTCACGGCTTCGGCCACATCTGACCCCAACGACACCGCGCCCGCAGCCTTAAGGCGAGCAGGGGGGCTGGTCACGCGGTTCGGCATGCCCGTTGATCCGGGCAATCTGTTGTTTTTGGGATCGTTCGAAGACAAACCTGTCATCGGCCTGCCAGGATGCGCGCGATCTCCTGCGATGAACGGCGCGGATTGGGTCATGGAACGCGTGATTTGTGGCCTGCCCATCGGTACGGATGAAATCAGCGCGATGGGCGTTGGTGGATTGCTCAAGGACATTCCGGAACGCGGACGCCCACGCAGTTAAACGCGCAGCGGATCGCCTGACGCTGCATTGCGGCGTAAGAAAAGGTTCTCAGTCGTGCCCTCCCGTGCTTAACTCATTCCAAATACAAATATATCTGGGAGGAATTTCAATGACACAGGTCTCAATGACCGTGAACGGGATGGCTGTCAGCGGCGACGTCGAAGGGCGCACGCTGTTGTCTGATTTCCTGCGGGGCGATCTGCATATGACGGGCACGCACATCGGCTGCGACACCAGCCAATGCGGGGCGTGCGTTGTGCATGTGAACGGCGAGGCCGTGAAATCCTGCACGATGTTTGCCGCAGAAGCAGACGGCGCAGAGGTGGGCACCATCGAAGGTCAGGCGAACGCGGATGGATCGTTGAATGTGATCCAGCAGGCGTTTCAGGACCACCACGGGTTGCAATGCGGATTCTGCACACCGGGCATGGTGATGTCAGCGGCCGCCTTGCTGAAAGATAATCCAAAGCCGAGCGAGGCTGAAGTGCGCGCCTATCTGGAAGGCAATATTTGCCGCTGCACAGGATATCACAACATCGTCAAAGCGATTTTAGCCGCGTCCGGTCAGGACGTGTCATCCATCGCCGCTGAGTAATTCACCGCAGCGCCAGCTTTGGGTGCCAGCGCGGGGAGGCGCGGACACTTTGATAAGCGGCACTGCCTGAGGGAGGACCTTTCTATGCCTAAGGACAACACAACAACAGAAGGCGGCATTGGTGCCGCAACCGTGCGCCGCGAGGACATCCGGTTCTTGACGGGCGAGGGGAACTACACCGACGACATCCGCCTTCAGGGCGAATGCCATGCGATATTCGTGCGATCCGATGTCGCCAATGGTGTGATTAAATCCATTGATACATCCACAGCCGAGGGCATGCCCGGTGTGCTTGCCGTGTTCACAGGTGAGGATTTCGTCGAGGTCGGCGGCAACCCTGCGGGCTGGCTGATCAATTCACGTGACGGCGAACCGATGAAAGAACCCAAGCGCCCCGTGCTGGCCCACGGCAAAGTGCGCCATGTGGGGGATGCCTACGCCGCTGTGGTCGCTGAAACCCGCGAACAGGCGCTGGATGCGGCTGGCGCGATTGAGGCGGACATCGAAGAACTGCCTGCAGTGATCAACATGGCCTCAGCTGTGGCGGGCGGTGGTCTGGTGCATGATGAAATCGACACAAACGTCTGTTTTGACTGGGGCTGGATTGAAGACAACCGCGCCGCGACGGACGCTGCGATTAAGGCCGCGCCGCATGTCACGACGCTGGAACTGGTCAACAACCGTCTGGTGCCTAATGCGATGGAAACACGTGCGTCCATGGGCGATTACAACGCGGGCACGGGGGAATACACGCTCTATACCACCTCCCAGAACCCGCATATGTCGCGCCTGCTGATCTGTGCGTTCGTTCTCGGAATTCCGGAAAACAAATTGCGGGTGATTGCGCCTGATGTTGGTGGCGGATTTGGTTCCAAAATCTACCACTACGGCGAAGAGGCGCTGGTGCTTGCCGCGTCCAAAAAGCTGAAACGCCCTGTGCGCTGGACGTCCACACGCTCTGAGGCGTTTTTGTCAGACGCCCACGGGCGTGACCACGTCACCAAGATCGAACTGGCCTGTGAAAAAGATGGTACATTCATCGCGTTTCGCACGGAAACCATGGCCAATGTCGGCGCCTATTTGTCGAACTTTTCCACCGCCACACCGACGTTCCTGCATGGAACGTTGATGGCCGGAAACTACACCGTGCCCAATGTCTATGTGAACGTGAAGGCCGTGTTTACCAACACCGTGCCCGTTGACGCCTATCGCGGCGCTGGACGGCCAGAGGCGACGTACTCGATTGAACGGGTTATCGACATGGCGGCGCGTGAACTTGGGATGGATCCGATTGAGCTGCGGCGCAAGAATTTCGTCAAACCCGATCAGTACCCCTTCGCGAGCGCTGCGGGACTGGAGTACGACAGCGGCAATTACGATCTGCAAATGGACAAGCTTGAGGCGATGATTGACCGGCCTGGGTTTGCCGCACGTCGCGCCGAAAGTGAAAAGAACGGCAAGCTGCGCGGCCTTGGTCTGAACGCCTATATTGAGGCCTGCGGGATTGCACCGTCAAACCTCGTTGGTGTTTTGGGTGCGCGGGTTGGTCTTTATGATGCCGCCACAGTGCGGGTGAATGCGACCGGTAGTCTGGCCGTCATGGTCGGGGCGCACAGCCACGGGCAGGGGCACGAAACAGCGTTCCCGCAGGTGGTTGCTGAAATGCTGGGGATCGATCCACAAAGCATTGATATTGTGCATGGCGACACGGCGAAAATTCCGTTCGGGATGGGGACCTATGGGTCGCGGTCCTTGGCGGTTTGTGGATCTGCGGTGGTGCGCGCGACTGAAAAGATCATCGCGAAGGCCAAAAAGATCGCCGCCCACATGCTGGAAGCCGCCGAGGCGGATATCGAGTTTGAGGCGGGCAATTTCAGCGTCGCGGGCACGGACAAATCCGTCAGCTTCGGTGAGGTCGCGTTCAAGGCCTATATTCCCCATAACTTCCCGATTGAAGACATCGAACCGGGGTTGGAGGAAACGGCGTTTTATGATCCTGCCAACTTTACATACCCAAGCGGCGCTTATGCCTGCGAGGTCGAGCTGGACCCTGAAACCGGCAAGGTCACCATTGAACGGTTCGCGGCGGCGGATGATTTTGGCAACATTATCAATCCTATGATCGTGACAGGACAGGTCCATGGCGGCATTGGCCAAGGCATCGGTCAGGCGTTGATCGAACAAACGGCCTATGACGATGACGGCCAATTGCTGAGCGCATCTTACATGGATTACGCGATGCCACGGGCCGAAGATGTGCCGTTCTATCAAGTGAACCACGACGATGGCACGCCGTGCGCACACAACCCGCTCGGCGTCAAAGGCTGCGGAGAGGCGGGGGCGATCGGATCGCCTGCGTCGGTCGTGAATGCCGTGATTGATGCGATGCAATCGGGGGGCAAAAACGTCACCCATATGGATATGCCCCTGACGCCAAGCCGCGTCTGGGAAGCCATGAACGCTAAAGGAGTTTGAGAGATGTATAACTTTGAAATGACACGTCCCTCGACGATTGCGGACGCGGCGAAGGCCCTGAAAGAAGAAGACGCACAAGCGCTGGGCGGGGGGCAAACGCTGATCCCGACGTTGAAACAACGCCTTGCGATCCCGTCCACCTTGGTCAGTCTTACCGGTATCGGTGAGATGAACGGTGTGTGCATGTCAGACGCGAACGAGGTTTGTGTGGGCGGGGCGACATCCCATGCGGTGGTCGCGCGCGAGGCTTCGGCCTATCCCGGGTTGGCGGGGCTTGCGTCCCATATCGGCGATCCTGCGGTGCGCAATCGCGGCACGGTTGGTGGATCTTTGGCCAACAACGATCCGTCCGCCTGTTATCCGGCGGCGGCGCTCGCATCGGGTGCGAGCATCATCACCAACACCCGCGAAATTGCGGCGGATGATTATTTCCAAGGCATGTTCACTACGGCGCTTGAGGACGGGGAAATCATCACCGAGGTCCGTTTTCCGGTGCCCGAAAAATCCCACTATGAAAAGTTCGTTCAACCTGCGTCGCGCTTTGCACTGGTCGGTGTGATGGTCGCGAAATACGCTGATGGCGTGCGGGTGGCTGTCACCGGTGCGTCCGAAGAGGGCGTGTTCCGCTGGACCGAGGCCGAAGCAGCGCTGAGCGCGAATTTCAGCGCGGATGCTTTGCCGGACCTGTCGATCAGTGGGGACGACATGATCAGCGATCTGCACGGATCCGGCGAATATCGCGCGCACCTGGTAAAGGTCATGACGGGGCGGGCGGTTGCATCTGCCGCATAAGCTGGGCCGCGTAAATGACGATTGAACGCGAACCAGCGGATATTGCGGGCCGCAGTTTGACCACGGCGCACAACGGCGTGGTTTATGCTGTGGCCTACGATCCAGCCGCGGCGGATGGAATCGTGGCGCAAACACAAAACGCGCTGGCCTTTCTTGATGATCGGCTGGCGGGCTTTGGTGCATCCAAAGCCGGGCTTTTGCAGGTGACGATTTATTTGCATGATATGGCGAACAAAGGTGAAATGGATCGTGTTTGGACAGCTTGGATCGGGCCGCAGGATAACTGGCCGCAGCGGGCCTGCGTCGGTGCGGATCTTGGCGACAGGGGAACGACCCTGATTGAGATCGTCGCAATCGCCGCCCAATTCCCGATTGAGAACGGAGCCTAAATAGAAAGAGCGCCGATCCGCTAAGACCGACGCTCTCAAAATTTCGACCAGACTGAATTAGCCTTTTTGCGGCAGTGGCCCGATCAGCATGACCATCTGGCGGCCTTCCATTTTCGGGAAGTTTTCCACCTTACCGTGTTCCACGGTGTCAGCTGCGACGCGTTCAAGAAGTTCACGGCCAAGGTTCTGGTGGGCCATTTCACGGCCACGGAACCGCAAAGTCACCTTCACTTTGTCGCCGTTTTCCAGGAACTTATAGACGTTGCGCATTTTGACATCGTAGTCATTTGTATCCGTGTTGGGACGGAATTTGACTTCTTTGATCTCAATGATCTTTTGCTTTTTGCGGGCTTCGGCCTCACGCTTTTGCGTCTCGTATTTGAACTTACCGAAGTCCATGATTTTACAGACGGGCGGCGTCGCATTGGGAGAGATTTCAACCAGATCGAGGCCGGCGTCTTCTGCCATCACCATGGCGCGTTCGGGCGTTACAACGCCGACGTTTTCGCCTTCTGCGCCAATGAGGCGGATTTCGGTAGCGCGGATACGGTCGTTGACGCGTGGTCCGGTGTCACGCGCGGGTGGCGCGTTGTGAGGTCTGCGGGCTATGGGACTTGTCCTTAGATTGTTTGCCTTAGAGTGCTGCAACGTAAACCCGCCGCGCCCGCACTTCAAGGCGCAAAAGCGTCTTTCCGCCAACGGGTTTGACGGGGAAAGACCACAATCGGTTCCCGCTTTTCTTTGCACGCGCAGCATGGCATACCCCCAGCCGAGGTCCAGTTGGGGGCCATGTTTTTAAAGGACGAAGATCATGAGAGGCACGATTGCTATTATTGTCATCGCTGTGCTGGGCTTTTTTGGCTACCAGTGGGGCGTAAACGGCAAGAACCCGGCGCAAGTGTTTTCTGGCGCAACTGAAATGGCAACAGAAGCTGCTGACGGCGCCATGGAAACAGCTGGCGACGTGGCTGAAGGCGCGGCAGACATGGCGTCTGATGCGGCTGACGCTGTGACAGACAC
Organism: Octadecabacter dasysiphoniae; assembly: GCF_021532615.1. GTDB lineage: Bacteria > Pseudomonadota > Alphaproteobacteria > Rhodobacterales > Rhodobacteraceae > Octadecabacter > Octadecabacter dasysiphoniae. Next base: position 1,085,368 of record NZ_JAKGAQ010000001.1, read on the forward strand.
GGCCGAAGGTGCTGTCGAAGCGGTAACAGATGCTGCCGAAGGTGTAGCGGATGCTGCAAGCGACGCGGTTGATGACGCTGCCGAAGCTGTTGAAGGCGCTGTTGATGGTGTAACTGACGAAGCCGCGGCTGCCGTTGCTGCCGCCGAAGAAGAAGCCGCTGCCGCTGAAGAAGAGGCTGCTGCGCTTGCTGCTGCTGCCGAAGAAGAAGCCGCCGCTGCTGCTGCCGCTGAAGAAGAAGCTGCTGCCGCCGCTGCTGCCGCTGAAGAAGAAGCCGCTGCTGCTGCGACTGCCGCTGAAGAAGCTGCTGCTGCTGAAGCCGCCGCCGCCGAAGAAGCTGCTGCCGCTGCCGCTGAAGAGGCTGCTGCCCTTGAAGAGGCCGCTGCTGCTGAAGCTGAAGCCGCTGTAGAAGAGGGCACCGCGACTGTGTCCGAAACTGCAGACGCTGCCACGGAAGAAGTGACCGAGGCTGTTGAAGCCGGTGAAGCTGCACAAGACGCGATTGATGACGTGGCTGCTGCGTCTGACGGCATGGACATCATGGGTCTTTTGACACCTGAGACATTCGACGCCGCACAGATCAACGAATGGATCGACGGCCAAGAGCTCGGCGCGCTGGTGTCGACACCTCTCAAGGCGGCTGTGACTGCGGCAGGGGACAACCCTGATGCGATCTCTGCTGTGATTGCCCAGATCAAAGAAGCAACAGGCCTCTAAGGTTGGTTCACAACACATGAAAAGGGCCGCTCGATTGAGCGGCCCTTTTTGTATCTGACGGGTCTGTTTAGTCGAGGAAGGCTTTTTCCACGACGTAGTGTTGCGGGTTGGAATTGGCGCCCTCTACCAGCCCGTAGTCTTCGAACATGTCTTTGAGTTCGAGGTTGAACGCCATGTTGCCGCAGATCATCGCGCGGTCATTGTCGGGGTTCAGGGGCGGCACGCCGAGGTCTTCGAAGGCTTCACCGGATTTCATCAGATCAGTGATGCGGCCCATCTTCGGGCTCTGCTCTCGGGTTGTGGTGGGGTAATATTTGATCTTCTTCCAGAACCCTTCGCCGATGACTTCGTTCAGCAGCTCATCTGTTTTCAGGCTTTCGATAAGGTCGCGCCCATAGGTAAGTTCACCCACTTCGCGGCAGGTGTGGGTGATGATGATTTCATCGTAATCTTCATAGGTTTGCGGTTCGCGCAGAAGGCTGGCGAAGGGCGCAAACCCTGTGCCTGTGGCAAAGAACCAGATGCGTTTGCCGGGCAGCAGCGCGTCATGGACCAACGTGCCTACGGGTTTGGGGCGCATGATTACGTCATCGCCGACCTTGATATGCTGCAATTTGGATGTCAGCGGGCCGTCTGGCACTTTGATGGAATAGAATTCCAGTTCTTCATCCCAAGATGGCGACGCGATCGAATAGGCGCGCAGCAGCGGTTTGACCTTGCCGGTTTCGGGGTGTGGATCGCCCATCAGGCCGATCATCACAAATTCACCGGAACGAAACCGCATGGACGCGGGACGTGTCATGCGGAAGCTGAACAAACGGTCCGTGTAATGTTTAACGTCCGTTACAGTCTGCGCATCGGGCAGGGCGGGAACGGCTTTGGTCGCTGGTTCGATCTTTGAATCTGGCACGGGCTTCATTTCTGTCATGTGGATATCGGCGCGAGCTTGCGCCCGCGTCCCTCTGTTACGCGTTGATCTATGTCAGTGAAAGGGGGGGTTGTTGTGCTTTATCCGCGCATGCGGGATTGATAATCATGATCCCGCCAGTTGGCGCGGGCCAGCCATTGGGGTTCGGGTTGGCGGGCCGCGAGGTCTTGTGCGATTTCAACTTCGTCAAATCCGCTGCGCCGCGCCATAGCGTATTGATCCGCAATCACATGGCCGCGCGCGCGCAGACGACCGCCAAAGCCGAGGCGGCGCAGCTGGGCGGCGATGGTGAATCCGCGCCCGTCGGCAAAGCTGGGGAAATCCACGCGGATCATGGCGATGCGGTCCAGACAGCCGGCCAGATCATCGGGTTCCGCATCTGACGCAAGGTCAATCGCCACGGCACCACAATCATTGGCGGCCATATCTGCCAAGGCCACGAAATCGGTTGTCCAATCATCGGCGCCAAAGCCTGTGTCGGTTACAATCACGCTCATTATTTTATCCTTGCTGTCCGGCTGAACCACCAAAGTGGATGCCGCATTCTGTTTTGGCTTGATCACGCCAGCGGCCCGCGCGGGCAGGTTCGCCAGCGTTCACACGGGTCGTGCACGGCATGCAGCCCACGGACGGATACCCCTTCGCGACAAGCGGATGACGGGGCAGATTGTGGGTTTCGATGTAACTACGCAGATCGCTGCTGTCCCAATGGGCTAGCGGGTTGACCTTAATGCGGGGCAGGCGGCCAAGGGGGCGGTCCACCTCAAACATTTCAAGTGCTGCGCGGCTGCCGCCCTGAAACCGTTTGCGCCCTGAAATCCATGTGTCGACGTCGCGCAACGCAGCCTCAAGCGGTTCGGTTTTGCGCAAGGCACAACAGGCGTCGGGATCATGCAGATGCAGCAGGTTTTCGTTGTCGCGTTCAAACAGCACATCGCGTTTGGCGGTGATGGTTTTAACACCCGTCAAACCCAGCGTGTCAGCGACCTTGGCCTGATATTCAAGCGTTTCGGGGAACAGCATTTCCGTATCGATGAACAGCACTGGCACGTTGCGATCCACCTGTGCGGCCATGTGCAACAGCACCACAGATTCCGCCCCGAACGAGCTGACCATGGCCACATCACCCAGCATCGTCAGGGCGTGTTCCATCACATCCTGCGCGTCTTTGTCTTTGAACAAGCGGTTGAGCGTTTGCGTGCGTCCATCAAGCGGCATCAGCTTTCTCCTCTGGGTAAAGAATGGCTTTGAAAGGGGCGGCGCCAAGGCGGCGGTAGGCCTCAAGGAAGGTTTCGTCGGCGTCGTCCCGTAATTCCATATATCCGTAAACAAGCCGTTCAATTGCGGGCACAATGTCGTCCGCGCTAAAGCCCGGACCTGCGCGTTCACCGACTGCGGCGGTTTGCGTGTGATCGCCGCCAAGGGTGATCTGGTAGCTTTCAACGCCTGCGCGATCCAGTCCAAGAATGCCGATATGGCCGACGTGGTGGTGCCCGCAGGCATTGATGCAGCCCGAGATTTTGATTTTCAGCGCGCCAATGTCGTGTTCGATTTTCAGTTCATCAAAACGGGTGGCAATTTGCTGCGCGATCGGGATGGAACGTGCAGTCGCGAGGGCGCAGTAATCCATGCCGGGGCAGGCGATGATATCGGACGCGAGGCCGATGTTTGCCGTCGCCAGATCCGCCGCGCGTAATTCTGCATAAAGTTTGGCGAGGTCGGATTTATGCACGTGGGGCAGGATGACGTTCTGTTCGTGGCTGATGCGCAATTCATTGTGGCCGTATTTGCGGGCCAGATCGGCCATAACGCGCATTTGATCCGCCGTGGCATCGCCCGGCGTGGCCCCATGTTTTTTCACAGAGATACTAACGATTGCATAACCGTCCGCGCGGTGGGCGGTCAGATTGGTATCTGTCCAACTGCGAAACGCGGGGTTGGCCATGCGAGCGGCCTCGTATCCGTCGGTGCTGGCGACCTTGAAATCGGGGGCGGCGAATTGCGCTTCAATCTCTGCCAGCATGTCTTGATCTACGCCACTGAACGTCGGGCGGACTTGGGCGAAACGTTCGTCCACCAGACGGCGGATTTCATCGATGCCATGTTCATGCACGGTTATCTTGATGCGGGCCTTATATTTGTTGTCACGGCGACCAAGGCGGTTCCAGACGGACACGATGGATTCGACGTAAGGCAACAGATCAGCTTGTGGCAGGAAGTCATTGATAACTTTGCCGATCATCGGGGTGCGGCCAAGGCCGCCACCGACGATGATCTTGTAGCCGATCTCGTCATTTTGCTGCACAATCTGAATGCCGATGTCGTGGGCCTTGATCACGGCGCGGTCATTTTCAGACCCCGTCACGGCCAGTTTAAACTTGCGCGGCAGGAACTGGAACTCGGGGTGGTCGGTGGACCATTGGCGCAGCAGTTCGGCCACTGGGCGTGGATCCGCGACCTCATCCGCGGCGGCACCTGCGAAATGGTCGGCGGTCACATTTCTGATAGTGTTTCCAGAGGTTTGGATGGCGTGCATGCCGACGTCCGCGAGGTTGGACAGCATGTCTGGCACGTCTTTGAGGGACGGCCAGTTGTACTGGATGTTCTGACGGGTCGTGAAGTGGCCATAGCCTTTGTCATAGGTCTGCGCGAGGTGGGCAAGCATGTCCATCTGATCGGCGTTCAGCGTGCCGTAAGGCACCGCCACGCGCAGCATGTAGGCGTGCAATTGCAGGTACAAACCGTTCATCAGACGCAGCGGTTTGAATTCGTCTTCTGTCAGCGATCCGTCGATGCGGCATTCGACCTGACCGCGGAATTGCGCGACACGTTCACGGACAAAAGCCTCGTCGAAGTCATTGTATTTATACATTGTTTTCTACCTGCTTGCCGTGTGCGTAATTTGATGGGCCGCGTGTGCGGAAGGCTTCGCGAAAGTGGGTTGTGGTCGGGCCCGCGTCGTCCATGCCCGCGTCCGCGAGGTAGGCACCCGCGATCACCGATTGCTGTGCCTGCGCTTCGAGGAGGCGCAGATCGGCGTGGGCTTCGTCGGTCAGGAATTCGGCGTCTTTGATGTTGCCGGACCATGTGTCAGTGGCGGTGAACCAGACGGCGTCCCCTTCGATCAGAAGGTTCGCGGTGATCACTTTGGGGGTAAAAGCGCGGGGCATTACAGGGCCTCCTGAGTGGATATGGGTCGGGTATGGGTTTGGTATGGGTCTGGTATGGCTACGGGTGTGGTTTTTGCCGCAAGAACTGCATCGCGGGGGGCTAAGCCCATGAAAACCAACGCAGGTCCGCTGATTTGGGCGTTTGTAATCGTCGGTTCCATTTCCACCAGCGTTGTTGCGATGACGCGCTGATCGGCGCGGCTGACGTTTTCGATGATCGTGATTGGTGTCAGCGGGTCGGCGCCGTGCATCAGCAGGCGGCCCTGAATAAAGCGTGCGGATTTCTTGCCCATGTAGATGGCGGCGACTTGCCCATCTTCGGCCAGCGCGCGCCAATCGTGATCGGCATACCCTTTGGTGTCGTGTCCGGTGATAAAGCGCACGGATGAATTGCGGCCCCGTTTGGTCAGGGACTGGCCGATGCCCGCGACAGCGGCAGACGCGGCGGTGATGCCGGGGACGATGGTGTAAGACAGTTCAGCCGCTGTGATCGCGTCGATTTCTTCGTCGAGGCGGCCAAACACCGTCGGGTCGCCCGCCTTAAGGCGCACAACGTGGTGCCCTTGCAGCCCGTGATCCACGATCAGCGCGTTGATGTCGCCTTGCGCCATGGATTTTCCGAACCCTTCTTTGCCCGCGTCGATCATGATCGCTTCGCGGCGCGCCAGTTCGAGGATTTCGGGCGTGACCAAGCGGTCGTAAATCACGACGTCCGCCTTATCGAGGGCTTTGCGCGCTTTCAGCGTCAGCAGATCAGGATCACCGGGGCCCGCACCGACCAGATCGATATGCCCGGGTTTGGCATCGGTGTTCAGGTGATCATGCAGCAACGCGTCGAGCGCTTCTTCGACGGCGTTTTCACCATGGGTCACCGCGCGGGGGCCTGCGTTGAAATAATAATCCGCCCAGAAGTTGCGGCGCGCCACACCAAAGGGAAGCTTTTCGGCCATGCCGCGGAACGACTTACCGATGCGCGCAAGAGTGCCAAGCGAGGCAGGCAGGCGTTCTTCGAGGTCTTTTTTGATGGCGCGGGCCAGCACAGGGGCCGCGCCTTCTGTGCCGATGGCCACGGTCACGGGGTCACGATCCACGATGGCGGGGGTGATGAATTGGCTGTCGCCAAGGTTGTCCACGATGTTGACCAGCGCGCCGTCGCGGTGGGCGAGGGCGGCTGTGCGTGCGTCTTCAACCGCGTCTTCGTGGGCGGCGTAAAACAGGGACGCGCACATTGCATCGCCCGGTTCCATGGCTCGTTCGATCAACGTCAGTTTGCCGGTTTGCGCCCAAGTGTGGATTTCGGGGGCGGCGTTTTCGGCGATGACAGTGATGCGGCCTTCGGTCTTGAGAAGCAGGCGCAGTTTGGCCAGTGCGGCGTCACCACCGCCCGCAAGAACGATGCGGCGGCCTTCAACGGCGAGGAAGATGGGGAAGTGCTTCATGTGCTTTTTCCAATTGCTTCCCTGCAATATAGAATATTATTCCAATAAATGCTTTATGCGGCGGGTTGAAAGGGATGATTGTTCCGCGTATTGCGCAATTCAGTCAGATAATTTTCGATCACGGGAGAAAAGCGAATGGATGTTCGGATAGACGAGTTGGATCGGAAAATCCTACGCGAGATGCAGCGCGATGCGGGGCAATCTTTGGACGAAATCGCCAAATCTGTGGGGTCGAGCAAGACGCCGGTTTGGAACAGGATTCGCAAACTGCGCGAGGCTGGTGTGGTGGGCCAACAGACGGTGATGCTGGATGCCGAAGCGTTGGGTTTTGAGGCCTGTTTCTTTGTGCTGATCCGCACGTCTGAACATGAAGCGGATTGGCAGGCTAAGTTCTTGAAAGCCTTGATGGATCGCGAAGAGGTGCAAGAGGCGCATCGGCTGGCGGGCGACATTGATTATATCCTGAAGGTGCGGGTGAAAAACGCGCGGGCCTATGATGTGTTTTATCAGGCCCTGATATCAGAGGTGCGGGTGTTCAATGTGACCGCGTTGCTGAGCATGGAAGAAATCAAATCGACGGTGGCCCTGCCTTTATAACGGCGGCGCTTTAGCCGAACACGCGGGACACTTCGCGCAGGATCTTTTCGCGGATCGCGCGGGGGTAGTCGCGGTGGGTGCGGGCAGTGATGACGAACCCGTCGCGGGTGATCACGGCGCGGCTGAAGAATGTGGTGATGGCCACGCCCATGGATTCAATCGCGATACCGTTGATTGTCACGCCTTGGCGTTCGGCCTGACGGGAGGCGGTGCGGGTGTCAGACCCCGCGTTTGGTGTGCCGTCGCCCGAAATATCAATGACTTGGCGTTCGCAGGTCGGCGCGGTTTGCATAAAATCGAGCGCGAACAGGATGGCGTCGCCCGGGGCTGTATCGGACATCACGAAGGCACGCGGCATTGTGCGGGCGTCTGCGGCGAAGTTGCGCACATCGGCCTCGGTTCTGATTTGGGTCCAAGGGATCGAGACCTCTTGGCGGCCCACGCCGGACCATTGCATGACTGAAACTGCAACTTGTCCCTGGATCAAGGCCTCCATCACTTCGGCGTCCAGAACCGCGTCTGTCATACCGTCTGTCTGGAGTTTGTATTCGGCCACGTCGATGGAATTGGACACATCGATGGTCAGGATCAGGGCCGTGTCGCAGGCAAGAGCGGGCGTGGCAGCAAGGAGGAGGGCGGACAAAAAACTCTTCATCGATGAAGTGTGCGCGCAAATGGAAGGGGGGTAAAGTGCAGGTTTCTGTTGCCTTGGGTTTGCCCGCAAACACAATCCCAGGACAGAGCAATTGGCCGCAGGACAAATGCGGAGTCCGTTGGGTCCGCGTGTTCGGGCGTGTTGATCGTCGAGGAGGTAAAGTGCAGGTTTCTGTTGCCAGGTACCTGCGAACCCCGCCTTAGGCTGCTAAGCGTAAGGGCTTAAGTTTCGGTATTACGCACAGCTTACGCTGCGAGTGCTACCTGAGCATTGTTGTCATTTGCAACTAGCTTGAATGTACCGATAACGGTGGTGACTCACCGAAACAAAGCTAACCCCTTTAGACGTTCGTCGATCCTATTTCGTCCCCATATCGGCCAAATGAGCCATCCCAGTGAAGGGCGTGATGGTGGAGACGCCGGGTACCGCCCCCGGGTCCGATCCGCTTATTACGAGCGCGTTTATGTTCATAGTCCCGAGGGACATCCCATATATAGGGGGGCTGGTGCCTGCTGCAAAGGGTGGAATTGGATATTTTAGAACCAAAGAAGCGGGGCGGCGCGTTTAGACGGGCCAGTTGAGCCAGATCAGAAGGGCGGCGGGGGGCCATTCGAACGCCAGAAAGACCAGTGCTTTGGTCAGGGGGGGCTTGTCGATGAGGATCGACAGAAACCGCCCCGCGCCCGCGCCGACGTAGGCCACGCCGAGCATGAAATAGGCGTAAGGATCGCCGGTGAACAGGCACCACAGGCCCACGGCAACGAACAAGCCACCCGATCCTGCGCGCAGTTCGGACAGGCCCATGGTTGATTTGGTTGTTTCAAAATCCAGCGCGCCCATGGTGTAGCGCGGGGCCAGGAACCCGAAGGCCCCGAAGGCGATGGTCAGTAGGGCGATGGCGGGGCTGATGTAGTCCATGATGGCTCCTTGATGTTTGATAGTATTACGAGCCGGTGGGGGTGTTGGTTCGGTTTAAGTTTTGGATGGCTTTGCGTCGGCCACGGATTGACCGAGTTTTGAGGTATAGGCCGCGAGATCGGCGAGCAGGCTGTCGACCGCCGCCGCGTCCTGTGATTCCAAGGCGTCGGCGATGGCGGTGTGCAGCCCGATGATGTGATCGCGCGAGCGCGCGGTGAAGGTGATCATGTTCATCAGTGGTTCAATCGCTTCGACTGCGCCGGCGAGCTGATAGGACAGAACCGGATTGCCCGCACCATCCACCAGTGCGCGGTGAAAGGCGACGTCTGAGGCGCAAAAGCTTTCGTCGGATAGGCCCGGCTGCCCCTGACGGGTGATTTCGGCGCGCATCGTGGCGAGGTGATCGGCGGTGCGGCGATCTGCGGACAAGGGCGCGCAGGCGCGTTCAAGGGCAAAGCGCGCTTCGCAAGCCGTGACGAAATCAACGGCGTTCATGCTGAGGAGAAGGGCGGAGGTTGTGATTTGCTGCCCGTAGGCGTCTTCGAACCGGAGTTTGTTGACGAACGCCCCGCCTGTGGCCCCGCGCTGTGTGCGGATCAGGGATTGGGCGGCGAGCCGTTTCAACGCCTCGCGCACGGTAGAGCGGGAGACATTGAATTGTTCGCTAAGCTCTGCTTCGCTCGGGAGGCGTTCACCGATGTCGAGATCACCGGACACAATGGCGTCGCGGATGGATTTGGCAATTTGGGCGGAGAGGTCAGGTGCATTTTTCATTTGTCAGACAATTAAATGTCAGACATATGATTGGCAAGGATTGAGTCGCTTGGGAGGGCGTTCGCATGACAGCCTTTTTCAACATCAGGTCTGCGCTATGGGTGGCGTTCTTTGTCGCGATCCTTTTGGCGTGGGCGATGATGTTCATGATGGCCGTTGATATGGATCTTGATCTGATCGGGCGGCCCGGTGACATGGGCGCGGCGATGGCGGCCATGGACCCGCGTATGCCGATGGATATGCCCATGGCGCGGTTTGGGCCTTTGTTTATGATGTGGGCCGTTATGATGGCGGCGATGATGTTGCCGACGCTGGTGCCAACGTTGCGATCCTACGAAGACCTGATCGTCAGCGCCAATGGCACGCGGGCCGGATGGCTGGGCGTTTTGCTGGGGTATTTTGTGGTTTGGGTGGCGTTTGCCGCGTTGATCACCGCCGTTCAGTTGGGGCTGTTGTTTGGCGGGGTCATCGACATGCTGGGCATCGCCAAAAGTGTCTGGGTGTCGGCCGGGTTGTTGATTGTTGTCGGCGCGTTCCAGTTCACGCGCATCAAAGAGGTTTGCCACGGGGTCTGCCATTCACCGATGATGTATTTTGTCGGGCATTGGAAAACCGGGTTCGGCGGCGGGCTGCGCATGGGGCTGGGCCTTGGCGCGTTTTGTGTTGTGTGCTGCTGGGGCTTTATGGCGCTGGGGTTTGTGGGCGGCGTGATGTCGCTGCTTTGGATGGGTCTGGCGACCTTGTTCATGATTTTGGAAAAACTGCCCGCTGTTGGGCATCTTGTCACCAAACCCATGGGGGTCGTTTTGATCCTCGCGGGGATCGCATTGCCCGTTTGGGCGCTCATTTAGGAGGGTCACACATGGCCATGAAGGAACGCGCACCGGCAGATAAACTGCCCGTCAGTCAGCGGATCGACAGCAAGATGGAAAGCCATCCGTTGCGCCGCAAGATGAAGCCAACGGAGTGGGCCATCAAGGGAGAGCTGTTTTTGAACTGCTCGTGCACCGTGTTTTGCCCCTGTGTTGTGTCGCTTGGCGCGCATCCCCCCACTGAGGGGCATTGCCACGCATGGATGGCGATTGCCATTGATGAGGGGCATTTCGAGGGCGAGGATTTATCCGGTCTGAACGTCGGGCTGTTGGTGGATATTCCGGGCCGTATGGGTGAGGGCAACTGGCGCGTTGCGGCCTATGTGGATGAGAGATCTTCTCAGAAGGCCTACAATGGTCTGTTGAAGATTTTCAGCGGCGCGGCGGGCGGCACGACGGGGCTGTTCACGTTCTTGGTGAGCGAGATCATCGGCGCTGAGCGTGAGAAGGTCGAGATCGTGCGCGATGGCAAAAAGCGCGGGCTTTATATTGGCCGCAAGATTGCCGGAGAGATCGAGATGATCGACGGTGGTGACCCTGATCATCCGGTGATGATCACCAATTCCAAATACTGGATGGGGCCGGATATTATTGCGGCCAAAGGTGTCAAATCCAAGGTGCGCGATTATGGCCGTGTCTGGGATTTCGGCGGTATGTCTGCCGAGATTTGCCCGATTGATTGGAAAGGGCCCAAGCCGTGATAACGCCGCAATATTGCCGGACGATGGCGCAATATAACAGATGGCAAAACAACGGGTTGCGCGACATCGTTAAGACAATGGATGAAGATGAGCTGCGCAAGGATCGCGGGGCGTTTTTCAAGTCTATTTCGGAAACGATGAACCATTTGCTGTGGGGTGACATGTTGTGGATGAGCCGCTTTGACGGGGGCGATGGCCCATCCGTCGGGCCTGAGAAACATGCGCAACTGACACCCAACAAAGCCGAATGGGACCGTCTGCGGTTTCTGACGGACGGGCGGATTATCCAGTGGGCCGAGGGTGCGAAATCCGTCGATCTGACGGGGGATTTGACATGGTATTCGGGCATGAGCGGCAAAGACCTGTCAGAGCCGAAATCCCTGTGCGTCGTGCATTTCTTCAATCACCAGACCCATCATCGCGGTCAAATCCATGCAATGTTGACGGCTGCGGGGCACAAACCGCAGGACACCGACCTTGCGATCATGTCGGAGAACTAGAATGGCGATCATTGCAGGATCGCGCCGGATCAGGCGTACCCCGTTTTCGGACGGCGTAGAGGCGGCGGGCGTTAAGGGATATACGGTTTATAACCATATGTTATTGCCCACTGTTTTCCGCAGCGTGGTTGAAGACTACCACCATCTGAAATCTGCGGTGCAGGTCTGGGATGTGTCCGTTGAACGGCAGGTGGAAATTCGTGGGCCGGATGCGGGGAGGTTGATGCAGATGCTGACGCCGCGCGATCTGCGGGCGATGCTGCCGGGCATGTGTTATTACGTGCCGATGGTTGATGAGACCGGCGGGATGTTGAATGATCCGGTGGCGGTGATGATTGCCGATGACCGCTATTGGGTGTCGATTGCTGACAGTGATTTGTTGTTCTGGATCAAGGGATTGGCCTACGGTCTTCGTCTTGATGTACTGGTCGATGAGCCGGACGTGTCGCCGTTGGCGATCCAGGGGCCAAAGGCGGATGATCTGGCCGCACGGGTGTTTGGCGATAAGGTGAAAGACCTGAAATTTTTTCGCTATGGCTGGTTTGATTTCATGGGTCAGCAGATGCTGGTTGCGCGGTCGGGCTATTCAAAACAGGGCGGTTTCGAAGTCTATGTCGAGGGGTCCAAAAACGGGATGCCGTTGTGGAATGCCCTGATGGAAGCGGGCAAGGATCTGGATGTCCATGCGGGCTGCCCCAATCTGATTGAACGCATCGAGGGTGGGTTGCTGTCATACGGCAACGACATGAACCGCGACAATACCCCCCATGAAGCAGGGCTTGGACGGTTCTGTTCGACCCAGACGGCGATCGGGTGTGTGGGCCGCGATGCGTTGTTGCGCGTGTCCAAAGAGGGGCCCGTCAAACAACTGCGCGCGTTGCGCATTGAGGGCGATATTCCGCCCTGTGATCGCGGTTGGCCGTTGATGGATGGGCAGCGACAGGTTGGCACGGTGACGTCTGCGGCGTGGTCGCCCGATTTTGAAACGAATGTTGCCATCGGGATGGTGCGCATGACCCACTGGGAACCGAAAACGGATGTTGATGTGGTCACCCAAGCGGGGGTTTTCCCCGCTGTCGTGCAAGAAACTTTTTGGATTTGATGAACAGGAGAGATGCTATGTTTAACGCTTTGATAGTTGAGAAGGACGATGAGGGCAAAACGAGCGCGAGCGTTCGCCAGATCGGTGAAGACCGCCTGCCAGAAGGCGATGTGACCGTCGCCGTTGAATATTCGACGGTGAATTACAAAGACGGTTTGTGCGTTGGTCCGGGCGGCGGTCTGGTGCGCAACTATCCGCACGTCCCGGGGATTGATTTTGCGGGCACCGTCGAGGCGTCATCGGATGACCGTTACAAGGCGGGCGACAAAGTTGTGCTGACGGGCTGGCGCGTGGGTGAGGCCCATTGGGGCGGATATTCCCAAAAAGCACGCGTAAAGGCCGATTGGCTGGTGCCGCTGCCCGATGGATTGGACACGCGTCAGGCGATGGCGGTTGGCACGGCCGGGTTTACGGCGATGCTGGCGGTTATGGCGCTTGAGGATCATGGCATCAAGGACGGGCCTGTGTTGGTGACAGGGGCTGCTGGTGGTGTCGGGTCGGTCGCGACGGCGATTTTGGCCAATCTGGGCCATGAGGTTGCCGGTGTGACAGGGCGGCCAGAGACAGCGGATTATCTGAAATCGCTGGGGGCGACGCAGATTGTCGCCCGCGAGGAGCTGAACGAGACCGTCAAACGCCCCCTTGAGGCGGAAACATGGGGCGGCTGTGTCGATGCGGTCGGCGGTGAGATGCTGGCGCGTCTGCTGGGGCAAATCAAATACGGCGGATCGGTTGCGGCTGTCGGTTTGGCGGGCGGCGCTGGTTTGCCTGCCACGGTCATTCCGTTTTTGCTGCGCGGTGTGAACTTGCTGGGGATCGATAGCGTCATGCAGCCCTATGACAACCGTGTGCGCGCATGGGCGCGGATTGCCAAAGACCTGCCGATGGACACCCTTGAGGCGATGGTGCAGCCCGCCGTACTGAGCGATTTGCCAGCCTTGGGGCGTGATATTCTGAAAGGTCAGATCAAGGGCCGCGTTGTCGTTGATGTGAACGCGTAAACGATTGGAGCGTTGCCCTCGCGTCGCAACGGGTTAGGTTGCGCGGTGACAAGGGGAGCGTGACATGACGCCTGTGATTTACTGGGTTCGACGGGATTTCCGGCTGAGCGATAATGCGGCATTGGTGGCGGCCTGTGAGGCCGGTCCGGTGGTGCCTGTGTTTATCTGCGACGATATCGTTGAGGCGCAAGGTGGCGCACCCAAATTCCGGTTGGGTGAGGGCGTGCGCGTGTTTGCCGAGGCGCTTGAGGCCGCCGGATCGCGCCTGATTTTGCGCCGCGGGGATGCCTTGGCTGTGTTGCGCGATTTGGTTGCGGAAACGGGCGCCACGTCGGTGGTTTGGAACCGTCTTTATGATCCGGTCAGCAAGGCGCGCGATACGGCAGTGAAGGCGGCGTTAAAGGACGACGGGATCGGCGCGGACTCCTTTGCGGGGCATTTGTTGTTTGAACCCTGGACGGTCGAGACCAAAACAGGCGGTTTTTACAAAGTCTTCACGCCGATGTGGAAACTGGTGCGCGGGCGCGATGTTGCCGCGCCACTAAGCGCACCTAAGATCAACGCGCCCGGGGATTGGCCCGCATCAGACCTTCTAGACGACTGGGGGCTTGGCGATGCCATGCGCCGGGGGCGGGACGTTTTGACGGCGCACATCTGTGTCGGTGAGGACGCCGCACGGGACCGATTGGGTGATTTCATCAAAAATCGCGTCCAGCGTTATGACACGAACCGCGATTTGCCATCGGTGGACGGGACGTCGCGGTTGTCGGAAAATCTGACTTATGGGGAAATCAGCCCGCGGACCTGTTGGCATGCGGGCTGGGCGGCGATCCATGATGGTAAACCGGATGCAGAAACATTCTGCAAAGAGCTGGTCTGGCGCGAGTTTGCCTATCACCTTGCCCACCACACGCCGCGTATCATCGACCAGAACTGGAAAGAGGGCTGGGATGATTTCCCGTGGAACACCGAAGAAACGGCTGAGGTCACGGCGTGGAAACAGGGGCGTACGGGGATACCGTTTGTCGATGCCGCCATGCGCGAGATGTATGTGACGGGCACCATGCACAACCGCGGGCGTATGATCGTCGCGTCCTATCTGACCAAGCATCTGATGTGTCACTGGAAAATCGGGCAGGCGTGGTTTGAGGATTGCCTGATTGATTGGGACCCTGCGTCCAACGCGATGGGGTGGCAGTGGTCCGCCGGGTCAGGCCCCGATGCGACGCCGTATTTCCGTGTGTTCAACCCCGTCAGCCAGCTGGAAAAGTTCGACCGTGGGGGCAATTACAGCCGTGCGTGGATCGCAGAGGGGCAGGGAACCCCGACAGACACATCGCTGGCCTATTTTGATGCGATTCCGAAAAGTTGGGGCCTGTCGCCACAAGACAAATATCCCCGCCCGATTGTCGATCCGGCACAGGGGCGGGAACGCGCGTTGGAGGCCTACAAGAACCGCACGTTTTGAAGCCTTTGAAAAGAAACAAAGATCAGCCGTGACAGATTTTTCCGAAGCCGTTAATATATAATGAAACTACGGGGCTACTCACCGCGTATACCTTCTAAACACAACGCCAACACCTGGAGCGTCGATGATCCTTACGACCACGCAAGGGCAGTCCAATCTGCCCCGCTATTTCAGTTCCGTTTTTGATATGATGAAGCACCTGCCACGGGGGCGGGTTGATTTCGTGCTGCCCGACGGGCGTACGTTTCGCGCCGATTCAGGTGAGGCCGGATATGTCGCTGTTCTTGAGGTTCACAACGATGATTTGTTCGCCCGTTTGATCCGCGAAGGCGATCTGGGGTTTTCTGAGGCCTACCTTGACGGATGGTGGTCCACGCCGGATTTGATGGCGTTTATGGATTTGGTCAGCGATGACGCCGAAGAGATTTATGACGGCTTTCCGGGGCAAGGGTTGATCCGCACCTACGAAAAGCTGCGGTTCTGGTGGCAGAGCAATTCAAAGCGCCAAGCGCGCAAGAACATCAGCTATCACTACGATCTGGGCAACGAATTTTATGGCCTGTGGCTGGACGACACGATGACCTATTCGAGCGCCAAGTTCGAAACCGGTCAGGAAGATCTGGAAAAGGCGCAGACGCAGAAATACGCATCCATGGTTGATGAAATGGGCGTCAAAGCGGGCGATCATGTTCTGGAAATCGGCTGTGGTTGGGGCGGGTTTGCGGAATACGCCGCCAAAGAACGCGGGTTGAAGGTTACGGGGCTGACCATCAGCCAAGAACAGTTTAACTACGCCGTGGAGCGCATTGAAAAGGCTGGTCTTTCTGATCAGGTCACGTTCAAGATGCAGGATTATCGCGACGAAAAAGGCACCTATGACGGCATCGCATCTATCGAGATGTTCGAGGCTGTGGGCGAGAAATACTGGCCGACCTATTTCGAAACCGTGCGCGAACGCCTGAAACCCGGCGCGCGCGGCACGTTTCAGGTGATTTTGGTGCAAGACAAGCGCTGGCATGTCTATAAACGCGGCGTTGATTTCATCCAGAAATACATTTTCCCCGGTGGGATGTTGCCTGCCCCGACCATCCTGCGCGAGACAATTCGCAAGGCCGGTCTTGAGGTCACGCAGTCCGTGGAATTCGGGCAAAGTTACAGCGATACGCTGCGCCGCTGGCACGATACATTCAACGAAAAGTGGGATCAGGTGGCCGAAATGGGCTTTGATGATCGGTTTCGCAGAATGTGGAACTTTTACCTCGCCTCTTGCGCGGGGGCCTTCCGCGGGGGTATTTGCGATGTAACGCAGATCACGGTGACCCGTCCGGCCAAGTAAACGGGCCCAAAAAGTCGGGCACCTGCAACGGCAAGGAGCAGCGCAATGCCGACTATGGGACGACTGGTAGGGGCCATCTTGTTTGGTGGTCTTGCGTGGTACACCACATTATTGATTATTCCGCTGTTTCCCGAAAACGCGCCGTTGGGGATGTTCCAAGAGGTGAACACATTTTTCGGTCTGGTGGCCGGATGGACAGTGGCGGGCCCGCGTGCGGGGCTGGGGTATGTCGCGGCGTTCAGTTACGGGCTGACGGCGCTGGTTTCGATGGTTGTGATGGCGCTGTTTTTCAATTCTTCGGTTGTGATGATCGAACAATCCTTGCGCAAACGCTATGATGGCCCGGGTGAGGCCGTGACGGATGTGTTCCAGATGTTTGTGGATCATGCGTTGTTGATGGCGACACCCGAAATCATCGGCACGCTGGTGGTTGGCGGCATCGTGGGCGGTTTGATCACGGAGTTCTTCGGACGGCGGTTCAGCTGATGGATTTGTTCATTTTCGGGACGTTGCTGCACGTGCCCCTTTTGGAGGCCGTGAGCGGGGACGCTGATGTATCCAAGCGGTTGGTGTGGGCTGCGCGCCCCGGATATTCCGTAAGCCGCGTGAGCGGGCAGGTTTTCCCGATGATCCACCCCGCGACGAACGGCGTTGCCGAGGGCATTATCGTGCAAGGGTTGGATGATACCGCCCTGGAGAGATTGGATTATTACGAAAAGGCGTTCGGGCATGACCGCGTCGAATTTGTGGTGCTGGATGCCTATGAACAATCGCGCACTGTCACGGCCTATCTGCCCGAACCCGACCGCTGGAGCACAGCAGAGCTTTGGGATCGTGACGGGTGGATCGCGCGGGCGGGTGAATTGACGACCATGACAGCGATTGAGGCGATGAGCGTGATGGACCGCATGGCGGCGCCTGAAATGGGCGCGCAATATCCGGCGATGATGGCGCGGGCCGCATCGCGCCAACGCGCGGCCAAAGACACGGGCACGGGCGGGTTGGGGCGTGCGGATGTGCACGTTCTTCATGCGTCCAAACCCTATGCTGGTTTCTTTAACGTCGAAGAACTGGACCTGTCGTTTCGCCGCTTTGACGGGTCGATGTCGGACCCTGTGAACCGCGCCGTGCTGGTCGGTGTGGATTGCGCAATTTTGCTGCCCTATGACCCTGTGCGCGACCGCGTGATGGTGGTCGAACAATTCCGCCCCGGTGCCTATTTGCGCGGTGATCCCAACCCATGGACGTTGGAACCGATCGCGGGGCGCATTGATCCGGGCGAAGAACCCGAGGACGCGGCGCGGCGTGAAGCCCATGAAGAAGCAGGCGTGACGGTGACGGATTTGCACTGTGTGTCCGCCGCCTATCCCAGCCCCGGTTCAACCACGGAACTGTTTTACACCTATATCGGAATCGCTGATTTGCCCGATGGTGCAAACGGGACGGGGGGGCTTGTGGCCGAGGCCGAAGACATCCGGTCCCATATCATGACGTGGGCTGAATTTGATGCGGCATTGAACGCAGGAAAATTCCGGTTGATGCCGCTGCTTGTGGCGGGGCTTTGGCTGGCGCGCAATCGCGACAGATTGCGCGCATCTGCTTGAAGGTGGGCGGCGTGCAGCCTACACCTTATGTAACTTCAAAAGGTGACCCAAGATGACCATCCGTTCCGACCTTGCCGACGCTGTTGGCAACACACCGCTGATCCGCCTGCGCGCTGCATCCGAAGCCACGGGCTGTGAGATCCTTGGCAAAGCTGAATTCATGAACCCCGGCCAGTCCGTCAAAGACCGTGCGGCGTTGTTTATCATTCGCGATGCTGTGGCCAAGGGGCTGTTGAAACCCGGCGGCACCATTGTCGAAGGGACGGCGGGCAACACGGGAATCGGCCTTGCGCTGGTGGGGGCGTCGATGGGATTCAAGACCGTGATCGTCATCCCCGAGACCCAGAGCGAAGAGAAAAAGGAAATGTTGCGCCTTGCGGGGGCGGAATTGGTGCAGGTGCCAGCAGCGCCGTACCGCAACCCCAACAACTTTGTGCGCTACAGTGAACGTCTGGCCAAGGAAATGGCGCGCAACACCAATGAGGGCGTGATCTGGGCCAACCAGTTTGACAATATTGCCAACCGCCAAGCCCACATCGAAACGACTGGCCCCGAAATCTGGGAACAGACCGACGGTAAGGTGGACGGATTTATCTGCGCGGTCGGGTCTGGCGGGACGCTGGCGGGTGTTGCCATGGCGTTGCAAGACAAGGGCGTCAAGATCGGGCTGGCGGATCCTGACGGGGCCGCGCTGTTCAATTACTACACCAAAGGTGAGCTGAGCATGACCGATGGCGGTTCCATCAACGAAGGAATCGGGCAGGTGCGCATCACCGAAAACCTGAAAGATCTGAAGCCGGATTTTGCCTACAACATCCACGACACAGAGGCGCTGCCGTATGTGTTTGATTTGCTGTCTGACGAAGGCCTATGTCTTGGCGGATCAAGCGGTGTGAACATTGCGGGCGCTGTGCGTATGGCGCACGATATGGGGCCGGGGCATACCATTGTGACGATCCTGTGTGATTATGGCACGCGCTATCAATCCAAACTGTTCAATCCTGAATTCCTGCGGTCCAAAAACCTGCCCGTTCCGGCGTGGCTGGATAAAGAGCCCGTAGTCATTCCGTCGGTCATGGAAGACGTATGAAATATATAGCGGGTTTTCTGATCGCACTGCTGCTGGCGTCTGTGTCGCTGGCGCAGGAGGCTGATCTGGTCGGGTCTGACGCGGACCCTGTTGATGCTTCGGTCGTGCTGCCGGATGTCTTTGAAGACCAGTCCGAATGGGACAGTTTTGCAGCCCGGGTCGAACTGGCGATCAGTGCGGGGCGTGCGTCCAACACCGTTTTGGGCGGGTTGCGCAGTGAACTTGCCGATTGGCGTGATATTTTTCTGGCCCGACAGGGATTGAATGCGTCGCGGATTGCCACGGTGCGGGCCCAGATTGCGGCCCTTGGTCCTGTGCCCGAAGACGGGAACGTAGACCCACGAGTGTCCCAGCGCCGCGATGCGTTGAATGCGCAGCTGCTTGAACTGCGCGCGCCTGTGATCCTTGCCGCTGAGGCGCATACGCAGGCCGATGGCATGATCGGAGAGATCGATGATCTGATCCGCGAGCGCCAATCGGCGCGGTTTACCGAAAGATCGACATCGCCTCTTAACCCGACGGTGTGGGCGCGCACTTGGGACAGTCTTGTCACCGCGCTGCGATCAACGCGCGCTGAAATCAATGGGCAGATATCAAACCCAAGCCGTCGCACCGAATTCGTTGCGGCATTGCCGGGGATATTGGCGTTGTTTGCCGTGGCTTTGGTGTTCGTGCTGCGCGGGCGCAACTGGTTTTCACGTCTGACCGGTCTGATCGAGGCGCGCACCACACGTGGGCGCGGTGTTGTGCGGTTCTTTGTATCGCTCGGCCAAGTTATCATGCCGTTCTTGGGGCTTGTGGCGCTGTCTTCGGCGTTGATCCTGACGGGCATGATGGGGCGGCGCCTGGAGGCGGTTCTCGAAAATGTCGCGCTTTGGGGATTGTTCCCGATCTTGGCGCATTGGCTGGCCGGGCATTTGTTGCCCAAATCCGGCACACCAGAGGATCACCCCCTGCGGCTGAGTGAACAGGTGTCAGGGCGGGCGCATCGCCGTTTTGTGACGCTGGGCTATGCGTTGATGCTGTTCTGTCTGGTTGATGCGTTTTTGACGGCCAACAGTTTTGATGCCGTGCCGTTTGCGGTTGTGATGTTTCCTGTGGGCGTTGTGCTGGCGTGGCCACTTTATCGGTTCGGCAAAGTACTGCGCGAAAGCCTGCTTGAGCAAACCGAGGAGGGCGCGCGGTCTTTTCGTGGGACGGTCCGTGGTTTGCTAAGCCGCGGTTTGATGCTGTCGGCTGTGGGCGGGGTGGTGTTTGCCGCGCTTGGCTATTCCAGCGCCCTTGAGGTTCTGACATTTCCGGCGGCTGTCACCGTTTATGTGTTGGGCATATTGTTGTTGCTGCAAACCCTGACCATGGACACCTATACGCTGGTTTCAAAATCAGAAACCGGTGCGCAGACGGCGCTGATGCCGGTGTTGATCGGGTTCTTGCTGGTGCTTTTGGCGCTACCAATTCTGGCGGTGATCTGGGGCACACAGGTCACCGACCTGACAGAGATGTGGGCGCGGTTCCAGGAAGGGTTCGCCATTGGTGAAACCCGTATTTCGCCAACATCGTTCCTGTTATTCGCGGTCGTGTTTGTGGTTGGTTACACTGTGACGCGGCTGGTGCAGGCTGCATTGCGCACCACGGTTCTGCCGCGCACCAAACTGGATGCGGGCGGGCAGAATGCCATCGTGTCGGGCATGGGGTACGTCGGTATTTTCCTTGCGGCCGTTATCGCGATCACCACAGCCGGGATCGATCTGAGCGGCTTGGCCATTGTTGCGGGTGCATTGTCGGTGGGCATTGGTTTTGGTCTGCAAAACATCGTGTCCAATTTCGTGTCGGGCATTATTTTGTTGATCGAACGCCCGATCAGCCAAGGCGATTGGATCGAAGTGGGCGGGCAGATGGGCTATGTGCGCGATATCTCTGTGCGTTCCACCCGGATTGAGACGTTTGACCGCACAGACGTGATCGTGCCCAACGCTGATCTTGTGTCCAACCAAGTTACCAACTGGACGCGTGGCAACAATGTGGGCCGTGTCATCGTGCCTGTGGGCGTGGCTTACGGGACGGACACCGAATGGGTGACGTCAATCCTGAAAGAAATCGCAGAGGCGCATCCGATGGTTCTGCTGAACCCCGGGCCGTCTGTGGTGTTCCAAGGGTTCGGTGCGGATTCGCTGGACTTTGAAATTCGCGCGATCCTGCGGGATGTGAATTACGTGCTGGGCGTGAAATCGGATATGAACCACGCCATTGCCAAGCGGTTCGTTGAGGAAGGTATCGAAATACCGTTTGCCCAGCGTGATCTGTGGCTGCGCAACCCAGAGACGCTGCAAAAAGGGTACACGCCCGCACCGACGCCCCCAAAACCGTCAAAGGACGGCGATACATGACCAAGACGCTGTTTCTTGAAGATGCGTATTTGCGCGATGCGCAGGCCCGTGTGTTCGCTGTCACGGATGAAGGCGGGATCATTCTGGATGCGACGATCTTTTATGCCACGGGCGGGGGCCAGCCAGGGGATTCCGGCACGCTTAGCTGGGAGGGCGGCAAAATCGACATCGCGACTGCGGTGAAAGGGGACGGGGGCACGATCATTCTGGTGCCCGCCGAACCCAATGCCCTGCCGCCCGTGGGCGCCACCGTTACGCAATCGCTGGATTGGGAACGCCGCCACCGCCACATGCGCGTGCACACGGCGCTGCATTTGTTGTCTGTCGTTATTCCGTTGCCTGTTACGGGCGGGTCGATCGGCCCCGACAAGGGCCGCCTGGATTTCGATATGCCCGATGCCTTGGACGACAAGGCAGGGCTTGAGGACACGCTGAACAAGCTGATCGATTGCGATTTCGAAGTTTCGAGCGAATGGATCACCGATGCGGAGCTGGCCGCGAAGCCGCAGTTGATCAAAACCATGTCCGTCGCCCCACCCAAAGGGGCGGGGCATGTGCGCCTTGTGCGGATCGGTGAGGGCGAAAACACCGCCGATCTGCAACCGTGCGGCGGAACCCATGTGCGGTTTACATCCGACATCGGGCGCGTCCGCCTTGGCAAAGTCGAAAAGAAGGGCAAGCGAAACCGCCGCGTTTACTTGCATTTGGAGGGCTGATGTTCAAACTGTTGTTCACGATTTCGGGGCTGTTTGCAGTGGTGTTGGGGCTGGTGTTGGTGATTGCCCCGCATGTCTATCTGGCGCTGTATGTGCCGCAATTTGACGAAGCAATGGTGTTTGCAGCGCAGCGCCTTGCGCCCGCAATCATCGGGCTGGGCGCGTTGTTGTTGCTGGCGCGTGATCTGCCTGCCGGGCCATTTGCGGCGCGGTTTGCGGTGCTGTCATCGCTTGTCTGGTTTGGGGTTGCCTGCACGGGGGTCTTTCATTTTGCAACCGGCGTCGCGACGTCCGCGATCCTGATTGCCGCCTTGATTGAAGTGGCGCTCGGTGTGTTGTTTGTGCTGGCTGCGCGGCAGATGAGACACGGTTAGCCCTTGGCGATTATTTCTGCCAAAGACCCCTTGCAAACCCCACCGCTTATTGGCTAAACGCCCCCCTACGGACAGGTGGCCGAGTGGTCGAAGGCGCACGCCTGGAAAGTGTGTAGGCGGGAGACCGTCTCCAGGGTTCGAATCCCTGTCTGTCCGCCAGATAACCAATTTTTAGTTTTGAAGTGTAGTTGTAGGAAACTCGAAGCGAAGCGTTAGGGCTTTGCTTTGTTGGGTTTTTCTCGTTGACTAAGTGTCTAGTCGCGTTTTGGTTATTCGAAGTCACTCTAGGAATTTCTGGCTAACGGCACGAAAAGTGTAGTTGGAATCGTAGTCGAGGACATGGTGCGATTGGGGGACAATCGATATGACGGCAAAAATTTGGAAGAAATATGTGGTGAAGACTCACCTACAGGCAAAAAATGCGCCGAGAGGTTCGCATCCTGTTTCCGATGTTAAGGGGCTGCTTCTTCCGGCGAACGGGTCTCCGATCGCCGATATCCTGTGTCATTAACCAATGTTACACTTCTGGCAGGAAGGCAATGCTAGACGCTGGAGTGGCTCCAGGGGCTGCCAAGGGGCCACCTGAGTGCAGTGGTGGGGTCTGATGGGGCTGTGGTCGTCAAATGTTCAACTTGCGCCTGACAGCGGCTATTTCGGGGCGTCTTTTGGGCCAGGCACAGTTGATAACACGGAGGTTTAGTATTCCTACGGTCAGGTGCGGCTATGTGGACTGCAGATGGGGTAGAAATTTGGTGTTTTTTGCAGCTGCAGCGTAAGTCAGCTTTGAGCCCTACTTTACCGAATGCTGCGCTGAGTACGAATGTCTGCTCTGGCGAGCTATTGTTCCATTGTCTTCGCCGGTCGGCAAAAGGTGGTGATCGCTCAGCCAGGGACAAAACGCTGTCTTAGCTTTTTGCGCGTTACCAATCAAAGAGCAGCACTCATTGCCATTGTCCGGGGAGAAGATGATTTGGAAAGTGAACTCTCAACATGAGCGAGCATTGCCTTCAACTCGTTGAAATCAATTGGCTTGCGCAAGACCCAAGATGCATTTTTGGACAGCTCGAACAGCTCACCATTGGGGTATTTGTTGCTGCCAGTCAGATAGATGATCTCGGCATCTGGGATGCGATATCCAGCGAGGTCGGCAACTTGAATGGAGTCGACCGGGCCAATCATGAGGTCCAGCAACAAAAGGTCGGGCGTCACCTGGTTCAGAATTTCACATGCTGCGGGGATGTCACTAGCTGCGTAAGCCAGATGCCCGCAATCCTCCAACACCTGAGTGAGTGCAAATCGCAGAGCAGGATCGTCTTCAAGAACTAGAACCTTCAACATCTTTCCTCCAATCAGGGCAAAGTTGCCAAAATATTGCCACCAAAAGTTAAGGAGCCGTAAATGAGTCGAAGGTAAGATTGAACGATACCGCTCTGAAATACTTAACAATGTGTTAACATATTCAGTCTATGGCTTTTTTTGACAGAGAATTAATTGCACGTGCGCGTAGACCGCGCCTGCCAAGAGTGTGGTATTTACGCGATGGAAACTTCCCTGACTCAACTGTCGTTGGTCGACAGCCCTGCGACGGAGGACTTTGATCGCTTCACCCGTCTGGCGACTAGGATGCTTGGCGTGCCAGTGGCTCTTGTGTCGATTGTGGACTTTGACAAAGACAGGCAATTCTTCACAAGTGCGTGCGGCTTGGGTGAGCCGTGGGCAAGTCAACGGCAAACACCACTGACACATTCATTTTGCCAGCATGTCGTTGCCGCGAATGAACCTCTGGTGATCGAAGATGCCCGCATTCACCCACTTGTAAGCGACAATCTGGCCATACGTGACTTAAACGTCGTAGCATATTTGGGCATTCCAGTAACAGCACCAGATGGCAGGGCTCTCGGCGCTCTTTGCGCGATTGATACCCGGCGACGTGCTTGGTCAGAAGGCGATATCTCCATTCTCAATGATCTGGGCGGGTCTGTGACAAGCCAAATTGGCTTACGCGCGGCACTTCTAGCGAGTGAAAGCTCCAAGAAGGCAGCCTCACAATTTGGAAGTGCGGTCGAAAATTCGCACCATGAAGTGTTCATGTTTGAAGCCGACACGCTCAAGTTCACGACCGTGAACAAAGGGGCCCGCTTCAACCTTGGTTACGACATTGCAGAGCTCCGCGAGCTTACACCGGTGGATATCAAGCCGGAGTTTAGCCAGCTGGACTTTGACACGTATATCGAACGGCTGAGAACCGGAAGCGTCCCAAATCTCGAATTTGAGACCAAGCATGCGCGCAAGGATGGCAGCACTTATCCGGTTTCAATACGGCTGGAACTCCACAACGATAGCAATATGTTCATTGCTTTTGTTGAGGATATTACCGAGCGGCGAAAGCTGGAAAAAGCCCTTGCGAAGGAGACCGCGAGTTTCCTGTCATTCTTCCAATATGCGCCCGAACCTATGACAGTTTCGGCGATGGACACGACCATTTTGCAAGCAAATCCAGCCAGTGAACGCCTTTTCGGACTGTCATCTGAGAACCTTTTGGGAACGCAATTTTTGCCATACATTCCTGAAGACAGCCGACCAGAAGTGCAGTTAGGTTTTTCACAGGCTACCCCTGACAATCCGTTCTATTCTGTTTTGCTGGAACAGGTTATGAACGGAATTCCAAAGAGCCTAATATGGTCGAATGTCGTACAATTTGAAGACGGCAAGCCGTCAAGAATTTTCTCAATCGCAAATGACGTAACAGAGTTGTACGAAGCAAAAACGCTGGCTGAAAGCAGTGCCAGCGAAGCGAAGAGGGCAATGGAAATCCGCAAGGTGTTCTTAGCCAATATGAGCCATGAAGTCCGCACACCTCTCAATGCCATCATGGGGTTGTTCCAACTCATCCAGATGGCTGACGTGCCGGAGCGCCAGAAGAAGCAGGCAAAGGTGGGCCTCGATGCCTCGCATCACCTTTTGGCTCAACTGGTAAATGTATTGGAACTGTCCCGTGTTGAGGCCAATGCCGTTGAGATAGAACCCAAACCAACGGATATCCGGTCGTTGGCAGAACAATGGTTCGAGACTGCATCAGCAACAAATCATCGGCTAGGAAAACCTATCGAACTTTCGCTTGAGATTGACGAAACAACACCCCAACTCGCTGTTCTTGATGAACGTCGAGTGACACAAATTCTGAATAACCTGACAGACAACGCTCTTAAATTTACCAAAGAAGGCCGCGTCACTATCCAAGTTGGTCAGGTATCTAATACTGACGTATCTGCACCCCAGCAATTGGAGATATCGGTATCCGATACTGGATGTGGCATCGCTTGTAACAAACGCGAAGCGGTTTTTGAGCGGTTTGTGCAGATTGACGATGCCCAGACAAGGGAGAACAGTGGATCAGGACTTGGGCTGGCCATCAGCCGTGAGCTCGCTGTACTCATGGGGGGGGCACTTGACGTGACGTGTCCATCGCCTGACGATTGCTACGCAACCACCTTCTCGCTACGGTTGCAGTCTTTCAAATGAACGGAACGTCCAAAATGGCAGCGGCAAAGAAAATCCTCTTGGTTGAAGATGACTATTTCACTCGATTCATGATGCAAGAGATTATCGATACGTTGGGTATCGATGTTGATATCGCCAAAAACGGTCAAGAAGGCTGTGAGCGGCTCGACAAAAACCCAGGAGACTATGGTTTGGTCCTAATGGACATCCATATGCCCAAATTGTCTGGTGTTGATGCGACCCAGATTATTAGGCAAAGACCCAACGATCCGCCGCGCAATGTTGCCATTATCGCGGTGACAGCTGATGAGCATTATCATGACAATTCGGTGGTGAGTAAGCATGGTATGGATGGGTTTATCGCCAAGCCAATTACCGCAGTTGAGCTTAATGGTTTGATTGATCGGTATTGTGGAGCCGCTTGATAAAACACGCCTATCTTTCCCCAGTGTTGTCCTATTAATGTGAGGCTCATCCCACAGTTTAACGTTTGTCCACGAACAACGCTTGTTGGCACGCCGAAGAATCCAAAAGCCGCCTTTGGCGCAGCTGCAGCGAATGATCACTTTGTCCCGCATCTTTACAGTTGGTGCTTTGTGTGGCGAACGGCGGCAGATCTCAGACCTGCCCTTAGTGCAGATCGCAGCGAAGGTGTCGGGTGAGCCCGAAGTAACCGACGCTGCACGTTGCACGAATGTCCGCTATCAGAAGTGAGCCAATAACCCTCAGCAACAACTTCGGTTTTGAACGGGGTTTTTAGTACCACAAAACGATGTAAGGGCCATTCATTCCAAAAAACACGCGGTCGTGGAATGGCATTCCATCCCCCAAGAACCATCCTCACAAGCACCCCGTGATCGATGTTAATAGGTTTTTCTTTCAGAAATTTTCCTCGCGGTAGCTTTATATTCTGGTTATGAGTCCCGAGCCTAGTGAGTGTAATTATTCGATAATGTGGGCGTGCTACGGCGAAAATTCTTTCGAACAGGAGTGTAACTCGTGCAGAAACCGCTTTTGAATGGTTTAGCGTTGACAGCCATTGCAGCAACATCACTGATGCTATGGGCACTTCCATCTTGGGCTGATGCCACGCCTCTGTCGGGTATGGATATGGTCGAATTGGCTGCAAGCCATGAGCGGAGTGGCGAGTTGGAAGCCGCTGAAGCTCTCTACCTACAAGCGTGCGATCTGGGAGAAGGATTCGGATGCTCAGGCCTAACAATACTGCACGAACAGCGCGGTGACCTCGAAGTTTTTGAAGCTATTTCTAGAGAGGGTTGCGAGGCGGGTAGCGGGCTATCCTGCGTGTTTTTGGGCGACATAGCGATGTCGCGGGGGGATCCGATGGCGCTAGCATACTTTGATACCGCGTGCGACCTAGGCCACGGCGGAGGGTGCTCTTTGAGAGGCGATAAGCATGAGATTTACGCTGAGTTTGATCAAGCCGAGGCGCGATACGCGGAAGCCTGCGATCTCGACAATATTAATGGGTGTCTAGGTCTTGCTTACGTATTGAGCAGTATTGGGAGGTATGAGGAAGCCGCTTCTCCTTACCGACAGGCCTGCGACTTGGGTAGCGCGGAGGGGTGTTTTTTTGTCGGCACGAGCTTCTTTAGACAGGAAGACGTACAACAAGCGCTGGTGTACTTGGAAAGGGCCTGTGGAATGGGTTTCGATAAGGGCTGCAATTTGGCTAGAATCTTGCTTTCATCCAATTGAAATGCTTCGCGATGATGTAGCAATACGCAAGCGCCCCAAGATGCGCCCAGCACGACCGCATGTTGAACAACTCGCCCAACCGGACACTGATGCACGTGCGGCGAAGGTCAGAAAAGTCCCGCAAAGCGGTCACCGGCGCACCTTGCAGCGAAAGTCTGCTTTGAGCCCATTCTGTAAATTCGTATTTTGTGCTGCGTGCGCTCGCGGCGCAGGAAATGCCGCATGAGCGAGAAGTTTCGTGCCGCCGCGCAGCAGGAAGAACCGCCATTCATGTAGACCGCAGCACGGATCAGCGGTCGAATTTACAGAGTGCGGACGAAGTGTTCTTTTGGGTCACTATCTCGCCGCCAAGGCCAATCGTCAGCCCTGCGATCTCTTCGACAGTATCGTCGCCTTCCGGGCCCTGAATGAGCGTACGCCCTGTTTCAGATTGCAGCGATCCGCCATCCTCCACCGAATTGGCAGACGAGAGTGCGGCTTGGATGGCGACGGGCGGTACGTTTTGATTCACGCTCAGAACCAGGTTGGGTTCAACGTAAATGACTTCGTTGGGCACACCGGATACCCTACAGTCAAGCACTAATATGAGGTCGTGCTATGATGATTGGCGAACTGGCAAAACGATCCGGCCTCTCAAAGGACGGCTTGCGCCACTACGAGGCCCTTGGCCTTATCCACTCCAGCCCCGTTGCTGCTGGAAGCAGAACCTACCGCATTTATGACGACACGACGTTGGAACGACTTTCTCTCATCTCTCTCGCCAAGCGATTGGGTTTTAAGCTGAGGGAACTCACTGAATCATTGGACCGGCTGTTTTCCGATACGGTCTCGCGCGAGGAGCGTGCACAGATCATTTCTGAAAAGGTGGCAGAAGTGGACATCAAGATTGAAGAACTCACAGCTGCGCGAGACCTTCTAGCTGCTTTCATAGTCACGCCAGACAAAGAATTCATGGATGAGATGTTGAAAGATATGGGGTTGTGGCTGGAGTGAAAATCACTGCAAGCGCCATTTATTCTTTTCACAAACAGTCATCTTCGAAAAAATTCGCTTAGCGAACCTTCACGCAGCTCCAGCGAATGTCGGCTCTGTCCAGCTCCTCGATGGTCGATCCCGCGAGCAGCGAAAGGGCGGTTTGAATTTCGCGCCTCTGACTGGCTTTCAATGGCCGGTATGGCGACATCGGCCGCAACGCAGCGATAAGCGTGCCGCACCTGCGAGGGGATGCTACGTCAGCGAAGGCGGGAAAACGAATGTCGGTTGTGTCCGCATAGCGGGCATTGATGCATTTCGGAGTTCGCAATCGCAGAAAATGGTTTCTGCACAATGATACCAGAATACATTCGAAAACTACCTGGCGCGTGCGGCTTCTGGCACACCTAGTCACTCAAAACTTTGTAAACCGTGGCCCTGCCTATCCCAAGCCGCTTCGCAATAGCGGTTGCACCCATACCAGCTTCTTTGAGTTCTTTAACCTGAGCACGGTCGACCGTTTTGGGACGGCCGAGGTAAATCCCTTTGGCGCGAGCCTTAGCAATCCCCTCTGCCTGACGCTTCCGAATGATGTTTCTTTCAAACTCAGCGAAAGCACCCATCATTTGCAGCTGAAGTTTAGCGAAGGCATCGTCCGAATTGGCCGAAAACGTAAGGTTTTCTGACCGAAAGGTGACTTCTACACCTTTGTCATTCAAGGTTTTGATAATGGACTGAAGGTCCCTCAGGTCTCGAGCCAGTCGATCAATTGCGTGGACGACCACGACGTCGCCTTCGCGAACCCAATCAATCATGAAATTTAGCGCTGGGCGATCTTTGGCGTTCTTGGCCGATAACTTTTCTTCGAACAGCCTATCTACGGGTCCAAGATCTTGGCGGTCAAAGCTCTGCTCTTCAGTGCTAACCCGACGGTATCCGACTACTGACATTTTTGTATCCCATGCTTCTAGACCTTTTGAGACTATGTGTCCACTAAAGCATAATCAACCCTAAAGAGACGCCCTTGTGCGGGAAAACTGATGTCGCCTTTGGGTAGACCTAAAATAGACACTGGCATTCTTATCAACATGCAGTCTGCGAGGCCGACGGTAGAGTGACGGGGGGTGACCAAAGTCCACCGCGTTTATTTACACTGACCCGCCTCCACCATGATCAAAGATTTTTTTGTGTCATTTTGACACGAAAACTGGCGTTGGAGGATCGTGAAAACAGGCTGCGTCCGTGGTTATCGCATAAGAGTAGGGTAGGGCACATCAGTGTGTGATGACATGCGGCACACGTATGGACATACTGCGCTTCGATCAAAAGAAGACGCAAAGCTTGGTTTGCTAATTTGGGCGGATTGCGGACTTTCGCTGCGAGTGCGAGAGTTCCTTATGAGGTCGTCAAAGCGGACATTGCGATAAATAGCCGACTTCGCCTGAAAGCCGTAATGCCCCTTTTCCAACAACGTGAACTGACGTAACGGCTGTGTGCAACTGTCAGCAAAAATTACTCACGGGCGGGCAGAAATCGCGTGCTTGTGGTCAAGCGTATGCTACAGTGTATCTATATTTTGCGGTGCGACCGCCAACGGACACAAGATTTACACATGGCCAAAGCAGAACAAATCAAGGCGCTGATAAACTCGTATCTCAAGAAAGATGATGAGCAGTTTGTTACTGTTGCGCTGCAAGTTGCTGCTAATGAAGCAAAAAAGGGTCATGGTGCTCTGGCGAATGAAATTCGTTCTCTAATTGACCAAAGAAACAGAAGCCCCGTTTCCGTTGTTTCTATCAGCGGCGACCTAGCCGATTTGGTTCAGGAGGTTTCCCCATCGGCTGATGTAACTTCGCTTGTTGTTAGCGAAGGATTACGCTCGCGGATTCAGAGAGTTGTAAAAGAGTATTTTCAATCTGACAAACTCGCGAAACACGGCATGGAAAACCGGCGCAAGGTGCTTCTGTCGGGCCCTCCGGGAACTGGGAAAACACTCACAGCCGCTGTGCTTGCGCATCAAACCGGATTGCCACTGTACGTTATCCAAGTTGACCGCCTCATCACAAAGTACCTTGGAGAAACAGGAGCGAAACTGCGCCAAATTTTTGCGTTGATCCGAAAATCTCCAGGGGTTTATCTCTTCGATGAATTTGATGCGATAGGTGCGCAACGCGGTTTGGAAAGTGATGTTGGGGAGATGCGTCGCATTTTGAGCGCCCTTCTCCAGTTTATTGAAGCCGACGATTCCCGTAGCATACTGGTTGCAGCAACGAACAATATTGATGCGTTAGATGTAGCCTTGTTTCGACGATTTGACGATATTTTGCGGTATGCCAAACCGGACAAGACAGAAATCGAAGCTCTAATAAAAAATCGACTTGGCGTATTTTCAGGGAAATTCAAGATGAACCCTGTTGTGAACGCGGCACATGGTCTAAGCCATGCAGAAGTAACCCAAGCTTGCGACGATTCAATAAAAGAGACAATTTTGACAGACAGACCCTCAGTTACGCAAAAACTATTATTGCAGATGTTGGCGGAGCGAAAATCAGTTTATTCCACATAGAAAAGTAGCCAATGGCCGAGTTAGAATTCCCTCACCTTTTTCTAAACACAGTCCCGAATAGCCAACAATACACGAATCCTACCGGCGGCGGATCTAAATTCCAGCTACCAGATCGCCCTAATCGCATTCAGCATGCTGACTATGTTCGAAATGCGCTCGATAAGATCTGGGATGAATCTTTTACCCTCAAAGAACAGCGAAAAGCCGTATCACTGCCGGCCCGTACAGGAACGTACGTAGAGTTTGAGAGTGCTGCTGGTTTCGAGCTGAAGTTCGAAAGCCTTGAAACAAGAAGATCAGGAATTCGGTTACTAAACGTCCGAGCCCACGAAAACCCGAACGGTAGCAAGACCCAAAGGGCAACGATTTTTGTTCCTCATGGCAAGGAAAAAATACTTGCAGATAAGGTTCGGCGTTACCGAGACGAAGACACACCGAAAGACCAGCCTAAAAACAAGCCCTTGGTAGAAAGCGTAGAAAATCTTCGTATCGCTTTACTCCACTCGTTCTGGAATGATGATGTTGGCTTGATCCCACCGGTCGATGCTCCGCACGCTTGTGAAATCTGGCTGCGCACTCCGACAAAAGAAGGTGAAGCTGCGTCTATTGTTGTGTTTCGGGAGGTTTGTGAGGCGCTAAACATAACGCTGCGTGACGGCCATATCTCTTTTCCGGAGCGCGTTGTGGTGCTTATCGAGGCTAACTCACAGCAGCTCACTGATTTAATATCTTCCACCGATAATCTTGCCGAATTTCGTCGCGCAAAGGAAACAGCGGATTTTTGGGTGGGCATGGAAAACGCTCAACAAGCTGAATGGGTGCAAAATTTGGCTGCTAGACTAAGTGTCGATGCGGGAACTAAGACATCCGCATGTGTGATCGATACGGGCGCGAACAATGGGCACCCGTTGCTCGCGCCTTTGCTTGCTGAAGCCGACTGCGAGAGCGTAGACACCGATTGGGGAACCAACGACGAAGACGGACATGGAACCAGCATGTGTGGCAATGTCGCGTTCGGTGACAACCTTGGGCATTGGTTGCAAACCGATACAGCCATTTCGCTGCCATACAAGTTGGAATCGGTAAAGCTCATACCGAAATCTGGCTTCAAGGAAGATCAAGACCTCAATGGCTACCGAACTAGCCAGGCGGTTACGCGTGCGGAAATATCGAACCCAGAGTTCACTAGAGCAATCTGCATGGCGATAACAAGTACGGACGGGAGAGATAGGGGCCGACCTTCATCATGGTCGGGTATGATTGATGCTTTGGCTGCTGGAGTCGATGATGAACAAGAGGCGCGTCGGCTCTTTATTCTTTCGGCAGGCAACGTTCGCAATGCTTCCGATTGGGCAAATTACCCCGATTCAAACGTCACGTCAGACATTCATGATCCAGGGCAAGCTTGGAATGCTCTGACCGTCGGTGCCGTGACATTCAAGGATCAAATCACCAACGCGGATATAGCAAACATCTATACGCCCATTGCGACAGCCGGACAGCTTTCTCCCTACAGCACGACTTCTATGATGTGGGACAGCAAGTGGCCCAATAAACCAGATATCGTACTTGAAGGTGGGAACGCGGCTGTTGATGGCACGAATTTCACGACACAGCTAGAAGACCTATCGTTGCTGTCACTCAATCATAAGCCGCAGCTTGCCAATTTCACCGGAAATTATGCTACAAGTGCTGCTAGCGCGCTTGCCACAGAACAAGCCGCCAGGCTTCACGCGCAATATCCCAACGCTTGGCCTGAAACGATAAGGGGACTCATGGTCCATTCGGCGCAATGGACACAACAGCTTTGGAACCAGTTCTCGGACCCCGGCAACTCACATAAGGCAAATCGAGAGAGATTGTTGCGTGCATGTGGCTACGGTATACCAAGTGTTGAACGTGCGATGTCATCGGCGAGCAACAGCCTGGCAATGATTGTGCAAGGGGAAATTCAGCCGTTTCAAGAGAAAAAGAAAAATGACTTCAAAGCGAATGACATGCATTTCTATGCTCTGCCTTGGCCAAAAGAAGCACTTAACGATCTTCCGCTAGACACCATGGTTACCATCGACGTTACGCTCTCCTACTTCATCGAGCCTGGTCCGGGTGAAATCGGTTGGCGGGATAAGTATCGCTACAGATCGCACGGCTTGGACTTTAATCTTAAGAAGCCGACTGAAAGCTTGGACGAATTCGTAACTCGGCTCAATAAGGCCGCTCGTGAAGATGATGACACTGACTATGGTGGCTCTGGGGTAGATTGGCAGATTGGCGAGAAAAAAGGTCGAACGCGAGGTTCAATTCATAGAGATTGGGTGGAGATGACAGCTGCCGAAGCTGCGGAAGCTGGCGTTGTTGGTGTCTTTCCGCGCTCCGGCTGGTGGAAAGAGCGCCCTTACCTCGGCAAAGGTGACTCGAAAGCACGTTACAGTCTTATAATCGCCATTCGAACACCGAAAACGGACGTCGACATCTATACGCCTGTGGCAATCGAAATTGAGCAACAAATTCAAGTTTAGTGAGGCCGGCGTACAACCGCCAAGGGTTGGTCGATGGGAAGGTTCGCAAGAAGAAGCTCTAATCTATTGTCTCGATGAGGTTGCTTCCATTGCATGGTGTATATCCAGACCACGCTAAGCAGGTCTCCATGAACTAGCCTGCTGACCTGCTAGGCATGTCACGCTCTTATCTACTCAAAGTGCGAGCTCAATTTCCGCAATGCGGTTTGCCATCGCAGCATCTCAATACTTATTCCAAGTTCCGATCTGGGCCGCTTGACCTTTTCGGTCGAGCGGGCAATCATGTACTTGGCCTAGCGCGTAGGCCGGTGTGCCCGCCATGCGAAGCAAAGCAACGCGACTTCATTTTTTTGGATACCATGCCTTTGGCAGGGTCCGATAAGCAGCGGGCACCTTTTCGGATCCAGTTCGGATATGGATCATGAAACCGACATACTATCTTAAGAAACTGAAAGAACTGTCCAAGCGCTACGCGCGAGCTCAACAGGTACCTCTCCACAAAGCGCGTGATGCGGTTGCCGAAGTACTGGGCTTTTCACACTGGAACGACGTTATTAAGGCGCATAGAGCCAGATGGACCCCAACAAAGGAGCATGTCTTTGCCGTTGAAAGCTTGCTCGTCGAAGCGTTGCCCGGCGATGAAGCTGGTGGGCCTCGATCTGGGTCATTTATTGGAGACTCAGTCTTCGAGACAGATGTTCAACACGGCACCATTGATGGGCACGAATACTCTATCTCAGCTTCAATGGGCGACGTTCATATGCATGGGGCAGGTTGGCACCTTTACGTGCCTGAAGCTCCAAACGGGGAGCCTCGCCTAGAGATCGCAAAACAGATTGAGCACGAGGCTCCAGTTTATGAAGCCCCATTTCAGCAAGAAGCGCTCGGCATCGCGATCAAACGAGCGGAACAGGTTCGTGCGGGAATAGCATCAGATTGGCCAAGACGTTCTACAAAGCCAGACAAAGACGGTCTCGTCCGTCATCCCTTAAACGGAGCTGAGTCAGATAAGTGGTTCTGCTTGCATTGTGATACTTCGATAACTAGCGAACAGATTGCCAGGAGTCTTTGGCATTGCCCACGTTGTGACGCGTCTCCACTCAATATCTTCGAAAGTCCTTGGTGGCTTGAAGACCATGATGCACGGCCAAAGCCATTTTCTAACAAAGAGAAGCAAGGGAGGCCGGAGCTAGTGGTCGATATTGCGGATACACGACCGAAACTGGATTTAGATGCCGAAAAGATAACTCTACTCATGCGAAGTGCACTTGTTGAAGATGCTTCGAACGTTAGTGAGCGGTTGGGTGCTTTATTCGCCGATATCTTTGTTCATGATGACAATGACGTATGCATCACCTTTGATGAATACCTCTGGCCGGAGCACAAGGAACCTATTTCGGCACTCGCAGTTGCGGCTCAACTCGGGATAAATGTTGATCAAGAACTCTGTCTGCGGGAGTTGCCCTTTGCTTGGCCAGGATTAGGTGAGCACACCAAAAGTACCGTAGAGTACACGGAAACGATGCTGAAAGCTTACGCCGACCAAAGGGCCGACAAAGACGTCAAATGAAAAATGATCACTGGATTGGAGGTTGCGGTGAGTGTTTCCGCAACCTCCAACATGTGAGTAGGACGATCTTCAGGATTTGCCACTTCAGCGAATGTCCGGAATGTGGGCTGCGGCTGCAGCATTGAAGATGCGCATTCAAGGGCAGCTCAGGGCCGTAAGTACCGATTGTGATCTCAGCTCCGTTCAAGTTCGCGCAACGTCAACTTCGAAACCGGCGGTGAAGTTCTTGGCGCAAAGACAGCGCGAGAAGAAAGTGTTGTAGAAGTGTAGTTTGCGATCGAGCGAAAATTTAAATTATTAAAGACAATGTATTAGGATCTGGATTGAATGACTGTCTGTCCGCCACTTCATCTAGCGTAAATGCTGGGCTCCTTGTTTTTCTGATCTGTCTTAAGTGGGTTACGGGTTTGCGTAATCTTGGCGCATTTTCACGTTTCAAGAC
The DNA here is from genome assembly GCF_021532615.1 of Octadecabacter dasysiphoniae. GTDB lineage: Bacteria > Pseudomonadota > Alphaproteobacteria > Rhodobacterales > Rhodobacteraceae > Octadecabacter > Octadecabacter dasysiphoniae. The sequence continues at coordinate 1,121,004 of NZ_JAKGAQ010000001.1, forward strand.
GGGTCGTGCCGCCTGTGGTTTGGCACGGTTTCGGACTGAACCATGGTTGCGCCAATAGCCGCTTTCGCAGTGTGCGGATCTTGGTTATCCATTCGATTATGCGCAAAAAATTGAAATCGCTTAGTATTGTTTTGGTCTTGATGGTGGTGGCGCTTTGGGCAGGAAACACATCCTTGTTTGTGGCGGGGCTAGAAAACCACGATACCCGTTTGATAGCCCACCGAGGTGTACACCAAGTCTATGCAGGTACGGATCGTTCGATTGACTCGTGTCATGCGGCGCCGGTTGAGACGATTGAACATCCTTTCGTCGAAAACACATTGCCGTCTATTGCAGAGGCATTTCGCCTTGGCGCAGATGTCGTGGAGATCGATGTTCATCTTACATCCGACAACGTTTTTGCTGTGTTTCACGACTGGACCCTTGATTGCCGCACGGACGGAACGGGCGTCACCCATAAGCAGAGCTTTGCGTATCTTCAAACCCTTGATGTCGCGTACCGCATTGATGACGCAACCGGCACCTATCCTCTTCGGGGGCAGGGCGTTGGCCTAATGCCGTCCCTGACGGATGTGTTGGGCGTGGATTGGGACGGGCAACTTCTGATCAACTTCAAAAGCAACCGTGCGGAAGATGGCGCCGAGTTTGCCCGAAGATTGGCGGAACTTAGAATGTCCGATCAGGTGTTCGGTGTTTACGGAGGGGCGCCGCCCACGCGGGCCGCGATTGAAATGACGCCCGGTTTGCGTGGGTTCGACAGAGCGTCTTTGAAGGGCTGCCTTACCCGGTATCTGGCCTTAGGTTGGAGTGGTCATATCCCGGAGAGCTGCCGTGACACGTTTGTTGTCGTGCCTCAAAATTACACGGGTTTATTGTGGGGTTGGCCGCATCGTTTTACGAAACGTCTTGGCGCGGTTGGCACAGATGTTGTCTTGGCCGGCCCCTACGACGGGACGGGGTTCATCAGCAGCATCAATGATATCGACGCTCTCTCTCAGGTGCCGGATGCATTTGATGGCTATATCTGGACCGACCGAATTGAGGTGATCGCCCCCCGCATCATGGCCGAAGACTAAGGCAGGGCTTAAGTCACAAACATCTTACAAAACCTTCATCTTCGTGCATCAAATGCTCACTACGCCTGTGCTTGTATGAAATGCGAGCATGGAGCCAGCACAATGAAAGATGATACTTCACACTTGTCATGGGATGATTGGGACGAATTACAAAGCCCGCGTCCGGACACAACGGATTTTGATGGCGTCGTTGACAGTGCCATGAACCGCCGTGGGTTTTTAGGGCGTGTTTTGGCGTTTGGATCTGGGGCAGCTGTCATGGGGACGGGGCTTTTGAATTCTGGCGCAGCACAGGCGCAAATCGCCAGTCGCATCGGGTTCAAACCCATTCCAATTGCAACGGACGCGACCGTTCATGTCCCTGAGGGATACAGCTGGCATCCCGTCGCCAAGTGGGGCCAGCCGTTGTTTTCGGATGCCCCTGAATTTGATCACACGACCGGTGGTGATCTTGCATCCTCGGACCGTGTTTTCGGTGAGAACACAGACGGGATGGAGCTGTTCACTGTCGGCAATCGTCAAGTCATTGCTGTGAACCATGAATACGCGAACCCGAAATTGAACCTGCCACAGAACATGGATGGCATCCCGACAAGTGCGCAGGATGTGACGAAGCTGCAAAACCTTCAGGGTGTTTGCGTGATGGAAGTCGCAGAGGGTGAAAATGGTTGGGATATTGTTGTGGACAGCGACCTGAACCGTCGCATTACGCACAACACGCCGATGAAGGTAACGGGGCCTGCCGCGGGCCACACCCTGATGATGACAGACGCCGATCCGACAGGGCGCACGGTCTTGGGCACGATGAACAATTGTGGTGCCGGGAAAACGCCGTGGGGGACCTATCTGACCTGCGAAGAAAACTTTAACGGGTATTTCGGGTCGACAGATGCCGCGTTCGAAAAACCGGCAGATTATGCCCGTTATGGCATTGGCCTAGAAGGCCGCTATGCCTACGAAAAGTTTGATGTTCGTTTTGATGTCTCGCAAACACCGAATGAACCGCATCGCTTTGGGTATATTGTTGAAATCGATCCAACAGACCCAACGTCTACACCGATCAAGCGCACAGCCTTGGGCCGTTTCAAACACGAAAACGCGGCGGCGACGCTGGCACCTAATGGCCAGGTGATTGTGTATATGGGGGATGATGAACGGGGTGAGTTCATGTACAAATACGTCTCGAACGGGGTGTATACGCCGGGCGGTGACACCAGCACCTTGTTGGATGACGGGCAGCTTTACGTCGCCAAATTCAACGATGATCTGAGCGGAGAGTGGATCGCCCTGACGCCCGAAACCACGGGCATGACACCGGCCGAAATTGCGATCTTTACCCGCCGCGCGGGATCAAACGTCGGGGCGACCACAATGGATCGCCCGGAGTGGGTCGCCGTAAATCCAACTGCGGTCGAATGTTATTGCGCGCTGACCAATAACAAGAACCGTGGCCTTTTGCCCAACGCGGGCGGTGACGAAACGCCTGCAATTGGCCCAAACCCGCGCGAGGCCAATCAATACGGACAGATTGTGCGGTGGCGGCCTGCGGACGATGATCATGCCGCGACAGAATTCACATGGGATTTGTACGTCATGGCCGGCAATCCAGAGGTGCATGATGACGCCTACGCAGGGTCGGACAACATCAATGCGGGCAATCTGTTCAATTCACCCGACGGGATGATGTTTGACAGCACCGGGCTGCTTTGGATCCAAACTGATGGCGACTATGAAAACGAAGGTGACTTTGCTGGCATGGGGAACAACCAGATGCTCGCGGGGGATCCTGTCACGGGGCAGATTGAACGGTTCATGACGGGGCCCTATGGCTCTGAGGTGACGGGGCTGACCTGGTCCGCAGATCGACGGACGATGTTTGTCGGTATTCAACACCCTGCCGCCCCGTTTCCGGATGGTGACGGTAAGCTGGCGCGATCCAGCATCATTGCGATCAAACGCGATGATAATGCGCCGGTCGGGTAACCCCCTAAAGCCATGAAGCGTGAAAGGGCCTTGGCATGTTTGCCAAGGCCCTTTTTTGACTGACGCTGCCGGAGCTGGACCTTGGCCAAACTTGCCGCTCTGCGCAACAACTGGCCTGCGCGGGCTCTCTCGTGTGATTATGCGTCGGCGATCTTGTCATCCATTTTGGATGCAGCATCGGGCTTTGCAGCGGGCACATCCAAAATGTCATTGGTCACGCCAGCCACACCATTTTCGAGGCTGATGCCGAGTTCCTTACCCAAGGCCTGCATCGCGGGCATCTGCAGTGCCATGCCAAGCACTGAATCCAGCGCCTGATTGACCGGCGTGCCACCGCCACCGGATGCAGCGTCTGCACCAGCGCCGCCACCCATGCCATGGCCCATACCTGTGACCTGATGGATCTTGATCGAGTCGATCTTTTCCGCAGGTTTGACCATTTCGGCAATGATCGCGGGCATCGCTTCGAGACTTGCCAGACGGATTTTCATGGCGACGATTTCGCTGCTCAACTCGTTCTCGGAATTGGCAATCGCGGTTTGGCCTTCGGCTGTCGCCAGCAGGTCTGCCTTTTTCGCATCCGCACGCACGATCATCGCGTTTGCATCTGCCTGGGCTTCTTCCAGTTTGGCAGCAGCGCGGTCACTTGCGGCGTCTTTTTCCGCTGCCGCAGCAAGGCGGATACCCGTGGCCTGACGCTCGGCCTCTTTTTCAGCCTCGATCAGTGCGATCTGCTTTTGACGTTCGGCCTCAGCGACAGCGCGGGCTGTTTCAATCGCTTCCGATGCTTTCTTGGCTTCGGCACGTGCACTGTCGGCGGAGGCGCGGGCGTGGCTTTCTTCTTCGGACTTTTTGGCAACGATGATCTGGCGTTCCTGATCTGCAACTTCAAGTTCGCGTTCTTTGGCGATCTCAGCCTCGCGAACGGCGCGTTCGCGTTCAATGCGCGCCTGATCTTTCGCCTGATCGGACGCTTCTTGATTGCGCGCAATTTCCGCTTCTTGGCGCGCTTGCAGGGTCTGAATTTCCTGAATTTGAACGATGGATGCTTCTTCTTTTTCACGATCAATCTGGTACTTCAGACGTTCGGCTTCCATTTCGGATCGCGCAACAGACACGTCCGCCTCTGCCGTGATTTCAGCGCGTTCCTTGCGCGACGTCGCGATGACAGCGGCCAGTTTTTGCATACCAACGGCGTTAAACGCGTTGTTTTCATCCAGCGATTCAAATGGCGTCTGGTCCAGTGCGGTCAGCGACACGGCCTCAAGCTCAAGACCGTTCTTTAACAGATCCTCTGAGATCGCGTTCTGGACTTCCTGAACAAAGCTCGCGCGGTTTTCGTGCAGCTCGTCCATGGTCATCTGGGCGGCAACGGCGCGCAGGCCGTCAATCAGCTTACCCTCGATCATCTCGCGCAGTTGTTCGACGTGGAACGTGCGATCACCCAGCGTCTGCGCGGCGCGTGAAATGCCATCGTCCGTCGCGTTGACTGACACATAGAATTCGACGCCCACATCAACGCGCATCCGGTCTTTCGTGATCAAGGATTGTTCGTTCACGCGCGCCACTTCGAGGCGCAGCGTCTTCATGTTGACCTTGGCGATCTCGTGCAGGAACGGGACGACAATCGTGCCCCCGTCCATGATCACCTTTTTGCCGCCAGACCCGGTTTTCACCAGACTGGTTTCGCGCGTTGCGCGTTTGTACAAACGGGCCATGATCAGGCCGATGAAGATCAAAAGGCCGACAATGATACCGGCAATCGTAAGAATATTGGTAAGTTCCATAAGGTACTCCTTCGGGTCGTGTTGCATTGGTTTAATTTGGGTCAGGCGCGCGGTTTAGATGACAAAGAACTTGTCGCCGCGCTTGCGGATCAGGGTGACATCGCTGCCTTGGGGAAAGACCCCGTCATCATCCAGCGGTTCAACCCGCAGGTAGTGAATGTTGCCATGCCGGTCTTTGATCTTGACCTCGGCGGGGGCGCCGCGCCGCGCGGTGCCTTGGGTGATTGTGCCGCGACTTCCGCCAAGAAACCGCATGCGCAGGGCGCTGGTTTCTGTCTTTGGCATTATCAGCGCGACCCAGTTGGCGATGATCCGGGTAACGGCGAGGGCGGGGAAAACCGCAATCGCCACGGCAAGAAGTGTGAACAACGGCGTCCCGAGCGCTGAGATCGCGACTGATTGCACAATCAGACCGAACAGGCCAAACATCGTCAAAAACGAGACGAGCCAGATCAGAAACGGCACATCACGCGCCCCGATCCACGTTAGGATACCGGAGGGCGCAGGGGACAGTTCACCAACAACATCTGCGTCCAACCCATCAAGATCGATGTCCGCAGACAGATCGAAATCCGTGTCGATATCAATATCGGGTGCTTCGCCGCCAAGGCCAAGAACTGTGGCGCCCAGCATTAGGCTAACGATTTCAATCACAAACAGGCCCGCGGTTACCGCAAGGGCAATGGAAAACGGCAAGGCGTTGGGCAGCAAAAACAAGTCAAACATCATGTCTCCTTCCACATACATATAGTACTTCTTCACGATAATGTTAGGGATATATGTGCAGATAATTGTAATTTTGTCGGAATAAGTTGGCAAATTGGCGCGTTGGAACTATATATCAAAGGGTAAGTCGTCAAAACGATGGCCAAAGGATATCCATGCCGGACTTTATGCAACGCAGGCGCATCGCACGGATGCTCGATCGTAAGGCCGAGCAATTTGCCGACAGATCGAGCCCCGAAAAGGGCTGGATCGCCGCAATGCGACTGGCCTTGGGCATGTCCGCCGAGCACGTGGCGCAGCGCAAGGGTGTCAGCCGAAATGCGGTCTATCAGGCGGAACGCAGCGAAAAAGAAGGGTCCATTTCGCTAAAGCAAATGGAGAACCTTGCCGCTGCGATGGGGGGCACATTTGTTTACGCCATTGTCCCGGACGCGCCGATTGAGCAGCTTAAGTACCGGCGGGCGCTGGAGCGGGCGCGGGCAATGGCGTTGCGACAATCAGGATTTGCAGACTGGTCGGACGACGAAAAACAAGACTGGATCGATGATGCTGCCGCGCAACAGCTTCATGATATGCCTTCCGATTTTTGGGAAACCACCTGACCAAACCTGAAAGGTGACCGCCTAAGACATCAGATCGGTTTCTTTTGCATCAGGTTGGACATGAAGGCCAAGCCGAGCAGAACCAGAATTGATCCCAGAACCTCAATCAACGTTAGGCTTTCGCCGAAGAACAATGAGGCAAATATCAAACCTGATATAGGCACGATAAGTGAGTAGGGCGCGACGGCGGACAACCCGTATTTTGTGATCATTTTTGTCCAGATGCCATAGCCAAAAATGGTCGTGACGACGGCTTGAAACACGATGGATGTGATGCCGCGCCATCCCGAAATATCCAGAATGCCGGTTAAATCGGATGTGAACAGGGCCAGATACCCAAGGATAGGAAGCGGCACAAACAGGCTGGACCAGACGATGAAGCTAAGGATGTTGTCGGGTTTGTAATAGCGCACGATCACATTGCAAACCGTCCATGCCAGACCCGCGACAAAGACAAGCCCCACACCCAACAGAGAGTTGGTTGTGAGCGCGCCGCTGGATATGAGAAGAAAACCCATAAACGCAAATAATATGCCGACTGTCTTTTGCGCTGACATCGTTTCAGAAAAGAATACAACCCCGGCAATTGCTGTCATAAACGCGCTGGATTGCAACAAAAGTGATGCCTGGCCCGCAGGTGTTCCCACTGAGATTGCGAAGTTCACGACGCCCCAGATTCCACATCCAAACAAGAGCCCGTAAGCGGCGACAGCAGGCAGTGGCACGTTTGGCTTTTTGACGAAGAACACGAGTGGTATTGCGACAAGTGCAAACCTGAGGGCCGTCATCATGGGGGCGCTTACGTCTGCCACACCCCATTTAATGACCACGAAATTGAAACCCCAAATGAGGGTCGTGAGGATGATGAGCAACGTATCACGCGGGGTCATATGGTGCAGTCAGACGTCGCAAGCACCGAACCGTAGCTGGCCGCGAGAGGCGCCATAATCGATGCGTGCACCAAATTGGCGGTAACATCGACGCCGTTGTGTGCCACATTTGCCGCCGCGCACGCATCATGTGCCACGGTGATTTTGAAACCCAGATCAACGGCTGCGCGTGCAGTGGCATCAACGCACATCTGGGTCATCGCGCCGCAGAGTATCAGGTGTTCTACATTGTGGTCTTGCAGCACGTCCTTGAGCTTCGTGCCAAAGAAGGAATTTGGACGGCCTTTTGGGATAACCATTTCGCCCTCATGCGGGGTTACGCATGTGTGGATGTTGGCGCCGGGTGTGCCGGGGTGGAAAAAAGGCGCAGCGGTTGACGCCATAACGTGTTGGACATGAACGATCAGAGTATCATTCTGACGCGCCGCTGACAAAAGCTGGGCGGCGTTTTCGCCAGCCGCATTCATACCGGGCAGGGGCATTTTACTGTCAGGGAAGTCGGGGAAATAATCGTTTTGGATATCGATTAAGATGAGAGCTGATTTGGTCATTGGGCCTCCTGTTCGCATCGTGTTTACACAGAATGGACCGACCGTTACGATTGGCAGGTATGACAACAAATATGCCAAACACGCCAAAGATTGGCATTGTTGCCTATGAGGGCGCACAGATGTCTGCCGTATTGGGGTTGGGCGACATAATTGATGTGGCAAACCGGATGGCGGGAACCGCCACGACGACAACCATCACATATGATGTTCTTATAAACGCGGTCCCCGATTCCGGTGTCTTGTATGATGCCATTGTTATGCCGCCAAATTTGACCGGGGCCCGTGGAAAGGCGGACGAGGATTTGCATCAATGGATCTGGGACCAGCACCAGAAAGGTGCCGTTGTGTGTTCCGCCTGTGCCGGTGCGTTTTGGCTGGGTCGTTCGGGAATACTGGATGGCAGGCCTGCGACCACGCATTGGGCGCTGGAGAGTGAGTTCAAAGAGGCGTTTCCACGTGTCCAGCTGCATCCCGAACATATCCTGCTGGATGATAATGATATCGTCACTGCGGGCCGCGTCATGGCGTGGATGGATCTTGGGCTTCATTTGGTCCGGCGTTGGCTCGGACCCGAAGTTGTGTCGCGGACGTGTCGCCAGATGCTGATTGATCCAACCGGACGCGAACAGCGCAACTACCGTTCATTTCGTCCGAACTTGGCCCATAAAGACGCCGTTATTCGCGATGTGCAGATTTGGATGGAAGGACATGCGGACAGTGAACTTTCGATTGCTGTTCTGGCGAAACGGGCAGGCATTTCGACCCGTTCGTTGCAGCGAAAGTTTTCTAACGCGACGGGCTATTCGCTTAATCAGTATGTTCAGGAACTTCGGGTTGAAAAGGCCAAAGGGTTGCTTGAACTGACGTCGCTTCCTGTCAGTGAAATTTGCTGGAAAGTTGGGTATCAGGACGTGTCCGCGTTCAGTCGGCTGTTCAAATCCACATCAGGTCTAAGTGCGCGCGACTATCGCCGCAGGTTCCAGATTGTTTGATCCAACAAATACCGCAGGATTGCAGGCCGCCGCGCGGGGGCTGACGTCTTTGCCGAAGCGGTCAATCTGGTTTCGCCGGATTGCGGCCTGATCAGGCCCAAAAGTTCTGAATTGGACAATGTGATACCATCGCGGCACTCTGTCGGGACAATCCGCCATGTATGCCTAAACATGGTAATTCCAGTTGGAGAATAACATGTTCAAACGGCTCATCCGGTCCTTTTCGGTTTTTGGTTTGTTTGTTGGCCTTCTGTTTTTGTGTGCGTCGCTTACCCCGTCATTGCTTCCGCGTGTTCCGATCACGCAAGGGGTCTTAAGTGGCGTGGCCTTTGCGGTTGGGTACGGCGTGGGCAAGGGGTTTCATATCATATGGTGGTGGTTCGGCGGGCCTGATTTCCCGCCAAACCGTCAACTGGCAGTGAATTGGGTTTTGAGCCTGATCAGTGTCGCGCTTGTGATTGCGACGTTTAGCCGGATTGCGACGTGGCAGAACTCGATCCGGTCCTTGATGGACATGCCGGATGTGAACACGGGCTATCCTTGGATGGTGGCCGGGGTCGCGCTTATCGTTGCGTTGGTGCTGGTTTTTGTCGTGCGCGGGATCATTTGGCTGGCGCAAAAGATCATCGGGTGGCTGAGCCGCGTTTTGCCGCGGAACCTGGCGATTGGGCTGGGGGCGGTGCTGGCCGCGTTTTTGGTCTTTTCTTTGGTGAACAATTTTGTGGTGCAAAACGCGCTCCGCCTGGCCGATACGATCTTTGCGGCGACAGATCAGCGGACGGCCAACGGGGTGACGCCGCCGACCCATGAATTTGCATCTGGCGGCGCAAATTCGGTTGTGAATTGGGATGATATTGGCACCAACGGAAAGGATTTTCTGGTAACGGGCCCGTCGCAGGCTGACATTGCTGCGTTCACCGGGCGCGATGCGCTTGAACCTATCCGCGTGTTTGCGGGGTTCGGGTCTGGTGGCGATTTCGAAGCGCGGGCAAAGGTCGCGCTTGAGGATTTGATCAATTTTGGTGGGTTTGAGAGATCCGTGTTGATCGTCGCGACACCGACCGGCACGGGCTGGCTGGACCCCGCCGCGATTGAGCCGGTGACCTATATGCACGATGGTGACATCGCGATTGTGTCTGCACAATACACCTATGTTCCAAGTTGGCTGTCGATCATTGTAGAACCGGACCGGTCCCGCCTTGCCGCGCGCGCATTATTCATTGAGGTCTACGATTATTGGACCGATTTGCCGCCGGACGCACGACCCGAGCTTTATTTGTTCGGGTTAAGCCTTGGTGCGCTTGGATCAGAAGCCTCTGCGGATCTTGTGACCCTTTTCCCCGACCCAATCGATGGCGCATTCTGGAGCGGCCCACCTTTTGCCAGCACGGTCTGGGAACGCGCAACCGCAGGCCGCAATAACGGCAGCCCAGCATGGTTGCCCGAGTTTCGCGATGGGGCACTTGTGCGTTTTATGAACCAAGACGGGATCGCAGTGCCGGACGGCAGCGAATGGGGCGAGATGCGCCTGCTGTATCTGCAATATGCAAGCGATCCGATGGTGTTTTTCTCGCCTCGGTTGGCCTTTCGGCGCGCAGATTGGTTGGGCGAACCCCGCGGCAGGGATGTGTCGCCGTTCTTTGATTGGTATCCTATTGTGACGTTTTTGCAGGTTGGCTTTGACGTGCCGATGGCCACGTCCACGCCGTCAGGGTATGGACATACCTATGACGCGCTCGATTATATTGAAGGTTGGCTGTCTGTGACGGATCCGCCGAACTGGACAGCGGACGATACGCAACGGTTGAACACGCTTTATACAGGCTTTGTCGCATCCCCAATTTAAGGTCGAAACAACACCATGGATAAAATAGCATTGGCCTTGGGCGCTGGTGGCGCGCGCGGATTGGCCCATATTCACGTGATCCAAGCCTTTGATGAATTGGGAATCAAACCCAGCCTGATCGCGGGCACGTCAATCGGATCCATCATAGGGGCCGCTGCGGGCGCTGGCATGACCGCAGAGGCGATCACCGACCATATCTATAGCAAGATTGGCAGCCCGCTGACCCTGATGAGCGACATGTTCAAAGTCCGCCCGACCAGCATGGACAGCTTTTTTCGCGATGGCGGATTGCGCATCGGAGAGTTGAACCTTGAACGGATATTGGGAACTTTCCTGCCCGACGCGATCCCCGAGACATTCGCCGATCTTTCAATCCCGTTGAAAATAACTGCAACGGATTACTACAGCCAAAGCACGACCGTGTTCGAGGGCGGTGCTCTTTTGTCGGCCATGGCGGCGTCGGCGGCGATACCTGCGGTCTTTTTGCCCGTTGAACGGGATGGGCGGTTTTACATAGATGGCAGCGCGACGAACCCATGTCCTTTGGATATCTTGCAAGACCATGCACAACATGTGATCGCTATCGATGTTTCAGGCGGATCGCACGGCGACGATGCCAAGCGGCCCAATAAGTTCGACGCGATGTATGCATCAAGCCAAATCATGCAAATGTCGATCGTGCAGCACACCGCGTCGAACTATCCTGAAACGGTTCTTCTGCGGCCTCCCGTGGACAGCTATCGGTCTTTGGATTTTTTGAAAGCCAAAGAGATTTTGGCACAGACCATAGAGTTAAAGGATCAAGTCAAAGTGCGGATTGACCGCTTTTTAAAATAATGCGCGGCGAACTGTCGGCTTGATCGCAGATGGTCCGTTTGCCACAACTTGGCGCGCGAAGCGATTGACCACGTTGAAAGCCGTTTCAGGGGCTTTCGATGTCTTTGATTTTGCCAATGACGCGGCGCATGTAGTCCAAGAACGCGTGCGCCTCTTGTTCGGAAAGATCGGCTAGCACTTCTTCGTTGATCTGCATCGCTGTCTGGTAGGCGGAATCGCGAATTGAACGCCCTTGGTCGGTCAGATGGATTGTGCGGGCCCGCGCGTCAGCAGGGTGTTCTTTGCGGGTGATCAGTTCGTCCCGCTCCATTCTGGTCAGCGTATTTGCGAGTGTGGCTTGCTCGATATCGAGCAGCGCCAGAAGTTCCTTTTGAGTGAGGCCGTCCTTTTCCCATAGGGCAAGCAGTGCAGGAAACTGCCCGGGGACAATCCCCAGAGGCGCGATGCGCTTGCGAAGGACCTCAACAAGTAGGCGGGCCATGTTGTTCACAAGGTATCCCGCGGAGTTCATGCGATCAAATTCCATGGGTCCGGCTTAGCATTGCATAGCTCACTATGTAATAGTATATAGCATGCTATTCAATTCGAATCAAAAGGGATACAGCGATGAAAGTTCTGACAGCTATCTGCGCACTGGTTCTGGCACTCCCAAGCGCTGGATTGGCCCAATCGGATGCGCCGACACCCGGCCGCGATTTGGCGGAACTGATCTTTGGTGCGATCGAGGACAACCCTTATGGCACAGCCGACATGGGTGAATTCATCACGTTCGGAGAGGGGATTTTCGTGTCGATGGACTACGACGAAAGTGGGTCCATCACTTTCAACGAGTTCACGGAATGGGACTTTGGTTTCAACTTTATCGCCGCCGATGAGGGCCAGGACCGTGCCTATCAAACCGCGCAAAAGGTGCTTTTTGCGATCTGGGATCACGACGGTAACGGCGAGATCGGACAGCAAGAGTACCAAAAATCCATGGTTTGGGATTTCCGCCGTGCCGATACAGATGGCGATGCTTTCCTGACGCGCGCCGAATTTCTAAGCGGTTATATCGTCAATCTGGCCTACCGCGCCGCGATCACTGGCCAATAAGTTCGGATTATCGAAGATAGGAGACGTCGTATGAAAAGTACCTCAATCCAATATGGATCAGTTGCTGTCACCCTTCATTGGCTGAGCGCGATTTTCATTCTTGCAATGCTCGGGTCCGGCTTTAGGGCTGCATCGATGGCGGATGGTGCGATCAAAGAAACGATCTTGATGTTTCACGTGCCCTTGGGCGTCATCATCTTGGTTTTAACGCTGCTACGCCTGTTCTGGTGGTGGCGCGTCGACCAGAAGCCGCGCTCGGTGGAGGGTGACCCAGCTTGGCAAAACTTCACAGCGAAAGCGATCCATGTGTTGTTCTACATTGTCATTCTTGGGATGGCCGCGAGCGGGATTGGCATGCTGGCAATGTCGGGGACAGGTGGCATTTTGTTCGGCGCAAGCGCAGAGCCTTTGCCGGACTTTAATGAGGTCCTCCCACGTGTACCGCATGGCCTTGGCGCGCGGCTGATGTTGGCGCTGTTCGCGCTTCATGCAGGCGCCGCACTTTACCACCATTTCATCAAACGGGACGGGCTGATCTGGCGGATGTGGTTCAGCGCAAACGACGATGAAGCAGGATCATGATCAAAGCCGTGTTCAACATGCTCGCCATCTGTGGGGCGGCAGGACTTGCGGGTGTCATGCTGAATATCTGTGTCACGCTGGGTGGATACTGGCGCAGCCTTCCGACCCAAGAATTCCTTGGGTGGAAGGGCCTGCGTCAGCCGAGCCATGTGTGATAATCGCTGACCAGCAGGTGTTTGGGATCGACGTCTTCTTCAATATTGGCGAAGCGCCCGATGGGATCGCGGAAAATATTGTCGGTTTCATCGTCGTTGACGGTCGACACTTCGCCGATCAGCACATCGCCGCCGTCACCCCAGAACGCATGCCAGTCGCCGGGCATCAGTGTCACGCTTTCGCCGGCAGAAAGGCGGAGTTTTTCACCGGCCGCATAGTCCCGTTTGATCCCGTCACAGAACACTGTCCCGCCTTTGGTTTCATCAAATTCGCCGCGTGCGTTTGAGCCGTAGAGTTCAACCAACAGCGTCGCGCCGCCGCGGTTTATGATGTCTTCGGCCTTGAGCGCATGCGTGTGCATCGGGCTAAGTTGGTCTTGCTTTGAAATAAGCAGTTTTTCCGCGTAGCACATTCCACCGCCCCGTTGCAGATCGGCCAGGCGCCCGTTGCGCAAGGTAAACAGGAACAGGCCCATTTTGTCGTAATCCCCTGCGCCGTAATCCGTGATGTCCCAGCCGCAGCGCGCATCAATGACGTTTTGCGCGTCCGCCTTGCGGGCCTTGAAGTCATCCGGGGTCCAAAAGGCGAAGGGTGGCAGGGTGAATCCGAACCGGCGCATCATGTCGTTGGCTTCAAGAATGATGTCGTTAACGCGGGAACGTTTCATGGGTTTTCTCCAATCGAGACGGATTGTCTTTGTGTTGAGTAAGGCATTCCGGCGCATTCTGAAACTGCTTTGGGATGGCGTTCGGTGGTGGCGAAAGGGTTGGGCGACGGGCGCGGCACCGATGATTGGGTAGCCCACTGTTATCGCCCGCGCTTTTGCCACCCACGGCTTTGTCGGTCTAAACCCTGTGCGGGTTCATTTGTTTTGAAGTTGAAAGACCATGGCCGTGAGGGCCTGCATCACGGCGCTGACCTTGCCGGTGTTCAGAGCATCGCGATGAGGTTGGCCAAAGGTTCCGGCGTCGTTGTCAAAGTATTGGCCGGACACATCGGCAAAATCGGGGGCCAGTGCTGCGCGATAAAGAATGTCGGCACCGATGCTGAGATCGTTCCCTGAAACGCCAAAGCCCTCTTTCACCATTTTGCTGGCCAGCAGCGAACCGGGATTGACCGCCAAGACGCTTGGCCCGGACGGAAGGCGTGTGGCAAGATCGCGTGACCACATGGTGATTGCCAGCTTGCTTTGGGCGTAGGCGTCCATGTCGTCCATGGGGTGTCCGCCTTGCAGGGCGTTAATATCTACAGGGGCCTGCGCGGCGGATGACAGGTTGATGATCCGGCCCTCGGCTGGGATCAAATCCAGCACACCCATGGTCAGCAAATAGGGCGCAATCGTATTCACCATGAACCGTAGATCGAACCCTTCGGATGTTACGGTTTCAGGTGCTTTCAACACACCGGCGTTGTTGATCAGGATATCAACGCGTGTGTGGTCCCGTTTTATCGCGTTGATCAGGCCCACGACATCCGCGCTGCGCGACAGATCGGCCAGATAGGCCTGCGTTTTGCCGCCAATTGCGCCGCACGCTGCATCCAGCTTGTCTTTGCTGCGGCCGTGGACCAGCAGAGTGTGCCCGTCGCGTGCCAGCAGCTTTGCGGCCTCCAGGCCGATGCCATCGGTCGCACCCGTGATGAGAATGGTCTTGGACATGGTCGTCTCCTTCAGGTTGGAAAGGCGGGCAGGATGTCGTCCGCCAGCTGTTGCAGGGTTGTTTCTGTATCGCCAGAATTAAGCCGCAGGTTCAGCGCGACATGGTTGACCCCTGCATCCTGCAAAGCCTCTAGATAGTGACGCAGGTAGGTCACGCCCGATTGAAAACCAAGATGAATGGGGCGCGGTGGTGCATCGGGATCGTCAACAAGATCGACATATAGCGATTGCATCACCGGCTTGTCCGGGCCGCCTTGTGTGGCAACGCGGGTGCGGAATTCGGTAATGGCCCGTGCCTGCGATGGCGCGTCGCGGGGGTATGTGATCCAGCCGTCGCTGTTCTGGGCGACCCAGTCGGGGTGCTGGCGGCTGCCACCTGTCACCAAAAGCGGCAGCGTGCCGCCTGTTGGCTTTGGCAGCATGTCCATAGTGCCGTGTGATGCGCCTTGCGCAGTTTCAAAAGCAGGGAAATCATCGGCCATCGACCGGATATATTCAAAACTGTCGCGAAAGCGGTCGCCACGATCCTCAAACGACATGTTCATCGCGGGGTATTCTTCGGGGCGGTCACCGGATGCCACGCCAAGCAGCAACCGCCCGCCCGATAAGACATCCACGGTCGCGGCGGCCTTTGCCACATGCGCAGGATGGCGCAATGGCAAAATGATACTGGCGACGCCAAGGGCAATGTGTGTTGTCTGGCCTGCAAGCAGCCCAAGATAGACGAAGGGATCAAAGGTCTGGCCTGCATCGCCAAAGGACGGCACGTTGAACGGCACGTCGCGCAACCACACGGCCGCAAAGCCAAGGTCTTCGGCCATTTTGACCCGTTCAAGGTGGCGGGCCATCGTTGGCACGGGGCCAGCGGGATACCCTTCCAGCGGCACAACCAGACCAAGGCTTAGACGGTCAGGGCGGAACACCGTGTTATGGGCTTTGTTGATTTTGGCGAAGTGGGGCATCTGGGAACTTTGTCTCATCAGGGTGGTGTTGGGTTCGTTTCGATACCTGTCTAGATTATTTTGAAATACTGGATAAGACTGGCTATTCAGATTTCATAATTCCGAATTTGGATATAATTGCATGGATACCGACAGCGTCAGGCTCTTTGTGCTAAGCGCAGAGAAGCTGAACATCAGCGCGGCAGGTCGGGAGTTGGGCATGGCGCCGGCAGTGGCCAGTGCGCGGCTTGCCAAGCTCGAAAGAACGCTGGGGGCCAATTTGTTGCGGCGGTCCACGCGCAAGGTGTCGCTGTCGCTTGACGGGGCAGATTTCCTGCCATTCGCAAAAGAAATGATCGCGCAAGAGGACGCGGCGCTGGCCGCTTTGGGCATGGTGAAACCGTCAGTCAGTGGCACTTTGCGGTTTGCCGCGCCCAGCACCTTTGCCCAGAGCTATATCGCGCCGGTCCTTCCCAAGTTCTTGTCGCAGTATCCCGATATCACGTTGGATTTAAGGTTGTCGGACACGGAATTCGACCTGATCGAGGGGAGTTTCGATCTGGCGCTTCGCAATGTCGCGATATCTGACAGCAGCCTGAAGGGACGTAAATTGGCGGACGACGTCCGCGTGCTTTGTGCGTCTGCGGCCTACCTCGCCGAACATGGCCACCTTGAAAGACCGGTTGATCTGGCCGAACACCGCCTTATCGCGTTCAAGGATTTTTCGACCAAAGGGCTGGTGAACGTCACGGGGCAAAAGGCGCAATTTGATCCAAAGGCCGCACAGGCGCGGCTGTTGTGTGACGACGGTCAAAGCCAGAAGATCGCGACGATGGCGGGGGCAGGGGTTTCTATCAATTCGATGTGGAGCGTTCATGCTGAATTGGCCAAGGGCGACCTCGTGCGGGTTTTGCCGGACTATCGACTGGATCAGCAAACGGCCCTTTGGCTGGTCTATCCGAAATCCAACGTGCTGACGGCGAAGGTGCGGGTGTTCATCGATTTTCTGCTGGACGAAGTGGGGGCCACGCTGCCGCGTTTCGACGAGTGGCGCGTGGCACAGGCGAACAGAAACTAGACCACCGCGTTTACGTTGGCCACGGCGCCAAATTCTATGCGCATGCATGAGGTGTGCCGGATGGTGCAATATCTGCGCTTTGGATGATGTGGGCGGGCTTGGTCATCGCGCGACGACCAAGCCGACCTGCCTACAGCGTGATGCGGAAACGGGCGAAGCCGTCCGGTCCGTCGCCCGCTTCTTCGATCTGTAAATTCACCTGATCGAGGTAGGAGATTGCGGCGGGGCCAGTGTCAAACAGGACCGACGTGCCATCCATGGGCACAAAGGACCAATTGTTGTCAGCGCGCGGGCTGATTGTTCCCTTTTCAACGATATAGCGCACGATGACGTCGCGGTTGGTGTCCGGCCCCTCAAACACGGTTGTGTCGGACGTGGCACCCGGGAAATTACCACCACCACCTGCGCGGTAGTTGTTTGTGGCGATAATGAACTCTGCCTCCATATCAAGGGGTTGCCCGTCATACATCAGGTTGATGATGCGGTTGGCCGACGCATCCAAAAGCGCCCCCTTGGGATCATATTTGGAGGGCTGGGACAGATCGATCTGATAGCTGACACCGTCGATGACGTCGAAATTGTAGCTTGGAAATTCCGGGTTGAGCAGGACAACATCCTGCGCGCCCATTTCGACCTGATTGAATATCCCTGCCGAGCGTTCGAGCCAGTCTTTGACCTGTTGGCCCGTCACCCGAACCGCGCGCGCGGTGTTGGGGTAAAGATACAAATCCGACACGTTTTTGATGGCGACATCGCCGGCAGGCACATCCGTGAAGTATTCCGGCCCACCACGTCCGCCTGCCTTAAACGGTGCTGCGGCTGACAGGATGGGCAGGCCTTCGTGTTCGGTGCCTTCCATCATCTGTTCGATGTACCAAAGCTGCGCGATGGACACGATCTGCACGGACGGATCATCAGCCACGAGCGCGAAATAGCTGTGTAATGGCGCGTCGGTTTTACCAACAGCGCGGCGCACGTAGGTCAGGGTTTCGTCGTGTTCTGCCTGAACGGACGCGATCACATCTGGGTGGTCCGCAACCAATGCTGTGACAGAACGGTCTTCGTTGCGCTGCGAAATTGGGCGCGCTTCGGACATCGCTGAAACAACGCGCCATTCATTGCCATCTTTTTCGACCAACAGATCAATCAGGCCCATATGGCTGCCCCAAAACCCGCCCATGGTGGCGGGGGTGCCCATCAACGTGCCTGCGTCCACATCCGCGCCCGCAAATTCCGCATAGCCCGGCGACGGGAACACAAGGTGGCTGTGGCCCGTCAGGATCGCATCAATCCCGTCCAATCCAGCAAGAGGCACAGAGGCGTTTTCCATGCCGTCCGTATGATCCGCCGATCCAATACCCGAATGCGACAGTGCCACAATGATATCCGCGCCCTGTTCTTTCATCACCGGAATATAGGCTTTGGCGGTTTCAATGATGTCGCGGGCCTGCACGTTGCCCTCAAGATGGCGGCGATCCCAATTCATGACTTGCGGTGGCACGAACCCGATCAGCCCGACCTTGATCGCGTGGTCTGTGCCAGATCCGTCTGTGACTGTATGATCAAGGATCACGAAAGGCGGGATCAGCGTTTTGTCGCGTGTTGGATCACTGCCCATTTCCAGCGCGATGTTGGCGTTCACAACCGGAAACTCTGCACCTGCCAAGGATTTCATCAGAAAGTCGAGGCCGTAGTTGAATTCGTGGTTGCCCAGCGTGGATGCATCAAACCCAAGGGTGTTCATCGCTGCGATGACGGGGTGGGTGTCGCCCTCGGCCATCCCACGTTCATACGCGATATAGTCGCCCATCGGGTTGCCTTGCAAAAAGTCACCATTGTCGATCAGCAGGGAATTTGCGGCCTCATTGCGGATGTCCTGAATAAGGCTGGCAGTGCGGGCCAGACCGACCGTGTCAGAGGGGCGGTCGGCGTAGTAATCATAGGGAAAGACATGCACGTGCAGGTCGGTTGTTTCCATAATCCGCAAGTGCGCCTGGTTCGTGGCGGCAATTGCGGAAAACGGATGCAGCGCGATAAAACCTGTGGTGCTTGCTAGAAATCCGCGACGGTTGAGTGTGATAGACATGATGCCATTCTCCCTTTTTTGGATCAACTATTGGGTGTGTATGGTGTCAGTCTAGCAGCTTAGGGGTGATCCGCATGAAGAATCTGGTGGCAGGTGTTACCGCAGGGCTGTCAGCACATCGCGGGTTGCCGCACCCGTCACGTTGAGGCCTTGGCGGCGTTGAAAATCGCTGATCGCGGCCTCGGTGCGCGCGCCGATCACGCCATCGATTGTGCCCACGTCATACCCGCGTGCGGTCAGGCCGCGCTGGATTGCCAGCCTGTCTTCGCGCGACAGCCCGTTGGCATCGGCTGGAAAGCTGCCTTGCAGCGGGCCCGCGCCACCGATCCGGTCTGCAAGGTGGCCGACGCCAATCGCATACAGATCAGAATTGTTGTAGGTTTTCAGCACGTTAAAGTTGCGCGTGACGGTAAAGAGCACGCCGCCTGCTTGCGGCTGGATCGTGCGACCTGACAGATTGCTTGTGCCAGCCTCAGCGCCCCATGCCAGCCCGCTGCGCCACCCGTTGCGGGCCAGATAACTCGCGGTTGAGGCCAGCGCATCCGCGGGATCATCCCCCCAGATATCGCGCCGCCCGTCGCCAGTGAAATCCACGGCAAAGGATTGATAAGATGTGGGAATGAACTGCGTGTGGCCCATCGCCCCCGCCCAGCTTCCGGTCAGTTGTTCGGGTGTCGTATCGCCGTTTTGCAAAATGCGCAGGGCCGCGATCAGCTGACTTTCATAAAATTCCGCACGCCGCCCTTCAAATGCTAGTGTCGCCGTGGCCGATATGGTCGATATTTGCCCGCGCTTTTCGCCAAATTGGCTTTCCATGCCCCAAATGGCCGTGACGATGCGTTTGTCCACGCCGTATTGCGCCTCGATCGCTGAAAGGGTCGTGGCATGGCGTGCGAAGGCGGCGCGCCCTTTGCTGACACGTTCATCGGATGTCGCGATCGACAGGTATTCCTCAAGCGTGCGGCGCGTCTGGATTTGGGTGCGATCGCGTGTGATGACGCCGGGGATAAAGCCCGCACTGGCAAATGCCGCGTCCAGCGTCGCGTTGGAAATACCAGCGTTCGCGGCGCGGGGGCGGAACCGGGCGACCCATTGGCTAAACGCCGCGTTCTGGGTCGGGCGCAGATCGTCGGGCAGGGACGGCGTCGTGGCGGGCTGGCTCATCGGGGTAGAGGGCGCGCAGGCGGCGATGCCCAATGATCCACAGGCGGTCAGAAAAAGGCGTCGGTTCAATGTCATGTCACACTCCACACTCGTTAGGCCAAGTCTAATCCGGTTGTCGCGGGAATACACTCGCCCTGTTTAGGGTCGGCAAAAAAGCCCGCGCATCAGCGGTGCGCGTTTTCCCAATCTTCAAACATCTGCGGATGTTTGGTTTCAAGTTTGGCCAAGGTTTGCGCGCTCAGCGTCATGTCACTGGGCGGGGACACGTTGCGCTGGGGCAGGTCGATTTTCATCTTTAACCTATCTTCGAGAAACGCGATCAGCAGCGGCATTTGTTCGTATTGAAACAGATGATCAATCATCACGTCGCCATCATTGGTGCGGATAAAACGCGGCGGATAGCCAACCCGCGCCCATTTTGCCGGATCATCAGAGGCGTATTCAGACACGAAATCTTCAAAGGTCATGTCCTTGGTGCTGTTGGCCGCACCGTCTTTGGCGGGACGGGCGCGGTATCGATACCAGCTGCCCAACCAATCCACAGGGTGGCGCAGGACGCAAATTGTTTGCAGATTCGTCAGCCCGCATTTGCCCAGATATGTTTTCAAAAACGCATCGTAGCGAAACCCCGGCGTGTGTTTGAGGTTCGGGGCCTTGCGCAAAACCATGGCCGCCGCGGGCTCTAATGTGGTCTCAAGCGCGGTCGTGCCGGTCTTGGGCAGGGCCAGAAAGACCAGCTTTTCCTTAGCAAAAACAAGCATA
This sequence comes from Octadecabacter dasysiphoniae, assembly GCF_021532615.1. Classification (GTDB taxonomy): domain Bacteria; phylum Pseudomonadota; class Alphaproteobacteria; order Rhodobacterales; family Rhodobacteraceae; genus Octadecabacter; species Octadecabacter dasysiphoniae. The sequence continues at coordinate 1,141,812 of NZ_JAKGAQ010000001.1, forward strand.
TACGGCGAACTCCAACAGGTGTGTCTTGTGTAAACTACTCCTTAACCTCTCTGCGTGAAAGCTAGGTTATGAACGATTTTAGTTGAAGTGTTCCTGTTTTGATCTCATAAGGATGAGAACAAGAGGTGAACGAAGCATCAATTGCAGCCCGCTGACGGGCATGGGATAAGGACGAAAATCATGGCAACGGCAGAGCTTTTACAGATGAGTGACAAGAAATCCGCGGACAAGCAAAAGGCGCTCGATTCCGCGCTGGCACAGATCGAACGTCAGTTCGGCAAGGGCTCTATTATGACGCTGGGTGGCAACGCCATCATGGAAGTCGAGAGCACATCAACTGGGTCCTTGGGCCTTGATATCGCGCTTGGTATTGGCGGCATCCCAAAGGGTCGTATCGTTGAGATTTACGGACCAGAATCGTCGGGTAAAACCACGCTGACGCTGCACTGCGTCGCGGAAGAGCAGAAAAAAGGCGGCGTTTGTGCGTTCGTTGACGCAGAACACGCGCTGGACCCGAGCTATGCCAAAAAGCTTGGCGTTAACCTTGATGAATTGCTGATTTCGCAGCCCGACACGGGTGAGCAGGCGCTTGAGATTGTGGACACGCTGGTGCGCTCCGGTGCGGTGTCGATGGTTGTTGTCGACTCCGTAGCGGCCCTGACGCCGAAATCGGAACTCGAAGGCGATATGGGGGATCATTCGGTTGGTGTTCATGCCCGCCTGATGTCCCAGGCGATGCGCAAACTGACAGGGTCCATTTCCCGCACCAAATGTACCGTAGTGTTTATCAACCAAATCCGTATGAAAATCGGCGTTATGTTTGGATCACCCGAAACAACAACGGGCGGCAACGCGCTGAAATTCTATTCCTCCGTGCGTCTGGATATCCGCCGCATTGGCGCGCTGAAGGATCGCGACGAAGTCGTCGGCAACTCAACCCGCGTCAAAGTCGTGAAAAACAAAGTAGCACCGCCGTTCAAGCAGGTGGAATTCGATATCATGTACGGCGAAGGCATCTCAAAGATGGGTGAGCTGATCGATATGGGCGTCAAAGCGGGCATCGTCGAAAAGTCCGGATCGTGGTTTTCCTATGGGGATGAACGTATCGGGCAGGGCCGTGAAAACGCTAAAACCTTCTTGAAAGACAACCCGCATTTCGCAGTCGAGATCGAGGACAAAATCCGCGCCGCACACGGGCTTGATTTTGACGGATCCGAGGACGCACCGATGGGTGACGATGACGGTCTTCTCGAAGAATAAGATCACAACAACATAGCGATTGGGGCGCGGGGGAAACCTTGCGCCCTTTTTGCGTTTGGCACTGTGGACTTGGGGCAGGGTGGCGGCTATTTCATGGGCTGCAATCAATTCGCCTGAAAGTAGTGCCATGACCAGCCTGTCAGACATCCGTTCGACCTTCCTTGATTATTACAAACGTCAGGGACACGAGGTCGTGGCCTCCAGCCCGCTGGTGCCGCGCAATGACCCGACGCTGATGTTCACCAATTCTGGCATGGTGCAGTTCAAGAACCGCTTTACGGGTGTTGAATCCGGTGACTATCAGCGCGCGACGTCGTCGCAGAAATGCGTGCGTGCCGGCGGTAAGCACAATGATCTGGACAACGTCGGTTACACCGCACGCCATCACACGTTTTTTGAAATGCTCGGCAATTTTTCGTTTGGGGATTACTTCAAAAAAGAGGCGATCCCGTTCGCGTGGGAATTGCTGACCAAAGATTTCGGCATCGACAAATCCAAACTGCTGACGACGGTCTATCACACAGACGATGAAGCGTTCGATCTATGGCGCAAAATCGGTGTGCCCGAAGATCGCATTATTCGCATCGAAACGGACGACAATTTCTGGCGCATGGGGCCGACGGGCCCCTGTGGCCCGTGCACCGAGATTTTCTATGATCACGGCGATCACATCTGGGGTGGTCCTCCCGGATCGGCGGACGAAGACGGTGATCGTTTCATCGAAATCTGGAACGTCGTGTTCATGCAGAACGAACAGTTCGAAGACGGCACACTAAAGCCGCTGGATATGCAAAGCATCGACACCGGCATGGGGTTGGAACGCATTGGTGCGCTGCTGCAAGGCGGGCATGACAACTACGACACCGACCTGTTCAAGGCTCTGATTGAGGCGTCTGCCCATGCGACAAGCACTGATCCGTTCGGGGATCAGAACGTGCATCACCGCGTGATTGCGGACCACCTTCGTTCAACGTCTTTCCTGATCGCAGAGGGCGTGTTGCCGTCCAATGAGGGGCGCGGATATGTGCTGCGCCGGATCATGCGCCGTGCAATGCGTCATGCGCATCTGTTGGGTGCAACGGACCCCGTGATGCACCGTCTTGTGCCGGAATTGGTAAAACAAATGGGGGCGGCTTACCCCGAGCTTGGACAAGGCCAGACCTTGATCGAAGACACGCTGCTGAACGAAGAAGTGCGATTCAAGACCACACTGGATCGCGGGCTGAAGCTGCTTGATGATGAACTGGTGAACATGCCCGAGGGCGCCGATCTTGATGGGGCGACGGCGTTTAAGCTCTATGATACGTTCGGTTTTCCGCTTGATCTGACGCAGGACGCGTTGCGCGAAAAGGGGCGCAGCGTGGACACTGACGGGTTTGACGCAGCGATGGCCAAGCAAAAAGAACAGGCACGCGCGGCGTGGTCGGGTACAGGTGCTGCGGCGGATGCGGCGATCTGGTTTGATCTTGCCGATCAGCACGGTGTGACGGAATTCCTCGGGTATGAAACTGAAACCGCCGAAGGCCAGTTGTTGGCGATCGTGAGCGGCACTGACGCGGCCGACAGTGCGACACAAGGCGACACTGTCACGCTGATCCTGAACCAGACTCCGTTTTATGCGGAATCCGGTGGTCAGGTCGGGGATGAAGGTCTGTTGAAAACAGATACCGGCGTTGCACGCATCACTGATACCAAAAAGGTCGCGGGATTGTTTTTGCACATGGCCGAGGTGAGCGAAGGCACGCTATCGCGCGGACAAGGTGCGGAGCTGAGCGTGGATCACGCACGCCGTACGGACATTCGCGCAAACCATTCGGCGACGCACCTGTTGCACGAAGCCCTGCGCGAGGCGTTGGGGGATCATGTGGCACAGCGTGGTTCGTTGAACGCGCCGGACCGATTGCGGTTTGATTTCAGCCACAACGACGCGATGTCGCCCGATCAACTGCGCGGTGTAGAACAGCAGGTCAACGCCATGATCCGCCAGAACACGGCTGTTGAAACGCGGATTATGACGCCGGATGATGCCCGCGACATTGGTGCGCAGGCGCTGTTCGGGGAAAAATACGGCGACGAAGTGCGCGTGGTGTCCATGGGGCGTGCGGACACCGGCAAAGGTGCAGACGGTCAAACATGGTCGCTTGAACTTTGCGGTGGCACGCATGTGCGCCAGACGGGCGATATTGGTGCATTTGTGACGCTGGGCGATTCAGCGTCTTCTGCGGGTGTGCGCCGTATCGAAGCGCTGACAGGTCAGGCCGCGTTGGATTACTTGCAGGCGCAGGATCATCGGCTTGCTGAAACAGCGTTGATGTTGAAGGCGCAGGCAGGGGATGTGCCCGCACGTGTCAAATCCTTGATGGATGAACGCAAAGCGCTCGCCAACGAAGTGGCGCAACTGCGCCGAGAGGTCGCGATGGGCGGCGGTGCGAAGGATGACGCACCCGAGGCCAAGGTCGTGAACGGTGTCGCGTTCAAAGCGCAGGTGATGCAGGGCGTCACGGGCAAGGATTTGCCCGCGATGATCGATGAAATGAAGGCTGCCATGGGCAGCGGTGCTGTGTTGTTGATCGCGGATGCGGATGGCAAGGCGGCAGTGGCCGCAGGTGTCACGGCGGATCTGACTGACAAAGTCAGCGCCGTTGATCTTGTGCGCGCGGCTGTCGCAGAACTTGGCGGAAAAGGTGGCGGTGGCCGCCCTGATATGGCGCAAGGTGGCGGCAAAGACGCGGCAAATGCCGATGCCGCGATTGCTGCGGCTGAGGCAATTATCGCCTGATTGATAGGGGCATCGAACGTAAAGGGGGCGCGCCATGGGACAGGTTATCGAAACCCTGTTGTCGTCATTGGCGAGCTTTTTCGGCATCGAAGCTGCGAAATTCGCGCTGGGGGATATTTTTCCGTTCTTGGTCGTAACTGGCATGGTCTGGTACGGCGGATTGCTGGCCGTGCTTTTGATTGCGTCGGCGGTCTTGCCGAAACGGGAATGGAACGATCCGGTCCCCCTGTGGGAAACAATGGTTTTAGGCGTTCTTGTCTTGGGAATGACGGTCGCGGTCTGGTGGGCCGGATTTTACGTCCTCTTGGTTTTGTAACCGGCCAATGGGTGCCTTTGATCCATAAAAAAGCCCCGCCAAATGGCAGGGCTTTTCAATTATTTCAGAACCTTATCAGTCTTTCTTCGCGTGGCGCTTACGCTCGTGCGGGTCAAGGTAGCGTTTGCGAAGACGGACGGCGCTTGGCGTGACTTCGACCAGCTCATCGTCGTCGATATAGGCAATCGCCTCTTCCAGGGACAAGGTGATGGGCGTGGTCAAACGCACGGCTTCATCCGTACCGGACGCGCGCACGTTGGTCAGCTGCTTACCCTTCAACGGGTTCACTTCAAGATCGTTTTCGCGGCTGTGCTCACCGATAATCATACCGGTGTAGACGTCAACCTGCGCGCCGATAAAGAAACGACCGCGGTCTTCGAGTTTCCACAAAGCAAACGATACGGACGTGCCGTTTTCCATGGAAATCAGAACACCTGCGCGACGGCCCGGGATTTTGCCTTTGTGGGGCGCCCAGTCGTGGAACACGCGGTTGATCACGCCTGTGCCGCGTGTGTCTGTCAGGAATTCGCCGTGATAGCCGATCAAACCACGCGATGGCACGTGGGCGATGATGCGGGTTTTGCCCGCGCCGGCTGGCTTCATTTCAACCAGCTCACCTTTGCGCACACCTGTGATCTTTTCGATCACCGCGCCAGAGTATTCATCATCCACGTCGATTGTGGCTTCTTCGATGGGTTCATGGCGCACACCGTCGATGTCTTGGAACAACACCTGCGGGCGGGAAATCGACAGCTCGAACCCTTCGCGACGCATGTTTTCGATCAAAACACCCATCTGGAGTTCACCTCGGCCAGCAACCTCGAACGCGTCACCACCGGGGGTGTCGGTCACTTTGATCGCGACGTTGGATTCAGCTTCTTTCATCAGGCGTTCACGGATGACGCGCGATTGTACTTTTTTGCCGTCACGACCCGCCAAGGGGCTGTCGTTGATGCCGAAGGTCACTGTAATTGTTGGTGGATCGATCGGCTGTGCAGGGATCGCGTCAACAACGGATTGTTCCGCCAATGTGTCTGCGACTGTTGCCTTCGCCATACCCGCGATGGACACGATGTCACCTGCTTCGGCAAGGTCGATGCCTGTTTGCTCCAACCCGCGAAACGCGAGGATTTTGGTGCAACGGAAGTTTTCGATCAATGTGCCGTCACGCGACATTGCCTTGATCGTCTGGCCCGCCTTCAATGTGCCGGATTCAACACGGCCAGTCAGCAAACGGCCAAGGAACGGATCACCGCCCAGCGTGGTTGCCAGCATCGTAAAGGGTTTTTCTTTGTCGGCGATCTGCGCCGGGGCGGGGACGTGCTTGTGGATCAGCTCAAACAATGCCTGAAGGTCTTCGCGTGGACCGTCCAGCGTCATGTCGGCCCAACCGGAACGACCCGAGGCGTACATGTGCGGGAAATCCAATTGCTCGTCGTTGGCCTCAAGGCTGGCGAACAAATCAAAAACTTCGTCCAACGCGCGGTCTGGTTCGCCATCGGGCTTGTCGACTTTGTTGATCACAACGATTGGTTTCAGGCCAAGCTTTAGCGCCTTAGAGGTCACGAATTTTGTCTGTGGCATCGGGCCCTCGGCGGCGTCTACCAGCAGGACCACACCATCAACCATGGACAAGATACGTTCGACTTCACCACCGAAATCGGCGTGGCCGGGCGTGTCCACAATGTTGATACGTGTGCCTTTCCATTCCACGGATGTGGGTTTTGCGAAAATGGTAATACCACGTTCACGTTCCAGATCGTTGGAATCCATCGCGCGCTCAGTGGTCGCTTGGTTGTCGCGGTAAGTGCCCGATTGCTTCAGCAGTTCATCCACAAGTGTGGTTTTGCCGTGGTCAACGTGGGCGATGATGGCGATGTTACGCAGGTCCATTGGATGTCCTTAGATAGGCATAAAAGCGGGCGCAAAATGCAGCCCGCGGAAGATGTTGGATGGGCCTTAACGTGGTCTTGTGCAAAAGCAAAGGGGGCGCGGTCTGAATCTGTGCGGCTTATGTCGCAACGTACCAGTCTTTGCGGTGATTGAACGTGATGATCATGTTCACGATGAACGCGCCAAGCATCGACAGCAGCACAGCACGGGCATCAAGGATAAAGAACGCGGCAACAAAGATGCAGGCGTCAAACAACAGCTGGGTGAACCCTGCGCGAAATCCAGTGCGGTCCTGAATATATAGCGCAAGAATGCCGACACCGCCCAACGACGCGCCGTGGCGAAAGATCGCCAACAGGCCCGCGCCCGTCAGAACCCCGAACAGCGCGATGCCGTAGTAGGGGTTCAGCGTTTGGAACTGCATCAGGTGCGGAAAATAGATGGAAAACACGGACACGAGGATGACCGAGATCACTGTTTTCATCACAAACCTTGGGCCGATGCGCATGTATCCCAGCCAATAGAATGGCAGGTTCACTAGGAAAAACATCAACGCGAAGGAATATCCGGTGGCGTAGGACAGCAGCAATGCAAGGCCCGCGGTCTGGCCTGTGATCAATCCAAGGTGCGTTAGGATCACGAGGCCGGATGCGGCCATGCCTGTGCCCGTGAGCAATCCCTGTGCGTCTTCCAGCAGCGAATGGCGGCGGGGGCGGTTTTTCGGGGGGATGCTTTGTGCGTTGGCCATGGATCAGACGTATGGGGCGATGTGTGGTCTGTCCAGACAAAAGGGCCACCCGATCGGGCGGCCCTTGCATTGAATGTTCTGGGCTAGATTACCCGAGCGCTTTGTTCAGGTTTTCATCGATCTTTTCAAGGAAGCCCTCTGTGGTCAGCCAGGATTGATCCGGCCCGACCAGAAGCGCCAAGTCCTTGGTCATAAAGCCACTTTCGACAGTATCGACGATGACTTTTTCCAATGTTTCAGCAAATTTTGTCAGCTTTTCATTCTCGTCCAGCTTGGCGCGGTGGCGCAATCCGCCTGTCCACGCAAAGATTGATGCGATGGAGTTGGTTGAGGTCGCTTCACCCTTTTGGTGCTGGCGATAGTGGCGCGTGACGGTGCCGTGGGCGGCCTCTGATTCCACGATTTTGCCGTCGGGTGTCATCAGTTGCGACGTCATCAGGCCGAGCGATCCAAAGCCCTGCGCGACAGTGTCGGACTGCACATCGCCATCGTAGTTTTTACAGGCCCAAACATAGCCGCCGGACCACTTCATGGCGGATGCGACCATGTCATCAATCAGGCGGTGCTGGTATTCAATTCCGGCCTCATCAAACTGGTCTTTGAATTCTTCGTCAAAGATGCGCTGGAAGATCAGCATGAACTGGCCGTCATACTGTTTCAGGATCGTATTTTTGGTGCTGAGGTACACAGGATAGTTGCGTTTCAGGCCGTAGTTGAAAGACGCGCGGGCGAAATCTTCTATAGACTTATCAAGGTTGTACATGCCCATGTAGACGCCCGAGGACGGTGCGTCGAAGACCTCTTCTTCCATGACGGTGCCGTCTTCGCCAACGAATTTCATCGACAGTTTGCCGGGGCCGGGGAATTTCATGTCAACGGCGCGATATTGATCGCCAAATGCGTGGCGGCCAATCACAATCGGCTGGGTCCAGCCGGGCACGAGGCGGGGCACGTTGGAACAGATGATCGGTTCGCGAAAGATGGTGCCGCCGAGGATATTGCGGATCGTGCCGTTGGGGGATTTCCACATCTTCTTGAGACCGAATTCTTCGACGCGTGCTTCGTCTGGTGTAATGGTCGCGCATTTCACGGCGACGCCGATTTCTTGTGTCTTTACAGCAGCATCGATGGTGATTTGGTCATCCGTTGCATCGCGGCTTTCCATGCTGAGGTCGTAATACAGCAGGTCGATATCCAGGTAGGGCAGGATCAATTTGTCTTTGATAAATTGCCATATGATGCGGGTCATTTCATCGCCGTCCATTTCGACGATCGGGTTCGCGACTTTGATCTTATCCATGGGATTAATCCTTTGTGCTGTAGGGCGTTTGGTGCAGCGTTAGCGCATCGTGGGGGCCGTGAAAACCCCTGTATGCAATTGTATACATATTTGTTGTGCGGCCCGTCTTAGGGGCGCTGGCACGGCGTATGGGTCGGGTATGGGTCCGGTATGGTTCTGGTATGGGTCATGATGCGGTTGTTTCAGCGAGAAACCAGTCATCGATACGCGGGGCAAGGGCGAACCAAAGCGCAGGCGCGCCGCGTTTGACCTTAACACCAACGCGGCTGTCGATCTGCGCGCGGGTGACATTGTATTCACGCCAAGACCCGCCGCCGGATTCCAAATTACAGATAAGCGGTTGGGCGCGGTCGATGGATTTGGCGAAAACCGCATCAACGGATTTGGCGGTTTCGAATTCTTCCCAGATGGCGCGAAAGTCATCCCGTTGCGCCGGTGGCAACATGCCAAACAGACGATCCGCTGCCGCGAGTTCCTGTTCTTCGACATCTGCCGCGTCAAAATCCCTGTGGATCGGATTATCGCCCGCGTCGATTTCAACGATGTCATGCAGCAACAGCATCAACAGCACATGATCGATTTTCGCAGCCTCATGGGAATGTTCGGCCAAGGTCAGCGCCCACAGCATGATGTGCCACGAATGTTCGGCAGAATTTTCATGCCGTGATGCATCATTCAGGGTGGTGCCGCGCAGCACGGTTTTCAAACGATCCGCTTCCATCACGAACCGCAGACGCGATGCCATAGGTTCCAGCGGCATCAGCCGGCGTTTGTTCAGCAGGTTGGACGCGTGTTGATAGAGTTCGGGCCAGTCGTCATGCAGATCGCTAAAGCGGCCAGTTTCTTGAATGGCGCGCAGAATGTCGTGATCGACCTGCGTTTGCACCGGATTGGACAGGGCCAGAAACATCGGCGCGGCTTTGTCGATCATGCGGGCATAATGGGCGTCGGCGGTTTTGCCGTCTTCGAATTCTTCCCACAACAGACGGTAGTTCACGGCCTGATCGGCGGGCAGCAGGCCAAAGATGCGGGTGGCCGCGGCGGTTTCTTTGGCGGTGACATCGTCCATATCGTGATCAAGGTGGATCGGGTGATCGCCCGCGTCGATTTCAACGATGTCGTGCACCAACAGCATCTGGATCACGCGGGGGATGTTGGCCCCGCCGGATTGATCGGCAAACACCAGCGCCCACAGGCAAACGTGCCAGCTGTGTTCTGCCGTATTTTCAAACCGCGACCCGTCTGCCAGCGTGTTTGCGCGGACGATGGATTTCAGTTTGTCGGCCTCAACCAGAAAGGCGAGCTGATCGGGGAGCCTGTCGGCGGGCGTGGGAATTGTCATCAAAGGTCCTGAACACAAAAAGGCAGGTTGCAGTGGGTGCGCCATAGATGACCGATGCGCGGCGGTCGATCAAGACGGCTTGGGCAGATCTGCTGTCATTCGGGCACGGGTTGGCAGTGAAGATGGTGCGCGCAGAAGGTTTGTGAAGAAGTGCGGATCAGGAAAGCCGTCCCAAGGATAGAGACCGTGGATCGCGTTTGCGAAGGCTTCGACAATCGCGGGGTCGTGCAGCACGACATCATCACTGGCAAAATCGGTTTTTGTGCGGTTCAGATCGGGGATCGCGTCATAGCCGATGATGCGCCAGTGGTTTTCGGGCAGGTTTGCAAGGGACACAGCAACAATCGCCAGCACGTCAGCATCCGCAAGCGCGATGGTTTTGTCGCCCGTCACGTGGGGGCGCCGGGTGATGAACAGCACCGCATTGTCGGCCTCAACCTGAACGACTTGTGCCAGCGCGTGAGTGCCACTGAGCAACGGGATCAGGATATGATCTGCCTCTTGCACGGTCGTTAGCCTTTGGCGCGCGCTGCCAACATATCGCGCGCACGTTTTTCAGCACGGCGCACCCGCACTGACGTTAGAAACGCCTCTTGCAGGGTTTGGGATGATGCACCGAGGATTTCGGCGACTTGGGCGATGATGGTTTCATCGCCCGAGCGCTTTTCATCCTCAAGCGCGAGCAGTGCGATTTCGTCGGCCATGTCTTCGGTTAAAGCCATTAGCGTGTGTTCTCTGTCAGGCGGCGTTTGACGTAGGACTGAACGCTGCCGATCATGGGATCCATATGGGGATCTTCAAAGAAGTGGCCCGCGCTGGGGACTTCTTCGTGGGTGATGGTGATGCCCTTTTGTTCGTGCAGTTTATTCACGAGGGTCACGGTGTCTGCGGGCGGTGCCACACGATCTGCCGCACCGTTGATGATCAGGCCAGAAGACGGGCAGGGCGCCAGAAAGCTGAAGTCATACATATTGGCAGGGGGCGACACGGAGATGAAGCCCGTGATTTCAGGACGGCGCATCAAAAGCTGCATACCGATCCAGGCGCCAAAGCTGAAACCCGCAACCCAGCAGTGTTTGGAATTGTTGTTCATCGACTGGAGGTAGTCGAGCGCGGAGGCTGCATCCGACAGCTCCCCTATACCTTGGTCGTATTCACCCTGAGAGCGGCCGACGCCGCGAAAGTTGAACCGCAACACGGTAAAGCCCATCTGATAAAAGGCGTAGTGCAGGTTGTAGACGACTTTGTTGTTCATCGTCCCGCCGAACTGCGGGTGGGGATGAAGCACGATGGCGATGGGTGCGTCTTTTTCTTTTTGGGGATGATAGCGGCCCTCAAGGCGGCCTTCGGGTCCGGGGAAGATGACTTCGGGCATACGGTTCCGTTCTTGGTCTGGGGTGCATTGGGCGTCTGTCTATTGTTGACGAAAACGCTCAGGCACCTTAGAAAGATTCTAAACCGCGACGCACACGGCGCGCGGCGGTTGACTTGAGTTAATAGGGTGCTGGGGCCACGTCAACGCCTCCGTGCTGTTCGCGGGGGGCGAAACCCATGAAATTAAGTACAAAAGGGCGCTACGCGATGGTCGCGCTGGCTGATATCGCGCTTCAGCCTGCCGGGACATTGGTGAGCCTTGGGGAATTGTCCAAGCGTCAGGACGTTTCGTTGCCCTATCTGGAGCAGTTGTTTGTGAAATTGCGCCGTGCCGAACTGGTTGAAAGTGTGCGCGGGCCTGGGGGTGGATACCGTTTGGCGAAAGCTGCGTCCGACATTCGCGTTGTCGAAATTCTGGCGGCGGTGGATGAGACGGTGAGCGCGATGCACACGGGCGCGGGTGCATCTGGTGGTGCATCCGGATCGCGCGCGCAATCCATGACCAACCGGTTGTGGGAAGGCCTGAGTGCGCATGTTTACGTGTTTCTGCATCAGACGCGGTTGAGCGATGTTGTGGACAACGGGCTTGCGCCATGTCCTGCGGTGCCAAGTCTGTTCGAGGTTGTGGACGAATGATGCGATGGAATGATCTGGCGATCAGCGCCTGCGGCGCGCGTGGTTGCGCCTGCGGCGGGCGGGGGAGCGCGCTGGCGCGCGCAAAGAAAGAGGGGCGCTGCCCCGCCCTTCGGGCCCCCCAGAATATTTATGAAGCAAAGATGAGGGCCGGCGGCGCGTGATGAAACGGGTGTATCTGGATCACAATGCGACGGCGCCTTTGCGCACCGAGGCGCGCGAGGCGATGATCGCGGCGATGGATATCGTCGGCAATCCCAGTTCGGTGCACGGCGAAGGGCGCGCAGCGACGGCACTGGTGGAAAATGCACGGGCGCAGGTGGCTGTGGCTGTCGGGTGCAATCCGGCCGAAGTCGTGTTTACCAGTGGGGCCACGGAAGCGGCCAGTGTTCTGGCGACGCACAAGGACGGGCGGGACGTGTTGGTGGATGAAACCGCCCATGATGCGCTGTGGGCCCATGATCACGCCGGGGCATGGATGGATCAACGCACCGGCCACCTGTTGGCGATGGGGCTGGCCAATTCCGAGACGGGGGTGATTACACAACCACCAGAGAAAACAGCTGAGGGGTGGCCTGTACGCGATGCCGGATCCTTTGCGCATGCCGATGTGTTGTTGCTGGATATTACGCAGGCGGTCGGGCGCATTCCGTTTTCGTTCGCGTGGTCGGGTGCGGATTTGGCCGTGCTATCCGGGCACAAGTTTGGCGGACCCAAGGGGGTTGGTGCGCTGATCGTGCGTGACAACTTTGACATTGGTCCGCTGAGCGTCGGGGGCGGGCAGGAAATGGGCCGCCGGTCGGGCACCGAAAACATCATCGGGATCGCAGGATTTGGTGCCGGCATCGCGGCCGCCATGCGTGATCTTGAGGCCGGGGTTTGGGACCAAGTCGAGAAACTTAGAAATATTCTAGAAACTGGGGTTGAGGCTGCGTCAAAGGAGACTATTTTAGTCGGGAAAGAGATGCAGCGGCTCGCGAACACGTCGTGTTTGTTAACGCCGGGCTGGAAGGGCGAAAGCCAAGTGATGGTGATGGATCTGGCGGGCTTTGCCATTTCAGCCGGATCAGCCTGTTCCAGCGGTAAAGTTAAGGCCAGCCGTGTGTTGCAGGCCATGGGATACAATGAGGCCGATGCGGCGAGCGCGATCCGCGTGTCGCTCGGGCCGCAGACAACTGAGACAGATGTGACACGGTTTGTGGACGTCTGGACTGACAAATTGAATAAGCACCGCTTTCGGGCGGCATGATTTAGGGGCGCAAGCAGATGGACACGATTGATCAGGTAGACGTCAAGGATGGTGTGGATCAGGAGACCGTTGAGGCGGTTCAGGCCCTGTCGGGCACGTATAAGCACGGTTGGAACACAGATGTCGAAATGGAATATGCGCCGCTGGGTCTGACCGAGGACATCGTGCGTTTGATTTCGGCCAAGAACGAAGAGCCCCAATGGATGCTGGACTGGCGTCTTGAGGCCTATGCGCGTTGGGTGAAGATGGAAGAGCCCGAGTGGGCGATGGTCGATTACCCCAAGATCGATTTTCAGGACCAGTATTACTATGCGCGCCCCAAGTCGTTTGACGTAAAGCCAAAGTCCCTGGATGAGGTCGACCCCAAGTTGTTGGCCACTTATGAAAAGCTGGGTATTCCGTTGAAGGAACAGGCGATTTTGGCCGGTGTCGAGGGTGCAGAGGAACTGACAGACGCGCCGCGCAAGGTGGCTGTGGATGCGGTGTTTGATTCTGTATCACTGGGTACGACGTTCAAGGATGAACTGGCGAAGGCCGGTGTGATTTTCTGTTCCATTTCTGAGGCGGTGAAAGACCACCCCGAGTTGGTGAAAAAGTACCTTGGCACTGTGATCCCTGCGACGGATAACTTTTATGCCTGCCTGAACGCGGCGGTGTTTTCGGACGGGTCGTTTGTTTATATCCCCAAGGGTGTGAAGTGCCCGATGGAGCTGTCGACTTATTTCCGCATCAATGCAGAGAACACGGGCCAGTTTGAGCGCACGTTGATCATCGCGGATGAGGGGTCCTATGTGTCCTATCTTGAAGGCTGCACTGCGCCCAAGCGGGATGTGGCGCAGCTACACGCGGCCTGTGTTGAGTTGATCCTGATGGACGATGCAGAGATCAAATATTCCACCGTGCAGAACTGGTTCCCCGGTGACGAGGACGGCAAGGGCGGCATCTATAACTTTGTGACCAAGCGGGCCGATTGCCGTGGGCACCGATCAAAGGTGATGTGGACCCAAGTCGAAACCGGGTCTGCCGTGACGTGGAAATACCCGTCCTGCATTCTGCGCGGTGACGATTCACAGGGTGAGTTTTACTCCATCGCCATTGCCAACAACATGCAGCAGGCCGACACGGGCACGAAGATGGTGCACTTGGGCAAGAACACCAAATCGCGGATTGTGTCCAAGGGGATTTCAGCGGGCAAGGCGCAGAACACCTATCGCGGGCTTGTGTCGATGCACCCGCGCGCGAAGGATTCACGAAATTATACCCAGTGCGATTCACTTTTGATTGGCGACAAGTGTGGGGCGCACACGGTGCCCTATATCGAGGTGAAGAATAACTCGAGCCGGGTAGAGCATGAGGCGACGACATCCAAGGTGGATGATGATCAATTGTTCTACTGCCGATCCCGCGGGATGGACGAGGAAGAGGCCGTAGCACTGGTCGTCAACGGGTTCTGTAAGGAAGTGCTGCAAGCGCTACCGATGGAGTTCGCGATGGAAGCACAGGCCTTGGTGGCGATCAGCCTTGAAGGGTCTGTTGGCTAATGAACGTCCGGCGTGAAGATAAGATCGGGATTGGCTGCGCCTTTGCGGGCGCGGCGCTGGGCGCTTTTGTGGCGGCTCCGATGTTTGGTGGCACGCCTGCGGTCTTTACAGCGATTGGTGTCGGTTTGGGCTGGAGCCTGTCCAAGGTTATTATCGGCCATCTTGACCACGCCGAGAAATCCAAAAGCGAAGATGATGCACGTACGGACAAAGCAAAAAACGACGCAGAGTTTGCCCGCGCGCTGTTTGGCGACGACGAGCTTGATCGCAAATGACCTATAAATCCCCCCTGCGCCTGTTCTGGTACAACAAGGAACAAAACTTCGGTGATGCGATCAGCCAGACGGTTGTGGCGCATGTCGCCGGGCGTGAGGTCGTGTGGGCGGGGCATCATAAGTGCGAGATGTACGCGCTGGGCTCGCTGATGAAGATGGTCAAGAACAACCAGAAAGAGCCGCGCGAGAAGGGCGGTAAGCCGTTCATCTGGGGCACGGGCGCGATGTCGGGGCTGTCTGATCTGAAGTTTATGAAGAATGTTCGTGTGGCACTGTTGCGCGGGCCGATTACAGCCGCCTTGATGCAGCGCGATGATCGTTTGTTTGGGGACACGGGGTTGCTGATCGCCGATGCACTAGGAGAGCGGCCAGAACGCGATGACGTTGTCGGCCTGATCCCGCATATGCATTTCGCTGACGATCCCAAGTTCGCCAAGATCGCCGCCGACAACCCGCGCATCAAATTGATCGATGTGCGCAACCCTGATGCCCATGCCGTTGTGCGTGAAATTGCGTCGTGTTCCCACATCATCAGCCAGTCTTTGCACGGGCTGGTGACAGCGGACGCCTACGGTATTCCCAACACCTGGCTGGACCCGCAGGGCATCCACGGCGGCGCGATGCTGAAATTCTTTGATTACGCCGCTGGCATCGGCCGCGCGCTGGGCATGCCGATTGAGGCACGCGAAATCGAAAGCGTTGCCGCAGATGCCCATACGGGCGCGCTGCCCTACGCAGACGGGATCGCCACAGCCCAAGAAGCGTTATACGCAAGCTTTCCAAACGGATTGAAACAGCAGGTGGCCGCGTGACAATGACGTGCCAACTGACCACTGCGACGGCTGAAAAAGTACGTCCGCTTTGCCACAATCGCCGCGGTGCTGCCCGCCCTTTGCCCTATTTCGGCCTCAGGTCCCTCGTAGATGTTAACGAGGAATTTAGAGGAATCGAACGTCATGGCCGTCAGCACAACGACATTTGCGCAACGTATGGACAAGATCAATTCGGGGAAAACCACGTCTTGGACTGTTCCGGGGCAGGGTTTGGCCGATTTTCGCGACGAGCGCAGCTTTCTTCGGAAATCGCCGATCAAGATGATGAAGAAATCCACGCAAAAGAAACGCAACCCGTTGATGTATGTGGCGGCTTTGGCCGTGGGCGCCGTCAGCGTGATCGCAGCGCGTTGGATCGATTTTACCTATCTGGACACCGCGATGGCATTTGCCGCCGACAAAGGGCTGGATGCCGCATCGATCATCGGCAACGTGCCAACGTCGCTGTCTTTGGCGGTGATCATCAGCATCGTGGCGATGTTTGTTCTGGGGCTTCGGTCCAAACAGACCGTGCCGTTGCAGGCGACAGGATTTCTGGGCGCGTTGTTCTTCGAGGCCGATCTGGTGGCGCTTGCGCCCGAGGTTTACGCCCAGTTCTATCCGCCGTCCTGGATTGCCGACATGATGGCAAGCGCGAGCTTGCTGACCTAACCCATACCGCTACAATTGAAAATCTGCCGAGGGCCGCATCCGTGCGTGCCCTCTGCTTGTGCTTGGAAAGAAGATAAAATGCTGGAAATCAAAGACCTACACGTCAAACTTGAAGAAGAAGACAAGCAAATCCTGAAGGGTGTGAACCTGACAGTGGAGCCGGGCAAAGTGCACGCGATCATGGGGCCGAACGGATCGGGTAAATCGACGTTGTCTTATGTGTTGTCAGGTAAGGGCGGCTATGAGGTGACGGGCGGATCAGCGTTGCTTGAGGGCGAAGAGTTGCTGGATATGGAGGCCGAAGAACGCGCCGCCGCTGGCCTGTTCTTGGCATTCCAGTACCCTGTCGAAATCCCCGGCGTGGGCAACATGACGTTCTTGCGCACAGCTGTGAACGCACAGCGCAAGGCGCGCGGCGAAGACGAAATGTCAGCTGGTGAGTTCCTCAAGGTGATCCGCGCGAAGGCGAAGACGCTGAAGATTGACGCGGATATGTTGAAGCGCCCTGTGAATGTCGGCTTTTCGGGCGGTGAGAAGAAGCGCAACGAAATCCTGCAAATGGCTATGCTTGAACCGAAAATGTGCATCCTTGATGAAACAGATTCCGGTCTGGATGTTGATGCGATGAAACTGGTGTCCGAGGGCGTGAACGCGCTGCGCGACGAAGGCCGTGGTTTCCTGGTTATCACGCATTATCAACGCCTTCTGGATCATATCAAGCCGGACGTTGTACACATTATGGCCGATGGTCGTATCGTGAAAACCGGTGGGCCCGAGCTTGCGATTGAAGTCGAAAACAACGGTTATGCCGACATTCTGGCAGAGGTGGCTTAAGCATGGCGAAACGCAAACCTAACCCGGATGTCGTGGCCGCGCGGCTGGCTGATTTGACGATGCCTGAAGGGTCCGCTTGGGCGCTTGGCGCGCGCCAGTCCGCCCGTGCGCGACTGGAACAGATGGGCCTGCCTGAACGTCGTGATGAATACTGGAAATTCACACGTCCCGACACGCTGGTGCAGGCCGATGCGCCGACGGCCGCGCTGTTTCACAATGACGAAGGCCCGCTTTGGGACGACATGGATCGTCTGAAGGTCGTGTTTGTCGACGGTGTCTTTGATGCCGATGCGTCTGATGATCTGTCCCAAGAGGGGCTTGAGATTGAGCGGTTGGGCGATGCGACGTCCAAGGACATTCACTGGGCCAAAGACATCTACGGGGTTCTGGAAACCCGTGGACAGACGGCGGTTGATCGCCCCTTGGCGGCCCTGAACACTGCGTTTGCGACCGATGGTATCGTGATCCGTGTGACGGGGAAGGTCAGCAAACCTGTGAATCTGATTTACCTTCATAAATCAGAGACTTCCGATGTGATCCTGCATCACTGCATCAAGATTGAAGAAGGGGCTGAAATGACCCTTTTGGAGACCGGTCCGGCGGCGGCGCGGTTCAATAAAGTCTTGGAAGTTGAAATCGCGGACAAGGCGGCGTTTCACCATGTGCGGGTGCAGGGGCGTGATCACGAACGCCGCGCTGTGACCGGCATTTTCACGCGGTTGGGGACTGAATCCACGTTCAAATCCTTTACGCTGACGATGAATGGTGTGCTGACACGCAACGAATGCGTGATTGAGCTGACGGGCGATGATGCCAACGCGACCGTTGCGGGTGCTTGCGTCGGGGACGGCGATGATTTCCATCATGATGATACGGTGTTCATCACCCATGATGCCGTGAATTGCGAAAGCCGTCAGGTGTTCAAGAAGGTGCTGCGCAACGGTGCGACGGGCGTGTTTCAGGGCAAAATTTTGGTCAAGAAAGACGCGCAAAAGACTGATGGTTACCAGATCAGTCAGGCGCTTTTGTTGGATGACGACAGCCAGTTCCTCGCCAAGCCCGAGCTTGAGATTTACGCCGATGACGTCGCCTGTTCGCACGGATCAACGACCGGTGCGATTGATGAAACGGCCTTGTTTTACTTACAATCGCGCGGTGTTCCAAAGGCAGAGGCGACAGATTTGCTGGTCTTGGCGTTTCTGGCCGAAGCCTTGGAAGAGATCGACAACGAAACGCTGGCTGAAGGGATGTACGAGCGTCTTGAAGGTTGGCTTGCGCGTCGCGCCAGCTGATGCCTGTCAGCCGTGATATTGCCCAAATGTACCGCCGTCCGCGCGCGGTGGTGCGCAGCCTGTATGCCATGGGCGCACGCGAAGACCGTGCGATTGCCTGGCTGATGATCGGCTGCTTTTTGGTGTTCATATCGCGGCTTCCAGCGCTTCAGCGCGGGGCGGTTAACGGCGGGTCGAATTTTCAGCAAGACACGATATATGCGTTCTTTGCGTTGCTGATGATCGCGCCTTTGCTGTTTTATCTGCTGGCATTTGTGCTGTTCGGTGTGACCAAGGTTTTGCGCCCTGCGGCGACATCTTATGGGGCGCGTTTGGCGGTGTTCTGGGGCTGGCTTTCGGCGACGCCGGTTGCATTGTTTTACGGGCTTTTGGTTGGGTTTAACGGGCTGGATCATCCGGGCACCATTTTGATTGGTGCGCTGTGGTTGGCTGTGCTTTTGTGGTTTTGGATCAGCGGCTTGGCTGAAACATCTAAGGTGGAATGATGGACCTGACGGTAGGATCTTTGTGGGAATGGACCAAGTTGTTCGTGCGTGATCCGCGCACAGCAGCGCAGATGGTGAAGGCGGCGAAATTGCCGCTTGAGGTGTCGATCCTGATGATCGTTGTGGCGGGCGTTGTTTCAACGGTCGTGTCGGGGATTTATGACATCTTGATCGGGTCGCCGGACATCATTTTCCCGCTGTCTGAAACAGAGGTCATCGTGTTTGAACGCACAGGCCCGATCACCCAAGGAATATTTGCGGTCATCACTGGCGTGGGGCTGGGGTATTCCATTTCGCAGGTGGGGCGTCGCATGGGCGGCACGGGCAGTGTGGCTGAAATCATGTCGATCACGGCGGTTTTGCAACTGGTGCTGACGGTCATCGTTGTGGGGCAGTTCTTGTTCGGGCTGACGCTGCCGTTGGTCGGGTTCGTTCTGATGATGCTGGGTGTTTATGTGTTTATCCGTGGGCTGGGCCATGCGGTGAATGTCGGCCATGACTTTGATAACATGGGTAAATCGGCGTGGGTGACATTTGTGTCGTTCATGGCGCTTGTGGCGGTCGTGTTCGCGGCCTCTGCCGTGTTCGGGGTCGGCCCGAATGGCCAGATTGTGCCGATGCCTTTGGGGGAAACACTATGACGTTTGATGTAGCTGCGGTTCGCGCAGATTTCCCGATTTTGGCACGTGAAGTGAACGGCAAGCCGCTGGTGTACCTCGACAATGGGGCCTCTGCGCAAAAGCCGAATGTGGTTATTGATGCGATCAATACCGCCTACGCCCATGAATATGCCAATGTTCACCGTGGGTTACATTACCTGTCTAATGTAGCGACGGAAAAATACGAAGGCGTGCGAGGGATCATTGCGCGCTTTCTTGGGGCGTCTGATGAAAACACGATTGTTCTGAATTCTGGCACGACCGAAGGCATCAACACGGTCGCCTATGGTTGGGCTATGGAAAACATGACCGCGGGGGATGAGATTATCCTGAGCGTGATGGAACACCACGCCAATATCGTGCCCTGGCATTTTCTGCGCGAACGCATGGGCGTGAAGCTGGTCTGGGTCGACGTGGACAGCAATGGTGATCTGGACCCGCAAAAGGTGCTGGATGCCATGACGCCACGCACCAAATTGATTGCAATTACACATCTTTCCAATGTGTTGGGCACTGTTGTTGATGTGAAAACCATCTGTCATGCCGCCCGCGAACGCGGTATCGCGACGATGATTGATGGATCGCAGGCCGCTGTGCACATGCCCGTGAATGTCGAAGACCTCGGGTGTGATTTCTATCCGATTACGGGGCACAAACTCTACGGCCCGTCCGGGTCCGGTGCGATTTACATCCGCGCTGAGAGGATGGCAGAGATGCGCCCGTTTCTTGGGGGCGGTGATATGATCCGCGAAGTTCACAAAGATCACGTGATCTACAACGACGCGCCGATGAAATTTGAGGCCGGCACACCGGGCATCGTGCAGACCATCGGCCTTGGCGTCGCGTTGGAATATATGATGGGGCTGGGGATGGACAACATCGCGGCCCACGAACGCACGTTGCGTGATTATGCCCGTGCGCGGTTGGACGGTTTGAACTGGCTGAACGTGCAGGGCACGAGCGCTGATAAAGCGGCGATTTTCAGCTTTACGTTGGACGGTGCGGCCCATGCCCACGACATTTCCACAGTGCTTGATAAAAAGGGCGTCGCGGTGCGGGCAGGGCAGCACTGCACGGGGCCGTTGATGGATCACCTTGGGCTGAGTGCGACGTGCCGTGCGTCTTTTGCGATGTACAATACGGAGGCCGAGGTGGATGCTTTGGTCGATGCGCTTGAATTGTGCCACAAGTTGTTTGCCTAAGGCACGGCGCGGCGATATAGCGACACCGTGGACCATTAGCTCAGCTGGATAGAGCGCTGCCCTCCGAAGGCAGAGGCCAGAGGTTCGAATCCTCTATGGTCCGCCATTTGCCCTTCTCTAAACCGGTGCCGTGAATGTGATCAGCGTCGTATCGGCCTTGACGTCGCTGTGATTAAGCGCAGGTTTGAATGTAATTAACATTCAAGGAGACAGACATGGGCCGGACATTTGGCAAATCTTTTGTGCTGGGCGGGGCGTTGTCGCTGGCGGCGATCAGCGTGCAGGCGGAAACATTCAATTGGGCGTCCACGACGGACCCGCAAACGATGGACCCGCATGCTGTGAACTCTGCGCCGGTGCTGTCGTTTCTGAACAATATTTACGAAGGTTTGGTGCGGCGCGGCAAGGATATGTCGATTGAACCATCGCTGGCGACATCATGGGAGCCTTTGGAGGGTGAAAACGGCTGGCGTTTCAACCTTCGTGAAGGCGTGACATTCGCGGACGGATCCGCGTTTACGGCCGCTGACGTGATGTTTTCGTATGAACGTGCGTCAAACGAGGCCGCCGATGTGCGCAGCTGGTTTGCGCCGGTGACGGATGTGCGTGTGGTTGACGATTTCACCATCGATTTTGTGACGTCCGCGCCGAACCCTTTGTTCCCATCCTCCATCGCGAACTTCATGATTTTGGACAGCGATTGGGCCACGGCGAATGATGCAGCCCTTCCGGCGCGCGACGCTGAGAATTTTGCCACCCTGAACGTGAACGGCACAGGCCCGTTTACCGTGGCGTCCCGTGATCCCGGTGTGAAAACGGTGCTGACGCCCAACGCGAGCTGGTGGGACACCGCAGAGCACAACGTAACCGAGGCGACGTTTACACCCATCGGCAATTCGGCGACGGGCCTTGCGGCGCTGTTGTCTGGTGACATTGATTTCATCCAGCCGATCCCGTTGCAGGACGTGGCACAGGTTGAATCCCGCGACGGGTTCAGCGTGCTTGAAGGCGAAGAAACCCGCGTCATCATGTTCGGCTTTGGCCATGAACACGACACGCTGCTGTATTCCACGGACGTTACAGACGTGAACCCGTTTCAGGACCCGCGCGTGCGCATGGCTGCCGGTCACGCCTTGGACATGGCGAGCATTGACCGCGTGTTGTTCCGCGGCAAGATTGAGACCGCGAACCAGTTGGTCCCTGCGGGCATTTCCGGCTATTCCGATGCCAATGAAAACCGCCCCGACTATGACCCGGAGCGCGCCAAAGAACTGCTGGCAGAGGCGGGGTATCCCGATGGGTTCACCTTTGGTCTGAAGTGCACGAATGACCGCTACATCAACGACGAAGCGTTGTGTCGTGCTGCGGCATCCATGTTTGCTGCCGTTGGTCTGAACGCGGAACTCAGCACGGGTCCGGTACGTGATTACTGGCCACAGCTGCGCGAGGATGATTTCGATATGTACCTGCTGGGCTGGTCGCCCGGCACGTTCGATATGGAACACCCGATCCGGTTCTTGCTGCATTCCCAGGACGACGAAGCCAAGCTTGGGTCATGGAACTTTGGCAACTATTCCAACGCCCGCGTTGATGAATTGCTGCCGCTGATCCAGCAGGAAATCGATGCGGATGCGCGTCAGGCCATGATCGATGAGGTTGTGCAAATCACGCAGGATGAAGTCGCTTATATCCCTCTTTACACCCAGCCGCTGATCTGGGCGAGCAAGGACAACATCGACCTGACACAGCGGGCCGATAACTTCTTTATGCTGCGCTGGGTCACGGTGAATTAAGCACGATTAGATAAGCAGAAAGGCAATGGTGTATTTCATCGCAAAACGGCTGATCCAATCAGTCTTTGTCATGCTGGCCGTTGCCTTTCTGGCGTTTTCCCTGTTCCGGTTTGTGGGCGATCCGATCACCCAAATGACGGGGGTTGAAACGTCTGTCGCAGACCAAGAACGTCTGCGCGAAGACCTTGGGTTGAACGACCCGTTTGTGTATCAATTCGCGCGGTTTACGGGCGACATGTTGCAGGGCGATTTCGGGTTTTCGTATCGCACACGCCAACCTGTTGCCGAGATGATTGCGACGCGGATACCCGCCACGCTTGAGCTTGGGATTGTGGCGCTTTTGATATCTTTGTTTGTCGGGATTCCTGCAGGGGTCTACACCGCGCTGCGGCCAAGGGGTGTTGCGACGCAAGCGATCCTGATGCTGACGCTGGTGGGGGTGTCGATCCCCACGTTTGTCATCGGAATCATGTTGATTTTCTTTTTCGGGGT
This sequence comes from Octadecabacter dasysiphoniae, assembly GCF_021532615.1. Taxonomy (GTDB): domain Bacteria; phylum Pseudomonadota; class Alphaproteobacteria; order Rhodobacterales; family Rhodobacteraceae; genus Octadecabacter; species Octadecabacter dasysiphoniae. The sequence continues at coordinate 1,164,763 of NZ_JAKGAQ010000001.1, forward strand.
GCAGCTTGGCTGGCTGCCGACCTTTGGGCGGGGCGGCACCGTGCACCTTGGCGGATGGGAAACATCGTTTCTGACGGTGGATGGTTGGCGCGCGCTGATCCTGCCAGCGATCACGCTGGGGGTGTATCAATTGACGCTGACCATGCGGCTGGTGCGCGCTGAAATGATGGAGGTTATGCAATCCGATTACATCCGCTTTGCCACCGCGCGCGGTGTTCCTATGGGGCGGCTCTATTTCAAACACGCGCTGGCCAATACGATGGTGCCTGTGATCACCATCATCGGTTTGCAATTTGGCGGTGTTATCGCATTTTCAATCGTGACTGAGTCCGTGTTCCAGTGGCCGGGGATGGGGTTGTTGTTTCTTGAATCGATCCGCTTTGTCGATATCCCGGTGATGGGCGTTTACCTTGTGGTGATCGCGTTTTTCTTCGTGCTGGTGAACCTGATTGTTGATCTGCTTTACGTCGTGATCGACCCGCGTTTGCGTATCAGGGATGTGTCGTGATGCGGGACTTCATCAAACGATACGAAGGGTTGTACCTGTTCAGCCGGTCCCCCGCCGTGATCATCGCGGCAATCGTCGGGCTGGCCATTATTATTGGGGCGGTGTTCGCGCCGTGGATTGCGCCTGTGAACCCCTATGATCTGTCGTCGTTTTCGCTGATGGACGGATTGTTGCCCCCCGTGTGGGAGGAATTTGGCACCGAACGGTTCCTGCTGGGCACGGACGATCAGGGCCGCGATATGATTTCGTCGATCCTGTATGGGGCGCGATTGTCGCTGATTATTGGTGTGTCGGCGATGATCATCGCGACGGTTCTGGGCGTCGGGCTTGGGCTGGCGGCCGGGTATTTCGGTGGGCGGTTTGACGCTGTTGTGATGCGGATAGCGGACATTCAACTGGCATTGCCTGCGATCCTTACAGCGCTTTTGATTGACGGCATCGCGCGGGGGATTTTACCGCCCGAGGTGCAAGAAGATGTGCGCGTGGCGGTGCTGACCATCGCGATTGCGCTGTCTTTATGGGTGAATTTTGCACGCACCGCGCGGGCATCGACGTTTGTGCAGATGAACAAGGAATACGTGCAGGCGGCGGTGATGCAGGGCCAGCATCCGATCCGCGTGATGTTTGTGCATATCTTGCCCAATATCCTTGGGCCGCTGTTGGTGATTATGACCGTCGATCTGGCGAGCGCGATTTTGCTTGAGGCGACGTTGTCTTTCCTTGGCATCGGCCTTCCGGCGGACAGCCCCAGCCTTGGCACGTTGATCCGCATCGGAATGCAATTCCTGCTGTCGGGCGAGTGGTGGATTTTGTGGATACCGACCCTGTTTCTGGTGGCGCTTGTGGTGTCCATCAACGTCGTCGGGGATTTCCTGCGTGATGTCTTTAATCCGAGGTTGCGCTGATGTTGCGGGTTGAAAACCTCACCGTGAAATTCCCGTCGCGGTTTGGCGATGTGACGGCTGTTGAAGACATGGTGATGTCCATTGATGTCGGAGAAATCCACGGGCTGGTCGGCGAAAGCGGGGCAGGGAAGTCGACCGTGGGGGCCGCCATCATCGGGCTGTTGCAAAAGCCGGGATATGTTGCGGACGGGGACATGATGCTGGGCGATACAGACCTGCGCAGGCTGGACCGGTTTGAGGCACACGCCCTGCGCGGCAAACGTATTTCGATGATTTTCCAAGACCCGCAAACCAGCCTGAACCCGTTAATGCGGATCGAGGATCAGTTGATTGAAACGATCCTTGCGCATGAGGATATTTCGGTCGCAGATGCCAGAACCCGCGCCGTTGATCTGCTGGATGAAATGGGGATCGAAAACGCAGCCGCCCGCATGCAGTCCTACCCGCACCAGTTTTCCGGGGGGATGCGCCAGCGGGTCGTTATTGCATTGGCGCTGTGTACCAACCCCGAATTGATTATTGCGGATGAACCGACGACGGCGCTGGATGTGGCCGTGCAATCCCAAGTGCTGGATTTGATCCGGCGTCTTGCGGATGTGCGAAAGGTCGGGTTCATGCTGATCACCCATGACATCGGCGTCATCGCCCAGATTGCCGATACGGTCACGGTGATGCGCCACGGCAAGATGATTGAAAATGGCCCGACCGCGCAGGTTTTGGGCCAACCCAAAGAGGATTACACCAAGCAGCTGATGGCGGCCGTGCCGCCGCTGGATCGAAAGATTGCGCGGTTCAAAGTTCCGGATGAAGACGGCATTATCACGCCGTCCGAAGCCCGCGGAAACGCGGCAGAGGCGTGGTTGATGCGCGGGATCAAAGAAGATCCGATCGGGCTGACGCTGGATCAGGTCAACGTTGCATTCCCCGGTGTGCGCACGTCCCTGTGGAAAAAGCCCGATCCTTATGTCGCGCTGCGCGATATTTCGTTTGATGTGAAACCGGGCACGGTTGTCGGGATTGTGGGCGAAAGCGGGTCGGGTAAATCGACACTGGCCAAAACGCTGACCGGATTGATCAAACCTGTGAGCGGGACCATGACGATGGGGGGCGCACCATTGCCGGGCGGGCGAGAACGCGCGCGCAATCATCCGTCGCGCCAATTGATCCAGATGGTGTTTCAGGACCCGTTTTCTTCGCTGAATTCGCGCCACCGCATTGGGGCCATTCTGGCCGAACCGCTGTGGCTATACGGGTTGGAAACCGACAAGGACGCGCGGCGCAAATTGTGCATCGACATGCTGTCCCTTGTGGGGATGCCACCCGAGGCCATCGACAAATATCCGCACCAGTTTTCAGGCGGCCAACGTCAACGTATCGCCGTGGCGCGCGCGTTGCTGGCCCGCCCGAAGGTGTTGATTTGTGATGAACCGACCAGCGCGCTGGATGTGTCGATACAGGCGCAATTGCTGAACCTTTTGAAAGGCTTGCAAGCCGCGTTTGGCCTGACGGTCGTGTTTATCAGCCATAACCTGTCGGTTGTGCGGCAGATGGCGGATGACGTGGTTGTGTTGCGAAACGGCAAAATCCGAGAGGTCGGTGCGTCCGAGACCGTTTATACAACGCCGACTGCCGATTACACCAAACGCCTGTTGGCGCTGACGCCCGTGATGCCTGCCGCGTGGCGCGCCTGATCGGATTGGCGCGTCTACGTGAGCGCCTTTGCCTCGCGGGCGGTGACGATGTGGCGGGCGGCCTGCGGGCGCAGATGAGGGCAGCGCCATTGCGGGAACAACGCCAGAATTTCATCACGTGCCGCTTGATCAAGCGCGCTTAGGGCTTCGGCGCCTGGAAAGAAGCTTTCGGATGGGATGCCTTCGGCGATGACGATCTGGTGGGTGTCAAACGCGATGTGGATATAGGTCACGTCGCCGCCCTCGATGCGGCGGATACTGGCATCATTGGTGAGCGCTTTGGCGGGGGCCAGAACCTCGTCCGTGCCGCAGTGCATTTCAACGCGCCAGCCGTCCAGCATCATACGGTGCTGCGGAGAAACGAGCAGATCGCGGGTGTTGTCCATGGCCCCTTTGCGGATCAGGATCGGCGCGAGATCGCCCTGCGCGGGAACGGTCGCGCGGCCAATCCATGCGATGGGTTGCAGGCCCGCGTCCATTGTCCAGACACGATCCCCGATGGCCAGATCCTCAATCGGGATTTTGCCGCGTTCGGTGATGATCAGGGTGCCCAGCGTGAAACAGGTGATGCGTTCGATGGATTTGAACGCAAAGCCATCGTCGGTGTCATTGCCGTTATCGTCGAGGTAGAACACTTGGCCGTCGACGCCGTTCGCCTCCAGTTCGACTCGGGCGTTGGCATCCAGTTGCAAGGTGTCAAAGCCTTTGCCGCCGAATAGATCATCCAGTTCCGCGCCGTTTTCAACGATGATCTTGTCGTCGCCTTTGCCTGCATTGACGGAACCGAACACGGAGGTGCGCCCGGCAAGCGTGATTTCGTCTTCGCCGTCACCAGTGCAGAGTTCACCGCTTACCGTGGCGCGGCCATCCAGCGTGACGCTGTCGTTTCCGTCGCCCATCATGATGTTGCCGCCCACTGCGGCCATGTCTGTGACGACAAGGGTATCGTCGCCCAGGCTGGCGCGCAGGTCGCCGTTCAGATCGGCGGTGCCGCTAAGGTGCACGGTGTCGTTGCCGCTGGCCATGCGAACATCGCCGTTGATGGTTCCGCTTGTGGCGATCAGGGTGTCATCGCCTTTGGACATATCAACGTCGCCGTTGATGGTTGATCCGCCTGACAGTGTGATCGTGTCGTTGCCGCCGCCTGTATTAATAGGGCTGTTCAGTGTTTTTGCGGCAAGGTCGATGGTGTCGTCAAACCAAGTGGTTTCAACATCATCGATGTCGCTTTGACTGCGGTCCGCGGCGAGGAAAACATCGTCTTGCACCATGTCGACGTCAGAATTGCGTTCGATAATGTCAGCAAGGGTGCTGGCCTGCACTTGCGCGATGATGTCTGCGCCAAGGGCCGGGTCTAGATCACCAAAGGTATCATCAGCGGCGCGAGTGCGGGCGAATTGATCCGCAACGATATAGGTGAAAAGGGGGCCGAGCTTGGTGTCGTCGATTGAATCTTCGGCGAGGCCGCCAACCCAAAGATCAACCTGAAAGACGTCCGTGTAGGCCGCAGCCAGTCGCGCCTGAACATCCAAATCACTGGTGATAATGGAAAAATCAAGGGGGGCGAGCGTGGCAGGATCGATATCACCGATCAGCTGTGCACGGGTTTCAATGTAACTTTCCAGACCATGATCAAGGCCGCGCGCGAGGTTCAGCGCCGCGAGGGAGAAGCCGGACACACCATCGGGTGTTTCTAGAAAGAAGTTCAGATCATCCACGATTTCGGTGTCGAGTTCTTGCGCTGTTGCGCTGAGTTGGCCGCGCAGGATTGCCTCGATCCCCGACTCCTCAACAGGGGAGTGGTTGAAGAAGGCATCCATCAAATCCATGGAACCCGCATCGGTGCCGTCGTCGTTCATCATATCGATGTTTGACGACACCAGCGTGTGGCCGAACCGGAAGGCGGCGGTGGAAAATTCCACCGATACTTCGCCGGATGCGTCCGGTTCGACGTCCGTGTCATCCACGGCGCCGCCGACCAAATGGGGCAGCCATTCGTTGTAGGTGATCGATTGCAGTTCATATTCAACGATAGAACGCGCGGCATCATACAGCTGTTCGTCGTCCCAATCGGGGTGGTCTTCGGCCAGCTTTTCGGCCCAGTGATTGTGTTCGCGCACAAAGGTTGTGTGCAGCGACAGAAGGTTCGGGTTTTCGTTCGCGCGCACGTCGCCAGCCAAATAAACGGGATCGTCGCCTTCGATATCGCCGGCCATGAAACTGTCGGCGTCGGCATCCGGCAGCATGTCTGCGGCCGATGTTGTATCGTCTTGCATGCGCAGTTTGCCGCCTTCAAAGCTGCGCAAATCATCCATGCGGGCGTCGGTTGATCCGTAGACCTGCGATCCGTCGATCTGCCATGTGACGACGTTTGTGGGTGCAATCGTTTCGCCGTCTTCGATTTCTTCGGCCACCTGGGATCGCGCGATGTCATGGGGCATCCCGACCAGATCGAGCGTACCCGCGTCGTGATCTTCGGGGGACAGCACCATGTCGTGGTCTAGAAACTGCCCGAAGGTGGTGAACAACGTGCTCAGGCCTGCGGCGTTCGGATTGTCGCCGTCTTGATCGAACACGACCATCGACACGGTGACCGGATCGGCACCGCCGCTAAATGTCTCGGAGATCCCGTCTTCGTAACGGGCCTCAACGAGACGTTCCTGAGCTTCGATCTTCGCAAGAAAAGGACAACTACTTGTCATCACGCACCTTCACCTTGCCCCCGCGATAGGAGTTAGGGAATTGGCAATCATTTGGCAAATAATTCGTGAAAACAGGGGGTTATTATGCACAAAGCCCGAACAGTGATGTCCGGGCCTTGGTATTGTTCACGGGTTTGTGATGGTTGGGCTTAGCTGCCCCAGCTGCGCACTGCGCCGCAATCCACGTGGATAAAGTTCGAACCGGAGTAGCGTCCAACGCCGCCTGCACGACATGCGGCAGCAGCGCGTGCCATCTGACCAACGGAACGGCCCTGCATGCGAAGGTCAGACGCTTTGCCCTGCAAGTGCAGTGAATTGCGTGCAACCCCAGAGGAGTTCGCGCGCAACATCGCGTTGGTTTGTGGGGAACGGTAGCCGGAAATCAGGGTGTAGGGCTGGTCGCTGTCCAGCAGGTTCTGGGTCGCGGCGATGATATCAATTGTGCGGGTGTCGATCTGCATGGACTGGCCATTGCGCCAATCACGGAAAAAGCGATTCACTTCGGTCATGGCTTCGCCGATGTACTGGCCTTCGATCCAATAGACGGTTTCGATGCTTTCGCCGGTGCGGCCGGAATACATTTTCAGGCGGCGGATATCACCGCCACCACGCAGAAAACCTGCGGCATTTGAATAGGTTGGGGCGGCTGTGAGTGCGGTCGCCGCAAAGGCGCCCAGCAAGCCACGCCGAGAAATGCTCGAAGCTGTCGTCATATCAACGCTGTCCCGTCGTCTACCTGTATGCCCGTGTTATCACAGGCGTTTCTGCCATCTCATCCCCAGATGCCTGTTCCCTATGCCACAAAACGAATCGCGGACCAAGCCCTGTCGGGAATTCGCTACGGATAAAGGGGGAAATAGGCGAAATTTTGCGCAGATTGTGTGCAAAGTACAATTTGTGGCATTTGTGCCAGCCCGACCGCGGCGGGCATGTGACAGGTTGAAACCCATTCGCCAGTTGTCGGATTTGTGAATAGACTAAGGGCGCTCGCTGCCTGATTCACGGATCAATAAACAAGAAAACCAAAGCCCGCGCATGTGTTTCGTGCGGGTTCGTTCCCGGGGGACCTGATGACTACGTTTTTTACACCATTTTTCCGCGCATTTGCGTGTGTGGCCTTTTTGGCCGCGCTTTGGGTGCCTGCCAGCACCGCACAGGCGCAGACAACCGCATTTCGACAGGCCGTTGCCGAAGGCGCTGCGCGCGATGAGGCCATGGCGGAGTTTTATCGGGGCCGCGATTTTAACGGCATCTGGACAGGGACGACCCGCGCAGACCGTGCACGCCGCAATGCATTGTTGGCGGCATTCGCCAGCGCTGGTGATCACGGATTGCCCGCCGCGATGTATGACCCCGATGCGTTGATGTCGCGCCTTCAGGCCGCCAACACACCCGCAGAAAAAGGCGCGATGGACGTCGAGATGTCGCGCCTGTTCCTGAGTTATGCACGATCTATCCAGACGGGTATCCTCACGCCGAGCCGTGTTGTGGCCGAAATCAAACGTGAAATTCCGCTGCGGTCCCGACTGGGGTATTTGCAAAGCCTTGAGGCCTCTAGCCCTGCGGCGTTTCTTGCCGCATTGCCCCCAAGTTCACCGGAATATGCCCGCTTGCTGCGCGAAAAGCTGACGCTTGAGCGGTTGTTGGCCAATGGCGGCTGGGGTCCGACTGTGCCCGGCGGCGCGATGGAACCTGGTGCATCCGGTACACGTGTTGTGGCCCTGCGCGATCGTTTGGTGGCGATGGGCTTTATGGAGCGGTCTGCCACTCAGACCTATGATGCGACACTTCAAGCGGCTGTTCAGCAGTTCCAGCAGGCCCATGGTTTGACGCCGGACGGTGTTGCCGGGGCAGGGACACTGCGCGAGATGAACATATCTGCGGCGGCCCGTCTGCAACAGATCATCGTCGCGATGGAGCGCGAACGCTGGACAAACCGCCCCCGCGGCGAACGCCACGTTTGGGTGAACCTGACGGATTTCACGGCTGCAATCATGGACAATGATCGTGTGACATTCAGCACCCGTTCAGTGATTGGCGCGTTGGACAGTGATCGCCAAAGCCCCGAATTTTCGGACGTCATGGAATTTATGGTCATCAACCCGAGCTGGTACGTGCCCCGTTCCATCATCGTGAACGAATATTTGCCAGCGCTTCAACGCAACCGCAACGCTGTCAGCCATATCGAGATTACGGACCGCAATGGTCGCGCCATCAATCGCGGCGCTGTGAATTTCAGCCAATACAATGCACGCACGTTCCCGTTTTCCATGCGTCAGCCGCCAAGCCGCGGCAATGCGCTGGGTCTTGTGAAGTTCATGTTCCCGAACCAGTACAATATCTACCTGCATGACACGCCCGCGAAATCGCTGTTTGGCCGCGAAGTGCGTGCGTTCAGCCATGGCTGTATCCGCCTGAATGACCCGTTTGATTTCGCCTATGCGCTGTTGGCCGTGCAGGAAACCGACCCGGAGGCGTTTTTTCAGCAGCGTCTGCGGTCCGGGTCTGAAAGCCGTGTGAACCTGAATAATCCTGTGCCGGTGCATATTGTGTACCGCACGGCGTTCACGCACACGACGGGCCAGTTGAACTTTCGCCGTGACATCTACAACCGCGATAGTCGGATTTGGGCGGCGCTCGCGAACGAAGGGGTGGCTGTCCGCGCAATTGGCGGGTAAATCTGATCCCGAAGAGGGACCAGTATGCCACAAACTTTGAAAGACATTGCTGCGTCGCTTGGGGCTGAAACCCTTGGCGACGCATCGCTTTTGGTGGACCGTTTGGCCGAACCTCTCGAGGCGCGGGTCGGTGACCTCGCGCTGGCGGTGGCCCCGAAATTTGCAGCAAACTTGCAAGCGTCAGCTGCCCGCGCCGCCGTGGTTTGGCCGGGGGCGGATCTAACCGAGCTTGGTCTGGACGGCGCCATTGTGGCACCTCGTGGCAGGTTGGCGATGGCGGGGTTAACGCAGTTGATGGATGATGATCCATCCTTTCCTGACGGCGCGGGCATCCATCCGATGTCTGTCATTGATGCGACCGCAGTGATCGGGGCGGGCGCGCGGATTGGTCCGTTCGTGACCGTTGGGCCGCAAACTGTGATTGGTGATAATGCCACCCTTCATGCCGGTGTGAAGATCGGGGCGCGGGTGCGCATCGGGGACAATTTCATCGCGCAGGCGGGGGCGGCCATAGGCGGGGATGGGTTTTCATTCACCACCAGCGGGCCGAGCAACGTGGAACGCGCCGTGCGCAGCCGCCCCGGCGTGCCGCTGGAGCCAACCGATGGCACGTGGCACCGCATCCATTCGCTGGGCGGTGTCGAGATCGGCAATAATGTAGAAATAGGTGCGAATTCTACCGTCGACGCAGGCACCATTCGCGCGACGCGGATTGGGGGTGGATGCAAGATCGATAATCTTGTTCAGGTCGGTCACAACGTGATCTTGGGCATCGATTGTCTGTTGTGTGCACATGCGGCCGTGGCGGGGTCATCCGTTCTTGGGGCGCGGGTGATCCTTGGGGGGAAATCCGGCGTTGCAGACAATCTGACACTGGGGCGGGATGTCGTCGTGGGCGGCGGCGCGATTGTTCTTGCGGATGTGGCTGACGGCGTCTTTGTATCGGGTCATCCGGCGCAACCGACCCATGAATACCGCGCGGGTCTTAAGGCCCTGCGACGTCTTATCAAACGATAATGGTTCCAAAACGGTCTGCCGCGCATTACATCACGACTAACACCAAAGACGCGACGGGGCCGTGAACATGAGCATTGCATCACAAGTCATTGATATTATTGCACAGCAAGCCTTGCTGGAACCCTCTGATGTGACCACAGACAGCACATTGGAAGACCTTGGCATCGACAGCCTTGGCTTGGTCGAGAGTATTTTTGCCATCGAAGAGGCATTCGATATCACCGTGCCATTTAACGCCAATGCTCCCACCGAAAGCGAATTTGATATCAGTTCGGTTGGGGCGATCATCAAAGCGGTGGATGGTCTGGTGAAGGGGCAATCGTGAAGCGTGTCGTGATCACCGGTGCGGGGACAATCAACGCGCTTGGCCATGACGTGGCCACAACACTGGACGCCATGGCGAATGGTGTTTGCGGGATCGGCCCGCTGGATATTCGCGATGTGGATCGTTTGGCCGTCAAGATCGGCGGGCAAGTCACGGGCTATGACGAACACGAACATTTCAACCGCCAACAGATCAGCCTGTATGACAGGTTCACACAATTTACGTTGCTGGCCGCCGCTCAGGCGATCGGTGAGGCAGGGTTGACGTTTTCGGGTGACTTGGCGGACCGGTCAGGTGTTGTTCTTGGCACATCTGGTGGTGGGCTGAACACGCAGGATGAAAATTACCGCGCGGTGTACGAAGAAGGCAAAAACCGTGTGCACCCGTTCATCGTGCCCAAGCTGATGAACAACGCCGCCGCGTCGCACGTGTCGATGCAATACAATTTGCGTGGTCCGTCTTTTACCGTGGCCACCGCCTGTGCGTCATCCAATCACGCAATGGGGCAGGCTTTTTCGATGATCCGTAGTGGCATGGCGGATGTCATGGTGACGGGTGGATCCGAATCGATGCTGTGTTTTGGCGGCGTGAAGGCCTGGGAGGGCCTGCGCGTGATGTCCAAAGATGCGTGTCGTCCGTTTTCTGCCACCCGCAACGGCATGGTCCAGGGCGAGGGTGCGGGCGTGTTCGTGTTTGAAGAGCGTGACCATGCGATGAAACGCGGGGCTGTGATCTTGGCGGAAGTGGCGGGATTTGCGATGTCATCGGATGCGTCCGACATCGTGACACCGTCCAAACAGGGTGCCGCGCGCGCGATTGCGGGGGCTTTGAAAGACGCAAAGCTGAACCGTGAAGATGTGGGATATATTAACGCCCACGGCACAGGAACCGCGGCAAACGACAAGACAGAATGTGCAGCCGTTGCGGATGTGTTCGGGCGCTGCGCGGATGATCTGATGATGTCGTCCACCAAATCCATGCACGGGCATCTGATTGGTGGCACGGGCGCGGTTGAGCTGTTGGCCTGCGTTATGGCGTTGCGCGACGGGATCATTGCGCCCACAATCGGCTACGAAGAAGCGGACCCGGAATGTGCGCTGGATGTGGTGCCCAACATCGCGCGCGAGGCAAAGGTGACGGCCGTGTTGTCAAATGCCTTTGCGTTTGGCGGGCTGAACGCTGTGATCGCGCTTAGGGCTGCCTAAACGCAAAACGCCGCCCCGAAAACAGGGCGGCGTTGTTTGTTTGATAGTGGTGCGTTTACTCGGCGGCGGCGTTGAACGCGGCGGTAAAGCCTGACAGCGACATTGTGACAGTCACGATCTGATCCGGTGCGGCAGCGGGCACCATTGTCAACGTGGCCGCAGCACCGCGACGGAACAGGCCTAGGTCTTGATCGGTCAGACCAAGCCGCGTGACGCATCCGCCGACATTACAGAAATTGAACGGGAAACGGCGCGCTTGGCCACCATCAACGCGCAGGGTGATCTGTTCTGTCAAAAGCGTTTCCAGTGGCACAACGATTGTCGCACCTGCAACTGCATTGCCATTTGCGGGCAGGGCGACGATTGCGATTTCAGCAACCTCATTGCCATCTTCATCGGTGAGCAGTTGGTACATCTGGCAGGGGTCTTCGCCGTCTTCCACCTTCAGGCAGCGCAGCGCCCAATCGTTGAACACCTCTTTGAGGTATTGCTGGCCGGGCTGTGGTTCTTGGGGTTCAGGCGCGACGGGATCGCCGTTTTCGTCGACAGGTTCACCCATGTTGAACACGCTGTCGGGTTGTTCTTGGGTTGTTTCAGCCGCGGGCGCGTCTTCGTCTGTGGTGGTTTCCTGAGCGGCCAGTGGCAATGCCAGCACGCCCAAAAGCGCGAATGCGGACAAGGTCGTGGGGATGAATTTTGCGTGTAGTGTCATGAAGGAGTCCGTTCTGTCGGTTTTGGTGTTTTGCGTGGCTTAACATGGGTCGCAAACAGTGTCAGGGCAAAAGCTGTGTTCGGCAAGGGCTTGCCGAAACGGGCTGATTTCGGGGGCAGACACGTTTCGTGATGCCAAAAGAAAAAGGGCCCTGAGTTAAGGCCCTTTTTCGTCTTCTCCCTGTCGGACTTGGCCGACTTATTGAGGCGAAGCTACGAAAGCCTGCGACGGGGGTCAACTGGGTTTTGTTCACGTTTTCGAATAGCTGAGTAAGTTTTTGTTTGATAATTGGTTTATGCCATCGCTTTGGCCCAATTAGATGGAATTTATCCATAAAAAGACCGCGCCACCGAAGGAAACCGGGGCGCGGCAAGTCTGACAGGGAGGAAGTTACAAACCCGCGGGAGGACTTCTCTCGGGCTTGATACGAATATACTGGCCCATAAAGGTTAAGGATGTATTTTGGCCCAGATATTTGCGCGAACATAATAAGGAACGCACGATGAGTGATGGGATTTTTCTAGGCGGTGGCGGGCCGGATTACGGTGATGCGCAAGATTTAGTGTTGGAATACGCCAACCGCCACGGATTGATCGCGGGGGCCACGGGCACGGGTAAAACGGTGACGTTACAGATCCTTGCAGAAGGGTTTTCAGCGGTCGGCGTTCCTGTGTTTTTGTCGGATGTGAAAGGTGATCTTTCGGGGTTGGCCAAATCCGGTTCGGCGGATTTCAAATTGCACGAACCCTTTATGAAACGCGCGGACACCATCGGGCTTGATCTGCAATACAGCGATTTCCCGGTGACGTTCTGGGATTTGTTGGGCCAACAAGGCCACCCGATCCGCACGACGGTTGCGGAAATGGGGCCTTTGTTGCTGTCATCCTTGTTGGGGCTAAGCGAAGCACAAGAAGGCGTGCTGAACGTGGCGTTCCGCGTGTCTGACGAAGAAGGTTTGCCGCTGCTTGATCTTGAGGATTTGCAGGCGCTTCTTGTTTGGGTCGGCCAAAACGCGAAAGAATTGTCGCTGCGATACGGCAATGTCGCATCGTCGTCCGTGGGCGCGATCCAGCGGGAATTGCTGGTGCTGGAAAATCAGGGCGGTGCCGGAATTTTCGGTGAACCGGCGCTTGATTTGAACGACATGATGGCGACAGAGGCCGACGGGCGCGGGCGGATCAACATCCTCGCGTCTGACAAATTGATGGAAACACCCGCCCTTTATGCCACGTTCCTGTTGTGGCTGTTGTCGGAACTATTCGAAGAATTGCCAGAGGTCGGAAACCCCGACAAACCCAAGCTGGTGTTCTTTTTTGACGAAGCGCACCTGTTGTTTGATGACGCCCCCAAAGCCTTGGTCGACAAGGTCGAACAGGTGGCGCGATTGATCCGATCAAAAGGTGTGGGTGTGTATTTCATCACGCAGAACCCGGCGGACGTGCCAGAGGACATATTGGGCCAGCTGGGCAACCGCGTGCAGCACGCATTGCGCGCGTTTACGGCGAAAGACCAAAAAGAACTGAAGCAGGCAGCAGAGACATACCGCCCCAATCCTGCGTTTGATACCGCTGACGCCATACGCGAAGTCGGCACCGGAGAGGCCGTGACATCCATGTTGATGGACAAGGGCGTGCCCGGAATTGTGGAACGCACATTGATCCGCCCGCCGTCGTCCCAATTGGGCCCGATCACAAAGGCAGAGCGTGCGGCGATCATGGCGGCATCGCCGATGGCGGGCAAATATGACGAACGGCTGGATCGGGATTCCGCGGCGGAAATGTTGGCCAAGCGGGCCACGGATGCCGCCAAAGAGGCCGAGGCCGCTGAAGACGAAGAAGAAAAGCTGGAAGAAGAAGCGCGCGAGCATCGCAAAGGGCGCCGCTACACCGGAAAAGATGTGGAAAGATCAAGCAGCCGCCGATCGTCGACGTCTGATACGTCTTGGGGCGGTGCCATTGCTTCGGTTGTCGCCAAAGAACTGAAGGGCACGACAGGACGGCGCATTGTGCGCGGCATTTTGGGTGGTCTGTTCAAGGGGCGCTAAAGGCTGTCGATACCTCAAACGAATGCGCGGTGGGGGTGGGTCCGGTTTGGAACGACCCCGCCGCGCCAGATCCTACTGCCAGTAAACCGTGCCTTTGGTGGTATGGGTGATCGTGAACACGCCATCATCTGAATCGGCATCAATGCCTTCGGACATGCCGCAGGCGGTCAGGCCAACAGTTGCGAAAGCGATAAGGGCGAAGTTGCGAATTCGTGTCATGATGGTCATCCTCGGCTGGTGTTACGTCACCTGCCGAACATGGCCATTTACCTGTTAACAGTGTCTTGCCACGCGGTGTCTATGTACCGCCAATTTGAGCCAAAACTCTGATCTATTCGCGTTAAACCAGCGGTGAGATGCGCAATTCCGACAGGCGGTTTTCATCCTTTGCAAGGACTTCAAAGCGAAAGCCGTGAAAGCTAAACACCTGACCCGCAACGGGAATCATCTGGGCTTCGTGGATCACAAGGCCCGCGACGGTGTTTGCTTCGTCGTCGGGAAGGTTCCAGTCGGTGGCGCGGTTCACGTCGCGGATGGTCATGGCGCCGTCCACCGTATAACTGCCGTCCTCGGCCTGGGTGACGTCGTTTTCCTCATCCGTGTCAAATTCGTCCGTGATTTCACCGACGATTTCCTCAAGGATATCCTCAAGCGTGATGAGGCCTTGCAACGTGCCGTATTCATCAACCACCAGCGCAAAATGGCGACGGCGCGACAGGAACTGGCGCATCTGGTCGTCCAGCGTCGTGGTTTCGGGGACAAAATAGGGTTTCATCGCGACGGTCAGAATGTCGAATTCATCCATCTCGTGCGGTTCGATCCGCCCGTCAGCCAGCATTTTATGCATCGCGCGCAGCAGGTCTTTGGCGTGCAGAACACCGACGATGTTTTCGGGTTCATCACGATACAGCGGCAAACGTGTGTGATTGCTATCAAGGCACAGCTTTAGGATATCGCCCACGGGCAGGGCGGCATCGATCATTTCAATTTCTGTGCGGTGCAGCATGATTTCTTCGACAGTGCGTTCAGCCAGATCAAGCGCGCCAAGGATACGGTCGCGGTCCTCTTTTTCGACGACACCTTCGGAATGGCCCAATTGCAGCGCGCCTGCGATTTCTTCGCGGACCGCCAAAATGTTACTGTCAGGGTCGGTTTGAACGCCAAACACCCGCAGCACACCGCGCACGAGCACCCGGACGGAGGCCACAACCGGTGCGAACAGGGTCACGATCAGCGAAATCGGGCGCGCGGCGATGCTGGCGGCGCGTTCTGGGTTGGTGATGGCGTAGGTTTTGGGCAGCACTTCGGCAAAGATCAGCACCAGAATTGTCATGATGCCCGTCGCGGCCACCACACCGCTTTCACCAAACGCACGGGTGAACATGGCCGTCGCCAAAGCAGTGGCGAGGATATTGACGAGGTTATTGCCCAGCAGAACCGACCCGATCAGCTTTTCGCGATCTTCCGTCAGATCAAACGCCTTGCCAGCCCCCTTATTGCCTTTGTCCGCCGCGGAGCGCAATTTGCCACGCGACGCAGCGGTCAGCGCGGTTTCCGATCCGGAAAAGAAGCCCGAAAGGACCAAAAGAAACAGGATCGCACCGGCGGTGGTCCAGAAAGCAGCATCAAGCATGGGGAACATTCTTTGTCATTTGGCCCTTATATGTCTGGGCATGGGCGCGCGTTCAAGGGGCGCTCAGTCGTCTTTGGCCAAAGGATGGTGATCCAGCACCAGTTCTTTCAGGCGCTCGTCCAGCACATGGGTGTAGATTTCGGTGGTCGCCACGTCCGCATGGCCCAGCAGCGTCTGGATAGATCGCAAGTCCGCGCCGCCCGCCAAAAGATGGGTCGCAAAGGCGTGGCGCAGGGTGTGGGGGGTAACTTTGGCAGGGCTGACGCCGCCAATAACGGCGAGGTCTTTAATCAACGTGAAAAAGCTTTGCCGCGTCAGATGGCCCAATTTGCCACGGGATGGGAACAGGAATTTGGACCGCGGTGTGCCGTCTTTGAACGCCGCGTCCTCTGCGGTGTCGCGGGCGCGCAGCCAGACGGCCAATGATTTGCGCGCAGGGGGCGACAGGGGCACCATGCGTTCTTTGTCGCCCTTGCCGCGCACCAGTAACATGCGCGGATCGCCCCGCGCCGCAGACACAGGAAGCGACACAAGTTCGGTCACGCGCATCCCCGTGGCGTACAGCAGTTCCATCAAACAGGTCGTGCGCAGCGGGTCTTTTTTGGCGGCGCGTGCAGCCCCCAGCAATGCATCGACTTCGTCATGGCTAAGGGTCTTGGGCAGGCGTTTGTCGCGCCCGGGGCCAGAGATTTGCAGCGCAGGATTGTCCGTGCGCCAGCCTTCTTCAAACGCAAAGCGGAACAGCTGTTTGATCGCCGACAGGCGGCGGGCGCGGGTGGATTTGGCAAGGCCTTGTCGGTCACACCAGATCAGATATTTTTCGACGTTTTCTTGGGATACGGTGCTGAAATGGCTGTCGTTCAGCCAAACAGAAAACCCCTGCAAATCCCGCGCATAGGCCAGCTGTGTGTTAGTTGCAGCGTCCAGTTCTGCGGCCTGTGCTTCAAGAAAGGCCTGTATCCAGTGGGCGTTTGATCGCTGGGCTGCTGTGGTCATCTGAGCAGGAGATATTGCAAAGACACCCGCCGCGCCACGTCTTCAAGCCCGAGGGCGCGCAGGGTCGCGATGCCTTCGACAAAGGCCATGCTGTCGCCGTCAATGCCCTGTTGCACGGTGGCGATGGTGCGCAAGACGGCTTCGCCTGTGCGCCCGTTTGCCGACATCGCAATCAAGGTCGGGTCGGGATCAGCCGCAAAGGCATCGCGCACGCGGGCCGCACCTGCCAAGGCAGATGTGTCATCAGAGGGCGTGCCCCGCGCCACGGACGTCAAAAACGGATCAAGGTCCACAAAATCGTCCCGCAAAGCCGCGAGCTCATAATCGCCGGACAGCAACATCCAGCGTAATACGGATCGGGTCGCGGGAAGGTCGGCGTTTTGTAATTGTGGGCCGTAGTTCTTGGCCAAGGGCACTAAAATACCCATCGGCGCGGCCTCGGCCCAAAGAATATCAAGTGCGGATTGAATTTGGTCAGCGTCACCGGATGCGAACGCGGAATCGAGGCGGCGCACCGCCTTGGCCCGTTCCCACACACCGCCCGACGCCGCCGGAACGCGCGCGGTATAAAGGGAATATAGGACGCCGAATGAAATTGCGCCGTCGCGTGCTAGACGCTCTGCGGCCTCAAGCTGTGCTTTCCAGCCCACGTTGGGGCGCAAATCTGAGTGTGAAAAGGCGCTTGGCAGGTTGCGGGTGCTTTGGGCCGCGCCGATCGCTTCGAACATCCGGAACGTCAGCGGGGTCGCGCGGGCGGGCGGGATCAGGTCGGGTTCACCCTCGTAAAGGTCAGGATCAAGGAAGCGCGCCAAAAGATCGCCGGTGTCTTCATCAATATCGCCCAAGGCCAGACCCGTGTTCAGCGTCAGGGCCGCCGCAGACCAATCGCCCGACCGCGCAAGGCAAAAAATGCGCGCGCTCGGGGTTGGGGCGACATCGGGTTTGTCGCGTAAGGACCGACAAGCCGCGTCTTCGGTGCCCGTCAAAAGGGACACATCAAACCAGCGCTGATACAAAGGCGAGGTGTCTGGCGTCGCGGCCTCAAGCATGGCTTGCGCGTGTTCAAGCGCGCCGATGCTCAGCAGTTTATCAACCCGCGTAAGAAAGAACGCGCCGGGTGTTGCGGCCTCAAGCGGGGGATTGGATTGGCTGATGGACAGCAAGACAATCAAATCTTGCAGCGCGGGCAGGGTGTCCGTTTCTTCGGCGGCCAACAAGGCACCAAGAATTGCACCGTCGCTGCCGGACCACAAATTTTCAGGCAGACCTATGACCGCCGGGGGAAAAAGCCCCAAGGCACGCGGGGCTGGCCCCCCCAAGGGTTGCACAGACACCGACGGCGTTGTCGCGGAATTGGTAACCGGATCTTCGTTCGCATCCGGAGTGCGGGTTGCCTGTGTGCCCGGCACGGGGGCTGCGGCCACGACTTGGGGCTGTTCCACGCTTTCGGACAGCCAATCAATCGCCGATAGGGGCGCATTTTCATCGGTCTGGTTCGCGCTTTGCGCCCAAACGGGGGCCGTCGTTGTCAGCAAAACGCCGAAAACTGCCCCCAGACGCATCATCCGTCCGTCCCCAATGTCACGGGTTTCACGACTTCTTCGATCACGGGGGTGAAATCGGCCGGCACGAAGATCGGGCCAAGGTAGGCATAGCCCACAAAGGCAATTGCAGCCAAAACGAGCAAGACAAACAGGAATTTGATCAATCGCCACATGTCATTTGCCCCATCGTCTTCACCCTGAATTCTGCCCTAGTCTCACAGCCTTAGTTGCTGCTTTGGGTTAGGTTATATATGTCCTTGTCAGCAAGATCACGCCACGGTTTGCGTATTTTTTCAAACAGGCGGGGCTTGGCCGATGGGATCGGCGTAAAATAAGGGGAAACAGCGTGTCTGTTGATCACGGGTCGGACAAATCTTGGGTTCTGCACCGCACGATTGTGTTGGTCGGCATGATGGGGTCGGGAAAAACGGCCATCGGACGCACCTTGGCGCATGTTCTGGATGTGCCCTACGTTGATTCTGATGCGGAAATTGAAGCGGCCGCCAATGCCACCATCGCAGAGATTTTTGACAAATCCGGTGAACCCTTTTTTCGCGACCGTGAAGCAGAGGTGATTGCACGTCTGTTGCAATCGCGCCCTTGCATCCTGTCGACGGGGGGCGGCGCCTATCTGGCAGAACGTAATCGCGCGGCGATTTCTGATCACGGTGTTGCTGTCTGGCTGGACGCTGATCTGGAGTTGTTGTGGGAACGTGTGCGCCACAAAGACACGCGCCCGTTGCTGCGCACCCCCGATCCGCGCGCGACGTTGGCCGAAATTTTCGAAGCCCGCGCCCCGATTTACGCCATGGCGGATCTTCGCGCCGAAGCAAAGCCCGCGTTTTCAATTGATGAAATGACCGATGAGGTGCTGCGCGTTCTATCAGTGCGCCCGGATGTGTTGGAGCCTGTGACATGATCGAAACCGTACACGTCAACCTGCCTGGTCGCGCCTATGATGTGATGATTGGCCCCGGCCTGCTCGCTGAAACCGGGTCGCGGATCACACCGTTTTTGCGCCGTCCGCGTGTTGTGATCGTCACCGAAGAAAATGTAGCGAAACTTCACCTTGCGGATTTGACATCTGCATTGGAAAGCAGCGGGATCATGTCAGAGGCGCTGGTTTTGCCTGCCGGTGAGGGCACGAAAAGCTGGCCGTTTCTTGAACAAACGGTTGAATTTCTACTGGCCCAGAAGGTTGAGCGCGGCGATATTGTCATCGCGTTTGGCGGTGGTGTGATTGGTGATCTGGTCGGGTTTGCGGCAGCTACCGTGCGCCGTGGGGTCCGGTTCGTGCAAATCCCGACGTCACTGTTGGCGCAGGTCGATAGTTCAGTCGGCGGTAAGACGGGGATCAATTCGCCCAGCGGCAAAAACCTGATCGGCGCGTTTCATCAACCCACATTGGTTCTTGCTGACACGGCACTGTTGGGCACGCTGACCACACGTGATTTTCTGTCTGGCTACGGCGAAGTCGTGAAATACGGCCTGCTGGGGGATGCGGATTTCTTTGAGTGGCTTGAGGTCGAAGGCCCCGCGCTTGCTAAGGGCGACATGGGCGCACGGGTGCGGGCCGTCACGCGGTCGGTGCAGATGAAAGCCGACATCGTGGAACGCGACGAGACAGAGCAGGGGGATCGTGCCTTGTTGAACCTTGGTCATACGTTCTGTCACGCGCTTGAGGCCGCGACGGGGTTCGGGGACCGTCTGCTGCATGGGGAAGGCGTGGCAATTGGCTGTGCGATGGCGTTTGAGCTGTCCGCGCGCCTTGGTCTGTGCAGCCAAGAAGACCCCAGCCGCGTGCGTCAGCATCTTAAGGCCATGGGTATGAAAACCGATCTGTCTGATATTGAGGGCGATCTGCCTGATGCTGAGGGCCTGTTGGCGCTGATGGGGCAAGACAAAAAGGTTGTTGAGGGGCAGTTGCGCTTTATTCTTGCACGCGGCATCGGGGAGGCGTTCATCACGTCAGACGTGCCTGCCGACACAGTGCTGTCCGTGCTGCGCGATGGTTTGGCCCTGCGGCATTAAAAAACCCGCTTCGCGTTTTACGAAGCGGGTCTGGTCGTTAGGATCGGCTTTGCCAACCCACGAGCCGTTCCTTTAGAACGGAATTTCATCATCCATGTCGCCGCCACCGCCGCCCATGCCGCCACCTTGGCCGCCGCCCTGTGGGCCGCTGTCATAACCGCCACCGCCATAGCCACCGCCGCCGCCACCGGATTGATCGGACATGTAACCGCCGCCTTGACCACCGCCACCGCCGCCATCGCCGCGCCCGCCGATCATGGTCATGACACCATCATAGCCCTGCAAAACGATCTCGGTTGTGTAGTTGTCTTTGCCGGACTGGTCCTGCCATTTGCGGGTCTGCAACTTGCCTTCGATGTAAACGGTTGACCCTTTCTTGAGGTATTGTTCCGCCACGCGGACCAGACCTTCCTGAAAAATCGCAACACGGTGCCATTCGGTTTTTTCGCGCCGCTCACCAGTGTTTTTATCTTTCCACGTCTCTGACGTGGCAATGTTGAGGTTGCACACCTTGCCGCCGTTCTGGAACGACCGCACTTCAGGGTCGCGCCCCAAGTTGCCGATAATCATGACTTTGTTAAGTGAACCGGCCATTTGCGTGCCCCCTGATGGTATTTGTGTCGAATCTGATTTGTCGTCCCCTGTTACATCACCGCCAACGGGTTAGAAACTGGTTAATGGAACCCTATCGCTGGTCGCGCCGTGTGAAAATAGGCCATATTGTGTGGAATTGCCTGCCGTGACGGTCTATATTTGGTCAAATGCAGGGGCGAAGTATGCGAGTATTGGGATTATTCATAGGGTTAGCAGCTGGTTTGACGGCTGTACCTGTCTATTCTGACAGTCTATCGACTCGGAATCGCACGACTCTCTTTAGTTCCCAGTTGGATGTTCTGGATGGGCGCGCATCGTCCCAATACGCCAATTCGATCCGTCTTCAGCCGCCACGGGTGGAAATCCCCGCTGCGGCGAACACAGGGCCACAGTACAGCGGTAATTATCGCGGGCAGTTCCTGAGCATGGCGCGCGCGGCGGCCCAAAGAAACCGTGTCCCTGAGGATTTGTTTTTGCGGTTGGTCCAGCAGGAAAGTGCGTGGAACCCCACAGCTGTGTCACATGCCGGTGCAATCGGGCTTGCGCAACTGATGCCGGGAACGGCGCAATACCTGCGCGTAAACCCCCGTGATCCTTATCAAAATCTGGATGGCGGGGCGCGGTATCTGCGCGAACAATACGACACATTCGGATCGTGGCGCTTAGCCTTGGCCGCCTACAACGCAGGCCCCGGTGCCGTGCAGCAACATGGGGGCGTGCCGCCTTACCGTGAAACCAGAAATTACGTGCGCGTTATTTGGGGAAGCTAGGGGCAGATGCGATAATGCTCTGCTCGTGTTAAGAGATCGTAAAACTTAAGGCGCCGCATGAACTGCGACGCCTTTGTTGTTCATAACATTGATAAAATCACTCAGCCGCGATTTCGATAACCGGTTCCATTTCGGCTAGATCAACATCGCTCAGGTGGCATTTGACCTGATGGCCTTCTGCCAGCATGCGCACGGGCGGCACTTCGGTTTCACACAAGGTGCGGCCTGCTTTGTCTTTCCAGTTGCAACGGGTCTGGAACGGGCAGCCCGACGGTGGGTTCATGGCCGATGGGATATCCCCCTCAAGCACGATGTGCTTTTTCTTGATCTTGGTGTCAGCGATCGGAACGGCAGACAACAAGGCCTCGGTGTAGGGATGATATGGAGGGCTGAAGACCTGATCTGTCGTGCCCAGTTCAACCACGTGGCCAAGATACATAACCATAACGCGATCAGACAGATAGCGCACGATGCTCAGGTCGTGAGAGATGAACAGCAGCGTCGTTTTGTGTTCGCGCTGGATTTCCATCAACAGATCCGTGACGGCAGCCTGAACAGACACGTCCAAGGCCGACACAGGTTCGTCCGCAACCACAATCCGCGCATCCCCCGCAAAGGCGCGCGCGATACCGACGCGCTGCTTTTGCCCGCCCGACAATTGGCGCGGCATGCGGTCCGCAAAGGCGCGGGGCAGTTTCACGAGATCAAGCAGTTGCAGCATCCGTTCGCGACGGTCGTTGTCATTGTTACCGATCTTGAAAATTTCCAACGCACGCATGATCTGGCGACCGACCGTCATTGACGGATTCAGCGTATCAAACGGATTCTGGAACACCATTTGAACGTCCGCGATTGTTTTCGTGTCGCGGTCTTCGATGGGAACGTTGCCGATACTTTTGTTATCGAGAAGGATTTCACCGTCGGTTGCGGTTTCAAGCCCCATCAGAACCTTGGCAAAGGTGGACTTACCGCACCCGGATTCACCCACAATGGCAAGAGTTTCGGATTCCCGCGCCTCGAACGACAAGGTTTCGTTGGCTTTGACCACCTTTTTGGAATTACCCCCAAACAGGGCAGATGCCGCGACCTCGTAGTATTTCTTGAGGTTGTCCATTTTCAAAACAACGCGGCCCGGTTCGGGTTTTTCGGTTTGGGCGCCCACGGCAATCGGGGCGTTCCAGTCGATTTCCTGGAACCGCAAACACCGGCTTTCGTGATCGTCGCCCGCATCGCCCATCGGGATATACCCTTGGTCACAGCGGCCTGCTTCGAAATAGTCGCAGCGGGGGCCAAAGTTACAGCCTTGGGGCCGTTCATGGGGCAGGGGAAAGTTGCCCGGAATGGCGATCAGGGGGCGTGCGTTTTTATCAGCACCCGGCAGCGGGATCGAGCGGAACAGCGCCTGTGTGTAGGGGTGCTGCATGTTGTCGAACACGCCTTCAATAGATCCGCGTTCAACCGCTTCGCCGGAATACATCACACAGATGCGATCACAGGTTTCCAGCACGAGGCCAAGGTTGTGCGAGATAAACAGCATCGACGTGCCGTATTTCTTGCCCAGATCTTTGACCAGTTCGACCACGGCCGCTTCGACAGTCACGTCGAGAGCGGTTGTCGGTTCGTCCAAGATCAACAAGCTGGGCTTGGACATCAGCGCCATGGCAATCACGATGCGCTGTTGCTGGCCGCCCGACAATTGGTGCGGAAAGCTGTTGAGCATGCGTTTGGGGTCGGGCAGTTTGACGTCTGTCACAACCTCGAGCGCGCGTTCGTATGCTTCTTTTTCTGACACACCTTCGTGGATCATCGGCACTTCCATCAGCTGTTTGCCGATGCGCATCGCAGGGTTCAGGGACGCCATGGGTTCTTGATAGATCATGGCGATCTGGCTGCCGCGAATGTCGCGCAGTTCTTCTTGCGTCATCGTGTTCAGATCACGCCCTTTGAACTTGATCGAACCACCCACGATGCGCCCGTTCACGCCAAGGTCTTGCATCACCCCCAGCGCCACGGTGGATTTTCCGCAACCGGATTCCCCCACAATGCCAAGGGCTTCGCCCGGTTGGATTTTGGCCGAAAAGTCCATGACAGCGGGAATTTCACGCAGGCGCGTGAAAAAGCTGATGGAGAGTTTGTCGATCTCAAGGATCGGACCGTCGTAGGCGTCGTTGCGCAGGTCATAGTCCATGAGATTAATCCTTCAAGCTTTCTTCGCGCAGACCATCTGCGAGCAGGTTGAGACCAAGCACCATCGACAGCAGCGCAATCGCAGGTGGCAGGGCAGGGTGTGCGTAGATCAGCAACAGTTTGCGACCCTCGTTGATGGTGCTGCCCCAGTCCGGTGATTCAGGCGGCAGGCCGAGGCCGAAGAAACCCAAGGTTCCCAGAAGGATCGTGGTGTAGCCGATGCGCAGGCAGAAATCGACGATCAGCGGGCCACGTGCGTTGGGCAGAATTTCCCAAAGCATGATGTACCATGTGCCTTCACCGCGGGTTTGTGCGGCCGCCACGTAGTCCCGCGTTTTGATATCCAGCGCGAGGCCACGCACGATGCGGTACACCGTGGGCGAGTTCACAAACACCACCGACACAAACACCACAAGGATGCCGGACGGGATGGTGATGAAATCAAGGCTTTCGGGCCAGACGTGCAGCGGGCTGTCCGCATCCGACACGACATTCACATAGAGGAAGGCCAGCGGGATCAGAACAAGCGCAAGGTACAGCGTGTTCTTTGATCCTTGGGTCTTGTAGCGCGAATTGATCAACACGCCAAAGAACACCAACGGGAAGACGAATAGGAACGCCGCCATGTAGTTTGGCAGGCCCGTCGCGACGATTTCCGGTGTGACCAGCAGGTAGAACAGCAAGATAACAGGAAACGCGAGGATCAGGTTGGCGAGGAAGGACAGCAACGTGTCCAGACGTCCGCCGTAATATCCCGCAGGCAGGCCCAGCGTGATGCCGACCATGAACGCAAAGATGGTTGCCAGTGGTGCGATGACCATCACGATGACCGATCCGTGGACCACGCGGCTAAAGATGTCGCGCGCAAGGTTGTCGCCGCCCAAAAGGTAGTGCGGGAAGAAATCCGCGTCTTGGCCTTCTGGCACAGGGAAACCCGGTGTCTTGTTCTTGATGCCCGAGATTTGCTGAAGCGGATCATGGGTCGCGATCATGTCGAACAGGCCAACAAAGATTGACGTGAAGACCCAGAACATCACCAGTGCAAACCCGATCATGCCGATGGTTGAATCAAACAATTTGCCATAAAGGCCCAGCTTGCGTTTGAACGTGATCGACAGAACGAATGTGACGATCAGGGCGATCCAGACGGGCAGGAACTGTTTGGAAATTTCGCCCAGAATGCCGGCTTTGCCGTAGGGCATGAACCAGGAAACGACCACGATGGCGGCGATCAGGAACACCACAAGGGTGAAGAGATACCCATTGTAGACTTCGAGGCGCCCCAAAAGGCCGCCACGGCTTTGCAATGTGCCATCGCTGTTTGACTGCAATTTCACCTCGGGTGCGAAAAAGCCCATGACGAGTTGCAAGATAACGCCAGCCACAAACACCGCTGCTGCGATTGTAAGGGCGGGGATGAGAGTGCTCCCGAGGGAGCCAGTCCAGGAAAGAGGTTCCATGTGTTCAGGCTCCTATCAAGAGATGCGAATGCGTGGGTTCAAGAAGACGTAGCCGATGTCAGATATCAGCTGCGTGATCAGGACCACGAAGACGGAAACAACCGAAACGCCAAGCAGCAATTCGATGTCGTTGTTTGAGGCGGCTTGCACCAGCGTCCAGCCGAAGCCTTTGTAGTTGAACAAGGTTTCGACGATGACGACACCATTAAGCAGCCAAGGGAACTGCAACATGATGACCGTAAACGGCGCGATCAGTGCATTGCGCAGAGCGTGTTTCATAACGATGTTGGGGAACGACACACCCTTTAGGCGCGCGGTGCGGATGTATTGTGCGGTCATCACTTCGGTCATGGATGCGCGGGTCATACGGGCGATGTAGCCCATGCCATAAAGCGCGATGGTGATCACCGGCAAAAAGAAGTTGTTGAAGTTTGCATCATCCATGGCCGACGTTGCCGTGCCCTTGAAATATTGCATCCCGAACAACGGGGTGGCGAACACGGCGATCAGGATAACACCAGACACATATTCAGGCGTCGCGGTGGAAATGATCGATATGGTCGACAGGCTGCGGTCGGTTCGTGATCCTTCGCGCATGCCCGCCAGCACACCGATGATCAGCGCGCCCGGCACCATGACCATCATGACCCAAAACATCAGCTTTCCGGTGAGGCCAAGGCGTGTGCTTACAATGCCAGAAACGTCTTCTTTGAAGACTGTGGATTGGCCCCATTCGCCCTGAATGATGCCACAAAAGGTTGCGGTGTTTTCGTCCGGTGTGCGGTTCGCAGCGCAGCGTGCGCGCGTTTCACCGTCACTGCCATCGATCACATAGCCCGGCATCACGCCAAGCCATTGTCCGTATTTCACAAGCCGGGGCTGTAAATATCCGCGGTTCGTCAGATAGCTGGTCACAGCTTCGTCCGACATTCGGAAGTTGCCTTGTGTTTTCGCAAGCTTTTCCAGATTTGGATAAAGGTTTGTCAGCGAGAACACGATAAATGTCAGGCAGATCGCCGTGAGGATCATGACCCCAAGACGTCGCAGAATAAACAGTCCCATGTAGTACCCCTGTTGGGTTTGCCGCGTGGTTCAAGCCGCGCGATCTTTCGTCTGGTCGCAAAAATTTATCAAAAAATGGGCCGCCCGATTACGCGGGCGGCCCAAAATTTAGATCAGATTAAGCTGCGAGGCCGATCTTATAGATCTGTGGCAGGTACGCGATGTGCATGTCCCAACCAACAAAGCCCGGCTTTGCGTGGCGGTAAACCGTGCGCCAGTATGGCTGGATCGTCACAGCTTCGTCCGTGAGGATCTGCTGGATTTTCGCCATCACTTCGGAACGTGCATCGGCATCCGCAATTGCGTTCGCTTCGTCGAGCAGGGCATCGAATTCGGCATTGTTGAATGCAAATTCGTTCCATGCTTCACCGGACCGGTACGCCAGACCCAGAACCTGCGTGCCCAGTGGGCGGTGGTTCCAGTTGGTCGAGGAGAACGGATACTTCGTCCAGTCGTTCCAGAATGTAGAACCTGGAATGATTGTGCGCTTCACGTTGAAACCAGCGTCACGCAACTGCGCGGCAACCGCATCAGTTGTGTTCTTGCGCCAGTCATCATCGATGGAAGAGATTTCCATCTCGAAGTCAGCCATGCCAGCTTCTGTAAGCAGCGCAAGCGCGCCTTCTGGATCGTACTCAGTCGCAGGAACGTCAGCCCATTCAGGGTGCATCGGGCCAACGTGCTGGTTGCGTGCAACGACACCTTGGTTGGCATAGCCAAGCTCAAGACAGACTTCGTTGTTTACAGCCATTGCAATCGCCTTGCGGACGCGAACGTCTGCGTATGGCTTCATGCCGTCGACTTCTGCGTCCTGGTTTGGACGGATGACGATTGTTGCCGCAGATGGAACTGCGGAACGCTCGAACCCGATGCCTTCGAACACTTCGACGAAATCACCGACAGTTTCATATGTCATGTCAACTTCGTCAGCGGCTGCGGCTGCGACCCATGCGGAAGGATCTGTGCCGTAGTCGATGTATTCGATGCGATCGAGGTATGCGCCTTTGCCTTCGGCGTAGCCCCACCACTCGTGGCCTTCGTTGCGAACGAGAACCGCTTTGACGCCAACGTCGTTAGATTCGATCATGTAAGGACCAGTACCAACGGGTGTGCGGGCAGGGTCTTCGCGATCAATAGAGGCGTGGTAAACGGCGGCTGGGTAGTCAGCCATGCCAGCGATCAGCGTGATGTCAGAAGCTGGCAGGTTCAGCGTAACCTGATGTGGGCCAGTGACTTCGATGCCGCCCTCAACTGCGTTACCTGTGTCGGCGTCCACGAGAACGGACATACGGCCCGCCATGGAATTGCCTTCAGCGTTCTTGTCACACCAGTCGGTGATCACGCGTGCAACGTCTTCGGCTGTGAAATCGTCGCCGTTGTTCCACTTGACGCCTTCACGGACGTTCAATGTGTAAACAGTCGCGTCGTCGTTCACTTCCCATGAGGACAACAGCATTGGCTCAAACGAACCGTCGGAGTTGTATTCTACGAGATACTCGAGCCAACCAGCTGTGACGAACGCCATTTGCGTCCAGTCAAAGGCCCGTGGATCTTTAAGCGCGCGGACTTCCATCTGCATGCGCATTGTGCCGCCCTGCTGGGCGTGGCCTGCGGCGGCTGCTGGCTGCGACAGACCCAAAAGGCCATATGCGCCGACGGTTGTCACGCCGAGCGCTGTTGTCCGTGTCATGAATTCGCGGCGGCTGAGTTTGCCGGCCTCGACATCTTTGACATAGACGTCGACTGCTGGATGCAGCGGCGCACCGGTGAGTGTTTTGTTGGTCATGCGTGTTCTCCCTGATGACACGTTTTTGTTTTGGCGGGTATCGGGATGGCGAAACACTGGCGCCGACATTTAGTCGGTCATACGGTGCCTTGCGTACTCATCCCCCCACAAGAAGCCGTATCAGGCAGGGTTTTTCTCTGCGCGTCAACGGCTGCAATCGGCAATTCTGATCACGTTTGCGACGTTCGCATGGTCTAACTGCGACATGCAACCGGAAAGCCGGATATGCTGCGGTGCGGCATGAAACGCGGGAAAATTGACTGATTAGACAGCAGCAAGCGGGCCTTTTTGGCGAAACTTGGACGGCGTGAGGCCGGTTTGTGCTGCAAAAGTTCGGGTAAAATAGGCCGCCGATCCGAACCCGAGGTCCGATGCAATCTTTTGCACGGGGTCTTTGGTGTCGCGCAGCAGCAGGCGGGCCTCAAACAAGATGCGGTCGTTCAGAAGTTCCAGCGCGGATTTACCGCTGGTCTGGCGACAACACCGCGCAAGGTGGGTCGGGGTCACGCCAAGTTTGGCGGCATAGTCCGCAACGCCGCCGTGATCGTGAAAATCGCGTTCGATCAGGTCGGTGTAGGCGGCGACAAGACGCGCAGAGGCCGTTTCGGCGCGCGCATCTTTTGTGTCGCTGTCGCGCAATTCAAGCTGGCGTTCGAAATAGACCGACAACAGACCCAGTTGGTAATGGGCCGCGCGCTGATGACTTGGCTGGTGTGATTTCAATTCACGTTCCAGCGCGTCTAGGTGTGCGGCCAGTTCTTTTTGGGCAACGACATCGCGCAGACGCAAATGGATAGGTTCAAGCGGCCATTCTGTCGCCATCGCAGACGGGACCGTCAGCATTTGGCCAAAGACGGTCGGGCCGACCTCAAACCCGTACATCGTACCCGCAGGAATATAGATCAGGTTGTTGGCCCCGAAACCTGAGGTCAGGCCCGCGATTGTGATGCGCCCCTGACCGCGTGCTACGAACATCAAACGCGGCGAAGAATGGGACCGCATCGCCTCCGTGCGCCACCGGCCTTGGCCTGCATTCTGGGCAATCGCAGTGAGAGCGAGACGATTTTGCGGGTCGGTCATCATAGTGGTCAAATCCTGCCAGATGTTTGGTTTTGACAATTTTGCCAGCGAAATCAGTCAAATCAAAGCCAAACATGTGGAAAAATTAGCACCCGCCCACATCTGGTAGCGCGATATTCTGCCACCGCTTCATACGGGACCGAACCCAAGTGCGCTGGCGCTTGGCGTATTGGCGCGTGGCGATGATGATCGCGTTTTTGGCCGAATCGGCGGTGATGTCACCGTTCAGCAGTTGGATCATTTCTGCCGCACCGATGGCTTTGGATGACGGGGCGGTGGGCTGCCAGTTCGGGGCCATCGCGGCGGCCTCGGCCAATGCGCCCGCGTCCATCATCATGTCAAACCGCTGCGCGATCCGTGCGTTCAGCCATTCGGGGTCGGGCATCAGGGCCAGCGGCGTGCAGGCCTCAAGCGGCAACAGCGGGGGCGGCGTGGCGGCCTGCCAATCTGTGATATTGCGCCCTGTGGATTCCTGAACCTCCCAGGCGCGCTGCACGCGGGCGCGATTGTTGAGGTCGATGTTGGCCGTTGTTGTTGCATCCAGCGCCGCGATCAAATCGGGCAGGGGGATCGCATCAGCGCGTGCGCGTACGTCTGTTGGTGTTGGTGGGATTTGCGCAAGGCCTTCGGTGAGGGCGGTAAAGTACAGCCCAGTGCCACCAACGATAATCGGGCGCGGGCCTGTTAAAAACGGGGTCACATCGCGCAACCAGTCGCCAACGGAATAGGGTGCTTCGTAGGCCAGATGGCTATAAAGATGATGTTCAGCCTGTGCCAAATCAGCGGCGGGGGGCTGCGCTGTCAGGATGGGCCAGCCCTGATAGACCTGCAAAGCATCCGCATTCACGATCACACCGCCCTGCGCGCGCGCAATTTCCAAGGCCAGCCCCGACTTGCCCGTTGCCGTCGGCCCAAAGATCAGCACCGGTTTTTCCGGGTCAATTTTGTCGAGGTCAAGCATCAGATGTCCCATTGCGTCTGGCGTCCTTTTGCGACATTTTGCGCCGAACTGAAAGCAGCACTGGAGCATCTTATGTCTGACACCGGAAACGTCGCGTATAAGAGGGTCATGTTGAAGATTTCGGGTGAGGCCCTGATGGGCGACCAAGGCTTTGGCCTGCACCCCCCGACCGTCGAGCGTATCGCCCGCGAAGTTCAATCGGTTCAGGAAATGGGCGTTGAAATTTGCATGGTCATCGGCGGCGGTAACATTTTCCGCGGCCTGCAAGGATCTGCACAGGGCATGGAACGCACCACCGCCGATTATATGGGGATGCTTGCCACGGTCATGAACGCGCTGGCCATGCAATCCGCGCTTGAGGGGCTGGATATTCACACGCGGGTCATTTCCGCGATCACGATGAACGAAGTGGCCGAACCCTACATTCGCCGCCGCGCCGTGCGCCACCTTGAGAAAAAGCGGATTTGTATTTTCGCAGCCGGAACAGGCAACCCGTATTTCACGACAGACACAGCCGCGACACTGCGCGCATCCGAAATGGCCTGCGAGGCGATCTTTAAGGGCACTAAGGTTGATGGCGTCTACGACAAGGACCCCGCGAAACATGCGGATGCCGTGCGCTATGAAACGATCACCTATGATGAGGTTCTGGCCCAGCATCTGGGTGTGATGGACGCCAGCGCGATTGCCTTGGCGCGCGAAAACTCCCTGCCGATTGTTGTCTTTAGCCTTGATGACAAGGGCGGCTTTAAGGGCATCCTTGACGGAAGCGGAACATCGACAACCGTCAAAGACTAATAGGGCTTGGGTGTTTTTGCGGCGGCAATGCGCCCGCGCGCGCAACACCGATCAACCATACTTATATCGCCCGGTTCTGATGTCTGCGTGTACGGTGTGCCACGTCCGCCGTTTTGTCACGATCCGGCGTAACATCCGCCGATCTGCACAAGTTATGCGCAGGCGTTCTATACAAACCCCGCATGTTAACGGTATATCAGTCAAAACAAGTTGAGAAGAGCAGCACTATGTCAGATGATTTTATCCTAGATACCGATGATTTGCAGCGCCGTATGGACGGGGCCATCGCCAATTTGCGCGTTGAATTTGCATCCCTGCGCACGGGGCGCGCATCCGCGACCATGCTGGAACCTGTGATGGTAGATGCCTACGGGTCGATGACACCGATCAATCAGGTCGGCACCGTGAACGTGCCAGAACCGCGTATGGTCACGATCAATGTGTGGGATAAGGGCCTTGTCGGGAAGGTCGAAAAAGCCATCCGCGAAAGCGGGCTGGGCATTAACCCGCAACTGAATGGCACGATTATCATGTTGCCCATCCCCGAGTTGAACGAAGAACGCCGCACCCAATTGACCAAGGTCGCGGGCGGATACGGCGAAAACGCACGCGTTAGTATCCGCAATGTGCGTCGCGACGGCATGGACCAGATCAAGAAAGCCAAGAATGAAGGTATGTCCGAAGACGACCAGAAGCTTTGGGAATCGGAAGTTCAGGACATGACAAACGAATACATCAAGCGCATCGATGAACAGCTTGAGACGAAACAAGCCGAGATTATGCAGGTCTGACCCGAACGGGGACATGCACAGGTAATCAATACAGCGGGGGCCTCAGGTATGGCCAAAGACATCAAGACCGGTCCGAAACACGTTGCTATCATTATGGATGGCAACGGGCGATGGGCGCAGATGCGCGGGCGTCCGCGTTTGTTCGGCCACCACGCAGGCGCGCGCCGCGTGCGTGACATCGTTGAGGCCTGCCCGGATCAGGGCGTCAAGTATCTGACAATGTTCGCCTTTTCGACCGAGAATTGGAAACGCACCCAAACAGAAGTCGCCGGTCTGATGAAACTGTTTCGTCGCTACATCCAGCGCGAGGCCCGCGATCTTTTGTCTAACGGTGTGCGCGTGCGCTTTATCGGGGACCGTGTGCGGCTGGATGATAAACTGGTCAACCTGATGGACGAGCTTGAGCTGCTGACATCGCAAAACGACAAATGCCACCTGACGATCGCGATCAATTATGGCGGCCGCGATGAAGTGGCCCGCGCCACCAAACGACTGGCCTATGACGTGGCGCAGGGGCGGCTTGACCCCAAGAACATCAACGATGAAACGCTGCCCAAATACCTTGATACTTGTTTCCTGCCTGACCCTGATCTGGTGATCCGCACCAGCGGCGAAGCGCGGATTTCGAACTTTTTGCTGTGGCAGTCCGCCTATGCGGAATACGAATTTATCGACACGCTGTGGCCGGATTTCACACCGGACGTCTTTGCGGACGTCCTTGCTGGCTTCAAAACACGAGACCGCCGGTTTGGCGCGGTGAAAGCCTAGCGTGCCGGGCAATTGGGATGATCTAAAGGTCCGTCTGATGTCGGGGGCCTGGATGGCCGCGATCGGGATCGGGGCAATCATTATTGGTGGTGTCTGGTTTCAGATGCTCGCCGTTTTTGTCACTGCCGTCATGGTCTGGGAATGCTGGATCATGATCCGCGGGGCGTCCCCGACGTCTGGTATGCTGTTGGCAGCGGCTGTGGCATCAATCCTGTCCGCGCAAGTCTTTGGTGGTGCGTTAAACTATGAATTCCTTGGCTTATTTCTGGTCGTGCCGATTATTGGTGCAATCATTCTGGAACGTGAGCGACTGACATTTTTCGTCTTTGCGCTGGCCTTGCAGATCGCTGGGTATGGCCTCGTTCATTTTCGCATCGATTTCGGGTTCACGTGGTTGCTGTGGCTTGTTTCGATCGTCGTGGTGACAGACATCGCGGGTTATTTCGCTGGTAAATCCCTAGGTGGGCCAAAGTTCTGGCCCGCCATCAGCCCCAAGAAAACCTGGAGCGGGACAATCGGCGGCTGGATTGGCGCTGCGATCGTCGGTTTGATCTTCACGCAATTCACCAACGCGGGATGGACGATCATCCTTTTGTCCGTCGTCATCAGCTTTGCGGGCCAAATGGGTGACATCGCCGAAAGCGCGTTGAAGCGCCGCCAAGGGGTGAAAGACAGTTCAACCCTGATACCCGGACATGGCGGTTTGTTTGACCGCTTTGATGCGTTGCTCGGGGCGGCATTGTTCATGCTGTTGGTCGCGACTGTCTTTAACGTGCCCGGGGTGGCCTTTTGAAGCGTGTCAGCGTGTTCGGGGCGACGGGATCGATTGGTCAGAACACCATTGATCTGATCCGGCGCGCGCCAGATGATTATGACGTTGTCGCGCTGACGGGTGCATCCAACATTGATCAACTTATCAAAGATGCCAAAGCGTTACGCGCCGATGTGGCCGTCACGTCTGATCCTTCACGCCTGAAAGAATTGCGCGATGGTTTGGCCGGAACAGGGATCGACGTCGCGGCGGGTGAGGCTGCGTTGATTGAGGCCGCAGCGCGCCCCGCTGATTGGATCATGTCCGCAATCGTCGGGGCGGCGGGCCTTGCGCCGGGGCTTGAGGCGCTGAAGCAAGGCACGACGCTGGCGCTGGCCAACAAGGAATCGTTAGTGACGGCGGGGCCTTTGTTGCTGGGCGAAGCAAAACGGTACGGCGCGACAGTTTTGCCCGTGGACAGCGAACATTCTGCGGTGTTTCAGGCCTTGATCGGCGAAGATATGGCCGCCGTGGAACGCATTATTATCACCGCAAGTGGCGGCGCGTTTCGTGATCATCCACTGGGCGCGCTGGACACCGTCACAGTCGCCGAAGCATCAAGCCATCCAAATTGGGATATGGGCCAACGTATCACAATCGATTCCGCATCCATGTTTAACAAAGCGATGGAATTGATTGAAACGAAAGAATTTTTTGGCGTTACTGCAGACCAGATTGAAACCATCATTCATCCCGAAAGCCTGATCCACGCGTTTGTCGGCTTTAACGACGGCGCGTTGATGGCACATGTTGGCCCGCCCGATATGCGCCACGCCATCGGGTTCGCTCTCAACTGGCCGGAACGCAAAGACCTGCCTGTCGCGCGGCTGGATCTTGCGCAGATTGGTCAATTCAATTTCCGCGCCCCTGAACCTGCCCGCTATCCGGCCTTGGCCATCGCGCAAAAGGTGATGGACGCCGGGGGGCTGGCGGGGGCTGTCTTTAACGCCGCCAAAGAACAAGCGCTTGATCATTTTATCGCCAATGAGTGCTGTTTTACCGATATGGCCCGCGCCGTGGACAGCGTTGTTGACGCGATGTTGTCCCGACAGGGGCTGCAAAATGACACGATCACCCTAGATAGCGTTAAGCATGCGGACGCAGAGGCGCGCGCGCTGACGACTGAAAACATCGCCAAAACAAAGGGCTAGACCTTGGACTTTATGACTTCTTTGATCCCGTCGTTCGGGAACGTTGCCTTCACGCTTGTGTTTTTTGTGATCGCTTTGTCGGTGATCGTCGCGATCCACGAATATGGCCACTATATTATCGGCCGCTGGTCGGGCATCCACGCAGAGGTGTTTTCGATCGGCTTTGGTAAGGTCATTTATAGCCGTGTTGATAAACGCGGCACGGTTTGGCAGGTCGCGGCGTTGCCGTTTGGCGGTTATGTGAAATTTCTGGGCGATGCGAACGCGGCCTCGGTTGGGGGCGACGTTGATGTCGATGCCTACCTGGAAGGCACGCCCGCGCTGAGCGATGCGGCACAGGCACACGCGCAGTCGCTGACCGAACGCAACACGATGCTGGGTGCACCACTTTGGGCGCGATCTGCGACGGTCGCGGCGGGGCCGATTTTCAACTTTATCCTTTCGTTTCTGGTGTTTGTTGGTGTCTTGCTGTTTCAAGGCCAACCGCTGACACCGTTGACTGTTTCGACATTGCCGGGGTTTCCGGAAACGATTGAACAACAGCTTGAACCCGGCGACCGCGTGTTGCGAGTTGAAGGCACGGCGTTGAATTACCCCGAAGGATTCAGCGATGCAGTGTCTGAAATTCCGTCCCAACCGTCCGTTGAATACCTTGTTGAACGCGACGGAGAGCGTCTGACGGTTCTTGGCCCACAACCGCAACCGTCTTTGGTGCAATCGATCACACCGCGATCTGCGGCGGATGATGCGGGCCTTAAAATTGGTGATGTTGTTGTCAGTATGAACGGCACACCGGTTTATCAATTCCGCGATATGGTCAACTTCGTGAACGCAACGGGGGCGGCCCCGATTGCGCTTGAGGTTTGGCGGAACGGTGATGTGTTCGAAACCACGCTGACGCCGCGCCTCACGGCCATTCCGCAGGCGGACGGATCGATGATTGATGAACCCAAACTGGGCATCGGCAACGGGGGGTTGTTCTTTGAACCTGCGACCAGTGCTGTGGGCGTCGGCGAATCCATGTCTTTGGCGATCCAGCAGGTCTGGTTCATTATCAAACAATCCCTCAACGGGATGAAGCAGATGATCATCGGCAACATCAACACCTGCAATCTAAGCGGTCCGGTTGGCATTGCCGAAACGTCGGGGTCCATGGCCAGCCAAGGCGCGCTAAGCTTCATCAGCTTTATCGCCGTTCTGTCCACAGCTGTTGGCCTGTTGAACCTATTTCCAATTCCGGTTCTGGACGGCGGGCACCTTGTTTTTCATGCCTATGAGGCGGTGACAGGC
Source organism: Octadecabacter dasysiphoniae (assembly GCF_021532615.1). Taxonomy (GTDB): domain Bacteria; phylum Pseudomonadota; class Alphaproteobacteria; order Rhodobacterales; family Rhodobacteraceae; genus Octadecabacter; species Octadecabacter dasysiphoniae. The sequence goes on from NZ_JAKGAQ010000001.1 coordinate 1,200,263, forward strand.
AAAATGCCAAGCGATAAGGCGTTGCGGGTGTTTATGGCCGTTGGCATCGCTATGATTGCATCCTTGATGGTGTTTGCCATCGGTAATGATCTGCTGTTCTGCCCATAATCCACACGGGAATCCTCGTAATGTTACCTCATCGTTGCCCAGATGTTGCCACATTTGGGCGCGATATCTTCGCCGAGTTACGAAACCGAGGAGAGACCGATGCAAACCATTACAGCTGGATATCAGGGCGTTAGCCTTTTGGTGAACCTGAATTGGGATCGCATCATCTATCTTGGTACGATTGTTGGCGCGCTTGGGCTCGGTGCGTGGGCAGGGGCCCAGTAAGCCAAGGCCGACTGGCGACAATTCCAAACATTTTCGAACGCGTCCTTTGGTTGGTCCCAAGCGGCGCGTTTGTTGCTTTTGACAACCCCTTGCGGGGGGGGTAGACCGAGGGGACTTGGGATGTCGAAACGAGCAAAAAAAATGATAAACACGTTGCAGGCCGCAAACCGTATTTTGGGACGCTTTCGAGGGGGTGCTATTGTTGCACTGATGCTCGTGTTGGGGATGATGGCCTTTGCCAGCCCCGCAGCGGCGCAGAATTTCAATTTCTCCAACGTGTCCGTTGAGGGCAACCAGCGAATCGAAACAGCGACGATCCTGACCTATTTGGGGTTTAGCCGTGGTGAAACGGTCACTGCGGGTGCGGTGAATGATGCCGCCCAGCGGATCCGCGCCACTGGCTTGTTTGAAACCGTCGATGTTGTGCCCCAAGGCAACACATTGGTCATCCGCGTCACCGAATTCCCGACCGTGAACCGCATTACATTTGAAGGCAACGCGCGCGTCCGTGACGCCGAATTGTCTGCCGTTGTGAACAGCCAGCCGCGCCGTGTCTACAGCCCGAGCCAGGCCGAAGCAGACACCGCCGCGATCACCCGCGTTTATGCGGATCAGGGCCGCATCAACGCAACCGTCGCCCCGCGTATCATCGAGAGGTCCGACAACCGCGTCGATCTGGTGTTTGAAGTCTTCGAAGGCGGTCTGACCGAAGTCGAGCGTATCGGTTTTGTCGGCAACCGCGCCTTTAGCGAACGTCGTTTGCGCCGTGTTCTGGAAACCAAACAGGCGGGTATCCTGCGCGCCCTGATTGGAACTGACACCTTTATCGCGGACCGTGTGGCGTTTGATCGTCAGGTTCTGACCGATTTCTACCAGTCGCGCGGCTATGTCGATTTTCAGGTCCAGAACGTCGATGTGTCACTGACCCGCGAACGCGATGCGTATTTGATCACCTTCAATGTCCAGGAAGGGCAGAAGTTTGAATTTGGCAATGTCACCGTATCATCCGAAGTAACGGGCGCTGATCCGCTTGATTATGAAAATGCGCTGCGTCTTCGCACGGGCGTTACCTATTCGCCGGAATTGATTGAACGCGATATTGCACGCCTTGAACGTCTGGCGCTGCGCAACAACCTGAACTTTGTACGTGTTGACCCGCGTGTGACACGCAATGATCGCACGCTGACGCTGGACGTTGAATTTGTGTTGGTGAACGGCCCGCGCATCTTTGTCGAACGCATCGACATTGAGGGCAACAACACCACGCTGGACCGCGTGGTTCGGTCCCGTTTTGACGTGGTCGAAGGTGACCCGTTCAACCCACGCCAAATCCGTGAAAGCGCGGAACGTATTCGCGCGCTTGGATACTTTACCAACGCCGATGTTGATGCGCGTGAAGGATCCAGCCCTGATCAAGTCGTGATTGATGTGGACGTCGAAGAAGGCCCGACAGGATCGCTGTCTTTTGGTGGTAACTTCTCGTCTGATGCGGGTTTCAGCCTTTTGGCGCGTTTCAGTCAGCGCAATTTCTTGGGCCGTGGTCAGTCGCTTAGCTTTGTTCTTCAGGGTGGTGAAGACAATCAACAGCTGAGCTTTGGTTTCACCGAACCGCGCCTTTTGGGCCGCGATTTGTCGTTTGGCATCGACATGAGCTACACAACGACTGACAACCAAGACGCCAATTTTGACACGACCGAGGGCACGTTCCGTCCGCGCATCGGGTTCCCGGTCAGCGAAAACGGTCGTGTGACGTTGTTCTATGCATACGACTATACAGACATTACCGATCCTGCGACGGGCATTTCCCCGTTCATTGCGGCTGATATTGGTTCGGTCGGAACGAACGCCTTGGGGTATAGCTACAGCTATGACACCCGCCGCACCGGTCTTAACCCCAACGCGGGTGTTCTTTTCCGGTTCGGGCAGGAGTTCGGGGTCGGCGACAGCACCTATATTGAAACCACCGCAGAGATCACGGGTCAGACGCTCGTCCTGAACGAAGAAGTGACGTTGCGCGCCACCCTCGAAGGCGGCCTGATCGATTACACCAGCGGCGAAAGCCGCATCACAGACCGTTACTTCCTTGGCAGCAGCACGATGCGCGGTTTTGAACCTTCGGGCATTGGCCCGCGTGACATCAACACTGGCGACGCCTTGGGTGGTAACGCCTATGCGGTTGCGCGCCTTGAGGCGGAATTCCCGCTTGGTCTGCCAGAAGAATACGGCCTGTCGGGGGGTGTTTTCCTGGATTACGGGTCTGTCTGGGACATTGGCCGCGCGACGGGTGGTGATGTGGAATACGATGATTTCACGCCGCGCACGATTGCAGGTGTATCGATCTTTTGGGACACGCCGATTGGCCCATTGCGGTTCAACTTTACCGAACCATTGGACGTGCAACCCAACGATATTACCAAGCGCTTTGATGTGACGATTTCTACGGAATTCTGATGCCGCGCATATTGGCCTGCATACTGTTTTGCGCCTTTGCCACGTTGGCACGGGCGCAACCGCTGGCAGCCCAAAACGAATTCACCGTTACGGATGGGCAGGTGACGTCTGCGATTGTCACTGTCGACGTGGATCGTTTGTTTTCTCAAAGCCGGTTCGGGGAACGTATTGGGCTGGAATACAACGAGGGCCGAGAAGCGCTTGCGCTTGAAAATCGCCGCATAGCCAATGCCCTTCGCAATGAAGAACTTGCCCTGGCCGCACAGCGCCCTGACATGGACCCTGATGTGTTTCGCCAAGAAGCAGAGGCCTTTGACGACAAGGCACAGGGCATCCGGCGCGCCCAAGACGCAAAAGAACGCGAGCTCGAAGAAACGTTGACCGTGGGCCGTGACCAGTTTCTTGAGGCTGCGCGGCCGATTTTAGGCCAGTTGATGGTTGATCGTGGTGCGTCTGCAATTCTGGATCGCCGGTCTGTTTTGTTGTCCTTGGGAAGCATTGATGTGACCGAGATTGCCCTTGAACGCATCGATGATGCCCTTGGCGATGGCATGGAATCCGCGCCGTCCGCGACCCCTGAAAACTAGTCGCGCCTTGAAGCAGGCGTTCGGGCTTGTTAGGCAGATAACATAAAAACACGGCCAAGACCAAAGGGGCACAGACCCCGTGGGGGAGAATACCATGTCCGACACTGACACAGCACCGATCACATCGGCTGATATCCAGCTTATCCAGCGGATCATCCCGCATCGCTATCCGTTTCTTTTGGTCGATAAAGTCAAAGACATCGACGGCACATCAAGTGCGACGGGCATCAAGAATGTCACGATGAACGAACCCCATTTTCAGGGCCATTTCCCAGGCACGCCAATCATGCCCGGTGTGACCATTATCGAAGCCATGGCGCAAACATCTGCCGTCATGGTTGGTGCCACGATGGGGCTGATGGACAAAAATATGCTGATCTATTTCATGGGCATTGATGGCTGCAAATTCCGCCGCAAAGTTGTTCCCGGTGACGTTCTTGAAATGAAAGTTGAAACGACGCGCGGCAAGCCTGGCGGTAAGGTGTGGAAATTCAAAGGTGTGGCCACCGTGGACGGTGAACTCGCCGCTGAGGCTGAATTTACCGCGATGATGGATATGCAAAGCTAAATGACCATTCACCCCTCTGCGATTATCGAAGACGGCGCCCGGATCGGGGCGGATGTGTCTATTGGGCCGTTCTGTGTGGTCGGCCCTAAGGTGGTTCTGGGCGATCGCGTGACGTTGAAATCCCATGTGGTTGTCACCGGTGATACGTCTGTTGGCGCTGACACCACGATCTTTCCGTTCTGCTGCATCGGCGAAATTCCACAAGATGTGAAATTTCAGGGTGAGGCCGCCAAACTTGTGATCGGGGAACGCAACCGCATCCGCGAACACGTCACCATGAACCCCGGCACCAGTGGCGGCGGCGGGATCACATCTGTTGGTGACGACGGATTTTTCCTTGCGGGATGTCACGTGGCCCATGATGCCCGCGTCGGGGATCGCGTAATAATCGTGAACCAATCGGCGGTCGCGGGGCACTGCATTATCGAAGATGATGTTATCATCGGCGGGCTGTGCGGCATCCATCAGTTTGTGCGCATCGGGCGCGGCGCCATCATCGGCGCATTGTCGATGGTCACGAACGACGTGATCCCGCACGGGCTGGTCATGGGGCCGCGCGGTGAACTGGACGGGCTGAACCTTGTCGGGTTGAAGCGGCGCGGGGTGTCGCGCAGCGATATCACAGCCCTGCGTGTGGCGTTTCAGACCCTCAAAGACGGGGAGGGATCGTTCATGGAACGTGCCCGCCGGTTGGGCGATGAAACGGACAGCGAATACGTATCCCAGATGGTGAATTTCATCCTGAGCGACACGGACCGCCACTTTTTGACGCCGCGATGACTGTCGCGCTGATTGCGGGGACAGGCGGATTGCCCCCCCACATTGCCGGCAGCCTGATGGCGCAAGGACGTGTGCCCGTGATCTGCGAAATGCGCGGCTTTCCAAGTGATGTGAAAGGTGAGTTCACCCGCATCCCGTTTCGCATCGAAACCCTTGGGACGTTCTTGCAAGCCCTGACGTCTTTGGGCGTCACCGAGGTCTGTATGGTCGGGGCTGTGCAGCGCCCCGACGTGGACCCCAGCGCGATTGATGCCCTCACAGCGCCACTTGTCCCGCGGCTGATGGCAGCGATGGCCAAGGGGGACGATGGTACCTTGCGCGAAATCATTGCGATCTTTGAAGAACACGGGTTCACTGTGATCGGTGCGCATCAGATTGCACCGGATTTGATGCCCGTGGCCGGGGTGCAAACCAATGTGGCCCCACCGGATCTGATGCAAGATTTGGCCGTTGCGCAAATGGCGCTGACCAGTATGGGGCAGGCTGATATGGGGCAGGCCATGTTGGTGCGCGATTGTGCCGTGATTGCCCGTGAAGACGCACGCGGCACGGCAGCGATGCTACAAGACTTCAGCGATCCGTTGCGCGATACGTCGCATTCATCCGGTGGCGCAGATATTTTCGGCCTTGTCGAAGATGTGGTTGGCGGCGTCGCCGATTGGCTGTCGGGCGCGGATGATGATGGCCGCGCACCGGGGGCGGGTGCGTTTTTGTACAAGGCCCCCAAACCGGATCAAAGCCTGCTGGCGGACATGCCCATGATTGGCCCTGACACCGCAATGCAAGCCGCCGAGGCAGGACTATCTGGCATCGTTATACCAGAAGGGCGCGTTATGGTTCTGGACCTGCCACAGGTCGTCACCATTCTGAACGCGCAGTCCATGTTTCTGTGGGTGACGCCATGAAGGTGTTTGTCATCGCGGGTGAACCGTCGGGTGATAAGCTGGGCGGTGCATTGATGGCCGGTTTGCGCACCGAAGTCCCTGATGTGACGTTCGAAGGCATCGGCGGCCCTTTGATGCAAGGCCAAGGCGTGCAGAGCTTGTTTGCGATGGAAGAACTGTCCCTCATGGGGATTGCCGAGATTTTGCCGAAATACCGCCATCTCAAACGTCGTATCCGTGAAACCGCTGAGGCCGTGATTGCCGCCAAGCCGGATGTTTTGATCACCATTGATAGCCCTGATTTCTGCCTGCGCGTGGCGCGGCTGGTCAAAGCGGCGTCTGATATTCGCACCGTTCACTATGTCGCGCCAACGGTATGGGCGTGGCGGGCAGGGCGCGCGCAAAAGATGGCGCGCCATATTGATCACGTGCTTGCGCTGTTCCCGTTTGAACCGCCCTACATGCAGGCCGCGGGGATGGAATGTGATTTTGTCGGCCATCCGGTTGCCGGAGAACCCGCCGTTACCGAAGATGAAGTCGCAGCGCTGATCAACAAATACGGTCTGGCTGCGGGCGCGGACCAGATTGTAATCCTTCCCGGATCGCGCCGTTCGGAAATAGAACGATTGGGCGACACATTTGTGTCAGCCATCCAAGCGGCCAAAATCCCGAACAAACACGTGATCCTTCCCACGTTGCCCCATCTGCGCGACCGCGTCGCAGAGGTGTTTGCGCCTGTGTTGAAGGATGGCGGTGGCGTCATCGTGGATGGTACGGGCTTGTCGCCCGAAGGCGCTGCACGCGAACGCCTTGTGGCTATGGCCGCAGGTGATGTTGCTTTGGCGGCGTCTGGCACTGTATCGCTTGAACTGGCCGCTGCGCGCACGCCAATGGTGATCGCCTATGATATGAACTGGATCAGCCGCGTGATCATCAGCCGGATGCTGCTGACCGACACGGTGACTTTGGTCAATCTGGTTAGCGAAACCCGCGTGGTGCCTGAATTTATCGGCAAGGAGTGTCAGCCCGGACCGATCGCCAATGCGCTTGAGGGTGTGTTCGCGGACCCAGCGGCGCAATACACCGCACTTGAGGCTACGATGCAGCGCCTTGGCCGTGGTGGTGACGCCCCCGGATTGCGCGCCGCGCGTGCGGTGCTTGCGCGTCTGTGATCCTGACCCCAAGCTGTCCCAAACGCAGGAGACACAAATGCCAGCCCCTATCAATGCCCTCAAATCCGCCCTCGAAAAAGGGGATGTGCAATCCGGTGTTTGGCTAACGATGGCCAATGGTGCGGTTGCCGAAATTGCCGGAAAGGCGGGCTTTGATTGGTGTCTGATTGATGCTGAACACGGGCCAAATACCCTCACCTCGATTGCGGCACAATTGCAGGCCCTGGCCGGAACACCCGCCCATGCCGCCGTACGCGTCCCTATGGGGGAAGGCTGGATGCTGAAACAGGTTCTTGATCTGGGCGTGCAGACGATTGTTGTGCCAATGGTCAACACCCCAGAACAGGCCGCACAGGTTGCCGCTGCCGTGCGCTACCCCGGTGCAGGATCACGCGGCATGGGGGCGGTTCTGGCACGTGCGTCCGGCTACGGTGAAATCGTCGATTACGTCAGTTCCGCCAATGATCAGATTTTCCTGTTCGTTCAAATCGAAAGCGCTGAGGCCGTGGCCAATGTCGATGCCATCGCGGCCACCCCGGGTGTTGATGGCGTCTTTGTCGGTCCCGCCGATCTGAGCGCGGATATGGGATTTGTCGGGCAATACGACGCGCCCGAGGTTTTGGCCGCAATTGATCATGTCTATGCCCGCGCCAAAGTGGCCGGAAAGGCCATCGGCACAATCGTTTTTGATGAAAGCGATTTTCAAAGCCAGATTGATCGCGGCGTCACGTTTCTGGGGGTGGGCGGGGACAGTTTTGTTCTGCACACAGGGCTCAAGGCACTGGCTGCCAAAGCCCCTTAATAGGGCGCGTCTTCCAGAACGCCGTCTGCTGACATTTGCTGGTACAGCAATCCTTCGCGCAAACCGCGATCCGCGACCGATAAACGATCCGTCGGCCACAGGCGCATCAGCGTTTGCAGGATCGCAGCACCCGACATGATCAATGCTTGTCGATCCTTGCCGATGCGCGGGTCTGCTTTGCGGCCAGCCTCGCCCAGTTTCAGATATCCATGGATCACCGCATCAATCTGATCGGACGTCATGCGCAGCCCGTCGACTTTGGTGCGATCATAGCGCCGCAACCCCAGATGGCTGGCGGCAACTGTCGTGACGGTGCCGGATGTCCCTACAATCTGGAAATTCTCGCGCGACTGTTCTGCGGCTGAGGGGGCGAAGGCTTCTAGGTTTTCTTCAAAGAACCACGACATCAGGGCAAAGCGCGCCGAATCGTCTTCGACATCCGCGAACTGGTCACGCAGGGTTGCCACGCCCAAAGGTACGGAAATCCAATCAACGACTTTGGCGGCGGCAAAGGGGCCGGGGTCTTGGCGAAATCCGGAATGCAGCCGCATGATCGCGCGTGGGCGTTCGCGGGCAGGGACGTTGGTCAGGTCAATCCAGACAAGCTCGGTTGATCCGCCCCCAATATCCACCACCAAAAGCTGTTCGGTCTTGGTGCTGACCAGCGGCGCGCAGGAAATCACGGCCAAACGCGCTTCTTCTTCGGGTTGGATAATTTCCAGCGTCAGGCCGGTTTCACGTTTCACTTGGCGGATAAAATGATCCGAATTTCGCGCACGGCGGCAGGCCTCTGTGGCGACAAGGCGCATGTTGGTGACTTTGTGGCGCTGCAATTTCTGACGGCACACGCGCATGGCATTGATCGTGCGCGCCATTGAGGCGCGGGACAATTTGCCAGTCTGTTCCAACCCGTGCCCGAGCTGGACGGATTTGGAAAAGCTGTCGACCACATGAAACTGGCTGCCCTTGGGTTGGGCAATCAGCATACGGCAACTGTTCGTGCCCAAATCCAGCGCAGCATAAAGCTGTGCGGGGTCGGGCGGTTTTGGCACGGTGTGCTCAACCGGTATTGGGAACGCGCCCGCACCATCGGGACGCTTGGGCGTCATTTTAACGCCCTCCATTTCGAGTTACCCTAAAGGTAAGCGCGAGGTGGGGTTCGCGCAAGGCTTGTGATGCCTCTCATGGTGATGATGAAGATTATGGGAACCAACAGGGGTCGCCAAAAGCGGCGCGAATGTCGAAAATAGGCGTCGTAGATAAACGCACCGCAGATAGGTGTTGTGCAACGCTAGGGAGGCGCAAGATTCGCATGGCAGACGTCACGATCGTATATTGGCGGGACATCCCCGCGCAGGTCATCGTCGGTAAGGGCCGTCGGGGCACTAAAATTCAACTGACCGAACGGTTTGAACAGGCGATTGACCGCGCTGCGATGAAATCGGGCGCTGCGGGCACGGATGATTATCTGGCGGATTGGCGCAAAGCCGCCGCCTATTCCGTTGATGGCGCCGATGCAGATGTCGCAGCAGCCGAAGCTGCGCGTTTGGAAGCCGAATACGACAAAGACCGCCTAATGGTTCTTATCAACAATGATGGCCGCGCTTGAGCGCGTTGGGAGACAAGCTGATGGCACTTTTGAATTTTCGCAAAAAGGTAGAAGAGCCGAGCGGCGTGAACCCCGAGCTTGAGGCGTTTCTGGATGGCTATTCCATCGAGATCATGCCGCGCACCGCCGAAAAGGTCGAAGATTTCACCGCGTTGCTGCCCAAAGGCACGCGCGTTTACATCGCCCACATCGAAGGTACGCCGATTGAAGATATGGTTGCCACGGCAAAACGTCTGGCCGCTGATGGCTACCCTGTCATGCCGCATTTTCCGGCGCGCATCATCAACGACGCTGCAACGCTGGAAAACTGGATCGCGATGTATCAGGGCGAAGCAGGCGTTGATCAGGCGTTGTTGCTTGCGGGTGGTGTGACGAATCCGCATGGCGATTTTGAAAGCTCGATGCAGCTTTTGGAAAACGGCGCATTTGATCGCGCAGGGTTCAAACGTCTGCACGTTGCGGGCCACCCAGAGGGCAACAAAGACATCGACCCCAAAGGTGGTACTGCCAATGTGGATGACGCGTTGCGCTGGAAGCAGAAATTTTCTGAAACCACAGATGCCGACATGGCGCTGGCCACGCAATTCGCGTTTGAATCCGGCCCGATCATCGAATGGGCGGACAGCCTAAAAGCCGCTGGCATCACGATCCCGATCCACATCGGGATCGCGGGCCCCGCAAAGTTGCAAACGATGATCAAATTCGCGATTGCCTGCGGTGTTGGTCCGTCGCTCAAGGTGCTGCAAAAGCGCGCCAAGGATGTGACCAAACTGTTGCTCCCGTTTGAGCCGACACACGTGCTGACAGAGCTTGCCGCCCACAAAGCCGCGAACCCCGACAGCAACATCGAACGTGTCCATTTCTTCCCCCTTGGCGGTATCAAAACCAACGCCAATTGGGCCATCCAACATGGCGGTTCTTCGACCGTTCCTGCAAATCCAGCTGAAGGCGTCTGATATGACCCGCACCGTAATTGAATCCAAAACCAAGACCGCCATCATCGGCTTTGACCAGCCGTTCTGCGTGATTGGTGAACGTATCAACCCCACAGGCCGCAAAATCCTGAACGAGGAACTAGAGGCAGGCGATTTTTCACGGGTTGAGGCAGACGCGATTGCGCAAACAATGGCGGGTGCCACGGTTCTGGACATCAACTCGGGTGCTGTGTTTTCCAATAAGATGGCCGAAGATCCGCGCTATGCGGACAACAACTTTGTTGAACCTGCCTTAATGGAAGAACTCGTGAAGCGGGTTCAAGCGATTGTCGACACGCCGCTGTGCATCGATTCATCCGTCCCCGGCGCGCTGGAAAATGGTCTTGCCGCCGCTGAGGGGCGCCCGTTGCTCAACTCTGTGACAGGCGAAGAAGACCGCATGGAATTGGTCCTGCCGCTGGTCAAGAAATACAATGTGCCTGTTGTCGCGATTTCCAACGATGACACGGGTATCTCTGAGGACCCTGATGTGCGCTTTGCCGTTGCCAAAAAGATCGTGGAACGGGCCGCTGATTTCGGCATTCCGGCCCATGATATCGTGGTCGATCCGCTGGTCATGCCAATCGGTGCGATGGGCACGGCGGGTTTGCAGGTGTTCACATTGGTGCGCCGTTTGCGCGAAGAACTCGGCGTGAACACGACCTGCGGCGCGTCCAACATTTCGTTTGGTTTGCCCAACCGGCACGGCATCAACAATGCATTTCTGCCCATGGCGATGGCCGCTGGCATGACCTCCGCGATCATGAACCCTGTGGCGCTGCCCGTTGGCCCTCTCAAAATCGCTGAGAAAAAGGCCCAGATCGAAGCGGCGGGTATCATCCTGCCCGAAGGCATTGATGACGAAACCTTCGTGACGCTGTTTGGCATGGGGTCCACGAAACCCCGCGCGGGTAAGGAAATGGAAGCCATCCGCGCTGCCAACTTCCTGACCAATAACGACGATGGTGGTGCGGCTTGGATCACCATGAACCGCGAAGCCCCCAAAGCCGGCCAAGAAGGCCGCGGTCGGGCAGGGCGCACAGGCGGACGCCGCCGCGCTTAGCGTGACCATCATGAGACGACTGGCAGGCCACGGTGCGCTGATTGTCATCCTGACGATGTTGACCCAATTAGGTGGCATCGCGTGGGGTCTGGCATTGCTGTTTCGCCGGCGGAGTCTTGCGTTTGTACTTTTTTACGCGGGCCTTTCGACGGGGGCGATGTACGTCGCACCCGTTATGGGGCGGGTGCCGCTGTCATGTTTGTCAGACCAAGCCTTGACCGTGCAATCCCCGATGTATTGCGTCTTGAACCGTCAGTATGTGACGCCCGAGCTGCGTGATGTTCTTGTGGATATGTCACAGCATATGGATGAAACATTCCCCGGAACGGTGACGCAGGTTCTGGATGCCAATTTTCCCTTTGTAACAGGGTTTCCGTTGCTGCCGCATCTGTCGCATCATGACGGGCGCAAAGTGGATCTGGCGTTCTATTACCGTAATGGAGATGGATATAGTCCACGTGCCACCCGTTCGCCCATTGGCTATTTCGCGTTTGAAGACGGGCCAACGCAATGCCCGCAACAATGGCCAACGTTAAGATGGAATTTGGGTTGGCTGCAGGGGCTTTGGCGAGACCTGCGTGTTGATGAACCCCTTATGGTCGCGGCGCTAAACTGGCTTGGCCGCGATGATCGCATTGGCAAAATTTTTATCGAACCCCATTTGCAAGCCAGCCTTGGAATTGCCCATCCCAAGGTTCGCTTTCAAGGATGCCGCGCGGCGCGCCATGACGATCATATTCACATCCAACTGTAAGAGCCTTTAGGGGATCATAAACACATCATAGCGCGTTGATTTGCCGATGATCTGGTGCGAGCACGTGCGCACGCCGTCCATTGGGTCGGCCTTAGCAGGCCATTTGAGGACGACGCGCTGTTTGGCGTGCTCCAGTGCCACCCGCAGCAGATCGGCGGCGTCGTCATCCGTGCCCACAATCTCGCGCACCTGGCGCAGTTCGCGTTTCACAAGGGCCTTGGTTTTGCGCGGTGGATGCATCGGGTCGATCAGGATGGCATCGCCTGACAGCGGCGGGATCAGGTCCTTGGCATCGCCATGCAGCAGCGTCATGCGGGAAATGATGTCGGCGTATTCTCCGCCTTCAGCTGCTGCGCGTGCCATGCCGTCCGTCAAAAGCGCATACATTTGTGCGGATCGTTCAATCAGCGTGACGTCAGCCCCGAGCGATGCCAGCAAAAACGCATCGCGGCCCAAGCCCGCCGTTGCATCTACGATCAATGGCGTCTTGCCGTTCTTCAGCCCCATCGCACGGGCCAAATCCTGCCCACGACCGCCACCAAATTTAAGCCGATGCCCCACGGCACCGCCAACAAAATCAACCGTTAGGGGTGTTTCAGTAGCCACGCCAAATCCAGCCACCGCCAAAGATGCGGCTGCTGTCGTTGTCATAAAACACACAGGCCTGACCGGGGGCGACGCCTTCTTCGGGTGTCAGCAGTTCCACCTCGGCGGTGGTTGCAGACAACGGGCGCACAATCGCCTCAACCGGTGGCTTGGTGGATCGGATTTTAACGCCCATGTGGCGTTCGCCCACCGCGTCAAATGCGTCGTCACCCAGCCAATTGATTTCACGGATCGGAACCGTGCGCGTCGTGAGCATGTCTTTGGGCCCAACGATGACGTGCTGTTTGTCGACGTCCAGTTTGACCACATAGAGCGGATCGGCAAGCCCACCGATGCCAAGCCCGCGCCGCTGCCCGATGGTGTAATGGATCACGCCGTTGTGCTGCGCCAGAACGTTGCCGTCCACATCAACAATATCGCCAGGTTCCGCAGCACCCGGGCGTAATTTTTCGATAACGGCGGCGTAATTGCCGTTGGGCACAAAACAAATGTCCTGGCTGTCGGGTTTGTCCGCCAGCGCCAGCCCGTACTTGCGCGCAAGGGCACGTGTTTCATCCTTCGACGCATGATGGCCCAGCGGGAAGCGCAGATAATCCAGCTGTTCAGGCGTGGTCGAGAACAGGAAATAGCTTTGATCCTTAGACGCATCTGCCGCTGAATGTAGCTGTGGTCCGCCATTTCCCATCATGCGCTGGATATAATGGCCCGTCGCCATACAGTCGGCATCAAGATCTTTTGCAGTCTCAAGCAGGTCTTTGAATTTCACACGTTCATTGCAGCGGATGCAGGGCACAGGCGTTGCCCCGGCAAGGTAACTGTCCGCAAATTCATCCATCACCGCTTCTTTGAACGTATTTTCATAGTCCAAGACATAGTGAGCGAAATTCATTTCTTCCGCGACGCGGCGCGCATCATGGATGTCACGCCCGGCACAACACGCACCCTTTTTGGCCAAGGCCGCGCCGTGATCATAAAGCTGTAATGTCACCCCAACCACGTCATAGCCCTGTTCCGCCAGCATCGCCGCCACAACAGAACTGTCCACACCGCCCGACATCGCAACCACAACGCGGGTTTCCGAGGGCGGCTTTGCAAAGCCGAGAGAATTCAAAGCAGGGTCGAGGGGCATAACATGTCCTATGAGGGGGCAGTCGTTAAGGATATCTGGTGCAATATAGGAAAAGTGTAATCACTCTCAAGGGGCGGCTTTACACTGTGTTAGTTGGTTGACGCCATGACTACCCCCATCTGATTCACTAAGGGGTGTGAGAAATGTATTTACGAAAGATAGATGGGCCAAGGTCCGTAAAGCTCCCAGACGGGACAACAATGACGCGCGCCGACCTGCCTGCGCCGGAAACCCGCCGCTGGGTCGCGTCGCGCAAAGCAACGGTTGTAAGGGCTGTGGCCTATGGTCTGTTGACCCGCGATGAGGCGAAAGAAACCTACGGGCTGTCCGACGATGAACTGGGCGAATGGGAAACAGCGGTGCGTGATCACGGTGAAGTTGCGTTAAAAGCAACATCTTTGCAAAAATATCGACAACTTTAGGGAGAGTTGTAAAGTTTTCACCGCACGGTAAAGTGTTGTTAACCATTGTTACTCTAGGGTCGTGTCAGACATCGATTTGAGCGGAGAAGTTGAATGCGTGTATTGCTGGTAGAAGACGACCCATCCACGGCCAAAAGCATCGAACTGATGCTGAGCCATGCGAACCTGAACGTGTATACGACCGATTTGGGGGAGGAAGGGATCGATCTGGCAAAGCTTTACGATTACGATCTGATCCTTCTCGATATCAATTTGCCCGATATGAACGGTCACGAAGTGCTGCGTCAATTGCGGTTAAGCCGGATTGAAACGCCAATTCTGATCCTGTCGGGCGAAGACGGCACAGAAAGCAAACTCAAAGGATTCGGGTTTGGCGCTGATGATTACATGACCAAGCCGTTCCACCGCGAAGAGCTTGTCGCACGTATTCACGCCATTATCCGTCGCTCAAAAGGGCACGCGCAATCCATCATCAAAACAGGTGCCATTGCGGTAAACCTTGACGCCAAGACAGTCGAAGTCGAAGGCAGCCCTGTCCATCTGACGGGCAAGGAATATCAAATGCTCGAATTGTTGAGCCTGCGCAAAGGCACGACGCTGACAAAGGAAATGTTCCTGAACCATCTTTATGGCGGCATGGACGAACCTGAATTGAAGATCATCGATGTGTTTATCTGTAAACTTCGCAAGAAACTGTCCGAGGCGACGGGCGGCGACAACCACATCGAAACAGTCTGGGGCCGCGGCTATGTCCTGCGCGACCCAGAGCCGATGTCACAGCACGACCCCGAAAAGCTCGCTGTTGGGGCCTAAGTTTTAACAGAAGGCAGAGTTCAGAACACGAGGCGAATCGCTCACGGAACGCCGAATGACCCCACTGGGGCTGGACCTGCCCAAAGCGCGGACCTATCACTAAGCCGGAACGCAATGATGACGTGTTGTGTTGGATGGCTCAGACGGGGGTAGCGCGTGACCGCAGACATTTCGGTTGAAACACTGACCGCAGATCAAGCCGCGCAGGAACTCGCGCGGCTGGCATCTGTTTTGGCACATGCGAATGCTGACTATCATCAAAAAGATGCACCGAACCTGACGGATGCGCAGTATGACAGCCTCAAAAGACGTAACGCCGCAATCGAGGCACGGTTCCCCAAGCTTAAACGCGAAGACAGCCCATCCGATCAGGTTGGCGCAGCACCGTCGGACGGTTTCGGCAAAATCACCCATGCCGTTCGGATGCTATCGCTTGGCAATGCCTTTGAAGATGAGGACGTTGCTGAATTCGATAAATCTGTTCGTAAATTTCTGGGTCTGGACGCGGGGGCAGTTGAATATACGGCGGAACCAAAGATCGATGGTTTATCGCTGTCCGTGCGGTATGAAAACGGCGTTCTCACCCAGGCTGCGACGCGCGGGGATGGGGCCGTTGGCGAAAACGTAACGGCGAACGCGCTCACGATTGGTGATATTCCGCAAAAACTGATCGGCGCACCTGATGTCCTTGAGGTGCGGGGCGAGGTCTATATGTCCCACGCCGATTTCGATGCGTTGAATGCGCGCCAATCCGAAACGGGCGGTAAAACGTTTGCCAACCCGCGTAACGCGGCAGCAGGTTCGCTTCGCCAGTTGGATCCAACAATTACACAGTCCCGCCCCCTGAAGTTTTTCGCTTATGCTTGGGGCGATCTGTCGGCGCCTTTGGCTGCACGCCAATCCGGGGCGATTGCTCGGCTCACTGAACTGGGATTCCAAACAAACCCATTGACCAAAACCTGCGCTGGCCCCGAAGACATGATCGCCCATTATCGCGAGATTGAAGCGCAGCGCGCCCATCTTGGCTACGATATTGATGGTGTCGTATATAAGGTTGACGATCTCGCGCTTCAGGCACGGCTCGGGTTTCGCTCAACCACGCCACGCTGGGCGATCGCCCATAAATTCCCGGCTGAATTGGCGTGGACAACGCTTGAGGCGATCGACATCCAAGTTGGCCGAACGGGCGCGCTGAGCCCGGTGGCGCGTCTGACCCCTGTGACTGTCGGCGGCGTAGTCGTGTCAAATGCGACGCTCCACAACGAAGATTATATCGCTGGAAAAGGCAACAAGGGTGAAGAAATCCGCGGCGGTAAGGACGTGCGCGTGGGCGATTTGGTGCAAGTTTACCGCGCCGGTGATGTCATTCCGAAAATCGCCGACGTTGATATGAGCAAAAGGCCCGCTGATGCGGTGCCCTATGTGTTTCCGAAGATCTGCCCAAAATGCCAATCAGATGCTCTGCGTGATGATGGTGACGCGGTGCGCCGCTGTACGGGTGGTTTAATCTGCCCCGCGCAAGCCGTTGAAAAGTTGAAGCATTTTGTATCCCGCGCAGCATTTGATATCGAAGGTTTGGGCGCAAAACAGGTTGAGGCGTTTTATGTAGACGATCAATTGCCCGTCAAAGAACCTGCGGATATTTTCACCCTTCAGTCTCGGGATGCGGCGGCCCTTGGTAAGTTGTCCAATCGGGATGGTTGGGGGGCGACAAGCGTTAAAAACCTCTGGCAAGCGATTGAAGAAAAACGTGAAATTCCACTTGCGCGATTGATATTTGCACTGGGTATTCGGCATTTGGGCGAAGCGGGTTCAAATCTTCTTGCGCTCCATTACGGGACGTGGGCGGCGTTCGAAGACGCGATGACCCAAGCCCAAATTGGCGAAGGTGCAGCATGGGACGATCTGGTGGGGATTGACGGGGTCGGCGGCGTCATGGCCGCGTCCGTGATCACGACATTCCAACAAACGGCTGAGCGTGCGTCGATTGATCGGCTGGTCGCGCAATTGCGCCCCCAAGAGGCGGTCAAACCGAAATCCGACAGCCCTGTAGCGGGCAAAACCGTTGTCTTCACAGGCACGCTGGAAAAAATGACACGGGCCGAGGCGAAAGCGCGCGCCGAAAGCCTTGGTGCGAAAGTAAGCGGATCGGTCAGCGCCAAGACAGATATCCTGATTGCCGGGCCCGGCGCCGGATCGAAAGCCAAGAAAGCCACGGATTTGGGTGTGAAAACGCTTGATGAAGACGAATGGTTGGCCTTGATCGGTGCGCAATGACGGGGCGGCCGGAAATATTATGGCCGCTTTTCGGGGCATTGGGAAAACTGGACGGGATCGGCCCTAAATCCGCCCTCGCACTCGCTGCGGCGCACATCGAAAAACCGCGTGATCTGCTGTTCACATTGCCCCATTCCGGTGTGGATCGCAGGCGGCGGGATTCAATTGCGCAAATCCAACCGCCTGCGGTGTGCACGGTTGAGGTTACGGTCGGCCAACACAATGCGCCCGCCCAGCGGGGGCGCCCCTACCGCGTGATGGTCGAGGACGCAGAAACGACATTCCAGCTCGTGTTTTTTCGCAGCCATGGGGATTATCTGCGCAAACAGCTGCCAACGGGCCAGCGCCGCGTGGTGTCTGGCAAGGTCGAATTGTTCGACAGTATCGCGCAGATGGTGCACCCCGATCACATTCTAACACCGGACGACGCGGCGGACATTCCCCCGTTTGAACCTGTCTATCCGTTGACGGGCACGATGACGCAAAAGGCGATGTTCAAGGCGACGGCAGACGCATTGTCAGACCTTCCCGATCTGCCCGAATGGATCGATCCGGCGTTGCGCGAGCGTGAAAAATGGCCGACGTGGCATGAGGCGTTGCTCCAAGCGCATCGCCCCGGCAGTTCTGCCGATCTTGCGCCAACGGCATTGGCGCGACAACGGCTCGCGTATGATGAGGTGTTGGCCCATCAATTGACGCTCGCGCTGGCACGGGCGCAATCGCGCCGTGGCAAAGGGCGGGCGACGTCGGGTGACGGGGCGAAACAACGCAAGGTATTGGCCGCGTTGGAGTTTTCGCCGACAGGCGCGCAAACCCGCGCCGTGGCCGAGATCGCCAAAGATATGGCGTCGCCCCATAGAATGAACCGACTGCTTCAGGGGGATGTCGGTTCGGGCAAGACATTGGTTGCCTTGATGGCGCTGTTGAACGCGGTCGAATCTGGCGGGCAGGGCGTGATGATGGCCCCCACCGAAATCCTCGCGCGGCAGCATCTTGAAGGCTTGCGCCCCTTGGCAGAGCAGGCGGGCGTTGTTCTTGAACTTTTGACAGGACGGGACAAAGGGCGCGAACGTCAGGGGAAACTGGCCGCACTTGCGGCGGGGGATATCCAGATACTGGTCGGCACCCATGCAGTCTTTCAAAAGGACGTTGAATTTAGCGATCTGCGGCTGGCGATCATTGATGAACAACACCGCTTTGGCGTGGCACAACGAATGGAACTGGGCGCCAAGGGGGAGGCGGTGGATGTGTTGGTCATGACGGCCACGCCGATCCCGCGGTCGCTCGCGCTGGCGCAATACGGCGATATGGACGTCAGTGTTTTGGATGAAAAACCACCCGGCCGCACGCCCGTAACGACCGCCTTGGTTGCGACATCCAAGATGGATCAGGTGATCGACCGATTGCGCGCCGCCGTGGCCGAAGGGCGGCAGTGTTACTGGGTTTGTCCGCTGGTCGAGGAATCCGAAGTCAGTGATATGACCGCTGCCGAGGAACGGTTCAAACGCCTCCGCGCTGCCCTTGGGGAAGGCGTGGTTGGGCTGGTTCATGGTCAGATGCCGCCCAAAGACAAGGACGAGGGGATGCGCCGTTTTGTGGCGGGTGACACCAAGGTGCTGGTCGCCACCACGGTGATCGAGGTTGGCGTGAACGTGCCCAATGCCTCCATCATGGTGATCGAACGGGCTGAAAGTTTCGGGCTGGCGCAGCTGCACCAATTGCGCGGGCGCGTTGGGCGCGGATCGGCGAAATCCACCTGTCTGTTGATGTATCAAGCGCCCTTGTCCGAAACCGGGCAACGGCGGCTTGAGATCATGCGCGAGACCGAGGACGGGTTCCGCATTTCCGAAGAAGACCTCGCGATGCGCGGGGCAGGTGACGTGATCGGCACAGCGCAGTCAGGCCTTCCACGGTTCCGGATTGCTGATCTGGAACGTCAGGCCGCGCTGATGGAAACGGCGCAAACCGACGCTCGAAAGCTGCTTTTGGATGATCCGGCCCTTGAAACGGACCGCGGAAAGGCCGCGAGAACGCTTTTGTGGTTGATGGAGCAGGATAAAGCTATTCGTTTGATTTCAGTCGGTTAAGTCGATTTGGAACATTTTGTTCACTTTTGTTCTCAAAAAGTTCTTGCATTAAGAATTGGTAAATGAGAACAAAGGGGCAACAAAGAGAACATCATCGAGGAGCACCAAAATGGCCAAGGAAATCAAAAGCGTTATCGTCCGCTCGTCCGACACGATCATTGCCGATGCCCTTGGTATGGCGGCCCTCGTTGTGATGCTTTTCGCGGCACTTAGCTTGCCAAACCTGTTCTAACTGTCTGTCCTAACTGCCTTGCGTTTTGTGCCGGTGCCCTCAGATCACCTGTCCCAACTAATGATCTGAACGTCCGACACTGCCTGTCATGACCAAATAGGGATCCTGCCTTTCCCGACTTTACCGGTCCCACACAAAACGCTTATCTGCCGCCGCTTTCCACTGTCCCGGAAAGCGGCGGTTTTTTCTTTTGAGGCTTAGGCAGATTGGGCTTTGCGGGCTTGGGCAAAGGCATCCAGCGTGGCATCAAACGCCAGTAGGATCGACGCGTGGCGGTTTTTGTACTCTGCCGCAGGGCCAAGAACTTCGAGGCCATCAAACGGGGCGTCAGGGCTGGGCCCATCCGATTTCAACATGTCACGGAGCTGGTCGCGCCCCAGCTGAACCTCCTCCTCGGTGCGACCCAGAACGTTGTGGCCAACAACGGACGCCGCGGCCTGACCTAATGCGCAGGCTTTTACGTCTTGTCCGAAGGCCGTGATCACACCGTCCTCAAGCGTCAAATCTACAGTCACCGTTGATCCGCACAGCGGCGATCGCCGTTTGGCCGTGGCGTCCGGTGCATCCAGCCGAACGCGGTGCGGAATATCCGCCGCAAGCCCCAGAATACGGGTCGAATAGAGTTTGATCAGATCGATATCAGCCGTCATGGGATGCCCTTGGGGTTTGCCTTTGTGCGTCTGTCCTCATAGATAGGCGCGCATCGCCCACTTGCCAAAGGAAAACCGCACATGTCTTTCGATCCAGCGACTTTGACCTATGATTCCAACGGGTTGATCCCGTGTATTGCGCAACAAGAAGGCACAGGCGAAGTGTTGATGATGGCGTGGATGAACGTGGATGCGGTCGCCAAAACCCTCACGACAAAGCGCGTGACCTATTGGTCGCGGTCCCGTCAGGCATTTTGGATCAAAGGCGAAACATCCGGTCACACGCAAGAACTGGTCGATCTGCGGATCGATTGTGATCGTGATTGTTTGCTGGCCATAGTGCGCCAAACGGGCGCCGCCTGCCACACGAACCGCAGGGTGTGTTTTTACACGTCAGTGATTGACGGGACCGAGGTCGAACTTATGGCGCCGCTACAGCCCGACGCGTGATCTGATATCCGCAGGGCTTTCGCCGTCAGCGCGGTACTTTAAAATTGCCCGGGCATCGTCACGCTTGGCAAGCCGCTTGCCGTTTTCATCGCGGATCAGTCGATGGTGGTGATAGGTCGGCGCGGGCAGCCCCAGTTCCCATTGCAAGAAGCGTTGCAGATAGGTGGCCTCGAACAGGTCTTCGCCGCGGATGACGTCTGTCACGCGGGTTTCTGCATCGTCCAAAATCACGGCGAAATGATAGCTCGCCGCCATGGCGGGGCGCGCCAGAACAGGGTCACCGACGCGGGTCAGCAAGTGCTTTGCCGTGACGTCGTGGATACCGGCATGAGTCGGCCCTGTTTCGGTAAAGGCCGGCATGCGGGAGGGTGGCCCGACTGTTTTGGACAGATCGTAGCGCAACGCATCGTTTGGCGTGCGGTCCTCAAACGTTCGGGCACGGCATGTGCCGAGATAAATGCGCCCGTCCGGGCCGAAATCAGGCACGCCTTCTTGGGGGGCGTTCGCAGCGGCAGCGATGTCAGCGCGCGAACACCGACAAGGATAAACCGCCCCCAATTTGGCCAGACCGGTTAGCGCGGCTTGATAGCTTTCGAAATGATCTGACTGGCGGCGCACTGGTCCGTCCCAGCGAATGCCGAGCCAGTGCAAGTCTTCAAGAATCAAATCTTCCCATTCGGGGCGCGCGCGGGACTGATCCAGATCATCAATCCGAAGCAGAAATTTGCCACCCTGTGCCCGCGCCATGTCGTGTGCCAGCAGCGCAGAATAGGCATGGCCAAGGTGCAGCGGGCCCGTGGGGGACGGCGCGAAACGTATGATCATGAGCGGCGCAGGATGATAACGTCTGACCCGGTGACCTTTGAGTTCAGGTGCGGGCCATGGGCGCGGTGCACCAGCGTCGCGGTGCCGTCCGAAAGCACGTTGTCGAGTGCATCTGTGTAGGATCGGTCAGCCAGCGTTGGATCGTTGTAGCTGAACGCAAGCAGGCCACCCGTGCTAAGCGCGCCCAACAATTCGCCAAGCATATCCGGCCCCGCAGCGCCGAGGGAGATAACACCCGTGGCAACAATAATGCCGTAATCACCTGTTTTTACTGAAAATATTTTCGCATCGCCCAGCCAAAGCTGGCGATAAAGCGGCTGTCCATCCAGTGTTTTGGCCTGCGCATGGCCCATCATTTCAACTGAAATATCGGTGCCATCGACTTTCGAAAATCCGTGCCGTCGCAGGGCGGCGCCGGATAATCCTGTGCCGCAGCCAAAATCCAAAACCGGCTGTGTCAGGTCGACGTTTTGATCCACGAGCGCCAGCGCGATCCTGTCCGGGGTGGCATAGGCCATTCCCGTCACGTCGTCTTCATAGGTGTCGGCCCAATCGGCGTAGATCCGTTTGGTGTCTTCAACGCTGCGCGGCGTCCAGAGTTCGGAGGACTTTGTTTGGTCAGCCATGCGATCAGCCTAGCGGTCAGATTTAGGCCACGTCCAGCGCGGATTGGCCCAACCAGGCGTTCCAGTCGACTTTTGCGCGGTCTGTGTAGGCCTTATAGCGGTCCTTGCGCCCGCGTCGGCCTGATTTGAGGCCCTCAACAAGGGGGAACAGGCCGAAATTGACGTTCATGGGCTGGAATGTCTTTGCGTCCGCGCCCCCGGTGATGTGCGTGATCAACGCACCTGTTGCCGTAGTATGGGGCACAGGCCCTAATATTTCGTTACGCATTTCAGCGGCGGCCAAACGCCCCGCCAACAGCCCCATCGCGGCCGATTCAACGTATCCTTCGACGCCGGTGATCTGGCCCGCGAACCGGATGTTGGGTTTGGATTTCAGCCGCATCTGATCGTCCAGCAGCGTGGGAGAGTTCAGGAACGTATTGCGGTGGATGCCGCCAAGGCGGGCGAAGCGCGCGTTTTCCAATCCGGGAATGCGTTTTAAAACATCAGCTTGCGCGCCGTACTTCATCTTGGTTTGAAAGCCGACGATGTTGTAAAGCGTGCCCAAAGCGTTGTCGCGGCGCAGCTGCACCACGGCGTAGGGTTTGACCTGCGGGTCGTGTTCATTGGTGAGGCCGACGGGTTTCATCGGACCAAAGCGCAAAGTTTCGCGGCCGCGTTCTGCCATCACTTCGATCGGGAGGCACCCATCGAAGTAACCCGCTGTTTCGCCTTCTTTAAATTCGGTTTTGTCGGCGGCCAGCAGGGCGTCGATAAAGCCTTCGTATTCGTCTTTTGTCATCGGGCAGTTGAGGTAGGCCGTGCGTTCTTCCTCGGTCTCGCCCTTGTCATAGCGCGACTGCATCCATGCTTTGTCCATGTCGATGCTGTCGTGATACAGGATCGGGGCGATGGCGTCGAAAAAGGCCAGTGCTTCTTTGCCTGTTTCGGCTGCGATTGCGTCTGCCAATTTGCCGGATGTCAAAGGCCCAGTGGCGATAATCCATTGGCCGTCATCTGGCAGCGCGTCGATTTCTTCGTATGAAACCGATATGTTAGGGTGCGATGTTAATGTGGCTGTGACGCTTTCGGCGAAGGGATCACGATCCACGGCGAGCGCACCACCTGCGGGCAATTTATGCTTGTCTGCGGTGGTCATGATGATCCCGCCAGCGGTGCGCATTTCCCAATGCAAAAGGCCTACGGCGTTCTGTTCATCGTCGTCAGATCGGAACGAATTGGAACACACCATTTCGGCCAGATTGCCCGTGCGGTGGGCAAAGGTTTCGACCTTTGGGCGCATCTCGTGGATGACCACTTTGATGCCTTGGTTTGCGGCCTGCCAGGCGGCTTCTGATCCGGCCATTCCGCCGCCGATGATGTGTAATGTGTTGTCCATGCCGCCCAAATAGGCGGTTCATGGCGCCAAGAAAAGGGCCGAAATGTCGCGTATGGTTTTGGTATGGGTTCGGTATGGTTCTGGTATGGGCGTTTATATGGCCGCACTGTTTTCGTTGAACAAAACCGCGATGGTTCGATTGCCGCTGGATTTGATCAATAAAGGCGCACGATCCCGCGACTGATCAATTGATCGAGAGGGTCGGCGTTTTGGAACGGGCGGTCGATCAGGCTTTCGCCCGCATTGCCGAGGTTAAGCGTCACGCCCAAGCCGACAGAGGTGATCGCGGGGGCGGCGTTTTGACCGTAAAGCGATGCGTTGCGCAGTTCGCCCCAGAGTTCGAAATTGGACCCCCGTGGACTGTGGGACAGGCGCAGCTGGCTGTCCAACCCGATGGCCGAAAACGGGCCTTCGTCAAATTCGGCAATATCGACGCGGGCGGTCAGGGTCATCGTGTCGGTCAGATTATGAAGAACACCCGCACCGGCAAAAACGTAATCCCATTGATCGGTGGCGGTGCCGCCCATGCCGGTGGTGCCGCCGATGCCGAAACGTGCCTCAACCGTGGTGGCGGGGCTGACAGCGATGCGGCCTTCGATGCCCGCGTTGACGTATTGGACGGAAAATTCATCCGCGTCGGTCAGGCTGGCGAATAGGCCGTATTTCTGGCTGGCGACGGGTTGCATATAAAGGTGCGCGCCCAAGGTGCCCGCGACGATGGTGCCCGTATCCGCAAGCCCGATATCGAGCTGAAGGCCGTGGACCTCTGTGATGTTCACGCCGATCTGTGCGTCAGCTGACGCGATCGTTTGGCCGCGGTCGGTGGTGCCATAGGACAGTTCGCCGCTGAAGCTTTGGATGCCGAGGCTGCTTTGGGCCTGCGCGCAGAGGGGCAGCATAAGGCAAAGGGCGATGGGCAGGGCACGTTTCAGCATGATCAAATCTCCGGTGCGGGCGCGGGGTGCGCCGTTTGGAGATTTGATATCGAAGCCCTATGGTTAATTAAATATAAATAATAACAAAGGGTTAACGTGAAGTTGGTTAACGCGCCAGAGGATTACTCCTCGGGCGCGTCGGTTGTTTCTTCGTCGTCTTCTGCCTGATCTGCGATATAGGCTACGGACACCACGACTTCGTTTTTGCCCGTGTTGAAGACTTTGACGCCCCCCGCAGAGCGTGAGCGGAAGGAGATGCCTTCGACGGGGACGCGGATCGATTGGCCTTTGGAGGTGGCCAGCATGATCTGATCGTCCAGTTCAACCGGGAAGGACGCAACGATTTCGCCGCCGCGCATGGCCTTATCCATTGCAGTCACACCCATGCCGCCACGCCCGCGCACGGGGTAGTCGTGGCTGGATGACAGTTTGCCGGACCCGCCTGCGGTGATCGTCAGGATCAGGTTTTCAACCGCGGACATTTCGGCGTAGCGGTCTTGTGTGATGGAGCCTGCGGGGACGTCTTCGTCTTCGATCTCGGCGTCATCGGCAAGGCCCGCCATGGCGCGGCGCATCTTGAGGTAGGCGGCGCGTTCGTCTGCTTCGGCCTTGAAGTGGCGGATCACGGACATCGACACGATTTTGTCGTCGCCCTGCAATTTGATGCCGCGCACACCGAGGGACGCGCGTGAATTGAACACGCGCACATCGGTACAGGGGAAACGGATCGCGCGGCCGGAGTTCGTGACCAGCATGACATCGTCATCATCGCTGCAAATGCGGGCATTGATCAGGGACACGCCTTCGTTTTCGCCCTCAAACTTCATGGCGATCTTGCCGTTGCGCATGACGTTGGTGAAATCGGACAGACGGTTGCGGCGCACGGTGCCCGCGCTTGTCGCAAAGACGATTTGCAGATCGTCCCAGTCTTTTTCATCGCGGTCCACGGGCATGATGGCGGCAATCGACACACCTGTCGGGATCGGCAGGATGTTGACGATGGCCTTGCCTTTGGACGTGCGCGACCCTTGGGGCAGGCGCCATGTCTTGAGCTTGTAGACCATGCCGTCTGTCGTGAAGAACAACAATTGCGTGTGGGTGTTGGCGACGAACAGCGTGGTGACGACGTCGTCTTCTTTCAAACCACTGCCGGACACACCTTTGCCGCCGCGTTTTTGGGCGCGGAAATCAGCGAGGGCCGTGCGTTTGATGTAGCCGGATTCTGTGACCGTCACGACCATGTCTTCGCGTTCGATCAGGTCTTCGTCTTCCATGTCACCGGACCAGTCGACGATTTCGGTGCGGCGGGGCACGGCGAACAACGTCTTACATTCGTCCAGCTCATTGGTGATGATTTCCATGATCCGTTCGCGCGATCCGAGGATGATCAGGTATTCCTTGATCTTGCCTGCGAGTTCTTCGAGTTCGTCCGTGACTTCTTTGACGCCGATCTGGGTCAGGCGTTGCAGGCGCAGTTCAAGAATGGCGCGGGCCTGAATTTCGGACAGGTTGTAGGTGCCGTCCGCGTTCGCAGGGTGGGTCGGATCATCGATGAGTTTGATGAACGGCAGGATTTCTTCGGCGGGCCAAGCGCGCTGCATCAACGCGGCGCGCGCAGCGGGCGCATCCGCGGAGGCGCGGATGGTGGCGACGACTTCGTCGACGTTGGACACAGCCACGGCCAAACCACACAACACGTGGGCGCGATCACGGGCTTTGCGCAACTCAAACGCGGTTCGGCGGATCACAACGTCTTCGCGGAAATCGAGGAACGACGTCAGGAACCGGCGCAGGGTCAGCGTTTCGGGGCGGCCACCGTTCAGCGCCAGCATGTTGCAGCCAAAATAGGTCTGCATGGGTGTGAAGCGGAACAGCTGGTTCAGCACGACTTCGGCGGTGGCGTCGCGTTTGAGTTCGATCACCACGCGCACGCCGTTGCGATCGGATTCATCCTGAACGTGGCTGATGCCTTCGATCTTTTTGTCGCGCGCGGCTTCTGCGATGCGGTCAATCATCGCAGATTTGTTCACCTGATAGGGAATTTCGCTGATGATGATGGCAAAGCGGTCTTTGCGGATTTCTTCGGTGTGGGTTTTGGAGCGCACGATGACGCTGCCACGCCCTTCAAGGTAGGCTTTGCGCGCGCCGGAGCGGCCCAGCATCATGCCGCCTGTCGGGAAATCGGGGCCCGGGATATATTCGATCAGGTCTTCTGACGTCAGATCGGGATCTTCGATGAGCGCAAGGCAGGCATCGATGACTTCGCCCAGATTGTGGGGCGGAATGTTGGTGGCCATGCCGACCGCGATGCCGCCCGCGCCGTTGACCAGCATGTTGGGGAAGCGGGCGGGCAGAACCGTTGGTTCACGGTCCTTGCCATCGTAGTTGTCTTGGAAATCGACGGTTTCTTTGTCGATGTCGGCCAGCATATAGGCGGCGGGTTTGTCCATGCGTACTTCGGTGTAGCGCATCGCGGCGGGGCGGTCCCCGTCCATGGAGCCAAAGTTGCCTTGACCATCCAGCAGCGGCAGCGACATGGAGAAATCCTGCGCCATACGCGCCAAGGCGTCATAGATCGCGCTGTCGCCGTGGGGGTGGTATTTACCCATGACATCACCGACCGCGCGGGCGGATTTGCGGTATGATTTGTCGTGGGTGTTTCCGGCCTCGTGCATGGCATAAAGAATGCGGCGGTGGACCGGTTTCAGGCCATCGCGTAGGTCTGGAATCGCGCGCGACACAATCACCGACATCGCATAGTCGAGGTAGGATGTTTTCATCTCGGCGGTGATGGAGATTTGCGGGCCGTCGTATGCAGGACGTTCGGGCGGCATTTCGTCAGTGTTTTCAGGAGTATCTGGTGTGTCGCTCATGTAATCCGCCTGTCGCTCCGAGGTGACTCGGGAGTTCTATATATTGTTGGTAAAAACTATATCACAGACTAGGGGTGGTGCAACGCCTGAGGGTCGAATTGGCTGCGCCAATCCGATCAAAGCGGGGGCCAGCCCCCGCGCCCCCGGAGTTTTTGGGCCAGGTGAAGGGTGCGGCGCTATTTGGCGCGGTTGAGCATGCCATACAGATCGCGGGGATCGTCGGGATCAGCGAGCATGTCCAGGTTGATGAAGAAATCCGTGCCTTTGATCGCGGTGAGGATTGTGCGCAGGGCGGAGAAATCCTCAATCGCGAAGCCGACGCTGTCAAACAGGGTGATTTGTTTGTCCGAGGCGCGGCCTGTGGTTTTGCCGGCGAAGACGTTGTGCAGTTCGATGACGGGGTGATCATCGGCGAGGGCCTGAATTTCGCCCTCGACCCGTGTTTGGGGCGGGTATTCGACGAAGATCGAGGCGCGGTGCAGGATGTCTGCGTGCAATTCTGTTTTGCCCGGGCAATCGCCGCCGATGGCGTTGATGTGCACGCCAGCGCCGACCAAGTTGTCGGTCAGCACGGTCGCGTTTTGTTTGTCGGCTGTGCAGGTGGTGATGATCTGCGCGCCTGTGACTGCGTCTTCGGCGGTTGTGCAGGTGGTGACGTGTAGGTTTGTGCCTGCAAGGTTGGCGGCGCATTTGGTCGTTGCCGCTGGATCGGTGTCAAACAGGCGCACGTGGGTGATGCCGCAGATGGCGGCAAAGGCGCGGCACTGGAATTCTGACTGTGCACCGTTGCCGATCATGGCCATGGTTGTCGCGCCTTTGGGGGCGAGGTGTTTGGCGGCCAGTGCGGACATGGCGGCGGTGCGCAGGGCGGTCAGCAACGTCATTTCGGACAGCAACACCGGATAGCCGGAATTTACATCGGCCAGCAGGCCAAAGGCGGTGACGGTTTGCAGGCCTTCGGCGGTGTTTTTCGGGTGACCGTTGACGTATTTGAAGCCGTAAAGTTCGCCGTCGGAGGTGGGCATGAGTTCGATCACGCCGACGTCGGAATGGGACGCCACGCGCGGGGTTTTGTCGAACGCATCCCAGCGCAGGAAATCTTGCTCAATGGCGTCGGCGATGCGGATCAGCATGTTGTCTAGCCCGTTGGCGTGGACCAGTTTCATCATATTTTCGACGGAAACGAAGGGCACGAGGGCCTTTTTGGAGGGGGTCAACATGTTGATGTCCTTAAGCAAAAGAGCGAGTGGGGCGGTCAAAGACGCGGCGGCCCATGAGGGAGGCGGTGAGATCAACCATGAGAGAGGCGGTTTTGCCGCGCTCATCCATAAACGGGTTGAGTTCGACCAGATCGAGGGAGGTGACGCGCCCGCTGTCATGGAGCATTTCCATTACAAGGTGGGCTTCGCGCAGGGTGGCGCCGCCCGGAACAGTGGTGCCCACGGCGGGGGCGATATCGGGGTCGAGGAAATCCACGTCGAGGGAGACATGAAGTAGGCCGTCTGCGGCGCTGACCCGATCGAGGAACTCGGCCAAGGGCGCGCGAATGCCGCCTTCGTCGATGGCGCGCATATCCGCGATATGCATGTCCGTGTTCGCGAGAGCGGCGTGTTCTGCCGGATCAACCGAGCGCAGGCCGATCATGCACATCTGATCCGTTGGCACGGGGTTTTGAACCGGCGGAAAGGCATCAAACCCGTCGTGGCCTGTAAAATATGCAACAGGGGTGCCGTGCAGATTGCCGCTGTCGGTGGTGAGGGGCGTGTGAAAATCGCTGTGCGCATCCAGCCAGAGAACAAAGAGCGGTTTGTTGATGCTGGCTGCGTGATCGGCGATGCCTGTCACGGTGCCAAGCGCGAGGGAGTGATCGCCGCCCAAAAAGATCGGCAGGCCTTGGGCTGCGGCGTCTTTGGCGGCGGCGTTCAGCGTTTGTGTCCAGCCGACGGTTTGGGGCAGGGCGATGAGGTGGTCGTGATCCTGGATATCCGTGTCCTCGGCCACCAGATTGCCAAGATCTGTGACGCGGTGGCCAAGATCATTGAGGGTGTCGCCCAGACCCGCGGTCCGGTACGCGTCCGGCCCCATGATGCAGCCTTTGCGGTCTTTGCCGCTGTCGACGGGTGCGCCGATGAGGATGATGTCGTGTGGGGTCATTTGGATGCTCCTGATATTTGGAGTGATTTTGGCGGGGCTTGCGCGGGCAGGGAAGACAGCGCATTGTGCAAAGTGAGCGCAAATTATACAAAGTGAGCAGTTATGTTAGACGAAATGGATGGTTCTCTGATCAAGGCATTGCAGCGTGACGGGCGCGCCACGGTATCGGAGTTGAGCGCGGATTTGGGGGTAACGCGCGCCACGGTGAAGGCGCGGATGGATCGGTTGCGCGCGCAGGGCGAGATTGCGGGGTTCACTGTTCTGACACGCGCGGATGTGGCGGCGCATCCGGTGCGCGGGTTGATGATGCTTGGGATTGAGGGGCGCGGGACCGAAAAGGTGATGCGTGCGCTGGTCGGTATGGTTGAGGTGCAGGCGGTGCATTCGACCAATGGCACATGGGATTTGATCGTTGAAATCGGCACAGCGACGCTGGACGCGCTGGATGCTGTGCTGTTTCGTATTCGCCGTATGGATGGCGTGACGCGGTCAGAAACCAGTTTGTTGCTGAGCACGCGGCGCGCGGGGCGCTGATACCTGCGATGTTACGCCTTGCGGGCGGCCATGACCCAGAGTGCGACCAGAACCAATGAGATCAGGGCGTTATAGGATGCCATGGACAGGCCCATAAGGCTCCAGACGACATCATCGCACATCACGATGGGGGCGATATCCATGCTGAGGGGATCGGCCATATTGAGAGCACCGCCGCCTGTGCAGCTTGTCGGGCCTTCCCAGATGCCGCGTTCTACGCCGGTGTGATAGACGCCGATCCCTGCGGTGATGCTTGCCGCGATTGCGCCCAAAACAGCGAACGCCCTTTGGTGGCGCGCCATCAGCACGGCCAACACGCCGACGGTAATCGCCACGACGTGCGGCCAGCGTTGCCACAAACACATCTTGCAGGGTGCATAGCCGATGACCTGAAATACGAATGCGCCAGCCAGCAGGGCAAAGCTGCCGAAGGCTGCGAGGAATATCAATTGCGTGCGCGTCATTTTAGGGGGTGTGTCCTGCAAGGTATTTGGTGTGAAAAAGTCGCGGTATGTACGGCCCCGTATATATAGGGAGTGTTACAGGCCGATCCACCCCTTCAACAGGCTGGCCAATGTGGCGCCTGCGACGATCAGGGTGGTGATCCAGACGGTGCCCAACACCAGCCCGAAAAGGATCAGCAGGCCATCGCGCTGCAACAGACCCATTGAGATGATGACAACAGCGAGGCCGGGAACTGAATTTGTACCCGGCAGTGGCACCAGAATGGACGCGCTGAACAAAACGAGGCCGAGGCCGACGATGCGATCCATCGGGGGGCGGGACAGGGCGGTTAATCGTGGTTTGCTGATGCCTTCGATTTTGCGCAACCACGGGCCGGCGCGGTCGGCCAGATTTTGAAGCCCGTCTTTTGATATCGTGCGCGCGCCCAGTTTCGTTGGAAGCCACGGCGAGGTGCGCCCGAGCAGGATTTGCGCCGAAATAAACATGAGCGGCAGCGCCACGACTTGCGGAATGCCATACAGAAACGGGATGCAGCAGGGCAGCGCCAAGACCAGCAGGAACAGCCCGAACGCGCGTTCGTTCATCTGGTGCAGCACCCAATCCAGCGTCACGGTGTCGGACGGCGCGTCTTTGGCCAAGTGATCCAGTTGCTGAGAGATCGCCAAGACATCATCGGGCGACGCGGTCATGGGTGAACATCCCGGTGCAGTGCAACGCAAGGCGTGCAAGTGGCGAGGGACACATCATGGAAGCGTTTGGTCATTTGGATCTGCTCGTTTGTTTTGTTGGTTAGGCCATGGGAAGCCTGTAGGGTCAACCGCAACACGGGCGAAGGATTGATGACATGAAATGGCAAGGCAGACGCGGCAGCAAGAATATTGAAGACCGCAGGCGCAGTGGCGGTGGCAAAACAGCAGGAGGAATCGGCGGGATTGCGGGGCTGTTGATCCTGTTGGCGGGATTGTATTTCGGGTTTGATACGTCTGGGTTTGTTGATCTGGGCGGTGGCGGGCAGACGCAGGCCAGCACAGAAATCACCGAAGCAGACGAGCGCGCGGCGCAGTTTGTGTCTGTCACCTTGGCGGACACAGAAGAGGTCTGGGCCGAGGTGTTTCGCGATCAGGTCGGTCAGAACTACACCCCGCCGACGCTGGTGTTGTTCAAAGGAACGACCCAATCGCCCTGCGGTGGCGCGTCCGGTGCATCGGGGCCGTTTTACTGCCCCGGCGACAACAAAGCCTATCTTGATACAGATTTTTTCGTGACGCTGGATCGCCAGTTGGGCGCGGGGGGTGATTTCGCCGCCGCTTATGTTGTCGCCCATGAGGTCGCGCACCACGTTCAGAATGAACTGGGCATTCTGGGGCAGGCCAACCGGATTCGTGCCCAAGTAAGCCAGACCGAAAGCAATGCCATTTCCGTGCGCATCGAATTGCAGGCGGATTGTTTTTCGGGTGTGTGGGCGCGCTACGCCGAAGAACGGTTCAACAGTTTAGAACGCGGCGACATCGGTGAGGCCATGAACGCGGCGGCGCAGATTGGTGATGATACGCTGCAACGCAATGCGGGCCGCACGGTGCAGCCCCACACGTTCCAACATGGGACATCTGCGCAGCGACAGGCGTGGTTTCAGACCGGGTATGAGAGCGCGCAAATCGCATCTTGTGACACGTTCTCGACCGACAACCTGTAAAAGGTGATTTATGTGCGTTGACGCGCCGCAGCGGTCCGGCTAAGTCACCGCTGCGTGCCGGTGTGGCGGAATGGTAGACGCAGGGGATTCAAAATCCCCCGATGGTGACATCGTGCCGGTTCGAGTCCGGCCACCGGTACCACTTTAAGTGGTCAAGCACGCGCAGATCGACAGTAAGATCGCCCCATTCCCGAATCGCAAAAGTTTACATAAACGTAAACAAAGCGCCTGATTTTTCAGCATTTCCTTGATTTCGTAAACACCACTGGCCGTGGCGGCCGTCTGTTTGCGAGGTTTATGAGGGGAAATCGGGCGAAATTCTCCCCGAGCGTTAACTGTTCGCAAACGGCGGCTAATCCTGCCCATTTCCAATAAATGGCCACAAAACCCACGATTTTAGGGGGTTAGCCCCCCCTATTGTTTCGCAGCTGGAAACGGACTGTTTGGATTACGTAGGGTCAATTGCAACCAAGGGCTGTGCTGGGCGGGTTTGAGCCAGCGTGGTTAACACTTTTCGGCCATTTTTCGCTTTTTTGAACTCAAAACTGTCTGTATTCAGACGGAGCCCGACTGGGGGGCACACCGGCTGACTGGGGACGCCGGGTCGAGATTTAGGTCTCGGTGAAGTGAGTGGTGTCTGCGTGATCGGGTCTAGACCTATTCATATGCGGATGAGAGTTTGGTCGCCTTTGGCGTCCAGCGTGTGTGTCGAGTTGTGGCCAATTGTTCCCTTCTTACACAGACGTGTCATCAAAGGTCCGGCCATGTGGCTGGGAACACGGGTAAGATAGGAACGAATATGTCTGATTATACAATTGACTGGTCACATACGAACGTAGACGGCAACAACACGATTGCCGGTCCGGACGGAAACATCAACGTAAGCATCGCAACGCCGCAAAACGGCGAAGGCAAGCAGTGGTTCGTCGAGAACGGCATGCTGAAGAACTGGGATGTGACGCACGACAGCTCAGCCGATATTACGTTCTCCGAGGAAGTCGAGAATGTGAACTTCACGTTGCTGGACGTGGATCGCCTTGATGAAATTACCATCATGACGAAAGACGCAGACGGCAACGCGGTTGAAGTCGAGTTCGAAGCAACAGGCGTTCACGATGTGAACGGCAATGTTGTGACTGGTACGCAGACAAACGCGCCTGGCCCGGGTGCAGACAACAGCGTTCAAGACATCAACATCCACATCCCTG
Source organism: Octadecabacter dasysiphoniae (assembly GCF_021532615.1). GTDB lineage: Bacteria > Pseudomonadota > Alphaproteobacteria > Rhodobacterales > Rhodobacteraceae > Octadecabacter > Octadecabacter dasysiphoniae. The sequence continues at coordinate 1,233,597 of NZ_JAKGAQ010000001.1, forward strand.
GCCCTGTCATGACATTCTGGATTGTTCTGGATGACGGACCAGAGCGCAGCTATTCCGGCACGGTTGCTGTCAGCGACATCCACTTTGACGTGGCATCCACCGAAGACGGTTATGTAGACGGCACAGCTGGCGACGATGAAATCATCGTCAACGAATACGAAGATGCGGACGGCGACGAGATTGACGACAACGACGCCATCCTTCCCGGTGAAGGCGCGCAGGACGATATCGTTCTGGCTGGCGCTGGCGACGATCTTGTGATGGCCAAAGACGGCGACGACGAAATCTATGGCGGCAACGGCGATGACACGCTGTGCGGTCAGGATGGCGACGACGTTGTATATGGCGGCCGCGGCAATGACATTCTTGAAGGCATGAACAACAACGACGTTCTGCTGGGTGAGCAAGGCAACGACACGCTGTATGGCGATGCGGGCGAAGACATCATGTCCGGCGGCACAGGCCACGACGAAATCTTTGGCGGTGCGGGCGACGATCTGGCGTCTGGCGGCAAAGGCAACGACGCCATCAACATGGGCAACGGCAATGACGTGGCCTATGGCGGTCTTGGCGCGGACAGCATCATCGGTGGTGCCGGCAACGACACGCTGATCGGTGGCAACCAGTCGTTCAACGGCACGCAGGATTTCAACGATCTGGCGGCTGGCGAATTGGTGGATGGTCAGTACATCGGCGAAGGCGTGACAATCACGTCTGGCGACCCGAAGACGCCTGTTATGGCGTTTGATACAGCCAACCCAACAGGTGGCGATGACGATCTTGCGACAAACAACCTTGGTAAGGTTCTGATCCTGTCCGAAGACCGCGACGGATCCGACCCTGACGACAACGCATCTGGCGGGTCGTTCTTTATCAACTTTGAAAACCCTGCATCTGTGACGGCTTTGACGTTGCTGGACGCGGATGGTGGTGCTTGGGTCAAGTATTACGACATGAACGGCAACTTGTTGCAGCAGGTCGATGTGACCACTGCGGACAATGGCCAGCATGTTGTGAACACGAACCTGGATAATGTTGCACAGATCGAAGTGATCCTTGGCAATTCCGGCGCGATCGACAACCTGACGTATTCCATCGACCCCGACAACATGGATGGCAACGACGTCATCGCGGGTGGCGACGGTGAAGATTACATCGAAGGTAACGCTGGCAACGACAGCATCGACGGCGGCAACGACGACGATGAAATCTATGGCGGCGACGGCAATGACCGTATCTTCGGCAACGACGGCGACGATGTGGCCTTTGGTGGCGCTGGCGACGACAACATGGGCGGCGCGGACAACGGCAACGACGAATACTACGGCGGCGCTGGCAACGACATGTTCGAAACCTCGTTCGGCGACGACACGCTGTATGGCGGCGAAGGCAACGACAACCTTTGGGCGTCTTCTGACAACGACACCGTCTTTGGCGGCACGGGCGACGATAGCGCCTTTGGTGGCCACGGCGATGACATTGTGTATGGCGACGAAGGCAACGACACCGTGTCCGGCGGGTCCGGGTCTGACTCCGTATTTGGCGGCGCAGGCGACGACATCGTCGAAGGCGGCGGTAACTTCAAAGACGACAACGGTGTTGACGGCCCAGACGCGCTGTTTGGCGGCGACGGATCTGACACCATTATCGGTGGCGCAGGCGACGTTGTTGACGGTGGCGCAACCGGATCGGACTACGACGTTCTTGACCTGACGGGTCAGGGGTCGTTCGTTCTGGAAAATGTTGTGTCTGACACAACAACAGGCGGCAACGGCAACGGTTTCAACGGCACGGTTGTGTTTGTTGATGGTGACGGCAACCCGACGGGCGAAACGCTGACCTTCACAGACATCGAAGAAATCATCGGTGACGAAGTGAACCGTGGCCCTGATGCGGCGGACGACGTTGCAACTGTTGACGAAGACGGTTCCGTGATCATCAACGTTCTGGGCAACGACAGCGACCCGGACGGTGATCCGCTGGAAGTGACTGACGCAACGTCCCCGAACGGCACTGTGACCATCAACGCGGATGGCACACTGACATTCGAGCCTGCCGACGACTTTAACGGCAACACCACCATCACCTACACCATCGACGATGGTCAGGGCGGCACGGACACAGCGACAGTCAACGTCACAGTGAACCCTGTCAACGATGGGCCTGTTGCAAACGATGACGTGGCCGAAACAGATGAGGACACAGCTGTCATCATCGACGTTCTGGGCAACGACACGGACGTCGATGGCGATGATCTGACTGTCACGGATGCGACGTCCCCTAACGGTGACGTGACCATCAATGGCGACGGTACGATCACGTTTGAACCAGCACCTGACTTCTCCGGTGAGACAACGATCACGTACACAATCGATGATGGCAACGGCGGCACAGATACGGCCACTGTCACTGTGACGGTTGGCGAAGTGAACGATGGTCCTGACGCGGTTGATGACGCCAACACAACAGACGAAGACACGTCTGTAACGGTTGATCTGCTGGCCAACGACACAGACCCAGAGGGCGATGACCTTGAGGTTATTTCGGCCACTCTGATTTCTGGCGAAGGTACGATCACAGATAACGGCGACGGGACTGTCACGTTTGAGCCAGCAGAAGACTTCAACGGCGAAGCGGTGATCGAATACACGATTAGCGATGGCAACGGCGGCGAAGACACAGCCCAGCACACGATCACTGTAGATGCGGTGAATGATGCGCCGGATGCGGTGGATGATGCCTCTGTTACGGATGAGGACACAGCGGTCATCGTTGATCTTCTGGCCAACGACACCGACGTTGATGGTGATGACCTGACGGTTGTCGAAGCCACGGTTCCGGCCGAACAGGGCACGCTGGTCGACAATGGTGATGGCACAGTGACGTTCACGCCTGCTGACAACTTCACCGGTGAAGCGACAATCAGCTACACCATCGAAGACGAAGACGGCCTGACAGATTCAGCGGTTCACACCATCGACGTGGCTGCGGTTCAGGATGCGCCAGAAGCAGAAGACGACGTTGCTGAGACAGATGAGGACACACCTGTCACCATCGATGTGTTGGACAACGACAGCGATCCGGACGGTGATCCTTTGGAGGTGACCGAGGCGACATCGCCTGACGGTGACGTTACGATCAATGCTGATGGTACGATCACGTTTGACCCTGCTGAAAACTTCAACGGCGACACAACGATCACCTACACGGTTGAGGACCCAGACGGGAATTCCGACACCGCGACTGTGACCGTCACAGTGAACCCGGTGAACGACGCACCAGAGGCCAACGACGACGCAGATGTGACCGACTTCAACTCGCCTGTTATCATTGACCTTCTGGACAACGACACAGACGTGGACGGTGATGATCTGTCCGTCACAGCGGTTTCTGTTCCGGTTGAGCAGGGCACAATCGTCAACAACAACGACGGTACGGCCACGTTCACACCTGCCATGGGCTTCACCGGTGTTGCGACAGTCAGCTACACCATCGCAGACGAAGAAGGCCTGACAGACGACGCAGAGCACACGATCACCGTGGGCGACGCACCGTTGGACGGCACTGTCGAAGGCACAGCCGGTGATGACATCATCGATGGCGGTTACTTGGGCGATCCGGACGGCGACCGCGTTGACAACGACGACGCGATCCTGCCCGGCGATGTTGAGGACGACGACCTGATCTACGGCTTTGGCGGCGACGACACGATCCTTGCGGGTCAGGGCGACGACGAAGTGTTCGGTGGCGACGGTAACGACGTTATCCTTGGTCAGGACGGCAACGATACGCTGTCCGGCGACGCTGGCGAAGACAACATCACAGGCGGCAAAGACAACGACACCATCTTTGGTGGCGATGACAATGACACGCTTGACGGTGACAGCGGCGACGACAGCATCCAGGGCAACGAAGGTGACGACAGCATCCTTGGCGGCGGCGGTGATGATATCATCCGCGGCGGCGATGGTGACGACGTGATCGACGGTGAAAACAACGATGACATGATCTTTGGCGGTGCCGGCGATGATGACCTCAGCGGTGGAACCGGCGTTGACAAAATCGAAGGCGGATCTGGCGACGATACAATCGACGGCGGCGCTGGCGATGATGATCTGTGGGGCGCGTCTGGCGACGACACAGTGTTTGGCGGAACTGGCAACGACACCATCGCAACGGCCGAAGGCAGCGATGTGGTTGAAGGCGGCGACGGCAACGACACCATCGACACCAGCAACGATCAGGTTCCTCTTCCTGATCTGAGCTTTGGCGACATTATCCCTGCGGATGGTGATTTCCCTGGTTCGTCCCCGACAGATGACCTCGACACTGTGTTCGGTGGTGCTGGCAACGATACAATCACAACAGGCGACGACGCTGACGTGATCTTTGGTGGCACAGGCCGCGACGTGATCGACGGTGGTATCGACGCTGACGAAATCGACGGTGGTGACGGCAACGACACGATCATCGGTGGCGAAGGGTCTGACACGATCTTTGGTGGCGAAGGCAACGATACGATCTTTGCAGGGCTTGAGCCTGGCACAGACCTCTTCGGTATCCCTGAGCAGTTCGACGATGACCTTGGCGATCCTGAGCCCGACAACGGCGACGATCTGGTCTTCGGTGGCGCTGGCAATGACACCATCCTTGGTGCCGACGACAGTGACGAACTTTATGGTGACGACGGCGACGACTTCATCGACGGTGAAATCGACGACGACGAACTGTTCGGCGGCGCGGGCAACGATACGCTCCTCGGTGGCGAAGGCGACGACATCCTCAAGGGCGAAGAGGGTGACGACATCCTTGACGGCGAAGAAGGTGACGACGTTCTGTTCGGCGGTGTTGGCGAAGATACCCTTGATGGCGGCGACGGCGATGATCGTTTGGCCGGTGGTCAGGACGACGATGTGGTCAACGGCGGCGACGGTGATGACACCGTATCCGGCAACGACGGCAACGACACGCTGACAGGCGGCGACGGCGAAGACTTCATCAACGGTGGCGCGGATCGCGATGTGATCCTTGGCGGTAACGGTGGTGATGTGGTCAACGGCGGCAACGCTGGCGACGACTTCGACACACTGGACCTGACGGGTGCGGGCGTTGATTTCATCACCTACACGTCTGCGGATCGTGAAGACGGTATCGTCAACTTCCTTGACGGAACCACCATGACGTTCGAAGAAATCGAGAACGTGGTGCCATGCTTTACGCCGGGTACAACGATCGCGACACCGAAAGGCGAACGTCTGGTCGAGGAGCTTCGCGAAGGCGACCGGATCATCACACGTGACAACGGCATCCAAGAGATCCGTTGGACAGGCCGCAAAGAGATGACGGGCAAGGCACTTGTGGCCAATCCGCACCTCAAGCCGATCCTGGTACGTGCCGGTGCCCTCGGGAATGGTCTGCCAGAGCGTGATATGCTGGTATCGCCAAACCACCGGATGCTGGTCGCATCAGACAAAACGCAACTTTATTTCGAAGAGCGTGAAGTTCTGGCCGCTGCCAAGCACCTTGTTGGATCCGAAGGTATCCATGCTGTTGATGTGATGGGCACTGCCTACATTCACTTCATGTTCGACAACCACGAAGTGGTGCTGTCAAACGGTGCATGGACTGAAAGCTTCCAGCCTGGCGATTATTCCCTCAAGGGGATCGGCAACGCGCAGCGCAACGAAATCTTTGAGCTCTTCCCAGAGCTTCAGGAAAAGCAGGGTCTGGAAGGATACCAGTCTGCACGTCGCGCGCTGAAGAAACACGAAGCCAAGCTTTTGGTGAAGTAAACGAATATGCAGCTGCGGTGGGGTCTTTGGGCCCTGCCGCGATAGAAAAGGGCCGGATGCAGGGGTGCATCTGGCCCTTTTTTCATGTTCGGATGTTGGGGTTAGCGTCCGGTTTTGGTGCGCCAGTCGGCCCAATCCTGCGGCGTGTCCAGATCAAGGCGCGCGACGTCATTGGGCAGCGGGACCAAGACCGTTTTGGCGATCAGCGGGCGGACGAGTTCTTCGCCACCTGTGTCGCCCTTAAGGTGGGCAAACCCGCCGCGCACGTCGTCATGAAACACAATCGGGTGGCCCGCTTTGCCGCTTTGCGTTGCGCCGCGCACGATCGGGGCATCGGGGTGTGCCAGCGCGGCGTGGGCCACGGTGCGCATTTCATCCGCGCCGATTTCGACCAGATCACCAAGCACCATCATGAACCGCGCGCATTGGGGCAGCTGCGCGACGGCCCCGCGCATGGTGCCCCCCATGCCTTCAGCCGCGTCAGGCACAACCAAAACGGTGACGTCTAAGTCATTGATAATGCTATGCCTCGGGTGGTCGGTATGGGGCAGGGCCACATAAACACCCCCGCCCAACGACACCGCCGCCTGCGCCAAACGGCGCAGTTGCGGCACGCCGTCTACCGTTTCAAGCAGCTTGTCACGACCGCCCATGCGGGCAGAGCGTCCGGCCGCCAGGATCAGGATCGGTATCATCCGCGCATCCGCGACCCGTTGGCGTCAAAGATGGGCGCGGTGATCAGGGTCGCGTTGCGCATTTCACCCAAGATTTCGATCTGTGCCTTTAGGCCGTCAACGGCGTGGTCTTTCGGGATCAGTGCGAACGCGATGGATTTGCCCGTGTGATGGCTATAACCGCCCGATGTGCAAAAGCCCTGAACCGTGCCGTCAATGAACACGGGTTCATAGGCAGTGACGTCGGCGTCGTTGGCATCAACGTCGAACGTGACAAGGCGGCGGGGGGCCGCGTCGGCCTGTGCTGCGGCCTTGCCGATGAAGTCTTTGTCCCATTTGATGAACCGATCCATCCCCGTTTCGGCCGCTGTATAATCGGGCGAAAACTCCCGCATCCATGACCCGAAAAAGCGATCCAGCCGCAGTGACATAATCGCGCGCATTCCAAACAAGGACAGGCCCATCGGCTGGCCAGTTTCCCACAGAGTTTTCCACAGGGCGCGTTGGTCCATCGGATCACAGTAAATTTCGTACCCCAAATCACCTGTGTACGACACCCGATTGACCGTGCAGGCGGTCTGCCCGATGGTCATGGTGCTCACGTCTAAAAATTTCAGATCCGCATCATCGCGCGTGCAGGCCTTTAGAAGGTCGCGCGCGTTGGGGCCCGCGATGGAAAAGCCGTTCACTTTATCGCTTATATTTTCGATGCTTACGCCGTTGTCTTGATGTTGGAGGAACCAACGCATGTGCTGGGCCTGCGCACCGTAAGACGCGGTTAAAACAAAGCTGGTTTCGCTTAGACAGGACACCGTGAAATCGCCCAAAAGTTTGCCGTTTTCAGACAGCATTGGCGTCAGCGAAATGCGGCCCTGTTTGGGAATGCGGCCCGCCATGATCCGGTCCAGCCACGCCCGCGCATTTACACCTTTAACGCGATATTTTCCGAAGTTATGCACTTCGGTGATGGCGACGTTTTCGCGTAAGCATTTGACCTCGCGGGCGACGGCATCAAAGGCGTTTGATCGCCGGAACGACGGGTCTTCGAATGTGGGTTCATCGCCCTGCGCAAAGTAGTTGGGGACCTCGAGCCCGTATTGATGGCCCCACACGGCGCCAAGGCCAGAAAAGATGTCATACATCGGCGTTGTGCGGTGCGGGCGCGCGGCGGGCAGTTCTTCGTTGGGGTAGGCGATTGAAAACCGTTTTTGATAGTTTTCGATGACTTTGGGGCGGGTGTAGCCCGGTGTGATCCAGTTCCCAAAGCGCGCGATATCCATCGCAGTTACGTCGCGGTCCGGTTCGCCGTCAATCATCCACTGCGCCAGCGTGAGGCCGACGCCGCCGCCTTGGCTGAACCCCGCCATGACCCCGCAGGCCGACCAATATCCGCGCAGGCCTGGGATGGGGCCAACCAGTGGGTTGCCGTCAGGTGCAAAGGTGAAGGGGCCGTGCACCACCGATTTCACGCCCGCACGGCCCAAGGCCGGAAAGCGTTTGTAGGCGAATTCTATGCTGTCTTCGATCTTGTCAAAATCATCGGCCAGCAGTTCATGGCCGAACGTCCACGGTGTGCCGTCCACCGCCCAAGGTCGCGCCTTTTGTTCATAAAATCCGATGCACAGCCCTTTGCCTTCTTGGCGCAGATAACTTTCGCCGGCAGGGTCCATGACGTGGGGGTGTTCTGTGTCGCGGGCCACGATTTCGGGCACGTCGTCTGTGACGATGTATTGGTGTTCCATCGGATGCAGGGGGGCGTAAATTCCCGCCATCGCGGCGACTTCGCGTGCCCATAACCCACCCGCGTTCACGACGTTTTCTGTGTGGATCGTGCCTTTGTCGGTCACGACATCCCATGTTCCATCCGCGCGCTGGGTTGTGGCGGTGACCATGCAATGCGTGACGATGTCCGCCCCGCCCATGCGCGCCGCCTTTGCGTAGGCGTGGGTCGTACCGCTGGGGTCAAGGTGCCCGTCAAGCGGATCATAAAGCCCGCCGATAATGCCGTCCGTGTTGGCGATGGGCGCGATTTTGTTGATCTCATCGGGGCCGATGATCTCGGTCTCTAGGCCCATGTAGCGGTGTTTTGCGCGCTCTGCGACCAGCATATCAAAGCGGTCTTTGTTGTCGGCCAGCGTCACGCCGCCCACGTGGTGCAGACCACACGACATGCCTGTGATCTCCTCCAACTCCTTGTAAAGCTTGATGGTGTAGCCCTGAAGTGCTGCCATGTTCGTGTCGCCATTCAGCGTGTGAAATCCGCCCGCCGCGTGCCAGGTTGACCCGCTTGTCAATTCGGATCGTTCCAGCAACATCACATCGGACCAGCCCAGTTTGGTCAGGTGGTACAGAACGGACGCGCCTACGACGCCTCCGCCGATGACAACAACGCGGGTGGTGGTTTTCATGATGGTCTCCTTCGTTGGGTATAGGCTAATTTTGATTGTGATGCAGGGGGGGACGGTTTGCGACAAGAGGTGTCGCATTGTGGCAAATGGCGCGCGCGCAGGGATTTCACTGTAGGGGTAACCAAAGGAGAGACCCATGCGCACCCATGCCCAAGCTGTTGTCATAGGGGGCGGCGTTATTGGCTGCTCGATCTTGTATCATTTGGCGAAACTTGGCTGGTCCGATGTTGTCCTGCTTGAACGCGACGAGCTGACCAGCGGATCGACGTGGCACGCAGCGGCCAATATTCACGGGTTGCATGACAGCACGAACATTTCGCGCATTCAGCATTACACGATGAATTTGTATAATGAGCTTGAGGCTGAGACAGGCCAGTCGTGTGGTGTTTTTCAGCCGGGGTCGCTGTATCTGGCCCAGACCGAGGAGCGTGAACATCAGCTGCGTCTTCAGGCGGCCAAGGCCAAGTTTTATGGGATGAATTTCCATGAAGTGTCGCGGGCCGAGGCAGAGGCGCTGCATCCTTTGGTGAACTATGACGGCATCCGCTGCATCATGTTTGAACCCGATGGCGGCAATGTTGACCCCAGCGGCGTGACGAATGCCTATGCGATCGGGGCACGTCAGCGCGGGGCTGAAATTATCCGATTTTGCCCCGTCACAGCGACGGTGCAGCAGCCGGACGGGACGTGGATTGTTGAGACGCCAAAAGGGAATATCGCGACCGAGTGGGTGATCAACGCCGCCGGATTGTGGGGGCGCGAGGTGGCGAAACTGGCAGGGATTGAACTGCCGCTTTTGCCGACCGAACACCAGTATTTCGTGACCGAAACCATCGCGGAAATTGCGGCTATGGATCGCCGGTTGCCGTCTGTCGCGGATCGCGACGGAGAGTATTATTTGCGCCAAGAGGGGCAGGGATTGCTTGTCGGGGCTTATGAAAAAGACGTGCGGTTCTGGGCCGAGGATGGCACGCCCCAAGGGTTTGGCCATGAATTGTTTGCGGATGATCTGGAACGGATCGAAGACAATATGATGCGCGCGATTGATCGTGTGCCCGCCGTGGGTGAGGCGGGGATCAAACGGGTAATCAATGGTCCGATGATCTGGTCACCGGATTCCAATGTTTTGTTTGGCCCGCATCCTGATTTATCGAACTACTTTTGCTGCAACGGGATTATCCCGGGGTTTAGCCAGTCCGGTGGAATGGGCTTGATGGCGGCAGAATGGATCACCGAAGGCGAATCGACTTACGACATGTTTGCATGGGATGTCGCAAGATTTGGTAAATGGGCCGATGCAAAGTTCACCAAAGCGCGGGTGGGCGACCAATATGCGCATCGTTTCAAGATCCATTTCCCCGGCGAAGAACGCGATGCGGGCCGGCCTGTGCGCGTGCGATCTGTGTATGAACAGCAGCGTGATATGGGCGCGGTGTTCGGGCTGAACTACGGCTGGGAACATGCGGCCTATTTCGACAAAGACACGCCAGACAGTGCGGGTTTCACCCGCCAGCCGTGGTTTGACAGTGTTGGGCGCGAGGTGAAGATGTTGCGCCAAGCCGTTGGTGTTATTGATATTTCCAACTTCGCCAAATACCGCTGCGCGGGTGCGGGGGCTGAGGATTGGTTGAACGCTGTGTTTGCCAACACCATGCCCAAGGCCGTGGGGCGGTCCTGCCTTACGCCGTTGATTGGCGTGAATGGCGGTATTGCGGGCGATTTCACCGTGACGCGCATGGGTGAGGATGAGTTCTGGGTCATTGGGTCTGGCATGGCGGAGCGGTATCATCAGCGGTTCTGGGCCATGGTCCCGATGCCCGAAGACACCACATTCGAAAGCATGACGGATGCGTGGTGCGGGTTTAACATTGCCGGACCTTTGGCGCGTAAGGCGTTGCAATCACTTACGAATACATCACTGGCGACGGATGATTTTCCGTTCATGCGGTCAAAGTGGATCGAGGTTGCGGGGGCCGCGTGTCTGGCGCTGCGTGTGTCTTTTACCGGCGATTTGGGTTGGGAAATTCACTGCAAGGCTGCGGACCAAGCCATTGTTTATGAAGCACTTTTGAAAGCGGCTGACGCACAGGATGGCGGCCCTGTGGGAAGTCGTGCGTTGATGTCGCTGCGGGTCGAAAAGGGCTACGGATCTTGGGGGCGCGAATATAGCCCCGAGTATTGGCCCCAAGAGGTCGGGTTGGATCGGTTGATCAAAGTAGAAAAGAAATTTCTACATAAAAACAAATACTTGAAGGTCAAAGATAGTGTATCACGTGAGGTGTTGTCGTTGATCCATGTGCAGGATGTGACGACGGCGGATGCCACTGGAGGAGAACCTATTTTCCGACCTGACGGCACGCCGGTCGGGCGGGTCACGTCGGGGGCGTATGGGTATTCTGTGGGGATGAGCCTTGCGCTGGGATACCTCAAGGACACGCCCGCGGGCAGTGCTGTTGACGTCATGATCCTTGGCAAACCGCACCGGGGCGTGGTGTTGGCTGAGCCACCGTTTGACCCCAAAGGCGAACGGCTGCGCGCCTAGATATGCAGTATGGGTCCGGTATGGTTCGGGTATGGGTCCGGTATGGGCGTGATATGGCCCACACCGGATGATAACCGCTAAGTCCCTGATTACGGGATAATTCTTGTGTATTTAGTGCCCTCAATCGTCGCACCGGCACGAAATCCGGCCTGTGCGAAGACAACTGCGATAACTGGCGCGAGGGATGTTGTCGTTTCAGCGCGCAGGGTTTCGCCGCGGTCTTGCAATGCATATTCGATGTCCGCACCCGCAGCCCAACCGTTTGCACGGCGGAAATCTGTCAGCGCGTCTTGGGTCATGAAGAACAGAACCGTCGAGTATTGCTGTGCGCCGATCTGAAGGCCCGCGCTGCCGGAGGTCGCGGAGTAGTAATCCACGGTGCTGGAACCGATGCGCAGCGCGCCGCGCCCGAACGATCCGCCAAAGCCAAGCCCTGCCTCGGTGACGACGGGCATCACCAGCATTCCGCTGGCTTTGAACGACAAATCGCGCGTGCCGGGGTAGTTGTTATACATGAAATTCAGGGTGCTATCGACGCGGCTGTCGATCACCGCAGCGCCATTGCCGCCGATGCCATTGCCGCAAGCGGATAGGGTGGTTGTTGCCAATGCGCTGAGCGCAAAGGAGCGTCTGTTAAGTAGGGTCATGACTGCCTCGTGCCTAAAGGTTCGGGGTTTGCCCCCGTTATGGGGAACACAATAGGCGGTATTTCGCGTGATGTCAGCACCTAGATGCAGGGTGGCGGGAATTAGCCATTCAGCAGCTTGGCGGCGGCGGGGGCGAAATAGGTCAGCACTCCGTCACAGCCAGCGCGTTTGAAGCACATCAGCGATTCCATCATCACTTTGTCATGGTCCAGCCAGCCGTTTTGCGCGGCCGCCTGCATCATAGCGTATTCACCCGACACCTGGTAGGCGAACGTCGGCACGCCAAATTCGGTTTTCACGCGGCGCACGATATCAAGGTAGGGCATACCGGGTTTGACCATGATCATATCCGCGCCTTCCGCGATGTCGCGGGCCACGAGGCGCATGGCCTCGTCCGAGTTTGCAGGATCCATCTGGTAGGTGTTCTTGTCCCCCGTGAGCGCGCTGGACGCCCCAACCGCATCGCGAAATGGGCCATAAAACGCAGAGGCATATTTGGCGGTGTAGCTGAGGATCGTCACCTTTTGGTGGCCCGCGGATTCAAGTGCTGTGCGGATGGCACCGACGCGCCCGTCCATCATATCGGACGGGCCGAGGATATCGGCGCCCATTTCCGCCTGAACCAGCGCCATTTTTACCAATGCTTCGACTGTGCGGTCGTTGACGATTTCGCCATTTTCAACAAAGCCGTCGTGGCCGTTGATGTTGTAGGGATCAAGCGCGATGTCGGTCATCACGGCCATGTCGGGCACGGCCTTTTTGATTTCGGCGATGGCGCGGTTGGCGATGTTGTCGGGTGACCAGGCGAGCGCGCAGTCTTCGGTGCGCGCGTCCATCGTGGTATAGGGGAAAATGCAGATCGCGGGGATGCCCATGGCATAGGCTTCGCGCGCGGCGGCACCGATGCGATCCACGGTGCGGCGCATCACGCCGGGCATGGAGGCGACGGGTTCTTCGGCGTCGGTGCCTTCCATCACGAATACGGGCCAGATGAAATCGGCAGGCGACAGCGCGGATTCGCGCACCATCGATCTGAGCGCGGGGGTGGCGCGCAGGCGGCGCAGGCGGGTTGTCGGAAACGGAGGAAGCGTCATCAGTCGGGCCTTTCAAGTCACACCCAACTGCTGCCATGTAAATCGTGACATCACAAGTCTGGGCATTGGCGCCGCGCAGCGTTAGGTTGCGCAAAAATCAACAGGCGGACGTCGTGGATTGGACCAACACCCTTTTTGAAGTGATCGATATGCGGTCGTTCAGCAACCTTTGGTTCTGGATTGCGCTTGCTGTCGTGTGGTCATCGGTCAGCCATTGGGTGCTGGGCGTGCCGTTTGATATGATCCAGCGCGCGCGCAAGAATGGTGGGCAGGCCGAGGCGGATTTGCACGACATGGTGCGCATCAACGTGAACCGATTGTTGTACATCGGGCAGGTGTCCGGGTTGGTGTTGTTGCTGGTGCTGTCTTTTGCGCTGACGTCACTGGCGATTTTGGCGTTTTTCTATGATGTGGAATTTGCCCAAGCGGTGTTTTTGCTGGCGTTTCCGCTGACGTTGGTGGGCGCGCTGAGCCTGTCGACATCACAAGCCATCGCGACACAGCAGCCCGAGGGCGAGGCCCTTTATGCGCGGCTGTCCAAACACCGCGTTATCACCCAGTTTATCGGTATGATTTCGATCTTCGTGACCGCGATGTATGGCATGTATCAGAATTTGGCCGTTAGCCCGATCTTCTAGCGGTTGACTTGGCCTGTCCGCGGGGTAGGTCGGGGGTATGACAGCATCCAAACATATCACCGTGTCCGGCGCGCCCGAAGGGTTTGACGCCCGTCTTATTTTGGCCGAGGCCGACAAAGGCGCGGTCGTGCATATTTGCCGCGATGACAAACGCCTTGAGGCCACGCGCGCGGCTTTGGCGTTTTTTGCGCCCGACATGCCCGTGATTGTGTTTCCGGGCTGGGATTGTTTGCCCTATGACCGTGTGTCGCCCAACGCCGATGTGTCCGCCGCCCGTATGGCGGTGCTGGCGGGGTTGGCGCATGGGATGCCTGCAAAGTTCATTTTGCTGACAACGCTGAATGCCGCCACCCAAAAAGTGCCTGCGCGGTCTGTGCTGCGCGAGGCTGCGTTCAGCGCGCGTGTGGGCGGACGGGTGGACGAGGCCGCGTTGCGGGGATTTTTGGTGCGCATGGGCTTTACCCAAGCGCCCACCGTGACAGAGCCCGGCGATTACGCGGTGCGCGGCGGCATTATTGATATTTTCCCGCCCGGTCAGACGGGGCCTGTGCGCCTTGATCTGTTTGGTGATGATCTGGACGGGGCGCGCCGCTTTGACCCCGCGACGCAGCGCACCACCGAAACGCTTGAGGTGGTTGAGCTTGCCCCCGTGTCAGAGGTGATTTTGGATGAGGCTGCGATCACGCGGTTCCGACAGAATTACCGTTTGGAATTTGGCGCGGCGGGCACGGATGACCCGCTTTATGAGGCGGTGAGCGCGGGCAAGAAACACGCGGGCGTGGAACACTGGATGGGGTTCTTTCACGAAACCCTTGAGACGCTGTTTGATTACCTGCCATCAGCAACCGTGACGTTGGACGAACAAAACGCAGCACAGCGCGATGCCCGCTGGGTGTCTATTGCCGATCAATATGATGCGCGCCGTGAGGCGATGTTGGCCAAGGGGCGGATGGATTCCGTTTATAAGCCCGCCAAACCTGACGGGCTGTATCTGGATATGGCCGCGTGGGACGCCGCAATTGCGGACAAGCGCGTGTTGCAATTCGGGGCATTGCCACAAGCCACAGGGTTGAACGTAATCGATGCCGGCGGGCGCATCGGGCGCAATTTTTCGCCAGAGCGTCAGCAGGAAAGTATCAGCCTTTTCGGGGCGTTGGCGGATCATCTTAAAGCGAAACTTGAAAGCGGGCCGGTTGTTGTTGCGTCCTACTCCGAGGGCGCGCGCGAACGTCTGATGGGGTTGATCGAGGATGAGGGTATTGCCGAGACAATCCCTGTCACGGATTTTGCACGGGTTGGAAAACGCGGGCTGCATCTGGCGGTTTGGGCGTTGGAACACGGGTTCGAGGCCGACGGACTGACCGTTGTGTCCGAACAGGACGTGCTGGGGGATCGGTTGATCCGGCAAACCAAACGCAAAAAGCGCGCCGAGAATTTCCTGACCGAAACGCAAAGCCTGACACCCGGTGATCTGGTGGTTCACGTGGATCACGGTGTGGGCCGGTATCTGGGGCTTGAGGTCGTGACGGCCGCAGGGGCGGCGCATGAATGCCTGCTGCTGGAATATGCCGAAAATTCAAAGCTGTATCTGCCTGTTGAAAATATCGAACTGCTTAGCCGGTTTGGTCATGAGGTCGGGCTGCTGGACCGATTGGGTGGCGGTGCGTGGCAGGCCAAGAAGGCCAAGCTGAAGGAACGCATCCGCGAGATGGCGGAGCGCCTGATCCGAGTGGCGGCCGAACGCGCGCTGCGCACAGCGCCTGCGTTGACCCCGCCGGATGGGATGTGGGATCAGTTTTTGGCCCGTTTTCCCTATGCGGAAACGGATGATCAATTGGCCGCGATTGGCGATGTGATCGAAGACCTCGGATCGGGGCAACCGATGGATCGCCTTGTGTGTGGTGACGTGGGTTTTGGTAAAACCGAGGTCGCGATCCGTGCGGCGTTTGTCGCGGCGATGTCTGGTGTGCAAGTGGCGATTGTCGCGCCGACGACGTTGCTGGCGCGCCAGCACTACAAGGGTTTTGCCGAACGGTTCCGTGGATTTCCTATCAATGTCAGGACGTTATCGCGCTTTGTGAGTGCGAAAGAAGCAGCGCTGACGCGGGACGGGATCACGAAGGGCACGGTCGATATCGTGATTGGCACCCATGCGTTGCTGGCCAAATCCGTGCGCTTCAAGAACCTTGGATTGCTGGTGATTGATGAAGAACAGCACTTTGGCGTGCAGCACAAGGAACGGCTGAAACAGATGCGCACGGACATTCACGTGCTGACGCTGACGGCCACGCCGATCCCGCGCACGTTGCAATTGTCGCTGTCGGGCGTGCGTGAGCTGAGCATTATTGGCACACCACCCGTCGATCGTTTGGCGATCCGCACCTATGTGTCCGAATTTGATACCGTGACCATCCGCGAGGCGCTGTTGCGTGAACATTACCGCGGCGGGCAGTCGTTTTTCGTCGTGCCGCGCATTTCTGATTTACCCGACATCGAAGCGTTCCTGCGCGATGAGGTGCCCGAAGTGTCGTTCATTACCGCGTCCGGCCAGATGGCCGCAGGTGAGCTCGATGATCGGATGAACGCGTTTTATGACGGCAAATATGATGTGCTGTTAGCGACGACGATTGTGGAAAGTGGTCTGGATATTCCAACGGCAAACACGATGATCGTGCACCGCGCGGATATGTTCGGCCTTGCGCAGCTGTATCAAATTCGCGGGCGGGTCGGGCGCTCCAAAACGCGGGCCTATGCGTATTTGACCTATAAGCCGCGCCAGAAACTGACGCCGCAGGCTGAAAAACGGCTTCGTGTGCTTGGATCGATCGACACGCTGGGGGCTGGTTTCACGCTGGCGTCGCAGGATTTGGATATTCGCGGGGCGGGCAATTTGCTGGGCGAAGAACAATCCGGCCAGATGCGCGAAGTCGGCTATGAGTTGTATCAGAGCATGCTGGAAGAACAGATCGCCAAGATCAAATCCGGTGAAGTGACCTTGGTTGAGGATGGCCAGTGGGCGCCGCAGATTAACCTTGGTGTGCCTGTGCTGATCCCTGACACCTACGTGCCTGATCTGGATGTGCGTCTTGGGTTATATCGCCGCCTGTCTGATCTGACGACCAAGGTTGAGCTGGAAGGATTTGCTGCGGAACTGATTGACCGGTTCGGGAAATTACCGCGTGAGGTCAACACGTTGATGCTGGTCGTGCGCATTAAGGCGATGTGCAAACGCGCTGGCATTTCTCAGCTGGATGCGGGCCCGAAGGGGGCTGTTTTGCGGTTCCACAACGACAAGTTCATCTCGCCCAAGGGGTTGGTTGAATTCATCGAAGACCAGCGCGGGCTGGCCAAGGTGAAGGACAACAAGATCGTCATTCGCCGCGATTGGGGTACGGACCGCGAAAAGATCCAAGGGTCGTTCAACATCGCCCGCGATTTGGCCGCGAAGGTGAAAGAGGCCAAAAAGGCGAAGGCCTAGCCGTCGCTGTCGCGCCGGATCATGGATGTCAGGGTGAAGGCCAGAACGGCGCAGATAAGGGTGCCGATGGCCAATGGCATTGGTGTTCCGTCAAAGCGCAGCCCGATGGGCACGGCGATAAAGACAGCGCCCACGGTTGCGGACGCCGTGACGAGGGACGCGGCCATGCCTGCAATGTGGCCCATGGGTTCCATCGCTAGCGCGTTAAGGTTGCCGAGCGTGAGGCCGGCCTGAAAGAACACCGAAATTGTCCAGAACGCGTAAAACAGCAGTTCTATCTGGTTGGGCAGATGAAGGCTGACGACCAGCACCATCCCCAATGACAACGCGATTTGGGCTAAAAACATGGCTTTGATGATCGGGCGCATGCCAAGGCGTTGCACGATACGGGCGTTTACGATGGACGCGGAGGCGGCCAGAATTGCGATGCCGCCAAACCATAAATGAAAGGTTTCGCCCTGTCCGTAGGTGACGTCAAACACCTGCTGGGTGGAGCTGAGCACGGAAAACAACATCCCGAGGCTGAGGGTTTGGACAAGGGTGGCTAGACGCACGGTGGGGTGGCGCAGGACTTCGCTGGCGGCGGACCACAGGCTTGTGAAGCTCAGCGGGCGGCGTTTTTCGGGCGGCAATGTTTCGGGTTGGCGCAGCATCAACCAGATCGACACGAGCGTCGCAAAGATCGCGAAGGCCAGAAAGATGCCGCGCCAATCAGACACGGCGATGATCACGGCGCCAAGGGACGGCGCGAGGGCGGGCACCAGCGAAAAGATCAACATGATGAACGACATGATGCGCGCCATGTCGCGGCCGGAATAAAGATCGCGCACAATCGCCACGGAGGCGACGCGGGGGGCGGCGGCGGCCAACCCCATGGCGAGGCGTGCGGCCAGCATGGTTTCCAGCGATTGCGCGAAATAGGCCGCCAAAGTCGCGCAAACGTACAGCGCGGCACCCGTGACAATCACCGCTTTGCGCCCGAACCGGTCGGCCAGCGGACCCGTGAAGAACGTGCCCAAACCCATGCCAAGCACAAAGCTGGTGATGATCAACTGCGCGCGGTTGGGCGCGTCGGGTGATAATTCAGCGGCGATTTCGGGCAGGGCGGGCAGCATGGCATCGATAGAAATGGCGATTGTCGCCATCAACATCGCAATCAGCGCGACAAATTCCGTTTGGCCGAGGGGTTTGATCGGGGGCATTATGCGGGCCTTTTGTACAGGGCGATTGCGGCGGCCCAGATCGCCAGTTCCAAGGCAAAAACCGGATGCAGGATGAAATTCAACACCCGGTTGTCAAAACGCGAGGTGTCGGTGATCACTCGTCCGCCTCGATCTGGTCCATGATTTCGCCCATCACCTTGAGCCACATTTCGGTGGGCTGCGCGCCGGGCACCGCGTGTTGGTTGGCGACGATAAAGGTCGGCACAGACGAAATGCCCATTTCGCGGCTGTGGGCATCGCGTTTCTGGATGTTTTCGATGTCCGCGTCTGAATTCAGCAGCTTGGTGACCACTGCGGCGTCCATTTCGCAGCCATCGGCGATGTCGGCCAGGACTTCGTGATCACCGATGTCGCGCGCGTCGCGGAAATAAGCCTCGAACAGGCGCTGGACGATGAAGGATTGGCGCCCTTCAATGCCCGCCCAGTGGATCAGACGGTGTGCGTCGATGGTGTTGGGGGTGCGCTGCATGCCGTCAAAATCGATCTTGAGGCCCGCGGCCTCGGCTGCTGTCACGACGGGTGCGTAGGCTTTGACGGCGCCTTCTTTGCCGCCGAATTTTCCCTCAAGGTAGTCGCGCCGTCCCATGCCGCCTGCGGGCATTGTCGGGTTCAGCTGGAACGGGTGCCATTCGATGGTGAACGGGTGATCGGGGATCTGTTCCAGCGCGCGGTCCAGATTGGTTTTGCCGATGTAGCACCACGGGCAAATCGGGTCGGAAATGATATCAAGTTTGACCATGATCGGCCTCCCAGTTTTGTCTAAGCGCGCGGCGCAGGAGTTTGTTGTTCGCCCCGCGGGGCAGTGTGTCGCGCCAAATGAACAGGCGCGGCGTTTTGTAGTGAGCGAGGTGCGCGGTGCAATGTGCCGCGAGTTCGCCCTGATCTAACACATCTGGGCCGGTGTAAAAGGCGGCAATGATGCTGGCGTCCGATTTCACGCGCAGCTCTACGGCGGCGGCGTCTTCTATGGCGGGATGCAGGGTAAGGGCGCTTTCGACTTCGATGGGTGACACGCGGTAGCCGCCCGCGTTCATCATATCATCCACGCGCCCGTCATAACGGATGGCGCCAGACGGGGTGCGGGTGGCGACATCGCCCGTCAGGAACCAATCCCCGCTGAATTTGGCCGCCGTTTCATCCGGCGCATTGAGGTAGCCGAGCATGAGGCCGGGATCGGATGTATGAACCGCGATCTGGCCTGCGTTTGCGGGTGATCCAGTGGGATCCAGAAGGGCGATCTGGCGGCCGGTTTGGGGCTGGCCGAGGGTATCGGGGTCTGAAGGCCGGGACGGATTGCCAGAGATGAAGGTGGAACATTCCGACATTCCGTAGGCTTCGAAAATCGGGGTTTTGGAGGCGTTTGTCCATGCGGTGCGCGTCGTTTCGGGGAGCTTTTCACCCGCCGACAGCCCGTGTCGCAGGGCTGGCATCGGGGTGAATTCCGACTTTAAGAGTTGGCGGTAAATACCTGGTGCGGCTGCAAAAAGTGTCGCGTTGTGATCGCGCAGAAGGCGGGGCAGTTGGGCGGGCGTGGTGCCTGCGGCGGGGATCAGGGCGGTTGCGCCGCGTGTCCATGGGTCCATCAATCCGGTGCCGAGCGTGTAGGTCCAATTGAATGCGCCCGCGTGCAAGACACGATCATTTGGCGTCAGGCCGTACCAGCCGTCTACCATCATCCGGCGGGCCCAGATGGCGCGGTGTGCATGGATCACGCCGCGCGGTGTGCCTGACGTGCCGGAGGTGAAAATGATGTAGGCTGGGCGGTTGGGATCGCCCATTTCAAAGGGTGCGGGGGGCAGTGTGGCAAAGGATGCAAGGGTTTCGGTTGTGATCACCGCGGCAGAGTAATCGGGGCGCGTGATGCCTGCCGCGGCAATGATCGCGGCGGGCGCGAGGTCTTGTGCGAGGGCTGTGATTTCAGGGGCCGTCAGCTGGGCAGAGGTCGGCACGGGGATCAACCCGGCGGTGATGCAGGCCAGAAAGGCGATCGGGAAATCAGGCGCATTGCCAAGGCGCAGCAACACGCGGTCAGACGGTTTTAGCCCAGTGCGAAGAAGGCCTGTTGCGGCGCCGCGAATGGCGGTTTCAAGCTGCGCATATGTCCAGTGGTGCGCAGATGTCGCGCCAAGCAGGCTGAGCGCGATCTTGTCGGGCAGATCATGGGCGCGGCCCAGCACGTGGGCGGCCATGTTGAAAGGGGCTGGGACGGGATCAGGGGTCATGAGCCAAGCGGTATCGCCCGCACCGTGCGGTTGCAAGGTGGGGGCGTGCTGCCGTATAGCACTGATATGACAACTGACCCCAGATCCCTGATTACGATTGCGCGCGAAAGTGGCGACAGTGAAACGGCTGTGCCTTTGGATCTTGGCATTCGGGTGCGCGAGCTGCGCAAGGCCCAAGGTTGGACGCTGGAACAGGCGGCCACACAGGCGGGATTGGCGCGATCAACTTTGTCCAAGATTGAAAACGGGCAAATGTCGCCGACCTATGATGCGTTGAAAAAGTTGGCTGTCGGGTTGCAGATTTCGGTGCCGCAGCTGTTCACGCCGCCCCAAAAGGGCCAAGTGACCGGTCGGATGTCGGTGACGCGATCCGGTGAGGGGGCGAGCCACGCCACGGCGACCTATGAGCATGAATTGCTGGCCGAAACCCTGACCAAAAAGCAGATGTTGCCGTACCGTGCGCAAGTGCGTGCGCGCAAACCGGACGAATTTGACGGCTGGGTGCGCCATGACGGCGAAGAATTTCTATACGTGCTGACGGGGGTTATCCGGCTTTATACCGAATTTTACGAACCCGTTGAGATGAAGCGCGGGGACAGTGCGTATTACGACGCATCCATGGGCCACAATGTCATTTCGATCAGCGCAGAGGATGCGACGATCCTTTGGGTGACATCACTGGCCTGAGTGCCGCAATTACGCCGCGGCCTGTGCGCGAAGGCGTGCGCCTGTGTAGGTCAGCCAGTTGTCCAACGCTTCGCCCGCTTCGGCGACTGTCAGATCGTGGGTTTCGGCAAGATACATTTCCATACGCGCGCGATCGCCGCGAAACCGGCGCATGGCCGTCACTTCGAGGTGGCGAAAATCATAGCAAAGATGTTCGATCAGGTTTGGCCAGCTGGCAAGAACGTGAGCCCAGGGCATGAGAATCCTCCTATAAGGTCAGCCCATCAAACCCAACAGATATTGAGACGAAGTTAATCAGCGCCGTCTTTGGCGGGGCCGAACAGCAGCGGCAAGACGGCCAGCGCCACAAACAGCCCGACCAGCTGTGCGAGGATAAAGCCGGACACATGGGCGGGATTGATGCCTGCGAAGGTGTCCGAAAACATCCGCGCGATGGTGACCGCCGGGTTGGCAAAGCTGGTGGAGGAGGTGAACCAATAGGCCCCCGTGATATAAAGCGCGACAAGGGTGGGCACGGCGGCGGCATTGCTGCGCAGCCCGCCCATGATGACGAACAACAGCCCGAAGGTCGCGAAGATTTCGGAGGTCCATTGATGCGCGCCTGTGCGGTCCGTCGTGGAAAACTGCAACACGGAGAGGTCAAACATCACATGACACAGCCAGACGCCCAAGATGGCGCCGATGATCTGCACAGGAATGTAGGCCACGGCAAGCGGCCAAGGATGATCGCCCTTGATCGCGAAGGCCAGCGTGACGACCGGATTAAAATGCGCCCCCGACACGGGGCCCAAAATGGTGATGATGAAATAGAGAGTGCAGCCTGTGGCGATGGCGTTGGCCAGCAGGGCAAGGGCGGTGTCATCGGTGAGCGTTTGCGCCATGATGCCGGAGCCGACGACGCCGATCAGCAGGAAGGCGGTGCCGATGAATTCAGCACCGAGTTTTTGCATGTTCATAAGTCGGCGATTCCGTTCAGGGCGGTTTTGAGGTCGGCGGTTGACAGTGTGTCCAACGGCAATTCCATCAGGGCCGATGCCTTGCGTGACAAGGCATCAAAGGCCGCACTAAATGCGGCGTCCCAATCGGGTTCGGCGGCTGCGGCAGGGTCGGGAATGCCCCAATGGGCCTGCACGGGCGCGTGGCCGTTTGTGGTGGGCCAGAACGGGCAGGTTTCTGCGGCGGCGCTGTCACAGACGGTTATGACGATGTCCATTTTGGGCGCGTCCGGCGTCGCGTAGATGTCCCAGCTTTTGGATGACAGATCGTCGGTTGCAAAGCCTTTGTCGGCCAGCAACGTCAAGGACTGCGGATGGACGCGGCCCGATGGTGTGGAGCCTGCGGAATAGGCATGGATGCGGCCCGCACCTTTGCGGTTCAGGATGCATTCCAAAAGGATCGAGCGGGCCGAGTTACCGGTGCAAAGGACAAGAATGTTCATAGGCGTTTCACTATCTTTGATGTGTAACGCATTTATGACGGATCACTGATTTCGATGCAAAGCCTGCTTTGATGCGCGGGCGGGCGTTAGCGCAGTTCGGTAAAGGCGTGAACAGGGCGATGAATTGCGCCAAACGTTTTTGGGGTTTGTCGAATCTGGGCGATTTGGCGAGTGCCGAGCTGTTGGGCGAATTTCACCCCGCATTGATCGTCTTCGGCCCATTGCACGGTCGCGACAAGATTGCCGACGGATGATTTGACGGTGATGACATCCCCTTTGTTGACGCCCTTGACCTCAAACACGCCGGCGCCTGTCGGTGTGATATTGGTCAGGTGGCATTTCTGGTTGGTGGTGCCGTGTACAACGTCAACGGGAAACATTGTCGGATATCTGTGTGGTCTGTAGCCCATGTGTCGGTCTCCTTACGGTGTGACCTAGACGGCAGGAGGTGAACAAAGGGTTAGCACGCGGATGCGTGGGCCCGGATTTCGGCCCTAAAGGTTAACGCGAGCAGGGGGTGCGCATGGATGGCAAAAGGGCGCCCCGATGGAGCGCCCCCTAGATATTGTTGTCTGTGGTTTAGTCTTCGGCGTACCACCACACGTCGGGCTGCCAGCCGGGCCAATCGCCAAAGATCGGCATGGTGTCGGGGTAGCGCAGGTTTTTGTCATGCGCGATGCGGCTGATGTTCCACTGATAGATCGGCACCACGTAGCGGCCCGCCGTCAACAAACGATCCATCGCGCGGGTGGCGGCGACGAAATCGTCCTGGCTGTCGGAGGTGAGCAGACGGTTGATCATTGCGTCAATGGCAGGCGATTGCACGCCCATCATATTGCGCCCGCCCTCTGTGTTGGCGGCGTCCTGACCCCAATAGAGGTATTGTTCGTTGCCCGGGGACAGCGACACGCCGCGCTGATAATACGTCATGTCGAAATTATAGGTGTCGGTGCGTTCTTTGTACTGGGCGGTGTCCGCAGAGGTCACGGTGGGCGTGATGCCAAGGCGGGACAGGCTTTCGACGTAGATGTCGATGATCGCTGTGTTCTCGGTCGAGTTGGTTTCAAGCAGGATGTCGAAGGTGAACGGCGTGCCGTCGCTGTCCGACATCACGCCGTTCTGGATCGTGTATCCGGCCTGTTCCATCAGATCGAGGGCCGCGCCAATGCCTGCGCGGTTACGTTCGGACCCATCAGACACGGGCAGGGCATAGCCTGTGATGGCGTCGGCGGGGATGTCATCGGCGAAAGGTTCGAGGAATTCCAGCACGCGGCCCGTTGCGGGGCCGTCCTGCATTGCCAGCGGAGAGTTGGAAAAATACGACGTGATGCGCGGCTGCACGCCACCTGTGATCGTGTCGTTTATGAATTCAAAGTTGAAGGCATGCATCATCGCATCGCGCACCAGAATGTCATCGAACTGATCCCTGCGCGTGTTCATCACGAACCCGCGCATGCCCGAGGGGCGCGAATGGGGCAGGACGGATTTCACGAAGTCACCGGAAGTGATCAGGGCGGTGTCATACTGCGTTTCCCAACGCACGACGTTGAATTCGCGGTTGGAATTGATTTCACCGACTTTGAAGGCCTCGAATGCGGCGACTTCATCGCCAAAGAATTCGATGCGGATGGTGTCGAGGTTGTGCTGCCCGTTGACGAAGGGCGCGACGTCTTGTGCCCAATAGTTCGGATTTCGGGTAAATTCGATGAAGCGGTTGGCCTCGTAGTTGGTGATGACATAGGGCGAGGACGTGATCGGGATTTCCTCAATCGAGGCATTTTCGAAGTCACGGTCTTCCCACTGTGTCTTTTGCAGGATCGGGCGCAGGCCTGCGATCAGCGCGAGTTCGCGGTCCTCGACATTAAAAGTGATGCGCAAGGACCGATCGCCGGTTTGTTCGATGCTGTCCACTTTGCTGTAAAAGCCGCGATAGCGTCCGTTGCCAATTGTGCCCAGTGTTTCATACGACCAAATGACGTCTTCGACGGTGACGGGCGATCCGTCAGAGAATCGGGCTTCTTCGCGCAGGGTAAATTCCACCCATGAGCGGTCTTCCGGGGTCTCGATTGATTCGGCAAGAAGGCCGTAGACGGTAAAAGGTTCATCCAGCGAACGCGCCATCAGGCCTTCGCCCATGAAGAACCGCAACTGCCAGTGCACGGACCCTTTGGTGATGAACGGGTTGAGGCTGTCAAAGCTGCCGACGGTGGATGTGACCATTGTGCCGCCTGTGGGCGCGTCGGGGTTGGCGTAGGGCAGATGCGCA
This sequence comes from Octadecabacter dasysiphoniae, assembly GCF_021532615.1. Taxonomy (GTDB): domain Bacteria; phylum Pseudomonadota; class Alphaproteobacteria; order Rhodobacterales; family Rhodobacteraceae; genus Octadecabacter; species Octadecabacter dasysiphoniae. Next base: position 1,258,706 of record NZ_JAKGAQ010000001.1, read on the forward strand.
AAATCTTGGGGTAGGGCGGGTTCACCATACATAGCTATGCCATGGGTCGGCTCTGCCATGAGGGCGCTGGCGAAAACGCTGGTGGATGCGACGAGCGCTGCTGCGCGGAAAATCCGGCCTGAAATGGATCGAATGTGTTGGGACATTTTTATGTCTCTCCCCCTGAGGTGCCTGTCATTTGTGACCCAGCCTAGAGGTGGAAACAAACCATTTCAAACTTTTAGCTTGGATGCGAGCGCGCGAACGCTTATACACAGGGCACTGCTCGATAGGTTTCTTGCCTGTATGAAACCTGCCTCAATAACTTAACCCCAGCTTCGGCTGGGGTTTTTTTCTGCCCTTTTTTTATTGGGTGTTTATGGGGCCAGCTGCATGTTCAACCGTTTGAAATTGCACCCCTTTGTTCGGGCAAGGGAATCACTTTGGGCGGGTGGGCTATTTTCAGACGAAAACGGCCCCCACGCGCGAACGTGAGGGCCGATTGATCGTCGTGTTTGGGGGCGTCAGAGGAAGCCGAGAAGGGCGTCTTCTTCTTCGGACTCTGTGTCGATGTCATAGAAATCATCGGCCGAGATATTTTCGATGTTGGTGTAAAGCAGGGTCATGATGTTGCCTTCACCGTTGTCGAATTCGACGTGTTTGCCGTTCTGCGTGGCGTCCGCTGAAAAGATGTCGAACAGTTCGGCGGCTGTCAGAACATCGCCTGTGTCCAGATACAGCGAATCTTCGCCTTGGGTGAAATCGCGCACGGTCATGGTGCCGCCTTCGGTCGATGTCATGTCAGCGACAAACACATCCGCGCCGTCGTTGCCTGAGACCTGATCGTCGTCCACGCCGCCGATCATGATGTCGTTGCCGTCGCCGCCCTGCATTTTGTCATCACCAGCGCCGCCCACAACAACATCGTTGTCTGCGTTGCCGCTGATTTTGTCATCGCCGTCGCCGCCGTAAAGTTCATCGTCGCCGTTGCCGCCGCGAATGTTGTCTACACCGTCGTCGCCGTGGGCTTCGTCGTTGCCGTTATTGCCATAGATCCAGTCGTTGCCGTTGCCGCCCATGACAAGATCGTTGTCATCGTGGCCCGACAACAGATCATTGCCGCTGCCGCCATAGATTTCATCATCACCCGCGCCGCCGAACACGGAATCGCGCCCGCCGTCACCGTAGATTTCGTCGTCGCCGTCGTTGCCATTCAAACGGTCTTTGCCGGTGCCGCCGTTGATCACGTCATTGCCGTCACCGCCTGACACGCTGTCGTTGTCGCTGCCGCCATCGATGACATCGTCGCCGTCGCCGCCGTTGATGTCGTCTTTGCCGCTGCCACCGTCGATGGTGTCGTTGCCGGCTTCGCCAAACAGAACGTCGTTGCTGGTGCCGCCATAGATGTCGTCATCGCCTTCGCCGCCAAGGATGTTGTCCTTGCCGTCGCCGCCATGCAGGTAATCATTGCCGTCGCCGCCGCGCAGATCATCACGTCCGTCGCCGCCATAAAGATTGTCGTCACCATCGTTGCCAAACAGGGTGTCTTCGCCGCCGTCGCCATACAGGGTGTCATTGCCTTCGCCGCCGCGCATATCATCGCCGCGCGTCGATCCGGTGACTTTGTCGTCGCCTGCGCCACCTTTCCAGTTGGTGATTCCCGCGGCTTCCATGAAGCTTTCGCCGAAATATTGCGCGGGTTCGTACCAGGGTGTCAGGGCATCCTGAAACGCGTTGTCCAATTGGGACACATTCGCGTTGATGTCGCTGTAAACGGCGTGGACGGTGTTTCCATCCACGTCTGAACGCGTCTGAAGTTCGATCCGGTCGATCTGGCCACCCACGGGCAGGCCGCTTTCGGGGTCATAAATCAGGTCTGTGCCAATCACGACAGCCCCTGAAAATACAGAAGCGCCGCCACTGATGGATGTGGTGCCGAACAAAAATCGTGTTGCACTGGTCGTTGTAATAATCGGTTCCATGTCATCTCCGAACGCTGGACAATAAGAGCTTGAGGACGGGTTTAGACACGGTTTGTGGACAAATAAGGGCAGGGGTGCGGCGATTTTGGTTAATGGTGCGTTAACAACGGGGCAGCCGAACGAGGGTGTTTGACGGATTGCGCATGCCCCCTCGCGCTTTGTGCAGGTGCAGCATATAAGGCGTCAAACCCAATTTGCAGGAGACACCCATGTCGATCACTGGCCCCCTTTCAGGAAAAACCGCCGTTATCACCGGATCAAATTCAGGTATCGGCCTTGGCGTTGCGCGCGAAATGGCGAAGGCGGGCGCGAATGTTGTGCTGAATTCGTTTACAGACCGCGACGAAGATCATGCGCTGGCCGCTGAAATCGCCGAGAATTTTGGTGTTGAGGCGAAATACGTCGCCGCAGATATGTCCAAGGCTGATGATTGCCGCCGTTTGGTGGTGGCTGCGGGCGGATGTGACATCCTGATCAACAATGCGGGCATCCAGCACGTTGCCCCGATCGAAGAATTCCCCACGGCCAAGTGGGATGCGATTATTGCGATCAACCTGTCTTCGGCGTTTCACACGACTGCGGCGGCGGTGACGGGGATGCGCGAAAAGGGCTGGGGGCGGATTATCAATATCGCGTCCGCGCACGGGTTGACGGCGTCGCCCTATAAATCTGCCTATATCGCTGCCAAACACGGGATTGTCGGGCTGTCCAAAACCGTCGCGCTGGAAACCGCGCAAGAGCCGATCACATGTAATGCGATTTGCCCGGGCTACGTTTTGACGCCGCTGGTCGAAAGCCAGATCCCCGATACGATGAAAGAATATGACATGAGCCGCGAAGACGTGATCAAGAATGTCATGTTGAAACGCCAGCCGTCCAAGGAATTTGCGACGGTTGAACAGCTTGGCGGGACGGCGGTGTTTTTGGCGTCTGATGCGGCGGCGCAGATTACGGGCACCACGATTTCCGTTGATGGCGGCTGGACTGCGCTGTGACACTGGACCAGACGCCCAAGCCAATCCACCATAAGATGGAATTCCTGCAAGGATCGACCTTTGCCAGTGTCAGCCTTGCGGATGCGACGTTTACCGACAGTCATTTGATGGGCGCGCGGTTTTACGACAACAACATGTCCGCGGTTGATATCGAGAACGCCAACCTGAGCGGTGCCACGATCCATGATGCCAATATGACGGATGCCAAGATTTATCACGCCAACCTGACGGGGCTGTCTATTTCGGGGGTCAACATGACCAATGCCAGCATTGCGGACGCCGATATGACGGGCATGACGATCAACGGCATTCTGGTCAGCGATCTGTTGGCGAAATGGAACGACGCATGAAGCGGATCAACCTTGCGCTTCAGGGCGGCGGCGCGCACGGCGCGTTCACTTGGGGTGTTCTTGATCGTATCCTTGAGGATGACCGGATCGAGATTGCGGCGATTTCGGGCACCTCTGCGGGGGCGATGAATGGCGCTGCGTTGAAGGCCGGCATGGCCACGGGCGGGCGTGAGGGTGCGAAAGAAAACCTGGATTGGTTCTGGGAACAGATCGGGGCGGTTAAGGATGATGCGCTGGTCAACTGGATGGATGCAATTGCACCTGCCACGCCGATGTTGGCGGCTGCGATGGCGTATTCGCCGTCTTATGCAGCGATTGATATGACCACGCGGATGTTGTCGCCCTACGCGTCTGGCGCGCTGTATTCCAACCCGCTGACATCTATCGTTGAGAAATTTCACTACGATGATGTCTGCGGTGAACAGGGCCCTGAATTATACGTTGGTGCAACGAATGTGCGCACGGGCAAGATCAAGGTGTTCAGCGGTGGCGACATCACGGGGGACGCGCTGATGGCGTCTGCCTGTTTGCCGACCATGTTCCAAGCGGTTGAAATCGACGGAGAGGCCTATTGGGACGGCGGATATACCGGCAACCCTGCCTTGTTCCCGCTGTTTGGTGCTGGGTTGCCCAGCGATATTGTGGTGATCAACATCAACCCGTTGCACCGTGATGAAATCCCCAACGATCCGCAATCGATCCAGAACCGCATCAACGAGATCAGTTTCAATTCATCGCTGTTTCGCGAGCTGCGGGCGATCAATTTCGTGAAACGTCTGATCCTTGATGGCACGATGGATCAGGGCAAGATGCGCAATGTTCTGGTGCATATGGTGTCTGATGACGTTTTGATGAACGATCTGAATGTCGCCACCAAATCCGTCGCCAATCCGGTTGTTCTGGCGCGGCTGAAATCAGCAGGGCGCACGGCGGCGAACCGTTTCCTTGAGGATCATTTTGATGATCTTGGCGAACGCGACACCGTAGATCTTGAGGCGATGTTTTCGGGCTAGTCGCGGCGGGGGTGTGCGATCTTGTCGGCCAGCTGGCCGACAGATTCTGGCATGTCGGCGTCTTTTTCGCCCGGATACACAAGGCCTGCGGAAATCACGAGCTTGGCCGCGTCTTCGACCGACATGTCCAGTTCGATGATGTCTTTGGTGGGCACCAGCAGCAAAAAGCCCGACGTCGGGTTGGGTGTTGTGGGCAAGAACACGGACGTCATGGGGCCTGTGTTGGCCTTTTCCAGCAATTCGCCCTTGGTGGCGGTGGAAATGAACCCGATGGCCCAGATGCCTTTGCGGGGATATTCGATCATGCAGGCTTTGTCGAAGCTGGTGTCGCTTTGCGCGAATACCGTTTCGGCGATCTGTTTTACGGCGTTGTAAATCGAACGCATGACAGGCACGCGCGCCACGAGGCCTTCGCCCCAGCGCAAAAAGCTGCGCCCAATCAGGCCTTTACCCATCCAGCCGACCAGCATTGTGAAGACCAAGAAGATCACCACGCCGATGCCGCGCACGTTGACTTCGATCCAGTTGCCGTCCGCGTTTGAACGCCCCATCAGGCGGTTCACCAGTTCTTCGGGTTGGTAGGCGTTGGGCACGAAGGGCCACACGAAACTGTCGACCCAGCCCACAACTGTCCAGATCAGCCACAGTGTCAGCCCGATTGGGGCGATCACAACCAATCCGGCGATGAAATTGTTGCGCAGGGCCGTTAGAACAGGGCGGCGTGGCTTTTGGTCTTGGGATTGGGGCACGTGGGGTCGACCTTAGGTAATAGCGCTTTGGTGTTATGTAGGCGAAGGCCCAGCTATCCACAATGCCGCGCCGCAATATGGGGCGGTTAGCCCGCTAAACTGCACGCAATCTGTGCACTTAGGCGCGCATTGTTGCGCACGAGGGCAATATTGGCCGTCAGCGACGCCCCATCTGTCAGTTCAAATATCCGGCCCAGCAGAAAGGGTGTGACGGCTTTGGCGGCGATGCCTTGTGCGTCGGCTTCGCCCAGCGCCTGTGCGATAATCGGCGCGAGGGTGTCGGCGGGGATTTGGGCATCCTGCGGGATCGGGTTGGCGATCAGCTGGCCACCGGGCAGACCCATGGCGGCCCGCATTTTGTGGGCGCGCGCGATGTCATCCGCGCTGTCCATGCGCAAAGGCGCGGGCAGGGGTGATGTGGAAGACCAAAAGGCGGGCAGGGTGTCTTGGCCATACGCAATCACCGGCACGCCGAGGGTTTCGAGGACTTCATAGGTTTTTTCCAGATCCAGAATGGCCTTTGCGCCAGCGGCTACGACTGTCACGGGGGTTTGTGCCAATTCGTGCAGGTCCGCTGAGATATCAAATGTGGTTTCAGCGCCTTTGTGCACCCCGCCGATACCACCCGTGGCAAACACATGAATGCCCGCAAGATGTGCTGCGATCATGGTGGCCGCGACCGTCGTGGCCCCTGTGCCACCCGTTGCGATGCACGCCGCGATATCCGCACGGCTGAGTTTGGCGACGTTTTTGGCCTGGCCCAGCGCGTCAAGCTGCGGGTCCGTCAGGCCGATGTGAAGCGCGCCGTTGATCACGGCGATTGTTGCGGGGGTCGCGCCGCCATCGCGGATGTCTTGTTCCACCAGCCGTGCCGTTTCGACGTTCTGCGGGTAGGGCATGCCGTGGGTGATGATGGTGGATTCCAGTGCGACGATGGCACGGCCCGCGTCTTTGGCGGCCTGAACGTCAGGGGCGAAATGAAGATCGATCAATGTGGGGTTTCTCCTGAAACGTAGGTGGCGGCGGCGCTAAGAGCGCGTTCAAGGGCGTCTTGTGGGGCCATGCCCTGGACTTCGGATGCGATGTGGGCGGCCATGAATGTATCGCCCGCACCAGTGACCCGCGTCACGAGGACTTCTGGGGGTTGGGCGGTGCGGATGTCATCGCCCAGCGCTTCGGCGGCGAGATTGCCACCGTCTGTGACCAGACAGCGGTGCACGCCACGTGTACTCAGGGCTTTGGCGCCGTCTTTGGCGGATGTGAAGGTGGTTTGGCACAACAACCCCGCTTCTTCGAGGTTCACATAAAGCGTCGCGGACGGATGGCCGACCAACGCAAGCAGGCGTTCGGCCTTGCCGGGGGATGCGGGGGCGACCCGCAGATCGGAGGCCGCAAACAGCGGTGATTTGGAAATATCGGCCAGCAAATCGCGGGTCAGGTTGCCGTCAAGCGCCACAAGGCCCGACCATGGTGTGTCGGATGATCCCAGCGGCCCGTTCGAGAGGGCGCGCAAGATTTTTGTGCCAGCTTGTTCCAGCGAATGCGCATCGGCGATGGCCGCGATTAGCCCATTCGCGCCCTCAATCGCCATGTAGGAATCAGTCGGCAAGTCTTCGGAGCGATAGAGGTGATCGGTGATCATGCCCATGCGCGTGGCCTCAAGCACCAGTTCATCGCCCTCAACGTCGCGCCCCACGGCGGACAACAGCGCGGGCGTCAGGCCGAAATTCACAAGTGTCATCGCGATGTTCATCGCCACACCGCCCGGTAGGCGCGTGATGCGGCCGGGCACGTCTGACCCGCTGCGCATGTGGCTGGAGGAGCGCCCGATGATGTCCCACAGGACCGAGCCGATACACAGGATGTCAGGTTTGTTCATGGGCCTGTGATGGCGCGGGGGCGCGGGGACGTCAACGGGGCGCGTGAGGTCGGGTTATCCATACTTTGGGGGATGCGGGGTGATTTTTGCTTGCGGGGGGAGGTCGTGTTGGTTATTTATGAACAATGTTCACGAATTGATAGAAAGAGTTCCCATGATCCCGACAATCTGCCAAGGTCGCGTGTAATGATGCGTTTTATTGATGTTACGCTGGGCAAATGGACCCGGCATTTGTTTTTCGTTCTCGTGCGCAGTTATTACGCGCTGTTTTATAACGTGGGCGCGTCGGGCAAGGAATTGCTGCAACAACAGCCCGGCACGTTGATTTTGGCGACCCATGTCAGCCGCCATGACGGGCCACTGATTTCTGCCATTTTGTATTCCACGGCCCGCGTGCGCCCGACGGTGCATTATGACGAATACCACAATTGGGCGCAGTGGTTTCCCATGTGGGTGGCGGGGGCTGTGCCGATGTCATCGCCAAAATCATGGCCCGAAGACCGGCGCGGCGCGCGCAAGGTTGAAACGCTGGGCAAAATTCACACGTTGCTGGAAACGGGCAATTCGATCCTGTTGTTTCCCGCAGGGCAGGTGCGTCGCCAACCCGAAGAAATCGTCAAACCCTACCTGTCCGGCGTGCACGAGATTTTGAACGCGGAGCCGGACACGCCCGTGATGCTTTTGCGCCTTGGCGGGCTGGGCCAGTTTCAACCTGCGATCTATGATCTGTTCTGGAGCTTTCTCGGGCGCACCAAGGGGCGACGCCATGTGAGCCTTGATCTGACACCCGTGGTCGATCTGGACCCGGGCATGGAGCTTGAGGCGTTTAACGCCAAGCTTGAGCAGATGCTTAATTCCTGACGTTCACGCGGCGGTGCGCCACAGCAGGTAGATGAAAGTGAGGATCATCACGACCAGCGCGGCCTTTCCCATCAGCCGTTTGTCCAAGACCCGTTTTTTGACATCTGCGGGGATATCGGCCCCGGGGCTTGCGCCGGCCAGAAAGCGATCAATGCGGCGCTGACGGTCTTCGTGGCTGCTGAGATCCCATGACAGTTGGGTCCGCTTTTCTTTGACGGGTTCGGGATGTGGGGCGTGCGGGGACGGGCCGGACTTTGTCAATTTAACACTACTCACACAACGATCTACATGCTGCGCGACCTGCGCAGGGTGGTCCGTCCAGTTACACAAGTCTTTGCACTCATTACCTAAACTGGGCGGCCAAGGCTGTGTTACGATCACCTGTGCAGGGCGGGCAATGCGGTTGATGGGGGATTGGAGAGAAATAATCCTACTTGAGTGGGGGATCGTGGAAAACCAGCATTTCAAACAGCAATCGCAACATCCGCATGTCTGCGCGCCGCACTGTCAGAAAGAACATCGACAGGCATTTGAATTTGCCTTTTTTGGTGGCCGTGAAGGTTTTGCCGCTTTTGATCGCCATGCCGTCCTTCACCAGAATTTGCAGGACTTTGTGCACAGCCTGATAGGAATAGCCCGTCGCATCGACCAGTTCGCTGATAGACCACTGCGTGCCGTTGGGGGCCATCAGATCCATCGCCGTCAGCACCGTGCGGTAGGCGATGGAATGGGGATGGCGCCGTGTGGCGCGGTCCAGATCGATAAAGAATTCGGCCTGTTTGCGCATCGGGGATCGGCCTGCGTATTTGGTGGAAAAGAACCGCTTTAGCGCGGCGCGGTCCTGGTCGGGCAGGGCGCGGTAGAACCGCACGGTCAGCCGGTACGCTGCGTGTTCACCGCTTGGCGTCAGCACGTAGCCCTCATCGGTGCGCGTGATGTGATCGGCCGGGAAATTGCGCAGGTGTTCGCGCACGGTCGCGCGATCAAGGCTTGTGGCCTCAGCCAGGGCGCTGATTGTCCACGGGGTGCCCGGGCGCAGCCAAAGCCGCGAATACAGCACCGTGATCGTTTGGGGCACACCCGACACGTTGAGCGCCCGCACAATTGAAACCGCGAGGCGTTCGATCCATTTGCGTTTTTGATTCTTCATATTGGGTAGTTAACGCGTGCGGGGGGTATCTGGTTGCTCCTGATGTCTTAAGATTTTTGGCGACGTGGGGTTATTCCGGCACACCGAATGTCAGCGCGGCCCAGAGGGTTTCCCATTCAATATCGGCCTGTTGTGCCAATTGCGCAGAGGGTTCGCGCAAGATCACGTGATCCACAAGATAGCTGTGCCCAGCTTTGACAGGCAGAACGGCAATGCCGTCTTCGTTTGTGCGGTGCAGCGTGATGTCGACGGTGCCATTGGGTGCTTTTTCAAACAGTTCCACCTGACCGTCTGCCAGCGTGTCATCCAGGAAATACAGCTGAACCCGCAAACCGTTGGTCAGATCGGCGGTGTAGGGGTTGTCGAGGGCGACAAATTCGGTCGCCAGTCCGGTGCGAAAATCATTGCCCGCAGAATGGCCCACGCCGACAAGGGTTTTGGCAAAACGCCAGTAGCCTTCTGTGAACCCTTCGCGGGGCAGGCCGCGGGCGTCGTGCAAGTCTTCGTAATCTGCAAAATCTTTATGCTCTGCGAAATTTACGAACTTTTCCCATTCCGCATAGCTGATCGTGGACAGGCGGGATTGATAGCTGATGGCGTGCAGACCTTCTGCCAAAGGCGCAATATCAAGGGCAGGGCGCGCACCAAGGCGGTTTTCGACGTTTGCTTGGCGCATTCCGGATGCCACGGTAAAGCGTTCAAAGCGCTGGGGTAAATATGCCAGTTGTGATCCGATGAATTCTTGTCCATTGACAAGCTCACCCCGAATAATACCGTCTGCCTCGATTTGATAGGCTGGCGGTTCGATCCAGAATTCATGGGACGACGCGGGCAAGGCAGTGGCGAAGGCAAAAAGGGCAGCTAGGATGCGCATGAAAAACTCCAATCAGTTATCTTTAAACGTGGCATGGGCACGCGCAGTGTCAATGGCCGCTTTCATCTGGATCACGCTTGCGTCAGCGGTGGCCGCACACGAAGTGTTGCCAACGATCGGTGACATGGAGGTGATTGACGGCCAGATCACGTTCCGCCTTGAAGGGAATTTCGAAAGCATCGTCGCGGGCATTGATCTGGACGGGTTGGAAGACACCGAAGCCGCGCCCGAGGCGGAGGCCTATGATGCGTTGCGCGCCCTGGAGCCGGATGCGTTTATGGCGCAGTTTGATGCCAATTGGCCCCAAATGGCCGACGCGATCGGAGTGATCGTGGATGGAACCCCTGTGGCGCTGGAATTGACCAGCCTTGAGGTCCCCGCGGTCGGCGATGTGGAGGTCGTGCGCCAGTCTGTCGTGACATTTGCCGCCGATATTGCTGCGGATGCGCAGAGCGTTCAAATCGATTGGCCTGCTGAATACGGTGTTCTGGTGTTGCGCCAGATGGGTGTGGATGCGGGCTGGGACGGGTATCTGTCCGGTGGTGGTCTGACGGATCCTGTCGCCCTTGCCGGTGGCGACGAGATGTCGGGCGGCGAAGCCTTCATGCGGTTCATTCCCGTGGGTGTTGAACACATCGTACCCCTTGGGCTGGATCATATCCTGTTCGTGCTGGGGCTGTTTTTCCTGTCTGTCAAAATGCGCCCCTTGCTGTGGCAGGTAACCGCGTTTACCGCCGCGCACACCGTGACGTTGGCTTTGGCGACGCTGGGCTATGTGAACATCCCTGAAGACTACATGTGGATCGTCGAAAGCATCATTGCGGCGTCTATCGTTTACGTCGCGGTTGAAAACATCTTTACCGATGGTCTGAACCCCTGGCGCCCTGCGATTATTTTCGGGTTCGGTTTGTTGCACGGGCTTGGGTTTGCGTCAGTTCTGGGGGCCTATGGTTTGCCCGACAACGCCGTGATCCCCGCGCTTTTGGGCTTTAATATCGGGGTCGAACTTGGCCAGCTGTTGTGTATCGCGATTGCCTTTATCATCGTGGTCAGCGCGATCCGCCTGTCCGAGGATGGCAAAGTGAACCGCGCTGCCGCGTGGGCCTATATGGCTGTGGCTATTCTGGTCGTGCCATTGGCGATTATTCCGATCAGCGCCATGGGCCCTGACGCGGTTGAGGCCTATTTGCCGCTGTTGTTCATGGTCGCGGCGCTGTCGGGCCTGTGTGCGGCGTCTTGCGCGGTTGAGAGGTTTGAAACCTATCGCCACATGGTCGCGATGCCCGCCAGTATCGGGATCGCGCTGATTGGTGCCTATTGGGTTGTTGAGCGAGTTTTTCTTTAACCCTTGATTCATCATCATTTAACCGCGCGATAACCATGCGCGCGGTTAGGTGACGTGATCGTAACCATTGATTAGTGCGCCACTGTTAAGCATCGCCCAGAGTGATGTTTAAAAGGTATTTTCATGAGTGATTTTATGAAACTGGTGTCCACGTTTGTCGATGCTACGGCGTTGATCATGGCGTTGGTTCTGGTTGTTAGCATTTTGCACCGAACCGGTCGCACGGGGTGGTTTTATCCGATCCTGATGGGGGGCGTGTTTTCGTTCGCGCTGGTGTTCACGATGTCGGACCCGATCAGCCTTGGGTCGGCGGGTATTTTTGACATGCGCGGGTTGTTGATCGGGACGGCGGCGGCGTTGTTTGGCCCTGTTGTGGGGGTGATGACGCTGATCACGGGTTTGCTCATGCGGTGGGACATCGGTGGGCCCGGCATCTTGCCCGGTTTCGTCGGAATGATAATGGCCTATGGCGCGGGCCTTGTCTGGATCGTGATGTTCAAGAAACGTGCCTTTGCGACGTGGAAAAAATCCGTTTTGCTGGGGGTGATGATCACGTCGCAGATGCTGGCGATATTTTTCGCGCCGCCCGATCTTCGCGGTGTGCTGTTTATGACGCTTGTGCCCTACACGATTGTGGCGAATGTGCTGGGGGCGTTGCTGATCAACCACCTGATCAGTGGGGAGCTTTCGTTTCTGTCTGAGGCTGAAACATCAAAGATCGAGGCGAACACAGATCACCTGACCGGGCTTTTGAACCGCCGCGGATTTGAGATGATTTACCCCGATCTTGCGGATCAAACGGGGGATCGACGCGGGCGGGCGCTGTTGTATTTCGACGTCGATAACTTCAAGTCGATCAATGACATCCACGGGCACGCTGTAGGCGATGATGTGTTGCGGTTTATCACCGATGAAGTGGGGCGAAACCTGCGCCCGCATGATGTGTTTGCCCGATTGGGTGGTGATGAATTCGCCATTGTTCTGAGCAGGATTGACGCAGCGGAGGCCGAGCGGATCGCGGAAAGGTGTCGCTCAGTCGTCAGCGATCGCGGGTTTGTGCACAAGGACGCGGCCCTGCCTGTGTCGATCAGCATCGGCGCGGTCTGGATGCTGGAACATTCTGAAATTGATCAGATCATGGACGCCGCGGACACGGCATTGTATGCGGCCAAAACGGGCGGGCGAAACAAGGTTGTTTTCAAGTTGGATCGTCCCAAACGATTGACCCTGCCTGTGACGGCCCCGACCTAGCAAAAGCAGGTGTTGGGGCGGTGAAAAACAGCCCCTTGCGCGACGGCCCAAGCCATTCTATATCGCGCATACGAAATCCCCAGACGGGGGCGGGTGAATTGGGGAGAAATCCCAACGCATCCACCGGTTGGCAAAGCTTTTGGGCGGCGCTGATACCCCCGTCCAAGGCTTATGAAACCGGAAAGGAAACGACCATGGCTCTTCCAGAGTTTACCATGCGCCAGCTTCTCGAAGCAGGCGTACACTTCGGCCACCAGACACAGCGCTGGAACCCGAAGATGCAAGAATTCATCTACGGCGCCCGCAACGGCATCCACATCATGGACCTCACACAGACGGTTCCAATGCTGGACGCTGCACTTAATGTTGTGCGCGAAACGGTTGCCAAAGGTGGCCGCGTTCTGTTCGTCGGCACCAAGCGTCAGGCGCAGAACCCGATCAAAGAAGCCGCTGAGAAATCCGCACAGTTCTACATGAACCACCGTTGGCTCGGTGGTACGCTGACCAACTGGCAGACTGTGTCCAAATCCATCCAGCGCCTCAAGAACATCGACGAAGCGTCCGAGCGCGGGTTTGAAGGCCTCACCAAGAAAGAGCGTCTTGGCATGGAGCGTGAGCAGGGCAAACTCGAAGCGTCTTTGGGCGGTATCCGCGAAATGGGCGGCGTGCCTGACCTGTTGTTCGTCATCGACGTCAACAAAGAAGATCTGGCCATCGCAGAAGCCAAAAAGCTGGGCATTCCGGTTGTGGCTGTTGTCGACACCAACTGTTCGCCAAACGGGATTGATTACATCATTCCGGGCAACGACGACGCGGCCCGCGCTATTGCGCTGTACACTGACCTGGCTGCACGCGCTGCGCTGGACGGTATGACGGCACAGATGGGCGCTGCTGGCATCGACATCGGTGAGATGGAAGCCTCTGTTGAGGAAGAAATCGCAGTCGAAGCACCGGCCGCAGACGCACCTGCTGCTGAATAAGCCGCAAACGCGACTGACTTGAATTTCGGATGCGGGGGCAGGGCCTTCGCATCCTTTCAATCCAATTCCTAAAGGAGACCAACATGGCGATCACAGCTGCATTGGTAAAAGAACTGCGCGACAGCACAGGCGCAGGCATGATGGACGCAAAGAAAGCGTTGACAGAAACAGACGGCGACATGGAAGCGGCGGTCGATTGGCTGCGCACCAAGGGTCTTGCGAAAGCGGCCAAGAAGTCCGGACGCACGGCGGCCGAGGGCCTCGTGGCTGTCGCAGTGTCGGGCGGCAAGGGTATCGCGGTTGAAGTGAACTCCGAGACTGACTTTGTCGGCAAGAACGCTGATTTCCAGAAGATGGTTGCGGCCATCGCGGACGTTGCGTTGACGGTTGATGATGTTGACGCGCTGAAAGCGGCTGACATGGGCGGCAAGTCCGTTGAGCAGACTGTGACAGACGCAGTTGCGATCATCGGTGAAAACATGTCCGTACGCCGCATGAGCGCGCTGTCCGGGGAGACTGTTGTGTCCTACGTGCACAACGCTGCGGCACCTGGCATGGGCAAAATCGGTGTTCTAGTTGCGATGCAGGGCGGCGACGAAGCCTTGGGCAAACAGATTGCGATGCACATTGCTGCGGTGAACCCGGCTGCGTTGTCCGAAGACGATATGGACGCGGCTGTTGTTGAAAAAGAAAAGCAGGTCCAGATGGATATCGCACGCGAGTCCGGTAAGCCTGAAGCGGTGATCGAAAAGATGATCGTTGGCCGTATGAAAAAGTTCGTTGGTGAATCCACATTGCTGAACCAAGCGTTCGTCGTGAACCCTGACGTAACAGTCGGGCAGGCGGCCGCGGATGCAGGCGCGACCATCACAGGGTTCGCCCGTTTGGAAGTCGGCGAAGGCATCGAAGTCGAAAAAGAAGATTTCGCGGCTGAAGTTGCGAAAATGAACTCTTAAGGCGAAACATTAATTTTCATCTGTAAGGTATTGAAAAGCCGTTCCTTTATTGGGGCGGCTTTTTGCGTTTCGGCGCGTATCGGCGGCCCTTGCCTCGGGAGAAGGAAGGACCGCCTTAGCCGCGCATCTCAGGGATAAGGTAGAAAAACACACGACGACGTATTGTGCCGATCTAACAAGGCTTAGCCCGACCAGATCGGCGTCCGGTTTCCCGGCACGGATAAGCTTGCCTTGTAATTCCAAGGGGTCAAACCCGCTGTTCCCAGGCCTTAGGCCACCACTCACGGAACAGGGTTAGATTGACATTAACGTAGCGTAAACCACAGTCAGGGAATCCCTACCTTTGGCAATTATCTGTCGTGTGACCTAAGGGAAAACGTAAGGATCGGTCTTGTGCCTGCCTAGGCCGCTTCGGATTCGATCACGAACATCTGGTTATAAAAAGCAGCCTTTAGAACGGCTTGCGCGGTGGTTTCGACGTCCAGCGTTTCGCGTGCGAGGCGTAGGTGTTTTTCGATTGTTGCGGGCGTGAGTTCGAGCAAGATCGCGATGTCCTGGGTGGTTTTTCCGTCACCGACCCATTGCAAAACCTCGCGCTGGCGCTTTGTCAGGCTGCGCTGGGAATACGGCAGGGTCTGGATTTTCAGGTGCATGACGTTGTTGATGACCGTGATTTCATCGCCGTGCTTGTCCCAGATGGCATCAACTTGATCCTGTGACATGCCGATTTCCGCCGTCAGCGCCGTCGCGCCCTTGGTGCGTTCTGTGACGCTGAGAAAGCTGATTGTGTAGCCTGCGGTGACATTTTGGGACAGATTGAACGCCACAACGTCCTTTTCATCGTCGGTCAGGTTGCCGGGCACCGACATCCAGCGCCAGCTGCACGGGCCTGTGTTGGCCAAAGCCCAGCGGATCATTGGTGCTTTGTTGATGTGACCTTTGCCTAAGAACTGTTCCATGTAGCTGTCGCCGTGGTTTGTTAGCAAAACCCAATCCTGGGGATCACCCAGCGACGTGCCGCTGCGGTAGCGCGTGAAACCGTAGATGATGCGATCAAACCCGTAGGAGGCCATGCGTTCAGAGTGCAGCGCCCAGAGGGTCTCGACGGTTGGGGCGTTGGTGATCGCGTCCAGGTGTTGTGTCAAAGTGGCCATGGGGAATTGGTAGCATTGTTTGCATGAGGCAGGAAAGAAAATTTGACCTTACAGTCAATCCTGTGAGGAGCGTGGCGTAAGATATTGGCAAGACAGGGTTATTATGCGGTTTCGGATATTAGTATATTTTACATAATACTCATTATGCGAATAACGCGTATGTTTAACCGTAAAGCTAAACCATCGCCTATCTGCGATTCAGGACTGTCACCCGCCCTTAATGACCGCATTCGTCTATGCCCATGACCCGATGAACGGCAATCGTGGCTGAAATCCCGGATGTCATAAAACGTTCATGAAATTGTTACACGGCTCTAATCCGCTGACCATGAGCGGTTCAAGCGTATGAAGCAGTGTTGATCCCAGAGGTGCCCGACCCGCGGTGCCGATCAAAGGATCAATACCATGCTCGAACAGTTGCTCACGTCTGAAATGCCTATCCGGTTTGCCATCAATGTCGTTGCCATGTTGGCACTGGTGTTCGGGCTGTACTATCGCCGCTACCGCGACAAAGAACTTGTCACGGCGGCGTCCCTTTTCAACATCTTTGCGTTTGGCGTTTTGACAATCCTGTCGTCTGTCGAGTTCAGTCTGGCCGCCGGTTTCGGACTGTTCGCGATCCTTGCTCTTTTTACGCTGAGGTCAGAACAGATTTCCAAAGTCGAAATCACGTACTTCTTTGGCTCCATTGCGATCGCGGTTATCTGTTCGATCCAAGGGACTGAGCTTGCCTTTGTTGGCGTGATCGTTTCGTTGGTGCTGATCGGTGCATGGGCGCTGGATCATCCGCGCATCCTGCGATCTGCCGATGGTGTGAAAATCACCCTAGACAAGATTGACCCGCACGCCCTGTCCGACCCCGAAGCCATGCGCAAAGACCTGTCCGGTCGTCTGGGTGTGGATGTGATGTCTTACCAGATCACAGCACTTGATTACATCAACGATATGGCGCGCATCAACGTGTTTTTCCGCAAAACCTGAACGAGCATTGAGGAGATCGATATGGATCATGCTATCGCAACGACGCTTGCGGCATTGAACACCATCAGCCTTGACGGGTTGAATGAAAAAGCCGCGATGCTTGAACGGCTGGACAACAAATATATCTTGCCAGCCAGTTCATTCCGCCCTGCACTAATGAAGTTTTCAGAGCATTTTGATGTGCTGGAAATCGAAGGAAAACGCGCATTCACCTACGCAACGAAATACTATGATGATCCGGAATTGCGCGGGTATTACGACCACCATCAAGGCCGCCGTAAACGTTGCAAGGTTCGGGTCCGTGAGTATGTCGACGCCGGTTTCAGTTTCTTGGAAGTCAAGCTGAAGGACAAACGCAAAGTGACCGTCAAAAAACGGTTGAAGGTGATGGATCCAGCCAACCCCCTTTCTGCCGAGGCGGTTGATTTCATCGAGGACCAATACCGCGGCATATACGCGGAGGCATTCGGCAAGAGCCTCCATTTTGTCATCGCGATGAACTACGAGCGCATCACACTGGTCGCAAAGGACGGCGGTGAGCGGATGACAATCGACACAAGCCTGCAATTTGAGGCCAACGATGTCGTGCGGACGGTCCAGCCCGATATGTTCATTATTGAAACCAAGTCGGCGCGCGGAAACGGGATCGCTGACAAAATCCTGCGAAGCCATCACCTGCACCCGACCAAGAGCTGTTCAAAATACTGTATCGGTATGGCGTCGACAGGTTCGGTTTCACGCCGGAACCGGTTCCTGCCTGCGCTCAAACGGCTCCGTCTTACTGACGCACAGATCGCCTGAATTTCGACGGTCAATTTGATGTCGGGGTCTATTCAGGATCGACAAGATCACGCCCCTGCCCCCGTTTTGCGGTCTTGTTCATCTGACGTTCATGTCACTGACACGATCTATGTCATTTGCCATCGTTAAGCCGTCTTGGATTGGGACATGGGATATGGATTTGGGTACGCCATTCTGTCGATTGAAGGATTGCGATCAACAAAGAACGTGGGTGCGGGTTCGCCGCCTTGCCGCGGTTCTTGTTGCGTCAACGACACTTGTTTTCAGTCTTTCGAGCGAGGCGTCTGCCCAAACGGCCAGTTTTCGGTCCGTAGACACAAATGGTGACGGTGTCCTTGATCGCGAAGAACTTGAAGCGGCTTTCGGTCAGGCGGGCGCGCGCACCCTTCTTTCGACATTGGATCGCAACAACGACGGCCTCATTACCATCCCTGAGCTTCGTGCAACGCAAGACGAGGACGAGCGGTCCCCGACCAGCCGCGATGATGATCGCAATGATGATGATGACAGAAACGACAGTGATGACGATGATGATGATGATGATGATGATGATGACGACGGCGGTGACGATGATGATTAGGCAGTTTGGCCAAGCGTTTCGTTTGGTGCTGTCACTTTCCCATCAGCTGCGCGTCAAACAGTTCATCTCTTGTTCACCTGAATGAATGCGCGGCCTTCATTTGGTTTTGAAAGGGTTGTCACGTGGTGCTGGCAAAACGATCGCATCGAAACGCCCAAACGGAGCAATACAATGACCTTATTCACCAACATTTCCCCATCGATGTGCGATGTCGCAAAATGGTCCTTCACGACCCGTCGTGTCGACCGTTCCGATGTCTGTGGCATATCCACACAGATGTCGTGCGCCACAGCCGGAGACTTGATCCTGTGCGAGATCGCAGAGATCGGCCAGCACAAGAAAATTCAGCTTGCGGAACGCCGGGTTTCAATCAGCTACCCCGGTGATCTTGTGGTCCTGTGCCTTGGTGATCGCTATGCGCCCGATCAGTTCCTTGCAAGTGCCATCATCGACGATGATCTGATTGATCTTGTTGCCGGTGGCGGCGTTGCCGGACGCGTCGACGCGGCACATGTCAGAATGGACGAACCAACCCGATTGAAGCCCCTTGGCCTTTTGACGGGGGCGAACGGTCAGGTCTTGAACGTTGATGATTATGCCCTGCAGCCCCTGCCCGCCAATGATCAGGTCACGGTGATTGGTGTGTTCGGCGCGTCCATGAATTCGGGCAAGACAACAGCGGCATCAAGCCTTGCCCATGGCCTGATCAAGTCGGGGTATTGTGTCGCGGGTGTCAAAGCGACGGGCACAGGGGCCTTCGGTGATTTCAACAGCTTTGAAGACGGCGGTGCCCCGGCCCTCGATTTTACAGATGTCGGGATGGCCACAACTTACCGCATGCCGCTTGACCGGATTGAACAGGGCTTTGATACGTTGGTGGCGACCGCGGCATCCAGAGGCGCCGAAGTGGTCGTGGTCGAGATTGCAGATGGTGTGTTTCAGCAGGAAACCCGCGCAATTCTGAAATCTTCACGGATCAAGGACCGCTTGGACGGTATTCTTTTCGCCGCACCTGATGCGCTGAGCGCATTGGGGGGCGTGACTGTCTTGGAACGAGACGGGCTTCGCCCATTTGCGATTTCGGGCATGGTGAGCTGTTCACCCTTGGCGGCGGCGGAAGCCGCGGAAATCACCGCCCGCCCGATCTTGACCCGCGAAGATCTTTGGACACCAGAGAAAATAGAAACACATGTCGTGCCACTTATGCGCGACAGATCGGCAAACGTGGCTGCATGAAACCCATCCCCCAAATGGCCACGGAGGATCGCGTCAAAGACGCGATCCTTATTATTTCTTGCGGTATTGCGCAGGCTGCTGCCCTTGCGGTGGCCGCATTTGCGACCCGCGATGCGTTTGCGGCCATTCACACCGGAACCCCGTTGGAAAGCGCGACCATTTTCGAACTGGCAGTGTCTGGTTTGGTGGCCGCTGCGTGCCTCTTTTTGTCGCGGCGCCGTGCCGAGGCGTTAGGTCAAAGCTACGCGAATTCTTTGCGCAAAGTGCTTTACCTCCAGATTGCGAGGCTGCCGAAATTGCGACATGAAGAACGTCGTGTCGGCGCCCTATCCCTCAGGTTTGTCGGTGATCTGTCTGCCGCACGGCTTTGGTTTGGCCGCGGGTTGCCAGAGGTCTTGACCGCGCTTGTCGTGCTACCGAGCGCGATTGCAATTCTTTTCGCGCTTGATCCGGATTTGGCCCGGACTGGTCTTGTACCACTTGGCATCGCCGTTTCGATTATGGGGATCATGTCATGGCATCTTGAACGCCGTCACCGCCAACTTAGACAGCGCCGCGCAAGCATCGCCATTTCGATGATTGAACGGATCGCAATTGCACCCGAGCTGGACCTGATGGGGCGTACCGATAAGGAGCTGCGCGCATTGGACAGCCGAAGTGCCGCGCTGAGACACTCTGCGGTTCAAAGACGGGGACGCACGGCCGGTTTG
Source organism: Octadecabacter dasysiphoniae (assembly GCF_021532615.1). Lineage (GTDB taxonomy): Bacteria > Pseudomonadota > Alphaproteobacteria > Rhodobacterales > Rhodobacteraceae > Octadecabacter > Octadecabacter dasysiphoniae. The sequence goes on from NZ_JAKGAQ010000001.1 coordinate 1,278,532, forward strand.
CAGGCGATTTTGCAGGCGGGCGTCGCGATGTCGGGGTTGTCTTTGCTTTGGTTTGCGAATGGTCATGCGGTGGCGCCTGCGACGGTTGCCGCGTCCCTATCGGTGTTGGCGCTGGTTGCTTTGCCGCTTGGGTCATTGGCAAGCGCGTGGGACCAATATTGCGCATGGCGGGTCGCCCGAGAGAAGGCCCAAAATCTGCTGAACGAACGCCCCCTTTCGAGGCGCTCAAGCTCAAGCCGTGAACCGGTCTCGGTCGATGTGACCGGTTTGCAGGGCGGCCATCCGGTTGCGTTTCGCGCTGCGGCTGGAAGCGTTGCGAAATTGGAAGGTCCGGCTGCTGCGGTGGTGGCGCGCTGCATCTCGGGCTTGGACCTTCTGGCGGATGTAGAAGTCTCGTTTGACGGATCGGCGACCACGCGCCCACGGATCGCGCATATCGGGTCTGAACATGTTGGTCTGCAAGGAAGCCTGCGGCGGTCCGTCACGATGATGTGCAGGACACGTCCATCGGACGCTAAGATTGAAAATGTGTTGGGCGACTTTGGTTTGGCAGATTTACTGCGTCATCCGAAGTGGCTGGACCAGCGCGTTTTTGCAGGCGGGAAAGGTCTTTCGGAGATGCAAACCCTGCGCGTCGATTTTGCCCGCGCGGTTCTTGGAAAGGTTGATCTTATCGTAATTTCCTCAATCCGCTGGAAGGCCGATCCAGACCAGCAAGGCCTGCTGACGACCTTGCGACGCTTGACACCCGCCACGGTAATACTGGCTGATGCTTACACCAAAACTCAACACACCGAGGCACTTTGATATGCGCTCATCTGCTCTTTTTGGAATTTATTCGCTGGTCATTGTCAGTCTGGTGGTCGGGATGGCCGTCTTGACGCTGTATAGCCTTGAAAAATCGCGGTGGTGGGATGCGAGAACGCAACTGGCCCAGGAATCCCATGCGTTGCACCTGAAGTTGGAGGCGAATTTGTATCGCCTTTTTAAGCAACACGGTGATGTGCTGCTGATCGGGGATCGCGACGGAGGTGCCGCTGTCACGGAGCTGCGCGCCAAGATTGACCGAAATCTAGACGATATTCGCAATGTTATCGCCCGCGAAATCCAGATGGTTGGCGACGAAGAGATCGAAGAGCTTGAACTGCTAGATGAAATTGAAAACGACATTCGATCGGTGAATGCCGTGATCGCAACACTGACGACTTCGGGTGAGCCGATTGAAACGTTCATCCAGATCGAACGCCTTGCCGGACTGCTGGACGGTGACATCGATGATGAGCTTGATCGCAAGATCAACGCGGCCCTCGAAGAGGAAATCGAAGAAGTTGAAGAAGTTCTGGAAGAGGCCGCGGCCTTTCGGAATTGGAACACGAGGTTGGTCTATGTCATTTTGCTGGTGGCGGCTGTGACTTTTTTCGTGGCGCTGCTGTCATTCAGCAGTCAGATACGCCAGCCGATCATTCGATTGCAAAACGGCGTCAACCGATTGCGGGACGCCGATTATTCCGAACCGGTGTATCTGGGAGGGAGCCGCGAATTCAAAGATTTGGGGACGGTTCTGAACCAAATGGCCGAACAACTGAAGGAGAGAGAGCTTAGTCGTGTGGAGCAACAAAAACACCTCGAAGAGACAGTCGCGGCGCGAACGTCCGAGTTGCAAGAGTTGGTCGACAAGCTTGAGATTGGTGAAGAAAACCGAAAACAGCTTATGGCCGATATCAGCCACGAACTGAGGACCCCCTTGGCCATTATCCTTGGCGAGGCCGACGTCACCCTACGAACGGCTGGAACGCTGAGTGACGATGTTTCGGATGCCTTTGCGCGGATACGTGAATCCGCCAAGCACACGAACCAGATCGTTGATGATATGCTTACGGTGGCGCGCTATGAAGCCGGTCAACTTCGGCTGGACCGCAAGGAGATTGACCTGAACAAGGTCGTCAAGGATGCCGTTTCCATGTTCCCCGGAAAAGTAAATGTTTCGACGTCGAAAGTGGCTATGAAGACCCAAGTCGACGAAGTGCGCCTGCGTCAGGCGGTTCTGGCATTGCTGCAAAACGCGCGGCGCTATGGTGGCCCCAAAATATCAGTGGATCTGAGCGAGACCGCAAGGGCATACGTTATCGCCATCGAGGATGATGGCCCGGGTCTGAGCGCAAATGAGAAATCGCAAGCCTTTGAGAGGTTTTTCAGAGGGTCCAACGCTGCGGGGCAAGGTGTTGAAGGCAGCGGGCTTGGCCTTCCTGTCGTTAAATCCATTGTAGAAGCGCATAAAGGCACTGTTGTGCTTCTTGACCGAGAGGACACGGGGTTGCGCGTTGTTATCGAATTGCCAAAGGAGTTGCGCGGGACATGAATATCCTACTTGTGGAAGATGAAGTACGGGTCGCGGATTTTGTCCGCAGGGGGCTATCGGCGGAAGGCTGGTCGGTAGATCATGCGGCGGACGGGGAAGATGCTCTCGAACTGGCGGCGATCAATTCATACGACGTTATTTTGTTGGACTTGATGTTGCCGGGAATTCAAGGCCAAGACGTCTGTCGCAAGTTGCGTGCGCGCAAAACGAAGACGCCCATCTTGATGCTGACCGCACTTGATAGCCCCGAAGAAAAGGTTGCAGGGTTGCGCATCGGTGCGGACGATTATCTGCCAAAGCCATTTGATTTTGATGAGCTTATAGCCCGCGTCGAAGCGCTGCACCGGCGGGCAAGTGGATATGCCCAAGATGCAAACGACACCATCATTTCCAGTGGTGCCCTGACGTTTGATCGGGAATCCTTGCAGGTGATGGTCGATGACACCGAGGTTGAACTGTCAAAGAAAGAGCGTGATCTGTTGCTGCTATTCCTGACAAACCTTGGTCGGGTTTTATCACGAGAACGCATTTTGAACGCAGTTTGGGGGCTGAACGCGGATCCTCTTACGAATGTCGTTGATGTTTATGTTGGCCGTTTGCGCCGAAAGATCGGAAGCGAGGGCAAGCGCATCGTGACCTTGCGCCATGTCGGATATCGCATGACCTGATGTGTTAGCGGCATTCCAATCCCGCGGCGATCCTGTTTGGGCCCACCGCGGATGGAAGTGGCTTGATCGGCCTTCAATTTTGTATACACCGTGTATACATCAATTGGAGGTCACATGCCCCGCTTTACGAAACTGGATTGTTTGAACGATCTGCGCCGCCGCATTTTATCGACGGAACTGGAACCCGGTCTTGATCTGGATGAGGCTGGGTTGTCGGAACACTATGCGATGTCGCGCACGCCCCTGCGCGAGGTTTTGCAGCGCCTTCAGGGTGAAGGTTGCGTGGTCATGAGCGAAAACAGAGGTGCGAAAGTTGCGTCGATGGACGTCAGCGTTTTGCGCACATTTTTTCAAACGGCGCCGATGGTCTATGCCAATATTGCCCGACTGGCCTGTGAAAACCGCAAGGCCGCGCAGCTGGACGATCTGAAACAGGCGCAGATGGCCTTTGCCAAAGCGGCCAAGGCATCAAATGCCGCCGAGGCCGCGTTGGCCAATCACCGATTTCACGCGCTGATTGGCGAGATGGCCCATAACACCTACCTGTTCGCATCCCTTGCGCGGCTGCAAATCGACCACACCCGAATGAGCCAGACATTCTATCGCCCTGCCGCGCCCGCCGAAACGATGCTGGTTCTCAAGGCGATTGAACAGCACGACGCGATGATTGCCGCGATCGAGGCCCGCGAAGGTGCGCTGGCGATCGATCTGACCCTGCAACATTGGGATCTGAGCCGTGACCAGATGGAGCGTTTTGTGCGCCCCGACCCCCTGCCCGTTCACGTTATTTCATTAAAGGACCGCCGCAATGCAATTTGAAGGCATTTATACGCCGCTCGTGACGCCGTACCGGACTGATTTTTCATTGAGCGAAGGGGCGCTGGCGCAAACCGTGGAACATCTGATTGATGCGGGTGTTCATGGGATTATCGTCGCGGGATCAACGGGCGAATACTACGCCCAGACCACCGAAGAACGCCTCGATATGATGACGCGGTGCGCGGGGCTGATCAAAGGCCGCGTGCCGATGATCGTGGGAACGGGTGCCATTCGCACCGAAGACAGCGTGATGTTTGCCCAAGCGGCCAAAGCTGCGGGTGCGGATGCGTTGTTGGTGGCCACCCCGCCCTACGCCTACCCCACGGGGCGCGAAATCGCGCTGCATGCCCTAGCCGTGGATCGCGCCGCGAACCTGCCGATCATGTTGTACAACTACCCCGGCCGGATGTCGGTCAACATGGACGAAGAGTGTTTGGATCGTTTGGGGCGGTCCCCGAATTTCTGCGCGATCAAGGAAAGTTCCGGGGATATCAACCGCTTGCATATGATGGCGCGGGATTATCCGCATATCGCGCTTAGCTGTGGAATGGACGATCAGGCGTTGGAATTCTTTGCGTGGGGCGCGCGGTCTTGGGTGTGTGCCGGATCGAACTTTGCGCCCGAAGCCCATATCGCGCTGTATCAGGCCTGCGCCGTTGAGGGTGATTTTACCAAAGGCCGCGCGATCATGTCGGCGATGCTGCCGCTGATGCGGGTTCTCGAACAGGGTGGGAAATTTGTGCAATGCATTAAATACGGGCTGACCTTGCGCGGCATTGATGCAGGGCCGCCGCGCAAGCCGCTGCAACCCCTCAATAAGGATGACAAACGCGAATTGGGCGAGGTCATTCGAACCATGAATACAACCATTTCTACCATTACGGGGGCGACCACATGACCGAACTGCTGACACATGGCGAATACACAGCGATTGCCGACACGCTCGACCTGCCCCGCAGCCCGTTCATTGACGGTAAATACCAGCGTGGGCACGGGCCGATGATGGCGACGGTGAACCCCGCGACGGGGGCCGAGATCACGCAGATTTCAACGGCGAACGCGCAAGACGTGGATGTTGCAGTGGCCAAGGCCCGCGAAGCGTTTGATCAGGGCCATTGGTCGAAGATGGACCCAGATGCGCGCAAGGATGTGCTGATCCGGTTGTGCAAACTGATCACCCGCAACCGCCGCGAACTGGCGGTGATGGAAAGCATCGAGTCCGGCAAACCGATCCTTGATTGTGAACAGATTGACCTGCCCGAAACGATCCACTGCATAAAGTGGCACGCCGAAGTTGCGGACAAAATATATGACCAGACGGCCCCGACGGGCGACAGCGCCATTGCGATGATTGTGCGTGAACCAGTGGGTGTGGTTGCTGCCGTGTTGCCGTGGAATTTCCCGCTGATGATGCTGGCCTGGAAGATCGGCCCTGCCCTCGCCGCGGGCTGTTCGGTGATCGTAAAACCGGCCGAACAAACCAGCCTGACGGCGTTGCGTGTGGCCGAACTGGCCCACGAGGCCGGCGTTCCGCGCGGTGTGTTGCAGGTGCTGCCCGGTGATGGCCCGTCCGTGGGCGAACCGCTGGGTCTGCACATGGATATCGACATGGTCAGCTTTACGGGATCAACCGAAACCGGGCGGCGGTTTCTGAAATACGCGGCGGACAGCAACCTCAAGAAGGTCGTGCTGGAATGTGGCGGCAAGAACCCTGCGGTGGTGTTTGATGACGCCGAAAACCTTGATCATGTGGCTGAACATGTGGTGAATGCCGCGTTCTGGAACGGGGGGCAGAACTGTTCTGCCACGTCGCGCCTGATCGTTCATACGTCTGTCAAAGACGCGTTGTTGGAAAAGATCAACGCGCGAATGCGCGACTGGAAAGTGGGTGATCCCCTTGATCCGGCCAATCATATTGGTGCGCTGATTGATGCGGGCCACTGCGCCAAGGTGCGCAGCTATCTTGACACCAAGGACGATGGGCCGTTTGTATCACCTACCATCTTTGAGGTCAGCGCGGATGATCCGCGGGCGCGTGATGAAATCTTTGGCCCCGTGTTGTGCGTTATCGACGTGGCGAGCAATGACGAAGCCGTGCAGGTCGCCAATGATACGGCCTATGGCCTTGCTGCATCGGTGTTTTCAGCTGGGGGGCGCAGCGCAATTCGGGCGGCCCGCGATATCAAGGCGGGCACCGTGACGATCAATTGTTACGGCGAAGGCAACATGGCCACACCATTTGGTGGCTATAAGCAATCGGGTTTTGGCGGGCGCGACAATGGCATTCATGCCCATGATCAATACACCGAACTGAAAACCATCTGGATCGACCTGACCGATCCGGCAGACGGGGATAATGTTGCATGAGCGTTGATGCCGTCGGAACCGTGCGCCGTGGGCGCGGTGCGCGCAAAGCCATCCGCCAGACCCGTGATGTGAAGATGCTGCCTGCCCTGAAACGCAAACTGCCCTACACAGAACCTATGACCCCCGATCAGATCGAAAAGATCGACGGGGCGAGCATGGATATCCTTGAAAATGTCGGCGTGCAGTTTCGCGACGACATCGCGCTGGAGGACTGGAAGCGCGCGGGCGCCAAGGTGGTCGGCGACATGGTTTATCTTGATCGCAATTTGGTGCGTGAATTGATCGCCACGATCCCCGAGACATTTACATATCACGCCCGCAATCCGGCCAATAACCTGCCGTTCGGGCGGGATCATGCGATGTTTGTGCCCATGACAGGCGCGCCCTATCTGCGCGATCTTGATGATTTGCGCCGCAACCCGACGCTGGATGATTTGGCGAATTTTCATAAGCTGAGCCATATGCTGCCCGCGATCCATTCATCGGCGCACCATATCGTTGAGCCCTATGACTGGCCGATCAGCCAGCGGCACCTGCGCATCACCTACAGTTCGATGAAACATTCCGACAAGACGTTCATGGGCATGACGACCAGCCCCAAGAACGCCGAAGATGTGATTGAGATGTGCGCGATCCTGTTTGGGGATGATTTTCTTGAGACGCATCCGGTTGTGACGGGCAATTGTAACGGCAATTCCCCCCTTGTGTGGGATGAAACAATGCTGGGGGCCATGCGCGCGTTTTGTAAGCGCAACCAGCCTGTGTTGTGTTCCCCGTTCGTGTTGGGCGGCGCAAATACCCCTGCCAGCGTGCCCGCAACGGTCGCGCAGTTGAACGCCGAAGCATTAAGTGCCCTGGCCTATACGCAAGTAATCCGCAAAGGCTGCCCTGCGATTTATGGACATTATCTGTCGACGGTCAGCATGAAATCCGGCGCACCCATGGCGGGCACACCTGAAATCAGCCTGATGAACTTTATGATCGGCCAGATGGCACGGTTTTATGGTGTGCCTTGGCGGACATCCAACACATTGGGCGGTGCCAAGACGTTTGACGCACAGGCCGGATACGAAAGCGCGATGACGATGAATGCCGTGTTGATGGCGGGCGCCAATTACATCTGGCATTCGGCGGGTTGGAACGAGGCGGGCATGCATTGTTCCACTGCAAAATTCATCGTCGACGCAGAAATGTGCGAAATGGGATATCGCATGGCCGAAGGGGTCAATTGGGATGATTTTGATGCGGCGATTGCTGCTGTGCCCGACATTGGGCCAGGTGGGCATTATCTGGGGCATCCCCACACGCTGGAGCATTTCCAGAAGGCGTTTTTCATGCCCGAGATGTTTGACAACAACGCGATTGAGCAGTGGCAGGCCGAAGGCAGTATCGAGATAAATGAATGCGCCCTGATCAAAGCCCGCGCGATGTTGAACGAATACGAAGAACCCAAACTGGATGCGGGCGTAAACGAGGCGCTGCTGGACTATATCGCGCGGCGTGAACGTGAAATTCCTGCTGTTGACGCGCTCAATCAGGAACACTGAGGTGAAGGTGACCCGCCTGCCCCGTGATCCCGGCCCCGCCGGGTGGAACAGGCTGTTGCCTGATCCTGATCCGCCGACGCCGCTGGACGGCAAGATAACGGCGGATTGGGTTGTCATCGGTGCGGGTTTCGCGGGGCTGGCCGCGGCACATCGTTTGTCAAAAGAAGCGCGCGGTGATCGTATCGTTGTATTGGATGCCGTTCGGGTCGGGGATGGCCCTGCGGGGCGCAATTCGGGGTTCATGATTGATCTGCCCCATGATCTGACGTCAGGGGATTACGCAGGTGCGCTGGCCGCGGATCTGGCGCAAACCCAAGACAACCGTCGCGGCATCGCCCATGCCCAAGACATGGCGCAGGATTACGGGTTGGGCGACGAAGCCTTTGTTATGTCGGGCAAGATCAACGGCGCGGCCTCGTCCAAAGGCCATGCACATAATCAAAGCTTTGCGAAACATCTGTCGGCGATGGGCGAACCATTCGAGGTGTTTGACGCGGCCCGAATGCGCGACATCACAGGAACCGATTATTACCAAAGTGGTCTATTCACGCCGGGCAGTGCGATGATCCAGCCTGCGATGTATGTTCGCGGTGTCGCTGCGGGATTGCGGTCCAACCGCGTGTCGATCTATGAAAACAGCCCCGTTACGGCGCTTGAACGGCGCGGTGATTGGGTTGTCACAACACCGAACGGACAAGTCACAGCGCCGCGCGTGATATTGGCGGTGAACGGGCATTTGAACAGCTTTGGATATGTGCCGGGTCGGTTGATGCATGTGTTTACCTATGCCTCAATGACGCGGGCGCTCAGCCCGCGCGAGGTGGCATCGCTTGGCGGTGATCGGGTGTGGGGGCTGACCCCGGCAGACCCTATGGGCACCACCGTTCGGCGTGTGTCGGGTGTCGGTGGGGACCGTATCATCATCCGCAATCGTTTTACGTTTGATCCGTCCCTTGAGGTGTCCGACACGCAGCTGGCCCGCGTCGGACGCGACCATGATCGATCCTTTGCGCAGCGGTTTGCCGCCCTTGGATCGGTGGATATGCAATACCGTTGGGGGGGGCGATTGTGCCTAAGCCGCAATAACGTTCAGGTCATCGGAGAGCTGGAAAAAGGTCTGTATTCAGCCTGTTGTCAAAACGGGTTGGGCACAGCCAAGGGCACGTTGGCGGGCGGATTGGCGGCCGAATTGGCCATGGGAATGACGTCACCCGCCCTTGCCCGCGCGCTGGCGGCAGTTGATCCGGCCCGCCTGCCCCCCGCACCCATCGCGCAATTTGGCGCCACTGTGTATTTGAAACTGCAAGAACGTCGCGCTGGCCGCGAACTGTAAGCGGTATTCAGGCCCGACTTGTCAGCAGGCGCAGTCCGGCGAATGCAAAAAACGTTCCTAAGACGCCCTGAATGGCGCGGCGGGATTTTGCATATAGACGCACCATCGCAGGGGTCGAAAAGGCGACGGCGTACATCAGGTGAATAGCAATCGAGAGAACGAACGTCCCCAAAACGATTGAGGCCCCAACCCAAAGGGGTGCCCCGTCTTTCAGCCCAAGGGAGATGATTGCGATCCATGCCAGTGCGGCCTTCGGGTTGGTCATTTGAATGATGTAGCCGCGTTTGAGGTAGCCAAAGGGTGTGCGGCGTCCTCCGGCCAGTTCAAGCGCTTCGATGTCATGGCGCGACGCGGCGGATTTGAATGATTTATAGGCCAGCCAAAGCAAGTATGCCCCGCCGAAAATCTTGATCGCCAGAAGCGCGGAGGCATAGGTGGCAAGGATCGCTGAGAGCCCGAAAACCGTCAGGATCGCCCAAGTGAAAGACCCCGTCGCGACGCCCATTGCCAAGGCCATGCCCGACGTCCGCCCAACGCCCATCGATGTGCCAATCACGGCGAGGATGTTTGGCCCCGGGCTGGCGATCGCGAGAAGGAATGCAGAATAGGCCAGTAGAATTCCAGGGAGATAGAGAGCAACATCTTGCATGGGTTCGCCTTTCGGATGGAGTATGTGTGTTCACATAATGTTCCAAATTCGAACGCCGCGCAAACAAAACTTGAGGGCGTCAGGATTTAAGAACCTGTGCCAGCCTCGCCATTTCGTGCGGATCAAAAGTGCGGGTCGCATCCCCAAAGCCGAACTGAACATAGCGCTGATCAAGTCGGGCCTTGGCCGAACACGAGGCGTGGAAAGATGTAATGGCGGTTTGGTCCATGATCGTTCGGATGTTGCCGCTGTTGATCCCCGCGCCCGCCATGATGTCGATCCGGCCCGCTGCCGATGTGTGCAGCCGTTTCAGCCCGGCAATCCCGTGCGCAGCAGACATAGCGGCGCCTGACGTCAGGATGCGCACCATGGCGTACTCAATCGCGACCTCAATCGCGGCGACGGGATCGTCTAGCACATCAATGACGCGGTGCAGGGTGATGTCCATGCCGTCCGCAGCGTGCACCATCGCATCCAGTGCGCGCCGATCCAGTGCGCCTGCCCGTTCTGCCCCGATCACGACCCCCTTTAGCTCCATTGCCTTCGCCGCGCGAATGTCCGCGACTGCGGTGGCCAGTTCTGTTGGCGACATCGTGAAATCACCGCCGTGTGGGCGGATCAGGACGTGGGTTTCAACGCCTGATGCCTTTGACTGTTCCATCAACCCGATGCTGGGCGTTAGACCCCCAATATCCAGCGCTGAACACAGCTCAACCCTGTCCGCGGTAGCGGCACATGCGGTCAGCGTGTCCGGGTTTTCGACACAGATTTCAAGGGTATAGGGGTTATTCCGCGGCATCGCGCGCCAAGAGAGCGGCCAGCGCGCCCTCCAATGTATCGCTGAGCGACAGATCAGCCGACAACACCATAAGATCGCGCAAGGAGCGGCCCACGAGGTGGGACAACCCGGCCTGCCCGACCAGCTGCGCCGGTGTTGTGATGGCCATTCGCAATGCCTGATCAAGTGGTGCGCCCACGTGTTTGACAAGGCGCGCTACGCCTTCGGCTTGTGTTACGTGGGCCCCGGCAAGGTTGCCTTCGGCGTTGATCAGCCGCCCCGCATCAAGGTGGACGTGCTCGCCGTAAAGATCAAATTGGTCCGGTCCGCCAACGGTGGCCATGGCATCTGACACCAGAAACATCAGATCATCCGCAGGGCGCGCGCGCAGGGCCAGTTGGATCATGCGGTCATCCACATGAAAGCCATCGCAAATGATGCCGGATCGGACCTGTGAATTCAGAACCGCCCCCACGGCACCCGGTGCGCGGCTGGTCATGGGGGACATGGCGTTGAACACATGGGTGGCGCAGGTGGCACCGGCCGCAATTGCGGCCTCGACCACGTCCGCAGTCGCGTCTGTATGGCCAATCGACACGACTGCCCCCATCGCGGCGAGGGCTGCGATTTGGGTGTTGGTGGTTGCTTCTGGTGCGACGGTGATCAGCACGGCGATGTCGTGTTGGCGAAGGCGCGCAACCACGTCCATCGTGCGCGCATCCATCTGGCGGATATGGTCGCGGTTGTGTGTGCCGCGCCGCGCCACAGAAATATGGGGGCCTTCGATGTGAAGCCCGATGATGCCATCGTCCCCCTGCGCCGCGATTGCGGCATCGGCGGCGCGATCCAGAACATCGGCGTGATCGGTGATCACGGTTGGCATCACCGCGACCGTACCGAATTGACGATGTGCCGCCGCGATATCTGCCATGCCTGCGCGTGTTGGTGTGGTGTTCAACAACACGCCACCACCACCGTTGACCTGCACATCAACAAACCCCGGCGTCAGACAGCCTTTGATGCGCCGCGCATCGTCAGGGGTGTCTGCCAGTTCAATAACCTGCCCGTCCACAATGCGTACGGCTTTGTGTGACACAACATTTTGCCCGTCAAACAGGGTATCCGGTGCGATCCAAAGCTCTGTCATGGGGTGTCCTCAAAGAAATAGGGATCCAATGCGATTTCGATCTGCGCGTCGATCAGGCGCTGGACCTGACTGCCGTTTAGGGCTTCGGCGCGCTCCAGTACAGGGCCGTTGAACACGCGGTTCAGGGCGTCGTCCGGTATCGTGTCTTTGAACGACGCCAACAGGTCTGTGACTGCGGCCTGCGCATCTTTGTGCGGCCAATAATAACGAATGCGGTCGGCCAGCCCGAAGTGGCGTTGCTGGTACAGCGCTGTGCCGTCACCGGAATAATGGCCCTGCCATTGCGACGGATTGGCCAACATCACTGATTCCATTGTAGATTTGAGAGTGCAGGCCGGATCGCGCAGCTGGTCCAATGCATAAAGCGCCTCGCGGTAGGCGAATGTCAGGGCTGGGCCCACCTTTTGAAAGGCGAAACCAAGGTCGGCTAACCGTGGGAATACGGCCGGATCCTGATAATCTGTTGAATGCGCTTCGAGGCAGACCTGCGGGTGATCGCGCAAGGCATCAAGCAGGCCTGGATCACGATCCAGCGGCATAGCGTGTACCGCCGTTGGGCTGAATTCGACACCGGGTTGCACAACCAGCCCGCCAATCAGCCCCGCCATATCGCCAAAGGCAGCGTCGTGGGCGGCCAGCGTTGCGCGTGCGTCGGCGGGGTGGGTTGGGGGGATGTCGCCGTGTTCATCCATGCGCGCACCGCCCGGCGGGGGGACTTCGGTGCCGACGACAAACAGCAAATCATCGCCCGCATCACAACACATCCGCGCCAATCGCGCAGAGCGTTCAGCGGTGATGTCATCGCCCAACTGTGCAGGATCGCCCGCGCAACCTTCGGAGCAATCGAGGTGGATTTTGCCAAAGCCCGCAGCCACATAATCGCGCACCAAAACGTCTGCCTTGGCCATGGCGGCATCTGCATCCAGCGCGCGCCATGCCTGCGGGCCAAGGTGATCACCGCCAAACGTAATCCGCGCGCGATCTGCGCCCGCCGTTTCCGCCAGCCCATGCACGTAGCCGATAAATTCGGACGGCGTGATGCCCGTATAGCCACCTTCCTGATTGACCTGATTTGACGTCGCTTCGACGACGATCTGGCGATCAAGGCGCTCTGCCATCGCGATGGAGGCGCGCAAAACATCGGGCTGGGCGGAACACACTGACACGATTGCGGCGCGTTCGCCTGCGCGGTTGCGCGTAATGATATCGCGTAACACGTCAGTCATTTTCGGCCTGCCATGCGGCATAGGCCGCCCCGCGTGCGCCGCTGGTATCGCCGCCCTGCGCAAGAACCAAGGGCGGCACACCGAAATCGCCGATTTGCGCGCGTTGTGCTGCGGCTGTCAGATCGTCAATTATGCCGTCAATATGGGTCAACCCGCCGCCCAGCACGATCACATCGGGGTCCGCTGTCAGGGTCATCGAATGCAGCAAATCAGCCGTCAGATCACACCAAAGCTGCCAGACCTGTGCCATGTCACCACCGCGCCGTGTGGCGATCTGGGGCGGTGTGACGTCCTGCCCTGTCATCTGTTTGGCCAGACGCGCCAGACCCGGCCCCGCGATATAGGTCTCAATACAGCCCGTCCGCCCGCAGCCACATTGCCAGATTGGCAAATCATGCTGGGCAACCAAATGGGCAGGCGCGGACGTGTGGCCAAATTCGCCCCCTGTCAATGTAGGGCCCTGCAAAATCGCGCCGTCAACAGCCAGACCGCCACCAACACCTGTGCCAAGGATCAGCGCCATAACGATGCGGTGCCCCTTGCCTTGGCCGAACACGGCCTCTGACAGGGCCAAGGCGCGGCAATCGTTCACATAGGTGATCGCGCGGCCGGCCGCATCGGCAATGTCAGCGGGAAACGGTTGATCTGTTGCGGCCAGATTTGCGGTCAACGCGAGCCCGGTTTGCGGGTTGATCAAACCAGCCGCGCCGATGCCAACGGGGGCGGATTTCCCACCTTGTGTTTCTGCCCAGCCAATCAGATTTGCCACGTCGCGCACCAGATCGGGGTAATCGCACGGGGTATCGCGGCGTTCGCGTGCGATGACGTTCCAGGCATCGTCAAACACCTGCGCTTCCATCTTCGTGCCACCAAGATCTATCCCGATTGCTGTCATAGCGTCACAGGGTAAAGTTTAACGCCCGACACCACACGGCTGAGCGTGGATTGACCGCTGAACGGATCATCGACATTCAGACCGAGCGTGTCGGACCAAACGACACCGCGCACCTGTGCCACGGCCACAACCAGCGGTGCGGCCCATGCGGGGCCAAAAGGCATCGCGATATCAATGTCGCCGCCCGCCCCGATTGTTTCGACTTTCGCGTTCGGAAACTGGGTGCGCAGTTCTGCCGCAAGATCAGCGTCGTACAATCGTGTCGGATCGTTCGGGCTGGTAAAGATCGTGATGTCCGTTGCGTCCGTTACGAACGCCTTTGGGCCGTGGCGAAAGCCAAGGGTGCTGTCCCACACGGCGGGCATCTGTCCGGCGGACAATTCCATGACCTTTAGCGCGGCTTCGCGGGCGGCAAAGGCCAGCGGCCCTGCCCCGACATAAACCACCCGTTCAGGGCGCGGGCCTATCGCTATTTGGGTCAGCGCATTGTCCAATTGATCGGCAAGGTCGGACATGCGGGCGGGCACGTCACACGGCGCGTCAAACAGTGCCAATGCTGTCAGCAACATTGTTGAAAAGCTCGACGTCATGGCAAAGCCTTCATCGTGGGTTTCATCAGGCAGCACGATGATCTGGGTCGGCGCATCTGACGTGCGGGTCGCCAGTGCGCCGTCTTTGTTGCAGGTGATGTTGATGCGCGCAGCGTGCGGCGCGAGCGCGTCAAGCGCATCAAGTGTTCCGATGCTTTCGGTGCTGTTGCCGGATCGCCCGAAGTTGACGACAAGTGGCTTTGCACCTTTCAAGAAATGGGCAGGATTGGCCACGATGTCAGTGCTTGGCACGGACCGCGCGCCTTTGACAGAGGCTGCGATAATATCGCCGATATACGCACTTGTGCCCGCGCCGCAAAACCAGACCTCATCAAAGGATTGCGCCGCGATCCAGCTGCGCAGCCCCGCCACATCCAAGGCCTGCCCCCAAGCGCGCCAGATGTCGGGCTGGCTGTGGATTTCACGCCATGTCGCCCATTTGGAAAGATCTTGTGTCATGTGGTTTGCGTCACTTTCGACAGAGTTTCAGGCGCGTCAGGGTCAAACCCTAATGCCAGCGCAGTGTTGAGAATAACAGGGTACATCGCCGCCAAAAGAACAGCCGCTGCTGCTGCGGGCACAGTTTCGCCGAGATCGAAATCGGAAACCCTGATGCGTTGGACATCACAGTCGATAGCCCGAAAGCGCGCTTCGGCTTGATCGAGACTGTCCTGAATATCGGCCAGCCCGGTGTCCAGCATCAGCACCATCAAGGGGTTTGTGGCCAATTGAAGCGGGCCGTGCAGCACCTCTGAGCTGGAATAGGCTTCGGCGTGTAGCGCGCAGCATTCCTTTAACTTTAGCGCGACTTCATGGGCGGCGCCGTATCCGGTGTCGCGCCCGATCACATAGATATGGCGCGCGCGCAGGAAAGCGGATTGAAGGGCGGCGGCATCAGGGTGTTGGATCGTCTGTTGCGCCAATGCTGCCGCTGCGATTTTGGCCTTTGCGCCATATTCAGGCTTCAGCGCGCCCAGCAATGCCATGCCCGCCGCGATCGACCCGATGACAGATTTGGTGGCGGGCACGGCCAGTTCGGGGCCAGCCCCGATGGGCAGTGTTATATCTGATGCCGATTGAACCGGACTGTCGGGTTGGTTTGTGATTGCGACCACCTTGGCGCCATGCGCCGCCGCGCCTTTGGCCGAACGGACAAGATCATCGCTGGCACCGGATTGGCTGACGACCAATGCAACCGCGTTGTCCATCGCCACCCCTGCCCCGAGCGAAAACACGGATGGCGGCAAGGACGTGACCGGTACGCCGAGTTCGCGCATAAATTCATAAGACAGTATGTTGGCCGCTGCATCCGATGACCCGCGCGCAATTGTGTAGATGGCGCACGGTGTACCCAGCGTCGTGACGTCAATGTCTTGCGTCGCGGCACGCGCAAAAACGCCCATGCTTTGCGCGGACTCCGCAGCCATCAGGCGGCCGGGTGTTGTGTTTTCTCTGCTCATTGTCGCAATCCGTACGTGTCAAAGTCTGCCCATGTGGCGGTTAGATCGACCATGGTGCCCGCGATCCGTGCCTCATCCAGCGCCATGGCCACCAATCCTGCCTCAAGCGCGTCAACAACGCCCACCGGAAGGCTGTCTGTCTGCCCTTTCAAAAAGCCAACGATGTCATCCACCATCATATGATCTGCGCCGTAGTGCGCAGAGGCGCGGGTGGCTTCCATTTTGGTATAATCATGATCAGCGATAATTGTACCGTCGCGCGCCGTGGCCTTCAGGTTGCCGCGCACAAAGTCGCCTTCGGCCATGCCGTGGGTGCCCATGATGCAAAACCGGCGGTGTTCGTCGGGGGTGTTCAGGTTCGTGTGAAAGGCCAAGGATGCGCCGCTGTCGTAGTGCAAAATCGCCGTTTGGTGATCGATGATGTCACCGTCGGAATGAAATGCATCATCCGCAGTGTTCCACACGGATGGCTTGTAATGCATGATTTCGTTTTCGATATTCGCCGTGGGCGCGTTTTCGGGCACGAAGGATTTGCGTCCCCCGAAGCTTGCGACGCGCGTGGGGCGCGACCCTGTGACCATGTTGTAGATGTCGATGTCGTGGCAGCATTTTTCGAGCATGAACCCGCCGGACCAAGACACCATTCGCCGCCAGTCGCGCATGAAAAACGCACCGTGATAGGGCGCGATATGTTCGTTCGCCTCAAGCGACACAATCGGCCCCAGATCATCCAGCACGGCGCGCAGATCGACCATATGTTGCGAATAACGCAGCACGAGGCCGACCATCACTCGGTCCGTTCCGTGTTCGGCCAAAAGCGCCGTCAGTTCCATCGTGTCCTCTTTGGTGGTTACCACAGGTTTTTCGGTAAAAATGCGTACGCCCGCCGCCAACCCGATCTTGATATGTTCGAGGTGAAAGCTGTTGGGCGATCCGACAAACAACAGGTCCGCATCGGTCTGCGCCAACATATCGCTAAGGTCGTTAAACCGCTGCGTATCTTTGCGAAGTTGCGCACAGGCTGCGAACCCTTCGCGCAACTGTGCGATTTTGGGGGCGTCGGGGAATTGCGGGTACGTCTGATCCGGGATCAACGCCTTGGCCGCGTCATCACTGATGGTTTGCCCGCCAACGTGAAGTGCGGAGTCGGGAAGCGGGTCATAATAGCCCACGATTTCGGCCTCTGGCATGGCGTCTTTGAGGATCGACAGGACGTGTGCGGCCCTTAATCCGATGCCGGCGGTGACAATTTTCATGCGACAAGCGCCGGGGCTGATTTGCGCCGCAGCACATCGCCGGATGCATCAAACACGTGGCAGTCTTGCGGTGCCACAGACAGCATCATCGGTTCCCCTTCTTTGAT
Organism: Octadecabacter dasysiphoniae; assembly: GCF_021532615.1. Classification (GTDB taxonomy): domain Bacteria; phylum Pseudomonadota; class Alphaproteobacteria; order Rhodobacterales; family Rhodobacteraceae; genus Octadecabacter; species Octadecabacter dasysiphoniae. Next base: position 1,295,733 of record NZ_JAKGAQ010000001.1, read on the forward strand.
GGCTGCATCACCGGGCAGTGATGCGCAGAACCGTGTGGCGCCCGCGATCGTGCCATAGGTGATCGACACACCGCCAAGGCGTTCCAGAACGTTGACTGAAATCTCAAGCCCGTTGTCACCAAGGGCCACGTGTTCGGGGCGAATGCCGACTTCGACTTTGTCGCCTTTGTTCACCGTCGCGGCCTCAACCGGGAGGGCCATTTGGTGCCCGCCGATCAGTTCAACCTTAATCCCGGATGCATCCGTGGCGAGCACCGTTGCGGGGATCAGGTTCATGTTGGGCTGGCCGATAAAGGACGCCACGAATTTGGTTTTGGGGTGGTGATACAGCTCCATCGGGGTGCCGAATTGTTCGACCCGCCCGCCGTTCAAGACCACGATCCGGTCTGCCATTGTCATGGCTTCGATCTGATCATGGGTCACGTAAACCATTGTCGCATCGAGGCTTTTGTGCAGCTGGCTAAGTTCGACGCGCATGTCACCGCGCAACGCGGCATCAAGATTGGACAGCGGTTCATCGAACAAGAATACTTTGGGGTTGCGCACAATGGACCGCCCGATGGCGACACGCTGGCGCTGACCGCCGGACAGCTGGCCGGGTTTCAGTTGCAGCTTGTCGGTCAGTTGCAAAACCTCTGCGGCGCGGTGCACCCGTGCGTCCATATCGGCCTTTTCCAGCTTCTGCACACGCAGTGGAAAGGCAATGTTTTCATAGACAGAAAGATGCGGATAAAGCGCGTAGGATTGAAACACCATCGATATGCCGCGTTCAACCGGATGGGCCGCGCTGACGTCTTCCCCGCCGATAATGATCTGGCCTGATGTCGCTTCCTCAAGGCCCGCAATGATGCGCAGCAAGGTGGATTTGCCGCAGCCCGACGGGCCGACAAACACCACAAATTCCTTGTCGTTGATGGCAAGGCTGATGTCATGCAACACCTTGGCCGTGCCAAACGACTTGCTGATTGAATTGAGATCGAGAGTTGCCATGGCGCTGTCTATCCGTTTGAAAGAATTCGGTAAAATGTCGGGGCGGCAGCGCACCGCCGCCCCGACAAGGGAGGTATCCTAGAGAGCGTCGGCGAGTTCTTCACCCGCGATTGTCACAAGGTTGTCGACTGTGTCGTCTTCCAGAATGATGCCTTGGATCATGTTGGTGAACACAGATTGCAGCGACTTGAAGTCTTCCAAAAGCGGTTCGGGCCCGCCGGTGGAAATGGTTGCTGTGAAGTTTGGCCAGATGCCATCTTCGTAATACAGATCGGTTTTACCCATCGCCGCATAATCAAGGATGGGCGTCAAACCCCATGAACTGTCCAGATCATACTGGCTGTCGCCCGACGTGATCCGCTGTGCCAATTCCTGCGCCAGTTCTTCGTGGCCAGACCCTTTGAACACAACAATCGAGTCCGTGATGAGGATGGTGCCGCTGACGCCGGACGGGCCAGCGGGAACAGGTGCAACCAACTGGTTGATGTCTTCGTTGTGCTGCCCGTAGCCCCATGGGCCTTGAACGTACATCGCGATTTGGCCGTCGTTGAACAGGTCTTTCAACTGGTCGCGTTCCCAAGCGGTCGGGCCTTCTTGGGACACAGTCGCAAGCTTGCCGTAGAATTCTAGCGTTTCGCGGGTTTGCGCACTGTCGAGTTGGGATTCGCCTGTGGCGGGGTCAATCACAACGCCGCCGTTGGAATACAGGTAGTTCAGGAATTGGTGCATCGTGTTGTCGAAGTCTTTGCCCGCAAGGCCGACACCTGCGCTGTCGGTGTTTGCAACAACGCCTTCGGCCATCGCATACATCTCGTCCCACGTTGTTGGCGCGACACATTCCTGACCGGAGGCTTCGACAATATCACAGTTGATATAAAGAGCTTTGGTGGAGAACGCATGCGGATAGCCCCACTGCGTGCCCTCAATCGTAACGGTGTTCAGAACGCCGTCCTGATAGATCACATCATCCTGAATGTTGGCCGGAACGATCAGGTCGTTGTTGGCCAGTTGACGCAATGTGCGCGACCCCATGTAGGCGATGCTTGGTGGATCGCCCGCGGCTGCCAATGTCAGGGATTTGTCCTGACATGTGCCCCATGGGACGGCCTCAAGGTTGACGGTGACGCCGTCATTGTCGGCCTCGAATTGGTCTACAACGGCCTGATCCGCAGCCCGAACTTCGCCGCCGCACATGATGAAATGCAGCTCTTGTGCGTGACCGTCGGCGAACGCCACAGTCGCACCGCTGGACAGCAAGGCCGCAGCACAGGTGAGTTTGATAAGTTTCATTTTGTAGTCTCCCTTGGTTGGTAGTTTCGTTTCATTATTCTTTGACCGCACCCGCCGTGAGGCCCGCGACGAGGTATTTTTGCAGAAACAAAAAGATGACCATGACCGGCAAAACACCGACCAAAGCAGCCGCCATCATCTGGTTCCACGTCACATCCTGATAGCCGATGAATTCGAACAATCCGGCAGGCAGGGGTTGCAGTTCACGCTGTTGGTTGAACGTGATTGCGAACAGAAATTGCTGGGCATAGGCGCCGATGAACACGGCCGTTCCCACGACGATCAGGCCCGGTGTGGCAAGTGGCAAAACCACGCGGCGCAGCGTGTACATACGCGATGCACCATCCACAAAGGCCGCTTCTTCCAGCTCTTTCGGGATTTTTTCGAGGTAACTGCGCAACAGCCAGATGCCTGTCGGAATAAGGAATGCGACACCGGGCACGATCATCGCCCAATAGGTGTTCAGCAACCCGAGCGAGCGCAGCACACGGTAAAGCGGGATCAACAGAACCGCGCCCGTGAACATGTTCACCCCAAGAAAAATCGCGAGGGAGGCATTTTTGAAAGGGAAATCTAGACGCGCATAGGCGTAGGCGGCGGGCACCACGAACACCATGGTGATCAGGGTCACCGAAGTGGCGATAAAGACCGAGTTGAAGATGTAGCGCCCCAGCAGCGGGACCGTGTCCCACATGTCGCTGTAGGCCTGAAAACTGAAATCGTCCGACCAGAACTGGTAGGGGCTGCGAAACAAATGTTCGAGGGGGCGCAGCGACGCCATGAACATTTCAAAGAATGGAAGCAGGATGAACGTCAGGAACACGAGGAGTGCTGCGTAAATCCCGACCGTCTGTAACTTTGTATACTTGTCCATCATCCTATTTGGTCCCGTATTTGCGGTTCACGAATTTCAGCACGTTGAGGTACAACAGCGCGAACACACCCAGCAGGATCACGATGATCACCGCCCGTGCGGACCCTTCGCCGAATTTGAAATTGCTGATCGCGGTTTTGTAGGTATCGATGATCAGGGTTGTGGTGGCGCTGCGCGGGCCACCTTCGGTCAAGATCCAGATGACCTCGAACGAATTGAACGTGAAGATCGCCGACAGCAGTGACATCGACACGATGACGGGCATGATCTGCGGGATCGTGATGCGGCGGAACCGGTACCACCGCCCTGCCCCGTCAACCCACGCGGCCTCATACAGATCGCGGCTGACGCCCTGCATCGCGGCAAGGAAAAACAGGGTGACCATGGGCGTGCCGACCCAGACATCGGCAACCACTGCGGAATAAAACGCGGATCGTTTATAGGCGAGGAATTCGAACGGGCCGTCGGTGATGCCCAGCGACATCATCGATCCAGACAAAACCCCGAAATATCCGTTGTAAAGCCATAGCCAGCCGATCATCCCGATGGCCATGGGAATGATCCATGGCGGCATGACCAAAACGCGAAACAGCGCGCGCCCGGGCACGGCGGCATTCAGCAGTGTCGCGCCGATCAACCCAAGGACCAGTTTCAGACCCACAGATAGGAACATCCAGTAGAAGGTGCGCACAATGGTCTGATGGAATTTGCGGCTTTCAACGAGGTCTTGGTAATTGGCAAGGCCGACGTATTCTTCGCCGCCCAGTCCCGCCTCCATGAAAGACAAGCGGATCGTTTCGGCCAGCGGCCAGGCCACAATGATGGCGATGAACAACATCGCAGGACCAATAAGAAGCCATGCGAACACCGCTTCGGGCAATGTCTTGGCCTTCGGTTTAAAGGTGCCTTGGCCAATTTGTTGCGTCACATCTGCCATTTATCCCCCGACAATCGCATTCGAATCATTCGCTTTCATAAAGCCTACCGCAGAATTCGGCTTTTACTACCAGTCTAGTACCAAAGTTGATCTTCGATAAAATTTACATCAATAACAGCTAGTTATGGTGTGTTTCGTAATGCCATGTTGTCAAAGTGGCTTGCATTGGTATTGTTTATTGATACCACAAGATACCTGATCCGAGGATGATCCATGACTGATCTGATTGCCGAACTTGACCCGACCCAGTGGTATCGCGACGGACGCGGGCCGCGTTACAAACAGCTGCACCGCCATATCCGGGGTTTGGTGTCATCCGGTGATCTGGCCGCAGAAGACCAACTGCCGTCCGAGCGTGAAATCGCGGATCGTGCGCAAATCAGCCGCGTCACGGTGCGCAAGGCCATCGCGGAACTGGTCGCGGATGGATTGATCGAACAACGCCACGGCGCGGGATCGTTTGTGCGGGCCAGCAGCAACCGGTTTGAACAATCGTTGTCGTCGCTTGTGTCGTTTACCGAAAATCTGCAAGCACGGGGGATCACATCGGCCAGCCGCGTTTTGTTGAAAGGTTTGTTTCGCCCCACCCCGACAGAGGCGATGGTCCTCGGCCTATCGCCGCATCATCAGGTTGCGCGCATTAATCGTTTGCGCAGTGGTGACGGTGTGCCCATGGCCTTGGAATATTCATCCCTTCCCGAGGATGTTTTGCCGCGCCCCGACAAGATTGACCTGTCGTTGTACGAATTGCTGCGTGCCCGCGGGACGGCACCGACACGGGCGATACAGCGGGTGATTGCAGTCAACGCCACCGCGCCTGTTGCGGACTTGCTTGACCTTGCCGAAGGGGCGGCGGTTCTTCAGATCGAGCGCACGGCCTACCTCGCGTCAGGGCGCCCGATTGAATTCACCAGCGGCATCTATCGGTCTGATATATATGATTTTGTTTCTGAACTAAGGCTGGACTGACATGCACTATGACTGCCGTATTGAGGGTGATCTTCTGGTTTGCACATTGACGCCCGATCGGACCCTTAGGGGGGCGGTGTTCTGCTGTTCGGGTATGGCGCCCATGGCCCCCGTTTTGGGCGGCACGTTGGCGCGGTCTTTGGGCAGCTACACCGAAATTGCGCTACCAGATTTGGCCGCTGACGCCCCCCACGTTTTTCATCTGCGCTACACGGGCGGCTACACCCCCGCCAACCGCGCGTGGATGCCGCTTGGCCCCTATCTGCGCGATGGCGAGGATATTGTTGTGCTGCCGCCAACACCTGCGGGCCGCATGGCCAAACCACGCGGTGACAGTGCCCCGTTGGAGGGGCTGTCGGTTGTTCCCCAGCCGGACGGTTGGGTGCCAACCGGGCAAACTGTGGATATTGACGGGGTCAAAGTGCAAGGCGGCGCGCTGAGGGCTGTCACTGACCTTGCGGATCGTCAGGGGATGTCGTTTCGCGGGTCACATCCGGTAACGCTCGTTCATCAGGATTTGCCCAAAGACGCCTATTCTATCGCGATCGCACGCGACGGGATCACCATTGGCGCATCCGGTTACGATGGGCAGTTTTATGCAGGGATCACGCTGTTGACCTTGCTACAACACGGGCCGCTGCCGTGCGGGGACATCACCGATACGCCCCGTTTTGAATGGCGCGGTCAGCACCTTGACACGGCGCGCCATTACTTTGATCCGACCAGCATCACAGCCCTTCTGGACCTGATGGCTTTGCTAAAGCTGAACCGGTTTCACTGGCATTTTGCGGACGACGAAGCATTCCGCATTGAGCTTGATACCCTGCCCGAACTGGCGACAAAAACCGCGTTGCGCGGGGAGGGCCAGTTTTTGCCCGCCCTGTTTGGTGGGTCACCGTGTGAGGGTGGGTCATACCCAAAAGACACCGTGCGCGACATCATCGCCCATGCCACGGCACTGAATATTGAAGTCATGCCCGAGATAGAAACGCCTGCCCACGCCTTGGCCGTTGCGGCGATTTACCCCGACACGCGCGATCCTGGTGACAATGGTCAGGAAACGTCCGTGCAGGGATATCAGGGCAACGCAATGAACCCAGCAATGGCGAAATCCTGGCAGGTTTGGGAAGCGATGATTGATGAAATAAGCGATCTGTTCCCATTCGATCATCTGCATCTGGGGTGTGATGAACTGGCCGAGGACACATGGATGAGCAGCCCCCGCGCCCGCGCCCTGATGGCGGAGCACGGGCTGGAAACCACCCATGATTTGCAAGGCTGGACGATTGAAAAACTTGCCGCCTACACCGCCCGCAAAGGCAAACGCCCCGCTGCATGGGAAGAGGCCGCGCAAGGGTCAAACGGCGGGATCGGCAACAACGCGACCCTGTTCAGCTGGACAGGCCAAGGCCCCGGACTGGATGCCGCACGCGCTGGATATGACGTGGTCATGACCCCCGCGCAGCATGTTTACCTTGATATGGCCCATACGGATGATCCAAACGATTGGGGGGCCAGTTGGGCGGCATTTGTCGACCTGCCCGACACAATTGCATGGGATCCCGTGCCCGATCCTGCGTTAGTGGGCCGCATCATTGGTGTTCAGGGTGCGTTCTGGTCGGAATTCACCACCCAAGATAGCGAATTATGGCCGATGATTATGCCACGGATGTTGGGGGTGGCCATGATGGCGTGGCAGTCAGACCCGCCAAACCCTGACGTTTTGAAAGCCCTGTCGCACCGCTACAGTGTTGATGATAGCGGGCAGGTTACGATCGGGACGCAGGGCTAAAGTGACACCCCGCCAAAAGCGGGGGTATTCCATACCTTTGCGATCTGCGCGGTTGTGAGGCTTGGTTTAGTCGTTACCTTAATTCGACATGACCCAATGAAAGATCAACACGGTGCAGCCCTCAGTCTCGATCATAGGAACCGGTGCAGCGTTGCCGAACACTGTCTGGACGACGCAAAAGCTGCGTGACACCTTTGGCGATGACGCGGCCAAACAGGCAGAAACGACGGGTGTTTTAAGCCGCCGATATTGCAGCAGCGAAAGCCAGATTGACATGGCCTGTGACGCCGCCCGCGCTGCAATTGGGGCTGCCGACATTGGGGTCAATGATATTGATCTGGTCCTGTCCGCCAGCGCTGTGCCCTATCAGACATTGCCCAGCACCGCGCCTTTGGTGATGTCACGCCTTGGGATGGCGGATGGGGTTGCCGCAGCCTTTGATGTGAACAGCACCTGCTTAAGCTTTCTGACCGCGCTTGAGGTGGCGACGCGTATGATCTGTGCACAACAAGCCCGCACCGCGTTGATCGTGTCTTCTGAAATCGCGTCACGCGCGTTGCCGTGGCGGACTGACCCGTGCACCGCTGCCCTCTTCGGGGACGGCGCGGGGGCGGTGATTGTGCGCAAATCGGTCGACGATTCGGTCGGTTTGAAGGCCGCGCAGATGCGCACCTATCCGTCGGCCTATGACGCCTGTTCCATCGGTGCGGGCGGCACGCGGATCGACTATCACACCAACCCGGAGGAATTCGCCCGACAGGCTTGGTTTGCGATGGATGGAAAGGAATTGTTCCGCCTCAGTTCGCGTCATTTCAAAGGCTTTGTGGCTGATTTGCTTGATAAGGCGGGTTGGTCGTTGGACGATGTGGATGTGATCGTCCCCCATCAAGCAAGCCCCGCCGGATTGACACATATGATCAAACAAGTGGGCGTTGCGCCGCAAAAGGTCGTCAATATCGTTGCGGAGTATGGCAACCAGATTGCGGCGTCTTTGCCCGTTGCACTGGATCACGCCATGCAGGGTGGTCGTATCCAACAGGGTGCAAAAATCCTGTTTCTGGGCACGTCTGCGGGTGTGTCTTTTGGTGGTGTGGCATGGCAGACCTAGGCCGGTTTCAGCGGGTATTGGTGACAGGGGCAACCGGGTTTTTGGCTGGGCACGTGGTGGCAGAGCTGACACGGCGCGGTATCGATATCGTAGCTGTTGGGCGCAATGAAGCCAAGCTTGCTGGACTTGGGTGCGCCGTTTTGAAACACGATATTTCCCGGCCTTTTTCGTCGAATGATGTACCTGACATTGATGCCATCGTGCATTGTGCCGCCCTGTCTGCCCCGTTTGGCTCGCGCAAAGATTTTATGGCTGCCAACGTGGATGGCACCGGCAATCTGCTTGATCTGGCGGGGAAAAAACAGGTGCAAAGGGTCGTCCATGTTTCAACCCCGAGCGTGTATTTTTCCTATCAGGATCAATTGGATATTGCGGAAAACCACCCTTTGCCGCCGCCTGTGAACCATTACGCGCAAACCAAAGCGATGGCCGAAGACATGGTGATGCAACAGCTTGGGCACCATTCAATCATCTTACGCCCGCGCGGGATTTATGGCCCGGGTGACACGGCGCTGTTGCCGCGTGTTTTGCAAGCCGCCAATCAGCGCCCCCTGCCCCTGCTGCGCGGTGGTCAGGCAGCTATTGATTTGACCTACGTGAGCGACGTTGTCGACGCGATCATCACAGCGTTGGCTGCGCCCGATGACGCCTGTGGGGAAGCCTACAATGTCTCTGGCGGAGAAATGTTGCCCGTGCGCGCCATCGTTGATCAGGCTTGTCAAAGGGCAGGCATAACACCACGCTGGCGCAAAGTTCCGCTCCGTGTTGCTATGGGCGTGGCGGCCGCGTCTGAAACCATCGCCGCTTGGCGAAAAGGCGCGCCGGAACCTGCGATCACGCGGTACGGTTTGGGCCTGTTCGCCTATCGTCAAAGTTTGGACATTCACAAAGCCCGCACACATCTTGGCTGGTCCCCAAAGGTACGTTTCAAAGAAGGTCTTGCGCGCACGTTTGAGGGGATGTCGTGAAAGCCCTGTTCCCCAACAGCGCGTGGGTTCCGGCGCTAGAGAAGTTCATCATTGCGCGTGGGCGGCTTAAATCTGTGCGCTTGAAGGTCAGATATGGTGTGATCCTTCATCCGGAACACGGGCCTGTCCTGATTGACACGGGGTATACGTCGCATGCGCTGATTGGATCGCGGCGCAGTGCGGCCCTGCGCCTGTATTCACGGATACTGGGGCCCGTTCTGAACCCTGTTGGCCAGCCGACAGCGGTGCTTGCGGCCCTTGGTTGCAAACCCGAAGACGTCAAAACAATTATCGTGACCCACTTCCATGCCGATCATGTATCGGGTCTGCGTGATTTTCCCAATGCGCGCTTTGTGGTGGATGGTGATGCGTGGGCGCATGTGTCGTCGGCCTCTGCGGTGGCCAATCTGCGTCACGGAGTGTTCGACGAACTCTTGCCGGATGATTTTAAGGACAGGATGGTTCCGCTTGGGTCCTGTCCTGATACCGCCATGGGGCGTGATGTTTTCGGGGATGGCAGTCTGATTACCGTCGCCTTGCCTGGCCATGCAGTTGGACATTTTGGTGTTTGGATCAATACAGCGCCAAGACCTGTGTTTTACGCCGTCGATGCGCAATGGCTGCGCAAGGCGGCTGTTGAACACCGCACGGTCGGGTATCCTGCGCGTTTGATTATGGATGACTTTGGCGCGTACAAACGATCGAGCGATTTGGTGGCACAGCAGATCGCGCAAGGCAAAGATGTTGTGTTCTGCCACGATCCCGAAGATGGCCCGTTTGACTATCAGGGTCCGCCGGAATGATTGGCCCCATTGAGGCGATACAGTCTTTTGTCATCACCCGGTGGCGATCGCGGGCGGGCCAGTCGCGCGGTGGGTTTGAACGCTGGCAAAACCGCGCCGTACGGACGTGGCTGAAAAAACGCCTGCCTAAGGTTGGGTTCTACAAGATTGCCGACGGGCAGTTGTCTGACCTTCCCGTGAACGACAAAGCGACGTTGATGGCGCATTTTGATCAATTCAACACGCATGGCCTAACAGCTGACGCAGCTTGGGAGGTTTTGAAATCTGGCGGTCAACATGGCGATCTGACAGTCGGGGCCAGTACCGGAACCAGCGGAAACCGCGGGCTGTTCGTGGTTTCTGAGCGTGAAAAACATCGATGGCTGGGCGCGATTGTCGCCAAAACCATGGCTGATCTGATGTGGAAACCCCAACGGGTCGCGATCATTCTGCCGCAGGACACAGGCCTTTATGGCAATGCAAATCGGCTGTCTTTTATCAAGTTGCGCACGTTTTCCGTATTAGAACCGCCACAGGATTGGCGCGCGGATCTAGAACAGTTTGACCCGACTGTCATTGTCGCGCCCCCCAAAATGCTGCGCTATTTTGCGCAGCATAATTATGCGATCCGCCCGGTTCGTGTGTTCTCTGCTGCTGAAACGCTGGACCGCGTGGACGAATGGATTGCAAACGCGTTCTTTGATCACCCGATCCGCCAGATTTACATGGCAACCGAAGGGTTGTTGGCCGTCAGTTGCGCGCATGGAACATTGCATTTGGCGGAAGATTCGGTCGCGTTCGAATATGAATCTTTGGGCGACGGGCTGGTATCACCTTTGATCACCAGTTTTCGCCGCGACACGCAGATTATGGCCCGTTATCGCATGAATGATGTGTTGCGGTTGTCAGATACGCCTTGCCCCTGCGGATCACCTTTGCAGCCCGTCGCAGAGATCGTGGGCCGGATGGATGATGTTTTTGTGTTTGATGGCGCTGTACAGATCACGCCGGATGTGATGCGCAATGCCGTTCTGGATGCGGACCGGATGATCACGGATTTCCGCCTGATCCAGATGTCCAACGATCGGGTGGTGTTGCGGTTGCCGCCGTCTGTGACGTCGCAAACCGCGCAGAAGGCGTGCCATGCGGTTCAAGCGCTGCTTGAACGATTTAGAACCAGTGCACAGGTCGTTTTGGAACAGATCGACCTACCCTTACAAACAAATCAGAAATTGCGGCGCGTTGAACGGCGGGTATCCAAGGATGGGTGAACCAGCAAAGGTCATTGACGCCAAACAGGCCGCCGATTTCGCGGCAATTTTTGAAGACCACCCAATTGAGGACTTGATCTGCGATGCACGCGCGACAGTCGGGGTGATGACCGTTGGGGAAATTGTGTTCCCCACCACCGTGTCTGACCCGACCGAAGGCGCGAACTGCTATCTGTGTAGCCCGTCGACGGCATATATCGATTATGCCCTGGCCGAAGTTGAGGCGCTCAATCTATCGCGCATAGCAAAGGTGCTGACCCGCGTTGGCATTAAGGCATGTGCGCCCTTGGTGCGCGCGACTGGGTTAGATGGCCAAGTACAAGTGAATAACTGGTTTGTCTCAACCAACCCCAGCCCTGATCTGAACTTGGAGCTGGTAGAGGCGATCAAGGCCAGTTGCCTTGCGACGCACCCTACCCGCGCGATTGTCATGCGGTCTTTGAATGATGTGTGGGACGTCGACGCGATGAAAGTGTTACGCGCTGCGGGATTCAAATTGTTGGCCGCGCGCCAGATTTACCTGTTGGCAAACGATGCACATCATGTATCGCGCGATGTCAAACGTGACGCCAAATTATTGGAAGAAACACAGCTCAAGGTGGCTGAGGGTAAGGCGTTTTCACAAGGTGATTTTGAACAATGCGCCGCCCTTTATCGCGCGTTGTACCTTGATAAATATACAACCTTGAACCCGCATTACACCGCCGCCTTTCTGCGTGAATTGCAGGTACGCGGCGTTATGACGATGGTTGCGCTGCGTGATGCGGATGGCCAGATCGTCGGATTTACCGGATTGTTTGAAAGTGCGCGCACCCTCACCCAACCGTTCGTCGGATATGACATTGCGCGCCCGCAAAACGAAGGTATTTACCGCATGTTGATGCAGATCGGGCGCGATCATGCCAAGACGCGCGGGTTGGATTACAACATGAGCGCGGGGTCCGCCGCGTTCAAACGCAACCGCGGGGCCAGTGCGGCAATCGAATACACCGCCGTCTATGTTGCGCATCGCCCATGGCACATGCGGGCTGCGACGGTGATACTGGAATTAGCGACCCGCGTTTTCGCGATCCCAATCGTCAAAAGGTTCGAAACATGAACACGTCAAAAGATGCATGGCACGCGGTTGCCCTGTCGCGCGAAGTGCGCACAAAGCCCGTTCGTATTTTGCACGAAGGCGAACCAGTGGTGTTGTTTCGGGGCAAATCCGGGATTGCCGCGTTGGTGGATCGGTGCCCTCATCGCCGTGTCGAATTGTCCAAAGGGCGTGTTGTGCAGGGTGATATCGAATGCCCCTATCATGGCTGGCGTTTTGGCGGTGACGGCCAGTGCAGCGCCATTCCCGGCCATCTGGGGGACGTGCCCCGCTACCGCGTAAAAAGATACCAAGCTTTGGAACAGGACGGCGCGATTTTCATTTCAAACGGCACGCCCGACGCGCCACCTTATGTGCATTGCATGATCGGGCAAAAAATCGCCCTGCGTCACGTGCACAGTTCAAGCGCGTCCACGTTGATTGATGCGGCTGAGAACATTCTGGATGTGGCCCACACACATTTCACCCACAAAGGTCTGTTGCGCGGGTTTTCGGCCAAACGCTACAACGTTGATGTGACCATCACTGGTGGGAAGGATTGGGTTGAGGCTTGTTACACGGGCGAAGACCGTCAGGACGGCCTGATTTCGCGCCTTCTGGACGGGGAACGCACAAAGACCATCGGGCGGTTCCGCTCCCCCGGCATTGTTGAGCTTGAATATTGGGGACCCAAGGAAATGACCATCGCGACGGCCTTTCACCTCAATACCGCAGACGTTGAAACGGTGAACGGGGTTGGCTGGATCATGGCGCCTGATCACGGCGTGATCACATGGGCAAAATCACTGTTGTTCAAGCCGATGATGCATTTTGCATTGGCGCAGGACCAACGGGTGCTGAAATCCGCGCAGAATAACGCGCGCTTTGCCCCGGACAGCAAAATCATCAATGGGCCATTGGATTTTTTGCGTACCGATATGGAACTGATCTTGGCAGGCGAACGCCCGACGGCTGCGGACGCGCCGCGCCATCACACGATTGAACTTTAATCTGCGTCCGGCCCGTTCCATTCGATGTCACGAGTTGAGGCTTGTTGCAGGGAAATCCGTTGTTTAATCGCGATTTTGATAATCTCGCGCAGGGCTCGAAACTGGGCTTTGACGGGGGCGTGGTCATCGGGCCAATCAAGGATTTCGCCCGCATGGCGCAGGCTGTTTTTGAACGCGCTCAACTGCCCTGTCTTGATCGCCTGCGGTAATCCGTAGACCCACAGCGCAAGGCGCGACGCAAGCTGGCTGGTAACGTCCGGCGTCAGCGTTGTACCCGCCCAAAGCCCATGGGGAAACGCCGTCGTGTCCGTGAAAAAATGCAGACCGCTGGTCGCGCGTGGATTACATTCGAGAGGAAGAACAGATCCGTCAGTTTGGCGGATCATATCGAACGAAATCTGTCCGTTCCAACCGGATGCCTCGATAAAATGAGACACCCAGTCCTGCACAGCTCTGTCGCGTAAAGGTGCAAAACATACACCTGCCCCCTTGCCAGCCCTAAACACCGATTGATAGGCCGAATAGGTCACGAGCTTTCCGTTACGCGCTACAGCATAGACGCTGATTTCATTACCTTCGATGAATTGCTGCGCGACCCAAGGATTGTGGGCGGTCGGGTTTAATTTGCCCAAGTTTTTGGCATTTGGTTTAATCAAGACCGCACTGGCGAAGCGCGACCATACGGGTTTGTAGACGGTCGCAGTTGGATCGGTTTTGAACAAATCTTCGGCGCACGTGATCAATGTGGTTACAGGAACATTCAAACCGTAGCTTCGGGCCAGTTCTATGAATCGGAATTTATCGTGCACCGCCGCCAATTTGGAAATGTCTGGCGCCAATAGCGGTGCTGTCAGCGCGCCACGTTCCGCCAGAATAGCGAGGAAAAACACCTCTTCGCTGGTTGGGATGATCAGATCAATTTTATGCGCCGCGACGGCCTTGGCCAATGCAGCGCCATACCCTGCAAGATCATAGCGCGGCGGGGGCAGTTTGATGTAACCGCTGTGGCGATTACTCGCTTTGCTAAGGGGCGCGTCATAAGTATCCGCGAGGAAAATCTGACACGTATCGCTTGCCAAAAGGCGGCACAGATGCAGCGCGACGGGCGCGCGTGCGCCAGTGATAAGGATGCGGTTCGGCGGTGTCATATGTGATCTTACAAATGCAAATGCCGGAACCCAAGGGCCCCGGCATCCGCAATTTCAAACGTTCTAAACGCTTATTGGATCAGCTCAGCTGCCCAAGCGCCGTCAACGATTGTGGACTTGGAGAAGTTACCAGCCACGTCACCGTTTTCGTCGAAGTCCTGATTGCCTGCTGCACCTTCGTAGTTGATGTCGCCACCAGCTGCGAGGATTGCCTTAGCTTCGGCCCACTGACCCGGCAGGATCACTTCGCCCGGGCCGGATGCGATTGCGCGCAAGGATGCGGCGATTGCTTCGCGATCATCGGAACCTGCGTGCTCGATTGCCAATGCCATCATGAACGTCGCGTCGTAGCCGTTTGCAACAAACGGGTCAGAGGCCGGAACGCCGGCTTCGTCTGCCAAAGCAGCCCATGCTGCGAAGGACGGCGTAGATGCGTCAGAAGCAGATGTTGTGAACGTGGATGTCATCAGGTTTTCTGCGCCGATCTGCTCGATCAGCTCATCAGACAGCATGCCGTCGGCACCGATGAAGTTCGTGAACGCGGATGTTTCCAAAGCGTTGCGCATCAATGTGATGCCGCCGGAACCATAATAAGAAAACAGCGCGAGGTTGTCAGACGTGCCGCCCATTGTTGCGACCTCAGAACGGTAGGACGCTTTGTTTGGCTCGTGTGCTTCGTTTGCAGTGACCGTGCCGCCCATGCCTTCGAATGCTTCTACGAACACGGCTGCGATGGCTGCGTTATAGTCGTCGTTTGCATAGGACACGGCGATGTCTGAATAGCCGTTCGCCATTGCCAGCTCAGCCAGTGCAACACCTTGGTAGGCGTCAGACGCAGCAGCGCGGAACACGAGGTCTGTGCCGTCTTCCATCGTGGAAATCGCAGGTGAGGATGCGGACACGGACAGTGTCAGAACGCCAGCTGGGATCGCGACAGATTCAGCCTGCGCAATTGTCGCACCAGAACAAACTGGGCCAACAATCGCGGACACGCCGTTGACGTTGATCAGCTTGGTTACAGCGTCGACAGCTGCTGTTGGATCACATGCGGAATCTGCGCGGATCACGTTGAATGCTTCGCCATCAGCGAACATGCCGCCTTGTGCGTTGACGTGTGTAGCAGCCAGATCGACAGCCGCAGCGATAGGTGCGTTGAGGTCCGGAATTGGGCCTGTCATCGCCATTGGGTTGCCGATGTTCACATCGGCCATTGCGGACGTCGCGAGAAGTGTCGCGGCTGTCGCCATAAGAACGTTTTTCATTTGGTTTCTCCCGTTGTTCCCGCAACTTTTGTGTCAGCCTTTGGTGATGCGGGTCTCACCTCAGGTAAAATCCCTCCGGGATATCGTTGGAGGATCACTTGCATAAGAATGCCGATCAGCATCATGCGCAAGAACCCTGCCCGTGTCTGCAAAATACTTGCATCCATGGTTGTGAAGATGGCGCCGATCAAATTGATCGCCCCGCCAATAATAAGTTCGGACGCCGACCAGATTGTCCAGATCAGGAACGCACCAAGGATCGCGCCTTTGTTGTTGCCCGATCCGCCTGCGATCAGCATGACCCAGACAAGGAACGTCACTTTGGCGCTATCAAACGTCTGTGTTGGTTCAATCAGGCGCAGGTGCTGGGCAAACAGCGCCCCTGCCAGACCCATGATCGCGGCACCGATAACGAATGCCTCGATGCGGCGGCGGGTGACGTTTTTACCCGATGCGCGGGCGGCGGATTCGTTTTCACGAATGGCCGTCATCATGCGCCCCCAAGGGGACATGCGTGCGCGTTCCAGCATCCGGTAGATCACATAGACCACCAACAGGATCGTGCCTGCAAACAGCGGCTGCCAGTACCAGTTGGGCAAGCTGTCAAAGAAAGCGTCCCAGTTTTCGGGGGTGCCAAACCAGCTCATCGGCCAGGATGAATAGAACCGTTCTTCGCTGAAATGTTCCCAAGTGCGCGGGATTTTGTTGATGCCGCGCGGGCCGTTGGTGATGTCAGATTCGTTCTTGAGGATCAGCTTGATGATCTCGGCGATACCGATGGTCGCGATGGCCAGATAGTCGGACCTGAGCCTGATACAAATCAAACCGATCAGACCCGCAATAAACGCGGATGCCACCATGGCCACTGCCATACCAAGCGGCAACGGCAGGCCAAAGCCGCCCAAGTGGAACGTGGATTCAGCGGTTGTCAGCAGCGCATAGGAATAGGCGCCAACAGCGGCAAAGCCAACGATACCGACGTTGAACAGGCCCGCGAACCCCCACTGCACGTTCAGGCCAAGCGCGAAGATCGCGTAGATGCCGCCAACCGTCAAAAGGGATAGGATATAAAGGCCGTAGCCGAGATACGCTTCCATTAGAATGACCTCCCCTTGAACAAGCCCTGCGGGCGCACGATCAGCATGATGACCATGATCGCAAAGGCGACGCCGGTTTTATAGCCGGGGCTCAGTAGCGGTGCGTCGCCGATCCATGGATAGGCGGACAGTTCTTCGGCCAGACCAATCACAAGACCACCGAACACCGCGCCATAAGGTTTGCCGATCCCGCCAAGAATGGCCGCCGCAAACATCGGCAACAGCATCCGAAAGCCCATGGTGGTTTCCAGCATCTGGATATCCATCGCAAGAAACACGCCCGCGGCCATGGCGCAGATACCGCCAACGATCCATGTCGCACGGATGACCCTATCAACGTCGATACCGGTCACATGGGCCAAATCAGGGCTGTCAGACACGGCGCGCATGGCCTTACCAATGCGCGTACGGTTCAGCAGGTAGGACAAAGCAATCACGATGATGACCGTGCCCGCAAAGATAAAAATGTGCTTGTTGGGCATGATGATCATCGCGCCCAAATCACCAGTGATCTGCTGGAGCGTCGCGTTGGGGCGCGCAATGCCGGGCACGAACGTCAACTGGTTTGGGCCCCAGATCACCTGAACCGCAGAACGGATGATCAGCATCATACCAAAGGACGCCATCACAACCTTGATGGTATCTTCTTTGCGGAATGGTTTGTAGAACCAGCGGTCGGTGCCAAGGAACAGCAGGATCACGATGAAGGTTGCAGGCACCATGGCGACCAGCGGATGCAGCGCCAACCCGGCCGCCCCCGCAATCGCCATCATCGTCCACGTTAGATAGGCGCCGGACATCATGATTTCGCCGTGCGCGAAGTTGGCAAACCGCAATATGCCGAACGTCAGGGTGATGCCAATGGCCCCGAGCGCATAGATACAGCCCAGTACGAGGCCGGGAATGAAATAGAAATTGACGAATTCAAAACCGAATGCATCCCACATATCAGTGCCCCCCGCCCAAAAACATCCGCGCGATTTCAGGATCAGCCGCAAGACCAGCCCCCGTCCCCGTGTGGCGGTTCGCACCGTCTACCAGAACATAGCCACGATCAGACACGCCAAGCGCCTGTTTGGCATTTTGTTCAACGATTAGAATGGGTACACCGGTGTTCTTAATCTTTTGTATGGTCGCAAAAATCTCACCGCGATACTTTGGTGATAGCCCCGCTGTGGGTTCGTCCAGCAGCAAAATCTTGGCATCCACCATCAACGCTTTGGCCATCGCGACCATCTGGCGCTGACCACCCGACAAAGACCCTGCCGCCTGCGCGCGCTTTTCGGCGAGGTCTGGAAACAACTCGAACATTTCCTCAAGGCGCTGTTCAACGCCGTCCGGCCGTGTCCACGCGCCCATTTCAAGGTTTTCACGCACCGACAGGTTTACGAACACGTTGTTCGTTTGCGGCACATAGGAAATGCCCTTTTCGATAACTTTTTGTGCTGGCGTGTCGGTGATGTCTTCACCGTTCAACACCACATTGCCTTCGCGGATATTGAGAAGACCCAGCACCGATTTCATCGCCGTCGATTTTCCTGCACCGTTTGGCCCGATGATCGCGACAATTTCGTTCTGGTTCACGTACATCGACAGGTCATGCAGGATTTCGGTTTGCCCGTACCCAGCCTTGAGGTTGTTCAGTTCCAACACAGGGCTCATGCGACTTCTCCGCCAAAATACGCGTCAATCACACGTTCGTCGTTGCGCACTTCATCCATGGTGCCTTCCATCAGAACGGCCCCCTCGGCTAGCACGACAACCTTGCCGCACAGCCGCGCGATCATATCCATGTCGTGTTCGATGATGCAGAAAGTGTAGCCGCGCTCTTCGTTTAATTGTTCAATCATTTCAGCGACTTTGCGCATCAATGTGGGGTTTACCCCCGCGCCCGGTTCATCCAGCAAAACGACTTTACTGTCGTTCATCATTGTGCGCCCGATCTCAAGCAGCTTTTTCTGACCGCCAGACAGATTGCCCGCCAGTTCATGGCCAACGTGGGTCAACCCGAGGAATTCAAGCGTTTCGCGTGCCAGTTCAATCACCTCGGCCTCGCGCTGACGCACGGAACGGCCTGCAAACCAGCTTGACCAGATGCTTTCACCGGTCTGCGTCGGGGCCGCCACGGCGAGGTTTTCAAGCGCCGTCATGCGGGCATATTCGTGGGACAATTGGAACGTGCGCATCAGACCTTTGTGATACAAAACGTCCGTGCGCTGCCCTGTGATGTCTTCGCCCAGCAAAGTAATTTTACCCGAGCTTGGCGGCAATTCACCGGCAATCATGTTGAATGTGGTGGTTTTTCCTGCGCCGTTCGGCCCGATCAGACCGACGATTGCGCCTTTTTCAACATGAAAATCGACGCCGCGCACAGCATGTAATCCGCCAAAATTCTTCGCCAACCCAGCAACGCTGAGAACGATATCGTTCATCCCTATCCACTCCCCAGTGAACTTATTGCGCCCTGATGCAAGGTTCGAGCGCGCTTTGGCCTTGCTAGCTTGGCCCATGGGGCTTGTCTACGATGAATTGCGGTCGATTGTCCTGCCTTTCGCAGCGTTAAAACGCAAACGGCGCCCCAAGACGGGACGCCGCGCTATCAATGGTCTGTGGATTTAGTGCAGGTCGAACCGATCGAGTTCCATCACTTTGACCCAAGCGGCCACAAAGTCGTTCAGGAATTTTTCGGACGCATCCGCACTTGCGTAGACTTCGGACACTGCGCGCAGGATCGAATTTGACCCAAAGACCAGATCGACAGTTGTCGCTGTCCATTTCACGTCACCACCCGTACGGGCGCGGCCTTCCATGACGTCGCCGTTTTGGGTCCAGACTGTGCCCATATCCAGAAGATTGGCGAAGAACGCGTTATCCAGCGCACCCGGTGTATCTGTGAATACACCGTGCGATGTGCCGCCCGTATTGGCCCCGATTACCCGCAAACCGCCGACCAGTACTGTCATTTCCGGCGCTGTCAGCGTCAACAGTTGTGCGCGATCAACAAGGTGTTCGGCGCCAGATCGCAGCGCGCCCGTCTTGATGAAGTTGCGGAAACCGTCTGCCTTCGGTTCAAGCCATGCGTAGCTTTCCACATCCGTGGAGGCCTGATCCGCATCTGTGCGGCCTGCGTTGAACGGCACTGTGATGTCGTGGCCAGCCGCTTTGGCCGCCATTTCAACACCAACAGACCCGGCCAGTACAATTGTATCAGCAAGCGACACAGGCTTGGCGAAACCAGCACGGACGTCCTCCAGCTTGGCGAGAACTTTGGCCAGCTGTGCGGGATCGTTAACCTCCCAGTCTTTGGCCGGGTTCAAACGAACGCGTGCGCCATTGGCCCCACCCCGCTTGTCAGATCCACGGAACGATGCCGCAGATGCCCATGCCGTCGCGACCATTTCCGAAGATGTCAGGCCGGACGCTGCGATTGCGTCTTTCAAGGCATCCACGTCTGTGCCGCTGATCAAGTCGTGATCAACCGCGGGAACCGGATCCTGCCAGCTTTCTGCCTGTGCAGGAACCAACTTGCCCAAACCGAGCTCATATGGGCCCATGTCGCGGTGGCACAGCTTGTACCAGGCTTTTGCGAAGGCCTCGGCGAACTTTTCTGGGTTAGCATGGAAATCGCGGCTGACTTTTTCGTAGGCCGGATCCATGCGCATTGCCATGTCGGCCGTTGTCATCATCAAGGGCACTGTGCCGTTGCCGTCAACTTGCGGTGCCTGATCCGCGCCGTCTGTCTTGGGGGTCCACTGGTTTGCACCTGCGGGGGATTTTGTAAGTTCCCACTCGTATCCGAACAACACGTCGAAATAGGACATGTCCCACGTTGTTGGCGTCGGGGTCCAAGGGCCTTCGATGCCGGATGTGATCGTGTCGACGCCCTTGCCTGCGCCAAAGCTGTTCGTCCAACCCAAGCCCATTTCGACCAAGGAAGCACCTTCTGGTTCGGGTCCTACATGCGCTTCGGGATCAGCGGCACCGTGGGCCTTGCCGAATGTGTGACCACCTGCAACCAGCGCCACCGTTTCTTCGTCGTTCATTGCCATTTTGGCGAATGTTTCACGCACGTCGTGCGCCGACAACAGCGGGTCAGGATTGCCCATCGGACCTTCGGGATTGACGTAAATCAGGCCCATCTGAACGGCCCCCAAATCACCGATCAATTCGCGCGGGTCATTGTAACGTTGGCTGTCATCACCAAGCCATTCTGTTTCCGGTCCCCAATAGATATCTTCCTCGGGCTCCCAGATGTCGGCGCGGCCGCCTGCGAAACCGTGGGTCTTGAAACCCATGGTTTCCAACGCAACATTCCCCGTGAGGATCATCAAATCGGCCCAAGACAGCGCCTTGCCGTACTTGGCTTTGATTGGCCACAGCAGGCGGCGCGCCTTGTCGAGGTTGCCGTTGTCAGGCCACGAATTCAGCGGCGCAAACCGCTGGCTGCCGGACCCTGCACCGCCACGACCATCACCGACGCGGTATGTTCCCGCGCTGTGCCACGCCATGCGGATAAAGAACGGGCCGTAATGTCCGTAATCCGCTGGCCACCAGTCCTGGCTGTCTGTCATCAGCGCCGTCAGGTCCGCGACCACTGCATCAAGATCAAGGGATTTGAACGCCTCGGCGTAATCAAAATCAGGGTCCATCGGATCGGATTTGGCGCTGGATTGGCTCAGCGGTTTGAGGTTCAGGGATTCTGGCCACCAATGCTGGTTCGCGGTTGTCCCTGTTGCTTGGCTTGTGCCGTGCATTACAGGGCATTTGCCCGTTGATTGGGTCATGTCTTTTGCTTCAGCGCCGTCCATTGGGTCGTCCTCCAGATGTGTTGATTTGGAATCATTCTAGCAAATCGATCCAATTAGCTTAAGTTGTATTTTCTGATTGCTTTGATAAGAACAGCTTATGTCAAACTTGACCCTGAAACAGTTCCGCTATTTTGAAGCGCTCGCGCATCATGGCCATTTTGGTCGTGCCGCAGACGCGAGCGGAATTTCGCAACCCGCGTTGTCCATGCAAATCAAAGAGATGGAACAGGACTTAGGTGTTAAGCTGTTTGAACGCGCGGCCCGTCAGGTCCGTCTGACCCGGTTTGGCGAAGATTTCGCGCCCCGTGTTCGCGATATTCTACGGTCTGTGGACGAAGTCGAAGACCTTGCCCGATTGGCAAAAAACAGCCTAAGCGGGCGGTTGCGGATCGGCGTTATTCCGACAATTGCGCCTTATCTTTTGCCGTCCTTCATCGGGCAATTGACGCTGGCGCACCCGACGCTTGATATCCACATTCGCGAAACCCTGACGCCGCGCTTGATCGAAGAGTTGTCGGATGGTCGCATTGATGCGGCTATTGTCGCCCTGCCCGTATCCGAACCCTCGTTCGAAGAAGTGGCCATTTTTGACGAAGATTTCGTGCTGATCCGGCCGGATACAGACGCAATGCAGGCTGTACCTGACGCGGCGGATTTGGCCAAAATGAAGCTATTGCTTCTCGAAGAAGGCCATTGTTTTCGTGATCAGGCGCTGGCGTTCTGTTCGATGCGTTCGGCGCTCCCCCGGGAGGGATTGGACGGATCAACGCTGTCGACATTGGTGCAACTTGTTGGCGCGGGGATCGGCGTGACGTTGATCCCTGACATGGCCGTTTCCGTTGAAACACGGTCTGCGGCTGTTTCGGTGGCGCGGTTTACCGGCGTTCAACCCAAGCGGACAATCGGCATGATCTGGCGCAAAACATCCCCGCTTGCCGACCAGTTTCATCAGATTGCGGATATCGTCGCAACCGCGTCTAAAGTCGGTCGCGCATAGAATACCACAGCATCGCGAGAACCAGCAGCGGCGTGCGAAGGCGCGGCCCACCCGGAAAGCGCGGCGTTGGCACGGTGCTGAAGATGTCGAACTTTTCTGCTTGTCCCGCGACGGCCTGCGCGGCCAGTTTCCCACCCAGCGTCGCCATCGCGACACCGTGGCCAGAATATCCCGAAATGCTTAGCACGTGGTCAGATACGCGCGCGAAATGAGGCATCCGGTTCATTGTGATCCCCAAGGTCCCGCCCCACGCATACTCAATTTTGACGTCTTTGAGCTGGGGGAAAATATCAAGCATCGGTTTTCGAACCGTTGCTGCGATGTCGCGGGGAAATTTGTAGCCGTAGCTTTCGCCACCGCCGAACAACATGCGGTTGTCGTCTGACAATCGGAAGTAATTGATCACGAACTTGCTGTCCGCGACGGCATGATTGTCGCGGATCAGGTCGCGCGGTTTTTCAAGCGGTTCTGTTGCGGCTATAAAATTGTTGATGGGCATGACGCGCTGCGCCACCCCGTCACTCAGCGCGCCAAGATATCCATTGCAGCACAAGATCACGTACCTTGCAGAAATATCGGAATTTGTCGTGGTGACCTGCCCGTCCGATGTGACCTGAGTCGCCCTGCTTTGTTCAAATATCCGCACGCCAGCATCACGACACGCACGCGCCAATCCCAACGCAAACCGCAGCGGATGAATATGCCCGCCGCCCATATCCAGCGTGCCGCCGTAATAGGCGCGCGACCCAACAAGGGATCGCATTTCGTCTTTTCCGACAGTGCGGATAAGGTCGTAATCATATTCGGTTTGTAATTTTTCGGCGTATTTGTGGCTGTGCGGGACGCCTTTTGCGCGGTGATCAGCCTCGAGTATGCCGTCCGACCAGCCGCAATCAAGATCGTGCGCCGCAATCAGATCGCGCACCAACGCCACGGATTCTAATGATAAATCCCACAAGGTGCGCGCGTGATCCTTGCCCACCATGTCTTCTAGATCATCCTGACCGATCCGTTGGCCAGTGCCGACTTGCCCGCCATTGCGCCCCGATGCGCCAAACCCGACGCGCTGCGCATCAATCAGGACAACGTCATACCCGGTTTGTGCAAGATGCAAAGCGGCTGACAAACCTGAATAACCGCCCCCCACAATGCAAACATCACAGTCAATCGCACCTTTGGCAGGCGGAAATTCTGCCAAAGGTTCGGCCGTGGCTGCGTAGTAAGATGCTGGGTACTGCCCTGCCTGATCATTGGCGTTTAGAAGGTCCATCAACCGGCCTTATACAGCCCTTCGGCCTTGATCAGATCATACGTCTCATCAAGCGATGTCGTCGCCCGTTCGATCAATGTGTCAATGTCGGTCTTGGTAATGACCAGCGGTGGCGCGATGATCATGCGGTCCCCGACATGGCGCATCACAAGACCATTGGCAAAACACCGGGTGCGGCAGTGCAGCCCGACGGTGCCTGCATCTGCTGCGAATTTCGCGCGGCTTTCTTTGTGCGGAGTCAGCGCAATAGACCCCATCATGCCGACGATCTTGGCTTCGCCCACCAGCGGATGATCAGCCATCGCATGCCATTTATCGGCCAGATAGGGCGCGATTGTGTCGTGAACATTCTCGACGATTTTTTCTTCTTGCAGGACGCGTAGGTTTTCCAGCGCAACCGCACAGGCCACGGGATGGCCCGAATAGGTATAGCCATGGTTGAAATCGCCCGCGCCGTTTACCGTATGCGCAATTTCATCACAGACTAGCGACCCGCCAATTGGCGCGTAACCGGATGACAGGCCTTTGGCGATCGTCATGATGTGCGGGCGAATGCCGTAGTACTCGGACCCGAACCAATGGCCAGTGCGCCCAAACCCGCAAATCACTTCGTCAGCAATCAACAGAATGCCGTGTTCGTCGCAAATGCGTTGAATTTCGGGCCAGTAGGTTTCCGGGGGAACGATCACACCACCTGCCCCTTGCACGGGTTCGGCGATGAAGGCTGCGACGCGGTCCGCGCCAAGTTCATGAATTGCCGTTTCCAGCTGCTTGGCGCGTTCCAGACCAAAGGCCTCGGGCGTCATGTCGCCCCCCTCAGACCACCAATCGGGCTGGTCGATGTGGTGAATGCCAGGGATCACGGGCACGCCCTGATTTTGCATGCCCGACATCCCGCCAAGCGACCCTCCGCCAAGGGTTGAGCCGTGATACGCGTTCTTGCGACTGATGATGATGTTCTTTTCAGGCTGGCCTTTGATGGCCCAGTAATGGCGCACAAGGCGGATATTGGTATCGTTCGCCTCAGACCCCGAGCCTGCGTAAAACACATGGTTCAGATCACGCGGCGCGAGTTCGGCCAGCTTTGCAGACAGCGCAATCGCAGGCACGTGGGTCGTTTGAAAGAACGTGTTGTAATAGGGCAGTTCGCGCATCTGGCGCGCGGCGGCGTCCGCCAGCTCATCACGTCCGTAGCCGATATTCACGCACCACAGCCCCGACATTGCATCAAGGATTTTATGCCCTTCACTGTCCGTCAGGGTCACGCCATCTGCTGCCGTGATCACCCGCGCGCCCGTTTGTGCCAGTTCAGACCCCGCCGTAAACGGATGCATGTGATGGGCCGCGTCCAGTGCTTGTAGATCGGCGGTCGGCATATGGTTCGAGATCACGTTCATGTGGTGTCCTATGGTGTACGGGGCGGCACGATGCGCCTGCTTTGGGGCACAGTATGCCGCCAAACCGCCGTGTCAATTGGCGCAGATCGCCTGAACGCGCCTTTGACCCATGCCATATTGCCAAATCTTTATGCTCTATTCATAGTCGATGCCACGGACGGAAAATTCCGCCACTCACACGACAGGGAAAAACATGACAAAAACCAATTTGCTTTCCGCCGTCGCAGCCCTCGCCCTCGTGGCAGGCTCCGCGATGGGCGAAGAAGTTCGGGTCTACAACTGGTCCGATTACATTGACGAAGAATTGCTGACCAAGTTCGAGGAAGAAACCGGGATCGATCTGATTTACGACGTTTTTGATTCCAACGAAGTGCTTGAAACGAAAATGCTGTCAGGTGGGTCGGGCTATGATGTCGTCGTACCATCCGGTACGTTCTTGCAGCGCCAGATCACAGCGGGTGCCTTCCAACAGCTGGATCAATCCATGCTGTCCAACAATGGCAATTTGTGGGGCGTGATCGAAGAACGCACAGCGCAATACGACCCCGACAACGCCTATTCCATTAACTACATGTGGGGCACCACGGGCCTTGGCGTGAACACGGGCCGGGTGG
The DNA here is from genome assembly GCF_021532615.1 of Octadecabacter dasysiphoniae. Taxonomy (GTDB): domain Bacteria; phylum Pseudomonadota; class Alphaproteobacteria; order Rhodobacterales; family Rhodobacteraceae; genus Octadecabacter; species Octadecabacter dasysiphoniae. The sequence continues at coordinate 1,321,392 of NZ_JAKGAQ010000001.1, forward strand.
CTGAAATTCTTGGTGATGATGCGCCGATCGACTCGCTTGAGCTGGTGTTCAACCCCGATAACATGGAGAAACTGGCCGAATGCGGCGTGCATTTCCTTGATGCGCCGTCCGAAATGATCCCGGCCGCGTTGCAATACATTGGCGAAGATCCAGACAGCCAAGACCCGGACGTGATCGCGCTAACCGCCCCCGTTTTTGATGCAATCCGCCCCCACGTCCAGAAATTCCACAGCTCCGAATACATCAACGCCTTGGCGAATGGTGACATCTGCGTTGCGTTCGGCTGGTCCGGTGACATCCTGCAAGCCCGCGATCGCGCATGGGAAGCCGACAACGGCGTTGAAATCGCATACAACGCCCCGACCGAAGGCGCGCTGATGTGGTTTGACCAAATGGCGATTCCCGTGGACGCCCCGAACGTGGAAGGCGCGCATAAGTTCCTGAACTTCATCATGGACGCCCAGAACATGGCTGATGCATCCAACTATGTGTATTACGCCAACGGTAATGAGGCGTCTCAGGAATTTCTGGTCGAAGACGTCATCGATGACACCGCGATCTACCCTGACGCGGACACATTGGCGAACCTTTACACGACAACGCCCTACGATGCGCGTGTTCAGCGGGTTGTGACGCGTCTTTGGACTCGCGTTAAGTCCGGCCAATAAGCTATTGATCCCCCGCGTTTTTATGGCGCGGGGGTTTTCCCTTTTTAAGGACATGACATGGCGCAGCCCAAGCCCGACACGATCTTTGCCCCGTGGGATGATCCGACAGCAAAACCCCTGATCCAGTTCAAGAATGTCACAAAACGGTTCGGCGATTTTACCGCCATCGACAACCTGACGCTTGATATCTACGCGCAAGAATTCTTTGCGCTGCTGGGGCCGTCTGGGTGCGGTAAGACAACATTGATGCGCATGCTCGGCGGGTTTGAAACCCCAACGGAAGGCCATATTTTCCTAGATGGCGTCGATATTGGCCCCGTCCCCCCGAATGAACGACCTGTGAACATGATGTTCCAATCCTACGCGCTGTTTCCGCATTTGACGGTATGGGACAACATTGCATTCGGGCTGAAACGGTCCGACATGCCAAAAGACGAAATCGGCGACCGTGTTGAAAAGATGCTTAAGCTCACACAGTTGGGCAAGTTCGCGAAACGCAAACCCCACCAGATTTCGGGCGGGCAACGACAACGGGTTGCGCTGGCGCGCAGCTTGGCCAAGGCGCCCAAATTGCTGCTGCTTGATGAACCGCTTGGCGCGCTGGACAAAAAGCTGCGCCATGAAACCCAGTTCGAACTTATGGATATTCAGGAAACCACCGGCACGACGTTTGTGATCGTCACCCACGACCAAGAGGAAGCGATGACAGTCGCGTCGCGTGTGGCTGTGATGGTCGATGGCACATTGTCCCAAGTTGCGACACCCGACCAGATATACGAGGCCCCGAATTCCACCTACGTCGCGGATTTCATCGGCGATGTGAATCTGATCGAAGGCGTGATCGAAGTGCCCGAAAAAGGCGCCGCAAAGGATGCCGTTTCAATCCGGTGGTCATCCACGGAAACGCCAATCAACGCGACGTCCGACCTTGGCCTTGCGGCGGCTGCAACGGTGCATTTTGCGATCCGGCCCGAGAAGGTTTCAATCTCAACCGAAAAGCCGGAGGCGGACAATGTCATGTCCGGCAAGATCCTCGATATTGCGTACCTCGGTAACATTTCTACCTACCACGTTGAGGTCGCGCCGGGGTTGATCATCAAAGCCCAGGCAACCAACGTGCGCCGCATGTCGCGCCGCAATCTGACGTGGGAGGACCACGTCTACCTCAGCTGGACGGACACCGCAGGTGTGGTGCTGACATCATGAACTGGCGCGCCCGCCTTTTGATCTTTGTACCCTACGCATGGTTGCTGGTTTTCTTCCTCGTGCCGTTTGGCATCGTGTTGAAAATCTCTCTCTCTGACATTGCCCTCGCCATCCCGCCCTACGTCCCGACGATGAAGGACGGGTTCTGGACGATGATCACGGGATTGGACCTTGAAAACTACGCCTTCATCGGCGCGGGCGCGGTATTCGCAACCTTCGCACTGATTGTCCTTGCGGTAGGAATGTTCCAAATTTTATATCCAAGGGTCCGTCGCGCGCTTATTCCGGATGCCAGATATGGCATATTTGATAGCGCGGCGGTGGCCCTCACCGCTTTGGCCGTCGCTGTGGTGAACATCGCGGTGCTGGTCGCGGTCCTCAGTTTCTTGTTTCCGATCCTGTCTGACTTTGTCAACATCCCTGATTTCCTCTACTTTGCGGCCTACCTCAGCTCTCTCAAAATCGCCCTGATTTCGACCTTCTTGACCCTGCTGATCGGCTATCCGATTGCCTATGGCATGGCGCGGTCTGCAGAACATTGGCGGCCCACATTATTGATGCTGGTGATCCTGCCATTCTGGACGTCATTTCTGATCCGCGTCTATGCGTGGATGGGTATCCTGAGCACCGAAGGCTACCTCAACCAGCTTCTTCTCAACATCGGGATCATCAGTGATCCGTTGGTTATTCTGAACACCAATGTCGCGGTCTACATTGGCATCGTTTACACCTACTTGCCGTTTATGGTTCTGCCGATTTACGCGGCGCTGGATAAGATGGACGACAGCCTTGTAGAAGCCGCCGAGGACCTTGGCTGTACCACGCTGTCCGCCTTCTGGCTGGTCACCGCACCACTGTCCAAACCGGGCGTCATTGCAGGGTGTTTTCTGGTATTCATCCCGACGCTGGGTGAATTTGTGATCCCGTCGCTTCTGGGTGGTTCGAACACACTGATGATCGGCAAAGTGCTGTGGGAAGAGTTCTTTAACAACCGGGATTGGCCTGTGGCCTCTGCTGTTGCTGTTATCTTGCTGTTGATCCTGATCATCCCGATCGTGTTGTTCCAGCGAAACCAGCAAGGGGACGAGTCATGAGGAAATTTTCATGGTTTAACGCGACCTCCCTCACCTTCGGGTTCGCGTTTTTGTATCTGCCGATGCTGATCCTGATCATCTACAGCTTCAACGAGTCCCGCCTTGTCACCGTCTGGGCAGGGTTTTCAACGAAATGGTACGGGGAACTGTTCCAGAACGAAGCCTTCCTTGACGCTGCTTGGGTCACCATCAAAGTCGCGTTCTGGTCGTCCACCTTGGCGACGATCCTTGGTACGATGGCGGCCTATATCATGGTGCGCACCGGCCAGTTTCGCGGGCGCGGATTGTTCAGCGGTATGATCTACGCACCACTTGTGATGCCCGAAGTCATCACCGGCCTGTCGTTGCTGTTGTTCTTTATCGCCATCGGTCTGGATCGCGGGGTTATCACTATCGTTCTGGCGCATACGACGTTCGCGATGTGTTACGTCAGTGTGGTCGTGACGTCCCGGTTGGTAAGCTTTGATCAATCCTTGGAAGAAGCCGCGCTTGATCTGGGGTGCACCCCGTTTGACGCATTTCGCAGTGTGACGTTGCCCATCATCATGCCCGCTGTCATTTCTGGCTGGCTGCTGGCGTTTACATTGTCGTTGGATGATTTGGTCATCGCGTCATTCACGTCTGGCCCGTCATCGACGACCCTACCGATCAAGATATTCAGCGCCGTGCGCCTTGGCGTGACCCCTGAAATCAACGCGCTGTCCACCATCATGATCGGGTTGGTGACCATCGGGGTCATTTCAGCATCGCTCGTGTCGCGCAGCATGTCGATCAAGGCGCGTGCGGATGAACGCCGCGCCGAACAAGGTTAACCCAGCGCGTAGCCTGCACCGCGCACCGTGCGCACAGGGTCATCGCCGTGCGCCTTGAGAATTTTGCGCAGCCGTCCGATATGAACGTCGACGGTGCGTGTATCGACATAGATATCGCGGCCCCACACGCGGTCCAGTAATTGTTCGCGCGACCACACGCGGCCGGGTTTTTCCATGAACGTGGACAGCAGGCGAAATTCTGTCGGGCCAAGCTTAAGTTCTTGACCAGCGCGGGTGACGCGGTGGGTTTCAGAATCCAATATGATGTCATCGTAGCTTAGGGATAGGCCCACAGTGCTTGGCCGCACACGGCGCAATTGCGTGCGCACGCGGGCCATCAGTTCGGCCACCGCATACGGTTTGACGACGTAGTCATCCGCGCCGGTTTCCAGCCCGCGAACCTTGTCGACTTCTTCTGAGCGCGCAGACAACATGATGATCGGAATGGCGCGGGTGTCCGCGCGCATTTTTAACTGTCGACACACTTCGATCCCTGAAACGCTTGGTAGCATCCAGTCCAGAACAATGACGTCAGGCGCGTCTTCTTGCACCAGCAACAACCCCTGCTCACCGTCCTCTGCCTGACTAACGCGGTATCCTTCCGCATCGAGGTTATAGGCCAGCACCTCGCGTTGTGCGGGTTCGTCTTCGACCAATAGAACATGAGGCTGGCTCATTGGATTACTCCGTCAACATGGACGATGTTTTGTCCCCCTTCGGGCGGTCTTCATCCGGCATTTCGCCTGTGACCATATAGATGACCTGTTCGGCCATATTTGTCACCAGATCGCCCATGCGTTCGACATTCTTGGCGATGAAATGCATGTGCATGCACGCTGTAATGTTGCGCGGGTCTTCCATCATGAACGTCAGGAATTCGCGGAACAGGGCGTTGTACATCTGATCTACTTCCAGATCGCGCTGGCGTACATTTTCAGCCAGATCAACATCGCTGCGCACGTAGGCATCAAGCACATCGCGCAACATCGCCTGAACCTCTTTGCCCATGCGACGCAGGGCGGCATCGGTTCCGTTGATCGGTTTCATTTCGGCCAGAACGGACGTGCGTTTGGCCATGTTTTTCGCGTAGTCCCCGACACGTTCAAGGCTGGATGCGAGTTTCAGGACAGACAACAGAGTGCGCAAATCTTTGGACACGGGCGCGCGCAACGCAATCGTGCGCGCCGCTTCCTCGTTGATCTCTTCCTCGAGGGCATCGATGATCTTGTCTGCCTTGCGCACGACTTCTGCGGCCTCAATGTCGCGCGCCTCAAGCGCTTTGGCGCCTTCAAGGATGGCGTGTTCGACCAAACCGCCCATTTTCATGATAAGCGCTTGAATTTTCTCAAGATCGCGATCGTAAGCTGATGAAATATGTTCGTTCATGGTTTGCTCCTTACCCGATCCGGCCAGAGATATAGCTCTCGGTGCGGGGGTCTTCGGGGTTGGTGAAAATCTTGTCGGTTTCGCCGTATTCCACAAGGTTGCCGAGGTGGAAGAACGCGGTCTTCTGGCTGACGCGCGCGGCCTGCTGCATCGAGTGGGTGACGATCACGACGCTGTAGGATTGGCGCAACTCGTCGATCAGTTCTTCGACCTGTGCTGTCGCAATCGGGTCAAGCGCGCTGCATGGTTCATCCATCAACAGAACCTCGGGTGCCGTGGCAATGGCGCGGGCGATGCACAGGCGTTGTTGTTGACCACCCGACAGCCCCGTGCCGGGTGCATCAAGACGATCCTTGGCCTCATTCCAAAGCGCTGCCTTGCGCAGGGATTTTTCAACGATTTCGTCCAGATCGGATTTGTTGCGCGCAAGCCCGTGAATTTTGGGGCCATAGGCGACATTATCGTAGATCGATTTGGGGAACGGGTTGGGTTTTTGGAACACCATCCCCACCTTTGCGCGCAACTGCACAGGGTCGACAGCGGGGTCATAGATGTCTTCGCCGTCAATCCGAATGTCACCCTCAACGCGGCAAATATCGATCGTGTCGTTCATGCGGTTCAACGTGCGCAGGAACGTGGACTTGCCGCAGCCCGACGGGCCGATAAAGGCTGTCACGGTCTTGTCTTCGATCTGTACATCCACGTCTTTGATGGCGTGGTTGTCGCCGTAATAGACCTGAACGCCTTTGGCAGAGATTTTGTAGTCAGTCATTGTATTGTCCTTCATGTCACTACCAGCGACGTTCAAATTTCTTACGCAGGAAGATGGCCAGCGCGTTCATCATCAGCAGGAAGATCAACAAAGTGATAATCGCGCCAGACGCACGTTCAACGAAGGCAGGGTCACTGCGTTGGGTCCAGTTGAAGACCTGTACAGGTAACGCTGTGGCCGCTTCGCCAAACAGTCCGGCGGTGTCTGAATAGGCAGCGGGGTATTCTTTGACGAAGGCGACCATGCCGATCAGCAGCAAAGGTGCAGTTTCACCTAAGGCCTGCGCTAGCCCGATAATCGTGCCCGTCAGGATGCCCGGTGCGGCCAATGGCAACACATGATGAAACACGGACTGCATTTTGGAGGCACCCACACCAAGTGCGGCGTCACGGATGCTGGGCGGGATGGATTTCAGCGATGCGCGGGTTGAAATGATGATCGTGGGAAGCGTCATCAGTGTCAGCACAAGCCCCCCGACCAGCGGTGACGATTGGTTGAATTCTGCAAAGTTGATGAAAATCGCGAGGCCCAGGATACCGTACACAATCGACGGTACGGCGGCGAGGTTGGCGATATTCACCTCGATGATGTCGGTGATCCAGTTCTTCTTTGCAAATTCCTCAAGGTAGATCGACGCGGCAACCCCGATGGGCAGTGCCAGACACAACACAACGGCCATCATATACAGCGATCCAAGGATCGCGACGCCAAGGCCCGCGGCCTCTGGGCGTTGATCGGATGCGTCGGGATTGGTGAAGAAATCAAAGTTGAACTGTTTGACCAAGGCACCATCGGCGGCCAATCTGTCTGCCAATTCCAGCTGCAGGGGTGTCACGTTCTTGTCGAGAACGGCCGTTTCTGCCGTAACCCGCCCTTTGTAATACCCGTCGATCCGCCCATTCGCCAGAAGATCCAGTTGGAACGTCGTACCTGCCGCCTGCGGGTTGGCGAGGATGAACTTTCGGAAGGTCGACCCAGCCTCACCTGAAATCATGCCAAAGGCGTCGGCCTCTGGCGTGTCTTGCAACAAGTCACGTTCGCTTAGGTAGGCGAGCAATCCCGTTTGGATAATCTTGTTATACGCGCCGGTTTTCAGCAGTGCGGATTCAGCCGCTTCGATTTCTTCAGCGCTGATTGTGACGGGAAAGCTGATGTAGGTTTGACGAAAGGACGATGCGCCGTTCGCGATGATTGAGACCAGCAACATCGTCAGGGCCGCAACCGCGATACCGATGGCACCAAGGCCATAGGCGCGGAACCGTTTTTCGGCGGCATTGCGTTTTTTGGTGCGGGCATCCAGCGTCAACAAGGAGCCGTGCTTAGAGGTACTCATTCGTATTGCTCCCGGTATCTGCGCACGATGAACAGGGCCATGACGTTCAGGCCAAGCGTGATGACGAACAGGGTCAAACCAAGGGCAAAGGCGACCAGTGTCTCGGGTGATCCAAAGTCCGTATCGCCTGTCAGTTGGCTGACGATTTTAACGGTGACGGTTGTCATGGCCTCGAACGGGTTAAGCGACAATCGCGCCGCGGCCCCTGCCCCCAAAACCACGATCATGGTTTCCCCGATCGCACGCGATGCCGCGAGCAGAACCGCCCCCACGATGCCGGGCAGCGCGGCGGGTACAACAACCTTTCGGATGGTTTCTGATTTGGTGGCACCAAGGCCCAGTGATCCGTCGCGCATCGCCTGCGGTACAGCGTTAATGATGTCATCAGACAGCGACGACACGAACGGGATCAACATGATGCCCATCACCAATCCGGCGGTCATCACGCTGGATGCAGATTGGCCCAGTCCCATGGGTTCGGCGAAATAGTCGCGTAGCAACGGGCCCACCGTGACGAGCGCAAACAGACCATACACAATCGTCGGGATACCGGCCAGGATTTCGATCAGCGGCTTGGCCACAGACCGCAACCGTGGCCCTGCGTATTCTGACAGATAAACAGCTGCGAACAATCCTACCGGGACGGCAAAGACCAGCGCGATAAAGCTGATGTAAAGTGTGCCCCAGATCAGCGGGATGATGCCAAGATCACTGTCGCCGCGAAAGTTGGGCGACCACGTGGTGGAAAAGAAGAAGTCGCGAAAATCGTATTGCCCAAAGAAGTTGAGCGTTTCAGACACCATCGACAACACGATACCGACCGTCGTTAAGACGGCGATGGTTGAGGCAAAAATAAGCAGCCCCATGATCCATCCCTCTGATGCGGTACGGGCCCGAAAGCTGGTGGAAATTCGTAAAAGCGACAGCACAAAACCTGTCACCGCCAGACCGATAAGAATGATGTAAACCATCGTCGGATTTTCGGGCACCAAGGCCACGTCACTGCGCGCCGCGATGCGCGCACCAATTGCCCACACCATCATGACAGCCAGCGGTGGCAGCAAGGTCGAAAGCGCGGTGTTCAATCCATGTTGATGGGGCAGCGACGTCAGCGTGCGGATGTCACCCCCAGCAACCGAAAGCGCGCGTTTGCGGGCTACGACATAGCCCAAGACCGACAAAACGGCTGTCGCAATAAAAGGAACCGAGAGAGGCAGCACACGATGTCCGATCTTTTTGATGGAACAACGGGGGCGATATGAACCGCCCCCGTTTAGAATGAAAGATTAGTTGCCCAAAGTCGTCAGGTTGGCAACCGCCGCCTGCGTGTCAGACAATTCCGGGTCAGACACAAGACCGTAAGCCGAAAGCGGTCCGTCAGGCCCTGCCAATTCATCGGCAACAAAGAAGCCTGCGAATTCTTGCAAGCCCGGGATCACACCGACATGGGCCGCCTTGAGGTAGAAGTACAGCGGACGCGATACCGGATAATCCCCCGCTGCGATGCTTTCAGTTGTCGGGACAACTTCGTTCATCGTCGCAACCTGAAGTTTGTCGGTGTTGTTTTCATAAAATGCGAGGCCGAAGACGCCGATGCCGTTTGAATCCGCTTCGATGCGGGCCAGCGTTTCGGTGTAATCACCGTCGATGTCCACGGACAAACCATCCGTGCGCACGGCCATGCAAGCGCGCTCTGCGTCGTCTTCAGACATGCCCATTTCGATCATGGCATCATATGCGCCGGTGTCTTCGCAGCCCTGCAACAGAACCTTTTCTTCGAACACTTCGCGGGTTCCGTGCTTTGTGCCCGGAATAAACGCCATGATGGGCTGGTCTGCAAAATCGCCGTTCACGGACGCCCAATCCATGTTCGTGTTCGCAACCATGGCGCCGTCCATGGGCATTTCAGCCGCCAAGGCCATGTACCAATCGGATGGTGTGAACGCGAAGTCATTGCCATCGATGTCAGATGCGAAAACAATGCCATCGTATCCAATGCGGACTTCGACGATGTCCGTCACACCGTTTTCGGCGCAGGTCGCAAGTTCGGAGTCTTTGATTGCGCGGGATGCGTTTGCGATGTCGATGGTATTTTCACCAACCCCTTCGCAGAACCGTTTCAGGCCGGCAGATGATCCACCAGATTCCACGACCGGTGTCGGGAAATCGGAATTCTCGCCGAACACTTCGGCAACAATGGACGCATAAGGCAGCACCGTGGACGAACCCGCAATTTGTACGTTGTCACGGGCAGCAGCGGCGGTGGCGGAAATGGCAGTGATCGCCAATGTAGATGCGGTCATTTTTAGAAAAGACATGTGAAGCTCCAGCTTTTTTGTCATTTAACCCCGCGCGAGCCGCAGGATCATTACGGACGACCTAGGCCGCGTACAAAACGCTTTTGTGACGTTTATGTAAAAGTAATGTGACAGCCGGCAGGCCGCGCGCATTATTCTGCGGCGGAACCAGTGCTTGCGGGTAAAATCACTGTAAATTCAGTGCCTTCCCCCAACACACTTTGCACCCGCAATTGGCCGCGATGGCGATTGATTATGTGCTTCACGATGGCAAGACCAAGCCCCGTTCCACCCACTTCGCGGCTGCGGTGGCTGTCCACGCGGTAAAATCGTTCAGTGAGTCGCGCGATGTGATGGGCGGCAATGCCTTCGCCGTGATCAAGGACGCTCAGCCGAATGCCTGATTGCAACAAACTGGGTTCATGGACCGGCCCACTAAGACGGATTTTAACCGTGCCGTTCTCAGCGCCATATTTGATCGCATTTTCTACAAGGTTACTAACCACCCGCCAAAGCTGTTCACGATCGCCCGGGATCTTCACAGCTTTGTCGGGCATATCAGCCCTAAGCGCGACACCTTTGGCATCTGCTGTCGGGCGCAGGGCATCAAGGACACTGCCCACAAGGTCTTGCAGCGGCACTTTGGCCGTGGGTCTGATACGTTCCTGGCCTTCAACGCGGCTCAACTGGAGCAGGTCTTCGACCAACAGGTGCATACGCCCGGCCTCTTGCTCCATGATACCAAGAAAACGGTCGTGCGCCTTGGGGTCGCCCTTGGCTGGCCCACGCAAAGTTTCGATAAACCCCATCATAGACGTGAGCGGCGTGCGCAATTCATGACTGACGTTGGCGACGAAATCGCGCCGCATCTCACCGGCGTCTTCAAGCGGGGTCATGTCCTGGAAACTGAGAACAACCGTGCGGCCATCGGCGAGCGTCACACCTGACACCGTGACGTCCCACATCATATCGCGCACGCCGTCTGTGCGCTGATACCTCGCGCTGCGGCCCTGCGCGTCTTTCAGCGTCGCTTCGACAGCATCCAGAAGCGCTGGCTGACGCAATGCTGTGACGTAGTGCAGCCCTTCCGGGTCCGTCCCGATCATTTGTTTGGCCGGATTGTTCGCGCCAGAAATCTTGTCGTGTGCATCAATCAAAATGACCGGATTTGGCAACGCCATGATCAATGCACGTGGATCAGACATTTCGACTAGGCCTTCTGGCTTTCGGCGATGGCATTGCTCAACTCGCGGATCAACAAATCCGGTTCCTCAAGGCCTACTGATACGCGAAAGAACCCCTCTGAAATTCCCAAAGCCGCGCGGCCCTGTTCTGTCAGCGCGCGGTGGGACGAAGATGCGGGATGGGACAGCGTCGTGCCGACATCCCCCAAGGTTGGTGCGAATGGCAGATCAGGGGCGGCGCGCGTCAGCGCATTGGCGGCTGCCCGACCGCCTGCGACCTCGAAACTCATCATGTTGCCGGGGCGATTGCCCAACACTTGGGCGGCGCGGTTGTGGTCTGGATGATCGGGGCGGCTGGGATGCAGAACCTTCGTAACACCGTCCAATCCCGCCAAAGCCTGCGACAGGGCCGTTGCCGTTGCCTCAGCGCGGTCATAGCGCAAATCAAACGATTGAAGCCCCCGTTCAGCAAGCCAGCAATCAAACGGGCTGGGCGTCAGACCCCATGTCACATTGGCCACATTGATTTTTTCCATCAATGCGGGATCTTTTGCGACAGTGTAACCAAGCGTGGCGTCCGAATGTCCGGCCAGCAGCTTTGTTACACTATGAATGACAATATCCGCGCCGTGTTCAAACGGCAGATAGCTGCGCGGCGTGGTGAACGTGTTATCGACCATCAACAGAATGCCGCGATCTGCACACAGCTTGGCGATCCCGTCCATATCCGCGATCCGGATTGTTGGGTTCGATACGACCTCAACCACGATCATGCGCGTGTTCGGCTGGATTGCCTTGGCGATGGCGCATGCATCTGTCGGGTCGGCCAAAGTGGTTTCAATGCCGAATTTCGGCAAATCTTCGGTCATCAGGCGCAACGTGCGCCCGTACAGCTGATCCGCGCCGATGACATGATCGCCCGCCTTCAGAACGCCCAAAAACACAGCGCCGACGGCAGACATGCCTGATCCGGTGATAATGCCGCCAGAAACGCCTTCAAGCCCGTCAATCTTTTCGGCCAAAACGGACGCATTTGGGTGGCCTTCGCGGGCATAGGTGAAACCGCTGCCATCCTCGTATTGGGCATCCAACCCGTCAGGATCGGGCGATGAATAGACAACAGACGGCTGGATCGGTGTTACCACGGGGCGCGAAACAGACGATGGCCATGCAGGGCGCCGCGCGAGGTCTTTTGGGGGCTGTGTCATCTTAAATCTCTTTCAGGCCGGTCGCGTAGCGCGCGGCATTTTCTTGATAATGGAGAGCGGATGCGGTCAGGCCTTGGATCGCCTTATCGTCCAACTCGCGGATGATCTTGCCAATGCCCATCACCAGCGATCCGTCAGGAATGATTTTGCCTTCGGTGATCAGCGCACCAGCCCCGATCAGGCAGTTCTTACCAATCACAGCGCCGTTCAACACAGTGGCGCCCATGCCAATCAAGGAATTGTCGCCAATTGTGCAGCCGTGCAGCATCGCCTTGTGCCCAATTGTGCAATTGGTCCCGACGTCTAGCGGATACCCCATATCCGTGTGCAAAACGCAGTTTTCCTGCACGTTGGACCCTTGGCCGATTGTAATGCGTTCGTTGTCCCCTCGGATGGTTGTCCCGAACCAGACCGACGCGCTGGCCATCACAGTGACCTTACCGATCAGATGGCAGCCCGGCGCAATCCACGCGCCCGTATCGATATCCGGCGACGCACCGTCTAGATCGTACAGCATCAGGTCTGATCCTCGTATTCGGTTTGCAGTTCGCGGACAAAGTCGTTCAAGCTGATCTGGCGTTCGCGCCGTGCGCGTTCTGCGGTCAAGATCGCCTTAAGGCTTTGCGCGCAGACATCTGGGTCATCGTTGACAAGAACATAATCGTATTCGGCCCAGTGGCTGACTTCGTCCAATGATTTGGCCATGCGGTTTGCAATCACCTCATCGCTGTCCTGGCCACGCGACCGCAGCCGACCCTCCAGCACGGCCATTGAGGGCGGTAGCAAGAAGATCGACACAACATCGTTGCCTAAAGACGAGTTGCGGATCTGTTGCCCGCCTTGCCAATCAATATCAAACAAGGTGTCTTCGCCTGCGCCCATGGCGGCCTTAACGGGTGCTTTGGGCGAACCATAGTGGTTGTCGAACACTTCGGCGTGCTCAAGCATCTCGCCCTCGGCGACCATGTCTTTGAATTCTTCTGTACTGACAAAATGGTAATCAACGCCGTCTTCTTCACCGACGCGAGGCGCACGCGTTGTGGCAGATACAGAAAATCGGATCGAAGGATCCCATTTGCGCAGAATTTTTGAGTGGAACGATTTGCCCGCGCCGGACGGCGATGACAAGATTATCAAAAGGCCACGTCTGTTCATCGAATTACTCCACGTTCTGAACTTGTTCGCGCATCTGATCGATTACGGCTTTCAAGGCCAGACCAATCTGGGTCAGGTCCACGTCTTGCGCTTTGGAACACAGGGTATTCGCCTCGCGGTTAAATTCTTGTGTCAAAAAGTCGAGCTTGCGCCCCACCGGCCCGCCTGCGGTCAACAAGTCCCGCGCCGCAGTGACATGCGCACCAAGTCTGTCAATTTCTTCGGTGATGTCGGATTTCACCGCAAGCAATGCCAGTTCTTGCGCGACGCGGTCAGGGTCAGCACCTGTCGCTGTGTCCATCACGCGGGCCAAAGCGGCGGCCATTTGCGTTTTGACGGCCTCGGTCCGTGCGGTGGCTGCGCCGACTGCCTGTGCTGTCAAAGTTTCGATCTGGTTGATCTGATCCGTTAGCACGGCAAGCAAAGACACGCCCTCGGCCGCGCGCATTTCAATCATGGCAGCCAATGCGCTGTCAAAATCGGCCATCAGCTGTTCTGACAAATCAGCGGCCTGACCCTGCCCCATCACCAACACACCACGCTGCGCCAAAACATCCGCCGCGGTGGGTTGGCCCAACGTCACACCTTTATCGAAGGCGCGTTCTTGCACACGATCGAGAGCCTCAAGGATCACATCCATACGGGCCGGATCAATTTGCAAGGTGCCATCGGCCTGATCGCGATTAAGACGCAAACCGATGGTGATTGTTCCGCGCGTTGCGACCTTGCCGGTGCTGGCGCGCACCGCAGCCTCAAGCGCGGCTACGGAATCAGGCAGGCGCACTTTAACATCAAGGCCGCGCCCGTTGACCGACCGCACCTCCCATGTCCAAGACGCGGTATCGGCGTTTCCTTGCTGAGTGGCAAAGGCAGTCATGGATCGGATCAAAGCAGGCCTCCATTGATCGGTGTGTCGGCTATCCCCTTGCACCTAAAGCCAAAGCCCCACGAGGGGCAAGGGTGGCGCCTGACCCGACCATGCAGAATTAACTAAAAAACCGTTAAGCCGTTAACCTATTAGGACTTTGTTCAGAGTATTTGTGGCGCGATTATGGCAAAAGGTTGTTGCGGGCCAATCCAGCGGCCCAACACATAAACAACCGATTAAGGATACATCGCATGAGCTTTACATTTGATCCCTACAAGTTGCGCGCCGGTGATGTAACCGAAGCACAGGACGTTCTGATGACAAACCCGACTGCGCTGAATGAAATGGAGCGGTATTGGGCATCCCTGCCCCGAACACGTGGTGTTCCGCTGCGCAAAGACGTTGATCCGGCCCAGATGGGCGGGCTTCTTGAAGACAGTTTCATCCTTGAACGGGTTGCCCCCGGTGTTGCGCGCATTCGCGTCGCGGGCCGCAATATCGCTAAACTGATCGGGATTGAACCGCGTGGTTTGCCGCTGACGGCGGCATTCCTGCCCGAGGCCCGCGCAGAAGTCGGTCAATATCTGGAAAAGGCGTTTACGTCGCCCGGTCTTGTCGAACTTGCGCTCTCCTCGCCTCGTGCGGTTGGCCAGCCAAAGCTGCATGGCAAAATCCTGATGTTGCCACTGCGCGATGATCATGGTCGGGTGAGCCGTATCATGGGGGTTCTTGTGATGTCAGGACGCCGCGGAATGGGCGGACGCCGCTTTGCGCTGTCCAAAGAAATCCCTGCGCGGTTTGAACCGACGGTTGGCCTTCAGGTCGTGCCAAACATTCCTACGGCCACGACACGGCCAAGCCTGCGCAGCGTTGCCACTGGCCCAGACAGCAAAAAGGCGGGGGACATGCCTGCCCTCCGCCTCGTTGTTTCTAATTCGTAAAGTGTATCAGGCGGTTTTCGCCGCCTGAACCTTTGCGCGACGCGCTGACAATTCTTCAGCGACCAAGAATGCAAGCTCCAAGGACTGGGATGCATTCAGACGCGGATCGCACGCTGTGTGATACCGCGACCCGAGGTCTTCGTCCGTCACCGCACGCACACCACCGGTACATTCGGTTACATCCGCGCCCGTCATTTCAAAGTGGACACCACCGGGCACGGTCCCTTCGGCGTTGTGCACGCCAAAGAATTCACGCACCTCGCGCAGCACACTTTCGAACGGACGGGTTTTATAACCCGAGGATGATTTGATCGTGTTGCCGTGCATCGGATCACAGGTCCAAACGACGTTCGCACCCTCTTCCTCAACCGCTTTGATCAGACGCGGCAGGTGTTCACCGACCGTGCCCGCACCAAAGCGCGCGATCAACGTCAAACGGCCCGCTTCGTTTTCAGGGTTCAGCTTGTGCATCAGCGCCTTGAGGTGACCTGTCGTCATCGTCGGGCCGCACTTCAACCCGATCGGGTTTTGCACACCGGAACAGAATTCAACATGCGCGCCGTCTGGCTGACGTGTGCGATCGCC
This sequence comes from Octadecabacter dasysiphoniae, assembly GCF_021532615.1. Lineage (GTDB taxonomy): Bacteria > Pseudomonadota > Alphaproteobacteria > Rhodobacterales > Rhodobacteraceae > Octadecabacter > Octadecabacter dasysiphoniae. Next base: position 1,336,901 of record NZ_JAKGAQ010000001.1, read on the forward strand.
AATCCAGATCATATGACCGGACCCAGCAAGCCATTTGCCGGACGTAGAATCGATCCGCGTCAGGGCCTCTTCGTATTCAAGCAACAGCGCTTCGTGGGATGTGTAGAAATCCACCGTCTGAAGTTCGTGGTTGTTATCCGACGTCATCCCAGCCGCTTGCATGAAATCAAGCGTGTCGGAAATCCGTTCGGCCATCTCGCGATATTTCGCGGCTTCGGGCGCGCCGGTGAATCCCAGCGTCCAGCCGTGCACCTGATGTACATCTGCATAACCACCTGTCGAAAAGGCGCGCAGCAGGTTCAGCGTGCCAGCGGCCTGTGTGTATGCCTGTAACATCTTTTCGGGGTTCGGAATGCGTGATTCCGGCGTGAATTCCAGATCGTTGATGATGTCACCGCGGTAGCTCGGCAGTTCTACACCATCGACAACTTCTGTCGGCGCAGAGCGCGGCTTGGCGAATTGCCCCGCCATGCGGCCAACCTTAACGACAGGCACTTTGGCGCCGTATGTCAGCACCATTGCCATCTGCAACATCACTTTGAACGTGTCGCGGATCGGGTCAGCCTGAAACGCAGCAAAGCTTTCGGCGCAATCGCCGCCCTGCAACAAGAACGCATCGCCGCGCGACACATCTGCCAGTTCAGCGCGCAAACGCCGTGCTTCGCCTGCAAAAACCAGTGGTGGATAGGACCCCAGCTTTTCCTCAACTGCGGCCAGTGCCGCTGCGTCGGTATAGTCAGGCATCTGAACCCGCGGCTTGTTGCGCCAGTCAGATTTGTTCCAGTCCGTCATGTTCTTGCTCCAGGTAAAACAGCCCGCACACCAGATCGGTTAGCGGTACCAGCCCTGCTTATAGACAACCTGTGGATAAGGTCCAACGCCAAAACTGCTTCTTTATGTCGCTTTTGTGTTTCAAATCACTTGATATGGCACTGGAAAGGTGGTCAGGATTTCCAGTGGTATAAGAATATGGACCCCCAATGCAGCGTCACAATATCATCGACGTAGAAGCAACGCGCGATACACCTTCACGGTTCGTGTTTGTCTTGCTCGACCAATTTACGCTTTTGTCGTTTGCGGCGGCGGTTGACTGCCTGCGCATCGCCAATTTGATGGCGGGTCAGGAATTGTACAAATGGTCGCTGGTTGGCGAAGGTGGTGATACTGTCACTTGTTCAACCGGGACCACGTTTAACCTCGATGGTGATTTGGAAGAACTGCACCGCGACGACACGGTGATTTTGTGTGGCGGGCGTGATGTTCAATCCGCAACGACCAAGAAAATACTCAACTGGTTGCGCCGTGAATCCCGCCGTGGCTTGACGATGGGCGGGCTGTGTACGGCTGCGTTTTCGCTTGCCAAGGCCGGGCTTCTGGATGGCAAACGCGCGACGATCCATTGGGAAAACCACGACAGCTTTGCAGAGGAGTTTCTTGAGGTAGAGCTGACAAAATCGGTCTTTGTCAAAGACGGCAATCGCTGGACCACAGCCGGTGGTACGTCCTCCATCGATTTGTTCTTGCAGATTATCGCCGATCAATACGGCGAAGAACTGGCCAATGCCGTTGCAGACCAGCAGATTTATTCAGCTATTCGCACCGATCAAGACACGCAGCGTTTGTCGATCCCGACCCGCATCGGTGTGCGGCATCCGAAATTGTCCCGCGTTATCCAGGCGATGGAACAGAATATTGAAGAACCCATTAGTCCGTCGATTTTGGCCAAAGATGTCGGAATGTCTACCCGCCAGCTGGAACGCCTGTTTCGTCGTTATCTGAACCGCTCGCCCAAGCGCTATTATATGGAACTGCGCCTGCAAAAGGCGCGCAACCTGTTGATGCAAACGGATATGAGCGTCATCAACGTGGCGCTGGCCTGTGGTTTCGCATCACCGAGCCATTTTTCAAAATGTTACCGCGCCCATTACGACACCACGCCCTACCGCGAACGGGGGGCACATGCCGCGCGGCTTTCAGTCTAGGTCAATTCGTTAACTTGTTTTTTGTAAAGAGGTCGCCATGTTAAGCCGTTCCACTATGTTGCCCGTTGCATTGGCCGTCGTCATTGGTTTTCTAACGCTGATGGCGATTTCATCCGGCAGATCGGACGCGCCGGGTGTGGTTGGCGACTCTGATTATCCGCACTACATCTGTACATTCAACGAATATTGCGAAGGCGATACTTGTACATCTGATCCATCCTCGTTTGTTCTCTATACCGAACATGTCGACCTTAAGCCGCGGCTGGAACTGGCGCGGGTCAATCCGGATGTCTCTGTTACAAAAACGGCGACCGAACATGTATACGAAACACGCGGCGGTGTCGTGAGCGGCACTTTGACTTTCTTTTCTGATCGCACGTTATATTGGGAAGCCGCATCCGGCCCCGCAAGCACGCCGATCGAACATTATGCGACCGGGCGATGTGAACGGCTTAGATCACCATGAAGATCGTAGCGGGCCTGATATGTCTGACCGCAACACCTGCCTTGGCAAACTTTGACTGTGTCCTGCGCGACCTTGGCTGCGTTTCACAGTGCAAGGAGATTTCCGTAAAATTTGCAATCGACACCGCGCAATTCGTCGCCCCGCAAAACCCGAACGACCCGCCAAGACGGCAAATCACCACCGTGACGCAAGATCGTGATGTTTTCAGCGCAGAGGCGATCTTGATGCCCGGCGGTGTGCGCGGTTTTCATGAAGACGCAGGCGAAATCGGCAGCCGCCTGATGATTGTGCAACCCGACGGCACTGCCCGCCTCACGCTTCAACCTGCCAACCTCACATTGGCAGGGCAATGTGAGGTTCTACCCTAACGCGCGCAGTCTTTTTATCAGGCTTGATGTGTCCCACCGTGCGCCGCCCATGTTTTGAACGTCTTTGTAAAATTGATCGACAATCGCGGTAACAGGCAACGATGCGCCTGTTTCATCAGCAGTATCAAGGCAAATGCCAAGGTCCTTGCGCATCCAATCCACCGCAAAGCCGTGATCGAATTCGCCATCAATCATGGTCTCATAACGGTTCTGCATCTGCCATGATCCCGCCGCACCTTGTGAAATAACCTCAACCACGGCGCGGCCATCTAGGCCGGCTTTCTCGGCGAAATGCAACGCCTCTGACAGGCCTTGAACCAAACCCGCGATGGCGATCTGGTTGCACATCTTGGTCATCTGGCCTGCGCCACTGTCCCCGATACGGCGGCAAACGCGCGCATAGGCATCAATGACCGGTTCGGCCTTTGCATAGACATCCGCGTCGCCACCGCACATGACAGACAACACACCATTCTCTGCGCCCGCTTGGCCGCCAGAAATTGGCGCATCAACGAATGCAACGCCCGTTTGCGCCGCCATGGCGTAAAGTTCGCGGGTGACCTTGGCCGAAACCGTCGTGTGATCTACGAACACAGCGCCCGATTCCATGGTTGCAAACGCGCCGTCAGCGCCAACGCACACACCGCGCAAATCATCGTCATTGCCCACGCAAGCCATTACGAAATCTGCGCCATCCGCCGCCTTCGCAGGTGTCGTAGCCATGGCCCCGCCGTGTTCACCAACCCAGGCTTCGGCCTTGGCCACCGTGCGGTTATAAACAGTCACATCGTGACCCGCCTTTACCAGATGCCCGGCCATTGGATATCCCATGACCCCTAATCCTAAAAATGCGACCTTTGCCATGGTGTGTCCTCTTGCTTGCATCATCAATTGTGTTGCGAGATAGGTAACGGGTCCGCGCGCCGCGTCAACTGGCATCGGGCACGCTCGTTTAAGGAACCTTTATGGCACTCGTCTTTCGCTGGCTCATCCGACTTGCCTCTGCGCTGATCGTTCTGGCTGTTGCGGTGTTTGCGCTGGCCTATTATTTCGCATCCCGTTCCTTGCCCGACTACGAAGGCACGCTTGAGGTTGCTGGCATTTCCGCGCCTGTGGAAATCGTGCGCGACAATGCGAATGTGCCCCATATCTTTGGCGACACAGACGAAGACGTGTTCTTTGCCCTTGGCCTTGCCCACGCCCAAGACAGGTTGTGGCAAATGACAATGCTGCGCCGCACAGCACAGGGCCGTTTGTCGGAACTGTTCGGCGCGCGCACGCTGCCCATCGACAGTCTGATCCGCCGCCTTGATTTATACCCGTTGTCGCAATCATCGGTGAACGCGCTTGATGAGACCACCCGAGCAGCGCTTGAGGCGTATTCCGCGGGCGTCAATGCATGGATCAATCAGGTCAACGCAGGCGCACGAGGCCGTGGCGCGCCTGAGATGTGGATGTTCAACCATGCGATTGCACCGTGGCAACCTGCGGATTCCGTATCGATCATTAAAGTCATGGCGCTCCAGCTTAGCAGTCACCTCGAAGAAGAAGTGTTGCGTGCCCGCACATCGCTGATCCTCAGCAACGAAGACCGTCTGAACGACATCTTGCCAATGGTTCCGGGGTCCGGCCTTGCGGCGCTGCCCAACTACGCATCGCTTGTGCCGGATGTACCGACATATGCGCCCAATTCACGCATGGCGTTTGACCCGATTTCGCCTGTTGTGCCGCGTGCCCTTGCGGGGGCGTCGAATGCATGGGCGGCGGGTGTGCCACGCTCAGCCACAGGATCAACTTTGTTGGCCAATGATCCGCATCTTGGCCTGACGGCGCCGTCGATCTGGTATCTTGCGCGTCTGGAACTGGAAAGTGGCGGCGTGATCGGCGGCACCATTCCCGGTGTGCCCGTGATTATGCTGGGCCGGTCTTCTGATCTGGGTTGGGGGATCACGTCATCCTACCTTGATGATCAGGATGTTTATATCGAAGAGGTGAACCCGTCAGACGCCAGCCAATACCGCGTTCCGAATGGCTGGGCGAACTTTGAAACCCGCGAAAGCATCGTGCGCATCAAAGACGCGCCGTCGGTGACATTGCAATTGCAATGGACAGTGAACGGACCCGTCCTGCCGCCCGATCAATACGATCTGAACACAATCCGCCCGCCCGGGCATGTAACGGCTGTCGCGTGGACGGCCTTGTCAGATGCAGACACAACCATGCAAGCCGCGATGGAACTTATGCGCGCCACAAGCGTCGAGGCCGGAATTGCGGCCGCGGAGGGGTATGTCGCCCCAAGCCAGATGCTGACCCTCGCGGATCGCAATTCTATTGGGCTAAAACTGATCGGCCATGTTCCCAACCGCGACCCCGCCCATGTGACCCAAGGCCGTTTGCCCCATTACGGGTATCTGCCGCAGAACCGCTGGGATGGACGGCGCGCCTATGACACCAACCCGGAGTGGATTGACCCCATCGGCGGGATCGTTGGAAACACCAACAACAAGGTCATTGAGGCCCCGTTCCCCGCCCACATCAGCCATATGTGGGGGGACAGCCAGCGCGTGAACCGCTGGCGTTTGTTGATGCAAGCCCGCGAAGTCCACACGCGCGACAGTTTCATCGAAGCCCAGTCAGATACTGTCAGCTACACCGCGCGATCCATCTTGCCGCTGATTGGTGCTGATCTGTGGTTCACAGGCGAAGCGGCCCCGGAAGGCACACCTGCGAAATTGCGTCAGGACGCCTTGGCGCTGCTCGCTGAATGGAACGGTGAGATGAACGAACATCTGCCCGAACCGCTTCTTTATTCCGCATGGATGCGGGCGTTACAAGACCGCCTGATCCGCGATGAACTGGGCCCCTTGGCGCGGGAATTCACCCATGTTGAACCGCTGTTCATCGAACGGGTTTACCGCAACACGGATGGTGCGTCTGAATGGTGCGACGTCTTGCAATCCGCGCCGCAAGAAACGTGCAGCGACATTGCCAGACTGGCGCTTGATGATGCGCTTATTTGGGTCGGTGAACGTCACGGTACGGCCCTCGAAAGTCTGCGCTGGGGCGACGCCCATGAGGCCACGCATGACCATCCGGTCTTGGGTGAGGCACCGGTGTTGCGTTGGTTCGTCAACATCCGCCAATCCACGTCTGGTGGCGACAACACGTTGATGCGGGGCCGCACCAGTGGCGTTGGCGATGATCCGTTCCTGAATGTCCACGCGGCCGCGTACCGGGGCGTCTATGATTTCGCCGATCCGGACAGTTCGGTGTTCATCACGTCCACGGGCCAATCGGGTCATTTCCTATCGCGCTACTACGATGATCTTGGCGATTTGTGGCGGCGCGGTGAATATATCCCCATGTCGCTTGATCCGGCGTTGGCGCGTGGTGGGGCCGTTGGTGTGACCATGTTACAGCCAGTGGGAACCGCCAATTAATCGAGCGGGTGGTATCCACCGCTTTTGCCGTCATCCACGGGCTTTGTGTCTTTGGGCAAATCCATCGCATCAGGAAACTGTTTTTCAAACTGGGCCTGCTGCATTGGCGTCCAGGTGACGTTGATGGTCCAGCCTGTGTCGGTCTGATCGTCTGATACGATAACGCCTTCGCGTTGCAGCCAGCTTTGGGCAGCACCCATCGCCCAATCGAGCGTCAGCGTCAGATCGCGGGTCTTGCCCTTTAGGTGTTCGGTAACCCGTTCAAGAAGCGTATCCAGCCCCTGCCCTGTGACAGCCGAAATCGCAAAGACATCGTCGCCGTCTTTGTTGAGGGCCGACACGTAATTCGCATCATCCTCGTCCAGCAGATCGACCTTGTTCAGAACTTCGATCATCGGCACATCGGGGTTCACGTCAAGCTGGCGCAACGTATCCATTACCGCGCGTTTTTGGGCGGCAGATTGGGCATGACTGATATCGCGCACGTGCAGAATCACGTCTGCTTCCAGCACTTCTTCGAGGGTTGCACGGAACGACGCGACAAGTTGCGTTGGCAAGTCAGAAATAAACCCAACCGTGTCAGACATGATGACTTCGTCGCCCGTGGGCAATTCAACCCTGCGCATGGTCGGATCAAGCGTGGCGAACAACATGTCTTTGGCGAACACATCCGCGCCCGTTAGTCGGTTGAACAGCGTCGATTTACCAGCATTGGTGTAACCAACCAAAGCCACAATCGGAAACGGCACCTTGGCGCGTGCCTTGCGGTGCAATTCCCGTGTCTTAACAACCTTTTCCAACGACTTCTTAAGGCGGTTTAGCTGGAGATCAATCGCGCGGCGGTCCGCCTCAATCTGGGTTTCACCGGGGCCACCGACAAAACCAAGACCACCACGCTGGCGTTCAAGGTGGGTCCATGCGCGGACAAGCCGCGTGCGCTGATACGACAGCGCGGCCATTTCAACCTGCAACACGCCTTCGCGTGTGCGCGCGCGGTCGCTGAAGATTTCTAAGATCAGGCCGGTGCGGTCCAGCAGTTTGACGCCCCATTCTTTTTCAAGGTTACGCTGCTGCACCGGGCTCACGTGGCCATCGATCAGAACAAGGCCAGCATCGGCCTCTTCTAACCATTCACCGATTTCAGCGATCTTGCCTTTGCCGAACAACATCCCGGGATGGACTTTGGGAAGGCCAACAACCTGCGCGCCAGCGACATCAAGTTCAGGTAGCGCGCGCGCAAGCGATACCCCTTCTTCAAGGGCGGCCTGTGCATTTCGGCGCAGATGGTCTGATTTGATTTCCGGATGCAGGACATAGGCCCGCGTGGCGGACCGTTCCTCGCCCATCCTATTTACGCTTCTTCGCCGTCATAAAGACTGATCGGCTGGCTCGGCATGATTGTGCTGATCGCCGATTTGTAGACCAACTGGCTCTGGCCATCGCGGCGCAACAACACGCAGAAGCTGTCAAACCACGTGATGACCCCCTGAAGCTTCACACCGTTGATCAAGAAAATAGTTACCGGAACCTTGGATTTGCGGACGTTATTTAGAAACGCATCCTGTAAGTTCTGCTTATCTGAGGCCATGTTCCCCATCCCTTATTGTTTTTGTGACTGCCCTAGGCGGCCAATGTATCCATCCACGTCGTACTATGTCGTGGGGCGTTTCGAATTTCCACCCCCAAAACACCACACCAATTGTGGCGTGTCATCGCCGCCAGAATTCGGGGTTCAATAGTGCGATAATGGCAAGCGCCTCAAGGCGGCCAAGAACCATCGCCAAGGCCAGAACGACCTTCGCAAAGTCCGGGATACCCGCATAGGAAATCGGTGTTTCAGCCGCGATCGACGCCAGCGGTCCGGTTGTTGACAGGGCCGACACCGCCAGCACCATCGCCGTTTCGAACTGCACACCTGACAGCGCCAACAAAACCATCACGGCCGCGATGGAAATGGTGAACAACATAAAGAAAATCCACGCGATCTGCGCGCCTTGCCTGCGGATCTGGCGCGCTTCTTTGCCCGCCCCCCCGACGGAAGACGGATGAACAAGGCGTTCAATTTCGCGCTGGCCGTGTTTCCACAACGCATAGACCCGTAGCAATTTAATGCCACCTGCGGTCGTCGCAACGCCGCCCCCGATCAGCGACAGGCCCACCAGCATTAACCCAGGCGTGCCAAGCCCTGACCAATCGCGTGTTGCCGTCCAATCTGCGGATTCAAAGCCTGTCGTCGTCAAAAAGCTGGTGATTGTGAACAAAGCGCCCCACAGCGCATGTGCCGCGGAAATAAAATCGTTCTGGGCATCGTTTTCAAAGACCACAAGGCCGTGGCGCACGAACAAGACCATCACCAGCACGACGATCAAGATGATGGCCAATTTGAATTCGCTGTCTTTGTGTAACGGTTTCATTTCCAGCCCGGACAACCCGCGCGAAAACGACACGCGCGACATCGCAAATGCAAAGAAGAAGAGGATTATGAATTCTCCGACCAGTCCCGAGGGTGAAAACAGGATGCCACCGACCGGGGATATGCCGGACGTCGCCATCACCGACATTGCATGGCACAGGGCCACAAACGGAATTTCACCCGCCGCCGTTAACCCTAACCAAAGCAACGCCGTAAGCGCCGTGTAAAGCGGGATCAATTTCGCACCGTAACGGGCCAAGCGTTCGGACGGATCAGACACGCGCCCGATCTGGGCATAGTTTCTGTCACGCGCCGTTCCGCCCTGTGTCGCGCGGACCTCAAACCCCCCGATGTTAAGCGGCGCGAGGATCGAAATCGCAGCAACCCACACCAGCAAACCGCCAAGCCATCCCATCAACGCACGCCACAAATGCACCGAACTGGGTAAGTTGCGTGGGCTGTCATAAAGGGTGGCACCGGTTGTCGTGATCGAGGAAACGCTTTCAAACCACGCCTCAAGAAAAGACATGCGCGACACGGATTCATACATCGGCACCGCAAGCATGATTGGCAGGATCAAAAAGGCCGCAAGAAGGGACACAAGGTAGCCGCGCGCCAGCGTGCTTTTGTAGCTAGCGGTGGCCAATCCTATGAACAGCGTGAGCACGAAAAACAGCAGCGCGGAATAGAAAAACGACCGTGAGACCGCGTGATTGTCCACGGCGAGAGCATGGGCCGCAGGCACGATCATGGCCAGTGATCCGATGCCCATCAAAAGCACGAAAAACGGGCGTTGAAGAAGGGTGTTCATCATCGCCCCAAACGCCCCCTAGAAGAAGTCGATAGACACTTGCAGCAGCGTCTCGACCTCTGCGACCTGACTGGCCATCGCGAAAATTGCAACAATATCGCCCTCCTCGATGCGCAAATCTGCACGAGGTTTTGACATTTTGCCACTTTTGAGAACACCGCCCACTAAAACACCTTCGGGGAAATCAACGTCCTTAAGCTGCTTTCCCGCGATGGGACTGGTGGTCAAAACCTGTGCCTCGATCATCTCTGCCTCGGCGTCACCGATTGAATAGACAGATCGCACACGCCCGTGCCGGATGTGGCGCAAGATGGAGGAAACGGTCGTGGCGCGAGGGTTGATGTAGGCGTCGATATCAAGCGGCCCCATCAGCGGCACAAGCGTTGGATCATTGGTCAGACAGATTGCCATTTTACAGCCCAGCCCTTTGGCGCGGACGGCCGCCAGCAGGTTGGTTTTATCATCATCTGTTACGGCCAAAACCGCGTCGGCATTTCCGATATTCGCCTCTTCCAGAAGGGATGAATCCAGACCATCCCCGTTCAGAACAATTGTACGTTCCAGCGCGTCAGCGGCGGTTTCCGCAATGTCGCGGTTTCGTTCGATCACCCGCACACGGATACGATCGGTGCGGGTTTCCAGCGCGCGGGCCACGGCCAATCCGACGTTGCCGCCACCGATGATCACGACCCGTTCCAGTTTGCCCTGTGTCTTGCCAAAGATTTCCAAAGTGCGGGCCATATCGGTGTTTTCCGTCATGACGTAACATTCATCGTTCGGAAAAATCTGGTCCCCCGCTGAGGGCACGAACAACGTCCCGCCGCGCCGTATCCCGACAACAATCGCCTTTAGTGTTGAAAACAGATCGCTGAGCTGACGAAGGGGTGTGTTGATAACCGGGCAGTCTTCGTCAATCGCGATGCCCAAAAGCTGCGCATGGCCTTCAAGAAAGCTTTCGGTGTCAAACGCCGCCGGTGCCGCAAGCCGTTGAAGCGCGGCCTCTGCTACTTCGCGTTCGGGCGAAATCACGACATCAATCGGCAGGTGATCGCGGCGGTACAGATCGGAATAGATGGCATTCAGATAACTTTGCCCGCGCAAACGCGCGATCTTGCGTTGTACTGCAAACACCGAATGGGCCACCTGACAGGTCACCATATTGACCTCGTCGGAATGGGTGGCCGCGATGACCATATCGGCATCTTCGGCCCCTGCCCGTTCCAGAATGTCCGGGTAGCTGGCGAAACCGGAAATGCCTTGCACGTCCAACGTATCGGTCGCGCGGCGCACCAGTTCAGGGTTGTTGTCAACAACGGTGACGTCGTTGCGCTCTGACGCGAGGTGACGGGCGATTTGCCAGCCGACTTGACCTGCTCCGCAAATGATAACCTTCATGGACGCGCCTCAATTCAATCGGTGTCTGATTTCGGTTCAATGGTGGTGACAGATGGGGCCAGCACGGTCAATCGCTCACGCTTCGGCATCTTCTTCGATGTAGGCCACCCGCGCACCCGCTTTGTTGGATGTCACAACACCAAGCGTCTTGAGCTTGCGGTGCAATGCGGAACGTTCCATGCCCACAAAGCTTGCGGTGCGGCTGATATTGCCGCCAAAACGGTTGATCTGGGTCAGAAGGTATTCACGTTCAAACAGCTCACGGGCTTCGCGCAGCGGCAGCGTCGCAAGGCTACCGGACAACAACACGCGGCCATCATCAGACGGGCCGTCCGCCTGATTTGGAAGCTCTTTGGCCTCAATCGGTCCGGTGGCATCCCCAAGGATCAACACCCGTTCCATCACGTTTCGAAGCTGGCGCGCATTGCCCGGCCACGGCATCGTTTGCAGCAATGCACCAGCCTCATCACTTAAAGGTCGCGCTGTAAGCCCCTGAGATACATGTAATTCTTCGATAAAGTGGGCAGCCAACAACGGAATGTCCTCGCGACGTTCTTCAAGGCTGGGGACATGGATCGGCACAACATTCAGGCGGTGATACAATTCTTGTCGGAAGGTCTCTGCCTCAATCGCGGCGACCAGATCACGGTTCGTGCTGGAAATAACCCGGACATCAACCTGCACTTTGTCCACACCGCCAACGCGCTGGAATTTCTGATCAACCAGCACGCGCAGCAGTTTGGATTGTGTCGCAAGGGGCATGTCTGCGACCCCGTCAAAATAGATCACACCGCCGCTGGCTTCTTCCAGCAAACCACGTTCAATCCCGCGGCCTTCGGTTTCACGACCAAACAGCACTTCTTCCATACGCTCGGGTTCGACGCCCGCACAGTTCACGGATACAAACGGCATGTCGGCGCGATCAGAATTGACGTGGATGTAGCGCGCGGCGGTTTCTTTTCCTGTGCCGCTCTCGCCCGTCAGCATCACACGACCATTTGATTTCGTGACCTTCTCTAGCTGGGAAATCAAGGTGCGGAACGCAGCACTTTCACCAAGCATCTCCGTTGGTGCCGCATCTGTGCGTTTAAGTTCGATGTTCTCGCGGCGCAGGCGGCTGGTTTCCATGGCGCGGCGGATCACAACCATCAACTGGTCGATATTAAACGGTTTTTCGATAAAGTCGTATGCGCCTTGTTTGATCGCAGCGACCGCGATTTCGATATTGCCGTGGCCGGAAATGATCACAACCGGTACTTCCGGGTGATCCTTCTTGACCTGCTTGAGGATATCGATCCCGTCCATGCGGCTGTCTTTCAGCCAGATATCGAGGATCATCAGCGCCGGCGTTTCCTTGTCGATTTGCGCCATGCATTCATCAGATGTGCCCGCCAATCGCGTCGTGAACCCCTCATCCTTGAGAATGTCCGAGATCAACTCACGGATGTCGCGTTCGTCGTCGGTGATCAGAATATCGCCCATATTACTTTACCTCATGCCGTTTCTTTTATGCGCGGCGCGTCGGCCGCTTGGATGGGAAGAGTGACCACAGCCATAGCGCCAATACGCCCGCTGTCATCAAAGGCGGGCGCGTCCGTCAGCGTCAGCGTCCCCCCATGTTCATCAATAATTTTCTTCACGATTGGCAGGCCAAGGCCGGTGCCTTTTTCGCGGGTGGTCACGTAGGGTTCGAACAGTTTTGCGCGGTCTTCCGGCAGCCCGATCCCGTTGTCTGCAATGGTGATTTGTGCGTCCCCGTCGCGCAGGTCCATTTCGATATGGACTTTCGGTTGAATGTTCAGGCCTGGTTCTTTTTCCTGCAGGCTTTCAATGGCTTCGCCTGCGTTCTTAATCAGGTTCGTCAGGGCCTGCGTCATCATTGTATCGTCAAGATCTGCAAGAATGGTGGTATCCGGCATCGTCAAATCAAACGCGACGTCGGGCTGGCCCGCCTTTTGCAATGTGACCGCATCCCGCAGAATGGCCGTTAGATCATTGGTGCGTCGATCCGGTTCCGGCATGCGTGCGAATTTGGAAAATTCATCAACAATGCGCCGTAAGTCATTGGTTTGGCGCACAATTACGTCCGTCAGTTGTTCAAGGTCTGATGGAACATCGACCTCACGCGAAAACTTGCGTTTGATCCGTTCCGCCGAAAGCTGGATGGGCGTCAGCGGGTTTTTGATTTCATGCGCGATACGACGCGCGACGTCGCCCCAGGCTGCCATACGCTGCGCAGACACCAGATCGGTCACGTCTTCGAAGGCAACGACATACCCCTCAAGGGTTTCATCGTCGCGCAGGCGGTGTGACATGCGCACAAGCAGGCTCTCTTGTTGTCCACCACGTACAAGGTTCACTTGTCCCTGCACCACAGATTTGCCGCCCTGTGTGATGTCTTCAAACAGTGTCGCGAATTCGGGTACGGCCACGGACAACGCCGTGTCTTTGCCACCGTCCACCTCAAGCAGACGGTTGGCAGAGCGGTTCACAAATGTCACCCGCCCTTCATCATCCAGCCCCACGACGCCGGAGGGAACAGACGACAACACGGAATCAAACAAACGACGCCGCCGTTCAATCTGGCGAGTATTATCGAGAAGTTCTTCGCGTTGGTCGCGCAACTGCGCGGTCATTTGGTTGAAGTAGCGGCCGAGTTGGGCGATTTCATCTTCGCCTTCTTCTTCACGGACGCGCACGTTCAAATCGCCAGCACCGACCCGCTGGGAAGCACCGACAAGCCGCCCCACCGGGCGCGACAGACGTTCCGCAAACCACAAACCCACCCAGACAGATGCCAGGATCAGGATGATCGCAAAGCCAAGGTAAAACAGGCCGAAATCAAACAGGATGCGACCTCGGTCATTTTCAAGTTGGCCATAAAGTTCAACGGTGGCCTGCGTTTCGTCCAGCAGCGCAAGGATACTGCCATCCACTGCGCGCGTGACATACAGATATTTGTCGCTGAACGCCTCAAGCGGGATAAGCGCGCGAAATTCGTTGTTGGTCCAGTCTTCGATAATCACGATGCCGGACATACGTGCTTGCGTCAGTTGTTCGGTGCTGGGCTGTTCGAAATAAAACTCGTAGGACCGCTCCCCTCGCGCCCAAATTTCGCCCGCGCCGTCCAGCACGAACACTTCGGTTAGGCTGCGTTCGATTTGGGGCTGTATCGCGGCCAGTGCCTGACGCACCTCGCCGCGTTCCATGAAAAATGTCTGCAATCGTTCCGTGTTGAGGAACCCCGCAAGGGCGCGTCCGTCGCGCGATACTTCTTGGCGGTGTTCCTCTTCATAGGCCTGTGCGGCGGACAAGGAATTGCCCAGAACATCGCGGACACGGTCCGAAAACCAGCCCTCAAGACCGATGTTGATCGTGATGACCGCAAAGATAGCGACTGCAACTGTCGGAATAAGCGCCAAGAGGCCGAAAACCCCGGTTAGTCGCAGGTGCAATCGCGATCCAGCCGATTTTGCACGCCGCGCGGCAATCATGCTGACAACCCGCGACGACACGAGAACGGCAATCATCAAAATATAAGTGATATCGGCCAGCAGGATGAGGCGTAGCACCGCCGTGCGATCTGTCTGATCAAGCGGGCGTAGGGCTGTGATCGTCAAAATAACGAGGACCGGAGCAAGCAGAACAAGGATCACGGTCGACGCGTTTTGCACGCGGCGGCTGCGTCGCCAGCGCGAAAACGCCAGCATATTCGTACCCAAAAGGGATCGCTGCACGCGAAATGCCCCACTTACCAAGGGCTTATATGTTGTCGTTAAACCACATAGTGCCCACCGCCTGTTGATGTGATCCTGCCCCAATCGACGACTGCGCTCAGAGGGTCACGGTTATGTTGCCCTTTTACATCATTTTGCGGCGGCGTGTCACGTGGATATCAAGATCTGTGATCTTTTTTCTCAAGGTATTGCGGTTGATGCCAAGAAGCTCGGCACATTTAGCTTGATTACCGGATGTCGCATCAAGGGCAATTTCGATCAAAGGGGCCTCAACCTCGCGCAGGATACGCTGATACAGACCCGGCGGCGGCAACATCCCACCATGCAAATCAAAGTAGCGTTTCAGGTGCTGGGCGACCGATCCGGACAGTTTGTCAGAATTGCCGGTCTGCAAAGGTTCAACAGCGGGTTGCGATCCCAAGACCTGTTCGACTTCGGGGCGATGGATTTCTTCGTTGGTTGATGTGACGACCAGGCGGCGCACGACGTTTTCCAACTGGCGCACGTTGCCGGGCCACGTATAGGCGCGCACGATGTCCACGGCACTGCTGCCCAAACGGCGCGGCGCGGCCCCGTCCCGTTCTGCGCGGGCCAAAAAGTGTTCAGCCAACAGCGGAATATCATCAACGCGATCACGCAGCGGCGGCACCGTAATGGTCACCCCCGCGAGGCGATAATAGAGATCTTCGCGCACGGATCCGTCTTCAAGCGCGTCCAACAAATCAGACCGCGACGTCGCCATAACCCGCGGTGCCGTTTCGCCCAAAGCGTCGAGCATCCGAACGATCCGGCCTTGGGTTTCCATCGGAAGATCACCCACTTCATCAAACACCAGCGATCCGCCTTTCGCGCGGGCCAGCAATGTCGACGGCCCTTCCATTCCATCAAGATCGGAGGCGGCGGCAACAACGAAAGGCAAGGACCGTCGATCTGAAAAGTCATGGATAGCACGCGCAATCAGGCTTTTGCCTGTGCCGCTTTCACCCGTCACCAAGACCGACATGGGCGTGTTCATCACCCGTGCAACCAGACGGTACAGCGCCTGCATCGCAGGGGTTCGCCCAACGAGCGGTAGGTCATCGGTTTCCGTTGCCCCGTCGCGGGGGGCTGGTGCGCGACGTTTTACATCCAACGCCCGCGCGGCGCGCTTCATGAGATCAGGCAAGTCGAACGGTTTGGGCAGATAATCATAGGCGTCAGCCTCGGCCGCTTGGATCGCCGTCATGATGGTGTTTTGTGCGGAAATTACGATCACCGGCAAACCGGGCCGCGCCTCTGCGATTTTCGGCAGCTGCTCAAGCCCGTTTCCGTCCGGCATAACCACGTCGGAAATCACCAGATCGCCCTTCCCCTCTTCGACCCAGCGCATCAGCGTGACCAAAGATGATGTCGCGTGCACCTTACAGCCGGCGCGGGTCAGCGCCTGCGTCAGCACCGTGCGAATTGTGCGATCGTCATCAGCGACAAGAACAGTTCCATCCATTTAGTTTTCTCCGTTTTTGTCTTTTGGGACCGTGGGCAGGGACACGCGAAATACGGTGCGTCCGGGGATGGATTCCACAGAAATCCAGCCATCCACGTCCGCAATCAGTTTACTAACGAGCGCAAGGCCCAACCCGGTGCCGTTTTCCCGCCCTGAGATAAACGGCTCAAACACATCTGCTGCGATTTCCGGCGGAAGGCCGGGGCCGTCGTCGATAATTTCGATTTGCAGGGGTAAACGCGCCGCGGATCCATCCGCGCGTTGCATGCGCAAGGACGGCTCATAGAAAGTGTGCAGTCGGATCGACCCGCCTGCCCCACCTGCCTCGGACGCATTTTTCAGCAAGTTCAGAAACACCTGCAACAACTGGTCTGCGTCCGCGAACGTGGGCGGCAATGACGGATCATAATCTTCGATAAACATCATATGAGCGCCAAACCCGACGGACGCCGATTGGCGCGCGCGATCCAGAACGTCGTGAATGTTCACAGGTTTGCGGTTGGGCGGTTGCAGATTGCCGAACTGTTCGACCTGATCCAAAAGCGCGACGATGCGGCGGCTTTCGTCCACGATCATATCGGTCAGCTCTCGATCCCCGTTCGACAGCGTCATCGACAGCAATTGCGCAGCCCCCGTGATTCCCGCCAGCGGGTTTTTGATTTCATGGGCCAGCATTTCAGCCATGCCGATCGCGGATTTGGCAGCGCGAATGGATTGCGACGATTTGGTCAGCCGCGACGCCATTTCGCGCGGCTCAAAAATCATCAGCATTTTGTCATCATCATCATCGCGCAGCGGTGCGAACTGGATGTTGCATTGCATTGGCGGCCGTTCCCCGCTGCCCACATCAACGTCGTTCACAAACAAGGATGTGCGATTGGCGGCGGCGCGTTTGTAGGCGTCCTCCATCGGGGCATCGATCATGACCTTTTCCCAAACCGTCGCATTCTTGAGCGCTTTGGCCGATAGGTTCAAAAAGGCCTCAGCGGCGGAATTGCTTTCGGAAATTGTGTCATCCGCGTTCAGCAACAACGCTGGGACAGGCAAGGAATTCCAAAGTGCATTCATGCAGCGCACCGCTGTGCCAAGGCATCCGGCAGCAGTTTGAACACCTGTTCGGGGTCGCGTTGCGTCAGCACTGCGCGGCGCAGCGTAGGTTCGGGGGCGGCCTGATCCATGTACCAACCAAGATGTTTGCGCGCGGTTTTACTGCCGAGTTCAGCGCCGTAAAACGACAGCATCGCATCGTAATGTGTGGACACCATATCGATGAACGCGCGTCCTGCTGGCGCTGGCGCGGCCGTCTTTCCCGTCAAACCCGCAGCGACGTCGCGCAAAATCCATGGTCGTCCTTGCGCCCCGCGCCCGATCATCACACCGTTCGCGCCGGATGCGCGCAGTGCCGTTTGCGCGCTCTGCGTGTCAATAATATCCCCATTTGCGATCACGGGAATACGCACTGCGTCTTTCACCGCAGCAATGGCTGCCCAATCTGCGTGTCCTTTGTAAAACTGGCAGCGTGTCCGCCCGTGGATCACAATACGTTTGATGCCTGCGGCCTCAGCGCGCTGTGCCAGCTCGGGCGCATTCAACAGCGCGTCGTCCCATCCAAGGCGAGTCTTGAGCGTTACGGGAATATCAACCGCGCCAACCACAGCCTCGATCAACGTAAGGGCATGATCCAGATCGCGCATCAATGCGGACCCGGAATAGCCCTGTGTCACCTTTTTTGCCGGACACCCCATATTGATGTCGATCATCGCGGCGCCGTTTGCTTCGACCACGCGGGCGGCCTCGGCCATCCAATGCGCCTCGCGTCCCGCCAGTTGCACCGCAGTCTGACCCTGATCAAACCCAAGCTCTGCTTTCTCGCGCACGCCGGGCTTGGCCTGCACCATTTCCTGACTGGCGACCATTTCTGACACCACCCAGCCCGCACCAAAGGACGCCACCAGTTGGCGAAACGGTAGATCCGTGATCCCAGCGAGCGGCGCAAGCGCGACAGGGCTGTTGGGATCAGGCAATGGAATCTCGTGGCTCATAGGCAGAAACTAGTGGCTCTGTCGGGCCGCCACAATGAAAGCGCGGTGAATTAACGGGCAGAAAACATGACATGCTTAATTTTTGGGCGCTCGGTCGCTTTGCCTTTCCCCATGGGGCGGCACTGGATACAATATGGCCAAACAGGCCTCTGAAACTGGAACCAAACCACAATGACAACTGCAGCCATCATTGTCGCCGCTGGCCGTGGCACCCGCGCAGGTGGCGATGCGCCCAAACAATGGCAACTGATTGCGGGTCAAACTGTTGTGGAACACACCCTTGATCTGTTTGAGGCGCATGACCGCATCGATGAAATTATCCTTGTTGTGGCGCAGGCGGATATCCAGCGAGCCCACGATCTTGGCCTTCAGGATCGCGCTGCGGTGGTGATTGGTGGGGCCGAACGATCAGCCTCAGTGATGAACGGCTTGGCGCAGACCACGGCTGAACGTGTTTTGATCCATGACGCGGCGCGGTGTTGTTGCCCCGCAAACGTACTTGATCGCGTTATGGACGCGCTTGAGGATCATCCCGCTGCAGCCCCCGCCCTTGCCGTGACTGATGCGCTTTGGACTGGTAAAGATGGTGCGGTGACGGGCGTGCAGGACCGCACAGGCCTCTACCGCGCACAAACACCGCAAGGGTTTCACACGGCCCCCTTGCGTGACGCGCATGTCATCCACGGCGCAGGTGCGGCGGATGATGTGGCCGTTGCACGCGCTGCCGGATTGTCCGTGGCAATCGTTCAGGGCGATACACGGAACCTGAAAATCACCACGCCTGACGATTTTGCACGGGCCGCAGCCCTTTTGGAGACATCAATGGATATTAGAACCGGCAACGGGTTTGACGTGCACCGCTTTGGCGAGGGCGATCATGTGATCCTGTGCGGCGTCAAAATCCCGCACAATCGCGGCCTTCAGGGGCATTCGGATGCGGACGTGGGGATGCACACGGTGACAGATGCGATCTACGGTGCATTGTGTCGTGGTGATATCGGCCAGCATTTTCCGCCCAGTGATCCGCAATGGAAGGGCGCGGACAGCGTTATTTTCCTTGAACATGCATGCGGGCTGGCCCGCGACATGGGGTTTGACATCACCCATATGGATTGTACCCTCATCTGCGAATTCCCCAAAATTGGACCCGTGGCGCAGGCGATGCGGGACAGAATGGCGAACATCATGGGCCTTGACGTGGATCGCATCAGCGTCAAGGCAACGACCTCTGAACGGCTTGGTTTTACGGGGCGCGGCGAAGGGATTGCAGCGATGGCAACTGTAACTTTGGTGAAGTCATGAAGGATCAGTGGGCCAAAATCACCGCAACGGTCTTTTATGTGGGCTACATGAAACCCGCGCCGGGCACGTGGGGGTCATTGGCCGCCCTGCCCCTTGCTTGGCTGATCTATATGATCGGCGGCATGTGGTTGTTCCTGCTTGCGATCCCCGCGGCTTATATAAAGGGCTATTACGCGACCAAATGGATGACTGAAGGCGGCGACGATCATGATCCGTCCGAGATCGTCATAGACGAGGTCGTCGGCCAATGGATTGCACTGGCGCCCGTCATTATCGGCGCGGCACACGCTGGCGTCAGTATAGTCGCGCTTTGGCCCGGCTGGATCGCCGCGTTTGTGCTGTTTCGTCTGTTTGACATCACCAAACCCGGTCCTGTTGGTTGGGCTGATCGCAAAGACAACGCGACCGGCGTCATGCTTGACGATGTGATCGCGGGTGTGATGGCTGCCATTTGCGTCATCGGCCTTGCGGCGGTCTGGCACGGGATCTGATCGTGGGAAACGCCGCAGATATCGTGAAAGCCGCCATTGCTAAGGGGGTGATCGTCTCAACCGCCGAAAGCTGCACAGGCGGGCTCGTGGGGGCGGCGTTCACGGACGTTGCGGGAAGTTCGGCCATGTTCGAATATGGGTTCATCACTTATTCCAATGCGGCCAAGGTCAACCTGCTGGCCGTGTCGCAAGCCACATTGGACGCTCACGGCGCGGTAAGCGAAGAAACTGCACGTGAAATGGCACTCGGTGCGCGCGCAGCCTCGGGTGCCGATATCGCCGTGTCGATTACCGGCATCGCGGGGCCCGGCGGATCAGACCATAAACCCGAAGGACGGGTGTGTTTTGGACTGGCCGATGCATTTGGTGCGCGCGCCGAGACATCGGAATTTGGGGCCCTTGGGCGCGACACGGTACGTCGGCACAGCGTTGACCACGCGCTGTCACTGGTGATGAGCGCAATCGTTTCATATTCGCACAAAACTTAGTCGCAATGCCGCTGGATAGCCTAAAAATCGGGCATTTTAGAAAACGCCTAAGCATTACGCGCAATTTTGCATAACCGCCCCTTTTAGCAGCACATCAATTCCTGTCTGACCGCCGCAACAAAATGTCAGAAGGAATTTCCCCATGAATGGAGCGGACACCGCTTGGATTATCGTCGCAACAGCGCTTGTGCTGTTTATGACATTGCCCGGATTGGCGCTGTTTTACGGCGGTCTTGTGCGCGCACGCAACGTGCTGTCGGTTTTCATGCAGTGTTTCGGCATAGCTTGCCTGATGTCGATCTTGTGGCTCGCATTTGGCTATTCCATCGCGTTTGGCGACGGGAATGCCTATTGGGGCGGCCTTGATAAGATGTTCCTCAATGGCGTCACCGAGGACACAATGTCGGGCAACATCCCCGAGGTTCTGTTCTTTGCGTTCCAGATGACCTTTGCGATCATCACACCGGCCCTGATCGTGGGTGCCTATGTTGAACGCATCGGGTTTGCCTTTGTTATGACGTTCTCGGGTCTTTGGATGCTGATTTGTTACGCCCCTGTGGCGCACTGGGTCTGGGGCGGGGGGCTATTGGCGGGGGCTGAATGGTCTTTGTTTGCGGACGGCGTGAATGACTTTGCGGGTGGTATTGTCGTGCACCAGACGGCAGGTATTGCTGCGCTGATTGTTGCCTTCTTCCTTGGCCCGCGCCGCGATAAGGGCAAGCCACCCCATAACCCTGGAATGGTTATGATCGGCGCTGCGATGCTTTGGGTTGGTTGGTTCGGCTTTAACGGCGGGTCAGAACTGGCGGCCAATGGATCGGCTGCCATGGCGATCACAGTGACGCATCTGTCTGCGGCAACAGCGTCGCTCACGTGGATTTTGTGGGAACGCATCCGCTACGGCAAATCATCCCTTGTTGGTCTGGTGACAGGTACAATCGCAGGTCTTGCGTCTATCACACCAGCGTCCGGGTCTGTGGGCCCGATTGAGGCGCTGATCATCGGCGGTGTTGCAGGTATCATGTGCCAAGAGCTTTGCGGGTTCATCAAAAACAAGCTCAACATCGATGACACGCTGGATGTTTTCGCTGTGCACGGCGTCGGCGGTATGTTCGGCATCGTGATGCTGGCCGTCTTTGGCCATGCAAGCTGGACAGCACAATTGGGCGGTCTGGTCGTTGTTGGGATTTGGACCATCGTCATCACAACCGCAATCGTACTGGTTGTGAAGGCAATCTTCCCGATCCGCGTTGGCGAAGAAGACGAATACACCGGCCTTGATCTGACGTCCCACGGCGAACGCGCCTACGATATGTCCAGCTGATCTAGCGCTGCATCAAATCCAGAAGGGCGTCCATGTTGGGCGCCCTTTTTGTGTGCGTGGCATCCCATAAAAGCTGTTCATCCTGCCCAATCAACGCGCGGCCTTTGCGGCGCAGCTTTTGGCTCCGGTCCTCAAATGGCAACGACGCAGTTAGATCGTGGTGCAGCGTTGTCGTGCCAGCGGGTGATGAAATGTCCACAATAGCTTCAGTTTCGGACAATGTGTCATTGCCAACAACGCGTACCTTTTGCGCCAAGGCCACAAGATCAGCATCGTGCGCGTTGGCATCCGAATAAACGCCAAGCGCTGCGGTATCCCGCCCGTGCAACACAAGTGCCGCAGTGTGCGCATAACTGAACTTCATTTCCAGCCCCGTCTGCGGCACCGCGATATTGCACACGTTAAGCCATCGGGGATGGGTTTGGATCGTTACGGCGTCAGGCATCGGCCCGTCGTATTGGCCCACGGCCTCAAGCATTGCGTGCAACCCGTGGCAGCAGGCATGAAATTTATGGCTTACTTGCGTCATGTACCAGTGCTGGCCCATGCCGTCGAATGCCGTTAAATCCCCTGCCCCGTGATGTGTTGCGCCAAACCCTTGCGGCCCATCCAAACCTGCGCCGCGCGTGTCAAACCCAGCCAAGGCCAGTTGTGCCGCTTCAACGCCCGTGCGCGCCGCCAGACCTGCATGATAGGGTTTACCCATCGTCCCGAACTGCGACTTTAACCCAGCGGCCTGCGTTGACGCGATGCCAAAGGCCGCCTGCATTTGGCCCGCGTCCAATCCCAACAGCCGTCCCGCCGCCGCCGTAGCCCCGAAAGCACCAGCCGTGGCTGTTTGATGAAAACCAACTTCGTAATGACCACGGCCAAGCCACAGCCCCACGCGCACAGACACTTCGGAACCAATCTGCGCGGCCTCAATCATTGTTTGTCCGTTGGCGGGCAGCGCCACCGCTGCCGGAAACACGGCCACAGACGGATGCCCGATGTGCGCAAAATGCGTGTCGTCGTAATCCAAGGCATGGCTTGTCGCGCCATTGATCCACGCCGCCATGGCCGCGCTGGGTGCGTTGCCCCCAAATACCGGTTCTGACCCAGCACCGACCTGCGCGCGCATGATTTGTGAAACGGGCTCGTCTATTCCAGCGATCCCGCAGGCCATCCAATCATAAAGCGACAGTCGCATAATCGCCAAAGCATCTGCATCGCGCGGCGCGGGGCCGCACGCGAACTCAGCCAGATGCGCAGCGATGGTCATCCGTAAAGCTCTGCGGCGCGGCGTTCAAAGGCGCGCACAATCTGCTGCATCGCTTGGTTGAAAAACATACCAGCCGCGCCTTGAAGCAGCTTGTTGCGAAATTCGAAATCAACTTCGAAATGCACATCGCACCCATCTTCGGTATCCGCAAACGTCCACGTTGATTCCAGATATTTGAACGGCCCGTCGATATAGGCCGTGTCGATCTTGCGCGCCTCGGGCCACAGCAAAACTCGTGATCCGAATTTTTCACGAAACACCTTAAAGCTGACCACGAGATCGGCCAGCATTTCTGTATGATCCCCGTGATCCTTCGTTGATCTGATCCGCGCCGCCGCCGTCCACGGCAAAAACTTGGGGTAATTGGCAACGTCTGCAACCAGATCGTACATTTGATCGGCGCCATAGGGCAGACGTTTGGTTTCGGAATGGGCGGGCATGGTGGTCTTTCGGTCGTGACATTGCCCACCCATGTCGTATGGTTTGGACGAAATTTCAAGCAATTGGCACAAGGCCGAGACCAGATGACGCAAGCACCTTATGAAATCGACGTAATGATCTCGGCCAAATCGATCGCGGCGCGCATCGAAGACCTCGCTAAAATAATCGAATCCGAATTCAAAGATACAGACAAACTCGTGGTGGTTGGCCTGTTGCGCGGCAGTTTTGTTTTCATTGCCGATCTGGTGCGCGAATTGGATCTACCGGTTGAAGTCGATTTCTTGGAGGCCTCCAGTTACGGCGACGGTATGGAATCCTCGCGCGAGGTGCGCATCCTCAAAGACATCCGCGGACAGATTGAAGGGCGTGATGTGCTGGTCGTCGAAGACATCGTCGATACGGGCCACACCTTGCACCAGGTCATGGAAGTGCTGGGCACGCGACACCCCGCCAAGATTAAATCCATTGCCCTTCTCGACAAACCGGCGCGGCGCGAAGTCGATATGAAGGCCGATTACACAGGCTTTGAAATTCCTGATGAATTTGTTGTCGGCTACGGGATCGATTATGCCCAACGCAACCGCAACTTGCCGTTCATTGGCAAAGTAAGGTTCACCTGACAGCACACGCGTTTGTGCGCCGATGCACGTAATTTAATCACATTCTTTCAACGGAGCCGTGTTAGCGTTTACGTATAACTTGTCTGACACCTGTAGGAGAACGCATATGAAATCCCTTATTTTACTGGCTGGTGTGGCCACAGTCGCCGTTGGAACCATGGCATTTGCGCAAGATGACGTCGATCCGGCCGTCACGGCACGACAAGCCCATATGCAGCTTTATGCGCACAACATCGGCATTCTTGGCGGCATGGCGCAGGCGAAAATCGACTATGATGCGGAACTGGCGCAGATCGCCGCCAACAATCTGGCAGCAGTCGCCGCCTTGGACGAAACGACCTATTGGATCGAAGGCACAGCCGAGGGCACCAAAGCGCTGCCCGCGATTTGGGAAAATATGGATGACTTCATGGCGAAACAGGACGGTATGACAAATGCGGCGGCTGCCATGGCCGACGTTGCGGGCACTGATCTGGCCAGCCTTCAGGGTGCAATGGGTGATTTGGGCGGGGCCTGTTCCGCCTGTCACCGTGAATACCGACAGCGCAACTAACCCATGGGCTACGGTCGCTGGATCAGCGGTTTCGGGGTGGTCGGGCTGGGGGTGGCGTTCTTTGTCACTGCGCCCGCCCCCCTGCCCGACGACGCCCTGATCGGCGCAGACGGCACCGCCTTGATCGGTGATCCAATCGCAGGGGAAATGGTGTTTCACGCGGCGGGCTGCGCGTCGTGCCACAGTGCAGAGGGCACCGATGCGCTTGCCGGTGGGAAAAGCTTTGTCAGCGATTTTGGTACTTTTTACGCGCCCAACATCTCAACCGATGTCGATCATGGGATCGGGGCGTGGTCAGATCACGATCTTGCCTCCGCGATGATCGCAGGCGTATCGCCAAACGGCGCGCATTATTATCCCGCTTTCCCTTACACCACTTACTCCAAAATGACCCCACAAGACGCGGTTGATCTTATTGCCCATCTGCGCAGCCTGCCCGCCGATGCGACGCCATCGCGCGATCATGACGTGGGTTTTCCGTTCAACATCCGCCGTCTGCTTGGCGGGTGGAAATTCTTGTTCGCCAGCGATGATTGGGTCGTGGCAGATGTCGCAACGCCCGAACTGGAACGCGGCCGCTATCTGGTTGAGGCGTTGGGCCATTGCGCCGAATGTCACACGCCGCGCAATGCATTGGGGGCCTTGAACACGGGCGACTGGATGCGCGGTGCGGCAAATCCTTCGGGCGATGGGACCATTCCTTCTGTCCATTCCGACGACTTGGGTTGGAGCGCGCAGGACATTGCCATCTACCTCGACAGCGGGTTCACGCCCGACTTTGATACTGTCGGTGGTGAAATGGTCGATGTCGTTGATAACACATCACAATTAAGCGACGAAGATCGCGCCGCCATCGCTGCTTATCTGGTCGCGCTGCCCTAGCCCGCCATTATGACCCGAGCTTTTCTATCCGTGCAGCGCGCAGTCGGGCAAAATCATCGCCCGCGTGATAGCTGGACCGCGTCAACGGCGACGCAGATACCATCAAGAAGCCTTTGTTGAACGCCGTCTTTTCATAGGTGGCGAATTCATCAGGCGTCACAAACCGGTCCACCGCGTGGTGCTTTGGTGTGGGCTGCAAATATTGGCCAATGGTCAGAAAATCGATGTCCGCCGCACGCATGTCTTCCATCACTTGCGTGACGGATTGTTTGTCTTCGCCAAGACCAACCATGATGCCCGATTTGGTGAACATCGTCGGGTCGAGTTCTTTGACACGCTGCAACAAACGCAGGGAATGGAAATACCGCGCGCCCGGGCGAACCTCGGGGTACAATCCGGGCACCGTTTCAAGGTTGTGATTGAACACATCAGGGCGCGCCGCAACTACAATTTCCAGCACTGATGGGTCGCAGCGGATGAAATCCGGCGTCAAAATTTCGATCGTGGTGCGTGGTGATTGTTTGCGAATGGCGCGGATCGTTTGGGCGAAATGCTCGGCCCCGCCATCTTCAATGTCGTCACGATCCACGGATGTGATCACCACGTGGTTCAGGCCCAGTTTTTTCACCGCATCGGCCACGCGGCCCGGTTCAAACACGTCCAGATCCTCGGGCGGCTTGCCCGTGGCGATGTTGCAGAACGTACAGGCCCGCGTGCAGACCTCGCCCATGATCATCATGGTCGCGTGCCCTTGGGACCAGCATTCTCCTACATTGGGGCAGCCGGCCTCTTCGCACACGGTCGTTAGTTTGTGGTCGCGCATGATGTTGCGCGTTGCCTTATACCCTTCGCTGGTCGGTGCCTTCACGCGAATCCAGTCAGGTTTCTTTGGCTGCACATTATCCGAGCGTTTTTGCTTTTCAGGGTGACGCTGGGCCGGAATTTTAAGATCGCGCGGTGACATGGGCTTCTCCTCTTGCATCCTATTTAGGGGGCAAGTGTGGATTTGTCCAAGGGTGTCAGTGTCGCGGGTTTCGGAATTGCGCGGGGTGCATGGCTTATTGGGTTAACCGATTTTCGGGCCCAATTCGCCCGTTGCTTCATAATGCAGAACAAGGCGTTGCAACGCGATGCGCAACACCACTTTGCCAGACCGCGCCGCCCAGCCCATGTGCTTTTCGGTGGTTTCCAGCCCTTCAAGCAAACAACAACACCGAAGCGCAATTTCAGACAGCCCCGGCCCCAAGAACGCAAGCGCCTGCGCGACCTGCACAGCCGCCCCGTTTCCTGTTGTATCCACGGGCTGGTGGTTTTGAATAGCGCTGAGGACCGCCTCCCAATCTTTCGGAGGCTCCCCTGCAGCTGGTCGGCCGACTTGCGCCAATTCGTAATCTTCGCGCAACCTTTCTGCGGCGCGCACCATGGAGCGGTTCAAAAACGGCTGCCCGTCGCGGTCCTTGCGGCGGGATAAACCGACCACGGGGCTGTCTTGGGATGGCATGCGTGCCATGACGTGTTTGTCGTCCCACACACCGACGCCTTTAGGCGCGCCTTCAAAACCTGCTGGTGCCTCGGCCATGGCGCGGGCGTGGTTTTCGCCCTGCGCCGTGAGTTCGCGCAGTGCGACCCGCCCCGCAGGCGTAATGCGATAGCGCAGCACCCGTCCGACAGTTTGCCCCGCCGCGATCCACCCCCGTAAGGCCAGCGTCATCGCCGTTTCAGATGGCAATTTGGTCCCGTGATCATGATCGCCTTTGGGGGTGTCTTGCAAGATCACGCCCTGTTCCATCCCCAGCGCAATCGCGAGCAAGGCATCAGGCATCGCCAAACGACGCAGCGCTTGCATCAGTTCAAGTTCGGTTGCCGGATGCGCGGCACTGCCCTCTTCGGCCAGTGCTTTGATGGCGCGGTCCACCAATGGGTCATCGCGGCGTTGTTCAACCTTGCGGACCTGCCGCATGATCGTTGATGCATGACACGCCTGAGACCGCGCAAGGACGCGGATTGGCTGCCCCATTTCTGTGTGAAAAACATAATTCCTGACGTCTAACGGCACCCACGACGGCACCGCACGCCCAGCGTGTTTCCTGTCGGTCATTTCGCTTCCCATTCCCTAATCCAGCCCCCAGCAGGGCCAAACATGAACACAACCCTTACGTGCAAATGTTTCTGTTTGGTTAATTTTATCCACAGGCCTCCAAAATTGTTTCCAAAGTATAAACAATGATTAACGGACCGAACGGTGAAAGTTATCCACACGCAACACCCCTATAAGTTGTGGCAAAATTGTGGCGAACTGATTTGGAGGGACACCACATGGAAGACGTACTGACACAGATTTCACGGCTCAAGCGGCCGACGCTTTTGGTCCGCACTGCGCGCCACGGGATTGAAGACTATAATAGGCTCATCCACCTGCGCCGCTTACTAAAAACGGACAATTTGCCCAGCCCGGGAAAGGCGATTTTAAAGCTGATGGAGCTTGAAACGATTGTAGATGAACAGCGCACATCCAAGCGTGCCGAATACTCGGTCGCGCGCCACGTGGAATTGATTGTCGCGCTCATGTGCGAGGCCCGAATCCTTAAGGCCTCCAAGGCATCAAGGGACCGATCCATGGCAAACGCGCGTTAACACCTGTGGCAAAAAAGCATGAACAGGCGTTAACGTTTGCGCATCACATGAAGCTGTCAGGCATTGAGGCCTTTTTGTCGGCGACATAGGCCTCAAGCGCCGCTTTGATCTCAGGGTCGAGCGGCGGGGCAACATAGGTGTCGATCAATTTAGTCACGCGGGACGCCGCAAGGGTCTGGCTGTCGCGCGCGCCCTCTTCTTCCCAGGTCTCGAAGGGTTTGTAGTCAAACACCTCTGAGCGCCAGAAGGCCGTTTTGAAATTCTTTTGCGTATGTTCGCAGCCAAGGTAATGCCCGCCGGGGCCCACTTCGCGGATCGCGTCCATCGCTTGGGCGTTTTCGTCAATCTCGACGCCTTTGGCCATGTGGTGCAACGTGCCCAGCTGATCTGCGTCTAGGACGAACTTTTCAAAATCGGCAACCAAGCCACCTTCGAGCCAACCACACGAATGCAGCATGAAGTTCACGCCGGACAAAAGCCCCATGTTCAGACTGTTTGCGGTTTCATAAGCCGCCTGCGCATCGGGCAGTTTCGATCCGCAGAACGACCCGGCAGAACGGTACGGCAAGCCCAGACGACGCGCCAATTGGCCCGCCCCATTGGTGATATGGGCTGCTTCGGGCGTGCCAAACGTCGGCGCGCCGCTGTTCATATCGATAGACGTCACGAACGTGCCGAAAATGACAGGCGCACCCGGGCGGATGATTTGGGAATAGGCAACGCCGGCCATAACCTCGGCCAGAACCTGCGTCAGCGTACCCATCACAGACACCGGCGCCATCGCCCCGCCTACGATAAATGGCGAAATAATCGCGGCCTGATTGTGCGCGGCGTAAACTTCCAACGCGCCCATCATCGTTTCATCAAAGGTCAAAGGTGAATTGATGTTGATCAGCGATGTCATGACAGTGTTGTCAGCGACGAAGTCTTTACCGAACAAAATCTCGCACATTTCGATGCTGTCTTTGGCGCGGCTGGGGTCTGTGACGGATCCCATAAACGGCTTATCACTTAGCGTCATGTGGGCCATCAACATATCAAGATGTCGTTTATTGACCGGCACATCTGTGGGTTCGCACACAGTTCCGCCCGAATGGTGCAGCCACTTGGACATGTAGGCGAGCTTCACAAATTTTTCGAAATCCGCAATCGTTGCATACCGACGCCCACCTTCGGAATCCCGCACGAACGGAGGACCATAAACAGGGGCAAGCACAAGGTCTTTGCCGCCGATTGTAACTGATTTTTCAGGGTTGCGGGCGTGTTGCACAAACGTAGACGGTGCTGTCGCGCACAGCTTGCGCGCCAGACCTTTGGGGATACGCACGCGTTCGCCGGTGACATCAGCCCCGACGGCGCGCCAGCGATCTAGCGCGTCGGGATTGTCGACAAACGCCACACCGATTTCTTCCAGCACCGTTTCGGCGTTGGCCTCAATGACATCGAGCGCCTCTTCTGACAGCATTTCAAGATTTGGAATGTTGCGTGTGATCGTCTTGGCGGTGTCAAAACTAACCGCCGTGCGTTCTGCGCGCCGTGCAGCGCCGCCGCCCCCGCGTCCACGACGTCCGGCGCGAGTTGGTTCAGCTGTCTCAGACATTGTGATCACCCCATTAGAATCCCGTTGACCCGAACGCTACACGCAGCCCTGCGGTGCGGGTCTCAAAGAAGCGGCCTTTGCGGGGCGAAAGCGACATGCGATGACGTCGCATATGGAAAACCTAACGACTCATTGGCGCCCGATAGGCAAAATTGCAAACAAAGCGCTCGCGATTGTGCGGCGCGCAGGGCCCCTGGGCGATGAAATACTGGCCTGCGCCATTCCCGACGATACCGGTGCTATCAAGGGGTGGCGACCTTTGGGGGGATCAATCGAATTTGGGGAACAGGCCGCCGAAACGGTCTTGCGCGAACTGGGCGAAGAAATTTTCGCCACAGCTCGCATCATCAAACAGATTGATGTGGTTGAAAACATTTACGATCATCACGGAATTCGCGGGCACGAGGTGGTGTTTTTATTTGACGTCGAACTTATCGATCCGGGCCTTGCAAAAGATGACCAGTTCGTCCTCATCGAAGACAACGGATCACGCAATCTGGCAGGTTGGGTTCCTCTTTCTGATTTTGAGGCCGGAACGACGCGCCTGTTCCCTGACGGTTTGCTCTCGCGCCTCTCACCGCCGAATCCTTGCGCCTAAGCCCTGCGCGTTTTACGACGCGTCATGGATACACTCACACACGACCGCCTCCTCATCATTGATTTTGGTTCCCAAGTGACGCAGCTAATTGCGCGCCGCCTGCGTGAATTGAACGTCTATTGCGAAATCCACCCTTATCAGAACGTCACAGACGCGGTTCTGGCAGACCTTGCGCCCAAAGCCGTGATCTTGTCAGGCGGGCCTGATTCCGTCACCCGCGAAGGATCACCCCGCGCACCCGACAGCTTATGGACCATGGGCGTTCCTGTGCTTGGCATTTGCTACGGGCAGCAAACGATGATGACCCAGCTTGGCGGCGAAGTGCATGGTGGCAAAATCTCTGGCGGTGGCGGGACTGCCGAATTTGGCCGCGCCAAAGTCACGAAAGCTGCTGATCTTGATCTTCTGAGCGGTTGGTTCGCGGATGGCGATGAACAAGTCTGGATGAGCCACGGTGATCACGTCGCCAAAATCGCGCCGGGCTTTGAAGTTTACGGAACCTCGCCCAACGCGCCGTACGCGATCCTTGCCGACACCGCGCGCCACTTTTACGGCGTCCAGTTCCATCCAGAGGTCCACCACACGCCGAATGGTGCGAAGCTGTACGAAAATTTCGTGCGCATTGCGGGTTTCATCGGCGATTGGACTATGGACGCCTACAAAGACATCGCGATTGAGAAGATCCGCGAACAGGTCGGTGACAGCCACGTGATTTGTGCGCTGTCAGGCGGCGTCGATTCATCTGTGACGGCGGCCTTGCTGCACGAAGCCATTGGCGATCAGCTCACCTGCGTCTTTGTTGACCACGGATTGTTGCGCAAGAACGAAGCGGACGATGTCGTTTCAATGTTTCGCGATAACATGAACCTCAAAGTGATCTATGCGCAGGAGCAAGACCTGTTCTTGGGCCAGCTCGAAGGTCAGTCGGATCCCGAAACCAAACGCAAGATTATCGGCGGGCTGTTCATCGACGTGTTCCAGAAATATGCCAATGAAATTGAGGGCGCAAAGTTCCTTGCCCAAGGCACGCTGTACCCTGATGTTATTGAATCCGTGAGCTTTTCTGGTGGTCCTTCCGTCACCATCAAAAGCCACCACAACGTTGGCGGCCTGCCCGAAAAGATGGGCCTTAAGCTGGTTGAACCGCTGCGCGAATTGTTCAAAGACGAAGTGCGCGCCTTGGGTCATGAACTCGGCCTGCCTGCGTCCTTCATCGGCCGCCACCCCTTCCCTGGCCCTGGTTTGGCAATCCGTTGCCCCGGTGAAATTACCCGCGAAAAACTGGACATCCTGCGCGAAGCAGACGCCGTCTACATCGATCAAATCCGCAAACACGGCCTTTATGATGAGATTTGGCAGGCTTTCGTGGCGATCCTTCCTGTGCGCACCGTGGGCGTTATGGGCGACGGGCGTACCTATGATTTCGCCTGTGCTTTGCGCGCGGTGACGTCCGTGGATGGCATGACCGCAGATTACTACCCGTTCAGTCATGATTTCCTTGGTGAAACTGCGACGCGGATCATCAACGAAGTCGCGGGCATCAACCGCGTAACCTACGACATCACATCCAAACCCCCCGGCACGATTGAGTGGGAATAACGCCTCTGCTTTGGCGCTGGTTCAAACGCGCGATTGCGTGTGCTTTGGCGGCTTACTGCGTTATGACGATTGCCCTGCTGGCGTGGACGTTTTTGTGGGCTGACAACGATGTACGCAATGTTCAACAAGCGGACGTTATTGTGTGTCTGGGCGCTGGCATGGACGCGTCAGGTACCCTCGGCCCCGCGTCCCTGCGCCGCGTCGAAAAATGCGTGGAGCTTTTTGATGCAGGCGTGGCACCGGTTGTTGTGTTCACAGGGGGCATTGCCCGCCCCAACGGCCCCAGTTCTGCGAATCAGATGGCGCAGTATGGGCAATCTCTTGGCCTGCCAGCCGATGCCGTAATCGAAGAAGGCCTTGCCCAGTCAACATTGCAGAACGCGCTGTTTTCGCTGCCTATGATCGCGCAAGCCGACCAACTGGTTTTGGTCACAGAAGCGTTTCATTTACCACGATCTTGGGCGTCGTTTCGCTGGGCCGCCCTTGAACTCGGCGTTGCTGCACCAAAAATGACAATGGTGATGTCTGAACACGTCCGCCCCAATGATGACGGGCGCGGTATCAATTGGCCGGTCTTGGCGCGCGAAAGCATTGCGATCTGGTTTAATGCGGGCCGCGCGACGGCCTTTTCGGTTGTGCCTTTCGCGACTGCGGATTGGCTTCACTGACGTCGCGCCCTAAGGTCAGATCATGCGTTTGATTTTACCCCTGATAACCTTTTGTGCCGGACCAGTCGCCGCACAAGATACCCCGGTGCCTTTGCCATTTTTGTGTGAAGGGGCCGACCCTGCGTGGTCCATGACCATCACAGAAGACGGCACATTGTTTGAGACAGCCACAAAATCTGACGTTGATCTTGATATTGCATGGGAGACTCGAACCGAAGGTGCGGATTGGCCCCGTGCCTTGACCCTGATCGGGCGGGGCAGCAGCGCGATTGTGATCGTTGAACCGCCCCAAGATACGACATTTCCTGTCCGAATATTGACGCAAGACGGTGAAACGCCTCTGCTGTTGGTTGGCAGTTGCACCACAGGTTAGCGCAGCGCCTCTACAATCAGATCAGCCGACATTTCCTCCACGGTGCAGGCCGCAAAATCCTGCGCGCCATACCCGATATCAAACCACTGCGCGCGCGCCTCGGTCCCGATAGACACGCGCGGCCCGAGGTTTAGCGGATTGCGGCCCCAATGGGCATCGGTAAATGGTTCTTGCACCAATGTACGCAAATCAAAACGCGGTTCATCCGCCGTGGCCATCAACACGCCTGCAATACATTCAACCTGGCGCGTGACCATACTGCGCAAAGCGTCTTCTTCGTCGCGGCGTCGGCTGATTTCGCGCAATGCCACATCCGCCACCCCGTGACGCACCTGAATGGCATGCCCCAGCACATGGGCCATTTCATAGGCCGCAATATCGCGTCCCGCGTATCCGGCGGACACAAAGATCAGATTTTGTGTTGTGCAATATCCGATGTGCGGATTGGAATGCACTCCAATGCCGCACTGGGCGTCAAAATCGGTACGGTCCTGAACATCCGGCAGATCGTCAAACAGGGCATGGGCGACGTTAAGAACATCAAAAGGCCCAGCCATTGCCGGGCCTGCAATCAGGCACATGATCCACGCGAATTTCATGATCGGCACTTCGCGCCCTTGCGCCTTTATTGTCAAGCTGGCAGCAAGTGCCAACAGAATGGACCCCGCATATGTCAAACAGTCTTCGCGCAACGCTTTGGATGATAGGTGCGATCCTTGCGTTTACCTCCATGGCGATTGCGGGCCGCGTCGTCAGTCTGGAACTCGATACCTTCGAAATCATGCTGTATCGCAGCATAACGGGCCTTGTTGTCGTTTTGATCGCCGCCAGCCTTGCGGGCACGCTGCGCCAGATCAACACCAGCCAGATCGGTCTTCATGGTCTTCGAAATCTGTCACATTTTGCGGGCCAGAACCTTTGGTTTTACGCCCTTCCGATCATTCCACTGACGCAATTGTTTGCGCTCGAATTCACCTCACCTATTTGGGTTATCTTGCTCGCTCCGGTTCTGTTGCGGGAAAAGATCACGGGTGTTGGCGCAGTCGCGGCTGTTGGTGGGTTTATCGGCGTGATCATCGTCACGCAGCCGTTTGAAACCGCGATCACATCAGGCACCATTGCAGCGGCGAGCGCGGCGGTTGGTTTTGCTTTCAGTGCGATTTTTACACGCAAACTGACACGGACCCAGACCATCACATGTATTATGTTCTGGCTTACCGCGATGCAGGCGGCCTTCGGTTTGATCGGTGCGGGGTTTGACGGCGATATGGCCCTGCCCTCACGCGATGCGCTGCCCTGGATCGTCATGATCGGGTTCGCGGGCCTGATTGCCCACTTTTGTCTTACGACGGCCCTGTCCCTGGCGCCGGCCAGTGTGGTCATGCCGATTGATTTTGTCCGCTTGCCCGTCATCGCGATTGTTGCGGCACAACTCTACAACGAGCCCCTCGATCCGTGGGTGTTTGTGGGTGCCGCCGTGATCTTCGGGGCCAATTATCTTAACATTACCTACGCTCAGCGGGCCAAAGTGTAGTTTTTTTGTCGCCTAATCGTTACGCATCACACTTGGACGTAGCGTCATCAAAGGATTGTAATTGACCAAAATGTCGCAGCCTCCCTAGGGTATCTCGAGGAGATATCCAACACACTCATGGATAAGGGATTAGGGACATGAAAACGTATATGACAGCAGGCACAGCCCTGCTTTTGACGACATCTATTGCGGCGGCGGGTGGTCTTGACCGTTCGGGCCAATCAGTGCTTTCGATTTTCAATGAAGACGGTACGTCAGACGTAAGTCTTGGCTATATCATGCCATCTGTTACCGGTACTGATGGGACCGTAAATTACGATGTCGGCGCCTCGTACATCCAACTCGGTGCGAGCTACACAGGCGAGATAAACAGCGACCTGTCATTCGGACTGATTTACGACCAACCATTTGGCGCGGATATTTTCTATAACGGTGACCCAAGCCTTGGCACGTTGTCGGGCACCAAAGCCGCACTGGAAAGCGATGCGTTTTCTGCCATTGCAAAGTACCAAATCGATAACCGTTTCAGCGTTTTCGGTGGCTTGCGCGCGCAGCGTGTCAGCGGTGAAATTGGTCTGAATGGTACAGCATATCAGAGTGCACTTGCGACAGCTGGTGTTGCAGGCGCCACGGCGGCTGCAATCCCGGGCCTCACGACGGAGATTTTGGGCGGCGCGCTTGCAGGTGTTCCGGCCGCTGTTGCGGGCTTTAATGCACTGCGTTCCGCGGCGGGTGATCCGGCTGGGACAGATTTGGCGTCACTGGGTGCAGCAGTAACGACACAATCCGCGGGCATCGCGGCAACCGGTGGTTACCAATTGCAGTTGGATGATGACTGGGGCTTAGGATATTCCTTTGGTGTCGCCTATGAGATCCCAGATATCGCCCTTCGTGCTGCAATTACGTACCATTCCGAAGTCGACCACGATAACTCGACGTCCGAAGATATCGGCGGGGCGAATACAGCCAGCACAATCGATTTCTTTACGCCGCAATCCGTGAATGTGGAATTCCAGACAGGTATTGCTGAAAACACCCTATTGAATGCATCCTTGCGTTGGACAAATTGGGGCGATTTTGACGTTATCCCAACCCGTCTTGGGACTGACCTTGCTGACCTTGATGACAGCTACCGCTGGTCGCTCGGGATTGCGCGTCGCTTTAGCGAAGAATTCGCAGGCTCTCTTACGGTGACGTATGAGGCAACTGGTGATGGTTCCACTGTCTCCCCGCTGGGTCCAAATGACGGTCAGATTGGTATTTCCTTGGGTGGACGATATGAATCAGACGGCATGACCATTTCCGGTGGCGTGAACTACACCATGCTTGGTGATGCGGATGCGGGTGTAGGCGGCCAAGCGGTTGCGTCATTCACAGACAGCACGGCATTGGCAGTCGGTCTGAAAGTCGCATACTCCTTCTAATCTGGTTGATAGAACAGACTTTAGGCCCCGCACCTAATCCGTGCGGGGCTTTTTCGTTGCCCCTCTCGCGCTCAAACGCTACCCCTAGGCCATGTTGTATCATTCTGCCTTTGACTGGACCGCCGCCGCGCAAAAGCGTGTTCTGATTTTCGCCATGTCGGGACTGGGAAAAACCTATGTCTCCAATATGTTGCGCGATACGGGCGATTGGTTCCACTACTCTGTGGATTACCGCATTGGCACGCGCTACATGGGCGAATTCATCGCCGACAATGCCAAGGCCGAAGCGATGAAAGTGCCGTTCCTGCGCGAGCTGTTGATGAGCGATAGCATTCACATCGCGTCCAATATCACTTTCGACAATCTGACCCCCGTCAGCACCTATCTGGGCAAGCCCGGTGATCCCGCGCGCGGTGGTCTGCCCATGGCAGAATACCAGCGCCGACAGGATCAGTTCCACCGTGCAGAGATCGACGCCCTGCGTGACACGCCCTATTTCATCGACCGCGCTAAGGCGCTTTATGATTACCCGCATTTTGTCTGCGATACGGGCGGTTCGATTTGTGAATGGGTGGATGCGGATGACCCGTCCGATCCGCTGCTCAATCTGTTGTCTGACCACGCTTTAATGGTTTGGATTGAGGGCAGCGAAGATCATACCGCCGACCTTGTGGCGCGGTTTGACAAAGCCCCCAAACCGATGGCGTATCAACCCGAATTCCTGCTGCACGCGTGGCGCGAATATCTGAGCGAAAACAACGCCCAGGAAGGTGATGTTGATCCTGATACCTTCATCCGCTGGACCTATGCGCGCGCACTGGCCCACCGCCAACCGCGCTATGCTGCGATGGCCAAAAACTGGGGTGTCACGGTGCAGGCCCACGATATGGCCAAAGTACGCGATGAAACTGATTTCAACGCGCTTATTGCCGACGCCCTTGCACGAAACGCCTAAGCCACCTACCTGCCACTCTTAATCAATTCAGGACGAAAACAATGCCCATCCGCCTTCCCCGATCCCTGCCCGCCTTTGATGTGCTGTCGCGCGAAGGTGTGATGGTGATGGGCGATGCTGCGGGTGATCTGCAGGACATCCGCCCGATGCGCATCGGAATCCTCAATCTGATGCCCAAAAAGATCCAGACGGAAAACCAGTTCGCCCGTCTGATCGGCGCGACGCCGTTGCAGATTGAACTGACATTGATCCGCATGTCCGAACACGAGGCCCGCAACACGGCCGCCGATCACATGAAAGAATTCTATCGTACGTTCCAAGACGTGAAGGACCAGAAATTCGACGGTTTGATCATCACAGGTGCGCCGATTGAACACCTCGATTTCACGGACGTGACCTATTGGGAAGAACTGCGCGAAATCATGGATTGGACCCAGACCAACGTGCATTCCACGTTTGGAGTGTGTTGGGGTGGCATGGCGATGATCAACCACTTCCACGGTGTCAAAAAGCACCTGCTGACGGATAAGCTGTTCGGATGCTATCGTCACATGAACTTCGCCCCGCAAAGCCCTTATTTGCGTGGGTTTTCTGACGAATTCATCATGCCTGTCAGCCGTTGGACCGAAATGAAGCGCGACGAGATTGACGCCGCTGGATTAACCACGTTGCTCGATTCAAACGAGGTTGGCCCGGCGCTGGTCGAAGATCCGGATCATCGCGCCATCTACGTGTTCAACCATTTTGAATATGACAGCGATACACTGGCGCAGGAATACCAACGCGATCTTGCGTCCAACCAGATTGAAGGCGCGGAAATTCAGGTCCCTCTCAACTACTTTCCTGATGATGATCCGACGCAGACGCCTCTTAATCGGTGGCGCAGTCATGCGCATCTTTTGTATGGCAACTGGATTTCGGAAATTTATCTGACGACGCCCTATGACATCGAACAGATCGGGTTGAGCAGCACAGACCTGCGCACCGGATCAGGTGCCCATAAGAACGTGACGGAATAGGCGAAACCTTTAGTGCGTTGTTTGCGTTCTTCTTCATGACGCTTATGTAAAGGGAAGCAACATGAAGCAAGGTACAGCCGTGGCCGTTAAAATTATCGCAACTTTATCCATCGCCGCACTTGCGGGCTGTGCCGCGCTGACGGACAGGCAGTCTGATGCGCGTGTCACTGCCGCTGAACGTGAATTCCCGCCCGAAGGCCAGTTTATTGACGTCGGTGGGCGCAAAGTGCACGCCGTGGTGCGCGGCGAAGGCCCTGATGTGGTGCTGATCCATGGTGCGGGTGGCAACGCGCGTGAATTCACATTCGATTTCATAGATCGTTTAACGGATCGCTACCGTGTCATCGTGTTTGATCGCCCCGGTTTAGGATTTACGGACCGTACGGCAGACAAATACGACAGCGCCTTTACGACCGACGCAGAAGGCCCCGAAGAACAGGCCGCGATGTTACAGGCCGCCGCTGCCGCGATTGGGGCTGACGCGCCGATTGTCCTTGGTCATTCTTATGGGGGTTCTGTCGCGCTCGCTTGGGCGCTGAACCACCCAGGTAACACGGCGGGCGTTGTAAACCTCGCCGGTCCGTCCCATCCTTGGCCTGGCGATCTTGGCGCGTATTATAAGGTTAACGGGTCGGTTTTGGGCGGCGCGATTGTGCCGCCGCTGATATCCGCCTTTGCCACCGATGCCCGCATAGAAGACGCCGTGACAGGGATATTCACGCCCCAATCGGTGCCCGACGGCTACCTTGATCATATCGGCGCGACCCTCACCATCCGCCCCGCAAGCTTTCGCGCCAATGCACGTCAGGTGAACACGTTGCGCCCTCATATCGTTGCCATGTCACCGCGCTACGCCGCCGAACTCACCATGCCGATTGAGATTTTGCACGGCGATCTTGATACAACCGTCCCCCTCGACATCCATTCAATCCCGCTGAAAAACGCTGTCCCGCAGGCCAATCTGACCGTGTTGGAAGGCGTTGGGCATATGCCCCACCACGCGGAACCCCAATTGGTCGTGGACGCGATTGACCGCATCGCAGCGCAAGCCGGATTGCGCTGAGCCACGCCGCAACCCATAGTGACCCACCGACCCATGAATAAAGGCCAACCCATGACAGACCTACCCTTTGACGGAGACATCAGCCGCTACTTTGCCGAAGACGCCCCGGCAGATGTGCGCGCTGAAATCGATGGCGCTAAAAAGGGTGAAATTCTTGCCACGAATTTTCCATATGAAAAGAAATGGAAACGCAGCGATTATGATGCCGCGCTTGAGGCATTGCAGGTTGAACTGGTCAAAATGCACCGCTGGGCCAAAGACACGGGCCAACGGATAGCCATCGTGTTTGAAGGGCGCGACGCGGCTGGCAAAGGCGGTACCATCAAACGGTTTCGCGAAAATCTGAACCCACGCGGTGCACGTGTGGTCGCGCTGTCAAAGCCCACAGAAACCGAAAGCGGCCAGTGGTATTTTCAACGTTATATCAAACACTTGCCAACCGAAGGTGAAGTGGTTTTCTTTGATCGGTCCTGGTACAATCGTGGCGTCGTGGAAAAGGTATTCGGCTTTTGCGACGACGCACAGCGCGATAAATGGTTCGATCAGGTCCAACCTTTTGAACAGATGCTGGTCGACGAAGGCATCAAGGTTTTCAAAATCTGGCTAAACGTCGATCGTGCCGCGCAGTTGCAGCGGTTTCTGGATCGTGAAAGCGACCCCCTGAAGCAGTGGAAACTCAGCTGGATCGATGTCGAGGGCCTTAAGAAATGGGACGACTACACCGCCGCCATCACTGAAACCTTAGACAAAACCCACACCGACGCCGCCCCTTGGAATGTCGTGCGCAGTGCTGACAAACGCCGCGCGCGGGTTAATGCGATCCGGCTGGTGCTGAATGCGCTGGATTATACCGGCAAAGACACAAACGCGATCGGGGATGTTGACCCTGAAATCGTTGGCGGGCCGGAGTTTATTCGTGGCTAAACGGGGCTATCACCACGGCGATCTAAAGCGCGCGCTGGTGGATGGCGCATTGCGTTTGATCGAAGAAAAAGGCCCAACCGGATTCACCCTGTCCGAAGCCGCCCGCGAGGCTGGCGTGACCCCCGCTGCCGTCTATCGCCACTTCGATGGGCGTGATGAGCTGATCGCCGAGGCCGCGCGCCAAGGCTACGAGATTTTCGCCGACCTGATGGAATACGCCTACGAAAAGGGCCAGCCATCGGCGATGGCCTCGTTTTCTGCCACGGGTCGCGCCTATTTGGCCTTTGCGCGCAAGTACCCCGGTCACTACGTGGCGATGTTTGAATCCGGTATTTCTATTCAGCGCACCCCCGAACTCAACGAAGTCGCGACCCGCGCAATGGGCGTTCTCGAAAAAGCGGCGACAGAATTGTCGATGCACATCCCGGAGGACATGCGCCCACCACCACAAATGTTCAGCGCGCACATCTGGGCGATGAGCCACGGCGTGGTAGAACTGTTCGCCCGCGGATCACCGGGAACCAAATCACCATTCCCGCCGGAGGATTTGTTGGAATCTGGCATTGGCGTTTACCTTCGTGGCCTCGGTCTTATTCAACCCGACCAGTGATCACAAACCGTTGGCTACGGCCTGGCGCTGCGGCGATCAGAATTTGAAACGCGAACCATCTCAAATCCATGGGCGCATTGCTTCGGTTTCCCATGGTCTAAATGTCATCCTGCCTCAGTCTTCCTTTGTGTGGGTGTCGGGGCCAAACACGGACAGATATTCGCCCAGATTGATGCCGAATCTTCGTTGGAAAGCCCGACGCATACGTTGTAAATCACCAAAGCCGCTTTTGACGGCGACCGTTTGCAAAGGGATATTGTCGGACAGCAAACCGCGTGCATGGTCGACACGGATTTTTTCGACGAATTGCGCGGGCGGCAGGTCGAGGTATTTGTTGAACCGACGGCTGAGCGTTCTGGAATTCATCCCTGCACCCGTCGCCAGCGCATCCAGCGTCCAGTCGCGTTCTGGCTGTGCTACGATATTTTCGATCAGGCGCGTCAGGTGATCATCGGGTGTAAATTGTCCCGCCAAATGCATGGCATACTGGCTTTGCCCGCCCGTTCGACGCAGTTGAACAACCATTTCGCGCGCAACTTCAAGCGCCGCTGCATTCCCGCAATCTTGTCGAATAATTGCCAAGGCCAAATCGATCCCCGTTGTCACACCTGCCGACGTATAAATACGCTCAGACTCCGTGCTGATCCTGTCCAGATCCCAAAGCACATTTGGATAGGTTTGAACCTTGGCTTCGCGCCGCCAATGGGTCGTCGCAACACACGCGTCCAGCACCCCGGCGGCCGCGAGAATGAGCGCCCCTGAACAAATAGATATGATCCGTCCGTCACCAGACGCACTGGCTTTGGCAGCTACAATTTGTAAAAGCGCATCGTGCCCCAGAAACTGATCAACGCCACCACCCGGGATAAGCAGATCATCGGCGGGTGATTGATC
Organism: Octadecabacter dasysiphoniae; assembly: GCF_021532615.1. Taxonomy (GTDB): domain Bacteria; phylum Pseudomonadota; class Alphaproteobacteria; order Rhodobacterales; family Rhodobacteraceae; genus Octadecabacter; species Octadecabacter dasysiphoniae. The sequence continues at coordinate 1,378,295 of NZ_JAKGAQ010000001.1, forward strand.
GGACAACTGGCCATCTGCCATCAACGTCAACCCGCATGACGCACGCACGGGGCGGCCATCCAGACTGACGTATCGGTGATGATACATCTTTTGTGCATCAAATCGTGCGGTATCGAACGCCTGAACAGGCCCCGCCACGTCAAGGATATTGACCCCTTCGAATATAAAAACATCCAGCGTTCGCGGGCGCGGACGTTTGTCCATTTTTGATGCTTGTTTGGCATTCATGACAAATTACATCTCGGTTATGACGTGATGTGTCAACTCATTTGAAACGAGAATTTTCATGTCATCCTCCTTGCGTTCTAACATCAACTTCATTGCATTGATCAGTGCGAACACGATCCTGTCCGCGGCGATGCCGATGCTGATTATTCTTGGCGGCTTGGCTGGCCTGGGCCTTGCGCCATCACCGACATTGGTGACATTTCCACCATCGGTACAGATGTTGGCAGGGCTTTTGGCGACTGGACCATTTGCCTGGATGATGGGGCGGTATGGGCGCAAAATCGGGTTCATTGTTGGTGGGGCTTTGGCCGTCGTTGGCGGTGCTCTTTGTGTAGTCGCGCTGATGCAATCCAGCTTTTTCCTTTTGTGCATCGGCCATGCCGCCTTGGGTGCCGCCCTCGCGTGTTATCAATATTTCCGGTTTGCTGCGGCCGAGGTTGTTTCTGAAAAGTGGCAACCGATTGCGATTTCGTTGATGCTGACGTCAGGATTGATTGCGGCATTCGCGGGCCCCCAGCTGTTCATCATCACGAAAGACTACATTGCAGCAGTGCCCCTTGCGGGCGCATACGGGGCGCTGTCGGCGCTCAGCCTGATTGGCATTGCGCCGCTTTTGTTCATGTCAAAGCCGGTCGTGTCAAAGCAAGGCGTCGGTGCGCGCAGCGATACCAACAAACGTGCAGCACTTTGGCACCGCCCCGTCCTGACTGCCATTGTCATTGGTACGGTATCGCAGGCCATCATGGTCTTGTTGATGTCGCCCACGCCGCTTGCGATGATCGGGTGTGGCTTCAGCGAGGAGACGGCCGGAGACGTTATCCGCTGGCATGTCGTTGCAATGTTCGCGCCAAGTTTTGTGACCGGTTTTCTGATCAAAAGATACGGCGTAACGCCAATCGCAGTGATCGGGCTCGCCTTGACGATCCTGTCTGCTGCAATCGCGGCAAGCGGGCTAACCCAACCCCATTTCTACGGGTCGCTGATCGTGTTGGGCGTGGGGTGGAATTTCGGAATTATTGGGGCGACCACGATGCTTGTGCAGGTCGTTCCGGCGGAAGATCGCGCTTTTGTGCAGGGCGCAAACAACACAATCATTGCGCTGGTTTCAACGGTGTGCGCGTTCGGATCAGGTGCAATCGTGACAAGCATGGGTTGGACCGTGCTGTCGCTGACCGCGATCCCGCCGCTTGTTTTGACCCTGCTGTTTATGGCTCGTTTCGCCCCAGTCAGGACCGAAAGCTAACCCTTATGCAGACGCATCCAACCCGAACTCACCCTCGATCCATGCCAGCACGTCCTTCATTGGGTGCAAGGCGATGCTTTGCTTGGGCCATACCAGAAAAAGATGTTCCCCTGACGGGTCCTGGGCCGTCCAGATTTTGCGCAGGCGGCCCGCTGCGATATCGTCTTGCACAAACAGCGAAGGAACAATCGCAACGCCTTGTCCATTGACTGCCGCATCAATCGCCAAGGACGCAGAGTTGAAATTCAGCGGCTCGGACAACGTGGTGGTGTGCCATCGTTCTAACAGCGTGTCCCATCGACGGTGGGTGTCTTGGATAAGGGGTGCAGTTAGAATTCGTTGGATGTCAGGTGTCGGGCCGAGGCCGCCCAAATCAGGGTTGCACACCGCAATGAGTTCTACCTCAACAAGGGCGCTCATGTGCTGCCCGGCCACCGCAGGAAAACCCTTCCCGTGGCGCATCGCAATTTCATTGTGGTGCAAGGGTCGCGCCAATACGTCGGCACGCGCCTCAATCGAAAGCTGGACATCAGGGTGCTGTCTGGAAAACCTCGGCAGTCGCGGCGTCAGCCATTTTCGCGCAATCGAAGGCGACACATGCATCGTGATTTCACTGCCAAATGTCTTGATCCGGCGCGTGGTCTGTTCAAGCAACCCAAGCGCTTTTTCAACGGTTTGGGCCAGTTCCTGCCCTGCTTTCGTCAAGGATACGCCGCGGGCTTCGCGTTCAAACAACTGCAGCCCCAATTCAAGTTCAAGCTGTTTGATGCGCTGCGAAACAGCCCCCTGCGACAGTTTCAGTTCTGCGCTGGCCAACAGGAAATTACCATGGCGGGCGGCGGCCGCGAATATCCTGAGGGAGTTGAGGTTAAGGTTCTGCAAAGGGTCGCCTATGGTATTAGGTTTTCTAAACTCTAGGCTTGAAAACATGGTTGGTCAACGCCCGACCACGCGTGGCATAGGTCTCGAACTCCAAGACCCAAATCCAAGAAAATCGATCTCATGCCGCAGTCTGAAATTACCTTTTCCCTTGTTACACCGTCCGGGATTCTAGCCTTCGCACGGATGACGGCGGGTCCAAATATGCTCGCGGTGGCGTTTCTTCTGATCGCCCTCAAACTGCCAATCGAATTGACGGCCGTTTGAACTCTGACACCCATCACATAAACGAAGAAACACAATGATCGAAGGCCTTCGCACATGACGTTTATCGTTCGCGATCTCGATAAGATGGAGGCATTCCTGACGCAGGTTTTCGATGCCAGTTATTTTTACGACCATGACAATCACATGTTCGAATTGCACTGCGCGACCTTGGACGACCGATCGCGCACATACGCCCGCAAGGCCACACGATGAGCACGCCGGTCTTCATCGCGGTCCTATGTGCGGCGCTTTTGCACGCCGTCTGGAATTCTGTGGTCAAGGGAAGTGCAGACAAACACGCTATGATGCTTGCAGTGACCCTTGGGCACGTGCCAATCGCATTGCTTGCCCTGTCCTTTGCGCCGCCTATTGATACAGCCGCGCTGCCATGGATCATCGGCAGTGTCGTGTTGCATCTTGGGTATCAGCTGTTCCTGATCGCGGGGTATCGCGCCGGAGATCTGACGCTTGTTTATCCTATCGCCAGAGGATCCGCGCCGGTCACGGTTATGGTGGTCTCAATCGCGATCCTTGGCGTTTCATTTTCCCGCATGGAAATTGCGGGTGTGGCCTTCATTGTGATTGGCTTGATTTCATTGGCGCTGGTGCGGCGCGAAAATGGCGTGCGCAATCCACGCGCCGTGGCGATGGCGCTGTGCACAGGGGGGTTTATCGCCGCTTATTCTTTGGTGGACGGGATCGGTGCGCGGCTGGGGTCGAGCGCACTGGGATATTGGAGCTGGGCCGCCATCGGCAACGCTTTGGGGTTGGGGGGCTGGATGATGATGCGCAGACCCCGAACATTTGCGGTGTTAAAATCAAACCGCGAGGTGGTGGTCTTAGGTCTGATGGGTGGCACGGCGTCCTTCATTGCCTATGGGTTGGTCATTTGGGCCTTCACGCAGGCGCCAATCGCCCTTGTCACCGCATTGCGCGAAGCATCTATCGTCTTCGCACTGCTGATCGGGGTGGGTGTTCTGAAAGAACGGCTTGATCTGGTCAAAGTCGCCTCAACACTCGTAACAATTTTTGGCGCAATCGTTCTGCGTGCATCGAAACCGTAAACCTTGGACTGGGTATCGCTATGACCAAACTGATATGGATGTCAGACCCCCACTATACGCAGGAAGGTCGCGTGCTGGGCCATGATCCCCGCGCGCGTCTGGACGCCGCAATAGATCACATCAATACGCATCATTCTGATGCAAGTATGTGTTTGATCACAGGCGATATGGTGAACCGAGGAACGCATGAAGATTACGCAGGATTGCGCAAAAAACTAGACACCCTGTCGATGCCTTACTGCCCCATGGCCGGCAATCACGACAATCGCACATTGTTCAAACAATCGTTCGAGTTGCCCGAAACCTGCATGCAAGATTTCATACAATACACAATCAGAACGCCCCAAGGGCTGATCGTGTGTCTGGACACACATAAGACCGGATCAGACGCAGGTGAATTTTGTCAGAACCGCAGCGCATGGCTCACTAAGACGCTGCGCGACGCCGGGACCACGCCAGTGTTTTTATTCCTACATCATCCCCCAATTGCCTTGGGCCTACCGATGCAAGACACAGAGAACATGGAAAACGGACAGGCCTTTGTCGATCTGATTTCTGGTTTCACATGTGTGAAATATGTGTTCATGGGCCATGTCCATCGCCCGATAACCGGAACGATCGACCATATTCCTTTCGCGACAATGCGTTCGGTGCTTTACCAAGCCCCCCCGCCGCGTCCCGAATGGACGTGGAAGACATTCACCCCAAGTGCAGAGGCGCCGTGTATCGGGGTCATTCAGATCGTCAATTCTTCGGTGATCATGCAGTATGACCAATTCTGCCCATACGAGACCGGCGTGTTGTCCGGCTGATAGGCAGGGTCTGTGTCTGACACATGGGGTGATCTTTGCGCCGAACATCAATTTGCGCGCGAGTGTCAGTCCAGATCAAGGGGCGACAATGAACGGCGTCCCTATCGGCATGTAAAAACGCCATGATCTGACCGAAAGCAGAGTGCGGCGACGATTGGCTTCCTGCCCGTCTGCCACTGGCCGGGCTGCGGCATTTTACGAACCGTCTCTCAAAATTTGGGACGTCGACGCAGGGGGCGTCATTTTGCGTGTACCGGTGCTCAGCAATGATTTGTTCTGATTAAGGGCGGCACATTCATCGTTTTGCGGGACCGGAACCTAGCAACAAACAGCCGACCGCAAAGACTTGCGGCGGAAATGCCGCGTCGCAGCGTATAATGTGAAAGTAAGGCTTGGCAGACACCATAATCCCGCCAAGTCCCGTGATAACAAGTGCCTTGTTTCATAAAATAAACGATCGCAATTGGCTATGTAAGCCCTTGTTAACGGATAAAATAATGAACCTTCTGAAACAAATGGCAGTGACACTCGTTCTTGTAACCTGTGCCACCATTGCCATGGCCCGCTATTATCCCGCATCACATGCCGTCCTTAACAGCTTGGGCGTGCCTGCGAATTTAATTTCAATGATTGCCTTACCCGATGATCCAAATGATGAGGCAACGGGCCGTCCCGGTGGTGGCCGATCGGCGACAGCCGTAATCACTGCCCCGATCTCGACTGGGGCAATCAGCACGCAAGTACAAGCTGTAGGATCCAGTGAAGCGGTTCGATCCGTTTCCGTTGTGCCGCTTGATGCGGGCGTTTTGACCCAAGTCGCTGTTGGTTCGGGTGACGTGGTTGCCGGTGGTGATCTGCTGGCGCAATTGAACGCAGACACCGAGGAAATCGCCCGCGACCGCGCCGCGGTGGTTTTGCGATCCGCGCAAGCCGAATACACACGCTATGCAAGCCTTGGTCAGGCCAGCGCCGCGTCCCAAGCTGACCTTGATACCTTGCTGGCCGCCCGCGACGATGCCGAACTTGCCTTGCGCGAGGCCAATGTTGCATTGGAAAACCGATCCGTTTTCGCACCAATCGGTGGTGTTGTGGGGATCGTTCCCGTCGAGGTTGGCGATTACGTCACCACCGCAACAGAAATTGCGATGATTGATGACCGATCACAGATCGTCGTGGATTTCTGGGTGCCGGAAAGATTTGCCAGCTTTGTGGCGATCGGTCAGCCTGTAAAGGCCAACCCACTGGCGCTGTCAGCGGATGAATTTATCGGCACGGTCAGCGCAATTGGCAGTCGGGTGGAAACGGACAGCCGCACGTTTCAGGTGCGGGCATTGATCGAGAACACAGCAGACTTGTTGCGACCCGGTATGTCATTTGCGATCTCCATGGCGTTTGACGGCGACACGTATCCGTCGGTGGACCCGTTAGCGGTGCAATGGGATGCAGAGGGATCTTATGTCTGGGCCGTAACGGATGGTGTGGCCAAACGCGTCCCCGTGCAGATCGTGCAGCGCAATGCTGACGCAGTCCTGATCGAGGCCGATATTGCCGAAGGCGTACATGTGGTCACAGAAGGCACGTTGAACGTACGCGACGGTGTTGCTGTCACCGTTCAATCTGACGCGACAACAGATGGCAGCGTCGCAGACGCAGGCGGGGAAACCGCCGTTCCAACAAAGACCGGAGGGTAACAAGATGGCGCAAACCCCACCTGCCCCGACATCGGCCAATATTTCCGATATGACTGCCCTTTTCGTGCGTCGGCCTGTGCTGGCGATTGTCGTTAATCTGTTGATCCTCGTTGGCGGTTTGGCCGCCCTATCAGGCGTCGCCATTCGCGAGCTACCCGAGGTTGACAGCCCGACAATCAGCATCTCGACCTCCTATTCCGGCGCGTCATCTGAAACCATGGATCAAGAAGTCACCAGCGTTATCGAATCCGCCGCAGCACAAGTGTCAGGTGTCAAATCGATGTCATCTTCGTCGTCCTATGAAGAAAGCAGAGTCACGGTCGAATTCACAACAAGCACCGATCTTGAAGTGGCCACATCCGACATGCGCGATCAGATCAGCCGCATCGGCAACAACCTGCCCGATGAAATCGACGGCGACCCCACCGTCGTCAAGGCCGACGCGGATTCACAGCCGATCATGCGGCTTGCCGTTACGTCCGAAACCATGGAGATCGACGCGCTGACCGACATGGTTGAGGATGAAATCATTGACCATTTCGCCGCCGTCGAAGGTGTCGCGGACATTTCGGTCTTTGGCGACCGTGAACAGACGTTTTTGATTGATATTGATCAGACACAACTTGCAACGCGCGGCTTGACGATCGCGGATTTAGCAGATGCGTTAGATGACGTGGCCCTTGATGTTCCAGCCGGTTCGCTGGAAAGCAACGCGCAGGATTTTACAATTCGCGCCGCTGCCGGATTGCAAACCACCGAAGAATTCGAACGCCTGATCATTGCCGACAATGTCCGTTTGGCAGACGTTGCCGTCGTTAGTCTGGGGCCGGACACCGGATCCTCGGTGCTTCGCGCCAATGGTCAGACGGGTATTGGGCTGGGCATCGTGCGCCAAGCAGGTTCCAACACATTGAGCATTTCAAACGATGTCCATGCAGTTGTGGAGGACATGCGCGATGGGCTGCCCGATGGCGTCGAAATCGATGTGACCAGCGATGACGCGACATTCATCAACGGCGCGATCCTTGAGGTCCTGAAATCGCTTGGCCTTGCCATCGTCATTGTGGTGGCTGTGATCTATATTTTCCTTCTCAATATCCGTGCAACATTGATCCCGGCGTTGACCTTACCCGTTGCATTGATCGGGACCGTCGGGGGGATATGGCTTGCTGGATTTTCCATCAATATCATCACCTTGCTGGCACTGGTTTTGGCCACGGGCATGGTTGTCGACGATGCGATTGTTGTCTTGGAAAACATCGTCAAGAAACGCGATGCTGGCATGCCCCCGCGCGCGGCTGCGGTGCGCGGCACCCGCGAGGTCTTTTTTGCAGTGATCACGACAACAGCCACCTTGGCGGCCGTCTTTGTGCCACTGTCATTTCTGCCTGGCACATCCGGCGGCCTGTTTCGGGAATTCGGCTATGTCCTGGCCATTGCTGTGACGATTTCATCTTTTGTGGCGTTGTCGCTTTGCCCTATGCTTGCGTCGCGGCTTTTGACCGAAAAACCGGTCGATGACGAAACTGCAAAACCGGGCCCCATGATGCGCCTCGGCGGCGCCTTCAGCCGGTTTTACGCCGCGATTTTGCGCGCCTGTCTTGCTGCACCGCTTGTCGTGCTGACAGCTGCTGCCATGTTCGCAACTGCGGCTTGGATCACTTATGGCACCCTTGACGAAGAACTGACCCCGCCAGAGGACCGCGCGGTTGCTTTGTTGCGCATCAATGCGCCCGAAGGTGTCAGCCTTGCCTACACCGAAAGCAAACAGAACCAGATCGAAGCCCTGTTGCAGCCTTTCCGCGAAAGTGGGGAAGTCGAGTACATCTTTTCCATCGCAGGACGCGGCGCCAGCAACGAAGGCTTTATGGTTATGACCCTCGCCCCTTGGGACGAACGCACCCGCAGTCAGGATGAAATCGTTAACGAAATGAACCGTGTTATATCCAGCGTCATTGGGGTGCGCGCCTTTGTCATTCAGCCCAATTCGTTGGGCATCAGGGGCGCGGGTTCAGGTCTGCGCATGGCGATTACAGGGAACGACTATGGTGAACTGGCCGACGCTGCGAATGCCTTGAAAACAGAACTGGAAAACGATCCCGAAATGGGGCGGATCCAGCTGTCATATGAAACCACGCAGCCCCAGATTTTCATCAATATCGACCGTGAACGCGCTGATGATCTGGGCATCGACATCACCGGGCTTTCCGGGGCAATGCAAGCCCTGCTTGATGGCAACGAGGTCAGCGAGGTTTTCGTGGATGGCGACGCTATTCCGGTCAAACTGATCTCAACGACCAATCAGATCGATGATCCTACCGACCTTGAAAACATATTTCTGATGGCGTCGGATGGGCGTTTCGTCCCGATGTCGTCAATTGTAACGATTGAGGAAATGGCCGTTGCCCCGTCACTTGATCGCGAAGAACAATTGCGCGCCATCGTGATCACCGCAGAGCTGTCCGACGGCCTTGCGCTGCGCGATGGGATCGAACGGCTCCAAACAGCGGCAGAGCCGATTTTATCCTCCGACTCAGGCCTCATTCCACTGTCAGAGGCCGCAACGCTCGATGAAACCTCAAGCGGGCTTGGCATGGTGTTCGGCTTTGCCATTGTGATCGTCATTCTGGTGCTGGCCGCGCAATTCGAAAGCTTTCTTAGCAGTCTTATCATCGTGGGAACCGTGCCCCTTGGCTTGGCCTGCGCCGTTTTTGCGTTGGCTTTCACGGGGATCAGCCTGAACGTCTATAGCCAGATCGGGCTTGTCCTGTTGGTCGGGATCATGGCCAAGAACGGCATTCTGATCGTCGAATTTGCCAACCAGTTGCGCGATCAGGGGCTGTCGGTTGGCGATGCCGCAGAGCAAGCCGCATTGCAGCGCCTGCGCCCCGTCATGATGACGATGATATCAACGGTGCTGGGCGGCGTGCCACTGGTTTTGTCGACAGGCGCCGGTGCCGAAGCCCGCGTGTCTTTGGGCTGGGTGATTGTCGGAGGCTTGGGCTTGGCCACGCTCGCCACACTGTTTGTTACACCCGTTGTCTACAAACTGCTTGCCGGTTTCTCCAAACCACAAGTCGAGGAACTGCGCCGACTGGAGGCCGAAATGGCCGCCTGACTTTTGCAAAAATAATCCCCAGCCAACACAAGAGGTAAGAGTTTGAAAAGTAATACAATAACGGCCTTCGCTGTCACCTTTGCCCTGACGGGCTGCACCCTCGTTGGACCTGATTACCAGTCACCGTCAATTGATCTGCCTGCGCGGTTCATCGATGGGGACGCCACTGCGACCGGCGAAGTTGCGGCCCAGCAATGGTGGCTTAATTTCGGGGACGCCACGCTGACGGATCTTGTGCAACGGGGCATGGCGCAGAACCTTGATGTGCGCACCGCCACCGAACGGATCAATCAGGCTGCTGCTGCGTTACAAGGCACGGGTCAGGCAGCGCAAGTCAGCGGAAGCGGCTCAGTTTCATCAACGCTCGCCAACACGGGCGAGGGCAGCACAACGACGACCAACAGCGGAAACCTGGCTGCCAGCTATGTTTTTGATATTTTCGGCGGCGTTCAGCGTGAACAGGAACAAGCCACCGCCGCATTGGAAGGTGCCGTTTACGATGTGGGTACGGCAAGGCTGGCCCTTTTGGCGTCGTTGGTCGGCAATTACATCGATGCACGTTACTTCCAGGAAGCCATCGCATTGACGCGCGAAAGCATCCAGACGCGGCGCCAAACAGTTACGCTTACGCGCCAACAGCAAGAACAAGGCGCCGTTTCAGAACTGGATTTGGTAAATGCTGAGGCATTGCTGAATGACGCCTTGGCCGATTTACCCGCACTTGAAACCGGATTTTACGCCGCGGTCTACGGCATCGCGACATTGCTGGGTGAACCGGCGGGACCGATCACCAGCGTGTTGGAACGTGGCGCGCCACAGCCGCGGCCAAGCGGCGGATCAGATGCGGGTGTACCAGCCGATACTTTGCGCAACAGGCCTGATGTCAACTCAGCCGAACGCGCCCTTGCCGAAGCAACGGCTGGCATTGGTGTTGCCACTGCCGATCTTTACCCATCGCTTGATCTGGACGGCACGGTTACGGCATCTGACCCATCCAGCTGGACATTCGGTCCGACGTTATCCTTGCCGATCCTTAACCAATCAGCCCTGCGCGCGGCCCGCGATCAGCAAGTTTCGCTCGCACGGCAGGCTGATCTGACATGGCGCAACACGGTCCTGACGGCGGTGGAAGAGGTGCAAACAGCCCAGACAAGTTATCTGCGGCTGCAACGCGAAGTAGAAGCGCGCCGGGCGGCTGCGCAATCCTATGAACGCGCGCTTGAGCTGTCGACGGCGACCTATCAAGCTGGGGCGATCTCGTTGCTGGACCTGCTTGATGCGGAAAGAGCGAATGCAGCCGCGCAATTGGCTCTCGCAGCGTCCACGCAGGATTTGGCAAACGCATGGGTCACTTTGCAGATTACAGCCGGACGAGGATGGAAAACTGTACCTTAGTGGCAAATCATCCAACTCCCCAGCCACTCATTCTCGATAAAGACCCCACACAGCACACAACGAAAAAGGGCGCGCCCTGCGGCACGCCCTTTCCAAATCCGTGATCCCAAAACTTAACGCTTGGAGAACTGGAAGCTCTTACGGGCTTTCGCCTTACCGTATTTCTTACGCTCAACAACACGGCTGTCGCGTGTGATGAAACCAGCCGCCTTAAGGGCAGCGCGCAAGGACGGGTCAAACAGCTGAAGCGCCTTGGAAATACCGTGCTTTACCGCACCGGCCTGACCAGACAAACCGCCGCCTTTGACAGTCGCCATAACGTCGAACTGACCGTCAACACCGGCAACTTCAAACGGCTGGCGCAGGATCATCTGCAAAACGGGACGCGCAAAATAGACGTCCTGGTCTTTGCCGTTGACAATGACTTTGCCGGAACCGGGTTTAATCCAAACGCGGGCAACCGCATCTTTACGCTTACCAGTTGCATAAGAACGACCAAGATCGTCTTTCACTGGCTCACGGTGGATGGTTTCCATGATTGGCGCGTCGACAGTTTCGATCGCGTCAGCAACTTGGCCCAACTCTTCGAGGGAATTCACTTGATCGGCCATTACGCAGTCCTCGTGTTTTTCTTGTTCATGGACGCAACGTCCAGAACTTCGGGCTTTTGGGCTTCCATACCGTGCTCTGTGCCAGCGAAGACACGCAGGTGTGTCATCTGAACGCGGGACAAACGGTTGCCAGGCAACATGCGCTTAACGGCTTGGGTCACAACACGCTCGGGGTGCTTGCCCTCAAGGATCTCACCGGTTGTGCGGGATTTGATGCCGCCAACGGTGCCAGTGTGCCAGTAGTTCGGCTTGTCGCGCTTGTTACCTGTCAGCTGGATCTTTTCAGCGTTGATAACGATCACGTTGTCGCCCATGTCCATGTGCGGTGTGAACGTCGCCTTGTGCTTGCCGCGCAAGCGCATCGCGATCACAGACGCCAAACGGCCCAAAACAACGCCTTCAGCGTCGATAATGATCCATTTCTTGTCGATGTCCGCTGGGGTAGCAGAATAGGTTTTCATCGGTTTTTCCTAAAGTTTGGACCAAAGCGATGGTCCGACATTTGATGGCTGGGTTATAGCGACGTCAGACAGGCGGTCAAGGACCATGAATGGGAATAAATATAGCGTTTTCAGCGCTTTACAAAAACGGTACTATTTTACCCCATCAATTATCAATCCGCCGTTCCGGATTCCCGAGCAATTGGTTGATCTCGTCCAAAGCGGATAGAAACAACGGCTCTGACAAGCAGGTGCCAATGGCAAGGCGCACCGCATTAGGCGCACGATCGTCAGGTAGCGCGAATTCATCCGCTGGTTTCACCAGCACACCGCGCTTTTCGCACGCCACCATAAAGCTGGATGCGCGCCAGCCATGGGGCATAGAAAGATAGACAAACGGCGCGTCTTCACGCCATTTGATATCCCACCGCCCGAGCTTATTCACCGTTTGGCGCACCCGCGCCGCAACGGCATCCGCCACCGCGAGGCGCACTTTGGTCGCATCCCCATTGGTGATCAGACGCGTGCAAATATCTGTAATCGGTTGGGACACCCCGTAATGCGCGCTTTGTGCCACCTGCCGCAATTCAGCCCCCTGCCCAAGTGGTGCAACCGCAAAGCCGAACCGCAACGCACCGCTGACCGATTTCGTCAGCGAAGACACATAATAGGTCTGTTTTGGTAAAATGGCGCGATAACTTGGGACGTCGGATTTCACGGTTGCGTGGCAATCATCATCAAGGATCGTCAGGTTCAAGGATCGCACGACCTCTGCAATGGCCTGTTTGCGGGCCAATGGGGTCTTGATCGTTGTGGGGCTGTGAACCTCAGCGGCTGTCACCAGAACCTGCCCGCCGTGTTCACGATACGCCGCCGCCAAGGCCTCGGGGATGATGCCATGTTCATCCATTTCCACACCGACAACTTTGGCGCGCAAAAGCCGCGCGGCGTGCCGCACACCCGGATAGGCGAGGTCTTCGGTCAAAATAACCGGTGAAGGTCCGCTCAAAATCGCGAGCAACGACATGATACACGCGTTCTGCGCCCCATTGGCCAACACAATGTGGTCAGCGTCAATCTTACCCGCATCAACATCCGCCAGCCATTCGACGATGGCCTCGCGTGCTTCAAGATCGGTTTCTTGGGTCGGGTAATTGATGTGACGGCGCCGGTGCGACTTTGCCACAAACATCATCGCATCATCGATCAACAACCCCTGCCCTACATCAGGCACACGGCTGCTGCGAAAATCCGCGATGGTTTCATTTACGGCATTGATCAGCGGAACATCCGTGATGCGCGCCGCCGGTTTGGGCCCCGCAACAAACGTGCCGCGCCCGACTTCGGCGCTCAGCCGTCCTTCGTCCGTCATCATGTTATAGGCCCGCGCGACCGTCCCCGGCGTCACGCCAATCTGATAGGCCAATTCGCGCACGGGCGGCAATTTCGCGCCCGCCTTCAATTGCCCCGACAATATCCCCTCGCGGATCGCCTCTGCCAGCGCTTTATACTTGGAACGGCCCGCCGCACGCAGATCAGGTTGCCATTTTGTATCAGGTACAATCATTTCGTTTACCGACTCAATTTCACTTTGTATCAATATATCACGGCAAGATGCCAAATTGTATTGATACAATCAACCCGAAAGACAAAGGAGCTTTCACCATGTCACACGCTCTGCACGCAGCCCAAATCGAGACCCTCAACAGCGCCCACAGCCTTCCGCTGCTTGCGCGTTGGTCCGTGGCGTTCGCGGTGACGGTGACAAAATGGGATACCCGCCGTCGTTCCCGCAAACATTTGATACGGCTTAACGATCATCTTCTGGCCGATATCGGCTTAGACCGCCTGAAGGCCCGCACCGAGGCGTCAAAACCGTTCTGGGAGGACTAAGCCCCACACCCTACTTCCTACCTCGGGGCCGGACCGCACGTCATTGCGCCGGCCCCTTTTTTTATCACGCGCTCGGCGGGATGGAATAGGTCAGGGACGCGCGGGCAACGGGTTTGTCTTCGCGCCCTTCGACGAATATGCGCCCCTCACACACCGCCAAAACACGGCCGAGTTTTAGCAATTCCATACGGCACAACAACCGCCCCGGCGCAGGTTTGCGCATGAAATCAATGGAACAACTGGTCGTCACTGCGAGGGCCACAGGACCAAGGGCGGCCAGAATGCAAAAATAGGCCGTTACATCCGCCAGCCCAAACATCGACGGGCCCGACACCGTGCCACCTGGCCGCAAATGCCGTTCGGACGCTGTCATCGCAAGGGTCAGAAACGGCGGTGCGGCTTCTACAAATTCAAAATCGGTCGCCACTTGCGGGAAGTCGCGCACAAGAAACGCACGCAATTCGTCGAGGTTCATCTTCATTTCCATGGCCATCGCCCTCCTGCCTGCTTAGACTTGCCGCACACCAGCGCGAGACACAAGATGCCCCACCTTACCCGAACCGACAGCGACGCAATTGCCCATATCGAACTCAACGCGCCAGAACGTCTGAATGCGCTGAGCGACGGAATGCTTGCCGCGTTGCAATCCGAACTGGATGCACTGAAAACAGATACGACAATTCGTGTCGTTATCCTATCCGGCGCGGGCAAAGCGTTCTGCGCGGGCCATGATCTGCGCGAAATGCAGGCCGCGCGTCAAAACGACGACGGCGGTGCGGCCGCATGGGGTGATCTGTTCACCCGCTGCGCGACCATGATGCAAACGGTTCAATCCCTGCCCCAACCTGTCATTGCCCAAGTCCACGGCATCGCCACCGCGGCGGGCTGTCAGCTGGTCGCAACCTGTGACCTTGCCGTTGCGGCGGACAGCTGCAAATTCGGGGTGAACGGTGTGAACATCGGGCTGTTCTGTTCAACCCCGATGGTCGCGCTCACCCGTAACATCCCCCGCAAACACGCGTTTGAAATGCTCACCACGGGGCGGTTCATCGACGCGGCAGAGGCGCAATCGTTGGGCTTGATCAACAAATCCGTACCCGACAGCGACCTTGTGCAAGAAACCCGCGCATTGGCGCAAACCATCGCCGCCAAACTGCCTGTGGCCGTTAAGACTGGCAAACAGGCGTTCTACGACCAAGCCCAGATGACCACCGCAGATGCCTACGCCTATACTGGGCAAATTATGGTCGACAACATGCTGGATGCCCAAACGAACGAAGGGATCGCGGCGTTCTTGGAAAAGCGCGATCCCGACTGGTCCTAAAGCCCGTAGATGCCGTTAAACTTCTCTTCCAGATAGCTGAGCAACGGACCCTCGGACGGGGCCGCACCACAGGCCTGTTCGATCACATCACGCGGCGCATAAAGCCCACCATGGGTCTGAACATTCTCGCGCAGCCAACGGGTCGCGTGTGACGTGTCACCGCGCGCCAGTGTGGCATCCAGATCAGGCATTTTGTCACGCATCGCATCGTTCAGGCAGCCCGCGTAGACATTGCCGAGGCTATAGGTCGGAAAATATCCGAACAACCCAACAGACCAGTGCACATCCTGCAAAACACCATTGCTTGCCTTGTCCACGGCAAATCCGAAATCAGCCTCAAACCGTTCGTTCCATGCGGCTTCCAGATCATCGACTTCAATATCACGCGCAATGAGGGCGCGTTCCAGATCGAACCGCAACAACACGTGCAGGTTATACTGCACCTCATCGGCCTCCGTGCGGATATAGCCATTTTCAACGCGGTTCACGGTGGCGTAAAACGCATCCTCATCCGCAATGCCGAAATCCCCAAACGCATCGCGCATTTGGCCATACAGCCATCCGGTAAAGGCCCGCCCGCGCCCGATTTGGTTTTCGTAAATGCGCGACTGGCTTTCATGCACGCCCATGGACACACCTTGCCCCAATGGCGTCAGCAGGTAATCAGGATCAATGTTTTGTTCGTAACACGCGTGGCCGACCTCATGGATCGTGGAATAGATGCAGTTGAACGGGTCGGTTTCCGATGTACGCGTGGTGATACGCACGTCCAGCCCCGACCCGCTGGAAAACGGATGCACCGCCTTGTCGACGCGCCCCTTTGCCATGTCATAGCCAAACGTCTTGGCGATCTGGCGCGATAATTTCATTTGCGCGCCTTCATCAAACTTGCCCTGCAACGCCGCCGGTGCAGGGGCGTCCAACACAGCCGCACGCAACGCCACCAGACGTGGGCGCAGTGCGTCAAACATCGCACTCAACTCCGCCGCAGTGGCACCTGCCTCGTAGTCATCCAGCATCGCGTCATAAACATCGCCGCCCGCCGACAGGGCCGCGCCTTCCTCGCGCTTTAACGACACGACATCTTTCAACACGGGCGCGAAGGCTGCGAAATCATCCGCCTCGCGCGCCTCTGCCCATTTGCCCTGCGCCTCACTGGTCACCCGTGCAATCTGGGACGCAAGCTTGGCGGGAACTTTGCTCGCGCGCTCATAAGAACGCCGGATATGGCGCAGTTGTGCCACCTCAACCGGACCGCTGGTTTCTGCCTCTGCCAACCAATCGGCCATGCGTGGGTCTGTGCGGCGCGCATGCAGAACCGTTTCCATCGCCGCCATTTCGGCGCCACGTTGGGGGGCCGCCTCGCGCGGCATCATGGTTTCCTGATCCCAGCCCAACCGGCCCGCCACTTGGGACAGGGCTTCGGTCTCGCGCTGGTGCGCCATCAGATCATCGTAAGCGGCCATAGGTCAGGCTCCTTTTATGGATTGTGGGATCGGGTAACGCGCCAGATAGCGCGCGCGCAGAATGACCACCCACAGAACAACCGCCGTGAACTGGTGGACAATCGCGATATGGGCGGGGGCGGAATAAAGAACGGTGACAATACCAATGACCATTTGCAGCACCATCAAAGCCAACACCGCATTAAATCCGAACCGCGTTTGCCCGTTGGCCGATGTGCGCCCGCGCAGCCACACAAAGATCGCAAACGCGAACAACAGATAGGCCGACATACGGTGAATGAACTGAACCAATCCCGCGTCTTCAAAGAAATTGCGCCACATCGGTTCAATCAAAAACGGATCAGGCGGGAAAAATCCGCTGCCCATCAAGGGCCACGTCGGAAAAGCACGCCCCGCATCAATCCCCGCCACAAGCGCACCGAGAAGGATTTGCACAAAGGCAAAGCCGATCAACACCGACGTCAACGACACCAAACGCCCTTCCCCATTGCGCCGCGATTGCATCAGATCTGCCTCTCGACGTCCCAGCAAAAACACATACCACGCGATGAAGCCAAGGATCACAAACGCGAGGCCAAGGTGCGTGGCCAAACGATAAGATGCCACATCCAGCATCCCCTCACGCAGACCAGAACTGACCATCCACCAGCCAATCGCGCCCTGAAGCCCGCCCAGACCGCCCAACAACAACAACCGCCCCGTCCACCCGACGGGAATTTGACGCCGCAGCAAAAACCAAAAGAACCCTAGCGCCCAAACAAGCCCAATCACACGGCCCAACTGACGATGGCCCCATTCCCAGTAATAAATGACCTTGAATTCGGACATGCTCATGCCGGCGTTCTGCTCGATGTATTCGGGGATAAGTTTATAGGCTTCAAACTCGGCCTCCCATGCAGCCGCATTCATCGGCGGCACAGATCCCGAAATCGGGGCCCATTCAGTGATGGATAGCCCTGAATCCGTCAACCGCGTCAGCCCACCGACGGTGATCATCACGACGACCAAGGCAAACAGGCCCATCAGCCACACGCGGATCGCACCCCGCGCGCCTTTGCCTTTGGCGTCAATCCCACCAGGGGCCGCCACGGGCTTTTGAACGTCACTGACCTCTTCGAAAATACTGCGCGGCTTGCTCGCCATCTTTGACCTCAACTCTTGTCTTTCCCGAAACCTATGCCGCCACCCCCATCGGGGCAACCCGCCTGACCAAACCGTCGCACCCCACCCGCTTCTTTGGTTCGTAAATATCCCGGGGGGTCTGCGCAGCAGACCGGGCAGCGCCCCCTTTCCTGCTGCGCCCCGCAGGGGCGCTCCCCGCCCGCCGCAGGCGCCGATCGCCAGATCGTCCTATTTCGTTTTGCCGCGCAACAACTGGCGCAACACACCGTGCAGCATCTGCGTATCTGCGCGGGTCAACGCCATCCGGCTCCACAGGTTGCGCAAATTCACCTTCATGCTGTCCGCTTTGTGGTCCGGATAAAAGAACCCGGCCTCTTCCAGCCGGTCTTCGTAATGGCGCGCCAGTGCTTCAATGTCGCGTTGATCAGCCGCATCTATTGTCTGGCCCTGCATCACCATATCCGGCGCAGCTTCAACCGCGCGGCGCCATTCATAGCCGACCAACAGCACACATTGCGCCAAATTCAGGGATGGAAATTCAGGGTTCACCGGAACCGTAATAATCGCATTTGCATGGGCGATATCGGCGTTTTCCATCCCGGATCGTTCTGGCCCGAACATCACCGCCACCTTTTCACCCCGCCCGATCCGCGCCGCGGCATCCGCCATCGCGGCTTCGGGTGAAAATACAGGCTTGGTCAATTCACGCGGGCGCGCAGTTGTCGCGTAAACATACGTACGATCAGCAATACCGCTGGCCACATCATCCGATACTTCTGCCTCATCCAGCAAACGTCCCGCCCCAGAGGCCAGCGCATCCGCCGCAGGGTTCGGCCAGCCGTCACGCGGCGCCACAATCCGCATCCGGTCCAGTCCAAAATTCCACATCGCCCGCGCCGCCGCACCAATGTTTTCGCCCATCTGCGGACGGATCAGAACAAAACTCGGCTGGGGGGCATCTGTGGGCATAAAAGATCTCCTAATATCGCCCGCGCATAGCCCACCCCTATTCAATTCGCAATGCGCCCGCTATAGCGATGCCACCAACAAAAGGCCGCGCACATGACTGACGACATCTTTCCCGAAAAAGAACCTCCACGCATCTACCTCATCACACCGAGCGAGGTTGATCTGGCGACTTTCCCCGACCGCCTCACGTCTTGCCTGGATGCAACAGACGTGGCCTGCGTGCGCCTGTCGCTGGGCAGCACGGACGAAACGGTCATCGCGAAAACCGCAGATGCGTTGCGTCTTATTACGCATGACCGCGATGTCGCGCTGGTCATCGATACCCATGTGATGATGGTCGAACGCCTTGGCCTTGATGGGGTGCACCTGACGGACGCGGCCCGCACCATCAAAGCAGTGCGCAAGGAACTGGGCGATGATGCGATCATCGGCAGCAATTGTTACGCCTCGCGCCATAACGCTATGACTGCTTGCGAACTTGGTGCGGATTACATCACCTTTGGCCCTGTCGGTGACACGCCGCTTGGCAACAGCCAAAAAGCAGAGCTTGAGCTGTTCCAGTGGTGGTCCCAGATGATCGAAGTGCCCGTCGTCGCCGAAGGCGCGCTGACGGAACAGTTGATTGGCGATTTGTCCCCGCACACGGATTTCTTTGGTATCGGTGATGAGGTCTGGGGCACGGATAATCCCGCCAAGACACTAGCCGGATTTGCGGCCCAAATGGTCTGAATGGCCCGCGCGCACGGCGGCCTCCAGGTGCGCGGCCAGCGCCTTACGATTGGCAAAATCCGCGACCTTGACAGGTGCATGATACACAACCGTCACCGATCCTTGGGGTGACTGCGCCAAAGTTGCCAGCAGATGTGTGCCGAATTCCATGTCCCCCCACCAACCGTAATGGCGCACGTCTGCGCCTTCGGGTGCTGTGTAAATCACTGAAACAGGTTGGATCGCCAACGTGTCCCGTAGGACGTCATCCATAAAAGCCGCAAACAATGTCGGCTTGAACGCGATAACCTGCTGGCCATCCGTTGATGTGCCTTCGGGGAAAAACAGCAATTTGTGGCCATGGCCCAAGCGGTCGCGAAACACATCGATCTGATGAGCCGCCTGCGTGCGGTTCCGTGCAATAAACACCGTCCCCGTCGCCCGCGCGAGCCAACCAATCCCCGGCCACTTCGCCACCTCGGCCTTGGACACGAAATATATCCGCTTGGCCGCATTCAGCGCAAATATATCAAGCCAGGACGAATGGTTGGCCACCACCGCGCCCGCACCCGCCATAGGCGTTCCCACACGTTTGTACCCGATCCCCATCAACACAAAAGAAGACCGACAGACAAACTGGGTGATATAAGGCGTCACAGGGCGGCCCTGCCCGCACAGCGGCCGTTCAATCAAACGGACAAGCAACAACAGCGCTAAACACCCGAATGTCAGCGCCCCGACCAGAACACCGCGTAGGACCACACGCAGCCACCCCATCGGCGTTATCTTGTGGGTTTCTGGCAGGTCGTCAGACGTCCATGTCATGAACTATCCCCTCGCGGCATCGCGCCGTAAATTGCTGCCTGTCGCGGGTTCATCCGCGCAGTGTCCAGCACAAGACACACATCCGTTGTGTTAAATGCATGATCCACAAACGCCCCGTCCCCGACAAAACCCCCAAGCCGCAGGTAGGCCTTAATCAAGGCTGGCACCTGTTTCATCGCGCCAACGCGATCAATGTCCTTTGTCAGCGCCATGGGTTGGTAAACCTGTGACCGCACATTCAAATCAGCAGGCGCCGCGTGATCACGCGCCAGCAGCGACAGGGGTTGTGCCAGCTTGTCTAGATCGGTGCCATGAAAACTGGCCACACCAAACAAGACCTCAGCCCCCTTGTCGCGCACGACCTGCGCAAGACCCTGCCAAAGATGCAGCATCGCCGCACCGCCGCGATACTCGGGATGCAGGCAAGACCGCCCAAGCTCCAACAACGGGCGGCCTGACGCCTCAAGCGCGGTCAGATCGTATTCATCACTCGAATAAAACTGCCCCGCAGCGTCCCGTGCCGTGCGGTCCATCAATCGATACACCCCGACAACCTGCGCATCCGCCGGACGGGCCGTGTCTACCAACAACAACTGCTCGGCATGTTCATCAAATCGGTCACGTTCAAGCCCGCGGTCATGATCGACCAGCGGCCCGTCTGCGCCCAATTCTTCAACAAAAACAGAATACCGCAGCGCCTGGCCAGCCAGAACATCAGCCTGTGTACACGCCAACCGCGTCTCAAAAATTGGCGCAGGTCGGGTCATCTGTGAAAGCTATCCAATCAATTCGCGTTGCGTCCTTTTAGTCACGCAAACCGTGACGGGCAACCGCGCCCCTTGATTGGCGGATTACCGCGCATATACATCTATAACGAGCATTTACCCAAACGATACAACCTCCAACGTCACCGTTTCTTCACGAATAACCACTTTACCATGTTCTTGAAAATTCACCGTGACCGCACCGCCAACGGATGACTGAACCTGCCCCAGCCCCCATTCGGGTTTGCCGGGGAGTTTCACAATCATCCCGGGTTCATACAAAGACTGAAACGCCATAATTTTCCGGAGCCTCCTTTGACTCAATCCGCCCCTCCAAACCTCACAGCATTGCTTGGTTCAAGGATCTGTCACGACCTCATTAACCCATTGGGCGCAATCGGCAACGGGATTGAACTTCTCGGCCTTGCAGGTGTGGCGGGCGGCGAAGAAATGACGCTGGTATCAGACAGCGTCGAAAACGCGACCGCTAAGCTGAAATTTCTGCGATTGGCCTTCGGGGATGCCACGTCGGACCAGACCGTGGCACGCTCTGAAATCCTCACCACGCTCGAGGCGATGGCCCGTGGCGGGCGGCTCAGTTATTCATGGAACGTCCCGGGCGATCCAGCCCGATTGGACGTGCGCACAGCGCTTTTGGCGGTGATGTGTGTCGAAACTGCACTGCCTTTGGGCGGTGACATCGATATTACGCTCACCGCGAGCAATTGGACCGTGTACGCAAAACACGACCGCCTGAACCTCGATCCGGCGCTATGGGCCCCTCTCGCCAAAGGGGTTTGCCCAGATGAGCTGAGCGCGAGCCAGGTTCATTTTGGCATCCTGCCCGGCATGGCCTGTTACGCCGAACGGCAGCTTTCGATGACCCATGGTGCTGACTGGGTGCAGATCAGTTTCTAACGCTCAGGCGCGCAGCGTACCGTTACCAACGACCAGATATTTGAAACTGGTCAGCTGGGCCGCGCCGACAGGCCCGCGCGCGTGCATCTTGCCCGTCGCAATGCCAATTTCCGCGCCCATCCCGAATTCGCCACCATCCGCAAACTGTGTGGACGCGTTGCGCATCAGGATCGCGCTATCAAGACGTGCAAAGAATGTGTCAGCGGCACTGTCATCCTCGGTCAGAATGCAATCGGTGTGATTGGACCCGAACGATTGAATGTGATCAATGGCTTCGTCAATATTATCAACGACTTTCGCCGCGATCTTCATGTCGAGGAACTCCATCCCCCAATCGTCAGCCGTGGCCTGCGACGTCCCTGTCAGCCCTTGGGCATGCACATCTACACCCGCCGCCATCAGGTCATTCACGATCTCTTGGCCAAGACCTGCGGCATCGCGGTGCACCAGCAAACATTCCGCCGCACCGCAAATACCCGTGCGCCGCGTCTTTGCGTTCAGAACCACCGCCCGCGCCTTTACAGGATCTGCATCTTTATCAATGTAGATGTGAACGATGCCTTCAAGGTGGGCGAACACCGGCACGCGGGCCTCTTTTTGCACAAGCCCGACAAGCCCTTTACCACCGCGCGGCACAATCACGTCAATCGTGTCGGTCATAGTCAGCATTTCACGTACCGCCGCACGATCGCGCGTGGGGACCAGTTGCACAGCATCCACAGGCAGGCCCGCAGCGCGCAATCCGTCCTGCAAAGCCGCATGGATCGCACCCGAGCTGTGGAAACTTTCAGACCCGCCGCGCAGGATCACAGCATTGCCAGCTTTCAGGCACAGCGCACCTGCATCCGCCGTCACGTTGGGGCGGCTTTCATAGATCACACCAATCACCCCCAACGGCGTGCGCACCCGGCGAATGTTTAGCCCGGTTGGCTGGGTCCATTCCTCCAACACCGCGCCAACAGGATCATCTTGCGCGGCCACAGACCGCAGCCCGTCAACCATGCCTTGAATGCGGGGCTCATCCAGCATCAAACGATCCAGCATCGCAGGGCTAAGCCCCTTGTCGCGGCCAAATTCCATATCCTTGGCGTTGGCCGCAATAATCTCGGCCCGCGCGGCCCAAA
Source organism: Octadecabacter dasysiphoniae (assembly GCF_021532615.1). GTDB lineage: Bacteria > Pseudomonadota > Alphaproteobacteria > Rhodobacterales > Rhodobacteraceae > Octadecabacter > Octadecabacter dasysiphoniae. The sequence goes on from NZ_JAKGAQ010000001.1 coordinate 1,401,156, forward strand.
CCGCATCCGCCGCCCCCATCAACGCGGCTGTTTTCGCGTCCGGTGTCGCGCTGGCCAATGTCTTTGCCGCCGCTTTCGCACGTGCGCCAATGTCGGCCATCAAGTCGGGAATAGTCGTGTCGGTCATCAGATCACCATATCATCGCGATGAATAAAAACGCTGCGGCCTTCATAGCCAAGTGCAGCGGCAATGTCTTGGCTGCGCAACCCTTTGATTGCGGCGGCCTCTGTGCTGGAATACCGCGTCAGGCCGCGCCCCAGCTGGTCCCCGCTGATTGACACAATCGCGACGGGATCACCGCGCTGATATGTACCCGTCGTCTGTGTGATCCCGATCGGCAGCAGGGATTTGCCTGACAACAATGCGGCCTGCGCACCGCCATCCACCGTAACAGAGGCCTGCGGTTTCATCGCCGCGATCCAGCGTTTGCGCGCGGCTTGGGGGTTTGTCTGTGCACTAAACCAAGTGCAACGCCCACCATCTTCCAGCGTTTTCAACGGGTTTAGTGGCGTTCCTAAAGTAATCACCATGGCGCAACCCGCGTCTGTAGCAAGTTTCGCCGCCATGATCTTGGTCTTCATACCGCCCTTAGACAGACCTGATCCCGCATCACCGGCCTGTGCCTCAATCTCTGGCGTGATTTTATCAACGATATCATAATGCTGCGCGGCGCTGTTCACCTTCGGGTTGTCTGTATAGAGGCCATCCACATCAGACAGCAATACCAGACAATCCGCCCCAGCCGTCACGGCCACCTGTGCTGCAAGGCGGTCATTATCACCATACCGGATTTCGTCTGTCGCCACGGTATCATTTTCGTTCACAATCGGGGTCACACCCAGCGACAACAGCGTTTCCATCGTCGCCCGCGAATTCAGGTATCGGCGCCGATCCTCGGAATCCTCAAGCGTCACCAAAACCTGCCCTGTGGTAATCCCGAACGGTGCCAAGGCTTCTTCATAAGCGCGCGCCAACCGGATTTGTCCAACAGCGGCGGCCGCCTGTGATTGCTCAAGCGGCAAATCCCCACCCGACAAGCCCAGCACGCCGCGCCCCAGCGCGATTGATCCTGAAGACACCAAAATAACGTCCGTCCCACGTGCACGAATGGCCGCCACATCTTGCGCGAGGGATTTCAGCCACTCCGTCCGCAGCCCGCTTTCGCGGTCCACCAACAAGGCGGACCCGATCTTAACAACCAGTCGTTTTGCGGACCCTAGGGACGCCACGGTTCTTGCTCCTCGGGGGCGTTCTGGCGAATTTTGTCATCCTCGATCTCAACCTTGAGGGCGCGCAGCACATCCACCGTACCTTCACCTGTGGCACCGGACATCATCATCACATCAACGCCTGTTCCGGCCTTGATCTCATCAGCGATAAATTTGCGTTCTTCGGCATCCAGCGTGTCGACCTTGTTCAAAACAGTCACGCGCGGCTTGTCGGCCAACGCACCGCCGTAAGCCTCAAGCTCTCCGATGATGGTTTTGTAATCCCCTACGGGATCACCCGACGTGCCGTCAATCAAATGCAACAGAACCGAACAGCGTTCAACGTGGCCAAGGAACAAATCACCCAGACCTTTTCCATCGCTCGCGCCTTTGATCAGGCCCGGAATGTCTGCGACCACGAATTCACCCCCGTCAACGCCCACAACACCAAGGTTGGGGATCAATGTGGTGAATGGATAATCGGCAATCTTGGGCCGCGCGTTGGATGTTGCCGCCAGAAACGTCGATTTACCCGCATTCGGCAAGCCCAACAAACCAGCATCAGCGATCAATTTCAGCCGCAGCCAGATTGTGCGCTCAATACCCTCTTGTCCGGGGTTTGCGCGTCTTGGGGCTTGGTTTGTGGCGGTTTTGAAGTGCAGGTTGCCCCAGCCGCCATTACCACCCTTGGCCAATACAACGCGTTGGCCGGTTTCCGACAGATCAACCAGAACCGTTTCCTGATCTTCGTCCATAATCTCGGTTCCGGTCGGAACCTTTAGCAGAATGTCGTTGCCATCCGCACCCGTGCGCTGCTGGCCTTTGCCCGCCTCACCGTTTTTCGCGAAAAAGTGCTGCTGATACCGGAAATCGATCAACGTATTCAGGTTATCAACCGCCTCAACGATCACATCACCACCTTTACCGCCGTCCCCGCCATTGGGGCCACCGTATTCGATGTATTTCTCGCGCCGGAACGCGATGCACCCGCCGCCGCCAGTACCAGAGCGGATATAGACTTTGCACAGGTCGAGGAATTTCATCGCTTCAGCTTTCTTAACATTTGGTCAGGCGATACGCGAAAGACGCGCGCGCCTCAAGCAGCAGCACCCATCTTACGCGCATAGGTCCACGTGGGCACAACACCATTGCGCGCAACACTGAATGTTTCGGCATCCCCAAGATAGGCGAAGCCCGCATTGGTCAGGATGCGTGCGGACGTCGGATTGTCCTGAAACACCTCCGCATAGATATCGCAGGCGCCTTGCGGGTTTGCCTGCAAAATCGCGTCCACCGCTTGGGTTGCGATGCCTGTGTTCCAGAACGCAGGCGCCACCCAATATCGCAGCTCGGATTGGTTGCGATCAAGGCGCGTCAGCTTCAGCACGCCCATCACCTCGGCGTGGTCAAAGGCAGACCCGTCAATCACCCAGAATTCAGTGTTGGTGTCGTCTTCGCCCGCGCGTTCAATCCGGCCGGCAATGTATTCGGGCGGCAAAGGATGCGGGATCGAACGGGTCATTTTCGCTACCCGCTGATCGCCCAGATGCAATTCGAGCAAGCCCTTGTCAGACATCTGCAACGGGCGCAGCAAAAAGCGGTCCGTTTCAATGACGGGCTGTATGGTCTGGGTTGTATCGGTCATAGGATGTCCTTCGTAACAAGTGCGCTGCCAAACAGCGCGTAGATGACAGACGCGACGGTCAATCCCGCCAACGTCCACATCAGGTATTTCTCCCCCGGAGTTCCGGCCAAGGTTGCCGCGATCTTTTGCCCTGCATAGGTCCAGATCGGGTGCAGCACGATTTGTAATCCCAATAGACAGATGGCAATCGTTGCCGTGGCTTGCAAGGGGGGCGTGCCGGTGGCGACAAACGTGGTAAAGCCGGTGGTGATCATCCCCCAAGCCTTTGGATTCAAAGGGTGTACGATCAGACCGGCCATAAATCCGGGCGGCGCTTCGTCCACGTCACCAACCTTCAGGCGCATTCCCGCCACGCGGTAGGCCAGCCACAGAATATAGGCAACCGACACCCATTTCAGGGTCTCGAAAATCAACGGATAATCATCCTGGATCGCCAACAGACCAAGGCCAAGCGGCCAGATGATCAATTGCTTGCCAAGCGCGACACCCGCCACAAACGGCAGCGCACGCCGCAATCCAAACCGCGCGCCCGTGGCCAACAAAACCATGTTCGCAGGCCCAGGCGTGCCCACTTGGGACGCGGCAAACGCGAGAAAGGGTAGGATTGCGACGCTCATGTCAGGAATTCCCGCGCGAGAATGCCCATGACAAGATCATCCTGCCAGACATTACCAACACGCGCGCTTTCCCGAGTGCGGCCTTCCTCGACAAATCCCAGCTTGCGGTAGCACGCAATTGCCCGCTCATTATCGGCCATGACATGCAAACCGATCCGATGTAGCCCAAGCGTGCCAAAGGCATGGGTCAACATCAACCGCATGGCCGCTGTTCCAATGCCTTGACCCAATTTCGCTTCGTCTACGAGGCCTATGGCAATTGTCGCGCGCCGGTCAGTGCCATCGACCGAATGCAGGAATACTGCCCCGACGAGGGCGCCGCCATGCTCAATGATGAAGTGATGATCCTTGCGCAGATGCTCCTCGACCCACGCCTCGGTCTCCGCCAGCGTGTATGGCCCCAACGACGTGGCATCCACGCCGTAGCCACGCAAAATCTCTGCTGATCGACCCAGCGCGAAGCGTGCAGCGACATCTGCGGCTACAGGTGCCCGCAAACGCAGGATGTCATTCCCCAAAACGGGGCGGTTATGTGGATCAATCATGTGCCCCTCCCTTTCTGGGTTTTGGACATTCAGGTTCTGCAATAACTCTCACAACAACGAAAAAGGGGCCGGTGAACACCGACCCCTTCAATTTCAATCACGTTGAAGTGCGGTTACTCGGCGGCTTCCGCCATCGGAGCCACAGAAATAAACGTGCGGCCCTTAAAGCCTTTGCGGAAGGTAACGTTGCCTTCGACGGTTGCAAAAATCGTGTGATCTTTGCCTTCGCCAACGCCTTCACCCGGCCACCACTTGTTGCCACGCTGACGTGCAATGATGTTGCCCGGAATGACGTTCTCGCCACCGAATTTCTTGATGCCAAGACGGCGACCTGCGGAGTCGCGACCGTTACGGGATGAACCGCCTGCTTTTTTATGTGCCATGGTGTCTCTCCTTAACCTTTAGCGAATTCTGCGGCTTGCTTGAGCCACTCATCGCGGTCAATGCGACCTTTGAAGTTCAATACGTCGTCCATAGCAGCAACCTCTTCAGGCGTCCATGCTGCGATCTGGGCGAATGTGGTAACGCCTTGCGCGTGAAGCTTTTTCACGATGACCGGTCCAACACCACTGATGCGTGTCAGATCGTCTGCGCCGTCAGTTGCAGCAGCAGCCTTTTTCGGCGCGGCCTTCTTGGCGGGTGCTTTTTCTTCAGCGGCTGGCTTGGCAGCGGCCTTAGGTGCAGCTTTTTTCGCAGCAGGCTTAGCGGCTTTCTTTGGTGCGGATGCACGCTCGGCAGCAGCAGCGGCTTTTTCGCTGGATGGCATGCCAGGGTTTGCAGCGCGCTCGATCATGGACGCAGACATAAAGCCCGTTCCGTTCAGCGCGGCCTTAACGCCGGACTTCCCTGCACCCTTTTCGAGGATGTCAGTGATGCGGACCAGTGTCAGTTGCTGACGGTGGCCTTTGGTACGCTTGGAGGAGTGCTTCCGGCGGCGCTTGACGAAGTTGATCGTCTTGTCGCCTTTGATCTGGTCGATCACTTCGGCCTGCACTCCAGCATCTTCAACCATGGGCGCGCCCACAGTGTTGCCAACCATCAGAACATCGTTGAATTGGATTGTATCGCCTGCTTCAGCAGCGATCTTTTCGACACGCAGCACGTCGCCTGATGCGACTCGGTACTGTTTGCCACCGGTTTTAAGAACCGCGAACATATCGTCTTCCTTTTTCAATCGCGTCTCTGGGGTCCCTTATTCCTAAGGCGTTTATCGCTTTCGCGACCCGTGGACAGCGCGCCCATCTGGGGCGAGATTTTGCTTACTCTGGGACAAATAACTTGCCCGGATGGCGGCTTATCGCGAAAGGTTTGGTTCAAGTCAACAGGTAGCAGGCCCCATCATGCGCAAATTCGCCTTTATTCTTATGACGCTGCCAGCCTTCATGATGGGCGGATGCACCAGCGATGCAAACCATCTGGGCGATCCATTGCTGTTGCCCCTCAACGCGCTTGGGTCAAGCCTCGGCAATGCGGCCTACGCCCAGACCCGCGGCAAGGTTGAGGTGTTCGTTAAAACCAACCACCCTGCCCTGATCGCCGACATCCAGCGCGGCGGTGGACCCACATTGACACAAGCCTTCGACATCGCGAACGTCCCCAAACCGATCCGCGCACAGCACACGCTGCAACTTCAATCCGACCTTGCGCTGTATGCCAACAATCTGGACGCGCTGATCGTCGCGATCATGGTTGTGTCCGCCTAAAGCTCCTGGCTGGTCATCTCATTGGCGGCGGCGCGCCCCAAGGACCAGCTGATCTGCGTGAACAAGCGATCAAAGCTTTCAAACATGGCGCGGTTTATATGCTCGCCCGCCTCGGTTTCCGAAAATGCAATGTAGGCTTGCAGGTCTGCGTCATCCAAGGGCGCGTAGGCCATATACAAGAATGAGTAGATCCACTCAGATGTGCTGTCGCGGATCTCGGCCTCTTGGCCCCAAACATCTGTCAGGATTTGTTCTTCGGTCAGCGCGCCCTGAAACGCGTTCCCCGCGACAAGCCCGTTAAAGAACGCAAGGTTGGAATTGAGCGCACCCGCGACGTTGGTCTCAATCAGGTTATTCGTCTCAATAAACTCACCGACCAACAAATACCGCGCGTCCATCTGGTCTTGTGCGATTAAAGCCGCCTCTTTGCTGGCCTCTTCTACCGCATCATCCAAAAGGGCACGTCGCCCGCTGACCTCAAGCCCGACAATCTTTTGCCCTTGCTCGGACCCGAAGAACTCAATCATCGGGGCCAGATCGCCGCCTTCAAGGGAGGTCCCAAAATCCTCACGCACGAGGGCGACCATCACATCGTAATTGTAAATCGTATCGACCGTCGCGGACCATTCCGCACTGGGCTCCCCCGCGAACAGGTCTTGCCCGATGGTTTCGCCGTAGCTGGCCCCTTCTTCGCGCATGATGTCCACGATCTCGGGCAGCATCAAAAGTTCAAATAATTGATCAATGTCCCGCTCTTGCGCTGTGGCAGGCAGGGCGAACGTGATGGCAGTGGCGAGGGTTGCGAAACGCATGAACATATGGCGGGCCTTTGTTGCTTCACTTTAGGAGTAAGCGCGCAAACGCGGGTTTCCAAGGGGCGACACGGATCACGCACGCAATTGTCACTAAATCCGCTTGCACGAACGGCGGGCTGGGCCTATCACGCCCCAGATTAACGCATGATCAACCGACGCGGAGAGGTGGCGGAGTGGTCGAACGTGGCGGTCTCGAAAACCGTTGAGCCTTTACGGGTTCCCAGGGTTCGAATCCCTGTCTCTCCGCCAACAGTTCCAGTTGACCAAAATCCCTGAATAAACTAGTAAAAACAGGAATATGTATAGCCTACGGCACTAGAACGGGAACTAAATTGGGAACTAATTATCACCCTCCTTCGCTGGTCCAGATACCCACCAAAGGCAATAAATGGTTCGTCGTGATCACCAAGCCGCAAGAATTGCAGCAGGCATCGAAGAACAAGCAGGTACGTCGTAGTACCAAGACGACGGACAAACGCTTGGCCGAAGCCAGACTCCCTGGGATCGCAAATGACATCTACAAAGAGTTTGATCGCGACCTAAAACCTCAACCCAGTTCGACAAGACCACCCAAACTGACTTATCTAACTGGAGAGGAAGCCTTGGCCATCAATGATGATCCGTGGGCCGCATTGAGACCGCTCCCAGCTTTCCAACCATCAAAGGACCCACAACACAGGCTGTCGCGGTTCATACAGTCATATGAGGAATACCTTCAGACCAATCAGGTCGCCGATAACAAAGAACGCAAATCCAAAATCACCTACTGCAACCAGTTTCTGGAGGTTACGGGTGACATCTTTATGGACGAAATCCAAAAGTACCACGCCTACCAGTTTGCAGAGTGGATGGCCGACAAAGGCTTAGCCAACAAGACCATCAAGAGCAGGGTCAGTAAAATATCCAAACTACTGATACGTGCCGAACAAACGGGGGTGATCAAAGACAGCCCCTTTGTTAACCTCTCACTAGCTGACTATGGACGACCATCAGAGTCCTACCTGCCCTTCTCGGTCGACGAGATGAAGGGTATCTTTGCGCAAGAGTTGTCAGATACAGATCGATTGGCGCTAACGCTTCTTGCAACGACGGGAGCACGTCTCGATGAAATCGCTCTCCTCAAATGGTCGCAGGTAAAGGTCGAAATGAGCGTTACGTTCCTTGACCTACGTAGTGCGGAACAGGTTAAGAACAGGCAGTCAAAGCGGGTAATTCCAATTCATTCGCGAGTGGAGCCGCTGCTTTCACAGCGCGGTAAGGGTCGTCTGTTTGACTACAGACTAGATGAAAACGGGAAAGCGCAAAATGCAGCAGGCAAACGTCTAAACCAGTACATCGACAATATAGTCGAACACCCTCTAAAGGTTCTGCACTCATTCAGAGGTACCTTCAAAGACATGTTGCGCGACTCTGGAGTTACCCCCGAAATGGCTAAGCAGCTTGAAGAAGGTGAAGTAAAACTGGCTGACATCGCCCAAGAGATTAATTCAGGACAAATCAGCAAAGAATTAAACGACCGCTTTACTGGACATGCGCAACAGGATGTTGCTGGAGGTTACGGACTGGGGCAAGCATTGATCCCTAGAGCGGCGGCGGTAGAAAGACTAGCCCTTGAGTTCTTACCCCGATAAATGACCTAGTGCCTTAACCATACCCTCAAACTTCTTGAGGTTTACCGAGTGATCGACAAGCTGTGCTTCGTCCAGCCCTTCAGTTTCGAGACGGTACAGTTCGATAGTCAGATCACCTCTTTGTGTCGATGTCAGAGAAATACCCAGCCGCTGAATCATTTCGTCGAGTTGGACGATTACATCGCGCATCAAGTTCAACTCAATCTTCTCCTTGAACGATGCATCGCGAAACAACTCGTGTGGTTCGATCTCGAAGGCCTTTGCAAGTTCGACGATCCTGTCCTGCGTCAGAGATGACGCCCCCCGTTCCAACCTTGATAGTTGCGTCACCGATAAGCCTAAGCGACCAGCCAACGTGTCCTGTGACAGTTTGAGTGCCTTTCGGAATTTTGCGACGTTGTTTGGGACCTTGGGCGACATAGGTTAAAGCCTGCTGTTGATTACCAGTCATAGTCGCCGATTTTCTCCTGTCTGTAGAGTAACGCTTTATGGCGTAATCATACGTTATCCGCCATATAATGACGTATATGATTCGAAAATACCCGCCTTGTGGTGTGTTTTTCACAACCCGTCATGCTGAAGAGGTATTGGATGACTAGTGGTCTGGTAAAATTTGGTCTGTTTGGAGCGGCTGTCGTAGGTATCGGCTTCTGGGTTGCTGAAGGTGTTGAACGCAAAAACGTTCGTGAATGCCTTGAACGGAACAGTCAGCAATACGGAATTGGAAGACAGCATCATGTCTACCTGACCGATGTGATTGAGGTCGAAGTCTATCGGTCCTACGGAGACGGTACCGCCACAAGGTTTGTGAAATATCTGATTCAAGGGTCCAGTAAACTTCAGTCGGCGACATGCCGATGGTGATCAGAACGATCATTCAGTCCATGTTGTTGGTCGTCTTATTGGCCACAACCAGTGTTGCCGAAAACTACCGCGTTCCGAATGCCGTGATGGATCAGGTCTCTGGTGTGCTTGGGGAAGACATGATCGCCACGCAGAGGATGCCACGGGACACTTCTATGCAGGTGCTGTCGCAGGGTGGTGTGCCGTTCGTCCGTTTCGTCGTTCGTGATGGCGATGTTGGAGGTGCACCTACAGATTCCGATCCATCCCACTCATCAGTCTTCAACCGCCCATATTGTCGATAGGTGGGCAAGCTTCACGGATGATCAAAGAGCCAACCTAGGCGAACGCATCATGACGGGGCCTGACAAGGCGACATACTGGTCTGATGAAGAGTATCCTGGCATTCGTAAAGAATTTGCGGCTCGGTATGCCCGCTACCTTGAGTTACAGGGGTGCACCCTGACCGCAGATCAAAGCACCCGTCTTGTAGAAATCACGTCTGGCATCGAGCGTTGGAACGACGGATGGGCCACTTCCACAGTTACCGAACGTGGCTCTCTTGTTGGCTGGGTCGGCACAGACGAAGCACCTGATGTCGTGCTGGACATTCCCGTCAGTGAGGTGGTCACCAGAGCCAAAGAGGACCTCAAACGTGACTTTGGTAGCTTCACGGAGAAACGACCGTTCACAGGGTTAGTCAAGGCCAAGCCTAGTAAGGCTCTTTCAGCCCTAAGCATTGCAGCGAAGAAAGAAGACTATCCAGAAAGTTTCTGGTCTGCACTCATCAACGAGATGCCAGACGATATATCTCCTAGGCTTCAGCGGGTGTTTTTGCATCGGTTGATCCAATTACCCCATTCGGTCGTTCGGGAATTGCGGCACACATTGGGGAGGTGGGTAGAGAAGAACCTCATCGGTATCGTTGAGTTTGATGATGATCTTGGATGGTCGGTATTTGATCACATTATAGATGGCATGGTCGAAGGCGGGGAAGAGGCTGTGGAAAGCGGTCTTGGTGAAATCCGACGCGGGGGAGAAGTTGTTCAGCAGTCACGGCGCACATACAGCCACGCTATCAATGGCCCACTGGGCATGTGTGCGGCGGCACTCTTTCATGCCGTTCCAGGTGAAAAACAAGAAGCGGGGTCGCTGATACCACAGCACATCAAAACGCGACTTGAACGCCTCTTTGCAGTACCAGGCGAAGGATCAGATCACACCGTCTCCATCACCGCCAGTAAGCTTAACTGGTTGATGCACGTTGATCCGAACTGGACTGAAGAACGCTTGGTCCCAATGCTTGCATTCGAACATCCAGCAGCGGAACCTGCATGGAATGGCTTCCTCCATAGCGGGAGGGTTCCGTGGTCACCACTTGCCAGCTTGCTCAAGCCGCTCTTGTTGGAGTTGTTGCCATGGGTTCGCCAGCGGCAATGGGACCGTGACCTCTCGAAGGTGGCGGCACAATGGCTGGGCTACATGGGAATCTTCAATCAGGATCAGCCTCATGGGCTAACAAAAAAAGAGATGCGCGACGTGCTGCGCTGCATGTCTGATGACACTCGCAATGACTTCATTTTTTGGCTCGGTAGGGTCGGTCAAGGCAACGATGACGGTTGGAACAAGCTGGTAGTCCCATTCATCGACGATGCTTGGCCCAGGGAACGTGTCTACCGCACGGCGTCTTCAACGAACTCGTGGATTGGCCTATTGGACGATACAAAGGATAGCTTCCCTGCTGTGTATGCATCGGTAAAGCAATTCTTGGTACCCGTGGAAACGGACCGACATCCGTTCTATCGATTCACACGGGAGTTGGATGATGAGACCCCACTAACTGCTTGTTTCCCAGCGGCGACCCTAGACTTGGTGAACACAGTCACTCCGAGTGCACTCACACGCCCGCCTTACGAATTGCCAAAGATACTCTCAGTCATCGCTGAGACCGCCCCAGAATTAACGTCAGATCATCGTTACTTGCGGCTGATCGATTTGGTCGAACGAAGCTGATCAAGATGATCGCTACTGTAAGGCTCCTCAGTCAACCTTGGCAAAGCTTCAGTTCAATAACGGCCACGATATGCTCTACGCATTCCACGGTTCGTGCGAGTCTGACGAGGCTTTCCGAACAAGACATCAGGTGGAACTGCACCCCCCAATATATTTTTCACTAGATCGGCTTTTGGGTAAAAAAATCCGTAGATCGTTCCGTGTTGGATGCGGCGAAGCAACCATACGTCATCCATTCCCAGGTCAAAGGCAATGATCACATTTAGACCAGCCCACTCTCTGAACAGGCGCACTTCTTCCGCCCAATAGATTTGGTAAACGGTTCCGCCATCCACATTGTGTTTTTGAGCGTCTCTGAGTGATCTGGTGAACTGTTCGATGTCGGTGGGGCGACGTGTGGCATCGACCACCCAGATGATGGGGCTGTGAAACTCAGTTCGTTTCTTGGCTTCAGCGGATTTCAGGTAAGAATGCTGAAACTCAACAACTAGACCAGCAGGTGTCCGTACATCAGCTATATGCAACTCACCATCGGCATCACGAGAGCCAATTTCCTGCCAGTCCGTTGGAAAATGATCCTTCCATTTGCGATGCCATTCAGTTTCGTTCTCCCACCAGTGATCGCAATGGCGACGCCCCTTATGCGCCCAGTGCCAGACTTTCCTGGTGCCACAACGGGCCACCAAGTCGGCACCGCAGCCAGGACATTTTCCCACCGCCTTCGGCGTCGCCTCAATCTTCGTTTCGTCTTGAATCGCAAATCTCATACAAACTATGTGGGGTCCAAGATATGAGATTTGAAGTGTCGCAACAGGACCGACATTCTCTCAGGCGTGGGGTCGGAAGACAGCCTTCATTGATACCAGATTGCTGCAATCAATGATTTTCATGGTAACTTGTTGGCTGGGCGGTTCGAATGCGTGAAGGGGATTTGAACTAGCTTGGACGGATGAGTAAGGGATTGGCATATGAGTGGCGAGTGAAACTTAGTCCCTGTCCTCGACTTAAAGATATAAGAATGGGAACTATCATGGGAACTGATACAGCAAAATTACATATATATTTCATCTGGTTAATATGAATTTCACATAATCCCTGTCTCTCCGCCATTTTCCCCTAAACAGTTAGCTCGCAATTACCTGATAGTAGGATGGAATTCGGCGTCTTCGCGTTTATCGCGACTCTCGGTATATACGATTTTTTCCACAAACGCGGAAAATGTCCGCCATGTATATTCTGAAGAAAAGTCGTCTGTTCCATCTCCACCGTCGCGTCCCGCGTGGGTTTCGCGCGGTTGAACCGCGCGAAACCATCTCGATCAGCCTGCACATCGCCTCGGAGTCTCAATCGTTGGCAGGAACGTGGTCATGTCCACGGCGCTATTGCGCGCCAATAAGCTGAACACTGACAGATGAAGCATACCGCCATGGCGTGCTCCCCGCCAACGCGCCACTTACAACAGTGGTCAGAATGGCTCCTGCAACGCCAGCATTTGTTGCAGTGGATATTTCTTTGTCTTCCGCAGTAATCGTTACAATGCCCTGAGCTTCACCAGTGGTACACGCAATGCGCAAGCTGTCAGGGCGTCCGCGCGCCTCGAGTTGGCGGCGCTGCACAAATGTTGGCACACGAACTTTTACAGGGCTCACAAAGTCGGCTGAAAACGCGTCAGACTCCATTCTGCATTCCGCACCAGCGACCTCCTGACGCGTCCGACCTTCACCAATATACGTGCGGACAACAATCTCGCCCGCCCCCGCAACACGGTCTTGATTGAAATCCTGTGCATACCGCGCAGCGACAGGTGCAGATTCAATCGGAATCGACGGCGAACCACACGCAGCCAACAAAACCAAAGCAACAGGAAAAATACGAGGTAAAAGGTTGCGTCGAACGTCCGGCGCGAAGGTGCCCGTATTCACCGCTGCATCGGTTTTGTCGGCAATCGTCAACGTCTCGCTGTGAGTTTGTTCATAAGTAGAGTTTTTCATCCGTTAGCCCCTGTGTTTTGAATATCATGAGTTCAGCCAACCACGCCGCCTTCGCACGTGATCTCGGGCTACGAAACGCAGGTTAGCGACACGGGTGAAATACCGATCCAAAGCATTGGCCAACATGGACAAACATTTGGCCGAAAACGGATTTCGCGTTGACGTCTTGCCAAAAGGTACCACCACCGGATCCTGCATATTCTCGTGCAATTTTTATGGAGGGTCATAGTGTGTGGAATATCCACAGGACCATTCCAACGGCCAGTAGATCAGCGATGCTGCATTGCAACGAACGCACGCGATTGGTCTAACAACAACGCTCCGCGATAGCAGCCAAGCACAGGGCCTTCGAACAGCAGGTCAGCACGAGGGCCATTCGTGAATCCGATAGACGGATTTGCGCCCTTCAAGTTCCAATATTTGGATGCAAAGCGCTTCACCGGTACGCAGTTCACGCAAGCCGCATCTTTTCAAAATGTTCGCTCCGATAAAGATGTCCTCGCCGTCGCCATAGCGGTTCACAAACC
>NZ_JAKGAQ010000020.1 GCF_021532615.1 Octadecabacter dasysiphoniae
GACAGCTTCACGGTCACAACGGTGGATGGCACGGAAGAGACCGTGACCATCACGATCACGGGTGAGAATGATGCGGCTGTGATCACCGGCGAGAAAACGATCGGAGTGACGGAGGACGCTGGCCCTAAGCTAACGGCAACCGGTGAGCTTGACGTGACGGATGCGGATACGGGCGAGGCGTCGTTCCAGGCGCAAGACGGAACGGTGGGCAGCTACGGCAGCTTCTATCTGGCACCGTACGGAGTCTGGATCTACGCGGCGGACAACACGCAGGCGGCGATCCAGGCGTTGGGCGAAGGCGAAACTTTGACCGACAGCTTCACGGTCACAACGGTGGATGGCACGGAAGAGACCGTGACCATCACGATCACGGGTGAGAATGATGCGGCTGTGATCACCGGCGAGAAAACGATCGGAGTGACGGAGGACGCTGGCCCTAAGCTAACGGCAACCGGTGAGCTTGACGTGACGGATGCGGATACGGGCGAGGCGTCGTTCCAGGCGCAAGACGGAACGGTGGGCAGCTACGGCAGCTTCTATCTGGCACCGTACGGAGTCTGGATCTACGCGGCGGACAACACGCAGGCGGCGATCCAGGCGTTGGGCGAAGGCGAAACTTTGACCGACAGCTTCACGGT
>NZ_JAKGAQ010000021.1 GCF_021532615.1 Octadecabacter dasysiphoniae
TTCACGCAAGCCGCATCTTTTCAAAATGTTCGCTCCGATAAAGATGTCCTCGCCGTCGCCATAGCGGTTCACAAACCCGTATCCTTTTTGGCCATCAAACCACTTCACGCGCGCTGGAACCCTTTGGTCACAAACCTCGCCCAGGGCGGCGACATCGTCATGATCAATGGGGTCTTGCGGCAAGATCATTGAAACGATTTCAGTCGTCCTAAGGCCGTTTGCCGAGTAAGAATATTTAAACTCAACCACCGTTTCATCAATAATCGTATCGCGTCCAATATCATGCAGCACATTCTGATGAAGGAGGAAATCAGCCTCGAATCCGGGCACGGTTATGAAACCGAAACCTTTCGATGCATCAAACCACTTAACCTTCCCGCTGAGTATGGCGTTTGGATCTGTGGAGGGTACCCGTCCATCATTCATAATTATGTTTTCCGTGTTCATTGGGGTGTGCCAATCGCGCCCGCTCACGCGAGGATCACGTGATCGGCGGTCAGGATGTCGGGGCTGACATCGGTCAGGAACACCACCGTGTCGCCGTC
>NZ_JAKGAQ010000022.1 GCF_021532615.1 Octadecabacter dasysiphoniae
GTCACGGTCTCTTCCGTGCCATCCACCGTTGTGACCGTGAAGCTGTCACTTGCTGTCTGGCCGTCAGCAAGGCTCTGTACCGCCGTCAGGCTGTTGTCTGCCGTATAGATCCACACCCCGTCCGCATCGATGTCAAAGCTGCCGTAGGTCCCCGCCGTGCCGCTCTGCGCCTCAAAGCCCGCCTCGCCGGCATCGACATCCGTCACGCTCAGCACGCCCATCGCCGTGAGGGTCACGGCTTCATCTTCAGTCACGCCGCCCGTTGTCTCGCCCGCAATCACTGCCACATCATCGACCCCGGTGATCGTCACGGTCACGGTCTCAGTCGTGCCATCCACAGTTGTCACCGTGAAGCTGTCACTTACTGTCTGGCCGTCAGCAAGGCTTTGGACCGCTGTCAGACTGTTATCCGCCGTGTACGTCCACGCCCCTTCTGCATCGATGTCAAAGTTGCCGTAGCTGCCAACCGTGCCGCTCTGCGCCTCAAAGCGCGACTCGTCCGCGTTCGGGTC
>NZ_JAKGAQ010000023.1 GCF_021532615.1 Octadecabacter dasysiphoniae
ATGGCCAGTCCTCCGGTGCAAGCTTTGTGGTCTTCGGCAAGAGCGATGGCACAGCGGTGGAGCTGTCCGACATCGAGGACGGCCTTGGCGGCTTTGTCATCAATGGTGTGGCTGAGGGTGACCAGTCGGGTGTCTCTGTCAGCGGAGCGGGGGATGTGAATGGCGACGGCTTGGATGATCTGATCGTCGGGGCAAATGGAGATGATCCGAATGGCAGTTTCTCCGGCGCGAGCTTTGTGGTCTTTGGCAAAAGTGACGGGACCGCGGTAGCGCTGTCCGACATCGAGGACGGCATTGGCGGCTTTGTGATCAACGGTGTGGCGGAGAGTGATCGTACCGGCAATTCGGTCAGCGGCGCAGGTGATGTGAATGGTGACGGCTTCGACGATCTGATCGTTGGGGCACCGGGTGACGATACGAATGGCAGTTCGTCCGGCGCGAGCTTCGTGATCTTCGGCGGCGATTTCTCGGGCGCCGCGACGCAGATCGGCACCACGGGCGATGACAC
>NZ_JAKGAQ010000024.1 GCF_021532615.1 Octadecabacter dasysiphoniae
CTGCCAACCGTGCCGCTCTGCGCCTCAAAGCGCGACTCGTCCGCGTTCGGGTCCGTCACATCCAGCTGACCAGCGGCAGTGAGCACATCATCCTCGGTCACCGCACCCGTCGTCTCGCCCGTGATCTCCGCAGGAAAATTCTCTAAAGCGTCCAAGCCACCTGTCAAAGCCGCAAGCCCTAATCCCGTGAACACCGTCAGCCCGGTCGGAACACCCTCGGCCACGCCACCATTGACCGCCGCTTGCGCAATCGCCTCCGCGACATCCGCAGACACCAGAACCGAACCGTCCGCCATCACTTGAACGGATTCGGCACCTACCTGCACCTGCGCGCCGTTCTCCAGCGTAATCCGCACCGAACCATC
>NZ_JAKGAQ010000025.1 GCF_021532615.1 Octadecabacter dasysiphoniae
TGAAGCTGTCGGTCAAAGTTTCGCCTTCGCCCAACGCCTGGATCGCCGCCTGCGTGTTGTCCGCCGCGTAGATCCAGGCGCCTTCTGCATCGATATCAAAGCTGCCGTAGCTGCCAGCCGTACCGCTCTGAACAACAAAGCTCGCCTCACCGGCGTCTACATCCGTCACGCTAAGCGCCCCCGTCGCCGTCAGGGTTGCCGCCTCATCCTCAATCACCGCGCCCGTCGTCTCGCCTGTGATCTCTGCCGCATCATTCTCACCCGTGATCGTGATGGTCACGGTCTCTTCCGTGCCATCCACCGTTGTGACCGTGAAGCTGTC
>NZ_JAKGAQ010000026.1 GCF_021532615.1 Octadecabacter dasysiphoniae
TTTTCGGCCAAATGTTTGCCGATGTTGGCCAAAGCCCTGGATCGATATTTCAATCGTGTCGCTGACCTGCGTTTTGTGGCGTTCGATCACGGGCGTGTGCGCCGTGACAGCTGTTCGTGCGCCGCATGGCTGGCTGATCCCATAATATTTTGAACGCAGGGGCTACCGGATGAAAGATTTCAATTTCGATAATACGCAGGGTCAGCAGGGTGAAACGCCGCGCGCGCGTGGGCGTCAGATTTTGTCAGAGGCGGTGCGCCGTCACGTCGCGACCTTTGGCAAACCGGCGTCGCTGGCGGGGTTGGTCTTGGTGCTGCCA
>NZ_JAKGAQ010000027.1 GCF_021532615.1 Octadecabacter dasysiphoniae
GTCACGGTCTCTTCCGTGCCATCCACCGTTGTGACCGTGAAGCTGTCACTTGCTGTCTGGCCGTCAGCAAGGCTCTGGACCGCCTCTTGCGCATTGTCCGCCGTGTAGGTCCACGCCCCTTCTGCGTCGATGTAAAAGCTGCCGTAGGTCCCGACCGTGCCACTCTGCGTCGGGAACGCGGCCTCGCCGGTATCGGGATCCGTGACGCTTAGCGCACCTGTCGCCGTGAGGGTTGTCGCCTCATCCTCGGTCACGTCACCCGTCGTGTCGCCCGTAATCACCGCCGCATCATCGACCCCGGTGATCGTCACCGTCAC
>NZ_JAKGAQ010000028.1 GCF_021532615.1 Octadecabacter dasysiphoniae
TGATCTTTGCGGGCACCGGCGACGATACCATCGACGGTGGCGGCGGCACGGACCGGATTTCGGGCGGGCAGGGCGCGAACATCATGACGTTCCGCAACCTCGACGGGTCCACCACGGTGATTGATTTCGACGGCGCCGAGGGCGACCGGCTGGATGTGAGCGATTTTGGGTTCACCGATTTCGCCGAGTTCTCGGCGGTCGTCAGTGCAGACGGGCCCGGCGGCCACGACACGCGCATCGATCTGGACGGCGACACGGTGGTGTTCCTGACCGATGTCAGCCCCGACATCCTGACCGCCGATCACGTGATCCT
>NZ_JAKGAQ010000029.1 GCF_021532615.1 Octadecabacter dasysiphoniae
ATTTCTGTTTGGCGGCTTTGACCCGCATAATGGAAGTTGGCGCATCGCGTAGCTAAAGTCTGCTTTGAGCCCAGAGTGTCAGACGCTGCGTGCAGCAGGAATGTCCGTTATCACGCGAAGAGCCCAAAAAATTCAACAAGTGCTGAGATTTCGAGCGCTAGGCCTGCTTGCTTGACCATTCCAGCGTCAGGGAGGGTGAGGCTGACGCTGACATTATTTCTCGCTGACTTCGATAGCATAATTTCCAAACGACCTAGTTTGCGAACATCGCTTT
>NZ_JAKGAQ010000002.1:0-467500 GCF_021532615.1 Octadecabacter dasysiphoniae
GAAATATCGATCCACAGCTTTGGCCAACATCGGCAAACATTTGGCCGAAAAGCGATGTTCGCACATCAGGCCGTTTGGAAATTATACTATCGAAGTCAGCGAGAAATAATGTCAGCGTCAGCCTCGCCCCCCTCTGAGGCTCGGCTGGTCAAGCGAGCGAGCCTAGCGGACGTTGGCTAGTTGTGCCGCTGGCGGAAAACATGCCGAGTAGTGTCCTGAGCGTCACTCGCCGTTTGGCACATAGGAAGGCAAATAATACGACAAAGCACCACCAAGTATTTTGAAAATCAAGAACCTAGGATGAATTGTGGCGGAGACGAAGTCCGAAAGTTATTTTATATCAGTAACTTAAGTCTATGTTTTTGTTGGAGTCAGGATTTCCGAGGGTTGCTATTTGTGCAGCAAAGTGTGCAGCAGAATTGGGCGACTTTTTCTGCTCATAGCCTTCGACCAGGGTAACCTGATGCTGCGAACCGGTCATTTGCGAGACCGCGGAATTTCGCGCTCATGTCCGCGAACCTCCGAAGTGTCGCACCTCAGAGCAGGGCTCTGCAAAGAGACGTTCTCGTCCCAGAGCCGACCTTGGCCGCTGGTTCTGGATTCTGCAGTGCAGCCCGTCGAACCAGCCATTCGCTGCGCCTGCAAAATCTCAGCACAAGCGAACTCACGGTCTGCGGGACAAAGCTGCCGTGCAAGTGGTATGAATGAACGACAGCTTTCTCAAAAACCGCTAGCCCGCCCTAGCTTTGTGCCGCTGAGCGGATGACAATGTCGCCGACCTCAACATCTGATGGCTGGTTGATGGCAAAAGCGATGGCTTGGGCGATTGCATCAGGTGACAGGCCAATTTCACCCATTCGCTTTTCGATAGCCCCTCTCATCGCTTGATCCGTGATCGAGCTGGCAAAGTCCGTTTGGACAAATCCGGGCGAGACGTTTGTGACACGCAGGTCCGGACCTGACTCTAGGCGTAGTCCTTCCCCAATGGTGCGCAACGCATTCTTTGTCGCAGCGTAGACGGCCATTTTGGGTGCGAGGACCAATCCGGCGGTCGAGACGACATTAACGAAATGCCCGCGCTTTTGCTGTCTGAAGATCGGTAAGGCTGCCGCGATCCCATAAAGCGGCCCGCGCAGATTGACATCAATCATCGCATCCCATTCCGCGACGTTCAGATGATCAAGATCTGATATCGGGGCAATTCCGGCATTGTTCACCAAGGCATCAAGCTGACCGAACTGATCCTCAGCCGATGTCACAAAAGCCGATACACTGGCCCGGTCCGCGACATCCAACGTGCAGGCGATCACATCTGCGCCTTCCGCGCGCATATCTTCTGCGGCGGCCTCGATTTTATCAGCGCGGCGCGCGCCGATCACAAGCTTTGCGCCGCTTTTGGCCAATAGCTTTGCTGTTGCGAGGCCGATTCCGCTGCTGCCACCGGTGATCGCAACAACCTTGGGGGTGGTATCCATCATGATTTATCCTTTGTTTTGCTTTCCACTTCTCAATAATTGACGGACACTTGAGGATTTTCTATATTTCAAGACCTCATTTTATGTAGAAATCGTCCAAATGACCGATGTGCTTTCCGATGTGTTGAACCATCTCAATTTGCGCAGTGTGCGCTGCACGCGACTGGAAGCCGCCGGTGGGTGGTCTTTACGGTTCTCTCTTCGTACGACGCTAAAATTTGTTGCCGTGATGAAAGGGAACGCTTGGCTCATTCCTGACGGTCAGGATGCGGTCCAGCTTTTTGAGGGCGATACGTTTTTCTTAGCTAATGCGGCCGGTTATGTCGTCACGAGTGATCCAACATTGACGCCGATAGATGGATTGCAGGCGTTCGATTGGGATACAGGAGAAACCGCATGTTTTGGCGGCGACGACACCATCATGCTTGGCGGCGGTTTCGATGTACGGGGTGATCCCATCGATTTTCTGCTCAAGGCGATGCCGAGCGTAATCCGGTTTTCGGCGCAGGATCATTCAGCGACGGCACTGCGTTTGTCTCTATCGCTTTTGAATAACGAATTGGAAAACCCGAAAATCGGATGCGATGCGGCTAGTAAAGGCCTTGCAGATGTCATGCTTGTCCATGCGCTGCGGGCATATGCCTTTAGGGGTGATCATCCCGCGCCGACATGGCTGAACGGCCTTGCACATCCTAAAATTCGGCGGGCGTTGGAGGGTATGCATGGAAATCCTGAATACGGGTGGACAGTGGACAATTTGGCCCGCGCAGTTGGTATGTCACGTTCGTCTTTTGCCCGAACTTTTACGGAAACGGTTGGGAAGCCACCTTTAGCCTATCTGACCCAGTGGAGATTAGAACGCGCCTGCGCTGCCTTGCGCAAAGGTGTGGAGCCAATGTCCAACATTGCTCAAGCCGCTGGATACGGATCAGAAAGCGCCTTTGGATTGGCATTTAGGCGACAGTTTGGCATCTCGCCCGGCCGATATCGGAATAATCATACCGTAACGGATCACGTAATAGCTGACATTGGCCCATAGTGCTGCATCGAGCACTTTGGGCTCAAAGCGGTCACCGGGTGCGGCGCAGCATCTGCTCAATTTTGACCTTGGCTGGCGACACGAGCGGTCCAAACCGGACATCCGTGGTTTAGTTCTTCACCGCGTTCTTGTTTCCCTAAAGCAGACATCGTTCAAATAAACAGCATCATCGGGGCCGGAAGGCTGCTGCTCGTACAACAAGGCCTTGATGCCGGTACAAGAAGTGGTTGCTTTCTTGGGCGACCTCGCAAGAAGACCACCTAGTCAATCGACCTTGGCTCACTGTGATAACAAATCTGGGTCGTCTCTTCCGTTGTTAGATTCGCCCCAAGTAGCTGACAGGCACCGCCTTCGCCTTGCTTCTCAAAATGCTTGCACCTTCTGCACAGACCAAAATCCCGTTGCTGTTTCGCAAGAAGAACTCTGTTTAAGACCGGTCGCAGGACCAAAGCAATTTCAAGCAGCTTTTCGCGAGGGATGCCATCAAGCGCTTCTGTGAGGGTGTCGGTCTCTGCAAGACGTTCAATACCTTTTGCAGTGAGAACGAAAGACTTTGAGCGCCTGTCCAACTCCGGGCAATGTTCTTCTGCGATAAATTCTTTTTCGGCAAGAGCTTTGAGCGTTTGGGATACGGTTCCCCGCGTCGACCCCAAAAAATCCGCAATATGGGATGGCTTACGCGAAAACCGGTTTGCGCGCCCCAGATATTCCAACGCTGTGCGCTGCGCAGGCTTTAAGTCTGATTTCCACCCTTCATTTTCATCTACTCGGGCAAGCCTTTTGATGAGGTGTTTGATAAATTCTTTTTCGATCATGGGCTGTTCCAACACTCGCCTTCGTTTACCAGTCAGGCTTTTGCCTTGCAATAATTTCGAAGCGCTACTAAATAAAACTGATAGCGGTTCACTACTAAATTTTCGATCCAACATATACCTCAGAAAAGGTTAGCCGATGACACAGACCATTTTCATTACCGGCGCCTCTTCGGGCATGGGAAAAGACACAGCAAAGCTCTTCCATTCAAAGGGTTGGAACGTTGTCGCAACAATGCGCTCTCCTGAAAAAGAGACGGAGCTGACTGAGCTTGAAAACGTTTTGGTCCTGCGTTTGGACGTCACTGATCATGACAGCATCGACGCAGCGCGCGATGTAGCCGTCGCAGCTTACGGCAAGATTGATGTCTTGCTGAACAATGCAGGTTATGGCGCGTTTGGGCCCCTTGAGACGTTCCCAATGGCGGGGATTGAGAAGCAATTTGCGACCAATGTTTTGGGTTTGATCGCGACGACCAAGGCTTTCATCCCTCATATGCGTGCAAACGCGTCGGGAACCATCGTAAATGTGTCCTCCATGGGTGGGCGAGTTACTTTGCCGCTCGCAAGCCTGTACCATGGTACAAAGTACGCCGTCGAAGGATTTACGGAGTCGCTGAGATATGAGCTTGAGGCGTTTGGTGTGCGTGTGAAACTCGTTGAACCTGGCAACGTCAATACAGATTTCAGTAGCCGGTCACTTGAGTTCGTGATGGATCAAAGCATCCAAGAATATTTGCCGATTGCGGGCGGCATGACCAAGCTTTTTGAAAAGATGGGCCCTGATGCGTCCGAGGTGAGCGCCGCAAGTGAGGCTATTTGGTCTGCGGCAACCGATGGCAGTGATACGTTGCGATATGTTGTTGGCGAAGATGCGCGGAAAATCCTGTCCAAGCGCAATAGCCAAGACGACGATGCGTTCCACGCCACAATGAAGACCATGATGACCTAAAGCGGATCCGCTCGCCGAATGATCGCTACCCCAGTCATTGCCACAATACGGCAGCCCCAACGAATTTTTTTGCCAGCAGAGGAACGTCCACATGGAAATTAGTGTCAATGGTGAGAAGCGCGAGATTGATGTCGCACTAGATATGCCGCTGCTTTGGGTGCTTCGCGACGAGCTGGGGATTATGGGCCCAAAATACGGCTGTGGCATCGCTCAATGCGGTGCTTGCACAGTCCATATTGACGGCATGGCTGTCCGCTCTTGCCAATTGGCCGTTAGTGACCTCGCTGGAGGCGAGGTGACGACGATTGAAGGTCTCGGGACACCTGACGCCCTTCATGCCGTGCAAGAAGCTTGGATCGAAGAGCAGGTCGCGCAATGTGGCTACTGTCAATCGGGACAGATCATGCAGGCCGCATCTTTGCTCGATGCAGACCCCGCCCCATCGGATGAAAAGATCGATGCGGTGATGTCTGGAAACTTGTGCCGCTGCGGGACTTATCCTCGCATTCGCGCAGCCGTGAAATCCGCGGCCACCAAACTGCAGGAGACCTGATCCATGAGCCGTGTTGGAACAATTGCCCGTCGTACGTTTCTAATCGGATCGGCTACCATTGCCGGTGGTGTCGCCTTTGGTGCGTATATGGTGAACCGCCCGATCCCGAACCCTTTGCTAGACGATCTTGCTGAGGGCGAAGCGGCGATTACGCCATACGTCAAGATTGATGCAAACGGGATTACGTTGATCACACCGCGTGCGGAAATGGGGCAAGGCGCAGTTGCGCTTCAGGCGAACCTGATCGCAGAAGAGTTGGACATTGACCCTGCCTCTGCAACTTTGACCCCCGGGATGCCCGGGCTTGCCTACTATAACGCGGCCACCCTCGAAGAAGGTGCCGCGCCTGGATATGACGATAGCACATCGACGCAGATCACCCGGTACATGTTTGGCAAAGTCGCCAAATTGATCGGGCTTCAGATCACCGGTGGATCGTCCACAACGCCTGATAGTTTCACAAAACTTCGCACAGCAGGAGCCGTGGCACGCGAAACCCTGAAAGAGGCGGCAGCGCAGCGCACGGGCGTGGACCGCAGCCAGCTTGCGACAAAAGACGGGCACGTCATTTTGCCAAACGGCGAAGAAATTGCCTACACAGCGCTTGCGGCTGAATCAGCACTCATCGCCCCCGTCGAAGACGTGACCTTGCGCGACCCCAGCACTTGGCGCCTCCTTGGTAAGCCGAACATGAAGCGGTTGGACATGGTCGCCAAAAGCACAGGAACCGAAATCTACGGAATTGACTGTAAGGTTGATGGCATGGTTTTCGCGTCTGTTTGTGCCAATCCTGCCATTGGTGGTGACATAATCAGCTTCGATGCAACGACAGCCAAAACAATGCCGGGCGTCCAAGAAATTGTGCCTGTAACTGGCGGCGTTGGCGTGATTGCCAGCAACACATGGTACGCGATCCAAGCGGCGAACGCAGTGGAATGTGTCTGGGGACCCGGTTCTTACCCTGAGAACTCCGAAAAGATGTGGAACGTTCTTGAGACGGCCATTGATAACGAAGACTATTTCAACGACCGGCAGCGTGATGAAGGTGATGTGGCCGTCGCGTTGGAAACAGACGACATCATCGAGGCCGAATACCGTGTGCCCTATCTGGCGCATGCCCCGATGGAACCCATGAATGCCATTGTTCTGGTGACCGATACGAAATGTGAGATTTGGAGCGGCGTGCAGGCCCCCATCTGGACTCGTGACAAGGCTGTCGCATTAACCGGTCTTGCCCCCGAAAATGTGCACGTCTACGTCCAGCAAATGGGCGGCAGCTTTGGCCACCGCGCAGAGATCAAACATGTCGAACAAGCCGTCGAAATTGCGATGGCCGTCAAGGGTACGCCCGTCAAATTGACGTGGAGCCGTGAAGAAGACATGACCCACGAATTCCCCCGCCCACCAGCAATTGCACGCGCGCGGGGCAAGGTTTCGAACGGTCAAGTGGACACATTTGACCTGTCAGTCAGCCAAGCGGCCGTCATCCCAAGCTGGTTGGAACGAAACTCGGGCATCGCCATGCCGGGGCCCGATCCGTCGATCGCTCACGGGTCTTGGGACCAGCCGTTCACGATTCCGAATTACCGCGTAACGGCGTATCGCGCCCCCGACATGGTTCCGGTTTCGACATGGCGTTCTGTTGGGGCATCTGGAAACGGGTTCATGCACGATACGTTCATGGACGAACTCATTCATGCTGCCGGGGCAGATCCGTTGGTAGAACGGGTCCGCCTTTGCTTCGATGGTACTTCCCGAAAAGTTATGGAAGAGGTTGGCAAAATCTCTGGCTGGGATGGGCCGTCTCTGGGTGAAAACCGCGGTCGCGGCATTGCATTCTGCATGTCATTCGGCGTGCCCGTCGCGCAGGTTGTAGAGGTTACCAACACACCCAACGGCATTAAGATCGACAAAGCGTTCATCGTGGCGGACGTCGGCACTGTTCTAGATCCGAAGAACGCGGAAGCGCAGTTGTTCGGGGGGATGATCTACGGGCTGGGTCACGCAATCAACAGCGAGTTGACCTACGAAAACTACGCAGCTCAGCAAGACAACTACCACGCCAATGAGGGACTGCGGTTGTTCCAAACCCCTGAGTTCGAAGTGAAAATACTGGAGAATGGCCATCATATCCGTGGCCTTGGAGAACCCGGTGTCCCACCTGCTGCACCTGCCTTGGGCAACGCGATTTTTGCCGCAACTGGACAGCGCATTCGTGAAATGCCGTTCCACAAGCACATCAACTTTGTCTGAGAAAGGTAGATTATGAAATATCCACTTTTAGTTGCCGTAATCCTTGGCATGGGCTCAGCTGTGTTAGCTCGGGAAACGGCGGTCGAAATCGTGCCACCTGCGGAGGGTTCGGTATCGGTTGAAGACGGTTTGGACGCCTGGTCGCGCGTCTATGAAGTCACGGGTCATCCAAGGTGCGCGAACTGTCACACCGGCCCCTCGGACCGACCCATGTGGTCAGGGCCAACCTACGGCGAAACGCGCCCACACGGTATGAACATTCAGGCTGGCGAAAGCCGCATGGGCATCGAAAACCTGCAATGTTCCACATGCCATACAACCAAAGATGAAGACTGGGATAATGCAAATGATATCCCACATGCCGCCCCACGCGTTGCAATGGGATGGCAGCTTGCGCCAGTTGAGGCTGATTGGTTCGGCCGCTCTACGGAAGAGATTTGTGCACAGCTACGTGACCCGGATCGCAATGGCGGACGGACCGCGATCGATTTGGCTGAACACCTCAATCACGATCTGATCCTGCATTGGGCGTGGTCGCCGGGGGGCGGACGCGAACCTGCACCCTACAGTCTTCAGGAACACATCAACGACATTTTGGCCTGGGGCGTGGCTGGTATGCCCTGCCCACAAGATTAAGGACTACCTATCATGGGACTAGCAGGATCACTCCTCGTATTCACAGGTTTTTGGCACGCATGTGAATGGATAATGGGCGGGCGCAACAGGGACACGCTCGCGCTGATCCCATTCGGAATCGTCTATATCGTTTTGGGCTACTTGATCGTCACTTTCACAGGCGGGATAGCGGTTCCAATCCTTGCTCTTGTTATTGTCCTCGTAGGCCTGTCCCTCGGGATTATGACGCGTCGTGTGACCGCAGTCAGAAAATGGGTCCTGTGGATTTTCATCGGCTTGGATATTTTGATAGCTTTGGGATTGCTGATCGGGCTTCTTAACTAACGTTACATGGCCATCAGCTGAACAAAGAAACGAAAATCGGGAACGCTCCAGATATCGTGAGGCACCGCCGAGGTTTTGTGCTCTAACGATCATGAACAGGATGCGTAAATCTGAAAGGCCGCTTAAGGACCAAAAATTCTAATGGCCATCACCACCCCCCTTGCAGAACACCTAGCGTTTCCAAGTGCGCCAATGCGCCGCAATCTAGTCCATCCTTAAAATAACTACGCTCTCGCGCCTTGTGACCAAAAAAATTCTTATATCTCGTTATCGTACTTTCAGCATCATCGCCGCCTGTTATCACTGTGATCTTTGGTCGAATGTTTTCTGTCAGCTGAATTCTCTTTAGCATTGCCTTAAATTCGAAATCAGCGGCGGGAAGAGAATAACCAAAAAAAATCCAATTTGTAGCTTCGGCAAGTCGTTTTTCAGCAGTCGTCCAACTTGCAGTGAACATCGGGAAATCGAGAGCCTTCTTATAGCTGAATGTTGCAAAGCGTGTTCCCAAGCTTTTTGCAGAGCAATAGGGACACTTAGGTTGGATGCACACGTGGCGCTTACCTCGTGGACCTACGCCGATGGCGTCCCAATCAGCAGGTTGGAACAATGCACGGGCGATCTTTGACGAACTTTCGCCACCCACCCAAAAAGTTGCACGACAGTTGTCACAGTAGAGCCAGTTCACCGAGCCATGCGGCTTAACGATGTGCAGAGTATCCCCAGACCGTTTCGTTTCTTTTAAGGAATCTTTGCAAAATTTTGCAGACAATGCATTGCAACCATACTCGATACTTTCAACACCCTGAGTTCGAAGCAAACCCTCTTCAAAAACTGTATCCCAATTCATACTCAAGACGGCACATTCCTCGAAACAAAATCTTGAGAACAAATCTTCCAGATTGCTCCACTTGGCGTCAGGGTTACGTCTTTTCTTTCTTGCTGACTGCTCGAACATGCGTATGAGCCGCACCAAAATCGCTCTGCGTACTACACGTAAATCCCGAGGCGCATAGTCTTTTCCAAGATGATGACCAGTGTTGGCTGACAAATCTATTAGGGTAAAAATATCTTCTATTTCCGGCCAACTACCAGCATCAATATCGATATCTTCTGCAAATACGCGTTTTACAAAAGTCTTGATGTATCGCACCTGTGCGACACTTGGTCCATCAAGACTCAATCTCTTAGTGTCAGTCAATCTGTCCGTAAAGTCACTGGCAAGTGGAAGCCCCGCATTAAAAGAAGCTCCTGCACCCACTATTAACACATGCTCAGCTTCAAATGGTCGCTTTGCAGTCATTGAAAAACTGTCCATTTCATTGCGTAGCCCATAACATCAAAAAAACCTTAAGTCCGCACCACTGCAAAAATATCAAAGCCAAGCAAGAGTCACTATGATGCTATCTGTCGCAACGCGATACCCTATCATTCCACCTAGTTCCAGAATGCGATGGGGGATCAAATGGGGGATCAAAAATACCTAAGTCGCATATTTTATCATAAAAACAACGACTTAGGTGATGTGTCTGGCGGAGACGAAGGGATTCGAACCCTCGAGACCCTTCCGAGCCTACTCCCTTAGCAGGGGAGCGCCTTCGACCACTCGGCCACGTCTCCGACGACGCGTATATCGCCACATGGGCTGAAAGAACAAGCGGTTATCGCAGGTATCTGCACGTTTCTGTAAATCACGGGATTTGATCGCTTAAACGTGCGCGCGCGGCGTACAAATCATTTTGTTGTTCTTTGCATGCCGCCCCACCAGCTGCTTTTGTGCGGCACCTTTCGGAATGGGGCACGTTGGCGTCATTCCGGCACCTGCATCCAACAGCAGCGGGAACAGATCGGCAATTTCGCGCGTGGCATCCGGCCCCAATGCGGCCAAAGAACTTTGGGTCACCAGCAGGCTTTCTGTGCCAGCCCCTTCCGCAAGGACGATGGCATGATCGTCCAGCAAGAGATGCACATATTCTATCGAAGACACCTCAGAGGCTATTTCTACCCCTCGCAAGCCCGTCAAATGAATGGCGGCAATGAGCACTTCGTCATCACCAAACATCCGCTTTGCGATAGGGGACCGTGTCAGCATTCGGTGCTGACGCGACACCCAAAGGTCGCGCTCGGGCAGCCCTGCGCCCAGCGCCCCGGTCCTTATGCGGACAGGCTTTAACTTCGGGTTCTTGGCCAAATCGCGCGCATCAATCTTGCGATGCATCCGCAGGCGCAGTTGGTGCCACGCGCCGTCATGCGCCAAAAGCCTGATACCAACCGGCAAATCTTCAACCGGAATGGGGCCATCTTCAGTTTCAATCAGGGTGCCTGCACAAAAACACGGAATCGCACCAGACGTCGGGCTGGTTTGGGTTGTATACGTCGCACCACCATCGAGCGTTTCCAAAGACGAGCCCGCCCCCGCAGACCCGACTTGCGTTGAACTTTGACCGCTGGCGATACCCGATGTCGCGTTCACAACCGCCCCGTCATCGAACGACGAAAATGACAACAACGACCCACCTTGTTCCAACGCAACGCCGCCGGACTTGTTCAGCCCGTTAAACGTGCCAGACGTCGATGTGCTGATGACGTAAATATCTTTGCCGTATTGCGTGGTGACCGAACTGCCCAGGCCATTGACCGTGCGCACGGACCCGTTCGGATTGTAGATCGTCACAAAAATATCCGAAACATCGGTGCCGGCATCCACAGCAACCTCAACGAAGTCGAGCGTCGCACCGCCCAAATACTTCATTTCAGATACATAGGGGTCCGGCATTACAAACACTCGCGCTGTTAAGATCCAGCAAAATCGGGGCGTATATGATCGCCCAGAAGTTGGCTGGCTTGAAATCTTAACTCGCGATTAACGTGTAAACCTGACGGAATTTAGGTGAAAAACCGTCAAGTTACGTCACAATTGGGCGAAATACCCCGTTGCTGTCCGGCTTAGGTGTTGAACAGGAAATGCAGGACGTCGCCGTCTTTGACGACATATCCCTTGCCCTCGGCGCGCATTTTTCCGGCCTCTTTTGCGGGTTGTTCCCCGCCGAGGGTCACGAAATCATCATAGGCAATGGTTTCAGCGCGGATGAACCCTTTTTCGAAATCACCATGGATCACACCCGCCGCTTGCGGTGCTTTGGTTTCGGCCGGTACCGTCCAGGCACGAGCCTCTTTGGGGCCAACGGTGAAATAGGTTTCCAGATGCAGCAGCGCGTAACCTGCTTTGATCAGGCGATCCAATCCGGCCTCTGCTAACCCCATTTCTTCCAGAAACATAACCGCTTCATCGTCTTCAAGCTGGCTGATTTCTTCTTCGATCTGGGCGGAGATTATGACGTGGCTGTTGCCCTGCGCTTCAGCCATGGCGGCAACGGCGGCAGAATGGGCGTTCCCCTCGGATGCTTCGGATTCACCCACGTTGCAAACATACAAAACAGGCTTGGTCGTCAGCAATTGCAGCATGTTCCAGGCTTTCAGATCATCATCATCAACCTCAACAACGCGCGCAGGTTTCCCATCCTCAAGCGCGGCCTTGGCCTCCTCTAACAAACGGACCTGTTGCACCGCATCTTTGTCGCCACCGCGTGTCTTGCGGATCAGGTTTTGCAGGCGCTTTTCAATGCTTTCCAGATCAGCCAGCATCAGTTCTGTTTCGATGGTTTCCGCGTCCGCAACAGGGTCAACGCGCCCGTCAACATGGGTCACATCGCCGTCTTCAAAACAGCGCAGCACGTGGGCAATCGCGTCCGTTTCGCGAATGTTGGCCAAGAACTGATTGCCCAGCCCTTCACCCTTGGACGCGCCTTTGACCAGTCCTGCGATATCCACAAATGTCATCCGTGTCGGAATGATAGATTTCGACGATGCAATCGCCGCAAGTTTATCAAGCCGTGCATCAGGCACTGCGACCTCACCGACGTTGGGTTCAATCGTGCAAAACGGGAAATTCGCAGCCTGCGCCGCCGCCGTGCGTGTCAACGCGTTAAACAACGTCGATTTGCCAACATTCGGCATGCCGACGATACCCATCTTAAAACCCATCTGGACGCTCCTTTTCGCGGTTCTTGGGCTTCTAGGCCGCAGCGCGCATCACCGCAAGCAAACTGTGCTATAATCATATCAGGAGGACGACCCAATGACCGTAGTTCCATATTTGAAATTCAACGGCACCTGCCGCACGGCGATGACCACATACGCCAAGATTTTCGGTGTCGAGATTGAAATGATGATGACCGCCGCAGAGATGCCGGACTTTGACGCGCCGGACGGCACACAAGATCACATCGCCCATTGCAGCATGAAAGTGGCGAGCGGTGAAATATACGCATCAGATTCGTTCATGGACGGCAGCGGTGCGATGGACGGCTGTTCCATCATGGTTTCCCTGCCCTCAAACGTGGCCAGTCGTGCCGCGTTCAATGCACTCGCGGATGGCGGCGCGGTGGAAATGCCCTTTCAACCGACGTTCTGGTCAGGGGGTTTTGGCACCTGCACGGACAAGTTTGGCGTCAAATGGATGATCTCATCGCTCGAAGAACCCGCGCAAGGCTAACGGCCATTGATTTTCCCTGATACTTCGCGCAAACCCAGCCGAGGTATTCAGACGGGGATCATCATGAGCAGACTTGACGCCAAATTCGCAGAGCTGGCCGCAGCCAACAAAAAAGCCTTCGTGGCCTATATCATGGCGGGCGATCCCGACTACGCGACATCGCTTGAAATCGTCAAAGGCCTGCCCGCCGCGGGCGTTGATGTGATCGAACTCGGCCTGCCCTTCACGGATCCGATGGCAGATGGCTCCACGATCCAGCTCGCCGGACAGCGCGCCCTTGAGGGCGGCATGACGTTGGACCAGACGCTGAACATCGCGCGCGAACTTCGCCAATCCGATGACACCACGCCGATCGTTTTGATGGGCTATTACAACCCCATCTATTCACGCGGCGTTGATACATTCCTGACCCAAGCCAAAGACGCAGGCATCGACGGGTTGATCATCGTTGATCTTCCGCCCGAAGAAGACGACGAATTGTGTATTCCCGCGCAGGCCGCTGGCCTCAACTTTATCCGCCTCGCGACGCCGACCACAGATGCAAAACGCCTGCCCAAGGTGCTGCAAAACACATCCGGCTTTGTCTATTACGTGTCCGTCACCGGAACGACAGGCGCCGCCGCCGCACAAGCATCAGATGTTGCACCAGAAGTCGCCCGCATCAAAGCGTCGACCGATCTGCCCGTCATCGTGGGTTTTGGCGTGCGCACACCTGAAACGGCCAAAGACATCGCAGGCGTCGCAGATGGCACGGTCGTCGGATCCGCCATCGTCGAAAAGATCGGCGCGGGTGAACCTGTGGCCGACGTTCTGGCGTTTGTTAAATCTTTGGCCGATGGGGCACATTCTGCATAACGGCTGACCGGACTAAACATTTGCACTGAATTGGCCGAATTGGTAAAAGAACCTAACCAATCCAGCCGAAAGCACGTGTAATGCCCGTCATCACATCCATCGCCGATCTGAAACGCCTCCATAAACGTCGCACGCCAAAGATGTTCTATGACTACTGCGAAAGCGGATCATGGACGGAACAGACATTTCGCGAAAATACGTCCGACTTTGATCAAATCCGCCTGCGCCAACGCATCGCCGTGGATATGTCGGACCGCACAACAGCCAGCCAGATGATCGGGCAAGATGTGGCGATGCCCGTCGCCCTCGCCCCTGTCGGTCTGACCGGAATGCAGCGTGCGGATGGCGAAATCAAAGCCGCGCGCGCCGCTGAAAAATTCGGTGTACCCTTTACCCTGTCGACCATGTCGATCTGTTCTATCGAAGACGTCGCCGAACACACAACCAAACCCTTCTGGTTCCAGCTTTATGTGATGCGCGACGAAGACTACGTCGATGCGATCATCGAACGCGCCAAGGTTGCGGGCTGTTCTGCGCTGGTCCTCACGCTTGATCTACAAATCCTTGGCCAGCGGCACAAAGATTTGAAAAATGGGCTGACAGCCCCGCCCAAGTTAACGCCGCCGGTGATCCTCGACCTCGCCACAAAATGGCGCTGGGGGATTGAGATGCTGCAAACCAAGCGCAAGACATTCGGCAACATCGTGGGTCACGCGAAGGGCGTAGAAAACATGAACTCCCTTCACACTTGGACCGCGGAACAGTTCGATCCCCGCCTTGATTGGGAAAAAGTCCGCATTCTGAAAAAGAAATGGGGCAGGAAACTGATCCTGAAGGGTATTTTGGACGTCGAAGACGCGAAAATGGCCGCCGAAGTGGGGGCTGACGCGATCATCGTGTCAAACCACGGCGGCCGCCAGCTTGATGGGGCACTATCGTCAATCAAGATGCTGCCCGGCATCATGCGCGCGGTGGGTGACAAGGTCGAAGTGCACCTAGACAGCGGTATTCGCTCCGGCCAGGATGTGCTCAAGGCGCTCGCGCTTGGCGCAAAGGGCGTGATGATCGGGCGCGCCTACATTCACGGGCTTGGTGCCATGGGTGAAAAGGGCGTCACAACCGCGCTTGCGGTCATCCAAAAGGAACTCGACATCACCATGGCGCTGTGCGGCAAACGCGATGTCAAAGACCTGAGCCCCGACGTCCTGTTGGTGCCCGACGATTTCGAAGGAAAATGGGCCTAAACCCCCTTCCCAAACGGCCAAACCTGCCCTATACGCGCGGCTTCACTAGGGACCAGCAGGTTCCTGACATGGCAAAGTGGGTCACCCAGAGAATTCGGTGACGCGCGAATTGAAAGGACGATACTATGGCTGGCCAAGTTCCAGATTTCGAAGCAACATTGCGTACTGACACAGGCAAAGGTGCTGCGCGCCAAGCCCGCCGCGACGGCCTCGTGCCCGGCGTTGTCTACGGTGGCGGTGAAGACCCTATCGCGATCAATGTACCCTTCAACGTGCTGCTTAAGCGGTTGAAAGCAGGCCGTTTTCTTTCCACATTGTTCAACCTGAAGGTTGAAGGCCACGACGATGTGCGCGTGATCTGCCGCAACGTGCAGCGCCACGTTGTCAAAGATTTGCCAACGCACCTCGACTTTATGCGCCTCAAGCGCACAACGAAAATCAACCTGTTCATCGGTGTTGAATTCATCAACGAAGACGAATGCCCGGCCCTGAAAGCTGGCGGTATTTTGGTGCCTGTGCGTAACGAAGTGGAACTGGTTGTCACCGCTGGTGACATCCCAGAGGTTCTTACAGTTGATCTCGCAGGTCTCGAAATCGGCGATACAATCACGATTTCCTCGATCACGCTGCCATCTGGCGCGAAGCCGACAATCGACCGCGACTTCGTCATTGCGAACCTGCAAGCTCCGGCAAGCCTGACATC
Organism: Octadecabacter dasysiphoniae; assembly: GCF_021532615.1. Taxonomy (GTDB): domain Bacteria; phylum Pseudomonadota; class Alphaproteobacteria; order Rhodobacterales; family Rhodobacteraceae; genus Octadecabacter; species Octadecabacter dasysiphoniae. Next base: position 15,399 of record NZ_JAKGAQ010000002.1, read on the forward strand.
CGCAGAAGATGACGACGAAGGTGAAGTTGCAGCAGACGAAGTGCCCGCAACAACGGAAGCATCCGAAGACTAAGACGCTGCGGCGTTAGTCTGAAATTCAGGAAAAGGGCGTGCCGATTGGTGCGCCCTTTTTACGTCCGCACACCGCCTGTCTTAAACACATGCGCCTACGCGGTTTTTGTGCCGCCCAGAATCAGGGACGCCAATGCAGGGCGACCCAAATAATACCCCTGCCCCAATTCAACACCCAACATACGCAGCGTTTGCATTTCGGCTTCGGTTTCGATGCCTTCGGCGACCACATGCGCCTTGGTGTCCTGCGCAAATTGAACCATCGCAGACGCCAGTGACCGCCTGGCGAGGTCTTTGTCGACGTCTTGTGTCAGCGACATATCCAACTTGATAACATCCGGTCGCAGCCGGATAATTTGCTGCAATCCTGAATATCCGGCACCCGCATCATCCACGGCGATCCGCGCGCCGAGGTCCCTCAGGCGGTCAATCTCCATCAGCAACACATCAAGATCATCAATTGCAGCATGCTCGGTAATCTCGACGACCACGCGGTCCCGGCCAACAGCCTCAACCAGCGGCGAAATCCGCCCCGTCGCAAGCGTCGCCGGGGACGTGTTCACCGCCAGATAACACGCCGCCGGAAGATCCGCCAAAAGGGCCAAAGCGACCTCAATAACATGAAGCTCAAGCGCGACTTGAAGCCCGACGGCGGCAGCATCATCAAACCAAAAATTCGGCGGGCGATATGGAGTAGGAGAGAACCTGCACAGCGCTTCGTACCCGGCAACCCCTTGATCTTGCAGGCGAAGAATAGGCTGCAACGCGATTTCGAAATCACTTGTCTGCAACACCTTTTCAATCGAATCCCGTTTGGCCTGTATGGCAAAATCCGAGGTCAGCTGCGTGTTCACCTGATCCGCGGACAGCGACGCAAATGCGCGCATCACCTCAAGATCACGCGAATTCAGCGATCGGCGCGGCTTACGGCTCAAACAGCAAAACATGCCGTAGATATCGCCATTTGTACGGTGGATCGGGATGCTCACGTGCGACCGCACAGGCAAATCATGGGTCATCGCGATACCCTGCGCGAACGGAACATCATCCGTATCCGGCATCAGTTCAGGCAGGCGCCCTTCAAGGATATGGCGGCAATACACCTCATCAAGGGGCATCGACCCACCAACGCTGACCATATCTTCAAGTCCGGGCGCATTAACCGCGCGAAACACCAGATTCTCATCAACGAATTCGGACAGATACGCAACTTCCATATCCAAGTGGGACCGCACAAACGCCAGAGAGTTAGAAACGATATCCCCGTTGTCCCCTGTCACCCGTGGCACAAGCGCCGCTGTCGCCGGGTCCATTTTTGTCATTCTCGCACCTCATTCCTGTAGAACAAATGTGCCCGAAACTTCCTAACAAAGTGCTTATGATCTTGGTGGAGTTTCGCTCAACTGTTAATCAAATCTCCCCTTGTCACGAGGGCTAGGACTGCGCCGCTCAGGCCGTTATAAGGCGGCATGAAATTGTTTGTTGGCCTCGGCAACCCCGGCGCAAAATATGCGCAAAATCGTCATAACATTGGGTTTATGGCGCTGAATCAGATTGCGCGCGATCACGGGTTCGCACCCTGGCGTGCCAAGTTTCAGGGACAAATGTGCGAAGGCCGCCTCGGGTCTCAAAAGGTGGTCCTGCTGAAACCGGAAACATTTATGAACCTGTCCGGCCAGTCCGTCGGTGAGGCCATGCGATTCTTCAAACTCGACAGCACAGATGTCGTTGTCTTCCACGATGAAATTGACCTCGCCCCTGCCAAAGTACGCCTGAAATCAGGGGGCGGCCACGCGGGCCACAACGGGTTGCGATCTATTCACCAACACATCACGCCCCATTATGATCGCGTGCGGTTGGGCGTCGGACATCCCGGCCACAAAGACCGCGTGCCGGGCTATGTCCTTAGCGATTTTGCAAAGGCCGATCAGGACTGGCTGGATGATGTGCTGCGCGGCATGTCGGACGGCGCACCGTATCTGGCGGATGACGACGGACCAAAATTCCTTAACGCGGTTGGCCTGCGAGTGACGCCTGCCCGTTCCTCAACCACGACGCCAAAACCCAAACCCGCCACTGCGAAACCGCAAACACCCAAGGCAGCACCTGATGACGCCCGCAGTGCCATGCAAAAGCTTGCGGATCGGTTCCGGTGACCATCCCCCTGCGCATGGCCTTTGGCGAACAATCTACGTCCTGTGATGCCCTTGGTTCCCCGTTCATGGGACAATTGTGCCGCCTTCTTGGCCAACGGCTGAAACCGGGCAGCGCCCTCACGGACCGTCTGTTTTCATGGGGCGGCGAACTCGGCCCGCGTGGCGATAGCGTGCCATTACGCCTGTGCGGTGCCTTGCATGCGTTGCGCCTAAAGGGGGACGCGGGCCTTGCGTCAGCCTACCCGCCACACGCCTCGTCAGATGATGATCTTTGGGCCGCAATCCAGACCGCGCTGACCAACCATTCCTCTTTCATTGACGCCTTTATAAATTCCCCACCACAAACCAACGAAGTGCGCCGTGCATCCGCCCTGATCGCCGCCGCGCATGTGATCGCGGCCAAAATGCCGAACCCGATCCGCGTGTCCGAACTTGGCGCAAGCGCGGGTCTAAACCTCAACTGGGATGCCTTCGCGCTGAAAATCAATGATACAACATTCGGGGCAGACGACCCCGTCCTGACCTTAACGCCAAATTGGAGCGGCGCGCTGCCACCGCGCGCCAATCCAAGGGTCGTGTCACGTCGCGGCGTAGATCTGAACCCCGTTGATCCCGTCACGGACCGTCTGCGCCTGCTGGCTTATCTGTGGCCCGACCAGCCCGACCGCCTCGCGTTGACGGATGCCGCGCTGTCCCTCCCTCATGCGCCCGTGGATCGCGGCGATGCGATCGACTGGCTGGCCCCGCGTCTGGCCCACGTGGCGGTGCAAACACACATGATCTACACCACAATCGCGTGGCAATATTTCCCTGCTGACAAACAGGCCGAAGGCATCGCGATGATCGAAACAGCGGGCGCACGCGCCACACCGGACACCCCGCTGGCCTTTGTTCAAATGGAAAATGACGGCGGCACAAACGGCGCGGCCCTGACCCTGCGGCTCTGGCCGGGTGACATACACATGACGCTCGGGCGGGTGGATTTCCACGGACGCTGGGTTGATTGGGCGGGCTGACTTGCCGACCCTCACCGCGCGTGTCAGGTTTATGAAAACCATTCCCCCTATGGTAATGAGGCACTTGCGATGAAAACCTTTTTCTCTTGGCTCCTGCGCGGCCTGCTGATCGGCATTCTGGCCGTTGCAGGGCTGGCCGTTCTCGAACGCGACCGCATCGGCCAGCTCATATCCTTCATGACGCTATACAACAAAGACGACATCGTCGAAAACTTCGCCACCATGGACAGCATGTTTGAAACCGCAACGATGGTTCCGAACACAGACACCGTGAACCGCCTGACGACCGGTGCCACGATGGATATGCCCGCAGGATTTACCGCATGGACACAGGACCGATCCGTCACGGCTGTGATGGTCCTCAAAGACGGCATCATCCGCCATGAAAGCTATCCGCTGACGGCCCCCAACGAAACAGATCCCGCAACGTCAAACCGAATGGGGTTTTCGCTGTCCAAATCGTTCCTGTCCGTACTGATGGGCGTCCTTGTCGATGATGGCACGATCCCCGACCTCGACGCGCAAGTGACCCAATATGTGCCGTCCCTGATCGGATCCGCCTACGCAGGCGCAACCATCCGCGACGTGCTGCAAATGTCATCCGGCGTGACCTTCGATGAGGATTATCTCGCTTTCTGGTCCGACATCAACAAGATGAGCCGCGTCCTCGCCTTGGGTCAATCCATGGATCAGTTTGCCGAAGGGCTGACAGACACCTTCACCACCCCCGGTACAGACTGGCAGTATGTGTCAATCGACACCCACATTATTGGCATGGTCATTCGCGGCGCAACGGGCCGCACGATCCCCGATCTGCTCAACGAAAAGGTGATCACCCCCCTCGCCCCCACAGTGCCGCCATTCTACCTCAAGGACGGATACGGCGTCGCCTTTGTGTTGGGCGGCATGAACATGACAACCCACGACTATGCCTTGTTCGGGCATATGGTCGCCAATGGCGGCATCTCCTTCGGCACCCGCATCGTATCCGAGGCGTGGATCGACGAAAGCACCGCCCCCAGCGCGAACACAACCGCACAAGAACTCGGTTATGGGTATCAATGGTGGTCCCCCGTGGGCGCAACGACCGGCCAATTCATGGCACGTGGCATCTACGGGCAATACATCTACATCGACCGCCCCCGCGGCGTGGTCATCGCCGTGAATGCAGCAGACAGATTGTTTCGTGAAGACGGCGTCGCAGACAGCAACGTCGCCATGTTCCGCCAAATCGCAGAAAGTATTGAGTGATGGAAAAAGATGCCTCTCTGAATGTGCTGGGTAAGCCCCTCGCGCTGTGTTCCACCGACCCGATGACAGGGTTCTTTCGCAACGGCGCTTGTGACACCTGCGCTGCGGACAATGGCAGCCATACGGTGTGTGCCGTGCTAACCGCCGAATTCCTCGCGTTCTCCAAATACGTCGGCAATGACCTCAGCACCCCGCGCCCTGAATACCGGTTCGCAGGCCTCAACCCCGGCGACGGCTGGTGCCTGTGTGCGTCACGGTTCCTACAGGCGGCTGAGGAAGGCTGCGCCCCAAAGGTGAACCTTGCTGCAACTCATCAAAAGGCACTCGATATCGTGCCGCTTGCGGTGTTGGAGCAACATGAAATTTCGAAATGAGGCGACCTAAGACACTTTCGAATGTCTGCTTTGAGCCCAAACCTACTGATGCTGCAGAGTGCGTGAACGGCTGCGCAGGGCGGAGAGCGGACATTCGCGGCTGTTGCGCAATGTAAATCCAACCACAGCAGAAGCTGTAATTGGGTCAGGATTTGACGGACCAAATTGTATAGGACGCAGATGGCCTGCTTTGAATCCTCATCGACGAACGCGACTAGTTCGTAATGATTTCCGGTCCCATAAATGTGATGGGCAACACGGTCGACAGCCATGGGATGTAGGTCACCATGATCAGGAACACGAAGAGCACGGCCAAGAACGGCAGAGCCGCGCGCACGACCCGCATCATCGACATGTTCACCACGCCCGATGTCACGAACAGGTTCAAACCAACGGGCGGTGTGATCATCCCGATTTCCATGTTCACCACCATGATGATGCCAAGGTGGATTGGGTCGATGCCCAGTTGAATTGCGATCGGGAACACCAGCGGAGCAACGATCACGATCAGCCCCGACGGCTCCATGAACTGTCCACCGATCAATAAGATTATGTTGACGATGATCAGAAATGTAATCGGGCCAAGACCTGCTGCCAGCATCACTTCGGTAATGTGTTGCGGGATTTGTTCGTCTGTCAAAACATGTTTCAGGATCAACGCGTTCGCGATGATGAACATCAACATGATCGTCAGTTTACCGGCCTCAAGAAGCGTTTGCTTAGTGTCACGATGAAACAATGCTGGGATCGCGAAGATCACGTTTTCCGCGTTGGCACGCAATAGGTTCTTGCCCCCCGCAATCAACGACTCGACATAGCCGCCACCCGACACTTCCAACCGCTGCGCCCCGCGCACCAGGCTAAACACGAAAACCGCCGGTGGCAGCAATAGGATGAACACCGCTCCGATGATCTGGACGATCACAAACAATACCGCCACGTCCGATGTCAGCACCGAATATACCGCATAGAGCATCGGCAGCACGCCAAAGATCAGCACAGCCCCCGTTGCAACCTGCATCCCATTGCCTGCGGGCACTGCTTTGGCGATTAACATCGCCAAAACCGAAGCTACCAATAAGAACGCACCAGCGGCCGCAAAGGCGAACCACATCGGCGTGCCCATCATGAAACAGCCAATCGCATAAAGAATGAAAGTGACGAGCGTGAAACCCCAGACGCGGAGCCCCAACAAGCCTAGGTCGGCCTCAGCTTCGGGCAGCCAGCTGCGCCCCTTCAATGGCCCCATGTCGCGGTAAATGAAAATCGATACGATAAAGGCATAGACAGAGGCAATCGCTGCGGCTTCGGTCGGCGTGAACACACCCCCATAGATACCGCCCAAGATGACCACCATCAGGAACAGCCCCCAAGAGGCGTCAAGAATGGTCGAGAACACTTGTTCAAATCCCTGCCATTCACCTTTTGGCAAATTTTTGACTCGTGCAATGACATAGATGGTGACCATCAGCATGAAGCCCGCCAAAAGGCCCGGAATGACGCCCGCAAGGAACATCCGCCCCACGGACACATCTGTGGCCGAGGCATAAACGACCATCACAATGGATGGCGGGATCAATATGCCAAGCGTCCCCGCGTTACAGATGACACCCGCAGCAAAGTCTTTGGTGTAGCCGGACTTGACCATGCCTGCGATCACAATAGACCCGACAGCGACAACCGTTGCGGGAGATGAGCCAGACAAGGCTGCAAAAAGCATACACGCCAGAACGCCCGCAATCGCGAGACCCCCACGCACATGGCCAATGATCGCAATCGCGAAATCAATGATCCGGCGCGCCACTCCACCTGTGGACATGAAGGAAGATGCCAAGATGAAAAATGGGATCGCGAGCAGCGTGTAGTGCCCCGCCATCGCCTGATAGAGCGACTGCGCCACTGACGCGAGCGAGCTGTCAGACAACACCAACAAGAACAGCGTCGACGACAGGCCAAGGGCCACAGCGATTGGAACCCCGATTGCCAGCAAGGCAATGACCATGCCAAAGAGAATTGCGACTTCCATGACTCAAGTCTCCTTGGGCAAGCTGGCGCCAGCTTCTTCAACGGCGTCTTCAGCTTCGTGGCTGACGATGATTGTGTCGATCTCTCCGCGCAGGATCCGGATTAAATTCTGCACAACGCGAAACAACATCAACGCCATCGCGAACGGCATCATCGCGTAAGGCACGACGCGCGGCAGTTTCTCGTATTCTTCACCAAGGTTGAACGTGTTTTCCAACCATGTCTGCGCGAACGGAATCGGCACTTGGTCCAATTCATACCAGCCTTGATCGCGGGAGTTCTCGAATCCGGTGGGGAACCAGCGGCCTGACGTGGCGTCCAGCCCCGCAAACGGCGCCCAATAGTCCCAGGCGCCTTTCAGCAACAGCACGCCGTAAAGGATACACGCCAGCGTCGCCAGAATACCAAGCCCGCGACGTGTCGATTTTCCCGTCAAGTTCAGCATGGCATCCACGCCAAGGTGGCTGACCACTTTGAACCCATAAGAAATGCCAAACAAAACCAGCCATGCAAATAAGATGAGAACCACCTCAAGTCCCCAGATCAACTGGCTGTTGAACCCATAGCGCATCACAACATTTGTAAACGTCACGAGGGTCATCAAACCCAACAACACGGCGATGATGCTCTCTTCGATGTTGTGAACGATCGAACTGATCCGCCCCTTGGGTTGATATCCACCCGACATTGCTATCCCTCCTCAAGACGGAATCGGCCACAACAGCAGCCGACCCGATTGTTAACGTAGGATCAAAGCCTTACAGTGCATCGTTGATCGCTTGTGCGGCGTCGATGTTTTCTTGGCCCACGTCATCCACGAACTGTTCCCAAACGGGCTTCATGGTTTCGACCCATGCTGCACGCTGCTCTGATGTCAGCTCACGGATCACACCGCCTGCATCGATGATGGATTGCTTGGCGACCTCGTTCACCGCAAAGCTCTCAGCGTTGCGCGTTTCGGTGACTTCGCTAAGGATCGTCAGGAACTGATCTCGCACTTCGGGCTCAAGCCCGTCGAGCCAATCAACAGAGGTCACCACAAGGTAGTCGATGATCCCGTGATCTGTCTGGGTTGTGCCGTCCTGAACTTCAAAGAACTTTTGACCCCAAATATTGGACCATGTGTTCTCTTGGCCATCAACAACGCCCGTTTGTAGGGCACCGTAAACCTCAGAAAACGACATCGGCTGCGGGGATGCGCCCATGGCTTCCATCTGCGCAATCAACACGTCGGACGGCTGGACGCGGAACTTTAGCCCTTCGGCGTCCGTCGGCACCATCAGCGGAACATTGGCCGACATTTGCTTCATGCCATTGTGCCAATACCCCAGACCCTGAAGACCGCGGCGCTGCATGGAATCAAGCATCGCCTGACCAGTGTCAGACGCTTGGAACTGATCCACGGCTTCAATATTCGCGAACATGAACGGCAAATCAAAGATACGGAACTGACGGGTGAAGGCTTCGAACTTGGACAGCGAAGGTGCAGCCAATTGAACGTCGCCCTGAAGCATCGCTTCCAGCACCTGGTCATCGTTATAGAGCGAAGACTGCGGGAACACTTCCATGCACATCACGCCGTTCATCTCGGCGTTCACACGCTCTTGCAGCAACGTCGCCGCGATGCCTTTTGGGTGGCGGTCGGTGTTGGTGACGTGACTGAACTTAACGACGACCTCACCCTCATCGCAGTCCGCCAACGCGGACGTCGCGCTGAACGCCATTGTCAGGGAAAGTGCCGTGCTTAAAAAAAACTTCATAGTATCCTCCATTGAACCGCATCGCCGCGCCCATGGATTTCTCTAGGGCGGCTTGTGTCGCCAAAGCCTATCGGGGATTGCTGTGAGGATTAGTCGGCAATACTGATCAGTTTTTCCGATTAATGTTTCCAAATTAATCTGAGATACTGGATAAAAGCATTTTCCCCGGGGAGTTCGAAATGTTCCAGGATTTCGTTGAAGAGCGTATCGAAGGCGATGGTGCGACGCTGTTCGTCCGCCGCGCGGGGCCCGAAGGGGCGCCACCGATTGTCCTTCTTCATGGGTATCCGCAGACATCTGCTATGTGGCACGGTGTAGCGCCAACTCTGGCACGCTCGTACCAAGTCGTCTGCCCAGACTTGCGCGGATATGGTCGATCAGACAAACCAACGTCGGACGCGTCGCATGAACCTTATTCAAAACGCGCTATGGCGGGTGACATCGTCGCAGTCATGCAGCGTTTGGGGCATAATAGGTTTCTAGTCGGAGCCCATGATCGAGGTGCGCGGGTGGCGCATCGGATGGGTTTGGACCATCCCGAATATGTCGCGGCCATGGCTTTGCTCGACATCGCACCGACCCGCGAAATGTATGCTGGTACCGGCGTCAAATTCGCGCGTGCTTACTGGCATTGGTTCTTCCTGACCCAACCAAACCCGTTGCCCGAACACATGATCGGTGCTGACCCGGAAGGGTTTTGGAAACTGAAGTGTTTCAATCAGGCACGCGGCGACAATCCGTTCTCACCCGACGCTTTGGCGGAATACTTGGCGGCCTTTGCCGATCCGGACGCCATTCATGCAAGCTGCGAGGACTACCGCGCCGCCGCAACCATCGACATCGAGCATGACGACGCAGACCAAGGGCGAAAACTCGACATGCCCCTCCTGACGCTCTGGGCGAAACGCGGTGTGATTGAGGCCTGCTTTGATGCGCTTGGCCTCTGGCGTCAGCGCGCCGCGCAGGTTGAGGGCGAGGCTCTCGACACCACTCATTACATGGCCGAAGAAATTCCGGATGATATCGCTGCGCGCATGTCTGATTTCTTTGCCCGTCACCCGATCCAAGCGGAGACAGCCAAATGAACCGGACGCTTTATGACAAATTGGTCGACGCCCATAAGGTGTGCGATCTGCCCGATGGCGACATGCTGATCTACGTCGATTTTCACATCATGAATGAATACACCAGCCCACAGGCCTTTTCGGGGCTCGACACAAAGGGGTTGGATGTTTGGCGACCCGAGGCGCATCTAGCGGTCGTAGACCATGTGAACGCGACCCGAAGCAGTGAACCCCATGATGCGGCGTCAAAGCTGCTCATCGACAACTTGCAGGCAAACTGCACCAAACACGGTATCGCCTTTTACGGCCTTGGCGACCCGCGACAGGGCATCGAACACGTTGTGGTGCCTGAACAGGGGCTCGTCGCCCCGGGGATGCTGATCGCTTGCGGCGACAGCCATACCACCACCTATGGAGCTTACGGCGCGCTTGGCTTCGGAATCGGCACATCCGAGGTCGAACATGTGCTCGCCACCCAAACCCTGCGCTACAAGCGCATGAAAACCATGCGCGTCACGCTCAACGGTGAGACTGCGCCTGGCGTGACCGCAAAAGACATCATCATGAAGGTCGTGCAAGTCGTGGGCGCAGGAGGTGCAAATGGATTTGCAGTAGAATTTGCAGGCTCAGCCATTCGCGGTCTCGATATGGCCGGACGTATGACCGTTTGCAATATGGCGGTTGAGCTGGGCGCTCGCGCGGCCTTGATTGCAGCGGATGACATTACTGAGCGTGCATTGCAGGGTCATCATCATAGCGGTCATTGTGCCTTCGAAAGTGAAACCTGGGTCAGTGATTCCGAAGCCGTATTTGACAAAGAGTTCACCATCGCGGGGGCCGAAATTGAACCGTTGATCACTTGGGGCACTAGTCCGGATCAGTCAGTGCCCATCACAGCGAATGTGCCTTCAAAAAAGAACTTTGTCTCCCCGAAGGCTAAAGCGGCGCTGGAACGAGCGTTGCAATACATGGGGTTAACCGAAGGGCAACCGGCCCAGTCGATAAAAATCGACACGGCATTCATCGGCTCTTGCACCAACAGCCGTATCGAAGATTTACGAGAGGCCGCCAAAATACTGGATGGCCGGAAAGTTGCCGACGGAGTCGAAGCCATCGTTGTGCCAGGTTCTGCCATGACACGTATCAAGGCCGAAGCGGAAGGCCTGCGTGCCATCTTTGAGGCAGCAGGTTTTGAATGGCGACCTGAAGCAGGCTGTTCCATGTGTCTGGCGATGAACGACGACATTGCCATGGATGGAGAGCGGGTAGCCTCATCTACCAACCGAAACTTTGAAGGACGTCAGGGCCGTGGTGCGCGCACCCATTTGATGTCGCCAGCAATGGTTGCCGCGGCCGCAGTCACTGGTCATCTGGCTGATGTGCGAGATTTCAAATGAAAGACAAGCCGATGACGAAAACGATCAAAGGGATCGCCGCCCCATTACCATTGGCGAATGTCGACACCGACGTGATCATGCCTAAGCGGTTTCTGATCACGATCACCCGCGAAGGGTTAGGTAACGGAACGTTTGCTGACCTGCGCTTTGACACCGCGGGTGGGCAGCGCCAAGAATTCATCTTGAACAAGGCGCCTTGGACGCAGGCCAGTATCTTGGTCGTCGGTGACAATTTCGGCTGTGGGTCCAGTCGGGAACATGCCGTTTGGGGCCTGCGCCAGCTTGGAATAGATGCTTGCATCGGGACGGGTTTTGCCGGGATATTTTACGACAACGCTCGCAAAAACGGTCTTGCACTTCCAGTTGTTTCCCCCTCGACACGGGACGCACTTTTACAATTTGCGAGCGATGCCTGTGGAGGCGAGATATCGATTGATCTCGAAAAACGAACGATTGCGGCAGGCAAACTGTCGGAGCCTTTCGAGATGGACGATGCCACACAGACATCGCTGATCCGAGGTCGCGATGATACGCTAGATTCGCTGGATTATGCAGGTGCGATCCGGGATTTCGAAGCCGGATTGAACAACGAAATGCGTGTAAGCGTTTTAAAGTAGACCGTCAAAGGGGGACAGATTGGATATCAGACAACTGGAATGCTTCGTCGCTGTCGCCGAAGAACTTCACTTCCGACGCGCAGGGGAACGATTGGGGCTAAGCCAATCCGCTCTGTCTGAACGGGTCTCCGCGTTGGAGCACGAACTTGGGGCCCGGTTGCTTTTCAGGACGACCCGGCAAGTCAGCCTGACCCAAGCCGGATCGGAATTCATTCAAGATGCCAAAAGAATTCTAACCGATATCGAAAGATCAGTCTCCAATGTTCGTCATACTGCCGAGTCTGACTTGCGTCACATTCGGGTTAGCGGCGTCGACGAAGCAATTTCGATGTTGTTGCCGCGGACTCTGCTGGCTTTCCGGCAAACCGACCCAAAGGTCCATGTTCAGGTTCTGGAAATTTCTTCCTCTGAACAGCACTCCCAAGAGTTGATCGGCCATCGTACCGATGTTGCCTTTGTTCGCACGCCTCTAGATGACGAATTCATTACCAGCGAGCTCCTGCACCGCCAGCCAATCGTGGTTGTCATTGCTGATGCCAACCCGCTTTCCGGCGCGGCGTCTCTTTCCACATCCGATATCGTTGACCAGCCGATCGTGGGGTATCCTAAGCACGCGCGACCAATCCTGCACGAGGCACTATGGAGTGGTTTTCGCCAAATTGGCGCTCAACCAAATATTGTCTGTGAGATCATCGACAAGTCCACGTTGCTACAGTTCGTGGCCCATGGTCTCGGGATTGCGCTGGCACCAGCCTGGGTCAGGAATATCGCCCCACCCGGCGTTACCTTTGTCTCGTTTGAACCATGCGAAAACCAAATCGACCTGTATGTTGCGTTTCGAAAGTTAGGGAACTCTGACACCATTAAAAGTTTCGTCGATACCGTAAGAACAACCGCCGTCTAACAGCATGGCTCCGAAGTATGCTTTGACGAGGGCTCAGTTTCTGTTCGGTGTTGCCAAGTTCTTGTCGCCGTAGCGAAATGTCGACAATACGGGCTGCAACTGCGGCATCATTGCATTCACTCAATGTCCGGATTGGGTTGTTTGCAGACACTGGCACCCAGCAGCCCAACGGCAGCTTTGTCCCGCAGAGCGGACATTGAGGGTTACCCAATGACCTCAAGCCCCGTCAGACATATCCCAACCCAGCGCCCTAGCCACCGTAAAGATATCCTTATCACCACGGCCGCACATGTTCATCACCAGCAAATGATCACTCGGCAACTCCGGCGCGATCTTCATCACATGCGCCAGTGCGTGGGACGGTTCCAACGCTGGAATGATGCCTTCCATCGCGCACGACAACTGAAACGCCTCAAGCGCTTCGACGTCCGTAATGCTCACATATTGCGCGCGACCGATTTCATGCAGCCATGAATGTTCGGGGCCGATACCCGGATAGTCCAGACCAGCCGAAATCGAATGGCCCTCAAGGATTTGCCCATCATCATCCTGCAGCAAATACGTGCGGTTGCCGTGCAGTACGCCGGGGCGACCGCCTGTCAGGGATGCGCAATGTTCCATCTTGGCGTTCACGCCTTTACCGCCGGCTTCAACACCGATGATGTTGACCTCTTTGTCATCCAGAAACGGAAAAAATAGACCCATCGCGTTGGACCCGCCGCCAATAGCGGCGATCAATGTATCCGGCAGACGCCCTTCAGCTTCGTGCATCTGTTCCTTGGTTTCCTTGCCGATGATGGCCTGAAAATCACGTACCATCGCGGGGTATGGATGCGGGCCAGCGACCGTGCCGATGCAATAGAAGGTGTCGCGCACGTTGGTCACCCAATCGCGCAGCGCGTCATTCATCGCGTCTTTCAACGTTCCGCGTCCTGACGTCACGGGGATCACCTCAGCGCCCAGTAATTTCATGCGGAACACGTTGGGGGCCTGACGTTCAACATCATGCGCACCCATGTAAACAACACATTGCAAACCAAATTTCGCGCAAACCGTCGCCGTTGCCACACCGTGCTGGCCCGCGCCCGTTTCCGCAATAATCCGCGTTTTGCCCATGCGGCGCGCCAGAATGATCTGGCCCAACACGTTGTTGATCTTGTGCGCGCCCGTGTGGTTCAGCTCATCGCGCTTCAGATAAATCTTTGCACCGCCCAAATGTTCGGTCAGGCGTTCCGCGTAATACAACGGCGACGGGCGGCCCACATAATGGGTCCACAGATCATGCATTTCAGCCCAGAACGTCTCATCCGTCTTGGCATGCTCATACTGCGCCTCAAGCTCGAGGATCAGCGGCATCAGTGTCTCAGACACAAACCGTCCACCGAAATCACCAAAACGGCCCTTTTCATCAGGGCCAGTCATAAAGGAATTGATCAGATCGTCAGGCATTGTGCGTCTCCCATTTGGCTGGTCGCGGTTCCGCGTCACAGCACGTCGCGTTTATATCCGATGTGCGAAGCCGTAAAGCCAAGCTGCGCATAGAATCGCGCTGTTTGGGTGCGACTTTTGTTCATCGTCAACTGCATCAAGTTGCAGCCCGCGTCCCGCGCCCGCATTTCAGCGTCAACCATAAGGTGATGCCCGATACCCTGCCCACGTAAATCACTGGCCACACGTACGCTTTCGATTTGGGCACGCCGTGACGCCTTGAGCGATAGACCAAGGATAAAGGTAATCTGATACGTCGCAACGATGCGGCCGTCCTGTTCCCCAACAATCAGGGTATTGCCCGCATCCTTATCCATCGCATCAAACGCTGATTGATAAATCGCCATGTCTTCGGTTTCACGGGCGCTGCCCAGACCATCATCCACCAGCAACCCAACAACCGCAGGAACGTCAGCGCGCGTCGCAGGGCGAAAGATAACAGTCATGCCTGCGCGGCAGCGATAAAGGCTTTGATCAACGCCGGATCCTTAACCCCGGGCGAGGATTCCACACCGCTAGACAAATCGACCTGCGTGGCCCCTGTCGTCGCGATGGCCGATGCGACGTTGTCCATGGTCAGCCCCCCCGCCAACATCCACGGCTTGGTCCAGTATTTCCGACCTGCCAGTAAATTCCAGTCAAAGGCGTTTCCATTGCCACCCGGCAGGTTGGCGTCTTTGGGCGGTTTCGCATCAATCAACAGCTGATCAGCCACAGCGGCATAGGTATCGATCTTATCCAGATCAGCCGCGCCAGAAATCCCGATGGCCTTCATCACAGGCAAACCATACCGCGCCTTCACGTCGGCCACCCGCTGTGGTGTTTCGGACCCATGAAGCTGCAACATATCCAGCGGCACCTGCGCGGTCAGCTGGTCCAGAAACGCATCATCGGCATTCACCACCAGCGCGACCTTGGCCACGCCCATGGGCACCTCAACCGCCAGCGCAGCGGCCTTTTCGATCGTCACATTGCGCGGAGATTTGGCAAAAAACACAAAGCCGATATAAGACGCGCCCGCATCCGCCGCGGCCATAACATCAGCCACGGTCCGCAGACCACAAATCTTTACCCGAACGTCGGACATGATGTCTTAGCTGGCTTTATCGAGGAGCGCGACAATCTCGTCTTTGCCCTCGTGCTTTTGGTCTTTCAGGCTGTCGACTTCACGCTTGAGCGCATCACGCTCTCGGCCCATCGCACGGGCGTCCGCCCGCATGCGATGCTCGCGCACCCATTCCCACAGGAACCCGATCAACAGACCAATACCCACCCCGATAAAGATCGCCATGAACAACGGCAGTTCAATATCCGGCGAAATCCCAAGCGGTCCGGCCAAGGCTTCTGGCATGGCGCGCAGGGTCACAATCCCACGGTTCGCCATCCCGACAATCACAAGGGCAATCGCAACGATTCCCCAAAACGTATATCTGATATATTTCATGGGAGCAGTTTACTTCCCGTTGAGCCGGTCCCGCAAGAGCTTGCCGGTCTTAAAGAACGGAACATGCTTTTCATCCACCTGCACCGCATCACCCGTGCGCGGGTTACGGCCCAGACGCGCATCGCGTTTCTTCACGGAAAAGGCACCAAAGCCACGCAGCTCAACACGGTCACCGTTGGCCATGGCATCAATAATGCGATCAAAGATGGTGTTCACAATTTTCTCAACATCACGTTGATAAAGGTGTGGATTTTCTTCGGCGATCTTTTCGATCAACTCGGAGCGGATCATATTGGTTCTTCCCCCGTCGGTATTTCATGGGGAGTGGCGCAACTCCCTCTTATCATTTGACTATATGCCGGAAAAACCATTCTAGGAAGAACCCCTAAGGGCGATATTCCAAGCAAATCAGCTGATTTCAGCCCAAAATACGGCCAAAACTGTAAACCAAACTGTTCACATCCTGCGCGGTCAAAATGCTGCACAGCGGCATAGACCATCCGATTCGCACCCTAAAATGCAAAACGCCGCCGGACTGAACCGGCGGCGTTTCGTCTTTTCGAATGGCCCGTCAGGGCCAGAGGGACGTCTTACTCGTCGTCGCCCTTGTTCAAAGCTGCACCAAGGATATCGCCCAAGGATGCGCCGGAGTCGGACGAACCGAACTGCTCAACTGCTTCTTTTTCTTCCGCGATTTCGCGTGCCTTGATCGACAGACCCAGACGACGTGTCTTGGAGTCGATGTTGGTCACACGAACGTCGACCTTGTCGCCCACGCCGAAACGCTCAGGGCGCTGCTCGGCACGGTCACGGGACAGATCGGAACGACGGATGAAGGATTTCGCACCTTCATAATCGACCTCAATACCACCGTCTTCGATCTTGGTAACTTCAACTGTGATGATGGAACCACGCTTGGTGCCGCCAACAGCGTCTGCAAACGGATCACCGTCCATGGCTTTGATCGAAAGCGAAATACGCTCTTTCTCAACGTCCACTTCGGTAACCTTGGCATTCACCATGTCGCCCTTGCGGAAATCGCCGATTACGTCTTCGCCGCGGCCTTCCCATGTCAGGTCGGACAGGTGAACCATACCGTCGATGTCGCCTTCAAGGCCAACAAACAGACCGAACTCGGTGATGTTTTTGACTTCGCCTTCGACTTCGGTGCCCTCAGGATGTGTCTCCGCGAAGACTTCCCATGGGTTGCGCTGTGTCTGCTTGAGGCCAAGGGAAACGCGACGCTTGCTTTCGTCGATTTCCAGAACCATCACTTCTACTTCCTGAGATGTAGAAACGATCTTGCCCGGGTGTACGTTCTTCTTTGTCCAAGACATTTCAGAAACGTGCACAAGACCTTCAACGCCGGCTTCGAGCTCAACAAATGCGCCGTAATCCGTGATGTTTGTCACGCGACCTGTGTGTGTTGTGTCCAGCGCGTATTTCGCGGCCACAGCATCCCATGGGTCTTCTTGCAGCTGCTTCATGCCAAGGCTGATGCGGTGCGTTTCTTTGTTGATCTTGATGACCTGCACCTTGATCGTCTCACCAATTGTGAGGATCTCGGATGGGTGGTTCACACGGCGCCATGCCATGTCTGTCACGTGCAACAGGCCGTCTACGCCGCCGAGGTCAACGAACGCACCGTATTCAGTGATGTTCTTGACGACGCCGTCGACTTCTTGACCTTCAGTCAGGTTGCCGATGACTTCCGCGCGCTGTTCTGCACGGGATTCTTCCAAGATCGCACGACGCGATACAACGATGTTGCCACGACGACGGTCCATTTTCAAAATCTGGAACGGTTGCTTCAGACCCATCAATGGGCCCGCGTCACGTACAGGGCGCACGTCAACCTGCGAACCCGGAAGGAACGCAACCGCGCCGCCCAGATCAACAGTAAAGCCACCTTTAACGCGACCAAAGATTGCGCCTTCAACGCGCTCTTCGTCTGCATATGCTTTTTCGAGGCGATCCCATGCTTCTTCACGGCGCGCCATCTCACGAGAGATAACAGCTTCGCCGCGGGCGTTTTCGGAAGAACGAAGGAACACTTCGACTTCGTCGCCAACATTGATTTCTGGGGCTTCGCCAGGATTTGCGAATTCTTTGATATCTACGCGGCCTTCCATCTTGTAGCCGACGTCGATGATGGCTTGGCCTGCTTCAATCGCAATGACTTTGCCTTTGACGACACTGCCCTCTTGGGGTGTGTCGATTTCGAAGCTTTCATTCAAGAGTGCTTCAAACTCGTCCATAGATACGTTCATAGCCATGTGGCGTCTGTTTCCTAAGGTCTGTGTTGGCCGTGCGCGTAACGGGTGCGCCGGACTTGGTTAAAATTTGTCTTACGTCTTGAACAACAAAAGAGGGCCGGACGAACCGACCCTGCTCAGTTGCACGTTCTAACGACGCTTCAACGAGGCGGCGTATAGGCGAATATCGCTGCGGGAGCAAGCCATCCTTGCACCAGCGCCGTCCACACATAAGCCAACAGGCACTGGATGCCCGCGCAGTCGCAAGATTGCGCCGATGATCGCAACATTGCGCATCAATCCGCCCACCATGACCATCCAAGACCGCAAGCAGACCGCAGTCTGATATCCCCAACACCGATCAGTCGCACGAATTCCTTTCAAACCCCCATGAAACAAAGGCCGTAACGCTGCGACAAACCACCGCGAACGCTACGTCAACATCATTCTTGACATCAACCAGAATCATAGTCAAAGTGACTATCAAATTTGAAAGATATTTATATATATAATGTGTTTAGGTATCTTTTGAAGTCATATTGAATTCTTGGGGTTGCGAATGGAAGATACAACGCGCTACACACTAAACACCGGACGGCCTTCCTTCCTCCGGTACACAGAATCACGTTCTGATGCCGTGTTAACAGCCAATGCCCCCCCAGCGCTCAGGCTGGGCAGCACGAACGTGATCCCTATGCAGCGGTCTGCCGTGGTTCAGCCCCACAGCGCTGAATACATGGCAGACCAGCTGTTCCAGGAATACGACCGCCAACAGGAAGCAGACGACGCCGCGCTCTGGTCGCGCAGCGTCGTCGCCCTGTGCGCGCAAAACGGGCGTGCCAAAGACATCGTCATGGACCTGTCCGATGACGTGGGCGACATCACGACCTGTGACAGCGTCAGCTCTGTGCTGCGCTACGCCACAAACTGCGACGGCGCGATGACGATTGCCTTGCTTGATATCGATCTGATGGATGAGCTCCATGAAACCGTGCCGCGCCTTTTGACATTGCGGCAGGCCAATCCTGAACTTGTCATCGTTATCATGTCGCGCACATTCGCCCATTCCGACTTTTCGGCGGAACGCGCGCGCATCGCAGACGCATCCGTCCGCCTCCCTGCGTCACAATCCACACTGCTCGCGGCATTTCGTGCCGCAGTTTCAAACACAAAACAGCGGCTTGAGTTGTAATATGACTACAAAATGAACACCTGAACGATGGTTACACAACGTAACGGCGATCTTCAGCCACTTTCAGACTATCAAAATGACTGCGTATTGAGTATTCCAGATATGGGATAGTACACCGTTTTTAGAGGCTGATCGTGGACAACAAGATTTTACAGCAGATCGCCACGCTGCGATCATTGCTGGAAGAAATGGAACACGAATTCGGCATGAGGGACCTGTCGCGCAACGAAAGGGACATTTTGCTGGCGATGGCACAAGAACAAAAGGCCAGAGGTGACAGCAGTGACATGTGTTCAACCGAGGCCGTGCGAGAAAATTCGATAACCAAAGAACTGTCGCAGCCAACTTTCCATCGTACCCTCAAACAACTGGTGAAACGTGGTCTCGTAGAACCATGTGAGGGTTTTCCAAAGGGTCTTTATAGGCTCACCAATAGTGCGGACGGCTACCTCTGAGGGCTGTGCGCCCCTCAGAATGAAACTGAATTCGCGTGAAAAACATCGTTGAAACGATCAAGACGGATTTGGACGACCATCTCGCAAAGATGGCGCTTCACAGCAGCGCCGTGTTTATTGCGTATTGTTTGTCATGGCTGGTCATATCGCCGGTCCAGAACCATTTGCTTCCCAATCTATTCACCCTGATTTCGCTGTTCTATCTGCCATTCGGGATCAAAATCATCTCGGCCTTCTTTGAAGGCTACAAATCAATGATCTACCTCGCCCCCGGCGTCCTGATTTCATTCGCATTGTTTGTGGAAATGCCGTTGGGTGCGATGAAAACCAATATGACATTGTTGATCAGCTACGGCGCAGCGCCCACGGTTTTCATACTTCTGGACTGGCTCAAGGCCGACGGCGCGCACGGATTATCCGCCAGCCAGGCGTGGCGCACGCTGGTACTGGGCGGCGCTATCTCATCGGTGTTGATATCGTTTCTGATACACGGCGTGTGGCATGACACCATCGATCCGAACGTGATGTTCTCCAGCATGTTGCGGTTCATTATCGGTGACATGCTGGGTCTCGCTGTTGTGCTGTCCGTTCTTATGGGCGTCTTTCGCCTGCGCTCAAAACGCAGCCGGTATCGTGCCAACGAACACCGTCCCGAAGGGTAACAACAGGGGCGATCAGTCGTCCTTCACAATCATCAGCGCCTCAACGCTCTCGATCTCGGGCATGGCGCGTCCTGCAATTCCCTGCAAATCCCCATGCATTCCGACGGTCGATGCAATCACCAGATCAATCTGTTTGGCCCGCAGCGCCCATTGTTTTTCAATGAAAACACGCTCTTTGCGCAGGTTGTCCTGCATGTCCTCGAACCGTTCAACGATTGCATCAACCCGCTGCTTGAACTGCGTGCCGGTCAGATAATCATAGATCATCTCCATCTTGGTTTCTTGGCCCATGGCCCGTCCCTTGGCCCCCGCAACATCAATCAGACCCTGTCGCAAAGATGTCGCCAGCGGCACGGCATAGCGCGGCGCGCACACCCAGATGCCGTCGACCAAACCGAAACTCTCGATCCCGTCGGGCAACGCCACAGACGTGATCACCGCAACCTCGCACCCGCTGGCACGTTGATCATCGCGCAGTTTTGCCAGCCATCCGGCCGTCCAGTTCTTCGTGCGCTTGCTTTCCCATAAAATCCGTCCCGCCAGAACGCCCTGCGCCATGACGTTCTGTTGCACATCCGCGCCGTTCACACCTTTGGCAACGGGCACAAAATCATCCATCACGAACGCCTGCCCCAGCGTTTCCTCAAGAACAATTTCGGCCGCCTCGCCCTGCGTCTGCATCGATCCTTGCGTCGCGCGCTTTTGCAAATCCTCAATCCGGTTGGTCAGCGCGTCAATCTTTTGCGCCTGCTCTGCCTCGCGCAGCGATGCCTTTTCCTGCGCTTCCTTAGCCAGACGTTCCTCTAGCGCGGGGCGTTCAGCCGCCAACATCTTTTGCAATGTCAGCTCCATCTCTGCCTCTTTGTCCTTCAATTCCTGTTCACGCCGCATCGCCGCGGCCTGCGCGGCTTGGGCTTCGCGCAATTTGACGTCCTGTTCTTTGACGCGCTCTTGCAGGGCCACTTGCTCTGCGGCTGCCTCAACCTTGGCCGCCTCTTTGGCCTGTGCCTGTGCCACCGCCAACGCCTTGGCCGCTTGTGTCTGCTGGCGCTGCATTTCCTCGTCAAAGGACCGTCGCAAATCCGCCATCATGGGGCCTGCCAGTTGTTCGGTCAGCTCAATCTCGTTCGAACATTTGGGGCATTGGATCGTCAGATCAGACATGACTTCACTCTCGTTTGGGGTTGGCCCATCCCTAACACGCCAATCATTGCGCCTCCAGCAGGGGTGTCTATGGTGCGGCCATGTTTCGACTGATCCCTTTGTTGTGCCTTTTGCCCACATACGCCGCCGCCGATTGGTCGCCGTTGCCGCGTGCATTTGATTACACTGCGGTCTTTGATCGCTGCACGCTCGATCCCACCCGCGTTGACCCCGACGAATGCGCAGCCTTTTTCCATGACGCATTTATCCTGAACGAAGCGGTGGCAAATACCGTCGCAGATTGTACCGCCCCGTCCCTCGCCGCCTGTGACACCCAGTTCGAAGACATCGGCCTGCCCGCAATCGCGGCCCGCATTGCAGTTGATAGCGCGTGCGAACAAACACCGACCGCAACATTTGAACCGTTCACGCATCTGCCGGCGGATCATTGCATCACCATGATTTCGGACATCTTGCGCGACGAAGGCGTCGTGCCACTGGACGCACCGCTGCATTCAACCGGGCACTGCGCAAATCGTGACCTCGATTGCGAAGACATGCTGATGATTCACGGTGAATACTGGTATCGCGCGGTGATCGCCCTGTCAGATACGGACCTCACGCGGTTCAGATCTGACACTGCGTCGAACGACTGCCTGTCATCATCACCAACCGACGCAGCGGTGTATCACTGCCACGCATCCGCCCTTGCCACGATCTGGGCGGACCTTTCCCAAACCGAACAGGACAACTGATGGGTGAACTTTATCTGGTCCGCCACGGCCAAGCCAACCCCGGTGCCAAAACCGAAGAAGACTATGACCGCCTGTCAGACCTCGGCCATGCGCAGGCCGCGCTGTTGGGCACATGGATGCGCGATCACGAAGCCCCGTTTGATCTGACCCTCGCAGGCACCCTGCGCCGCCACCGCGAAACCGCCGAAGGCATGGGATACACCCCCGACACCTTCGATGAACGCCTCAACGAAATGGAATACTTCGCACTGGTGCGCGACATGGAGGCATTTCACAACGTCGCCCCGCCCGCCTCACCGGAAGATTTCGCCACCCACATGCCCCAGACCTTGGCGGCATGGGAACAGGCCACAATCAACGGATCAGAACCCTTCGCCACATTCGAAACCCGCATCCATTCAGCCCTGTCAGAGGCCGCGAAGCCCGGAAAACGTGTGCTATGCGTCACGTCAGGCGGGGTGATATCAAT
The DNA here is from genome assembly GCF_021532615.1 of Octadecabacter dasysiphoniae. Lineage (GTDB taxonomy): Bacteria > Pseudomonadota > Alphaproteobacteria > Rhodobacterales > Rhodobacteraceae > Octadecabacter > Octadecabacter dasysiphoniae. The sequence continues at coordinate 37,898 of NZ_JAKGAQ010000002.1, forward strand.
GGTCATGCGCGGTGCGTTGGGCCTCAGCACGGATCAGATGGCGCACGTGCTGCTGCCCATCTACAATTCATCCCTGCACAAATTTCGCATCCGTCCTGATGGCACATTCCTGATGGCATTCAACGCGGTGCCGCATCTGGACCCACCCCATTTGGCCGATCACCGCACCCACCTTTAGATGTCTTGCCCGCGGTTCAGCAGATCATCAATAAGCCCCTGATAAATATCGTTTGAATCGCCCCCACCAAACACCTGCGCACCGCCCGAATACAGCGTGCCATACGTCCGCGCGAGGTTCACCGTCTGCGCAATCGCCGACAAAAACTGATCCCTCTCAAGCGCGGCCAGCGGATGGATAAACACCCCCCAAACACGCCCGTTTGCCACCGCATAGCGCGCATCCAGCGCCGTATCGAAATTGGCCTGCATCATGCGGTTCATTTCTTCTGGGGTAACGTCATCAACGCTCGCGATTGGGACCATCGCGCGCATCCGGTCAGCACCGGGGGCCATAACGACCAACACGGGAATGTCCTCAATCGTCAGCTCAATCCCGTTTGCCGTCATCGCGGCATCAGGATCAATGTCAGTGATAATGTCGGCCAACCGATCCGCCGTCATCGCGTCTTGGGCAAACGCGGGCGTGGCAAAGGCCAATAACAGGGCAAAAACGCGAAACATAAATGGCAGACCTTTCGGGTTGGTTCGTGAAACCCTACCCCGACATGCCCTCACTCTCAAAGCACCGCTGCGTGATTGGATCAGCCGCGCGCCGCCGCCACGATCGCAATCGCGCGGGCAATCGCGGCCTGCGCGCTCAGATCAGATGTATCCAGCAGCACCGCATCCTGCGCGGGTTTCAACGGTGCGGTTTCACGATCACGGTCCCGCGCATCACGCGCCTCTACATCGGCAAGAACGTCTGCGAATTCCAACCCCATGCCCTTGGCGTTCAATTCATCCAGCCGCCTGCGCGCACGGGTCTGTGCACTGGCCGTGACAAACAATTTCACATCCGCGCCGGTGCAAATCACCGTGCCAATGTCGCGCCCGTCCAATACCGCACCCCCGTCACGGGCGGCAAACTGGCGCTGAAACGCAACCAAGGCCGCGCGCACGTCAGGATCAACAGCCACCTTGCTGGCGGCCTGCGCCACCTCGGGCGTGCGCAAATGATCACCCTCTAGATCAATAGGCTCCAATGTTTGCGCCGCCTCAAGCGGATCAACACCGTGCAACACCTTGGCCCCGACAGCGCGGTACAACAGCCCCGTGTCCAGATGTGCAAACCCGAAATGTGCCGCAACCGCCTTGGAAATGGTGCCTTTGCCCGCCGCCGCAGGCCCGTCAATGGCCACTGTAAACATCACGCGGACCTCCTCAGATGAACAATCAACACCAGACCACACAGATAGAGTGACGCAAACTTCGCCATTGTTAAATGGCTCGCGACGCGCACAACATCAGGATCAAGGATCGCCACACGCACAAAGTGGAAAATCGCGACGTTTTCCGCCAGATCAACCATCGTATAAAGCGCGGCCAGCCCGGCCACAAAATACCGCATCCAACCGCCACGCCACCCTGTCAGGGCCAGCCACAACGCAAGCGACACAATGAAAATCCGGTCCCAGCGCATCAAGATCACCGCATAGGTATCGCTGGCCTCATCCCGGATCACGTTCACAAAATCCGCAATGCTGGCCGCATCATACCCGCGCAAATGAAAATCCGGCGGCCACAGCCCATCCGCACCCGGCACAACGGTGAAATACAGCATCGCCCCCATCACCAGATAACTGACGATCGCCACGGTTCCGGCAATGCGGCGCGTCAGATCCATCACACGTTAGACCGCGTGATCCCCGCGCCCAGCTGCGTCATCAGCCCCTCGAAAATGGGGAAAGACGTGGCAATCGGGCCGCCATCATCCACCGACATCGGGGCATTCGTGGCCAATCCCATCACAAGGAACGACATTGCAATGCGGTGGTCCAGACAGCTTTGCGCGGTAATCCCGCCCGCAACATTGCCAAACCCGGCGCCCGTTACGGTCCACCAATCGGGGCCCTCGTCCACGGTCACACCAGCGGCGCGCAACCCCTTGGCCATCGCATCGATCCGGTCGCTTTCCTTGACGCGCAATTCCTTCACGCCCTTCATCACGGTCTGGCCTTCGGCAAACGCAGCAACAACCGACAGCACCGGATATTCGTCAATCATCGAAGCTGCGCGCGCGGGCGGCACCTCGATCCCAACCATATCAGGGGAATATTTCGCACGAAGATCGGCAACAGGCTCGCCGCCCTCTTCACGCATGTTTTCAAACGTCAGATCGGCACCCATCTCTTGCAGGGTGTAAAACAATCCCGCACGGGTCGGATTCAGCCCGATATTTGGCACCAACACGTCGGACCCTTCGGCCAGCAACGCCGCACACACCGGAAACGCCGCCGAAGACGGATCGCGCGGCACAATAATTGTCTGCGGCTTCAACTCGGGCTGCCCCTTCAGGGTGATCACACGGCCCTCGTCGGTATCTTCAACGCTCAGATCCGCACCAAAACCAACCAACATGCGTTCCGTATGGTCCCGCGTGGCTTCCTTTTCGATCACCACCGTTTCACCCGGCGCATTCAAACCCGCCAGCAACACCGCAGATTTCACCTGCGCCGACGGCACCGGAACCGTGTAGCGCACAGGCACAGGCGCGTTCGCACCGACAATCGTCATCGGCAAACGCCCGCCTTCACGGCCAACGGCAACAGTCCCAAACAATGCCAAAGGGTCCGTGACCCGCCCCATAGGACGCCCGTTCAAGGATGCGTCACCCGTAAACGTCACCGTAATCGGACAGGTCGCCATAGCGCCCATAATCAACCGCACGCCGGTGCCAGAATTGCCGCAATCAATGACGTTCTCGGGCTCAGCAAATCCGCCCACACCCACACCATGCACAGACCACTCACCACCACCATGGTTCACAACCTCAGCCCCGAAGGCCTCCATCGCCCGGCCCGTATCCAGAACATCCTGCCCTTCCAAAAGGCCGGTCACCTTGGTCTCACCCACCGCCATCGCCCCAAGGATCAAGGACCGGTGCGAAATTGACTTGTCACCAGGCACATGGGCCTCGCCCTTCAATGGGCCACCCTTGCGGGATATCATAGGAATGGGGTCGCCGTGGCCTGACATATCGTATCCTTTACAGTGCTAAGGCCTGATAAACCGCGCACCTTGAAACGTCCACGCCCCGCTTGTCTTTGGTTTACAAATATTCTGGGAGGTCTGGAGGGCTGGCCCTCCAGCGGATCGGATGGCGCAGCCATTCGATCCCCAATCGCTTATGTCTTGCGAAACGTCAGATAATGGGCCGTGCGCCCTTCGCGAAACGCCTTTTGCTCATAGCGCGTCGAAATCCAGTCGCCCCACGGATCACGCCAATCCTGCGCCTCTTGCGCCAACCATTCAAATCCGGCCTTGGGCACCTCTTCCAACGTCTGGCGCACATAATCCTTGATATCCGTCGCGACACGAAACTCGGCGCCGGGCTTTAGCACTCTCGCCAGTGGCTCCAAATGCTCCGGCGTCACAAACCTGCGACGATGGTGGCGCGATTTCGGCCAAGGATCGGGATACAACAAAAACGCCTTTGAAATCGTTGCATCCGGCAACACGTCAAACATATCGCGCACATCACCGGGATAGATCCGCAGGTTCTCGACGCTGGCTTTGCGCACTTTACCCAACAGCATCGCAACGCCGTTGATATAGGGCTCACATCCGATAATCCCGACGTCAGGATTTTCGGCGGCTTGGTGGATCACATGCTCACCACCGCCAAACCCGACCTCAAGCCAGACATCACGGCCCCCAAACAACGCACCCAAATCCAAATTATCCCGTGTCGGGTTATCATCCCAAGACACAGCACCGGGCGACAACGCCGCCAGATCTTCGTCCAGATATCCCTTTTGGCTGTCCTTCAGGTGCTTGCCCTTCAGGCGGCCATAAAAATTGCGGTGCGGGCGCTCGGGGTGGTCCATGTTCGTCAGATTGCCTTTTTCAAGGCATCCACCAGATCGGTGCGCTCCCAGGAAAATCCGCCATCGGCTTCGGGTGCGCGCCCAAAATGGCCATAGGCCGCCGTGCGCTGATAGATCGGCTTATTCAGATCAAGGTGCGTGCGAATACCGCGCGGCGTCAAATCAATCACCTGCGGGATCGCCGCCTCGATCGCTGCGGCTTCAACCTCGCCGGTGCCGTGCGTATCAACGTAAATCGACAACGGCTTGGCCACGCCAATCGCATACGACAACTGCACCGTGCAGCGCGTCGCCATCCCGGCAGCCACCACGTTTTTGGCAAGGTAGCGCGACACATACGCGGCAGAGCGGTCAACCTTGGTCGGGTCTTTGCCCGAAAACGCACCGCCGCCATGGGGCGCGGCACCGCCGTAGGTGTCCACGATAATCTTGCGCCCGGTCAGGCCAGCATCGCCGTCCGGCCCACCGATCACAAACTTACCGGTCGGGTTCACGTGCCATTCGGTTGCCGTATCGATCCAACCCTCAGGCAGTACCTCGCGGATATAGGGTTCCACGACTGCGCGCACATCCGCACTGGTCATGGTTTCATCCAAATGCTGCGTGGACAAAACGATGGACGACACACCGACAGGTTTGCCGTTTTCATAACGCACAGACAGCTGGGATTTCGCATCAGGGCCCAGCGTCGGCTCGGTTCCGTTTTTGCGCACCTCCGCCAAACGGCGCAGGATCGCGTGGGCGTAATGCACAGGTGCGGGCATCAATTCGGGTGTTTCATCAACGGCATAACCGAACATGATCCCTTGGTCGCCCGCGCCTTCGTCCTTGTCACCCGATGCGTCAACACCTTGGGCAATATGCGCGGATTGTTCGTGCAGCAGGTTCATCACGTTGCAGTACTTCCAGTGGAACTTGTCCTGCTCATACCCGATGTCTTTGATGCAATCGCGCGCGATCTGGTCAATATCGCCCATCATCGCCGCCAGTTTCGCAGGGTCCGACAGCCCGATCTCGCCGCCGATCACAACCTGATTGGTCGTGGCAAATGTCTCAGCGGCCACGCGGGCCTCAGGCTCAACCGCGATCAGCGCGTCAAGGACAGCGTCTGAAATACGGTCACATACTTTGTCGGGGTGCCCTTCGGATACAGATTCCGAGGTGAACGTGTAATTGCTTCGTGCCATGGGGAGCGCTCCAGTTTTTTGCCGATCCACGTCAGGAAGCCGTTGTGGATGGATTTCTGAGACCCCGCCTAACCGCGCGATGTGCCAGCGTCAATCTTATTGCGGCGCGCCTGCGCAACGCCCGCTGCAAGTGCGACGATAAGCAACACTACCAATGGCCAATCCCCGATCCGCGCATAAAGGGTCGGTGGCAGCGGCGCGGGCACCATCGCATCAAGGTATCCCGCCGTGTTCAGGGCCAGACTGGCGACAATGCGACCCCGCGCATCAATCACCGCAGAAATGCCGGTATTGGCGGCGCGCACCACGGGCAAACCCTGTTCAATCGCGCGGGCCTGCGCCTGCACCAAATGCTGGCGCGGCCCTGCATTATTGCCGAACCATGCATCATTGGTGATGATCAACAAAATGTCGGCACGCACTTCACCGCGCTGCATGTCTTCGGGGAAAATCCCCTCATAACAAATCAGCACCCGCGCAGTGCCAAGCCCGTCAACCTCCATCAGCCCGTCACCCGTTCCGGGACTGAACCCCGCAACCTGTTCAACCAGCGTGCCCAGACCAAGCGGTTCCAGCAGCCACGCCAGCGGGATATATTCCCCGAACGGCACCAGATGCGCCTTGTCCGAAATCGCGGCGACCGTGCTCGGCCCTTCGATCAAAATCGCGGAATTGAAATATTCCCCCTGATCGCGCCGCTGAATGCCCGCCACAACAGGCGCACCGCGCGCGGCAAGCGACATTTGTTCCAACCACGGATCAGCATAATCCAACACAGCCGGAACAGACGTTTCTGGCCAGATCACCACATCCACAGCGTCACCCGCGCCCGTTTGCGCGATTGCACGATCAAAGAAAACGGGCATCCAGTCGCGATCCCATTTTTGATGCTGGGGCGCGTTGGGCTGGATCAGGCGCACCGTCTGCCCGGTCGTCGCGGACGCTAACGGCGTAAGTCCCACCAGTGACATCGTGACCAGCACCACAGCCCCAATCACAGGCGCGGCGATCAACCAGCCCCGCGTCAGGCCATACACAACAGCCACCGCCACCACGCTTAAGACAAACAACGCGCCGTATGATCCGACCCAGGCCAGCCAGACATCTGCCCCCGTCCCCACCAGCGCATAAGATGGAATGCCCCAGGGAAACCCGCTGAACACATGGCCGCGCGCCAGTTCCGCCGCCGTCAAAGTGACAGGCATCCACAAAACCGCGCCCGATTGGCCGCCAATACGCCGCGCCACACCAAATGCAGCGGCCCAAAACAGCGCCAGCCCCCCCGCCATCAATGCAATCGCAAACGGGGCCATCCAGCCATGGCGCGCAACGTCCACCAAAAAAGGTTCAACGATCCAGCGCAGCGTCCAGCCGAAATACCCAAGCCCCACCAGCCAGCCAAACAACGCCATCTTTTTGGGGCGGTCCAGCGGCATCAACATCAAGATCAGGATCAAACCGATCAGAATGTGAAACGGGCCAAAAATCGTGTCGTCATGGGCGCGGGCCAAAAACAACCCCAACAAAACCGGGGCGATAACGCGCGCAACCTTGATCCAGAACGGCACAGACCCCGCCGGAGTGCGCAGGCTAAACCTAGCCACTCGTTGTGCCCGTAAGGCGCACGCGCAAACGCTTGATGCGGCGCGGGTCAGCCTCGACCACCTCGAATTCCGGGCCTTCGGGATGCCGGATCACCTCACCGCGCGCCGGAACATGGCCCGCCAGCATAAAGACCAACCCCCCCAGCGTGTCGATTTCCTCTTCGTCAATCTCTTCGTGTTCGGTCAGCGGCGTTCCGATCTCGGCTTCGAACTCCTCAAGGGGGGCCTTGGATTCGACCATGTAAACGCCCGGTTTTTCAAGCGTCCATAGCACCGCTTCGTCGGTGTCATGTTCGTCCTCGATCTCACCCACGACCTGTTCGATCAAATCCTCGATCGTGACCAGCCCGTCCGTGCCACCATATTCATCAATGACCAGCGCCATGTGGATCCGTTCCGCCTGCATCTTTTGCAACAACACACCCAGCGGCATGGACGGCGGGACAAACAACAGCTCGCGCACCAGATCACGCAGATTGAACGCCTTGGATTTTCCGTTGAACCCATGGATCAGTGCAAAATCCTTGAGGTTCACAAACCCCAGCGGGGTGTCCAGCGTCCCGTCAAAGGCCGGCAGGCGCGTCAGCCCGCTGTCCCGGAACACCTGCACCAGATCGGCGCGGTTGATGGTGACAGGAACGGCGACAATATCCGCCTTGGGGATCATCACATCTTCGACGCGCTTGCGACGCAGATTGATCATGCCACGTGTTTCAGCGGGGGGCATATAACCGACGGTGGCAGGTTCATCTGTCGGGGTGGTCGAAGGGCTCAGCGCCTCGACAATCCGGTTGAAAAAGCCGCGGTCGGTCGTGCTTTGCGGGGGGTCGTCTTGCGCGCTTTGCGCCGCGTTAGAAGATCCGTCTGTGGTGTCGCCCATGGAGTCCTGTTTTCAAAACGGGCCGCACAATGCGCACCCAAAGAAGCTGTCCTTACGAATATGGGTCAGGGATGTCCAGTTTGCCAAGTATTTCTGTCTCTATCCCCTCCATTAGCGCGCCGTCGCCGTCCCGGACGTGGTCAAAACCCAGCAAATGAAGCGTCCCGTGCACGATCAAATGGGTCACGTGATGGTCAAACGGTTTGCCCGCCGCCCCCGCCTCGCGTGCGCAGGTGTCATAAGAAATGGCAATATCGCCCAATTCAGCGTCCATCGGCAGGCGCGGCGGGATCGGCATTTCACCGTCCGCTATCGCGCCGCGTTCGTCGGACGGCCAAGACAACACATTCGTCGCCGTACCCTTTTGGCGAAAATCCGCGTTGAGCGCCGCAATGCGGGTGTCATCACAGGCCAGAATGCTGACCTCGAAGGTGGATGGTTCAAGCCCCGCGCCGATCAACGCGGCATCCACAGCGCGCAGGGCAATGGCATCAAGATCCCAACGATCGTCTTCCACGAGGATATCGAGCGTGACGCTCATGCGCAGGCAGCGGGGGCCAGCCCCCGCACCCCCGGGATATTTATGAACCAAAGAAAAGGAACGGCTGCTCTATTTCGGGTCATCGGCTTCGTAGGCTTCGATAATGGCTGCAACCAGCGGGTGGCGCACGACATCTTTGGACGTGAAGTAGTTGAAGTCGATCTTCGGGATTTTGTTCAGCAGGCGTTCCGCGTCACGCAGGCCGGACGATACACCGCGCGGCAAATCGATCTGGGTGCGATCGCCCGTAATCACCATGCGCGATCCTTCGCCCAGACGGGTGAGGAACATCTTCATCTGCATCGTTGTGGCGTTCTGCGCTTCGTCCAACACGACAAAGGCACGGCTGAGCGTACGCCCGCGCATAAACGCCAGCGGCGCAATTTCGATCTTCTTTTCCTCGATCAGCTTTTCCACCTGTTTTTGCGGCAGAAAATCGTTCAGCGCATCATAAAGCGGCTGCATATACGGATCGACTTTGTCTTTCATGTCACCGGGCAAATACCCCAGCTTTTCGCCTGCTTCGACGGCCGGGCGGCTGAGGATGATCTTTTCCACATGCCCGCCGATAAATAGGTTCACCCCAACGGCGACGGCCAGATAGGTTTTGCCCGTCCCCGCAGGGCCGATGCCGAACGCCAATTCATTCTTGAACAGGGATTTCACATAGGCCTTTTGCGCTTCGGTGCGCGGTTCAACCATCTTTTTGCGGGTCTTGATTTCAACGCGGTCCCCAACGCCAAGATCCATCTGATCGCCCAATGGGGTGCCCGTGCCCTTTTCGGATGCGCCCATGCGCACTTCTCGGTCAATGTCACCTGGTTCAACGGCGCGCCCAGCTTCGAGGCGTTCATAAAGCGCGGTCAGAACCTCGCCCGCTTCGCGCGACGCCTCCGGTTCACCGTGGATCGACAATTGGTTGCCGCGCCGCACCACTTGCACGCCCAGCTTCAATTCAACATCTGCGAGATTGCGGTCATGTTCGCCGCACAAATCGATCAACAAGAAATTATCAGGAAATTCGAGCACCACGGGCGGCGCATCTTTTTCATAGGCGGTTGGGGGCTGTGTGCTGGTGGCCAATCAACTCTCCGAACGGTTTGGGGTTTATCGTGATCGTGGCAACAACACACGTAGGGCGCAAGCCATCACATGACAATGCCACAGAATTGATAACAAAAGGGGCCACAGATTTCTCTGCGGCCCCTAAAAGCGTTTCAAGATGCCTGCTATTACAGCGGATCAGGAATGCTCGTGCCTTCGTTGAACGGGCCAACAGCTGTGGATGGCGGTGCAACACCGGAACACACAGGGCGCCCATCCGGCGTCAGACGCTCGGACAGGTAACCTTCGATGCCGTCATCGATGATCCAGTGGTCACACCCGTTCGGGTCAACCCAGATACCGGCAACCAGCTGTGTCAGGCTTTTCTCATCGCGGCCGGCGTCTACGAAACGCTCCGCACCTGTGCGGTTGCCACCCTCGACGTTGAATGTGGTCAGCAGTGCTTCGCCACAACCCGAAACCGAAAGGCCCAGACCCAGAAGAGCAGTGATTTTAAGTACGTTCATCTTTTATGCTCCTCAGCGAATGCAGTAGATTTCGACGCGACGGTTTTCCGCACGGCCAGCATGTGTGTGGTTGTCGGCCCGTGGGCGACGCTCACCAAAGCCGCGTACGTCAACAACGCGGGTGCCCGCATCCTGTGCAATACCAGCGACCATCTGTGCGCGGCGGTTGGACAGGTTCATGTTGTATTCGTCAGACGCGTTGCTGTCTGTGTGGCCATAGATCAGGAAACCAAACGCATTGGCCTGCTGGAAAAACGCCATCAAACGCTGCTTGTCGGAATTGGAAATCCAAGGCTCGTCGTTTTCAAACAGTGTATCCGTCGGGATCACACCGCAAATTTCGGACCGCATGCAGATCGGGGATCCATCGCGGTTACGACGTGGGGACATGTAGCCCTCAAAACCGTCATCCATCACCCAGTGCGTACAGCCGTCCGGGTCAACCCAGATTGTCGGCTCATAGCTCTGACCAGTGATTGTCTGTTGTGCAGCCGCAGGTGTCGCCATCATAAACGCACCCGTGAACGCGGCAGCAAGCCCCGTCAGCACTGTCTTGCCCATTTTCATTTTCATTGTTGCCACAGCCTCTTCCTCTGTCTGTCCCAAACACTGGACACTCTGGGTGCCCCCCATAAGACCTTACGTCACATTATCTGCCTATGATTAGCAAACTTTAGGCATATTGGAAGGATAAAACACCAGATATTGTGGCTGTTTTCGCAACAAAATGAGGCAAAACGCCTGAATCACGCTGTGGACAACTCATATTGCCCACAATCGTCAAGCGGTTAACGGCTAAAGTTCAGGCGCAGTCCAAGCCTAGCAAATTTCCCCGCCAAGGGAATTTCTCTCGGATTTGACGATGCGAACATCGCGCAAATCGCCGATCTGGACATCGGTGGTGTCCGCAAAGACCGCGTGCAGGTATTCGGATTTCCCGATCATCTGCCCCGTTTCGCGGCCCTTCTTTTCAAACAACACCTTCACGGTGCGCCCGATCATCTCGTCCTGGATTTCACGTTGCTGTTCCCCCAAAAGCGCTTGAAGGCGGTGCAGACGTTCCAGTTTCACGTCCTCATCCAGCTGTTCACGCTCTGCGGCGGGGGTGCCGGGCCGTGTTGAATATTTGAAAGAATAGGCCTGCCCGTAGCGCACGGTGCGCACCAGATCCATCGTATCCTCGAAATCTTCCTCGGTCTCACCGGGGAAACCGACGATAAAATCACCCGAAAGCAACAGATCAGGGCGCGCGCCGCGAATCCGTTCCATCAGTTTGAAATACTGATCGCGCGTGTGCTTGCGGTTCATCGCCTTGAGGATTTTGTCAGACCCCGATTGAACGGGCAGATGCAGATAGGGCATCAATTTATCGCAAGTGCCATGCGCGTCGATCAGCGCATCATCCATGTCGTTGGGGTGGCTGGTGGTGAACCGGATACGTTCCAATCCGTCGACCTTATCCAGCGCCCAGATCAGCCCCGCTAAACCGCCGTCGTGCCCGTGGTACGCATTCACATTCTGGCCCAGCAGTGTGATTTCACGCACGCCCGCCTCAACCAGTTCTTGGGCTTCGCGGATAATCCGGTCTGCGGGGCGGCTCACTTCGGCGCCACGGGTGTAGGGCACCACGCAGAACGCGCAAAACTTGTCGCAGCCCTCTTGCACGGTCAAAAACGCTGTCGGCCCGCGCTTTGCCTTTGGGCGCGATTTCAACGTGTCGAACTTGTCATCCTCGGGGAAATCCGTGTCCAGCGCCTTTTCACCGCGCGCAACAGCATCCTCCATCGCGGGCAAGCGGTGATAGCTTTGCGGGCCAACAACCAGATCAACCATCGGCTGGCGTTTCATGATTTCCGCGCCCTCGGCCTGTGCGACGCAGCCCGCCACACCAATCTTCAGGTCCGGCTTGGCGGCCTTCAGCCCCTTCATGCGGCCCAATTCGGAATAAATCTTTTCCGCCGCCTTTTCGCGGATGTGGCAGGTGTTCAGCAGGATCATATCTGCATCCGCCGCCACATCGGTGGTTTCATAGCCTTGTGTGCCAAGGCTCTCGGCCATGCGCTCACTGTCATAAACGTTCATCTGACAGCCATAGGTTTTGATAAACAGCTTCTTTGGCGCGGACATTGGGGCAGCTTTCTGATGGGATATGCCCGCCATTTAACCCAGCCCAACCGCGCTTGCAATGAAGTGCGATTTCCCTGACATTGGCCCCAATCAGGCAGAGCATAAAAATGATCCACCACACCGACCTTCACGCGTTCCTAAAAGACGGCGCGCCCGCGTTCAAAAAAGGCCCCGTCGCGCTGATTTTCGCGGAGGACGAGGTCGAGCTGGATGCAACACTCCGCCATCACCTCGCGCTTGGCTTCAAACATACCGTCGTTTTCGCGATGCCCGAATTTACAATCGCCGAAGACGTGCAGGATCAGATCATCCGCGTTAGCTACAACATGCTGGCCGAAGGCGCGCTGGAAACAGCCGTCAACGCGGTCATGAAAGCCACGGGCGACATCTGGATCTATTACTGCTTCAACTCGGAATTCCTGTTTTACCCGTTCTGCGAACACCGCACCGTGGGCGAAATGATCGCGTTCAACGTCGAAGAACGCCGCGACACGATCCTGTCTTATGTGATTGATCTGTATACGGGTGATCTGTGGGTCAACACCAACGCCGTATGCATCGAAGACGCGCATCTGGATAAAACCGGATATTACGCACTGGCCCGCAAAGACCGCTGGAACAATGATCTGGATCGCCAGTTGGATTTCTTTGGTGGCTTGCGGTGGCGGTTCGAAGAACACATTCCAGTACCGCGCCGCCGCATTGATCGCGTTTCACTGTTTCGCAACAAACCCGGCCTCGTGTTTAACAGCGATCACACCTTCAATGACGCTGAATACAACACCTATGCCTGCCCGTGGCACCATAACCTGACGGCGGCGGTCTGTTCGTTCCGCACCGCCAAAGCCCTCAAACGCAACCCGGGGTCTACCTTTGAAATCGACACGTTCAAATGGCACAACTCCATCCCGTTTGAATGGCATTCCCAACAATTGCTGGATCTGGGGCTGATGGAACCCGGCCAGTGGTTCTAACGTAACACGTCAGGCCACTGCCACGCCCATACCCGATGCCTGCGCCGTTGTGTTGTTGGCAGAACTATACGGCCAATCCTGCGCCTGCTTTACCAAACCGGCCCGCACCGGGGCGTCTTCAATAAAGGCCGTGCGCATCGCAACGATGGCATTGGTGATTTCTGTGATTTCAATCGTATCACCCCAAATCGCAGCATGATTGCCCCGATGATGCCCCGGAACATGGCGGGTGAACGCACTGGTGATCAGGCGGATCGCCCCGCGCACACCAAATTCGGGATCAGGAAAATTGCACAGCAGCTGGACTTCGCTCGGTAAAACCACCGCCGCTTCGATAGAGAACCCCCATCGTTGCTGCGACAAGGCCACACAATCGCGCAGCAGGCGCACATGGCGCACCAACAAATCATCGGTTCCGTCAGCCAATCGCAACGTGACAGACACATGAGTAGACAAAGGAACGGGGCGGGGGATGGGGGCTTGATAAGACATGCCACACTTTGGCCGCAAAGGTCTTAACGGGTGGTGAAGCGCGCGCGATTAACTGCGGCGCAGCCGGATCACCACATCAACAGACGCAATTTCGGCCCCCTCGGGCGCATGGGGCACCTGTGCGATCACCAGCTGTTCAGCGGGCGCATCAGACAAACGGTTTTCGTCTTCCCAGTAAAAATGCGGATGGTCGGTCATGTTGGTATCGAAATAGGATTTCGACCCGTCCACCGTGATTTCACGCAGCAAACCCGCATCACAAAACGCACGCAGCGTATTATAAACCGTCGCAAGGGATACCTTATCGGCGGTGCGCGCCGCGGCCTCGAACAGGCTTTCTGCGGTGACATGGCGGTCACGCCCATCGCCCACCAGCAATCCCGCCAGTGCAACCCGCTGGCGGGTCGGGCGCAATCCAGCACCGGCCAGCCAATCGGTGCCGCGCTCTGTTTGGGTCTGTGATGTCACGTCCGTCATCGAAAAGTCCTGCGTTTGCTTGTTCAACAATATGGGGGAACGTTGCAATTATTCAATCTCAAATGCGAATAGGTCGCAGCTCGCCCTCCCCTTGCCCTCGTTCTGCCCGTGATGGTAGCAGTCGGGTCACACAATGCCCCAAAGGAAAGACCGCGCCCATGACCCAATTCCCATCCAGCTTTGACCGCGACGACCTGCTCAAATGCGCCCGCGGCGAATTGTTCGGTGAGGGCAATGCCCAACTTCCCGAACCACCCATGCTGATGATGGACCGTATCACCGATATTTCCGGCGACGGCGGGGCCCACGGCAAGGGCCACGTGCTGGCGGAATTCGACATCAAACCGGATCTGTGGTTCTTCGATTGCCACTTCCCCGGCAATCCGATCATGCCCGGCTGCTTGGGCCTTGATGGCTTGTGGCAGCTGACAGGTTTCAACCTCGGCTGGCGCGGTTGGACAGGGCGCGGCTATGCGCTCGGTGTTGGCGAAATCAAACTCAAAGCCATGGTGCGCCCTGATGCGAAACTGCTGACATATGAAATCGACTTCACCAAAGCGATCCAAACCCGCCGCCTGACGATGGGCGTGGCCGACGGCATCGTCAAAGTCGACGGCGAACTGGCCTATGAAGTCAAAGACATGAAAGTCGCGCTGAGCGAGAGCTAAGCCAGATGTCTGATCCAAGAACGACGCGCAACGGACAACTTATCGCGGCGTCTATATTAATCGGGTACATGGCTTTCGTTGGTCTCCGGTTAAGGGCTGGAATGGACATGCAAGACGGAATTCGCCCGTTCGCACCTGCGATAGGGCCGGATTTCGTCAACAGGCTGGCCGAAACCTATGGTGGGAACGTCGTAGGCAACTGGATAATCGGATTGGCGGTCGCGGTTGGCGTGGCGATCGCAATTTGGACATGGCGCAATCCAGTGCAGTAATCGCTTAGAACTTTGGTCACGACCACGCTCGGGTTAAATTCGAACCGGCATGTGGCGCCACACTTGCCCCTCTGCCCTGCCTCCCCTACATCTAAACCAAAGGGAACAAGGGAGCCGCTATGCGTCGTGTCGTCATCACAGGTCTGGGGATTGTTTCCCCTATCGGGAACAATGCAGCCGAAGTGGATGCCAGCCTGCGGGCCGGTAAATCCGGTATTGTCGCGTCTGAGGAAATGGCCGAACACGGCTTTCGTTCCCAGATCGCGGGCACCCTGAAAATCGACATTTCTGAACACGTCGACAAACGCACCCTGCGCTTCATGGGCCCCGGTGCCGCCTACGCCCACATCGCCATGGGCCAGGCGATCGAAGACGCGGGCCTGTCCGAAGACGACGTTGTGAACCCGATGACAGGCCTCATCGCGGGGTCCGGCGGGCCATCCACGTCTGCCATGTTTGCCGCCCATAAGGTGGTCGAAAACACAGGCGCCACCAAACGCATTGGCCCTTTTGCGGTGCCAAAAACCATGTCCTCCACCGTCAGCGCAAACCTCGCGACGGCGTATAAAATCAAAGGCATGAACTTCTCGATCACCTCGGCCTGTTCCACGTCCTTGCACTGCATCGGCATGGCCGCCCAGCAAATCGCGCTTGGCACACAAGACATCATGTTCGGCGGCGGCGGCGAAGAACTCGATTGGACCCTGTCGTGCCTGTTCGACGCCATGGGCGCGATGAGCAGCAAATACAACGACACCCCCGAACGTGCGTCGCGCGCCTTTGATGCAGACCGCGACGGTTTCGTGATCGCAGGCGGCGGCGCAATGGTTGTGCTTGAATCCCTCGATGGCGCATTGGCCCGCGGCGCAAAAATCTACGCCGAAGTCACAGGCTTTGCGGCCACTTCAGACGGCGCCGATATGGTCGCACCATCAGGCGAAGGCGGTGAGCGGGCCATGCGCGGCGCGCTGAAAACCCTGCCAGAAGGCCGTAAAATCAGCTACATCAACGCCCACGGCACATCGACCCCGGTCGGTGACGTGGGTGAGGTTGAGGCCGTGCGCCGCGTCTTCGGACAAGGCACCACACCGCCCATCTCCTCAACCAAATCCATGACAGGCCACTCTCAGGGTGCCACCGGCGCACAAGAAGCCGTCTATTGCCTGCTCGCGCTGCAAGGCGACTACATCATCCCAAGCATCAACGTCGAAACCCTCGACCCCGCGCTGGACCCCGCCGAAATCGCGACCGAATTCAAGGGCGACGCAGGGCTTGATACGGTCATGACAAACTCCTTCGGGTTCGGCGGCACCAACGGATCAATGTTGCTGAGTAAGTATCGGGACTGAGGCCTAACTGGCGACGCTGCGGACAAACCTATCCTTCGTCACTTAACCCTCAAGGACCGCTTTCTAAAAAACGGTTCAAATTCGGGTTACCTTTTGATGATATTAGAGCGTCGTGACGCGCTTATAAAACGGGAGGCACTTCGATCGTTACAATCTCTGCTTCAGAGCCTTCTCGGATAATCGAAAATAACGCGTTCATCATTGTCTCTACATCTTGGCGCACCATAAAAATATTCCCTCCCAATAGCTCTGCAAACGGGTCCCAGTCAAAACATCCGATAACGATTTTATCCTGTGTCGCAAGGTCATTTTCACGAAGGCTGGTAACTACTCCTTCGAGGGAAATTGTCGAATTAACAAACATCGTTGCAGGCGGCTCAGCGGCATCTTTCAGGAACCTCGATAGAGCAGCAGCAGCTTTTTGCGATGCGTATCCGCAAGCAAGAATTTGATCCTCTGTAACTGTAATCCCAATCTCCGCATGCGCATCCCTAAAACCTCTGATCCTTTCTTGGGTGTTGTGATCCGCCTCGCGCCCACCCACAAACAGCGACCCTTGTGATCGCTCCGGGGCCGCCGCCAAAATCTTCTTCGTCAGTTTGAATGCACCCGCATAGTTATCAGAAATGACAGAAGATGCCTTTTTCCCGGGAAGGTCCAAGTTCAGGGTCGGCACACCTGCTGGCGCGCACAGATCATGGATTTTGTCCGGATCGGTGGCACCCGTGCAGATCAGATATTCTACCTGATAGGCCAGCATTGTGCGCGCAGCCGTTAACTCAAGTTCGGGATCACGCTGTGTACAAGTCACGATTGGAAAATACCCGGCCGCGCGTGCCATGCGTTCGAACGTCTGTGCAATCGAGCTGAAATAGCGGTTATCATACATCGGGACCACCATGCCGATGATGCCCGATTTTTCTTTGCGCAAGGTGCTCGCCTGCATGTTGAGGGCATAGCCGTGTTCATCCGCAAGGTTGCGCACCTTGGTCGCCAATTTCTCGCTGATTCGACGCTTTTTCCAGTTGCCGTTCAACACAGCGCTGACGGTGCCAGCAGACGTCCCCGCCAACTGTGCGAGGTCATAGATCGTTGTTTTCTTGGTGTTTTGATCTGTCAAAGCCCGCATCCGCATAAAGGTTTCTAAAAGACATTGACACTTTATGGGCAATTGCACAATGTAGCACAATCGATTGTGCATTGATGCATGATCGATTGTGCAATAAACCGACGGGAGGTCGGTTACAGGGAGGACGCCATGAAAGGCATTTCAAAATTAATGAGCGCAGCTGCGGCTGTTGCTTTATTTACGACGGCCCCGCTTGCCGTTTCGGCAGAAACCACCATCGGCGTCGTCGTCAAAATCGGTGGAATTCCGTGGTTTAACGCGATGGAAGCAGGCATCGAACAGCGCGCAGAAGAGCTGGGCATCAACGCGTTTATGGTCGGCCCAACCAGCGATGATCCTGCTCTGCAGGTCCGCGCGATCGAAGACCTCATCGCCCGCGGTGTTGATGTCATCGGCGTGGTACCGAACGATGCTCAAGTGCTTGAGCCAGTTCTTGAGCGCGCACGTGCAGCAGGCATCAAGGTGATTACCCATGAATCGCCAGACACCATCAACAACGATTTTAACTTTGAACTCGTTTCTTCAAACGATCTGGGCGTGGCTCATGCACAGTTATT
Source organism: Octadecabacter dasysiphoniae (assembly GCF_021532615.1). GTDB lineage: Bacteria > Pseudomonadota > Alphaproteobacteria > Rhodobacterales > Rhodobacteraceae > Octadecabacter > Octadecabacter dasysiphoniae. The sequence goes on from NZ_JAKGAQ010000002.1 coordinate 55,772, forward strand.
CCAAGAAGCGACAGGTTGTGAAGGCGGATATGCCGTTTATGTCGGCGGTTTAACTGTTCCGGCCCATAACGCATGGGCGGATGCAGCAGTGGCATACCTTGAAGAAAACTGCCCCGACATGACCCAGGTCGCTGAACGGTTTGGCGTTGCAGAAAGCGTCGACGACAGCCGCAACACGACATTGGATTTGATGCGTGCAAACCCCGATCTGGCGGGCATTCTGGCATTCGGCAGCCAAGGCCCGATCGGTGCAGCTCGCGCCGTTGAGGAACGCGGTCTATCCGGTGAAGTTGCTGTCGTTGGGCTGTTTTCTGCGGGTCAGGGCCGTCAGCTGGTCCATGACGGTGCGATCACAGGTGGTTTCGTCTGGAGCCCACTTGAGGCTGGCAAGGTCTTCGTCGAACTTGGCAATATGCTTGTTGAAGGTGGTGAAATTACCGATGGGGCCGATCTTCCACTGCTTGGCGAAATCGCACTTCAAGGCAACAATATCTTTGCCAACAAGCCCCTCGCGCTCAGCAAAGATACGGTCGATGGCCTCGCAGAGATGGGCCTTTGATCTAACAGGTTTCTCCCAAGCCTGCCTCGTGGGGCGCTTGACCAACAAGCGCCCCACTGACGTGCCAAAAAACTATACAATTTTGCAAAGCCTGTTTCAGTCATCCAATTTGGCTGGTCGATATCTTTGCCATGGAGCATTTCAATGCCGGACTATGCACTTCGCGCACAAAACGTGACCCAGAAATTTGGGGCCTTTGTCGCGCTTGAGGATGTTTCTTTTGATTTGAAAGTGGGTGAAGTCCATTGCCTTGCCGGCGAAAACGGATCTGGGAAAAGCACCTTGATCAAAGTGATCAACGGGGTGAACACGCCAGAGCCGGGCGCGCAGATCAGCTTTTATGACAGCGCCCCTGCCGCGCGCGTGTCCCCGACGGATGCAAAGCGACATGGCGTGCACGTGATTTGGCAAGACCTTGCACTATTTCCCGACCTGACAGTGGCGGAAAACATCACATTTGACAGCTTCATCGCCGCCCCTTTCGCGCCGCGCGGTACTGCGGCGAAAACCGACCGCGCCGCGCAGATCATTACGCGACTGGGGGTCAAACTGGACCCGCATGCTAAATTGGGCGATCTCAGCATTGCCAAACGGCAATTGGTCGCCATTTGTCGCGTGCTGGACGCCAATGCGCGGATCATCTTTATGGATGAACCGACAGCTTCCCTTACCCGCAAAGAAACTCAAACTTTGTTGGACATCGTGCGCAAGCTTTCGGGGGACGGCATTTCGATTGTTTTCGTCAGTCACCGTCTGGCCGAAGTGCTCGACGTATGCGAACGCGTTACAGTCTTACGCGATGGTGCTTTCGTCGGATCCTACCCGACCGAGGGAATGACACAGAAACGGCTGTCCACACTAATGACCGGCCTGGACCTGGATGAGCACCCCCGTGACATTGAGAACTTTGGCGAGACTGCAATAGAAGTACGCGGCCTGTCACGTGATGCGGAATACGACGACATTTCCTTCTCGGTCCGCCGCGGCGAAATCCTCGGACTGACGGGCCTCATGGGGTCAGGCCGCACGGAAATTGCGCTATCGCTGTTTGGCATGACGCAAGCCGACCAAGGCGCAATCCTGATTGACGGCAAACCGGTGAACTTTCGTAACAGCCGCGCGGCGATTGCCGCGGGGATAGCCTATGTTTCCGAAGACCGCCTTAATCTTGGTCTGGTGCAAAGCCAGTCCATTATCAAAAACACGGCTTCAACAGTTCTTGATGATCTTGCCAAACCTTCCTTCTACCTCTCGCCCAAACGCCTTCGGGCTTTGTGCATCGATTGGATCGCTCGGCTCAAGACCAAGGTCAGCGACCCACGCTTGCCTGTGTCGTCACTATCAGGCGGCAACCAACAACGCATTGTGTTGGCCAAATGGCTCGCGACTAATCCCAAAGTTCTGATCCTCGATGCGCCCACAGTTGGCGTGGACGTGGGTGCCAAGGCAGGCATTTTTGAAATCGTGCGGGAGTTGGCCGCAAAAGGGATGGCCATCATTCTAATCAGCGACGAGGCCAGCGAGATCCACACACATACGGACCGTGTTTTGATCCTGCGGGGCGGCAAAGTTCACAAGGACCTGAAACCCGCAACCGTAAATGAAGAAGCGCTGGAGGAGATGATCAATGCGTAAAGTATTTGCATCTGCCGAGGGTATTCTTGGATTTCTCATCATCTGCCTGTCAGTCCTTTTGACCCTAACAACAGACAGTTTTGCATCCATTCAGAACATCTTTGACCTGCTCAACAACCAATCGGTGAACATCATCTTCGCGGTAGGTCTTGTGGTCGTTCTTGTGGCGGGAGGGATCGATATTTCCTTCTCGGTTGCCGCTTCAGTCGTACAGTACGTTGTTGTGACATTGCTTATTTCGATGGGCGGCGGAAACTGGGCCATTGGCCTGCTGTTGGCCGCCGCGACGGGCATCAGTTTGGGTCTGATCAACGCATTGTTCATTCATCGATTTCGGATCGTTTCGATCATCGTCACGATCGGGACGTTCAATATATTCTTTGGCTTACTAATGTATTTGTCACGTGGACGGTCGATCTACACGATCCCTGACTGGCTTTACGCACGTGTTTCGATCTTTAGCGTTGAATTGGAGCGCGGCGCGGCCACGCTATACCTGCCTGTGCTTGTCATGTTCGTTATGGTCGTGGCGACATGGCTTATCCTTTCTAGAACAGGATTTGGCCGCCAGATTTACGGCTTTGGCTCAAATCCCGACGCTGCACGCCGCTCTGGGATCAATGTCGCGCTGATCCAAGGGTTTGCCTATGGCTGGCTGGGACTTTGCGCCGGTATCGCCGGTATGATGCAAGCCCATATCGTACGCGAGGTCGTGCCCAACGCCCTTTATGGTCGCGAGCTGGATATCCTCGCCGCTGTTGTTCTTGGCGGCGCAGTTTTGGGCGGCGGGCGCGGCACGGTGCTCGGGGCAGTATTGGGCGTAATGCTCTTGGCGTTGATCCAGAACGGGCTGAACCTTTTGGGGATTTCACCCTTCGCGTTCAAAATGATCGTGGGTGCCATCATCCTGTGCGCCATCACGGCCACGAACCTTGACCGTATTTTGCCCCAAACACGCAGATCCACAAAGGGAGGCGCACTAGATGCGTAAGCTATTTCAAGGCTGGTCAGGCGACCGCATAGAACTGACCGCGATGGTGGCATTCCTTGCTCTGTCGGTCCTGTCTTTCGCAGCGATTGCCCCCAATTTCCTATCAGTTGGCATTTTCCGCTCCATGGCGTTTCAGCTGCCCGAACTTGGATTGCTGACCCTTGCAATGTTTATTCCGATTATTGCGGGCGGCCTGAACCTTGCCGTGACATTTACGGCCAACATCTGCGGATTGGCAGCTGCCTTCATCGTTCAGAAGTTCCTATTGGAAAACGGCGGTCTCGCCCTGCCCATCGCGTTGATTGTCGCCCTTTTGACAGGTTTGGTCATGGGCATGCTCGTCGGCGCAATGGTCGCCTATGTGGGTGCGCATCCGATCCTTGTGACGCTGGGAGCGATGATTTTCTTGCGTGGATTGGGTGAGTTACTGACCCGGGGCGGCGATATTTCCGGCATGCCCCCTGTATTTGAAACCATCGGCCACGGCACATTGCTTGGCGTTCCCAATCCAATGTGGATATTCCTCGCCGCCGTCGTGGTTTGTTTTTACATCATGCAATTCACTAAACTTGGGTTCTCGATCCATATGGTTGGCTCGAACCCCAAGGCGACACTATTTTCCGGTATCGATGTGAACCGCGTATTGGTCTGGGTTTATGGCCTGTCTGGTGCATTGTCCGGGCTTGCGGGCTTTTTGATGTTGGCGCGCTTTAATTCGGTACGTGTGGGCCACGGCGAAAGCTATCTGCTCATTACGATCCTCGCGTGTTTTCTGGCGGGCGCAAACCCGTTTGGCGGCTTTGGGCGCGTGCTGCCCTTGGCCGTCGGCCTGATCAGCCTGCAAGTCATCGCATCCGGCATGAACCTGATGGGCGCAAGCCAGCACTTGGCGACAGCAGCATGGGGTGGTTTTCTGATCCTTGTCATGATCCTGCGCGCGCCGTTCCAGTCAAAGACGTAAAGGACCTCACATGACCTATGTACTCGGAATTGATGTGGGGTCCGGCAGCGCGCGCTGCGGCGTGTTTGATCAAAACGGAACATTGCTGGGTACGGCAAAGCAGACGATTGCCATCCACCGCCCCGCGCCCAACCATATCGAGCAATCCTCAACCGATATATGGTCAGCCATTTGCGCCGCTACTAAAGGTGCAATTGCGCAGGCAAATGTTACGCCCGACGAGGTGATCAGCCTGTCGTTCAGCGCGACCTGCTCGCTCGTCTTGCTGGATCAAAACCACGCACCCTTGCCCCTCAGCGAAGGCGACGAAGGTTGGAACATCATCATGTGGATGGACCACCGCGCGAGTGCGGAGGCTGGCATATGCAATGCGACAGGCGCGTCTGTATTGAACAACCTTGGCGGCGCGATATCGCTCGAGATGCAGATACCCAAACTCATGTGGCTCAAACGCCAGCGGCCTGAGCTTTGGAATAAACTGGGGTATGCCGCTGATCTCGCCGATTATCTGGGGTGGCGCTGCACGGGCCAAAACGAACGCTCAATTTGCACGGTGGGCTGCAAATGGACTTACGACGCCGACAATGGATGCTGGGATGATCGGTTCTTTGATCAAGTCGGGCTGCCGGATCTGCGCGCGCGCGCCGCCTTGCCCGACACGGCTTGCGAGATTGGCGCACATCTTGGCACATTAACGCAATCCGCAGCAGATGATCTTGGCCTGACCACGCAGTGCCACGTGGCCGTCGGATTAATTGATGCGCACGCAGGCGCTCTGGGAACGTCTGGGCTGTTTGCAGACGACGCGCCAGAAACCCGCCTTGCCTTGATTGCGGGTACTTCAAACTGCCATATCGCCCTTACGAAAAACCGTATCGAAGTATCAGGTGTCTGGGGCCCTTACTACGGGGCCGTCCAAAACGGGCTTTATGCCCTCGAAGGCGGGCAAAGTGCGACCGGCGCGATGCTTGACCAGATCGTAGCACTGTTTGCAGGTGCGCAATCATTTGGGGACGCACCCCATGGCCCAATCTCCGATACGCTGATGAAGCGCATGGTAACAGACCCCGATCAGGGTAAAGACGTTATGGTCCTGCCTGACTTTATCGGCAACCGCTCTCCCTATGCCAACCCCGACCTGCGCGGCGCAATCATGGGGCTGACCTTGGAGGCACCGGAAGAGACCTTTCTCAAGGTCTATTGGGCCGCCTGCGCCAGTATAGCTTACGGCACGCGCCAGATCATTGATACCATGAGGGCGCAGGGTGTTCCGATTAACAAATTACATCTCAGCGGCGGCCATGCCCAATCTGCGCTGCTGGTGCAGATCTATGCCGATGCTACGGGCTGTGATGTGATCGTTGCCGAGACACCCGAACCTGTCCTGCTGGGCGCTGCAATCGCTGCTGCGATGCCGCTCGGAAATGATTTTCCAATCTCTCAAGGGCTAGCGGTCCGCGCTGCTCGCACCATTTCACCAAATCCATTCGCAACAGAAATGCACACGGCACGCTACGCGATGTTTTGCACCCATTACGAGGGTGATGCAGCACCGGCGGCCACGCCTGTCGCAGTCACCGCATAACCAAACTTACAGGATATCAGGATGACCATGACGGCGGGCCAAACGGCCGATTTTTCCACGCTTGCCAGCACGCTTCGCGGCCTTGCGATTGACGCGGTTGAAACGGCTGGCCACGGGCACCCGGGTGCGGCGATGGGGATGGCAGACTTTGCCACGGTCCTGTACGCAAATCACCTCCGGTTTGATGCAAGTAACCCCGAGTGGCCCGATCGCGACCGTGTGGTGTTATCAAACGGACATGCTTCGATCTTGTTGTACTCATTGCTCCATCTGACAGGCGTTCTGGGCGTAGACTTGGACGATATCAAGGCCTTCCGACAGGCAGGATCAAAGACTCCAGGTCACCCTGAAGTCGGGCATACACCGGGTGTTGAAACCACGACTGGCCCGCTTGGTCAGGGGTTTGCTACGGCGGTTGGCATGGCCCTCGCAGAGCGACGCCTGCGCGATGAAGTTGGCGCAGACCTTTGCCATCACCGCACATGGGTTTTTGCCGGTGATGGTTGCTTGATGGAGGGAGTCGGTCAAGAGGCCGCATCGCTCGCCGGACACCTTAGGCTTGGTCATTTGAACGTCCTATATGACATGAATGCGATCACGATCGACGGCAGCACAGATCTCTCTTTTACCGATGATACTGCTGCAAAGTTCAAAGCAATGGGCTGGCATGTCCTTGAAGCATGCGGTCACACGCATGGCGAAATCGACGACGCATTGGCCGCCGCCAAGCAAGAAACGGATCGACCAACCATTATTATGTTCCGTACGACAATCGGGTTTGGTGCCCCGACAAAGGCCGGAACGTCGGGCATTCATGGCGCCAAACTTGGAACAGAAGAAGCGGCAGGCGCAAAGGCTGCGCTCGGCTTGCCCCCTGCCCCGTTCGACATCCCTCAAGATATTAGTGACGCATGGTTGGCCATCGGTTCACGGGGTTCTGCTGGGCGACAGGCGTGGATCAAGCGGAGTGAGCGCTTGCCAGCCTCCGAATTAGCGGAGTTCTATCGCCGTGCAGAAGGGCGTCGGCCAAGCACGTTCCCATCCTCCACGAATGCCCCAAAGGCTGACTGGATCGACTCACAAGCTTCTGTCGCAACGCGCAAAGCCAGCCAAATGGCGCTTGACGTGTTGACCCATCAATTGCCTGAACTGATCGGCGGCTCTGCGGATCTGTTGGGCTCCAACCTGACCAAGACTGCTGCGACAGACACAGCGTTTACCGCTACATCCTCGGGCCGCTACATCAACTATGGCGTCCGGGAATTCGCAATGGCAGCTGCAATGAACGGCCTGGCATTGCACGGCGGCTTTGTACCTTACGGGGGCACATTCCTCGTGTTCTCAGACTACATGCGCAACGCGATCCGGCTGTCTGCGCTGATGGGTACAAGGGTGCTGTATGTCATGACCCACGATAGCATCGGCCTTGGCGAAGATGGCCCAACTCATCAGCCCGTTGAGCACTTGGCCAGCCTCCGCGCGATCCCGGGGTTAAACGTGTTCCGCCCTGCCGATGTGATTGAAACCATGGAGGCCTACGAAGTCGCCCTCGTCGGACCATCCGTACCGTCGTTGTTTACATTCTCACGCCAAAGCGTACCGCAAGTCAGGCTGACCGGCGGTTCAGAAAACCTCACCGCAAAAGGTGGCTATGTCTTACGAGAGGTAGACACCCGCGACATTACTTTGATCGCCACTGGCTCGGAAGTCAGCCTTGTTATGGCGGCCGCTGAGTTGTTGGCTAGGGATGGTGTGTCTGCTGCGGTAGTATCTCTGCCCTGCTGGGAGTTGTTCGATGCTCAGCCCCAAGCCTACCGCGATGCCACCCTTGGTGCAGCGCCACGTTTGGCCGTTGAAGCGGCGAATCCCTTTGGTTGGGGCCGCTATGTTGGCCATGAGGACAACATGATTGGGGTGCCTACCTTTGGCGCTTCGGCCAGCGCCGAGCATCTGTATGAACAGTTCGGCCTTACCCCTGAAAACATTGCAGCGATGTCTCAGGCCCGCATCGCTGCCACAAAATCATAGTACAGGATAAACTCATGAAATTCTTCGTCGACACCGCTGACGTCACTGCCATCCGCCACCTGAATGACATCGGGTTGATCGATGGCGTGACAACCAATCCAAGCATCATCGCCAAGAGCGGACGCGACATTATGGAGGTCACCAAAGAAATCTGCGGATTGGTCACCGGGCCCGTGTCGGCCGAAGTAACCGCGCTTGATTACGATGGCATGATGAAAGAGGCCGCCGTTCTGGCTAAGATTGCTGACAACATCTGCATTAAACTGCCGCTGACCATCGATGGCTTGAAAGCCTGCAAGGCTCTGACGTCTGACGGGCACCAGACCAACGTGACGCTCTGCTTTTCAGTCAATCAAGCCTTGTTGGCCGCCAAATGCGGCGCGACTTATGTCTCACCATTTGTTGGCCGTCTTGATGACATCAACCTCGATGGGATGCAGCTAATCCGAGACATCCGCACGATGTTCAACAATTACGACACTCTCAACACCCAGATACTTGCCGCGTCCCTGCGCAATGCTAATCACGTCTCAGGTGCAGCTCTCGCTGGCGCGGACGTCGGTACGATCCCCCCGAACGTTATCGAAGATCTTGCTGAACACACGCTCACCAAGAACGGCCTCGATACGTTCATGACTGACTGGGCAAAAACGGGACAGACAATCGTCTGAATTCAAATTCCGAAAATCTGCGTAGTAGTGGAAAAAGAGCATTCCTGATGTTCGCAACACAAAGATGTTGTTCCAGTAATTCACCGTGTACGTTCATGCGCCGCTAAGGGCTACTGGAGCCGCTTTCCTCCTGCTGCCTTCGCCAAAGCAGCCCTCGGATTCGACGCAGCATCTGGTCAATTTTAGCTTCGGCTGGCGACACGAGCGGCCCATTGCTGTCGTCGACCACGGCTTGCCATACTGCGTTGCGGCCCGTCCTTCCGGCCATTCGCTGCAACTGCACCAATGTCGGACCTTACGTAATCTCCTTAAGCGCACTCACCGAATTGACGATTTACCAGAGGCCTAGACATACGTATCTGATACGGGCCCTATGCGCATCATACCAGTCTTTGGTATTGTTCTGCGCAATCTGGGCCAACAGGTTAAAGGTGCTGCCTGAAATCTGGGTCAGGGGGGCCATCCATTGTTGCGTGCAGGCTTACGGTGCTACTTCGTGCATGCGTAAAATCGTGGCCACTGCGCGCGTCGTGCGTTTTTCGATGTTCGTATACGGCACCTTGATGACACCCAATTGCACGCGCACCATCCCCAGTCCTTCGAGCAAACCTATCAGGTCTTCGGCAATATCCATCGGGTCAGTCGCATCCGACAAAGCGCCCTGAGTTTGAGCCGATTGGAACATCAGGGCAAAGTCCCTTTGTGTCTGACCGTAGGCCGCATCAAAGAAGGTCTGTCCGATATGCGGATTGTCGCGTGCTTCTTCGTGCATCACACGTGCAAATTCCATCGTGTCGGCTGCGTTCAGGAACGTCAAAAGCTTGGTGCCGTATTGGACTAAAGCTTCGCGAAGTTCCGAGATCGTCTCGGTTTTGGGCGGGGTCACCTCACGGAATTTCACGGCTTCGGCTTCGGTCACGCAGCGCAGGATATCGGCCATATTTTCAAAGTGCCGGTAGATTGACGCTTTGGACACTGCCGCCTCGCGTGCGAGCAGATCCGTGGATACTTTTTCGAAACCGTGTTCGAAAAACAGCCGGCGTGCTGTGTGGATAATGCGGTCGCGTGCTGGTTGCTTGCTCATAAACCACACCTAGGCCGGGTGGTGCAAAAAGAAAAGTACTGCTCCGTACTCTTTTGACTTGCCGTCTTGGTGGCGTGCTCTAGGTACGGCGCAGTACCCATGCAGAAAGCCACCTGATGAAAACGACCATCTTGTTCTTAGTCACTCTTGCCCTTGCAGTTCCAGTGCACGCCCAAGACACCGAAAATTTGACCCCGTCGGGCGATCCCGCGCCCATAAGGGCGGTTAAGCTCATTCAGGCGGGGGGCGGCGCTGTACCGCTTGAGCGCGTTTTTTTCGGTCAAGTGGCGGCGCGCGAAACGGTTGATTTGTCGTTTGAGGTTGGTGGGCGGTTGATCATGTTTGATGCCCAAGAAGGCCAGTTTCTGGACGATGGCATCCAAATTGCCGCAATGGATTTGGCCCCGTTTGAACGTGCAGTCGAGCGTGCGACCCTACAGCTCGCCCAAGCCAATCGTGATCTGACGCGTGCGCAAACGCTTGTTCAATCCAACGCGGCCTCGGCAACGCAGGCCGAGAATGCAGAAACGGCGCGTGATCTGGCCGCAGTGGCCCTGCGCGAGGCGACAGATGCGCTTGAGGACGCGACGCTCCACGCCCCGTTCCGTGCGCTGGTCGCATCGCGTCTGACGCCCAATTTTGCCAATGTATCGCCTGGCCAACCCATCGTGCGTTTGCATGACATGTCCGAAGTTCGCGTTGAAATCGACGTACCAGAGCGGCTTTTCCAAAGCCTATCTGATGTTGAAGGTATCAGTTTTGTCGGCACATCGCCCCTGTTTGAGGGCGAAGTGCCGCTGACCTTGCGCGAATTCAACGCTGAGACGCAAAATATCGGCCAAAGTTATCGGGTCACACTTGCCTTGCCACCCACACAAGTGCCCACAGCGATTATTCCGGGCGCGTCAATGACCGTGACGGCGCGCTTGCGGGGCAGCGATGCAACGGCGATCACGCTGCCGCCATCAGCCGTTACGATGACCAACGATGGTGCGCAGGTCATGGTCTACAGCCCCAATGCAGACGGTGAAAACGGGACAGTTGGCTTGGTGCTCGTCAATGTGGCCTCGGCCAATGGTGCGCAGATCACTGTTACGGGCGTTGGATCAGACCAGTGGATTGTTGGTGCGGGCATTCAAATGCTGCGCGACGGCGAAACCGTGCGCCCCTTCACTGGCATGAGTGTGGAGTAGGTTGATGAAAATCGCGCGTTTCTCAATTGAATATCCGATCTACACGTGGCTTTTCATGCTGTTCGCCCTGATTGGTGGCGCGGTAGGGTACTTGTCGGTGGGCAAGCTTGAAGACCCCACATTTACCCTCAAATCTGCATTGGTGATTACCCCCTATCCGGGTGCGACGGCAGCAGAGGTCGCGACAGAAATTTCCGAAGTGCTAGAGGCCGAAATCCAGCAGATGGATGAGATCAAGACAGTCACATCGCGCAACACCCAAGGCAGTTCCGTGATTGAGGTTGAGGTCAAAGACCAATTTGGCGGCGACGAGTTGCCGCAAATATGGGACGACCTGCGCGACCGCGTGGAAGATGCCAGTGCCGCACTTCCAAATGGTGCCTTGCCGTCAATCGTGAATGACGATTTCGGAGACGTCTTTGGCATTCTATACGCCGTATCGGCGCCTGGGTTTTCGGACGCCGAAATATGGGACATCGCGACCTTCATGCGCCGCGATCTGCTGACCGTCGAAGGCGTCGCGAACGTTGAAATTCAAGGCCTCCCCGAAGAAGCAATTTTTGTCGAACCATCCTCGCAGATCGTGTCGTCCCTTGGCATTGATCCGGGGCTGATTATTGGGGCGATTAGCGCGTCAACGGCGATTAACCCAACAGGGTTTGTCAGCAATGGTAGTGCAAATCTGCGCATTCAAGGCCCCTCCGCCGAGGATAGCGTAAGCGAGATCAGCGGCCTGACGTTCGGGTTTCAGGGTGAGGTTCTGAACCTGCTTGATATCGCCGAAGTCAGCCGTGGCCGCGTTGATGATCCCGAACACATTCTGCGTCACAACGGCCAAGAGGTGTTTACCCTTGGCGTGTCTGGCTTGCTATCTGAGAATATCGTCACTGTCGGGCAGAGGGTGGAGGCGGAACTCAAGGTTCTAGAAGACCTTTTGCCGGTGGGCGTCACGGTCACGCCCATCTACGAACAACACCGCGTCGTTGATGATGCCAACAACAGCTTCCTTTTGTCCTTGGCGATGTCTGTGGGGGTCGTGATTGGTGTTCTGGCGCTGTTTATGGGGCCGCGCGCCGCGATTGTGGTTGGCGTGTCGCTGTTGCTAACTGTCACGTCCACCTTCTTTTTCATGTATCTCTTTGACGTCAAAGTCGAACGGATCAGCCTTGGCGCGTTGATTATCGCGATGGGTATGTTGGTCGACAACGGCATCGTGATTGCCGAAGGGATGCAGCAGGAAATGCGCAAAGGACGTTCCTCGCGCGAGGCTGCGGACACTGCGTCAAAGAAGACCCAGATCCCACTGCTGGGGGCGACCATTATTGGCATTATGGCCTTTGCGGGGATTGGTCTTTCGCCTGACGCCACCGGTGAATTCATGTTCTCGCTGTTTGCAGTCATCGCGATCTCGCTGTTGCTGTCATGGTTCGTTGCCGTGACGGTGACGCCGCTGCTGGGTCATTACTTGTTCAAAACGGGCGGTCTGGTCGGTGATGATACCGGCTATGATGGCCCTGTTTTTCGCGCCTATGGCGACGTCGTTCGTTGGGCGCTCAAGCTGCGATGGTTGGTCATTGCAGGGTTGATCGGCACGACTGTCGCCTGCGTCATGGCCTTTGCGCAGGTCAAGCAGCAGTTCTTTCCACCCGCGACAACGCCGCTGTTTTACCTTGAATACAAGGCAGCCCAAGGCACCGCGATTGGCGAAGTTTCAAACGATTTGGAGGTCATCGAAGACTGGCTTTTGGCCCGCGATGATGTTGCAGATGTAACGGCAACCATTGGCCAAGGCCTGACGCGGTTCATCCTCACCTATAACCCCGCGCGCGCTGATAGCTCTTACGGGCAATTGGTGATCCGTGCCACATCGCCAGAGGCAATTCCCGCCTTGCGCGCCGAGCTGGACCAGTTCGGGATCGAAACGCTGCCATGGGCGGAACTGCAAACGAAACGCATTATCTATGGCCCGCCGGTCAGTTCCGACATTGAAGCGCGCTTTTCCGGTCCGGACCCCGACGTACTTCGGGCGCTGGCGACACAAGCCGAAGATATTTTGCGCACGGCCACGCCGCTTTTGCATAGTGAGCATAGTGACTGGCGCGAACGTGAGATCATAACGCGCCCGATTTATGCCGAAGACCGCGCACAAGCCGCCGGGATTGCGCGCAGCGATGTGGCAAATGCCATTGCACTGGCCACGAACGGGATACCCGCGGGCACCTTTCGCGAACGGGACCGCCTGATTGATATCGTCGTGCGGACACCGCGCAGTGAAACGGCCCGCGACGGGCAACTTCTGGACCAGATTGTTTATTCTAACGCCATCGGGGGCTATCTTCCGCTCAGCCAAGTCATCGACGGGTTTGCAGTGGTGGCCGAAAACCCGGTGATCGAACGGCGCAACCGTGTCCCGACAATCACCGTGCAAGCGAACGTCATCGACGGGCTGACACCACCAACTGTTTTTGGTGAAATCCGCCCCCTGATCGAAGCGATTGATCTGCCCGTCGGTTACCGCCTTGAATGGGGCGGCGAGTTTGAAAGCGCGGGCGAGGCGCAAGCGTCATTGGGCCGTCAAATGCCGCTGGCCTTCGGAACCATGTTGCTGATCACGGTCCTGTTGTTCGGCAAACTGCGCCAGACTGCGGTGATCTGGACGATTGTGCCAATGGCGATCAACGGCGTGGCGCTTGGCCTGCTTTATGCAAACCTCGCGTTCAGCTTTACGGCGATGCTGGGGCTGTTGTCCCTGTCTGGCATGCTGATCAAAAACGCCATTGTGCTGGTTGAGGAAATCGACGCGCAAAAGGCCGACGGGTTGCCGCAGGATAAGGCGATCATCACCGCAAGTGTCAGTCGTTTGCGCCCTGTCGTGCTGGCTGCTGGAACCACGATCCTTGGGATGCTACCGCTTCTGGCTGACGGGTTCTTTGCGGCGATGGCGGTGACAATTATGGGTGGTTTGGGCTTTGCGTCCATCCTGACGCTGATCGGCGTGCCGGTGCTGTATCACACATATCTGCGCAAAGAACGACGCGCGGACAAACGTGCCGCCAGCGCACTGGCAGTGGCGTAATGGCCGGTATCCCGACAGATCGCTTTGAGAAGGTGCAGGTCTGCTCCGCCGCTGAGTTGCGCGATTGGCTGACAGCGCATCACACCCAGTCGGAAAACGTCTGGCTGGTGACATTCAAGAAAAGCGTGCCGGACAAGTATGTGTCCACACACGACATTTTGGATGAGGTTATTGCATTTGGGTGGATCGACGGAATTCGGCGCAAGTTGGATGATGACCGCACCATGCAAATCATCGGACCACGACAGACCCAAGCCTGGGCGAAAAGCTATAAGGATCGTGCCGCGCAGCTGATTGCGGATGGGCGAATGACCGATGCCGGGCTAAAATCAATTGCAGCGTCCAAGGAAAACGGGCTGTGGGATTATTGGGCGGATGTGGATGCGCTGATCGTGCCTGACGATTTGCGCGTGGCACTTGATGGCACTCCGATTGCCGCGCAGAACTTCGATCAATGCGCGCCGTCTTACAGGCGTAATTTGTTACGTTGGGTGAAGCTGGCCAAGACACCACAAACCCGGGCCAAGCGGATTGCGCAAATTGTTGACAACACAGCGCGGGACGAGAAAATTCCGCAGATGTAGTTTCATCCACAAATTTTTAGGTTTTCTAACAATCGAGCGAGACGATAGACCTTGGTCGTCGGACGCGCATGGATTGGTTTTTGTGCCTAAGCCGACATTCATGCGTACTGCGGCATCAATCCCTTCGGGCTCAAAGCAGCCATTCGCCGCACCCTCCATAACGTCTCCAACCTCCCCAACCTTGACCCCGACCCCCAAACAAGGGAAATGGTTAGTCAGCAATCGGGGAGCACACCATGACAATCCAAATGAACGGAAAACGCGGACTTATCATGGGTGTGGCCAACAACAGGTCCATTGCGTGGGGCATTGCCGACGCGATGCACAAGGCCGGCGCGGAACTGGCGTTCTCCTATCAGGGCGAAGGTTTGCTGAAACGGGTCGCACCGCTGGCCGAAAGCGTGGGATCAGATACGCTGGTCGAAGCGGACGTGATGGATGACGCCTCCCTTGATCAGTGTTTCAAAACCCTCAAAGACAAATGGGGCAAGATCGATTTCGTGGTCCACGCCATCGCCTATTCCGACAAGAACGAACTCACGGGGCGCGTGTCCGACACCAGCCGCGCGAACTTTACCAATTCCATGGCCATCAGCTGCTACAGCTTTATCGACGTGGCCCGCCGCGCCGCTGAAATCATGCCCGACGGCGGCACATTGCTGACGTTGACGTATCAGGGCAGCCACCGCGTCACGCCGAATTACAACGTCATGGGTGTGGCCAAGGCCGCTCTTGAATCCGCGACAATGTATTTGGCCGCAGATCTTGGCCCGCAGCAAATCCGCGTCAACGCCATCAGCCCGGGCCCGATGAAAACCCTTGCGGGGGCGGCCATCGCGGGCGCGCGCCGCACGTTCCGCTACGCCGAAGAAAACGCACCGCTGCGCCACAACGCAACACTAGAAGCCGTGGGCGGCACAGCCGTTTACCTCGCCTCTGACGCGGGGGCCTGCACAACGGGTGAAATCATCCGCGTGGATTCCGGTTTGCATACGATGATGATGCCAGCGCTCGAAAACCTCGGTTGATCGCGCGGTGAACCCCACAATCTTTCTTTTCTGCGCGCTTGCGGCGTGTTTTGGCACGGGTCTGGCCCTGCGCGGCGGTTGGACGTCGCCGTTGAAAACCACAATCCTCGGGCTTGATCCGCAAGGATTGGGGATTTCGGCACTGGCCGTCGCGGCTGCGATGTTCTTTTTCGGGCCGGTGTTCGGGATATGCATCATTCTGGTGATCGTGATCCACGAATTCGGCCATGTCGCCGCGTTCCGCGTGGCAGGACATCACGATGCATCCTTTCGGCTGGTGCCGCTTTTGGGTGGCTACGCGATTTCAAACCGTGCGGTCGACACCCAAGAAGAAGACGTGTTCATCACCTTGATGGGCCCCGCCATTTGCCTCGCACCGATGCTGTTGGCCTATGCGCTGGTCCCGTTCGCCACGCAATACTACCCCGCCGCAATCGGCCCGCTTTATACGTTTGCAGGCATCGCGGGCGCGCTGAATTTCTTTAACTTGCTGCCGATCTGGCCACTGGACGGCGGGCGCCTAACGGCGGCCATCACATCCGTGTTCCACGACCGCGCCCCGTTTTACATCTTTGCGGTATCGTCTGCGCTGATCGGGCTGATCGCCGTGCTGGCGCAATCGCTGTTCATGCTGATCTTCGTGATCATGACCGTGCAACACATGATCCAGAACGGCGGCGGCGATGGCCGCGCGCCCTACCGCCGCATGACCAAGAAACGTGCACGGATGTGTCTGGGTGCATGGCTGTTCACCGCCGCGGCCCTGTTCATGGGCGGCTTCAGCACAATCGTGCAGTTCGTCTAACCCGACAAACGCGCGCCTAAACGCCCGCCTTTAACATGTCGCGTATTTTCACCGCCTTCTCGAAATGATCCAGCCGGTGGGTTTCGATCCACCACCGCGCAGCCTCCATCAACTGCTCAGGATCATCGTTGCGGTTGGCAAAGAAGGCATAGAACGACAGCCCCACGCCATCGCCCTTTTTGGCAATCTTATCGCTACAAACCGCGATGGCCTTGGCGCGAAACGCCGGTTTCAGGCTCACGCTGCTTTGATTTCGATCAGTTCAATCGCAAAGGTCAAATCCTTGCCCGCCAGCGCGTGATTTGCATCCAGCGTCACCTCGGTCTCGCTCAGCTCAACCACAGTCACCGGCATCACGTGCGCACCATCAGGCGATTGCATCTGCAACGTCAGCCCCATTTCCAACGGGATTTCCGCAGGGATCTGTTCGCGCGGAATGGATTGGCGGTTGTCCGGATTGCTCTCTCCGTAGGCCTCGGCACACGGGATTTCCACAACCTTTTTGTCGCCCACTTCCATGCCTGGAATCGCCTTATCAAGGCCGGGAATAATCTGGCCGGACCCGACCACAAATTCCAACGGATCACGCCCGTCGCTGGAATCAAACGTGGACCCGTCGCCCAATGTGCCTGTGTAGTGGATGGAAACCGTATCGCCGGATTTGACCTGACCCATGAAAATCGTCCTTTAGCTAAAGCTGTGAAATTTGTTGGCGCGTGCCTAACAATCCACGCGCCAGTTTGCAAACGGGGGCCATCCGGCGCAGTCTTGCCCCATGCAACATCCTTTCCAGACCCCCGCCATCAAGGCCGCATTCGCCGCGTTCGCCCCGCCCCACCGCGCGGCCCTTCTGACCCTGCGCGATCTGATCTTTGACACCGCCGCGCCCCTTCCCATCGGCCAAATCACGGAATCGCTGAAATGGGGCCAGCCCTCCTACACCACAAACACCGCCACCCCGATCCGGCTGGGTGTGACCAAAACAAACGACATCGCAATACTCACCCATTGCCAATCCACCGTCATGTCGGACTTTCGCGCACTCGCCCCGCCCGACATGCGCTTTGACGGCAATCGCGCGCTGCATCTGGACCCAACAGACACGATCCCGCTTAATGACATCACGCCGCTCATCCGCGCCGCGCTCACTTACCGTTTATGAGGCTTCCCAAGGGCATCCCCCCATGCAAAGCTGTGATCAAATGAAAGGCCACACATGACAATCACAACCTGCATCTTCGACGCCTACGGAACCCTGTTTGACGTGGACGCCGCCGCGCGCAACGTCGCCAAAGAACCGGGGCAATCCCAACTGGCCGCTGTGTGGGGGACATTGTCAAAGGACTGGCGCTCCAAACAGCTTGAATATTCATGGCTGCGCGCCATCGGCGGCCGCCACATTCCATTCTGGCAAGTCACACAAGACGCGCTGGATTGGGCCATGGAAAACAACGGCCTGTTCGACAACGCCCTGCGCGCCAAACTGCTATCTGTTTACAAAGAATGCCCCGCCTTCCCCGAAGTCGCCGATATGCTCAAGGCGCTGAAAGAAAAGGACATGAACATCGCCATCCTGTCCAACGGATCACCCGATATGCTGGTCAGCGCCGTGCGCTCTGCGGGCATCGGCGAATATCTTGACGATGTGCTGTCGGTTGAAGAAGTCGAAATCTACAAACCCCACACCAACGTCTATGACATGGTCTGGGACCGCTTCGATGTGCCCCAAACCGATGTTTTGTTCGCCTCCTCAAACGGCTGGGACGCCGCAGGCGCTGCCGGATACGGCTTTGGCACCGTCTGGGTCAACCGCAACGGCGCCCCCCAAGACCGCCTATGGGCCGAACCGCACCGCACCCTCCCCGATCTCAAAACGATCCCCGATCTGGTCTGATGCCGCAGTTCACGACCGCTGACGGCACGCAGCTGTATTACACCGATGAAGGCCAGGGCCTGCCCGTCCTCGCGCTGGCGGGCTTGACCCGCAACACGGCCGATTTTGATCACGTGGCCCCACATCTGAACTGCCGTTTGATCCGCATGGATTATCGCGGGCGCGGCCAGTCCGATTGGGCCGATCCCGCGACCTACACAATCCCGCAAGAAGCGATGGATGCGCTGGCCCTCCTCGATCATCTGGACATCGAAAAGGCCGCAATCCTTGGCACGTCACGCGGCGGGCTGATCGCGATGGTGCTGGCCGCGACCGCCAAAAACCGCCTGCTCGGCGTCGCCCTCAACGACATCGGCCCCGAAATTGAGGCGGCGGGCCTGTCCGTCATCAAAGATTACATTGGCCGCAATCCGGCCCAATCCACCCACATCGACGCCGCCAAATTCCGCGCCAAAGCATGGTCCCATTTCAAAGGCGTGCCCATGGATCGCTGGCTGGCCGAAGTCCAGAACCACTACACACAAACCGACGACGGGCTGGTCATCAAATACGATCCCAAACTGCGCGACGCGGTGCTGGACGCGGGCGCGCGACCTGCCCCCGATCTGTGGCCGCTCTACGATGCACTGTCAGATCTGCCGCTGGCGATGCTGCGCGGCGATGCCTCTGATCTGCTCTCAGCCCAAACCTTCGAAACGATGCGCAATCGGCGCCCCGATGCCCATGCCGCCACCGTTCTGGGGCGCGGCCATGTTCCGTTCCTGGATGAACCGGAATCCTTGGGGGTCCTTCACGACTGGATACTAAGCTTATGAACATCGACATGATCCGCGCCGCCGCCACGCGCCTGCATGGCTTTGCCCGCCGCACGCCGCTGCTGTCGTCCCCGTTCCTAGATGACATCGCGGGGCGTCGCGTCTACGTCAAACCCGAATGCCTGCAACACACCGGCAGCTTCAAATTCCGCGGCGCATGGTCGGCCCTTTCTGCGCTCGACCCCGATGTGCGCGCCCGCGGCGTTATCGCGTTTTCCTCCGGCAACCACGCCCAAGGCGTCGCACTGGCCGCCGCGCGCCATAACACGACGTCGGTCATCATCATGCCCGCCGACGCGCCGCAGCTGAAAATCGATAACACGCGTGCTTTGGGGGCCGAGGTGATCCTGTATGACCGCGACCACGAGGACCGCGACGACATCGGCGCACGCCTATCGGCTCAGCGCGGCCTGACCCTCATCAAACCCTTCGACAACGAACAGGTCATCGCAGGCCAAGGCACCACAGGGCTTGAGATCGCGCAAGACGCCAACGAACTGGGCCTGCAAAACGCCGACGTTCTGGTGTGTTGCGGCGGTGGCGGCCTCACGTCCGGCATTGCGCTCGCGTGCGACGCAGACGCCCCAACCCTGCGCGTCCGCCCCGTCGAACCCGAAGGCTTTGACGATGTAAAACGCTCCCTCGAAACGGGCACCATTCAAACCAACACACACACCTCCGGCAACATCTGCGACGCGATCATCACGCCCCAACCCGGCGATCTCACCTTCCCGATCATGAAACGCCTCTGCGGCCCCGCCCTCACCATCTCCGAACAAGACGCCCTGCACGCCATGGCCCACGCCTTCCTGCGCCTCAAACTCGTGGCCGAACCGGGCGGTGCCGCCGCCCTCGCCGCCGCCCTGTTTCGCAAACACGACATCAAAGGCGACGCCGTCATCGTCACCATCTCGGGCGGCAACGTCGACCCGGCCCAATTCGCCCAAGCCCTCGACACTCTGCGCTGAAACCCCGCTTCTTTGGTTCCAAAATATCCCCGCCGGAGGCATCCAGCGTCACAACAGAAAGCCAGCACATGACCCGCTTCACCATCGCCAGCTTCAACGTCAAAAATCTCATCGGGGCGGACAAGGAATACTACAAATTCCAATCCTACACCCCCGAAGAATACGCCTGGAAACAGGATTGGATGGCAGACCAACTGCTCACCATGGACGCCGACATCGTGGGCTTTCAGGAAATCTTCGAAGAAGACGCCCTGCGCTCCGTGATCGCAGAAGCCGACGCATTGGGTGCCGCCTCAAACGCGGCGTCCATCCCCGACAAATCCAAACGCTACCACCGCAAAGCGATCTTTCGAAAACTCGCCTACACCCCCTACGGCACCAATGGTCTGGCCTTTGCGCCCAATGTCGCTGACGGCGGCCCGGGTGAACGCCGCCCCGGTGTCGCCATCGTGTCGCGTTTCGGTTTTGTCGGCACGCCGCAGGTGATCCAGGACCTCCCCGAACCTGTTGATATTCCGTTCTCGGCGTTGCGCCGCGCGGATGGGGACGCCGTGGGGGACGACGCCGACGCCGGCTATTTCCGCCTGCGCCGCCTGTCCCGCCCGATCCTCAAGGCCAAAATCCCCGTGCCCACCAACGACGGACAAACCCAAACCATCACCGTCTTCAACTGCCATCTCAAATCCAAGCTCGGCGAACACATCTCGCCCGAACCGCGCGATCTGACGAACTATGATCCAACGGCGCGCGCGCTCGGTTCTTTGCGTGCCGCCCTGCGCCGCATGGCCGAAGCATGGGTTTTGCGCGCTGAAATCGTCAAAGAACTCGACGCTGGCAATCCAGTCATGGTGCTGGGTGATTTCAACGACGGCGAACATGCCGTCAGCTCTGAAATCATCTCGGGCGAGGTCCCGTTCAAAAACTACGCATGGATGCTGCGCCACGACGCCAAAACCAAACGCGACCGTTACACCGACAGCGAAAACCAGAAAATTCGCGGCGCCATCAATAAGGTCCGCCTGCATTCTGCCGAAAAACTGTTCGTGCGCGGCTCCTCTCGCGATATGGTCTATACGTCCGCGTTTGGCGGCACGTTCGAATCCATCGACCAGATTTACATGTCGCGCCATTTCCACCCCGATTACAAAAAACGCATCGGCCAGATGGAATATTTCTCCGCGCTCAACGATCACCTGACCGACGGGTCCCACCCCGAAGCGCCCTACAACAAACTCGCGTCCGATCACGGCCAGATCATCGCGCATATAGTGATGGGCCAAGATGACGACGCATAACGTCCAATCCAAAGGCGCGGACCTGTTCGTACACGATGTTGGAACAGGCCCCACCATCGTCATGGCCCATTGTCTTGGCCTTGATCACACCGTCTGGGATGGCGTCGCCGATCTGCTGCCAGATCACCGCGTGATCCGCTACGATTTGCGCGGGCACGGTGCATCCGATGCGCCCGACGGTCCCTATTCCATGGGCACGCTGGTCGCAGACGCCGAAACGATCTGTGACGCGCTTGATCTAAAGGATGTGGTGTTCATCGGCCTGTCTGTCGGCGGGTTGATCGCCCAAGGCCTCGCGGTGAAACGCCTTGATCTTGTGCGCGCTATGGTGCTGTCCAACACGGCCGCAAAACTCGGCCAGCCGGGCCCGTGGCACGCCCGCGCCAAAGCCGCGCGCGCCGACGGCATGGATGGTATCGCGGATGCAACCGCAGACCGCTGGCACGTCAAGCGGGTCGAAAGTGCGGACAGTGCAATCGCGCAGCTGAAACAGGCCAACCCCGAAGGCTACGCCGCCACCTGTGAAGCCATCGCAGGCACAGATTTCTACACCCCGACATCCGGCTTGCGCCTGCCAACACTTGCCATCGCGGGCAGTCTTGATGGCGCCACCCCGCCCGATCTGGTCCGCGAAACCGCTGACCTTATCCCGGGGTCGGACTTCCACCTGATCAAAGGCGCCGGGCATATCCCGCCCGTCACACACCCCCGCGACGTCACAGCGGTGTTGCATGGGTTTCTAGGCGGAATCGGCCACGTTTGAGTGCGCCAGACCTTCAAGCGCGCGCGCCGACCAATAGGCCCCCGCCACATCGTGGCTAAGGGATGCAGTCCCCGTCACCCCGATGATGCGCCGGAACGGGCGCAACCCACGGCCCAGCGCCACCAACCTCGGGCCGACCACATCGGGTAAGTCCGCAATGAACACCGCCAACTGGTCGCGCAATCCGGCCCCAGGATTGTCGTAAAATTCCGCGCACGACATCAAAAACAGCCAGACATCCCGCGCCTGCGCATCCGCCACAGCCATGTGCCCACAGGGGTCTTCCTCCAGATCCAGAAGATAGATTTGCCCGTCATCCGCGCTGATCGTCATGTCTTTGACAAACGGTCGCCCGTGGGCGCGCCCGCTGTGATGCACCTGCACCAGAACATCCTGCGCCGCCTTGATCAGCCGCGCGCGCTCCGCCGTGTCTGTAATGGCCCGCAACTGGCTGCGCAGGGTGACACCGCAATCGGCCAACACGATGTGATCGCCGGTTTCGTCCAAAACCTCGGGCACGGGCAAACCTGCGGCATGAAAATCGCGCAACCGCGCCGCTTCGCCCCGCAATGCCGCCATGCCCCCAACCGCATTGGTCGGGCGCAACACCTTTGGCAAAACACGCGCCAGAACACGGTGCAGCCCGCTGAAAAACGTGGATCGCTCAGCCTCGGGGCGTTTGATCCATGCGTCTCGCCCCGCAAATGTGGTTTTTTCGACGCGCGCCGCGCTGGCAGCTTTTTGTTGGGCAAACACAATACTGGTCCCTAAATGACTGGGCCGAACCATATTCTGCACCCACCCGCACGCAACTGCAAATTATGTCACCCGAGGGCTTGCAGTTGCCCCCCTATCGCCGCACGGTCCGCCCATGGATCCGGCATCGCGCAAACGCGCCTTCACCTTTATTCTGATCACGCTGACCCTTGATGCCATGGGCATCGGTCTGATCCTGCCCGTCATGCCCGATCTTATCGTCGAGGTAGAGGGCGGCACCATCGGTGATGCGGCCCTTTGGGGCGGTATCCTCGCAACGACCTTTGCCGTGATGCAGTTCATTTTCGGCCCCATCCTCGGGTCGCTGTCAGATCGGTTTGGCCGCCGCCCGGTCCTGCTGATTTCGCTGCTGGTGATGACAATCGACTACCTCGTGATGGCCGTCGCCGGTACCATCTGGCTGCTGTTCGTCACCCGCGTGATTGGCGGCATCACGGCGGCCACGCAATCCACCGCCTCTGCCTTCATCGCCGACATTTCCAAACCCGAGGAAAAATCCGCGAACTTCGGGCTGATTGGTGCGGCGTTCGGCCTTGGCTTCGTGCTCGGCCCGGTGATCGGCGGCCTGCTGGGCGAATACGGCACCCGCGCACCGTTCTATGCCGCCGCCGCCCTTGGCGCTGTGAACCTGATCTTCGGCTACTACGTGCTCCCCGAAACCGTGACCGACCGAATCCGCCGCCCGTTCCTGTGGCGCCGCGCGAACCCCTTTGGCGCGTTCAAGGCACTGGGCCAACTGGACGGCGTGCGCCGCCTGATCTTCCTCGTGTTCTTGTATGAATTCGCCTTCATCGTGTACCCCGCCACATGGGCTTTCTTCACCAAAGAGGCTTTTGGCTGGTCCCCCGGCATGGTCGGCGCCTCCCTTGCGCTGTTCGGCATCGGCATCGCAATCGTGCAGGGCGGCCTGATCCGCTTTGCCCTCAAACGGTTCGGCGAACGCGGCACGATCGTCTATGGCATCACCTTCAACTTCCTCGCGTTCGTGATGCTCACCATGATCACAAACGGCTGGGTCGCACTTGCGTTCATCCCCCTCACCGCACTGGGCGCGGTCGTCACGCCAGCCCTGCAAGGGTTGATGTCGCAACGTGCGGGCGACGATCAACAGGGCGAACTCCAAGGCGTGATAGCATCCGCCAAATCCATCGCGATGATCTTTTCACCCATCGTGATGACACAAGCCTTCTACGCCTTCACCAACGACACAGGCATCTACTTCCCCGGTGCGGCGTTTGCCCTGTCGGCAGGCCTGATGATCCTATGCATGGTTGTCTTTCTGGGCCGCAAACGGCAGGTGGCGATCTAAACGACAAAACCTGTCGTTTTCGAACTTGCGCCGGGCCAGCCCCACCGCCACGCTCGACAAAACACATGAATCGAGATCGCCCATGCCCACCATCAAAGCAGCCGTTTGCCATGAATTCGGCCAGCCCTTCGTTATCGAAAACATCGACATCCGCGCACCCCAAGACGCCGAAGTCGAAGTCACCCTCGCGGCCTGCGCGATCTGCCACTCTGACATCACCTACGCCAGCGGCGCTTGGGGCGGATCATTGCCAGCGGTCTACGGGCACGAGGCCGCAGGCACCGTCACCGCCATCGGCCCCAACACCAAGGACGTCAAAATCGGCGACAAAGTCGTCGTCACGCTGATCCGGTCTTGCGGCACCTGCCCGTCCTGCGCCTCCGCGCGGCCCACCAACTGCGAAGAAGGATATGAGGGCGACCATGGCCCGATCAAAACTGCCGACGGCGGAAAACTCCACCAGGCGATGGCGTGCGGCGGGTTCGCCGAAAAGGTCGTCGTGGACGCCTCTCAGGTCGTGACCCTCCCCGACGGGATAACAATGGAGGCCGCATCCCTCCTCGCATGTGGCGTCATCACCGGCATCGGTGCTGTGGTAAACGCCGCCAAAGTCCGCCCCGGTCAAGACGTTGTCGTGATTGGCGCGGGCGGTGTCGGCCTGAACGCGATCCAAGGCGCAAAAATCGCGGGCGCACGCCGCATCGTCGCCGTCGATATGGAACCAAGCAAACTCGACATCGCGCGCGAATTCGGGGCCACCGATGCTGTCCTCGCCAGCACCGACGCCCCGTGGCGTGACGCCAAGGCCGCAATGGGCCGTGGCGCAGATGCGGTTCTGGTCACTGTTGGCATCGCGCCTGTGTATGACCAAGCCCCCAAATACCTCGCCAAGGGGGGCAACATTGTGATGGTCGGCATGCCCGCATCCGGCGCGTTCTCGCAATACGAGGCCGCAAATTTCGCCGCTGCAGGTCAGGGCATGATCGGGTCCAAAATGGGCGACGTCGTGATCAAACGCGATATCCCGTGGATGGTTGATCTGTACAAACAGGGCCGCCTGAAATTGGACGAACTGATCTCCGGCACATGGTCCCTCGATCAGATCAACGACGCGATTGACGATACCAAAACAGGCGCCGCCAAACGCAACGTCATCGTTTTTTGACCCATCCGGCGAAAACGGCGCGTCATCAAAGGGTTAGCAAAAACAGCCCCGTCAGCCCATAAAACGCCCATACCGGACCCATACCCAACCCATACCAGACCCATACGCCCGATTGGACAGATCATGAAACTTCAGGACCTCGACATCATCGTGACAGCCCCCCCCGCCCCGGGGTGGGGTGGCAGGTACTGGATACTGGTCAAAGTCACGACAGACACAGGCATCACTGGTTGGGGTGAATGTTACGCCAGCAGCGTCGGCCCGAACGCGATGACCGCCGTGATCAAGGACGTGTTCGAACGTCACATGCAGGACGAAAACCCTGAAAACATTGAACTTATGTTTCGCCGTGCCTATTCCAGCGGCTTCACCCAGCGCCCTGATTTAACGGTGATGGGCGCGTTCAGCGGCCTTGAAATTGCCTGTTGGGATATCCTTGGCAAAGACCGCGATCGCCCTGTCCATGCCCTCATCGGCGGGCGGCTAAACGACAAAATCCGCGCGTATACCTACCTCTATCCGCAAAAACACCATCCCCTACCTGATTTTTGGGCCAGCGCCGAAATGGCCGCAGACGTCGCAATTTCCCTTGTAAATCAGGGGTATACGGCCCTGAAGTTCGACCCGGCAGGCCCCTACACAATCCGCAGCGGCCACATGCCATCGCTACACGACATCGAAACATCCATCGCCTTTTGCCAAACCATCCGCGACGCTGTCGGCCCGAACGCCGATTTGCTGTTTGGCACCCACGGGCAGTTTTCAACGGGCGGCGCGATCCGCATGGGCCAAGCCCTCGAACGCTTCAGCCCCCTGTGGTACGAAGAACCCATTCCACCTGATGCCGTGGCAGAAATGGCAAAGGTCGCCAGCGCCGTGCGCATCCCCGTCGCCACAGGCGAACGCCTGACCACAAAGGCCGAATTCGCCACCGTTCTGCGCGCCGGCGCCGCCACAATCCTGCAACCCGCCCTGGGCCGCTCGGGCGGTATCTGGGAAACGAAAAAAATCGCAACATTGGCCGAAGTCTACAACGCTCAAGTCGCCCCGCATCTTTATGCAGGCCCCATCGAATGGGCCGCCAACATCCAGCTCGCCGCGACGCTGCCCAACATCCTGATGGCCGAAACCATCGAAACCCCGTTCCATGACGCGCTGATAAAATCGTCAATTACAATTGAAAACGGCTACATTCCGGTGCCAGCCGCCCCCGGACTCGGCATCGACGTAGACGAGGCCCTTGCCCGCGCGCACCCCTACACAGACACAGGCCTGCACCTCGAAATGCAAAGCGATCCCATCAGCTATCACGCGCCCAACCTGTTTGCAGGCGGCGCCCCGGTTAAAGATCAATCCTGACCGCCCCTTCATCTAGGCCAAAAACTCAATTCCATCTTTTCCTCATGCTCGATCCTCGCTATTCTTGAACAAAGTTCAAAGGATATCCCATGGCCGGAAAAGTCCAAGCACGGCGCGCCGCTCTACGCGATGCCCTGATCCAACACGCCGAACAGCGTATCGAAACCGACGGGCTGAAAAACCTGCGCGCGCGTGATCTTGCCAAAGACGCGGGCTGCGCGCTGGGGGCTATCTATAATGTCTTTGGCGATTTGAATGATCTGGTCCTTGCCGTAAACGCCCGCTCCTTTCACGCGCTGGGGGCACAAGTCGCCGAAGCCCTCGCCGACGCACCACAGGACGCGACCGAGCAATTGATCGTGATGTCACACGCCTACCACCGTTTTGCCGCCGAAAACTTCAACACATGGCGCGCGCTGTTTGATATCGAACGCCCCGCAGGCCAAGCCGCCCCCGATTGGTATCTTCAGGAAATGGGCCAACTGTTCGCCTATATCGACGCCCCGCTGTCCGTTTTATTCCCCGACCACGACGCCGAAAAACGCGCCCTTTTGACCAAAGCGCTGTTTTCCAGCGTACATGGAATCGTTCTTTTGGGCTTGGACGAGGCGTCAGCAGGGGTTCCGGCGGCGCAGCTGGATGAAATGATTTCCCTTATTCTCAGCCACTTAGCTTCCTAAATCTCAATTTCGTGAACATTGTTCAAAAAATATCTTGAACAAACGAACTTAGCTCGCTATCTCTAATTCATGAACGACGTTCACAATACAACGTGAACCACGACACATGAAAGGAAGCGATATGTTCAAGACACTTTCAACCCTCATTGCAGGGGTCAACGCACGCTCCGAAGACCGCGTTCGCGATGCCTTTGCCATTGAACTGATTGATCAGAAAATCCGCGAGGCCGAACAATCCCTGAAGGCCGCCAAGGCCACCCTCGCCTCTCTGATCCAGCGCCAGCGCAGCGAGGTCCGCCAACGCGACACCTTGAAAAACCGCATCAAGGATATGATGTCGCGCGCCCAAAGCGCGATGGATCAGGACCGCGATGATTTGGCAACCGAGGCCGCGCAGGCCGTCGCGAGCATGGAAAACGAACTAACCATCCGCAACGAAACCTGTGATCGCCTTGATCAAAAGGTCATCCGCCTGCGCAATTCAATCGAGGCCGGCCACCGCCGCATAATCGATCTGAAACAAGGTGCCATTCAGGCCCGCGCCGTGCGCCGTGAACAGGCGATCCAGACCAAGCTGAATTCGACGATCGGGCATACGTCCAACACACAAGAAGCCGAAGAATTGATCACCCGTGTCATGGGCCGTGACGACCCGTTCGAGCAGTCCGAAATCCTGCGAGAGATCGACCGCGACCTTGGCCATGAAACCCTTGCCGATCGCATGGCCGACAACGGCTTTGGCGCATCAACCCGCACCACGGCAGACGATGTTCTGGGCCGCCTGAAGAAAAAGAAATCCGCTTAACCAACCAATTTCAAAAGGAATAAACCGATGAACAACTTCAACAAATCCGACAACGGCCTGATCATTTTCTTCAACGGCATCGCAGTCGTTATCGCCTACGGCATGCTTGGACTGTCCCTTTATATGTCCCCGGACGTGCCGCTGGCGACCAAAGGATACTGGGGAATCGGCATCCTGCTGCTCACCCTCGCTTTGGTGAATTTCGTGAAACTGCGCTTTGACGAACGCCTTGCCGATGACCGAATCAGCCGTGTCGAAGAAGCCCGCAATGAACGCCTTTTGGCCGAATATGTTGGTGGCGAAGACCACAAAGACGCCGCTTAAACCAACATCACCCTTGCCGCTCACGGCAAAGCGCCCCGCTTCTTTCCTGTCCCTAGGGAGGCGGGGCGCACCCTTTCCAATCCCTCAAACGTCAGCCAAGATCACCCAGATGAAATCGATCCTGTCCCTCCCCCGTCGCGCCGCCGCCAAATTGGTCGGCCTCGCTATTTCGCTATTGGTGCGTTTCCTGACCGCTGTGCGCGCGAACTGGCAGGGGATTGAACCGATCAACAAACAGCGGGTCTATTTTGCCAACCACGTCAGCAATGCCGATATGCCGATGATCTGGTCGTGCCTGCCGCCCAACCTGCGCCGTGATGTGCGCCCGGTCGCTGCCGCCGATTACTGGTTGAAAAACAAACTGCGCGCCTTCGTCGGCCCCGAAGTTTTCAATTGCGTGCTGGTGGATCGCCGCCCCGAGGCGCGGACAGACGGCCATGACCCGATGCAAAATATCCTTGATGCGCTGGATGCCGGATCATCCCTGATCATTTTCCCCGAAGGCAACCGCAACATGACGGAAGACCCGCTTTTGCCCTTCAAATCAGGGCTTTATAATATGGGTAAGGCGCGCCCGGATGTGGATCTTGTGCCCACATGGATCGCCAATGTCACCGAAATCATGCCCAAGGGCGAGGTCATCCCCCTGCCTCTGATTTGCACAGTCACCTTCGGCGAACCGATCCACGTGGGCGACACAGAGGCAAAGGACGACTTTTTGAAACGCGCGTCAGATGCGCTTGTCGGGCTCGCCCCCTCGCAGGAGGATCGGCTATGACATCCACCAACGCGGAAATTCTATGGCTGGCCATTGGCGTGTGCGGATTGATGACGTTGTTGTCAATTTTCGGCGAAGTCCTGCGCGCACGCACGGACGTCAACAACCCCGTTGTTGAAACCTTTATGACCCGCGTGCGCAGCTGGTGGGGCATGGTGATCTTGTTCACGCTGGCCCTGATCGCGGGCAAAATCGGCATTATTGTTCTGTTTGCTTTCGCGTCTTTTGCGGCATTGCGTGAATTTCTGACGCTGACGAACAAACGACAGGCCGATCATCTTGCCCTCGCGCTCGGCTTTTTTGTCGTGTTGCCGCTGCAATACCTGTTTGTGGGCCTTGGCTGGCAGGCGCTTTATACGGTTTTCATCCCCGTCTATGCGTTTTTGATGCTGCCCATCGTGTCCGCCCTGCGCGGCAATGCGGACAGGTTCCTGATCCGTGTCGCGGAAACCCAGTGGGCGCTGATGATCGCTGTGTTCTGCATGTCCCACGTGCCCGCATTGCTGATGATTGACGTCGAAGGCTACCCCGCAGATCGCGGCATATTGCTGATCGTCTTCCTGATTATGGTCGTACAAATCGGCGATCTTCTTGATTTCTTTTTTGGCCGTCGCATCGGCAAAACCCGCATCATCCCGAAACTGTCCGCCAAGACATGGGAAGGCATGGCCTGCGGGGTTGTCTGCGCTGCCCTTGCGGGCGGATTGCTCGCGTGGTTGACGCCATTCGGGGTCGGTATGGCGATGGCGATGGCCGCGCTTGCGTCCACCGTCGGCATGTTTGGCAACCTCGTGTTCGCCGCCATCAAACGGGATCGCGGCGTCAAAGACTGGTCACACCTGATCCCCGGCCAAGGCGGGTTCACGGACCAGCTCGATTCTGTGATTTTTGCAGCGCCCGTGTTCTACCACATCACGCATCTGATTTATGGCTGACGCACCATGAAATCACCGACAACGGGGTAGTGATCCGTCGCCCATTCCCCGTCAAACCGCCCCCGCACCGAAAACGTTTCACCGAGCGGCGCAATGCCATCCGTCCCACCGATGTGGTCAATGGCGGGAAACAGGTTCAGCCCGCGATTGAAATGGAACGTCGATCCCTGCACAGGCCAGAACGTCACGCCAACGTCCTCAAGAATACCCAGCGTCGTGGACCCGCGGATCGCGTTGAAATCACCAATGACGAAAACCGGCATGCGCGTCGCAGGCTCTGCGATCCGTTCTGCCACCAATGCCGCAGACAGCTTGCGGTTCGACGCACTGCGATATTCCGTATGAAGATTATAGACGCGGAAAACGGTGCCGTTGCGGTCACTAAATTCCGCCCAAGACGTAAACGCGGGCCAGGACCCGTTGAACGTGCGCGAATAGATCACATCAGGCGTATCGCTGAAAAAGAACCACCCCTCGTCGCGCAACGTAAGGCGATCAGCGCGGTAGAAAACCGGCTGGGTGGATGGGAAATCGGCAGGGTCGCCCACAGCCGCCACGCGGTAATCGGGGTTTTGATCAATCAACCAGTCCAGCGTCAGGTTGGCTGGTGCCATGCCGCGCCCGAAACTCTCCATCTCTTGAAAACCGACGACATCGGCATCCAAAGACCGGAACGCCGATTGCAGCGGCCCCTTGCGGCGTTCCCAATCGCCAACAGACCAATCGCCCGTGTCACGCCCGAGCCAGATATAATGCACATTATACGTCGCCACCCGCAGCGCGCCGGCGTCGCGATCCTGCACAGGTTGGGGCAAAGAATTACACGCAACCATCGTGATAAAGAGCGCGCAGATCAGCCCAATCGCCGTCCCAATTCGTTTGACCCACCGCATCATGGCAGGACCAGCAAAGCGCGAAAATCGTTGACGTTCGTCATGGTTGGTCCTGTCACAACCTGCATTCCGATCTTGCCAAAGAAACCGTGCGCATCGTTGCGCGCCAATGCGCCGTCCGCCGACACCTCCATCGCTTCGGCCAGCGCCAATGTCGTGGGGTCTGCGATGGCGCCTGCGACTTCTGCTGCGCCATCAACGCCGTCTGTGTCCCCCGCCATAACATGTATTTTAGGGTGGCCTTTCAGCGCGATCGCCGCCGCCAATGTGAATTCTGCGTTCGGCCCACCGATGCCGTCACCCGTCCGCGTGACCGTACATTCGCCGCCCGACAACAACAGCACAGGATGCGGCAGGCGCTGTTTGGCAACCTCAACCGCCATGGCCGCCTGCGACACAGCCAAATCCCGCGCCTCACCTTCAATGGCGTCGCCCAGCATGCGCACTTCGACGCCTAGCCCCTCGGCCAGTTCCGCAGCCGCCGCCAAAGACTGCGACGGGGCTGCGATGATTGTGTTCACCACCCCCGCCAACCGCGGATCGTCCACAGCCAAAGGATCACCGCCGCGTGCCAAATAGGCGTTCACCGCATCGGGGGCCTCAACCTTCCACTTTGCCAATGTCGCGATGGCCAGATCAGCGTGGCCTGCATGGCCCACCGTCGGTCCGCTTGCGATGTCGCTCGGATCATCCCCCGGCACATCCGAAATCAGCAGCGCGTGCAATTTCGCCGGATGCACCGCCGCCGCCAACCGCCCACCCTTCACGGCTGACAATTCCTTGCGGATGCCGTTGATATCCCCGATGGGCATGCCGGACGCCAACATTGCCGCGCTCAGCGATTGTTTGTCTTCCAATGTCAGCCCGTCCGCAGGGGCGCACAACAGCGCGGAACCGCCACCAGAAATGAGCATCACAACAGTGTCGTCCGCCCCCAAACCTTTCGCGATCTCAAGCAACCGTTGCGTGGCATCAATGCCTGCTTGGTCGGGGACAGGGTGGGATGCCTCTACGATTTTTATGCCTTCACACGGGCGGCCATATCCATAGCGGGTGATCACGAACCCCTCACACGGCCCCCATGCGGCCTCAATAGCCTCTGCCATGCGTGCGGATGCCTTACCGGCCCCCAACACCACCACACGGCCTGCGGGTTTGGCGGGCAACGCGCGCGGCACACACAACATCGGATCCGCCCGCGCCACGGCCGCCGCAAACAAATCACGCAAAAACTGGTTCGGGTCGGTAAGGGCGTTCATCAGTGTTCTTTCATCCAGGATCGGCGTGCATTGCCACAGCACAGACCATAACTGCGCCCGCGTCAGAATAAAACGAAACTGGTTGTGATAAATGGCGATCCGGGAAGGACTCGAACCCTCAACATCCTGATTAGAAGTCAGGTGCTCTATCCAGTTGAGCTACCGGACCGCTGCTGACCTTCTAACGATGTCGCGCGGGGTCGTGCAAGCGCTGACGCAGGGTGTTGCGCGCAACTGTGTTCAGTGCGTCCAGGCACCGCGGCGGTTGGTCGCAAAATTCTCACCGTAGCCACCCGCGCGAATGTTGACGCCGCGCTTTTTCGGTTCCTGCACGGTCGCCTCAATGCCATTGTCGGCAGCATATTCAAGTGCGGCCTCTTTGGTGTCGAACGACATCTTTACCTGCGTTTGCGTGTCTGACGACGACGTCCACCCCATCAACGGATCAACCTCACGCGCGGATGTTTGCGCAAATTCCAGCACCCAATGCTTTGTCTTGGCCGTGCCAGATGACATTGCAGTACGGGCTGGTTGATAAATACGTGCGCGCATGGCGGGCTCCCTTGATGTGTTCGCTATATCGGCATTTTCGGCCCGCCATGCAAGCGGATCACGATCTAAATTTTCTACTCACTCAACATACTTTCTACACTTCTATGTTCCATCAGCGGTGAAAGGCTGTGCGATTCACGCCCTAAATTGGCGAAGGGATCATAATAAAATGGCGAGCTTCGTCGCACAGGGCGCTGATATTGTTCAGAATGCCAATGTCGCGACGAACAGCTCACTCGGGCAGGATGGCGCGGGTCAGATCACCGTCACCAGCGGCACATCCCCGTTTCCCGACGGCTACATCATCGAATTCGAGGTCATCAACGTCGCGACCAACGGCGAATTCAGCACATCGACAGCGTTCACCGGCATCACCGTCTACGCGAGCGAGGCTGACTACATCGCCGGAACACCGATCTATACCTATACCCCTCAAAACGCCGGCCAGACTGCCGCTGTTCAGGATTCCACGGACAGAATTGGCGATGAATATATCCAGTTCAATGCCAACATTCTAACCTCGTCCGACCCGGGCGCACCCAACCTCAATTCCCTGTTCGTCGCCCCCGGCAGCAATATCGGCAACCAGACGTCTACAGTTTTCGACCACCACACGGACATAGATTATGACGGCAGCGGTGGGATTGACGCGGGCACAATCGAAGACGGCAACGGCTTTTTTAACATCGCCAACAGTTCCACCGTTTGTTTTGATGCCAGCACCTATATTTTAACGCCCAACGGCCAAACTCCGATCCTTGATCTGTTGGTCGGGGATTGTGTCGTTACGGCGGACAATGGCCCCCAGAAAATCGTCTGGATCGGCAAGCGCCACGTCACGCGGTTGCAATTGATAACACAGCCCAAATTGCGCCCCGTTCTGATCCCCCAAGGCGTTCTTGGCGCCCACATTGATACCTTGGTGTCCCGCCAGCATGCCTTGGTGACGAAGGGTGGATCGCTGATGCGATCCGCAAAGCTTGCGGGGCGGGCAAGGTCGCGTATGCGCATCGCCAATGGCCGGAAATCCGTGACCTACCTGCACCTGATGTTTGACTCCCATCAAATTATTTTCGCCAACGGCATCGCCGCCGAAAGCTTTTATCCCGGTCCACATGCCCTGCGCGCTTTGACCAAACGACAATTGCACACCCTCAGGCCCGTTCTTCCTGACATCGTCAGATCCGGCATAATTTCGGGCAAGGCCCTGTCAATGTACGGCGCAATGGCCAGACCAATCGCGCATTAGGCCAGTCTGCTGACATAACCTTGTCAGCATGCCCCTTTGAAGACCCTGCGATCGGTGTCACATTACCCCGTGACAGGAGCATCCATGCCATACGCCCAAACCGACAAATCCGAAGCTGAACAATTCCTCGCCAATCCCGCGCCGGATGTAAAAACCCGTGAAAAGCTGGAAGGCGGCCGCGCGTTTGTGCTGAGC
The DNA here is from genome assembly GCF_021532615.1 of Octadecabacter dasysiphoniae. GTDB lineage: Bacteria > Pseudomonadota > Alphaproteobacteria > Rhodobacterales > Rhodobacteraceae > Octadecabacter > Octadecabacter dasysiphoniae. The sequence continues at coordinate 89,987 of NZ_JAKGAQ010000002.1, forward strand.
ACCGAATTCGAACCCGCCGGCGATCAGCCCACAGCCATCAAAGAATTGTCCGAAGGCATCCGTCAGGGTGAACGCGACCAGGTTTTGCTGGGCGCAACGGGCACCGGTAAAACCTTTACCATGGCCAAAATGATCGAGGAAACGCAGCGCCCCGCGATCATCCTTGCGCCTAATAAAACCCTCGCCGCGCAGCTATATGGCGAATTCAAAGGGTTTTTCCCCGACGCAGCCGTCGAATATTTCGTGTCTTTCTATGACTACTACCAGCCAGAAGCCTACGTCGCGCGCTCTGACACGTTCATCGAAAAAGAATCCCAGATCAACGAACAGATCGACCGGATGCGCCACTCTGCCACCCGTGCCCTGCTGGAACGCGATGACGTGATCATCGTGGCCTCCGTGTCATGCATCTACGGCATCGGCAGCGTCGAAACTTACGGCGCGATGACGCAAGACATCCACGTTGGGGAATCCTATGACCAGCGCGCCATCATGGCCGACCTCATCGCGCAGGCCTACAAACGCAACGACCAAGCATTCCAGCGCGGCACATTCCGTGTGCGTGGCGATTCACTCGAAATCTGGCCCGCCCACTTGGATGATCGTGCTTGGAAACTGTCGTTTTTTGGCGAAGAACTCGAAACCATCACGGAATTTGACCCTCTGACGGGCGAAAAAACCGACACCTTCGAAAAGGTCCGCGTCTACGCGAATTCCCACTACGTCACGCCGAAACCAACGATGAACCAAGCGATCGTCGGCATCAAAAAAGAACTGCGCATGCGGCTGGATCAACTGGTCGCCGAAGGCAAACTGCTTGAGGCCCAGCGTCTTGAGCAACGCTGTAATTTCGACCTTGAGATGCTTGAGGCGACGGGCGTGTGCAACGGCATCGAAAACTATTCCCGCTACCTGACGGGCCGCGCACCGGGTGAACCACCCCCCACATTGTTCGAATTCATTCCCGACAATGCGATAGTGTTCGCCGATGAATCCCACGTGTCCGTGCCCCAAATCGGCGGCATGTATAAGGGCGACTTCCGACGCAAAATGACACTGGCCGAACACGGGTTCCGCCTGCCGTCCTGCATGGACAACCGCCCCCTGAAGTTCGAAGAATGGGACGCCATGCGCCCCCAATCCGTTTTCGTATCCGCCACCCCCGCATCGTGGGAGCTCGAACAGACAGGCGGTGTGTTCACCGAACAGATCATCCGCCCAACAGGGCTGCTTGACCCGATCATCGAAATTCGCCCCGTAGACACGCAAGTCGATGATGTCATGGATGAAATTCGCCATGTGACGGCCCAAGGGTTCCGCACGTTGGTCACCACATTGACCAAACGCATGGCCGAAGACCTCACCGAATATCTGCACGAAAACGGCATCAAAGTGCGCTACATGCACTCTGACATCGATACGATCGAACGCATTGAAATCCTGCGCGATCTGCGCCTTGGCGCGTTTGATGTGCTGATCGGGATCAACCTGTTGCGCGAAGGATTGGACATCCCCGAATGTGGACTGGTTGCCATTTTGGACGCCGACAAAGAGGGCTTTTTGCGCTCCGAAACCTCGCTCATCCAAACCATCGGGCGTGCGGCCCGTAACGCCGATGGCCGCGTCATCATGTACGCCGACCGCATCACCGGATCGATGGAACGCGCCATGGGCGAAACCGATCGCCGCCGCGCGCGCCAGATCGCATACAATGAAAAACACGGCATCACGCCCGCGACAGTGAAAAAGAACGTCGAGGATATCCTCGCCGGTCTTTACAAAGGCGACGTCGACATGAACCGCGTCACCGCCAAAGTCGACAAACACGCAGGCGCCAATCTGGCCGCCGTGTTGGATGGCCTACGCACCGACATGCGCAAAGCCGCCGAGAATTTGGAATTCGAAGAAGCCGCCCGCCTTCGCGACGAGGTCAAACGCCTCGAAACCGTGGACCTCGTTGTGTCCGACGACCCCATGGCGCGCCAATATCAGGTGGATAAAGCCGTGAAGGAAAGCGAGAAAATGGCGGGGCGATCGACGGCAGGCCGACCGGGGCAAAGGGGTGGTGTGAAGCCGAGGAAGAAACGGGGTGGTTAAGTTACCCTGACTTATGAGGTGTCAAAACAGAGAAATATACAACCCATGCAAAGACCGTTGGAGGGACAACGACTGCGCATAGAAGAATTACCCAGCAGTCCAGCCAGTATTTGACCGCATGCCAAACAGAAAAAGAGATCTCACCTTTGTGTTTGCCGATATTTATTCGAAACGTACGAAAATCGGTCTCCGAATGGTTCTCCGAAAATGAATTGAGCAATTCGTTGTATTTTCGAACGGTGCTCTCGATCTCACCGGTTACATGAGCCCCCGTACGGTGAACGAAATCAAGGCGGTCATGAAGTTCCTGCACGCCCTGTGCGCATCTCAAAAAGAGTTCTGCTTTGAGATCATGCTTCTTGCCCTGTTCGAGAACGGTAAATGCAATAATGAATGCAGACATAACAATGGACATCAAAATCAGCGGTTTTTCAACGTTGGGCGCCCCAGCGACGTCGTAGACGGCCAAGTAACTTGTTGATGAAAAAACATAGAGCGAAAGAGCCGTCACCGCCCATGTTGACGCAATCGCTCTTCGTTTGTGCCGACGAGCAGCTTGGAACCGCGCCCCTTTGGTTAGATGCATCCTATACATCAAACGTTCCGCGTAGGATCGAACCGCTTCTTCTTCTACAGCTGTAATCTGCTCAGTGGCACCATCCATAAACGCTCTCCCCTTCAACAAAATATAAAACAATGCCGAACATTCAACGAACACTAAGCAAATATAACAGAAATTTAACTCTGTTTTTACAAATTCTGAAAAGATTATTAAGAATTAATCGCTGCGAAGACAACCTAAGTCTAACGGACAACCGTCAGAAGGGGACTTGTTTCACTCCACCACACCACCAGCCTCAACCCAGTCCTTGAACCCGCCTGCGTTACGCACGTCCTCAAACCCGAGCGCCTTCAAAGTCGCGCCCGCCAGCGCCGCTCGCCCACCAGCGGCGCAATAGACCACTACGGTTTTGGCGCCCTCCAAGGCTTGCATTTGAAATTCTAGCACGCCGCGCGGGATCGCCACGGCACCTGCCACCTTCCCGCCCGCAACCTCACCGGGTTCGCGCACGTCCAAAAACACCACGCCGTCCTGACCATGCAACGCCATCGCGTCCTCGGCAGAGATATCAGGCACGGTTGTTTTGGCGGCAGTCACGAGGTCATTCGGGGTCTGTGTCATGGGGTTCTCCAATTTCTGATTGCCCCACCCTACCCTTCCGCGCGCGATCCGCTACATTGAAATCATGCGTTTGATCCTCGCCCTACTAACACTCCCCCTTCCTGCCGCCGCGTGGGAGTTTTCAGCCGACCCGATTTGCACGCTGACCCACCAGACAACAGACGCCGAAATCGCGATCACCTATGACGCCGCGCTGCCGGAATACGCGCTGTTCATCACACTGCGCACAGGCACATGGGGGGAACCACCTGCCTTTCAAATAGGGTTCCTAGGTGGGCGCAACGGTCAGATCGGAACAACCCAACACCGCCTTAGCGGCGACGGCGCAACGCTGAGCGTGCGCGACAGCGGCTTTGGCAATGTGTTGGACGGTTTGGAATTCAACGCAGACGGTTTTGCCACGACCGGCGCCACCACCGTCGATTTCACCCTGACAGATGCCGCACCAGCCGTGCGCGCCTTTCGAGACTGCCCGTCAGGGGTGCCCGCAACGTCATGACACGCGGCGGATCATCTACAGAAATGCGTTTGGGCTAAGACAATGACAGACCCCATTCGCCCGACAGATGCACAGGCCCGCGCGCTGGCCAAATCCCTGCTGACACAGGCAAGCTACGGCGCCTTGGGGGTGATTGACCCCGATACAAACACGCCCCTCGTTAGCCGCGTCGCGGTTTCATGGATAATGGGCGCGCCGCATATCCTGATTTCGGATTTGTCGTTGCACACCAAGGCTTTGTCAAAAAATTCCGCCTGTTCGTTATTGATCGCGGAACTACATTCGAAGGGCGATCCCCTTACCCATCCGCGCATAACACTGCAATGTGACGCCAAGCCTGCGGATAAGGCCACGGTGCGCGATACGTGGTTGGAATTGCACCCGAAATCAAAGCTCTATATCGATTTTTCCGATTTCCGGGTGAAACGGCTGCAGGTTCGCAATGCCTTTCTCAACGGTGGATTTGGGCGTGCATTTCACCTCGGCCCGAATGATTTGACGTAACAAAAGGGGCACCCGAAGGCGCCCCAATCTTCATCTATGCAGGATTGTCCATCCGCGCCGAATAGCGGATTTCACCCTTCACGGGTTCGGGCCAAATAATGTCGAACGCATCCGAATTGGACCCGTTCACAGGGCTTGCGTAAGGCATCGCAAACACCGCTTGATTGGACCCGTTGCGAATAACTTCAACAGGGACCAACGCATCAATCGTGCGCGCCCAGCCCCCGAAGGGCAGATAGCCACCGGTATCAATCGTCCACGTCTGATCCACGGAACTTTCTTCGTGGGTGTCCACGTGCGGATTGCGCGTCGGCTGGTCGATCCCGTTGAACGCATTGCCCTGAAAGATGATGTTGCGCATCAGATCAAACCGCAGATCGGCATAGGTGGTGTCGATCTTTTCAACACGGCCCACGCGCGCGGAATTGGTGCGAAATACATTGCCCGATACGTTTAGCCCGTTAATGGCATGATCCGTGCCATGGGGTTTCACGACAATCCATGCAAAATCGGTTGTCACCTCGCTCACCAGAAAAATATTGCCGGTGATGGTCAGGCCGCCAAACGAATACCCTGTCGCTTCGGGCGTGGCGTCATGCTCGTTCGTCCATTCGATATAATTGTTATCGATGTAGTTGCCGACCAGCGTGGTCAGACAGTTGGGCGACGTCAGCACGATACCCGACAGGCGCGGCCCGTCGTCCTGATTGTCCCCTTGGAACCAGTGGTTGTTGGCCACGATATTGCCGTTGCCCTGAAGCACACAGAAATGGCGGAACCGGACGCCGCGGTTGTTGCGAATTTTGGGATCGTTCGCATTGACGTTGAACGCGATAGACTGCCGGTTGCGCGATTCAATGTCCTGTTCGTCGGACACAAACATATTTCGGTCAATGATCATGCCTTGGCAACCAGTGGCGTGGCTGGTCATCCCACGGTTCTTGGGCTTGTCGAAACTACAGTCGCGCACCTGAAACACCAGACCGTTCGGTGGCAACATCACAGCGCTGCATTCACCCCCGCAGGCAAATTCGATGTGATCAAGGATCATATCCGACATCTTGGTGAAGCCGCTGAAATCCAACATGTATTTGAACCGCGTGAACGTGAATTCCTGCGTGCCGATGGCATCAAACAACTGCGCATTCAGGGTGATGGTGCTGGTCGCGATGTCCACGTCAGACACATAAATCTCGCGCCCGACACCGTTGCCAGTCACAAGCGACCCGACGGCGATGGCACTGATGTTGGCAACGTTCGTCAGTTTGATGGAATTGGACGCGCTATAGGTCGCCTGGGCCACAATCACATCATTGTCCCAATTCGGCCCGTCAATCGGTTGAAACTGGCCATTGCGAATGGCGCGGCGGGTTTCAAAGCTGGTTTTGTTGCCCACAGCGGCCTGCATATCCACCGGACCCGACAGCGAAATGCGCCGCCCCCCCAGATCAAGGCTTTCGTGATCCGAAAAATTCAAAAGCGCCTGAAACGCCTTTTTGAACGCCACTTCTTCGTCGCCAAACGCATCCACATAAGTCGGATAATCAAAGTTCTTCTGGAAAATCATCCGGAAGTCGTTGGATTGGATGACCGTCCCCTGAAACCGGACCTGATTGTTGAACGTGACCGACCCGCCAAGGAAATACGTGCCCTCAGACACCAGAACCTCGCGGCCATCCGCATCGGCATCGGCCGCCTCGAAGGCTGCGGAATCGTCGGTGACACCGTCCCCGATCGCGCCGTAATCGCGCACATCGACCAGGCCGATCATGTCGCGCAGAAACACACCGGACACATCTTCGATCACCAGATCATCAATGCGCACGATCCCGCCATTCGGCCCCGTCAAATCCAGCCCGATATGCCCGTAATTCGCATCCGCCCAGACCATATCAACGCCCGTGCGCTGGCCCGTGCCGATGATGGCTGACACCTCAACCACATCACCGTAACTGGTCAGGGAAACGGATGGGCCAACCGTCACAACGCCCGTCAATTCAGATCCGCCTGCCGTACCGGCCCAACCCGCGATGCGCACATCCGGCAGCGCGCCGCCCACGGCCTTTACCCGTGCCGTCACGCGCAGATAGCACCCGGGCAGAATCGATGTTTCGCCCATATAGCGCAGGGTCGTGACGCTGTTGGTTTTCACAATCTCAAGCGCGCCGGCAAAATCGGCATCTGCGGGCACGAACGCCCCACTGCCTGACCCTTCATAGGTGTCCGACCCCGGTGTGCCGTCGCCGCTGGACCACACATCCAGACCGTCAACAAATGGTGGCGGCATCAGGACCAGCCCGTCGGTAATGACCTTGTTCATGTAGTAAACCCCTCAAAAGCGGGGCGACCCTCGGCCACCCCATCAAAATCCCGACCCGCCGCGATGTGCGCACACGGATCACCGGCTCAAAGGGGTAAATGGTCTGGGTAAACGAGGTCTGACAGCACCGTCACGATGGCTGCGCAACAGGTTAGGAAAAAACCTCGGGTGCGGGGATGACTTGCACGCCGTTGATCTGCCAGCCTTCCGGCGTCTCAATCATTTGATAATCAAGGATATAAAACAAACCGTCCGGTCCCTGGATCTGGACTTCTTGGCGGGTGGTATTGGTCATGTCCGTGCGATCCAAAAACCGCACATCGCTGTTGTCCCACACCATCGGATATCCGTTTTCAACCATGCGGGCGAAATTGTCAGGGGTGCGAAACATGCCTTGGATCATCGGGCTGGCATGTTCCCACGCCCCATCCACATCACGTTCATTAAACGCCGAAAGCTGATCGCGGATGACAGTTTCAATCGTGTTGTCTTGCGCCTGTGCACCAAGGGGCAGCATCAGCAAAACAGTCAACAAAAGGCGTTTCATGGCAGGGCTCCTTGCGCGTATCCTATATCAGATACGCGCAAAGTCCCGTTCCGGTTTCAAATCGGGCCTTAGTTGACCAGTTCGCCCGCCAAACCCTGTTCGATCAATGCGATAGATTCCTCTACGCCATACAGCGCGATGAACCCGCCAAAGCGCGGCCCTTGTTTGGCGCCCAATAGCACCTCGTAGAGGCACGAGAACCATGCGCGCAGCGGGTCAAACCCGTGCACTTTGCCAACGGCGAACACGATGGATTGCAAGAATTCATCGTCAGACCAATTGACCTCTGGCAGGGGGGTATCCTTGCCCTCTTGCGCGTTCTTTTGCGCAATAACAGCCAGCGCCGCATCCTCGGATTTCAACGCCGCAACCAATGCCTGCAATGCACCGCGTTCTTGCTCATCGGGCAAGCGGAACACTTTTTGCGGCTCAACAAAGTCCTTGTAATACCGCACGGCGTAACCTGCCGCGGCGTCCAGATCGGGATTGCCTTCAGGCGATGCATCCGGCGCATACCGCTGAATAAAGCTCCACAGCTTATCTTTGTCGCTTGCTTGCGACACGGAGGCCAAATTCAACAGCATCGAAAACGGCACGACCATCGTGGACGCTGGTACATTTTCACCGTGGATGTGGAACACCGGATTGTTCAGTTTGCCCGCATCATCCTGCGTCGGATACGCGCGCAGCTGCTGGTGGTATTCATCTACTGCCTTCGGGATCACATCAAAATGCATCCGCTTGGCCGTCTTCGGCTTGAGGTACATGAAATACGAAAGGCTTTCCGTGCTCGCATAGGTCAGCCATTCGTCAATCGACACACCATTGCCGGACGTTTTGGAAATCTTGTGGCCTTGGTCGTCAAGAAACAGCTCATAGCTGAAATGTTCAGGCTTTTTGCCGCCCAAAATCTCGCAGATGCGGTCATAGATCGGCGTGTTGGTGGAATGGTCTTTGCCGTACATCTCAAAATCGACGCCAAGCGATGCCCAGCGCGCACCGAAATCAGGCTTCCACTGCAATTTCACGTTGCCGCCCGTCACAGGGACGGTCCATTCCTTGCCCGTTTCATCGTCAAACGTCACGGTACCGGCCTTCGCATCCACAGATTTCATCGGCACATACATCACGCGACCCGATTCAGGGTGCATGGGCAGAAAAATCGAATAGGTCTCTTGGCGTTCTTCGCGCAATGACTTCAGCATCACCGCCATAACGTCATCGTAGCGTTCAGCGGCACGCAAAAGCACGGCGTCAAACGCGCCGCTCTCGTAATATTCCTTGCCCGAAATGAACTCGTACTCGAACCCGAAGGTATCAAGAAAGCGGCGCAGCATTGCATTGTTATGATGGCCAAAGCTTTCGAATTGATCGAACGGATCAGGCACAGACGTTAGCGGCAGTTGCATGTACTGCTCAAGACGCTCGGGGTTGGGCACGTTGCTCGGCACCTTACGCATCCCGTCCAGATCGTCGGAAAAACAGATCAGGCGTGTGGGGATATCGGAAATCACCTCAAACGCGCGGCGCACCATCGTTGTGCGGCTGACCTCACCGAACGTGCCGATATGGGGCAGGCCGGACGGGCCATAGCCCGTTTCGAACAACACATGATCCTTGCCGGATTTCTCAACCCGTTTGAGCAGCGTGCGCGCCTCTACAAATGGCCAAGCCTTGGACGTCATGCCCGCATCGCGCAAATTGCTCATGATTTCTCTCGATCTATATCGCCGCGACCCCCATGGTGCGGCATGTCGCGCGTCCTATTGTAGTGCGCCCATGTCGTCAATAAATGTGACGTAACCAAGTAGGAGCCGATCTGATGTCTGACACCCCTTCCCTCACCGCCCAGGACGCGCTGTGCGCCGTCATGATCGCCGTATCCGCCAGCGATGAGATGATCCGCACTGCCGAACTCGTCAAAATCACGAATATCATCAACAATCTGCCCGTCTTCGCGAGCTATGACGCCGATCATGTGCCCCGCGTGTCCCAAACCGTGTTCGACCTGTTCGATCAAGAAGACGGCCTTGATGCACTGTTTGGCCTCATCCGCGACACGCTGCCAGAACGGCTGAATGAAACCGCCTACGCGCTGGCCTGTGATGTGGCCGCCGCAGACGGTGAAATCGCGCAATCAGAACTGCGGATGCTGGAAGAAATGCGGTATGAATTGAACATTGATCGCCTGCACGCCGCCGCGATTGAACGCGGGGCCCGTGCGCGCCACATGACCCTTTAGTCCGACACCAGCGCATCTAGCGATACACCACCACGCGGCGCATCGTTCAACTGCGCCTCGTCAATCTGCGCGTCAATGTCGATCCCTTGGGAAAACGGGCCGTCGTCGCGTGATGTCAGCCCCCAGCGCTGCAACAAAACCTGCTGCAACCGCTTGGCGCGCCTGTTCCATTCGATCGATCCCGCAGGTACTTCGTCCCCAGCCGCTTTGCCCCGCGCACGCCGTTCCAGATCAGCGGCGAAAATCGCGAAAACAACATCAGACCCGTCTGACGTTTCGACATATCCAGCAAGGCTGCTGACAAAGTTCAGCGTTCCGGTTTTTGCCCTAACTTCAATGGGATAGTTTTCAATCCGGTTGTTGTCTGCATCCCGCATGGCGATGCGACGCATGATCGGGCGCAGATCATCATCGCCGTAAACCGCCAACAGCAACTTCGCCATCGCGCTGGCACTGATACGGTTTTCATCGCTCAGGCCTGAATGGTCTTTGAAATCACATTCAACGCCATATGTCTCACCCACCCAGCGGGTCATCTGCGCGGCGGAATTCTCAATTTCCAATGACGTGCGGAACTTGGCCTCCGTCGCCGCCAGCCCGCAAATTTCAGCCGTCAGGTTCGTGGAATACAACAGCATTTCCTGCAAGATCGTGCGCAGCGTCGGGCTGGCATGCTGCACGAGCTCCATCCGGCCCTCGGGCAAATCATCAACAACTTCGGGCGCAGGAAGGGTAATTCCGACGTCGCGCGCCAATGTCTGAAACACATCCCCCGCATACAGCGCCGGCTGGCGCACGGGCATCCATCGCGATCCACCATTGCCCAACGCGGATCGTGCCACGCTCCAGGAATCCGGGGCATCCGTGGCAAAAACAGGCGATCCGCGATCCACGATGCGCACCCGTGCCATGCTGACCCGCGGCACACGTTCATCCGTGCGCGCATCCATCGTTGTTTGCCACGTGCCATTCACCCGCCGCCATTCAAAATGCACACGGTTGTAATTCAGGTTCAGCCCGCTGACCGCAGGATTATATCCCAGATGGTCCAACTGTGACGGCTCGATCTCTTCTGCGTAGGGCAGCGCGCCGCGCCAGCACAGCAGCCGCCCCGTTACCCGCACAACACCGACGTCCTTTAGCGCAACCGCGAGGTCTGCCAAATGATCCGCAGACAAAGTCGGGTCACCGCCCCCCGCCAAAATCAAATCGCCATCTAAAATACCGTCATTTATGGCACCAACCGCAAAAACCCGCGTCACAAATCGAAACGCGCCGCCCAACGTGTCCAATGCATAAAGGGCGCTCACCGCCTTGGTGACGCTCGCCGGGGGCAGCGAAACCTCCCCGTCTACGGCTTCCAAAATCTCGCCCGTGCTCGCGTCCGCCAGAACACAGCCCACTGTGCCATCCAGATCCGCCGCGGCAATCAGCTGTTCAAGCGTGGCGCGCACGCGTGGTGCAATGCGCGGGATCGGGCTGACGTCGGGCGCGCTTGAAACCGGTGTGACGACCGTTCGTGCACGCGGGCGCAAAGACGCCAGCGGTGCCTCTGCCAATGCCGCCCCCGCAACACTGGACAAAAGCCCGCCAACAAACGCGCGGCGTGTACCCGTAATCGACATCCTACCCCCAGTTCCCCGCCGCGCGGATCGCCGAAGACGACGACGCTGACATGGGCAAATTCACAAACGACCACATAGGCGCATCTGCGCGCCCCAACAACTGCGACGCCCGCCCGATCAGGCGGTTTTCGCGATAAAGCCGCGCCGTCTTTGACATGCGTGCCGAAATCCTGTCCCCTGGGCGCGCCAACACGCCAACAGGCACACGCTCCATAATCTCTCGCCAGTCCTGCCAGCGATGGAATTGCGCCAGATTATCCGCCCCCATCAGCCATACAAACCGCACATCAGGATACACCATTTGCAACGCTGCAATCGTCTGCGCCGTATACCGTGTCCCCAACCGCGCCTCGATATCCGTCACTTTGACGCGCGGGTGCTGCATGACAGCGCGCGCGGTTGCCAGACGTTCCGCCATCGGGGCAGGTCCACGGGATTTCAACGGGTTACCCGGACTGACAAGCCACCAGACACTGTCCAACCCGAACCGTTCCAACGCGGCCTTGGTGATATGCACATGCCCCTCATGGGCCGGATCAAACGACCCGCCCAACACCCCAATAACTTGTCCGGCCCGCGCCTGTGGTAATCCATGACGTAACATTCAAATTCCTTACCCACCGCCACCGTCAAACGCAATTCACAAGCAGCGGTGCATAAAGTTTCCGGCATTAACCGAAGTCATACAGTTTGCCTCTAAGGGGAATGCAGCGTGCAGATTGAACGGACCAATGCAAACGATTGTCAGCTTCATAATGGTACTATTGGCACTGGTGCTGCTCTTGTCACCAGCCCTCGTTCTTTATTTTTGGGAACGGGTAGGCATGCGTGGCAAACTGCAAAAAACCCAGCATCGCCTTAGTGAAATCCTCAAAGAAGCAGATATTCACCGCTTGGCGAGCGAGAATGCATCCGACGGCTTGCTTATTCAGGATATGCGCGGCCGCATCGTATGGTGCAATCCTGCCTATTGCCGCATTCACGGCCGCACCAGCGAAGAAATGTTAGGCCGTCATCCGCGCGAATTTGCCCCGCCGCCCGAACATCGCCCCCCCAAAGACGTGATTGACGCGTTTCGGTTCAACACCAATGACCCTGGCTACGCAAAACTCCAACTCTTTGAAAATCAACACAAAGACGGGCATTTATTCTGGAACCAGATCAGCGTGTCGTTCAAAACGCTGCGCAACGGACGCGAATATGCCATCGCAGTGTGCCGCGATATCACCGAACAGATTGAGCAGGAAAAAGCCCTGCGGACCCTCTCGCTTGAGCTTGAGCATGAGGCCAGCCACGACAGTCTTACAGGTGTGCCCAACCGCGCGGCGTTCATGTCCTTTTTCGAAAACATGCTCAACAATACCGACCACCCCCACGTCGGCCTGCTGCACATCGATATGGACGACTTCAAATCAATCAATGACACCCACGGTCACTCTGCGGGCGACGCTGTCTTGATCCACGCCGCCGCAGCCGTGCGGTCCCACATTCGCAGCAGCGACTTGGTCGCCCGCGTGGGGGGCGATGAATTTGTCGTGGTTTGCCTTGGCATCAATCGGCATGATCAGTTGCAACAACTGGCCAACGATCTGATCGACGTCATTTCAGAACCCTTTGAATGGACAAATCGCACCCTCCAAAGCGAAGCCAGCATAGGGGCGGTCCTGTCCTCGCGCGGTGCAAACGGCACCGAAAACCTCCTCGTTCAGGCCGATTTCGCATTATACGAAGCCAAAGGCGCAGGCCGCAATCGGGTCGCTCTTTACGATGAATACATGCACGAACGGCACAATTACCTGAACCGCCGGTCAGCTGAACTGATCGATGTTGTCGACACCGACGCCCTGAAATATTTTTTCCAACCGACAATGGACCTTGCGACAGGTGCGGTGATCGGGTTCGAAACGCTGGTGCGCTGGGAACACCCGATTGACGGGATCATTCCGCCAGATCATTTCCTACCTCTCGCCAAAGATCTGGGCTTGATGGGGGCCCTTGATTTACTCTCCATGACAGCAGCCCTCAAGGAAAAGCGGCGGCTGACACTGGCGGGATTTCCCGACATCAAAATGGCCTTCAACGCCTCGCCCGAACTTTTGACCCACCCGGAATTCATCAACCGGCTGATCTGGGGCGTCGAAGCCGGCAACATCCACCGATCCGACATCACGATTGAGGTTCTCGAAACCACCAACTTCGGCGAAGTGCAGGAAACCAGTTCCCATGCGGCAATTATCGGCGATTTGCGCAGCGCCGGATTTAATGTCCACCTTGATGACTTCGGCGTTGGATTCGCGGGCCTGTCCCACCTCGCGACCCTTGATGTCACGGGCGTCAAAGTTGACCGCAGCCTTGTGAAAGACATCCTAACAGATCCTGTCAGCCAAAAAATCGTGCGCAAAATCATCGAGTTGAGCAATGATCTGGGTCTCTGCGTCATCGCCGAAGGGGTCGAAGACCAAGACACGGCCGCGGAATTGGGCAACATGGGGTGTAATGTCATCCAAGGTTATTGGCTCAGCCGCCCCCTGCCACAAGATTGCGTCGATGATTGGTTGCGGCAACACATCCAATCCAATGCCGCGCGCAGCGCCTAGCGCAGCAATAACGCAGGCCCCATTGCGCCGCCCCGACGCCTTGCGTATTCACTCCTTTAACGCTCGCTTTTTCAAAGGATGTGACCCATGGCCGCTTACCAATATGTCTACTTCATGGACGGTGTGTCCAAGACTTACCCCGGTGGTAAAAAAGTCTTTGAAAACATTCGGTTGAACTTCCTCCCCGGTGTAAAAATCGGCGTGGTCGGTGTGAACGGCACGGGTAAATCCACCTTGATGCGGATCATGGCGGGCCAAGACAAAGAATTCCAAGGCGAAGCATGGGCAGCAGAAGGCGCAACCGTCGGTTATCTGCCCCAAGAACCCGAACTCGACCCCGCGATGACTGTGCGCGAAAACGTCATGCTCGGCGTCAAAGCGAAAAAAGACATTCTTGATCGCTACAACGAACTGGCGATGAACTATTCCGAAGAAACCGCCGATGAAATGGCCCAGTTGCAAGATGAAATCGACGCGCAAAACCTGTGGGACCTCGACGCGCAGATCGACGTGAGCATGGAGGCTTTGCGTTGCCCCCCCGATGATGCCGACGTCACAACACTTTCGGGCGGTGAAAAACGCCGCGTCGCGCTGTGCCAGCTGCTGCTTGACGCGCCAGATATGCTGCTGCTCGACGAACCGACCAACCACCTCGACGCCGAAACAATCGCATGGCTACAACAGCACCTTGTTGATTACAAAGGCACAATTCTGATCGTCACCCACGACCGTTATTTCCTCGACGCGATCACAGGTTGGATTCTGGAACTCGACCGCGGCTCTGGCATTCCGCACGAAGGCAACTATTCCAGCTGGTTGGAAGCCAAGGCAAAACGCCTCGAAAAAGAGGCCCGCGAAGATAAATCCAAGCAGCGCACGCTTGAACGCGAACTCGAATGGATGCGCCAAGGCGCCAAGGCCCGTCAGGCGAAATCCAAGGCCCGTATTTCGGCCTACAACGACCTCGCCAACCAGTCCGAGCGTGAAAAAATGGGCCGCGCCCAGATCATCATCCCCAACGGCCAACGCCTCGGGTCTCAGGTCATCGAAGTCGACGGTCTGACCAAAGCCATGGGCGACAAACTGTTGGTGGAAGGCCTGTCCTTCGACCTGCCCCCAGGCGGCATCGTCGGCGTGATCGGCCCCAACGGCGCGGGTAAATCGACGCTGTTTTCCATGCTGACCGGCCAACTCGAACCCGACGCAGGCACCGTCACCTACGGCGACACCGTGCAGCTGTCCTACGTCGATCAATCCCGCGACGCTCTCGACGCGGACGTCACCGTCTGGGAAGAAATCACCGGCGGCGCAGAGGTCATTAAACTGGGCGACGCGGAAATGAACTCCCGCGCCTATTGTTCTGCCTTCAACTTCAAAGGCGGGGATCAGCAGAAAAAGGTTGGCATCCTGTCTGGCGGCGAACGCAACCGCGTCCACATGGCCAAGCTATTGAAATCAGGCGGAAACGTCCTGCTTCTCGATGAACCGACAAACGACCTCGACGTCGAAACCCTCCGCGCCCTCGAAGACGCGCTCGTCGATTTTGCAGGCTGCGCCGTGGTCATCTCCCACGACCGCTTCTTCCTCGACCGGATTTGCACCCACATTCTGGCGTTTGAGGGCGAAGCCCACGTGGAGTGGTTCCAAGGCAACTTTGAAGACTACGAAGAAGACAAGAAAAAACGCCTAGGTGCCGACGCGATGGAACCCAAGCGGATGAAGCATAAAAAGTTTGCGCGTTAAAAAATGGACTTTGCCGATCTCCCTTTATCGGCAAAGTCTGCCTATCGTTCAGCTTGCCAGAGGGCTAGACGCAACGGCCTCGCTCTCCTCAGCGAGAATGAATTTGTGATCCTCTGGCAAGCTTCAAATGGCAAATGCGCGCTCAGCGGAATTGCGTTTTCAGACGATCTAGAGACTGGCAATGAAGACGCCGGATATGTGAGGGCTAATTCCTATCCTTGGCAGCCGTCACTTGATCAAATTTTGCCTAACCGTGGGTATTCAAATGCGAACGTGCAGCTTGTCTGTAAATGCGTCAACATTGGGAAATCAGGGTATGCCGCCCAGA
Organism: Octadecabacter dasysiphoniae; assembly: GCF_021532615.1. Classification (GTDB taxonomy): domain Bacteria; phylum Pseudomonadota; class Alphaproteobacteria; order Rhodobacterales; family Rhodobacteraceae; genus Octadecabacter; species Octadecabacter dasysiphoniae. Next base: position 105,672 of record NZ_JAKGAQ010000002.1, read on the forward strand.
CTTTTGCACGCTGGGTTGTTCAAGTCGCCAAGCAAATGGGAAGCTAGCCCCTCACTTCCGCTTCACAAACTCCGTCAAAATCACGATCCGCTGGCCTTCGACCTTCCCCTCAATCTGGCCCGCGTCCTCCGGCACAAGCGATATGTTCCGCACCGCAGTCCCGCGTTTCGCCGTGAACCCCGCGCCCTTCACCACCAAATCCTTCACCAGCACCACCGTGTCGCCGTGTTCTAACCGCATCCCGTTGCTATCAAAATGCTCAACCACCAGCGCATTCGCCTGTGCGCGGGCCATGACCTCCGGCTCCATCATCATGCTTTCGCGCGCATCTGACGCCCACATCTCGTCGATCTCACCCAGTTTGCGCCACACGGCGATCTGTACGGCAGGTTCAGCCGACCACATCGCGCCCTCAAGACAGCGCCAATGGGCCGCCGGAACGTCGCCCTCACCGCGGCACGCGCCACACAACAGCACCTGATCCTCTGGCGGGACGTCAACGCTGACCAATCCATCGCCCGCACCGCAAAATTCGCAAACGCCGCCCGCGCGATCCATCAATTCATCCCAACGCATCGAAATTCTCCTGTAAATTCATGCCCCTTGGACACAAATGCGCAGTAAACTACAAGCCTTCACAACCTTGGCGTGAATCTGCCGATTAACGCGGACGTCACCGATACCCCTTGCCAAACAGCTTGGCCTGCCCCATATGCAGCCTTGCAAACGTTATCTATCTCGACCAACTGTCTTCCTTTATCGGCGACACTCGATCTAGCACTAACTTCGCCAAGCTGTCGCATTTCGCGGGCAGAACTACAAAAGGAAGACATGACATGGCCAACGGTACAGTCAAATGGTTCAACACAACAAAAGGCTTCGGCTTTATCGCTCCTGAAACTGGCGGCAAGGACGTTTTCGTTCACATCTCCGCAGTTGAGCGTTCCGGCCTCACAGGTCTGGCAGACGATCAAAAGGTAACTTTTGACGTTGAAGCTGGCCGCGACGGTCGTGAGTCCGCGGTTAACCTCGCACTCGCATAAGCTTCTTACCTTCGGGTAAAAGTTAGGGCGGTTCCTTCGGGGACCGCCCTTTTTCGTGCGCCTAAACGTCGGATTTTTCTTCTGTCGCTGCGCTGTCCGCATCCGGGGCAGGCAGTGCCAGCGCCTCATCCGGCATCTGATCCGGCAAATCCACTGTGATCAGCCCGGTGTTCAGATCCACGCCCACCACAGGCTTATCCGCCATCAGCGCCAAAACACCGTTCAGATCCGCAACCGCACGCGCAACCACATCGCGCTGCGTTTCGATCTTGGCTTTGCCGCCGACTTTTTCGAAAAGAAATTTGAACATACTGTCCCCCAATTGAGTTTCACCAAACCCTATCGCCCGCGCGCTGCCACCGCAGGGGGAAAGCATGCCCGACCTTCCCATCCACAAAAAACGGGCGCTTGGCCAATGCAAACGCCCGTTCAATCCAGTGTCGTCAGGTTTTAGTCTTCGAGGACAAACGTCAGCTTAAGAACAACGCGGTATTCGTCGATCTTGCCGTTTTTCACGGTGACTTTCTGGTCTGCAACCCATGCGCCCGTGATCCCTTTCAGGGTTTTGGATGCGCGCTCAATCCCGTTCTCGACCGCGTCGTCAAACGACTTGGAGGAGGAGGAGATGACTTCGGTGACCTTAGCAATAGACATGATATGTTCCCTTTTGGTTAGGCCAACACGCTATCTGCCAGTTGCGCGAACGTCCACCAAATCGCTTAATCGGCGATCAATTCCAGCACAGCAGGCCCGATTCCGCCGACAATCAATGCCACGCCTTCTGCGCTCGGGTGAATTCCGTCGCGCTGCAAATAAGTGGCGCGTGCGATGTCTAAATCAGTGCCATCATTTAACGGCGCAAAGAAATCCGGATAATAGATCGTGCCATACTGCACGGCCAATTCAGGGTACATCGCGTCAAACGCGGCCTCATAGGCGGGGCCGTAATTGCCCGGCGCGTCCAAACCCACCAGCAAAACGTCGACGTCTTGCGCTTGTGCGGTCGCCAAAATCTCGTCCAGATTGGCGCGGCTGACCGCCGGATCAATCCCGCGCAGCAGATCATTGCCACCAAGGTTCACGATCATCTTGTCCACGTCCGGCGTCAGCGTCCACGCCACACGGCTGACCCCGCCTGCCGTCGTATCACCGGACACACCCGCATTGATCACCACCGTGTCCGCACCCTGCGCGTCTAGCCATCCCTGCAATTGCGGCACAAATCCGTCCTGTGCCGGCAACCCGTACCCGGCGGTCAAACTGTCGCCCAGCGCGGCAATCGTCACTTGGTCTGCGGCAGCGATCGTTGGCACCATTAAAATGAAACTCAATCCGATGTTGCGCGCCCGCCGTAACACCCCATATGACACTGAACCGTAGCGATCCAAGGCACCCCGCATGACCGATGCTCTCTCCCTCACCGATGTCTCCCTTTCGCTGTCCGGCAACGCGGGCAAGATCGACATCTTGCACGACATTTCGTTGACAGTGCCGCAGGGGAAAACGTTGGGGTTGGTCGGGCCAAGTGGATCGGGCAAATCTTCTCTCCTGATGGTGATGGGCGGGCTCGAAACCGCCACATCTGGAACTATCGCGGCACTCGGCAAAGACATCACACGATTGGGTGAAGACGACCTTGCCCGCTTTCGTAGGGACAATATGGGGGTGGTGTTCCAATCATTCCACCTTATCCCGACAATGACGGCGCTGGAAAACGTCGCAACCCCGCTCGAACTTGCGGGCGTGCGCGATGCGTTTGATCGCGCCGAGGCTGAACTGGACGCCGTCGGCCTGTCCCACCGCACCCACCACTACCCTGCGCAAATGTCAGGTGGCGAACAGCAGCGTGTGGCGCTGGCCCGCGCCTCTGTGACACGCCCTAAAATCCTGCTGGCGGATGAACCCACCGGCAACCTTGATGAAACCAACGGCGCCGCCATCATCGACATGCTGTTTTCTTTGCGCGAACAACACGGCGCAACCCTCATCATGGTCACCCATTCCAACGAACTCGCCGCGCGCTGTGATCGTGTGATCCGTCTGCGCGACGGGCGCATCGACACCCTTCAGGCCGCCGCCGAATGACCGTTAAACTCGCCTGGACCTTTGCAAAACGCGAATTGCGCGGCGGATTGCGCGGCTTTCGAATCTTCCTCGCGTGCCTCGCCCTCGGCGTGGCGGCCATCGCTGCTGTGGGAACAGTGCGCGCGTCGATCCAAGCAGGATTAGAACAAAACGGTGCGGCCCTGTTGGGGGGCGATGCCGTCGTGCGCTTCACCTACCGCTTTGCCAATGACGAAGAACGCGGCTGGATGACTTCTATCGCCACCCGCGTCTCTGAAACCACCGATTTCCGTTCCATGATTGTGGTCGAACGCGACGAGATTGAACGCGGCCTCACCCAAGTCCAAGCAGTTGATGATCTTTATCCCCTCATCGGCGAAACTGTCCTTGATCCCCCCATGCCCCTCGCCGATGCCTTCGCGGGCGACGGCCAAACCCCCGGCGGCGTCATGGAACGTGTGCTCGCCGACCGCCTCGGCCTCAGTCCGGGCGACACCTTTAACATGGGCGCGACAACCTTCACGCTGTCCGCCATCCTCGTGTCCTACCCCGACAATTCCGGCGGTGGTTTTGGCCTTGGCCCGCGCACGCTGGTCTTGCTTGATGATCTGGAAAACTCCGGCCTTCTGGCACAAGGCACCTTGATGGAAACCAACTACCGCCTCGATCTGCCCGGCACCGCAGACCTGCAAGCGCTTGAAGACCAATCAGAAACCCTGTTCCGAGATTCCGGCCTGCGCTGGCGTGACGCGCGCGAAGGGGCCCCCGGCGTCGCGCGTTTTGTCGATCGCATCGGCGCATTTTTGATCCTCATCGGTCTGTCAGGATTGGCTGTGGGCGGGGTCGGTGTTTCCGCCGCCGTGCGGTCCTACCTCAGCAGCAAAGCCCCCGTTATTGCGATCCTCAAAACCCTTGGTGCAACGCGAGGCACGATCTTTCTGACGTATTTCCTGCAAATCGGCGTCCTGACCCTCGCTGGCGTCACCCTTGGCCTGATCCTCGGCGCGGCTATCCCGCTGGCCTTCGCGCCCATCATCGAATCCCGTTTGCCGATCCCATCCGATTTCACCCTGCACGCCGCCCCACTGGTTGAGGCCGCGATTTACGGCACCCTCGCCGCCCTCATCTTCACCCTCTGGCCACTGGCGCGCACCGAAGACATCAAGGCCGCGACCCTGTTTCGCGACGCATTCGGCGCGGGCCGCACCTTGCCTGCATTCAAATACCTGATCGCCACGGCTCTCCTCCTCGCCACGCTGCTTGGCACTGCAATTGTGTTTTCCGGCACCGCGTTCCTGACGCTTTGGACCGCTGGGGGCATTCTGTTCGCGCTGACGCTTTTGGTGGCCGCCGCCGCCCTTGCCCGTGTGACCGCACGCAGATTGCGGCGCAGTGCCCGGGGCCGCCCTGCCCTGCGCACAGCCTTCGGGGCCATCGGCGCGCGCGGCGGGGAAACGACATCCGTGGTGCTGTCCCTTGGCCTTGGCCTCGCCGTGCTTGCCGCCGTGGGCCAGATTGATGGCAACTTGCGCGGTTCCATAGCCAATGAACTGCCCGACGTCGCGCCCAGCTATTTCTTCGTCGATATCCAGCCCGATCAGATCGACGGTTTCCGCACCCGTCTTGATGATGACCCACAGGTCAGCGATTACGAAGCCGCCCCCATGCTGCGCGGCATCATTACCCAAATCAACGGCACCCCCGCACGCGAATTCACAGATCACTGGGTCTTGCGCGGGGATCGCGGGGTTACCTATTCTGCGCTGCCCTCTGATGGCACCGTCATCACACAAGGCGACTGGTGGCCCGAAGACTACAGCGGCCCCCCGCTGATCAGTTTTGCCACCGAAGAAGGCATGGAAATGGGCCTGTCCATCGGTGACACCATCACCACCAACATCCTTGGCCGCGATATCACTGCCACCATCGCCAACTTCCGCGAAGTGTCGTTCGAGGATGCAGGCATCGGATTTATAATGTCGATGAACCCATCCGCCCTGCAAGGCGCGCCGCACAGCTGGATCAGCACGGTCTATTCCGAACCCGAGGCAGAGGCCGCAATCCTACGCGACCTCGCCACCGCCTACCCCAACATCACCGCCATCCGCGTGCGCGACGCAATTGATCAAGTCGTCGTTCTGCTGGGCGGTATTTCCGCCGCCACGCGATATGGCGCGCTGGCCACCCTGCTGACCGGTTTCCTCGTGTTGATCGGGGCGGCGGCCGCAGGCGAACGCGCCCGCACCTATGAGGCAGCAGTCCTGAAAACCCTCGGCGCATCGCGCGGCACCATCCTGCGCAGCTTCGCCCTACGATCTGCGCTTCTGGGCCTTGCGGCATCCATCGTCGCACTGACCGCGGGCATCGCGGGGGGCTGGGCCGTCAGCACCTTCATCATGGAAACGGATTACACACCGATCTGGGGCTCTGCGGGCACAATCATCGTTGGCGGCGTCGCGACCACCCTGCTCGCGGGCCTCGCGTTCGCATGGCGTCCCTTGGCCGCCAAACCCGCCCAAGTCCTAAGGTCACGCGAATGAACACGACTAATTCTTGGCCCCGTTTCTTCGGTTATGGCAGTCTCGTAAATCTGGCCACCCACACCTACCCCGACGCCCGGGCTGCCACGCTAACAGGCTGGCGGCGCGTCTGGCGTCACGCCAAGGCCCGCCCGGTTGCATTCCTATCAGTTGAACCCTGCGCCACCACGGTACTGCACGGCATCACCGCACAGGTGCCCGACGGTGATTGGGCCGCGCTGGATCTGCGCGAACACGCCTATACCCGCCGCGACGTCACTGCCCAATTTGGCCACGACACCGCCGTCTACGAAGCAGACCCCGCCCACACAACATCGCCCCAAATCGGCCACCCGATCCTGCTCAGCTATCTGGATGTGGTCATCGCGGGCTACCTCGATCAATTCGGCGATACCGGCCCGCAGCACTTTTTCGAAACAACACACGGCTGGGGGCCGATCCTGAATGACCGCGCCGATCCGTTATATCCGCGCGCCCGGCCCCTGGCCGCTGATGTAAAATCCATTGTAGACAGCGCGCTGCAAACCCTACCGGTTTCGGTGCATCCAGCCAAAGGTGCGCTTGTCGATGCTCTCCGCAATAGTGGCGCCAACACCACCTGAACGCATGATCCGCTGCGCCACGATAAACGCGATCAGTGCGAACAATACGCCCCCGACGGCCTGCCCGATCAACACACCGCTGGCCCCGAACCACGCTGAAAAGACGATCACAAACGGGATCGTGCCTATCGTATGCCGCCCCCAATTCACCAGCGTTGAATAAAACGGGTGGCCCATGTTGTTACACGCCGCGTTGGACACGAAAATCATCCCGTTGAAAAACCACATCAGGCTCAGCGGGCCGGCGAACAAGAACACCAGCGTCTGTGCTTGTCCGTCCAGACTGAACAACATCACCAGCAACGGACGCACCGCAAACAAAAGCCCCGACACAACGACCACGACAATGCCCGTAAACAACAATCCTTCACGGAACGCGCGGCGCACGCGGTCCGTTTGTCCGGCCCCGAAATTCTGCCCGATAATCGGGCCAATCGCCCCCGACAGCGCAAAAATAATCGCAAAGGCGACAGGCGTCAGACGGCCTACAATCGCCATGCCTGCAACCGCATCTTCGCCAAACGACGCCATCTGCCGCGTGACATAGGCCTGCCCGATGGGCGTTGCCAATTGGGTCAGGATCGCGGGAAAGGCAATGATCATGACAGGGCGCAGATCCGGTAACATGCTTGCCAGATTGGGCCGCCCGAAGCCGCCGTAATACCGCACAATCGGCACCAGTGCCATGCCGCCAATCGCGCCGCGCGCCGCAACGGATGCCCATGCGGCACCCTGCAATTCCATCCCCAAACCAAAGATCAAAATCGGGTCCAGCACCGCATTTACCAACGCGCCCACAATCGTGGCCATCATGGACCTGCGCGCATCCCCGTGTGCACGCAAAATCGCCCCGCCGACCATCCCCACAAGAAGCAAAGGCAGAGACGGGATGATGATCGACAAATACATCACCGCCAAATCCGCGGTTGCACCCGTTGCGCCAACAAGCCCGACAATGGGCCGCAGGTTAAACCACACAAGGGCGGCAAACATCGCCCCGAACACGGCCCCGAAAATCAAAACATTGGTGGCTTGGCGTTGGGCCAGTTCCTCTTTGCCCTCGCCCAGACTGCGCGCCACCAACGCGCCGCCCGCAATCGCCATGCCGATCCCGAAGCTTGAGGTGAAAAACAAAATCGCACCGGCATACCCGATCGCCGCCGCCAATTCGGCCTTGCCCAGCATCGAAATGAAAATCATGTCGATAAAATCGACAAGAAAAACCGCCATCAACCCCACCGAAGACGTCATCGCCATCACCGTGATGTGACGCATCAGCGATCCGGACAAAAACTTTGCTTGGGCGTGATCGGTGCCCGCCATTACGCTTTGGGCTTCACTTGTAGCAGCGGCATCACCTCGGCCATTTCAGGGCCGCGCGTGCGTCCCGTCACCGCGTGGCGCAGCGGCATGAACAGCCCCTTACCCTTGCGGCCTGTCGCCTCTTTTACTGCACCAGTCCACGTGGACCACGTGTCATCCGCATAGGGTGGATCGCCCAACAAGGCCAACGCCTGCGGGATAAATTCAGCGTCCTCATCGGCAATCTGTGGCGCGGCCCCATCGCGGAACACAGCCCACCAATCGCCCATCTCATCCATGGAATTGATGTTTTCACGCACGACATTCCAAAACCGTTCCGCCAATGCCGCGGGCACACCCAAGGCCGCAACATTATCCGCCACATCCGCGAACGGACGCGCCGCCAACCAACGGGCGGTCAGCGGGGCAAGGTCATCAGCGTCAAATTTCGTCGGGGCGGACCCGAATTTGGCCATATCAAATCCGTCAACGATCTCCTCAACTGTCTCACGCAGCTCAACCGGATCGCTCGATCCCAATCGCGCCATCAGCGACAGAATAGCCATGGGGGCTGTCCCGTTCTTGCGCAAATCGCGCAGTGCCAAAGTGCCAAGACGTTTTGACAATGCTTCACCCTGCGGTCCGGTAAGCAAAGAATGGTGCGCAAACGTGGGGACAGTGCCGCCCAACGCTTCGATCATCTGGATTTGCGTCGCCGTGTTGGTCACGTGGTCAGACCCGCGCACAACATTCGTGATGCCCATTTCGGTGTCATCCACCACGGACGCCAAAGTGTACAAAATCTGGCCGTCGTTCTTGAACAACACAGGGTCACTGACCGATGCCGCATCAATCGAAATGTCGCCGATAATGCCGTCCGTCCACTCGATCCGTTTATGATCCAGCTTGAAACGCCAATGCGACCCACGCTCGTTGCGCAACGCATCCTTTTCAGCGTCCGACAACGCCAGCGCCGCACGATCATAGACCGGTGGTTTGCCCATATTCAGCTGTTTCTTGCGCTTCAAGTCCAGCTCAACCGGGGTTTCGAAACATTCATACAAACGCCCCATCTCGATCAGCTTTTGCTTGGCCATATCGTAGCGGTCCAACCGCTTGGACTGATATTCAACACGGTCCCACGAAATCCCCAACCACGTCAGGTCTTCCATAATTCCATCAATGAACTCCTGCTTTGACCGCTCCGGATCGGTGTCATCAATCCGCAAAACGAACGTGCCGCCCGCCTTGCGCGCAATCGCGTAATTGAACAGCGCCGCGCGCAGGTTTCCGATGTGCAAATAGCCCGTTGGCGATGGGGCAAAACGAGTCGTGGTCATTGGGCTATTCCAGTCTGAAAGGTTGCGCTCGCACCTGTCACGCTTGAACCGGAATGTCCATATTTCAGCGCACTTTCACGACACGAACAGCATCAAATCTGGCTAAATAACTTTGCGACGCCCGAATATGCGCTCCCCGAAGGTCGGGGGCGACTGCACGGGCCCCGCCCCAAAATCTTGCGGGCGCAGTCCGGGCGGGCGGCGTTGCACCGCAGGTTCTGGGGCGGTGGGCCGCACATTTTCCTCAACACGCGGCACGGGGTATTTATCCACCACTGTCGCACCATCGCGCGTGATCGAGGCTGCAAATTCCTCAATCCGGCGCGCCATCGTCAATGCCGGTTCCGACATCTGCAAATGGTTGATCTGCACGTAGCCACCAAGAATAGATTTCCCCACACGCACGCGGATCATCTTGGTCAACGACACCAGCCCACCGGACGATTTATGCACCGTCACACCGCGAAATTCCGACCAAGGCCGCTTTGTCTTGCCCTTCACGGAAAACCCATGGGCATCCGCCTCAAAAACAGGACGCGGATTGAAGAACTGAAAGACCGACCGCATTCCGGTCCAAACACCGATCGCCATCACCAGATAGCCAAAAATATTGAACTGGAGATCGCCGTTCAAAAACACAAGATATCCACCAAGTGCCAAAGCACCAACGCCTTGTAGAACGCTTAGTTTCTTATTTAGATCAGACGGGTAAAGGGTCAGGGTCGCCATAATGTCCTCGCATGTTACCACCCCTTCATCCCTCATGAATGTGGCCAAAGTGGCCCGAAATCAGCGCAAAAGACGCAGGGTAAACCGCTTGAATGTGTGAAAGATTGACTGGCCTCTCACAGGCCTGTTGCGGGCACGTTCGCGTGCGGCAACGACCGGTGACGGACCAAGATCAATCCGTTCAGCTTCCTCGGCCCAGAGGGTATCGAGGCTTTGCTTGAACACGACAATCCGGTCAGCCATCGACCACGCGCTGCCCCATCTGCCAAACCTCGCGACGAGACATCTATGGAACGGCCATTTGTAGTTCAGCGTAATCCACAGCGACTCCCCGCTTTTGGAACCATCGGAATAAATATCGGTAACGTCGACCCCGTGATACGTGCTCCAGGCGCGCAGACGACCCCCGCGAATCCGAAACCCCGTGCGATCCGCGTAAAACGTAGGGCACCCCCGGCTAACCCGAAAACCATTTGCAAAGATCATGATCAGACCGATGATCATCACCAGACCCCCGACGACAACGCCAAGAATTGATCCCGCTGCCAAAACCATCAGACTCATCCCCAAAACACCAAGGATGAACCCCTGCAACACGCCCAGCATGAACTGCATCTTGCCACCATACAGGCGTAATACGAGCGGTTTGGTAGTGTTGCCCATGACGTCCTCCTGATGCGGCTGGCGTCATGTATCTTCGCAAAAAAGGTCGATTTGTGGGCTTAATCGGGGCCAATGGGCAAAAACTTTAGCCCTCGTCGCGCCATCCGTTCACGATCGGATACCGTCGGTCCAACCAGAATGCCTTCATCGACAATCTCGGCCCCGGTGCAGACTGGAACCGTTTGTATTCGGAAATATAAAGCAGATGTTCGACCCGTTTGACCACATCGCGCGCATATCCGGCGGCAACGCAGTCGGCCACACTGGCCTCCTCGTCCACCAGCATCGTCAGGATACCATCAAGCACATCATATTCCGGCAGGCTGTCGCTGTCTTTTTGATCATCGCGCAGCTCCGCACTGGGGGGTTTGTCGATGATCGCCACGGGAATCATTTCCCCCGCAGGTGCCTTCATCCACGGACGGTGGTTTGCGTTCCGCCAGCGACAAATATCAAATACCCGCGTTTTATACAGGTCTTTGATCGGGTTATATCCACCTGCCATATCTCCATAGATCGTCGCATACCCGACCGCGACCTCGGATTTATTGCCTGTCGTCAGCAGCATTTCCCCAAACTTGTTGGACTGCGCCATCAACAACAGCCCCCGAATACGCGACTGGATGTTTTCTTCTGTCAGGCCTTCGTCCAGCCCTTCAAACAGCCCCGCCAAGGTCTCGGTGACAGCGCTGCGCACCGCGCCAATCGGCACAATATCATATCCCACGCCCAACGCCGCTGCGGCTGCTTTGGCATCATCAAGCGACGCGTCGGATGTATATTCAGACGGCATCATCACGCAGCGCACATTGTCGGGCCCCAACGCGTCCGCAGCAATCGCCGCGACGATGGCCGAATCCACGCCGCCCGACAGCCCCAGCAGCACCTTTTTGAATCCGGTCTTGGCCATATAGTCGCGCAGGCCGATGACCATCGCGGTGTAATCGGTCTCCATCGTGTCCGGTTCCAGCGCCTTGTCGCCGTCCTCAACCACCCAAAGGCCATCGACTTGAGCAAAATCAACATGGGCAATCGCCTCTTGGAACCACGGCATCTGAACGGCAAGCGCGCCGTGGCGGTTCAGCACGAACGACCCGCCATCAAACACCTGATCATCCTGCCCACCGACCATATTCAGATAGACAAGCGGCACGTCATTTTCGATCACGCGGGCCACCATCTGGTTCATCCGCACGGCATGTTTATCCCGAAAATACGGGCTGCCATTTGGCACCAACAACACTTCTGCGCCGCTTTCGACCATCGCCTCGCAGACGTCAGGATACCAGGAATCCTCGCAGACCGGCGTGCCGATCCGCAACGGTCCCGCGCTCCACGGGCCTTGCATATCAGCACGGCTGAACAGGCGAACCTCATCGAAGACATTGAAATTGGGTAGGAAATATTTGCGCGTGGTGTTGTGAACAGCCCCACCCTTCAGCACGAAATACGCATTGCGCAGCTTGTCACCTTCGCGCAGCGGCCCGCCAATCGCCAACATCGGGCCATCCGCACAGGCCACCGCCAATCCCTCCAGCGCGGCCATGGCAGCCTGTTCAAAAACGGGCTTCATCACGAGGTCTTGTGTCTGATACCCGACCAAAAACATCTCGGGCAGCATGACCATATCGGCGCCCGCCGCACGGCCGGCCTCCCATGCCTCAACCGCCTTTGCTGCATTGCCTTGGATATCGCCCACAACAGGGTTCAACTGCGCCATCGTCAGGCGGAAACGGTTGGTCATAGCACGGCCTTTCTTGCACTTACCCTTCATCTAGTCCGACACGGCGGCAAGGGGAAGCCGAACCCGTTAATGGGACGTTGAATTGCCCCGATCTTCCCCCTATTCTCTCCTGAAATTCCGCCAAGAAAGACCGCCCATGTTGCGCTTTACGCCTCATCTCCTCGCCGCCCTGATGTTTGCGACCCCCGCTGTCGCCCAGTCGGTGCAGACCAAACAATACGACGACGGCGGCATCTATGAAGGCCAGTTCCTGAACGGATTGCAGCACGGCATGGGCACCTACACACTGCCCAACGGGTACGAATACACTGGCGAATGGTTCGAAGGCGAAATCCGCGGCGACGGATCAGCGCGCTTTCCCAACGGATCGCTCTACGAAGGCCAGTTCGCCGCCGGAAAACCCGAAGGCTTTGGCGTGATCAATTTCGCAGGTGGCGGCACCTATGAGGGTGATTGGCTCGACGGCAAAATCACCGGACGCGGCATCGCGCGCTACGCCAACGGAGTGGTCTACGAGGGCGATTTCAGAAACGCGATGCACCACGGCCAAGGCACAATGACCAGCCCGGGCGGCTACACCTACGAAGGCCCGTGGGTCAACGGCGTCATAGAAGGCAACGGTCGGATCACCTACACCGATGGCACCGTCTACGTCGGTGACCTTGCGGATGGTGAACGCAACGGCATCGGCACACTGACAATGGCCAACGGCATGACAATCGAAGGCACATGGAAAGCAGGCCAGATTGAGGGCACGGGCCGCATGGTCCAGCCCAACGGCGATGTCTACGAAGGCGATCTGGTCGCGGGTAAACGCACCGGCTCCGGCACGCTCACCTACGCCAACGGCGACGTCTACACAGGTGATTTCCTGAACGATGAACGCAGTGGCACGGGCAGCTTTACGGGCGCAGACGGCTACATCTACACGGGCGATTGGCGTGACGGGCAGCAACACGGCGCAGGCGAAATCACATACCCCGACGGGTCCGTCTATGTCGGCGCCTTCGCCAATGGCTTTACCGAAGGTCTGGGCAAAATCACCTACGCTGACGGATCAACCTTTGAAGGCGATTGGGTCGGCGGCGTTATCAACGGCAGCGGCACCGCGACCTATCCCAACGGCGTTGTCTACGTCGGTGGCTTTCTGAATGGCAAAAACCACGGCGACGGCACGATCACCTATCCGGACGGCTACAGCTATGTCGGCGCATGGGCGAACGGCAAACGCGAAGGCTACGGCGTGGCGACATTCGCATCGGGCGACGTCTACGAAGGCGAATTCCGCGATGGCCAACGCCACGGCTCGGGTACGCTGACGAAAACAGACGGCTTTACCTACGAAGGCCTGTGGGACACGGGCGAAATCTCGGGCCTCGGCGTGGCGACCTACACAAACGGCGATATCTACTCCGGTGAATTCCGTTCAGGCCGCCGCCAAGGCACAGGCACAATGACCTACGCAACAGGCGAAACCGCCGAAGGTGATTGGCAGGACGGCGCTTTGGTCAGCCAAGGCGCGGGCGCCCCGGCGACAGATGCCGTTGTGGCAGAAGAACCGACAGACAACTAAGCCCGGCGTTCAATCGGCCAAGCGCGCGGCGGCGACCTGCGCATCATTCAATGGACGATCCGGCGCGCCTGTCACGGACGGGTCATAGGCCTGTCTTGCGAACACCTCGCGCACCATCGGTGCAAAAAACGACAATGGCAGCGTGTCATAATCGGGATCAAAACTCGATTGATCCCACTGCTCACAGAATGAAGCACAATCATCGAAATACTTATGCCCGCGATGGCGGTCACGCTTGTTCTGATCAAACCCATCCAGATAATGCCCGTAATACAGCATCTGAAAATCGCCGTGGGTTTCAACGCACCACCGGCACTGCTCGCGCACAAACGGCTTCAGAATCGTGGCCGCGTATTCGTCGTGATTGTAGGGGGCAAAGATGTCGCCAATGTCATGCAACAGCGCGCTCACCACCCAATCAATATCCGCACCATCCCGCCATGCCCGCGTCGCCGCCTGCGTCGAATGCTGCATCCGCGTGATCTGATAACCCGACAGCCCTTCGTCCAGATGTTCCAGCGCCGCCAACAAACGGTCCGCCGTCCCCTTGGTATATTCAATCTCATGGGCGGTCAGAAATTCATATTCGTCCCGCGTTCCGTCCTTCATTTGCTTAAACTGGACTTTGTCCATGCGCCCCTCCAAGGCAAAGTGTCAGGGCAAAACATGCATCAGAACGGGGTGCCCGTCCAAGACAATGTTCCCTTAGCCCACGGCCTTGCGAAACATAATCGACGTGGGTTTACGATACCCGTCATGGGTCGTGCGCGCGACCTCGTGAAACCCCAGCCTTTTGAACACCGCGTGAACCTCTACCAGTTCAACCCGGCTTTCCAATTCCAACCAGCCCAACCCCAGCGCAGCGGCCCTCTCCTCGGCCAACGCCATCAAAGCGCGCCCAAGTCCGGCCCGCCTGCGTCCAACGGCAAGCTTCCCGACATACAAAACCCGACCCTTTGGCGTGAGAACAACCGTGCCCGCAATCGGATTCCCCTCGACCCAAATTTCGGATTTTTCTGCGGCCTCTTGCAGTGATTGCACCGTCATTCTTGAAAGCGACGAAGGCGGATCAATCCGCCCGTCCATCCCCGCAAAGGCCGCGCGCATCACCTCCAGCGCATCCGCTAAAGCAGGGTCATCCGCGCCCAATTGTCGAAATTCAAAACCCGTCATATGGGCAGATTAGCCATACCAGACCCATACGCAAACCATACCAGACCCATACGCCCGATTTTGCCGCCCTAAACTGTTTCGCCGCCATCCAGTTTCGCCAAAAACGCGTCCGCTTGCGCCAGCACGGTCTCGCGCTTTTCGTCCGTCATTTTGTCCCACACACGGTACATATTTCCCATGCGGTGATTGTCTTTGAAACGGTCGCGGTGACGGTCCAGAAAATGCCAGTACAACAGGTTGAACGGGCAGGCATCGGGGCCCGTTTTGTCCTTCACCTTATAACTGCAATCCTTGCAGTAATCCGACATCTTATCGATGTAATTTCCTGAGGAAATATAAGGCTTTGACGCGATAATACCCCCATCCGCAAACTGGCTCATGCCGATGGTATTGGGGGCCTCGACCCACTCGAACGCGTCCGCATAAACGGCCAGATACCACTCATGGATTTCGCTTGGAGCAACCCCGATCAGCAGCGCAAAATTCCCCGTCACCATCAGCCGCTGAATGTGGTGCGCATAGGCCTCCTCGCGGGTCTGCTCAACCGCCTTGTCCAAACACCGCATCCACGTCTTTTCGCCCCAATACAAATCAGGCAATTTTCGGTTATGATTCAGATGGTTACGCGACACATAATCAGGCCCTTCAAGGAAATAAATCCCCCGCACATATTCGCGCCAACCGATGATCTGGCGAATGAATCCTTCGGCCGCATTGATCGGCGCGGCGCCGTCTTTCCAAGCCTTTTCAACCGCTTGGCACACCTCCAGCGGGTCCAGCAATCCTGCATTGATATAAAGGCCGACGATCGCGTGATAAAGGAACCGTTCCCCCCCCATCATCGCATCTTGAAAATCGCCAAACTTCGGCAATCCGCCCTTTATCCAATGGGCCAAATGCTGCCGCGCCTGCGCCTGATCCGTAGCAAACCAAAAATCATCCAAGGTCCCGAAATTGTTCGGGAATTTCTCGCGCACAAGGTCAATGACCTCACGCGTGACATCATCCGTCTGGAACCGCATCGGCCCTGAATAATCAACTGATCCAGGCGCAGGTTTGCGGTTGTCGTGGTCGAAATTCCACTTGTCACCGGCAGGCTTGTCGCCCTCCATCATCAGTCCGGTTTTGCGGCGCATGTCGCGGTAAAAATACTCCATCCGCAGGGCCTTGCGTCCCTCAGCCCAGTCCTCAAATTCCTTGTGGGTCGCGATAAACCGATCATCAGGCAACACCGTCACATCCAACGGCACGTCCTCCAGCGCTTTGATAACACGCCATTCTCCGGCTTCGGTCGTCAGAACCTCTGACGTCTCGAACGCCTCCGCACGGCGCAATAACTCCCCGTTAAGGGTACCTGCGTTATCTTTATCGTCCAGACGCGTGTAGGCGACGCGCCAGCCGTCTTCCTCCAAATGGGCGGCAAATTTGCGCATCGATGCAAACAAAAACGCGATCTTTTTGGGATGGTGGGGGACATATTCTGCTTCGCCCATGACCTCGGCCATGACGACGATATCGGTGTCACGATCCGCCTCACGCAGGGCTGCTATATTCATCGACAGCTGATCACCAAGGACCAAAACCAACTTTACCACGCAACAACCGCCCCCGAATAATCAAAGAAATTGCCAGTTTGGGATGCATCCAACCCCATCATAACATGACACAAATTTGCCGCCGCTTGCTGCGCGGACACTTTTGAATGGCCCGGGTAGCCAGCGGTAAACGCCGTTTCCACTGTCCCGGGATGCAGGGCGACGACCGCGGCCTCTTTGCGCTTGCGCCCCACCTCAATCGCGGCGCCGTGCACGATCTGGTTCAACGCCGCCTTGGACGCGCGGTAGGAATGCCACCCGCCGATCTTGTTATCCCCAATCGATCCGACCCGCGCGGACAACACCCCGACAACCGATGGGCGGTCAGCTGGCAAAAGGCGTTCGAGTTGTGCCAAAATCAAAGCGGGGCCGATGGCGTTGATCGCGAACACATCTGCCATGCGCTGCGCCTCAACCGCGGCCAGCGATTTTTCCGGCACGCCCCCAGCGGCCAATGTTCCGATAGCGATGAACACAATGTCGAACACGCCATCAAGCGCGCCCAACACCCGTGCGACCGATCCCGCGTCCGTCACGTCCAGCCCGTCCCTGCGCGACAGGCCCGTAACGGCAAAACCGCGTGTTTCCAATTCGGCGCTGACGGCCGATCCAATTCCGCCCGTGGCGCCGATGATCAATGCTCTTTTCATGCAACCCAACCTAGACCCGACACCGCTTGCGTCCACACAAATACCAAAACACCCTTTTCAAACGCGCTGTCGTGCGTATAACGGACCCCATGATGCAGATCGCACATATCCAGGCCAACCTTAGCCTCCTCCTTAGTCGCCTCTGAGCGTGCCCTTCGGCGCGACCGCTCAGAGGGTATGACGCGCCAAGAAAAACTAAGGAAAACAAGGAAATACTAAAATGACCGATCAAGTTCTGATCTTTGACACGACCCTGCGCGACGGCGAACAATCCCCCGGCGCAACCATGTCCCACCACGAAAAACTGGAAATCGCCGAAATGCTGGACGACATGGGCGTCGACATCATCGAAGCCGGGTTTCCAATCGCGTCCGAAGGTGATTTCAACGCGGTGAGCGAAATTTCAAAACGCGCCAAGACGTCAACGATTTGCGGGCTGAGCCGGGCAAACTTCAAAGACATCGACCGCTGTTGGGACGCCGTGAAACATGCGAAATCCCCACGTATCCACACGTTTATCGGCACATCGCCCCTGCACCGCGCGATCCCGAACCTCGATATGGATCAGATGGCCGAACGTATCCACGACTGCGTCACCCATGCGCGCAACCTGTGTGACAACGTGCAGTGGTCATCGATGGATGCGACCCGCACAGAATGGGATTTTCTGAAGCGCACCGTTGATATCGCCATCAAGGCAGGTGCCACGACGATCAATATTCCTGACACCGTGGGCTACACTGAACCCGTAGAATCCGCCGATCTGATCAAACGTCTGATTGCCGAAGTAGACCGCGCCGACACGGTGATATTCTCAACCCATTGTCACAACGATCTGGGCATGGCGACGGCAAATTCACTGGCCGCTGTGGCCGGCGGCGCGCGCCAAATTGAATGCACAATCAATGGTTTGGGCGAACGCGCGGGCAACACTGCGCTCGAAGAAGTCGTGATGGCCATGAAGGTGCGCAGCGATGTGATGCCCTACGGCACCAAGATCGACACACGCAAAATCATGAACATTTCACGGCGCGTTGCGGCTGTGTCGGGTTTTGCGGTGCAGTTTAACAAAGCCATCGTCGGCAAAAACGCCTTTGCCCACGAATCCGGCATCCACCAAGACGGCATGCTGAAAAACCGCGAAACGTTCGAGGTCATGCGCCCCGAAGACGTCGGCCTGTCTGGAACGTCCCTGCCGCTGGGCAAACATTCGGGCCGTGCTGCGCTGCGCGATAAGCTGGAAAAGCTCGGCTATGATATGGGCGACAATGAATTGAAGGACGTCTTCGTGCGCTTCAAGGATCTGGCCGACCGCAAGAAAGAAGTCTTTGATGACGACCTGATCGCACTGGTCCGCCAGAATGAGGGCGAAGACGACCGCCTGAAGTTGAAAGACCTGACCGTCATTTGCGGGATGAACGGCCCCCAAAAAGCAACAATGGTGCTTGAGGTCGACGGCACGGATCACACGACCATCGCCACGGGTGATGGCCCTGTTGATGCGACGTTCAACGCCGTCAAAGCACTGTTTCCCCATGACGTCAGCCTGCAATTGTATCAAGTCCACGCGGTCACAGAAGGAACGGATGCACAGGCCACAGTGTCCGTACGCATGGAAGAAGATGGGCGCATCGCGACGGGTGAATCCGCAGACACTGACACAGTCGTTGCATCCGCCAAGGCCTATATCAACGCGCTGAACCGCCTTCTGGTAAAGCGTGAAAAGACGGCACCGGGCGCGGATTCCAAGGGAATCCGTTACACCGACGCGGGCGAATAATCTGATCAAACGCGGGGGCGGTGCATATGCCCGCCACCGCGCATCAAACCACGGCGGAATAGCGCCCAGAGCAAACGTTAATCCCCCTTCCCCCCAAGTCCCACTGACCCTATAAGCGCGCAGGTCCGCCTCCATAGGGGAGTCGCGGGCAAATACTCTATGGGAACGGCGCTTCAATGTTTGGCTTAGGCAATCTCTTTTCGTCCGATATGGCAATCGACCTCGGGACAGCGAACACGCTGGTCTACGTCAAAGGTAAGGGCGTCGTATTGTCCGAACCCTCGGTGGTTGCCTACCACATGAAAGACGGCGTGAAAAAAGTGCTGGCCGTGGGCGAAGATGCGAAATTGATGCTGGGCCGCACGCCCGGTTCGATTGAGGCGATCCGCCCTATGCGCGAAGGCGTAATTGCTGATTTTGACACCGCCGAAGAGATGATCAAACATTTCATCCGCAAGGTTCACAAGCGTTCGACTTTTTCCAAACCCAAGATCATCGTCTGCGTGCCCCACGGCGCCACACCCGTTGAAAAACGCGCGATCCGTCAGTCGGTTTTGTCCGCAGGTGCACGCCGCGCGGGCCTTATTGCAGAACCCATTGCAGCCGCCATTGGTGCGGGCATGCCGATCACTGACCCGACAGGCAACATGGTTGTCGATATCGGCGGTGGTACAACCGAAGTCGCCGTGCTGTCCTTGGGTGACATTGTGTACGCCCGTTCCGTGCGCGTCGGTGGTGACCGCATGGACGAAGCCATCATTTCCTACCTGCGCCGTCAGCATAACCTGCTGATCGGTGAATCCACAGCTGAACGTATCAAGACATCCATCGGCACGGCCCGCATGCCCGATGATGGCCGTGGCCAATCCATGATGATCCGTGGTCGCGATTTGCTGAACGGTGTCCCGAAAGAAACCGAGATCAGCCAAGCGCAGGTCGCAGAAGCGCTCGCCGAACCTGTCCAGCAGATTTGCGAAGCGGTTATGACAGCCCTTGAGGCGACCCCACCCGATTTGGCCGCAGACATCGTAGACCGCGGTGTGATGCTGACGGGCGGTGGTGCATTGTTGGGTGAACTCGACCTCGCGCTGCGTGAACAGACGGGCCTTGCGATTTCCGTGGCTGACGAAAGCCTGAACTGTGTTGCGCTGGGAACAGGCAAAGCACTGGAATATGAAACGCAACTGCGGCACGTTATCGACTACGATAGCTAAATCCCGATCGGGAGCCCGTTTTGGCACGAGACCGACAGCAATCAGAAGACTTCGTAAGCCCCGTCCGCCGTTTGCTGGTGGGGATACTGGTGCTGTTCCTGCTCGGTACGTTCCTGATCTGGCGCATCGACAACCCGCGTGTTGAACGGTTTCGCATGATGGTGATTGATACCGTTGTGCCCAGTTTTGATTGGGCCATGGCGCCGGTCACAGGCATGGCGAACTTGTTGGCGGGTTTTCAATCCTATCAACGGCTTGCCCAGCAAAACGTCGATCTACGCCGTGAACTTCAGGATATGAAAAGCTGGCGGGAAGCGGCCATTCAACTTGATCAGGAAAACGCCCGATTGCGTGATCTGATCAACGTGCAGCTTGATCCGCAACTGACACGGATCACGGGTGTTGTTATGGCCGACAGCGGATCACCCTTTCGCCAGTCGGTGCTGCTGAACGTCGGGGCGCGCGATGGTATCCTTGACGGCTGGCCCGCCATGGACGGCATCGGCCTTGTTGGCCGCATTTCAGGTGTGGGCGATGAAACATCCCGCGTGATCCTAGTCACCGACACCTCAAGCCAAATTCCAGTAACGATCCAGCCCTCAGGGCAACGCGCGATTTTGTCTGGCGACAACACCGTCAATCCGCTTTTGGATTTCATCGAAGATCCGGACCTTGTGAAACCCGGTGACCGCGTTGTGACGTCAGGCGATGGTGGTGTGTTTCCAGCCGATTTATTGGTCGGCCAATTGGCGCGCGGCACCGACGGACGGATGCGGACGCGCCTGTCTGCCGATCTAGAACGCCTCGAATTTCTGCGCGTCCTGCGCAGCCAACCCGCCGCGCGGATCGAAGAGGCGGGCACATTGCTGGCCCCGACAGTACAACCGCAGCTGCCCGTTGAACCCGTGATCGAAGTGCCGGCAGATGGATGAAAACGTCACGCGTCGCCGCTGGCTGGGTCGCATGACCTTCGTACTGCTAGGCCTGTTTATTATCTTCACACATTTGATCCCGCTTGAAACGGTGCCGCCAAGCCTTGGGGGATCATCGCTGGAACCTATTGTGCAGCCGCGCGCAACAGCGGGCACCGAAACGGATGTCCTGTTTGACCCGGTGCGCTGGATCGCGCCTGATCTGTTGATCCTGCTTGCCCTTGCGTGGGTCACACGCCGCCCGTCGTTTGCGCCCGCCCTTGCGATTGGTGTCATATTCTTGCTCGCTGACATGTTGTTCCAACGCCCCCCGGGTCTGTGGGCGGGGTTGGTTCTGATCCTCAGTGAAATCCTGCGCGGACGGGCGCGTTCCATGCGCACGCTGCCCTTCTGGTTGGAATGGGCGACGGTTGCCTTCGGAATTGTTGTGATCACGCTGATCTATCGCTTCACATTATCGATGGTTTTGGTGGCCCAGGCCCCGCTGGGGCTGACTTTGGTGCAATTAATGCTAACTATTACACTGTATCCGGCGGTGGTTTTCGTGTCGTACGCGCTGTTCGGCGTGAACCGGCCTGCACCGGGTGAAGTGGACGCATTGGGACATAGGTTATGAAGCGCGGGCCAAAGGAGATCGAGGACAGTTCACGCCGCATTTCGCGCCGTGCGATGCTGCTTGGCACGGCCCAGTTGGGCATGATCGGCATCCTTGGCGCACGCATGGCGTCCATGCAGGTTGAACAGGCGGATACGTTTCGCATGTTGGCGGAAGAAAACCGCATCAACATCGGCCTCATCCCACCCGCACGCGGCCTGATTTATGACAGCGAAGGCGTTGTGCTCGCTGATAACGAACAACACTACACCATCACCATGACCCGGGAAGGTGCCGGCGATGTGGACGAGGTGTTGGCACGGCTCGACCGCATCATCGCCCTTGATCCTGAAGTGCTGGAAAAGGCGCGCAAAGAACTCAAAGAGCTCAGCCCGTTTGTGCCCGTCACCATTGCGCGGCGCATCTCATGGGAAGACGTGGCACGAGTTACCGTGAATGCCCCCGCCCTGCCCGGCGTCGTAGCGGAATTGGGCCGCAGCCGCACCTACCCTCAAGGCCTCGATATGGCGCATGTCGTTGGGTACGTCGGCCCTGTTTCGGATTTTGACCTGAGCCGGATCGAAGACCAAGACCCGCTGTTACAAATTCCACGCTTCCAGATCGGTAAAACGATGGTGGAAAACAATCTTGAACATGCGCTTCGCGGGTCAGCAGGCACCAAGCGTGTTGAAGTGAACGCCGCGGGGCGCGTGATGCGCGAACTTGATCGTGTCGAAGGTATCCCCGGCGCGGATGTGCAATTGACCGTGGACGCGCGGCTGCAAAACTACATTCAGGCACGGCTGGACGGTGAATCCGCAGCCGCCGTTGTGATCGATGTCACAAACGGGGATATCAAAGGCATCGGATCCGCGCCGACGTTTGACCCCAATGTGTTCGTTCAGGGCATATCCGTCGCCCTGTGGGACGAGTTGAACGAACGCGAAATTGACGCGAAGTTGCACCGCCGCCCGCTGGCTGCAAAAACCGTTCAAGGCACCTATCCGCCCGGATCGACCTTCAAGATGGTGACAGCCCTTGCCGCACTTGAAGACGGCGCGATTGAGGCCGAGGACACCGTGCGATGCGTTGGCCACACGGATGTGTTTGACGTACGGTTTCACTGCTGGCGCCGTGCGGGCCATGGCAACATGAACCTGAACGAGAGCCTGAAACAATCCTGCGATGTCTATTATTACGATATCGCCCAGCGCGTTGGGATTGATAAAATCGCTGCGATGGGGCGTAAGCTCGGGCTTGGGGAACGTCACGATCTGCCAATGTCCGCGATCCGCAGCGGCATCATGCCTGACAAGGAATGGAAACGCGAAGCACGCGGCGAAGACTGGCGTGTCGGTGACACGGTGAACGCATCGATCGGCCAAGGATATGTGCAAACCTCGCCGTTACAGCTTGCCGTTATGACGGCACGGATTGCGACAGGGCGCGCCGTGAAACCGCGCCTTGTGCGGTCTATCGACGGGGTCGAACAGCCATCCGGCGCGGGCGAAAGCCTTGGTTTGAACGAAAACAACCTGCGCCGCGTGCGCCGTGCGATGTATGACGTGTCCAATCATTCACGCGGCACCGCCTACCGCACCCGCATCCAAGAAGAACAATTTCGCATGGCGGGCAAAACGGGCACCAGCCAAGTGCGCCGCATCACACAAGCCGAACGCGACGCAGGTGTAACCCGCAATGCCGACTTGCCATGGAACCGCCGCGATCACGCGCTGTTTGTGTCCTTTGCGCCCGCTGACAATCCAAAATATGCGGTCGCTGTTGTTGTGGAACATGGTGGCGGTGGATCAACCGCCGCCGCACCGATTGCGCGCGATGTAATGCTTCAGGCGCTGTACGAAGGCACGCCGCCCCTGTCGGCCTACCCCTCCGCTTCACGTGGGCAGATCGCCGAACAGCAACGCCGCCTCGCTGATTTGATCCGCGACATTCAGCCCGGACGGGGCACGCAAGACACATGAGTTATCTTGAATATCAGGTCAAATACGTCCCCGCCGGATTTCGCAAACTTCTGTTTCTGAACTGGCCTGTTGTGTTCCTCGTGACAGCTGTGTCCGGCTTTGGCTTTTTGATGCTGTATTCTGTGGCGGGCGGATCAATGGACCCTTGGGTAACCCCGCAAGTTCAGCGTTTCGGACTTGGCGTGGCAGTCATGATCGGCATGGCGATGGTCCCGATCTGGTTCTGGCGCAACATGGCGGTCGTCGCCTATTTGCTCGCCTTTGTTCTATTGGTTCTTGTTGAATTCGTCGGTGTGGAACGCAACGGATCACAGCGTTGGCTGGACCTCGGGCCGATGGATTTGCAACCCTCCGAACTGATGAAAATATCGTTGATTATGCTGCTGGCCGCCTATTACGACTGGCTGCCCCTCAATAAAGTGAGCAAGCCCGTCTGGATCCTTGTCCCGCTGATCTTCATCGCAGCCCCCGCCTATCTGGTGCTGTCCCAACCCGACCTTGGCACAACAATCCTGCTGGTATCCGGCGGGGGCGCAATCATGTTTTTGGCTGGCGTCCACTGGGCCTATTTCGCAACTGTCATTGCAGGCGTTGTCGGGCTTGTCACCGCCGTGTTCCAGTCGCGCGGCACCGGATGGCAGGTTCTCAAAGACTATCAGTATCGCCGCATTGATACCTTCCTCGATCCGACCCAAGACCCCCTTGGCGCGGGCTATCACATCACACAAGCCAAGATCGCACTCGGGTCCGGCGGCTGGACCGGGCGCGGATTCATGCAAGGCACACAAAGCCGGCTGAACTTTCTACCCGAAAAGCACACAGACTTCATCTTCACGACCTTGGCCGAAGAATTCGGGTTCGTCGGCGCCTTCGGCTTGTTGGTACTTTACGCCCTCATCATTATTTTCTGCGTGATGTCGGCCATCACCAACAAGGATCGGTTTGCATCCCTGATCACCATGGGCGTCGCCGTGACGTTCTTTTTGTTTTTCTCGGTGAACATGGCAATGGTCATGGGCCTCGCGCCCGTTGTGGGTGTGCCGTTGCCGCTGGTTTCCTATGGCGGGTCAGCGATGTTGGTTCTGATGGTCGCATTCGGGCTCGTGCAATCCGCGCACGTGCATAAACCCCGATGATCCGCGCCCTATTTTCCGCAGGCGATCCTATTTGGCCAGAATATCAAACCACCCTGCCGCCCGCCTTCGCCAAAGCAGGCCTTAGCGTTGATTTGTCCCGCGATCACGCCCCCGATACGGTTGATTACATCATTGCCGCGCCGAATGGCCCCGTGCAGGATTTCACCCCCTTCACACGGTGCAAAGCAGTCCTGAACCTGTGGGCCGGCGTCGAAGACATCGCACCAAACCCGACCCTCACCCAGCCGCTCGCCCGCATGGTGGATCCGGGGCTTACGGATGGGATGGTGGAATGGGTCGTGGGCCACACGATGCGCCATCATCTGGGACTGGATGTGCATGTCCACGGCCAGGACGGCCAGTGGCGTACAGATTACCCCCCACTTGCATCACAACGGCCTGTGACGATCCTCGGCCTTGGCGCACTTGGCACGGCCTGCGCGCGCGCCCTTATCGGTTTGGGTTTTCCCGTCACCGGATGGAGCCGTTCGCAAAAGGCCATCGATGGCGTCACATGCTTGTCTGGCAACGGTGGCCTGCGGGCGGCCCTCACAGATGCGCAGATCGTGATCCTTTTGCTGCCACTGACAAACGCCACGACCAACATCTTGGACCGACAAACGCTGGCTTTGCTCGCGCCGGGGTCCTTTATCATCAACCCCGGCCGCGGCCCACTGATTGATGATGATGATTTGCTGACAGCCCTGGATGCAAATGTTGCCCATGCAACGCTAGATGTGTTTCGCGTTGAACCACTGCCAGCGCAACATCCCTTTTGGGCCCACCCCAAGATCACCGTGACACCGCATATCGCGTCCACAACACGCCCCGAAACCGCTGCCCTGTGCATCGCCGAAAACATCCGCCGCGGTGAGGCGGGCGAGGCGTTACTCCACCTCGTGGATCGCACCAAGGGCTACTAGCCCCGTCTGAGCTTCCTAAATATTCTGGGGTGAGGCCTCGGGCCGAGGGGCAAAGCCCCTTCTTACTGGCGCACCGCAGGTGCGCCCCCGCTCGCGGCACGCGCCTAGTGCAGCTTCGGCGGCTTGTCTGGGTCCATCCCGGGGTTCGCACCCGGTGTTTGGGGCATCTGCGGCGTTGGCAAATCAAACCGCAAACCGACCTTGGCCACGCGTTCAGACACCGGATCACCACCTTCAAGATGGGCCACGTCCAACATGCCCGCATCAATCCCCGAAAACACCAGTGCCTCGTTTACTGCGGCTGTCAACGCGCCTTCGGCACCCTCAACAGTTCCAACAAAGGCGAGCATATGCCCGCGCCCGCCACCTTCATAAGTAACGCCGCACAAATACGCCTCGACGGCCAGTCCAGCGGCCGTCGCCAGTTTTCGATCAAGCGCCTCTAGCAACACTTCGGGCAGTCCTTTGGGCGGGGTCAATTCGGTGATCTGGCCCTCGACCTCTTCGGGATCAGACCCAAGCGTTTGGGCCAACCAATCCACCGCTTCGGCAGGCACCAACATTGCCGACGGGGCAACGCCCATATTCAACGCCATCCCGATCCGCTGGCCTTCTAGCATCTGCGCCATGCCACGCCCGGACAGCGCCGCGTATGGCGCAATGGCCTTGCCGTAAAAATCCGACATCCGGGCTTCGCGATCAAAAATCAGCACAAACTGCTGGTCTTCGGCTTCGAACATGGCCGGGGAAATCTGGTCGCCCTCGGCTTCGCCCTCCAGCAGCATGAACAATTCTGATTCCGCCAGCCGTTCGTAGAACCGCAATCGCGCCAGATCATCCGCTTCATCCGCGACCATGGCAGCATGGGCCAAATCGATTTCAGTCGTTTCCGTCATTCAGAACCTCTTTCACGCGGGCGCGCAGCGCGGGCAACACATCCGCCCCGAACCACTGATTTTTCTTCAGCCATCCGGTATTGCGCCAAGACGGATGAGGCAAGACAAAGGTGTGCGGCGCATGGTCCTGCCAACCGACAACCGTGTCAGTCACATTTGATTTGACGCCCAGATGGTACCGATGTGCCGATGCACCCACTAAGATGCGCAGCGCCACATTCGGCAAACTGTCCATCACGCGACCATGCCATGTTTGTCCGCATATTTTCGGCGGCGGCAAATCTGATCCTTTGGCATCATACCCCGGAAAACAAAACGCCATCGGGACAATCGCCACGCGGGCCCGATCGTAAAAGGTGTCTTCGTCCACACCCAACCAATCACGCAACCGATCCCCTGACGGATCAGTGAACGGACGGCCACTGTGGTATACTTTCATGCCCGGTGCCTGCCCTGCGATCAAAATCCGCGCGCTGGGGGCAAACCACACAACGGGGCGGGGCACGTGGGCCGTATGCGTGGCTGCAAAACGGTCCGCACATATCCGGCAGTTTTCGATTTCGGGCATCAGCGTCATACCGCCAAACTATGGATCGATCGCCCAAACGCCAGTAAAATGGGCACAATCTCGGCTCACCCCCTCAACTTCTTGTCAATTTCGTTGTAAAAAGGCGAACCGCACCGACATATTATAGCCAGATTGTTCTCTTATTGGAGACAATAGACGGGTAATCTGTCACCAAAGACCGAACCCATTTGAG
Organism: Octadecabacter dasysiphoniae; assembly: GCF_021532615.1. Classification (GTDB taxonomy): domain Bacteria; phylum Pseudomonadota; class Alphaproteobacteria; order Rhodobacterales; family Rhodobacteraceae; genus Octadecabacter; species Octadecabacter dasysiphoniae. The sequence goes on from NZ_JAKGAQ010000002.1 coordinate 132,909, forward strand.
GTGTAGTTAGGCTGAAATGCTTGAGTTTGTGAACGTCAGTAAGTCCTTTTGGACAGGCACCCAGCGCAAGGTTATCCTTGATCGCGCCAATTTCCGCGTGGAACTTGGCAATTCGCTTGGCATTCTGGCCCCGAACGGAACCGGTAAGACGACGATCATCAACATGATGGCCGGTCTTGAAAAACCGGATGAAGGCGAAGTGCATCGCGCATGTCGCGTGTCTTTCCCGCTCGGGTTTATGGGCGGCGTCGTGAACAGGCATTCGGCCAAGGAAAATTGTCGCTACATCGCGCGGCTGTACGGCCTTGACCCCGATTATGTTGAGGCGTTTTGCCGTTGGATGGCTGGCATCGAAGAATATTTCGACATGCCGGTCGGCACTTACAGCCAAGGTATGCGCGCGCGCTTTACGTTCGCGTTGATGCTGTCTTTGGATTTTGACATATACCTCATCGACGAAGGCATGCCCCAAACGACGGATGCGGAATTCAACCGCAAAGCCGGGGAAGTCCTCAAGGAACGATTGGCGACCACGACGGTCATCATCGTATCCCACCAAGCGAAAACGCTTGAAAGATTCGCCCGATCGGCGGCCGTTCTGAAAGACGGGCAGTTGGTCATGTTTGACACCTTGGAAGAAGCGAAACAGCTGTATGACTACGAAACCCAAGGCACAGAAATTCCGGATACGACGCAGTTCGAACAGCACGGTTAACCCTGCTTCTGCGCCCGACCCGACGCCACAATCTGCCGCCCCTCAGCAGGCAGCACCATCAGGTGTGTCCGGGTCTGTGGACAGCGCCGCCACCGTATCGTCCGAAACAGATATCGATGCGATCCGCCAAGAAGGGCTGACAGGGCGTCAATTGCGCATGGCGCGGCGCGTGGCCCAGAAAAACGGCCTTGCGGTGACGTCAGATTTTGATGCGGTGCGCCAGTTGCGCCAGCAGGGTGTTGATCCGTTCCAGCGCGCCAATGTGCTGGAACTGGTCACGCCCAACGATGCCCAGACCAAAGCCGCGGCCGGCCAAATGCAGGTCGCAACGGCTAAGGTCCCCGCTGAACAGGCCAAGGTGCAATTGCCCCAAACCGTGCAGCGCAAAGGCACGCTTCCGTCCACCAAAGTAGGCGCACACGATAACCCGGCTGAACGGCGCGCAGGTGAAATCCGGCGCATTCAGAAAGACATCGCCAAACGCCGCCGCCGCAATATGCTGGCGCTGTTCGGGCGTTTGGGCATGTTTGTGATCCTGCCGACAGTGGCCGCGGGTTGGTATTTCTTCGTGCACGCCACACCCATGTACGGGACGAAATCCGAATTCGTGATCCAGCAGGCCGAAAGCAGTGGCGGCGGCGGACTTGGTGGTTTGTTCCAAGGCACAGGGCTTGCGACGCAAACCGACAGCACCACGGTACAATCCTACATCACGTCCCGTTCGGCACTGGAACGTCTGAACGAAGACCATGGATTTGCCGAACATTTCATGAATCCCGAAATCGACGCGATCCAGCGTCTTGCACCGGATTCGTCCAACGAAGACGCCTTTGCTGTGTTTCAGGACCACGTGCAGGTCGGCTATGACCCGACCGAAGGCATTCTGAAAATGGAAGTCATCGCGGCGGACCCTGACAAAAGCCAGGAATTTTCCGAAGCGCTGATCGGCTACGCAGAAGAACAGGTCGATCAACTGACCCAACGGGTTCGTTCTGATCAAATGGAAGGTGCGATGGCCGACAGTGAACAGGCCGAAGTCCGTCGTCAGGCCGCACTGGCCGAACTTGTGGCCGTGCAGGAAGAAATCCAGCAACCCGATGCCACAGGCGCAACAGCCGCCCTGCAACAGCGGATTACGACGCTCGAAATCAGCCTTGATAACGAACGCCTGAACCTCGCCAGTCTTCTCAACAACCGCCGCCCGAACGAGGCGCAGGTGAACGCGGCTGAAAACCAGATCCTGTTTATCCAGGAACAAATTGATTTGCTGCGTGGGCAATTGTCCGGCGGCGAAGGTGGATCAATCGTGTCCAACAATGCGCGCCTGCGTCAGGCCGAAGAAAACTATCTGATCGCCGTGCAAAAGGTGCAAACATCCCTCGCGTCGCTGGACACAGCCCGCATCGAGGCGAACCGCCAAGTGCGTTACATGTCGGTATCGGTCGAACCCATCGCACCGGACGAAGCCACCTATCCGAAATCGTTTGAGAACACGCTGCTTGCGTTCCTCATCTTTTCAGGTGTCTATCTGATGATCTCCCTCACCACTTCCATCCTTCGTGAACAGGTAAGCTCCTAATGCATGACGTCAAAATCGGGTCTGTCACGGCCTCAAATGATCGCCCTTTGACGGTCATCGCAGGGCCCTGCCAGCTGGAATCCCTGGACCACGCCCGTATGATCGCCACCGAAATGGCGCGCGTTTGTGACGCCTACGGCGCGCAATTCGTGTTCAAAGGCAGCTACGACAAGGCCAACCGCACATCCCTGTCAGGTAAACGCGGCCTTGGCATGGACGAAGGTCTTGCGATCCACGCGGCCATCAAAGCCGAATTTGGCTGCCCCGTACTGACAGATATCCACACCCCCGAACAATGCGCGCCCGTGGCCGAAGTCTGCGACATCATCCAAATCCCCGCATTCCTGTGCCGCCAGACTGACCTGCTGCTGGCCGCTGGCGAAAGCGGCGCGGCTGTGAACATCAAAAAGGGCCAGTTCCTTGCGCCGTGGGATATGGCGAACGTCGTCACCAAAGTAGAATCGACAGGCAACAAACGCATCCTGCTGACCGAACGCGGTGTGTCCTTTGGCTACAACGCGCTGGTCGCCGATATGCGATCCCTGCCCGAAATGATGAAAACCGGATATCCGGTTGTGATGGACGCCACCCACGCAGTGGCCCAACCCGGTGGGCTTGGCGGTTCAAGTGGTGGCCAACGGGAATTTGCCCCGGTTCTGGCCCGCGCTGCCGTCGCACAGGGCATCGGCGCGGTTTTCCTTGAAACGCACGAAGACCCCGACAATGCCCCATCTGATGGACCAAACATGATCCACCTGTCGGATATGGATGCGACACTGAAAACGCTTATGGCGCTGGACGCTATCGCCAAGGCGGACCCTGTTCGCCTCTAGCCACTCTATACTGATGCGCCTAAGATTGCCGTGACCTTATTATTTAAGCGGCGATCCATTATGCACATTCTACGTCTTCTCGCAGTCCTATTTGCACTGCTGCCAGCCCTGCCCGCCCTGGCACAAGAAGCCCCAACAGGCGCAATCACCACCGAAGACACAGGTGCGCTGGATGCAAGCATCGCTGTGCGTATCCGCGAAATCCTCGGAGAGCTTGGCAACTACGAAGACGTGACCGTCACCGTATCTGATGGCGTCGTGACCCTGCGCGGTACGACGAATTCCCTGCCAGAAGCACAAGCATTGGACGATCTTGTAAACCGCATCGAAGGGGTCGTCGCGATCAAGAATGACGTGCGCGAAACCACCGACATTCGCCGCCGTCTTGATCCCGCGATAGATCGTTTCATGAACCGGATGGAACAACTGGCAATTCAGCTCCCGCTCGCGCTGATCGCGCTGACCGTTTTCCTGATTATCTGGTGGATCGGCCGGCGTGTGGGTCGTTGGGATAACCCGTGGAATAGGCTCGCTCCGAATGCGTTTATCGCCGATCTGTTCCGCATGCTTGTCCAGATCGCGTTTGTGATCGCAGGGATTGTCATTGCCCTTGATATTATGAATGCGACGGCCTTGCTGTCCACGATCCTTGGCGCCGCTGGTTTGATCGGTTTGGCCATTGGTTTCGCCGTGCGCGACACGGTCGAAAACTTTATCGCCTCCGTTATGCTGTCAATCCGCCAACCGTTTCGCCCCAATGATGTGGTCGAAATCAATGGTGACCAAGGCAAAGTTATCCGTCTGACAAGCCGCGCCACCATCCTGCTGAGCTTTGATGGCAACCACATCCGCATCCCCAACGCGACCGTGTTCAAATCGCGCATCATCAACTTCAGCCAAAACCGTGAACGGCGGTTTATGTTCACCTTGGGCGTGGACAGCGGCGCCGATCTGGGCGCGACCCGCGAACTGGCCGTGACCACCGTTCAAGACTTGCCATTCATCCTGTCAGAACCTGCGGCGAATGCGTGGATTGGTGATATCACCGATGCAGGCGTTGAAATCGTGGTGGTCGGATGGATAGACCAGCGCGCCACGTCCATGACACTGGCCCGAGGCGAGGCATTGCGCCTTGTGAAACGGGCCATAGAAGCATCCGGCGTCGCTTTGCCCAACACGACCTACACCATCCAGATGGACGGTGCAGCGGCCCCTGAACACCCCGCTGGCAATGCATTACAGACGCCAGCATCACCGCCCCAAGACAGCGGCGAAGTCGCGGTTGTCAGTGCCGAAGCCGAAGGCGCGTTGGACCGGATGATCGACGCCGAACGCGAGATATCAGACGGCGAAGACCTCCTGCGTGACGACGCCGCCAAGGAATAGAAAAATAGCCTGATTCAGGGCTTGATCACCTGTAGGGATTTGCGTATCACCCACGACGCTGGTGGGATGTAGCCAAGTGGTAAGGCAACTGTTTTTGGTACAGTGTACCGTAGGTTCGAATCCTACCATCCCAGCCAGCCATTCCTGACATTGCGAGTAACCTCCCAGCGGTGCTTCTGGCTGCCTAAATGCCCCAATAACTGCCCCAGACGGGTTGAACGGGTGCGAAGGGTGCTGGAGCCCCAAGAGTGCTCAAGGGGCCCCTGCCACGGTCTTGGCGCGCAAAAGAAAATCACTTCCGCAGACCGCGATGAAAAAACAGGAATGAGAGCCGATCTCTGCGAGTTCGAGACGCACCCTGATTGCCCATACGTGCTTTGGTTTCAAAGGCCGTTTCTGTGCAACGATGCGGCCTTTGTTCCATGCAGGGCGAAGTGCGCGAATTGCAGGTAAGTTTGGTGTTTCCATGACCAATCCTCCGATCCGCCATGCCCTCCCACAACGACAACCCGACGTTGACAAGCCCTAATATCATAGGATGCTGCGTCGCATCTCGGGTTTGTTCCGCGCTCGTCCCAATCGACCCTATTGCTGTGCGGGACGCCCCTGAAGGTGACCCAGTTTTGAACTTCGCCAGAGACACTTTGAGGCACATCAGATAGTTGGACCCATATCAGGGACGTTTTGTGCCTTTTGAAGCATCTTCTGTTACCTGATCCTGCACATTCTCTTCAAGGATCACACAAAATGTCAGACGATACGTCGAAGACCCACTACATTTGTCAGACCTACATCGAGACAAAGAGCACAAAGGGTGCTCCGGCTGGCGTAAAAATTGACAAACAGTTCCAGTACACAACGGCGGAAGAGGCCGAGAGCCGAGCGGAACGTGCGAGCCAGTCACCTGATTGCGCAGGTGCGGATGCTTATATGATTGTCGAAGACCCAAGTTCTGGCGAAATTAGCCCGCCAACGTTTTTGGCTCGGATCGGCAATGTGCCAGAATTCGATGATTTTTGATCAGTTATTTGAACGCCGGCCAATGCGCCCAGAGAGTGAGCGAATAGCGCAAGCCTGATTGCACAGGAACCACCTGATGCAAGTTATAGCTAGGGAAGATGCTGACACAACCTTGGGCGCGGTTGGCCGACAGGATTGCCTCAGAAAGAAAATTGAACGGCAGCGGCTTTAGCCCATTGATTGAGTGTTTGAGTATTGCTGATTTTGCTGATGCGGCGAATGTCGGCAATGCGGGCTGCGATTGGGGCGATGCTGCGCTGCATCCGATGACTGTAGAGAGCCCTTTTGCCCAATTTTTGCATCGCAGCGAATGATCGCTAACGGGGCGTTGGAAGAAAGATCTTCAAGAGCGGCTTCGGCTTATATCTAGGGCTTGTTAGGACAAGTTGTGCAAAGTAGCGTTTGGGGAGTGAACAAGCCCGCCTAACTTAAGCTAGGAAAACTAATGGATTCGCTGAACCCGCTCTACAAAGAGGTTTTAGAGTGGGCGCAAACTGACGAAGATATCCCCGAACAAGATTGGGATCTTGCCCTGATCAATAGCTTTTCAGTTGCTGAATTTGACAGACTGATTGCGGATACATCAATACGAGAAGGTGCCCGCAGCTTTTTTATAGGGTGCCTTTACACGCTAGCAGGCGATGCTGTTCGGACAAATGATGAGGAACTTATCAACGCGCTTGAGGCCTATTGCAAAGAACCTGCATCCCAAAATATGTATCTAAAGTTATGGCAAACGAGGGTCCTGAAGTTGATTAGAAATCCAGCCAGCTACGAATACGCGTACTGGGGAGACAATCCATCTCGGTTTGTTCATGAAGGCGGTCTATAAGCATTGCTCAGCAACTTAATCGTATCCCAAGCAGCCATTGCGGCATTGCGCAGCGAACGGCTGTTAAGTCCCGCGTTGCAGCCGCTCTAGCAGCGTTTAGGTTGGTCTGCTACTCAATGTCAGCTTTGGGGAAGCTGCACCGCGGCGATCCCTTTCATCACCAACGGCAGGTTTGGGCCGTGATCAGCGCTGCCCAAGACTGGAGAAACTCCGGTTGCGGCGATGCGGAGACACAATCGTCGCAACCGCATTGAACGAATTTTAGGCAAGCTCAAAGACTGACGACGTGTCTCACCCTGTTATGACCACTGCCCGACTGTATGCCTCAATGCATTCGCTCTCGCCGCAGTCGTCATCTTTTGGTTATGAGTCCTGCACCTAGGGGCTTTATTATTTTTAGCAATACAACTTTTGATTGCGTCAAGCCTCGATCCTTTTACAGTTGAACACCTATCAATGTTTCAGACAATCGGGGGAATTTTATGAAACGCTTCGGGCTCAACACCACACGTCGCAACTTTCTTACGCTTTTGGGCAGCACGGCGCTGGCGAAAACGATCAGTATTCCAAGCACCGCGAACGCGAACGCCAACGCGCCCACACCTTTTGCGCCACCCAGCCTGATGGCGAAAACAAGCGGCACACATCTAGCGGATTACCAAGCTAGCCTGACGGCATTTGTGAACATGATTACGGAGAAGGAGATTGCGATCGCTCTAATGCCAACCAACACTGACGCAGAGAAAGCAGCCAAAGCAGCAGCTGAGGCACAATTTGCGCGACTTTATGACACCGACGTCACCACAACCATGGCAAACGCAGTTACCGACGTTTATGCGCTGTCCGCTGGCAGCAGACCCGCGCCTTTTGCCAACGGCACGCTAACTGGCAAAACCGTCTATACACAGTCTTATCAGGACCTCACCAATTTGGACGACAGCTTGTCGAATGTGGGACCAACGATGGAGTTTATACGTGGCGAGGCCACAAGCGTCTGGTTGGAAAATAGCCTGAGCGTCTGTGGCAGAAACCCGCGACCGGAAGAGATCGGCGACCAGAAGCTCGGCTTTACACCACACAGCTATGACTACACCAACTTGCATACGCACGGCCTGCATGTGGCGCCCAACGCACCCTCAGACGATGTACTGGTGACAGTCAAGTCCAGCAGTGCCACGGTATCCACACACGCGGACCACAGTGGCCACGGTGCGCATATGGAGTCCATCTCAGCCACGCCAGACACGGCGTTCCCAAACTACTACGACATCGACAAAACACATCCCGTTGGCACCTTTTGGTATCACCCGCATATGCACGGCACCGTCGCCGCGCAGGTCGGCCCCGGAATGGCAGGCGCCTTGCTGATGCGCAGCGGATCACTGGAGATCGATTTTGACGAAATCCTGGAAAATCAGTGCAACATCCTGAAGCCAAATTCGTCAGGCACAACCCAAGCAGAAATATGGGGAGACGAACGAGTGATCGTTCTCCAAGGTTTCGAAAGTCTTTATAGTGTGAGCGACGCATCAACGCCGACCGTCGATGGCGTCTTTGTCCCAGATGCCTATTACACAGGCAATGACCCCAGCGGTACAACATGCCTTGATGGAGCAACGGTAGGGGATGCAATTGCGACAACTTCAGAAATGGATAATTCCAATGTCCAAATTCTGTGGGTTAATGGCACCTATCAACCGACGCTGACCATGCATGCGGGGGAAATCCTGCGTTTCCGCATGATCAACGCAACCAATGGGCAAACTGTTATCCCAATGTTCAAAGCCACCGGAACCAATACATCCCTGCCAGGTGTCTATGCCATCGGCGTGGATGGGATCACGCTTTTGCCGATAGGCACTGATGATGATCAGGTCACTTTGCCGATTGCGATGGATACCGGGCCGTCAACAGTGACAGCATACACGGATGATACGGAATATTTTGAAATCGACTATTCTACATCGGAAGCGTCGGATCCGAAAAAGTACTGGACAACCGCTGAGCTCATCACGCTGGCACCTGCGCAGCGCTTGGATATCCTTGTTAAGGCGCCGATGTCGGCGGGCACGTATCAAATGGTCGGTGCGTCTCAGGACGAAGCGCCCACAGTTGTTGGGGCTGAAGGTGAGGTCAACACCAGCGTCATACTGAACGTCAATGTGGTGGCCACCCCACGCACCCTGACCACAAGTCAATCGCTTCCCACGATGAAGCTGTTCGACAATTCCAAATTACCTGCAATCGAGGCGGGCGCAAAAATTGAACGCCCACCGATGGCGCCTTCTTTGAATGCCTCACCAACGGCAACGCAAAGCCAATGGTTCGGGTATGTTGGGGCGGCGGACATGTTGGGTACGGGGAACTTCCAGATCAACGGCAGGACCTTTGACGCCAATTTGGCGGATGGGGCGCAGATCATTTTGACAAATGACACGCTGACAGCGTGGGAACTTTACAGTTCAAATGGTCCTCACATGATGCACATCCACATCAACTCATTTGCAATCCACGGGCGGTATCTGGTCGACAAGAATTCGGGCGGCTCGGGGAGCTTCGGTTGGCCATCTGCTGATCAAGGCAGTTGGCCCACACCGAGTGTGACCATGCCCTATCTCATGCCGATTTGGCGCGATACAGTCTATTTTGACAGCTCGGACGGCTCAAATTCAGGCGCAACAAACGGTGGGCGCGTTCTGGCGACAAGTTACCAGCAAGACTACACCGGAGAATTCGTGATGCACTGTCACAACTTGTTTCACGAAGACAACGGCATGATGCACACCGTGCAGATCAAACCTTCGGCCTAGTCCGACGCCTAGCTCTCTGCGGCACCGTTCACGCGGTTACCGCAGAGAATTGCCGTTTTGAAAGACGCAAGCAAATTGCCAAGGCAAACTTGGATCTGCTGACGTTAAGCATCTGCAGGGGAAGCAATCAGATCCCGGCCAAACTGGACGTGACCTGCGTCTCGTTGCAAAGGCCGTTCTTTGGATCGTTCGCACTTATGCGCAGCGGCGGGGTGACGACCAAGATACTGGCACTGATGGATACGCTCGAAATCGTCGCCGACTTTTGCCTTCCGCCCGGACAGGTCCATGACCTGCGCGGTGTACCAGAGGTCGGCTTCGGCCCACTTTACCTATTTTCTGTCTCGCAGCGAATGTCCGGTACCGGGCGAACTTGCAAGCGAAACACGGAAATTTCGGTCCAAACCGGATATGCAATGCGTTGGCAGTACAATCCCCATACCGGACAATTGTGTTGTTCTCTATATCTTCGGGAGTCTGCGCTCATACTTCTGAAACATTTTACCTGCAGGTTAAAGTCGCGACCATAAACGGTTTTGGCACATTGATGCATCTTGCTAAAACAGACAGCGTCCCAAATTCGGAAAGCTGATCAACGCATCACAAATGGGTTCGACATTGGCTCCGCGGATGTGTTGATCCACGTTGTTTTTGTTCGGGTATAGTCATTGATGGCATCAAGGCCCGCTTCGCGTCCGTAGCCCGAACGGTTGTACCCCCCAAATGGTGCGATTGGCGAAATGGCTCGATAGGTGTTCACCCAGCAAATTCCAGCCTTCAGTCGTGATGAGACGCGGTGGGCACGTGCAAGGTTTTGGGTGAAAACACCTGAGCCAAGACCAAAGGGTGTGCTGTTGGCCAAGACAATGGCCTCTTCTTCGGTGTCAAACGGGAGCAACGACATCACTGGGCCGAAAAGCTCGACGTTCAGTGTTTCAATGCTGTGGTTTGCACATTCCACAAGGGTTGGTGCCATGAAGTTCCCAGGCCGATCAAGTGCTGCGCCCCCGAAGCGGATTTTTGCGCCTTGTTCCTTAGCTGTAGCCAAAGTTGCTGTGATGTGATCGAGCTGCGATTTTGTGCAAAGCGGACCAAGATGGGTCCGTGTATCCAGCGGGTCGCTGACGACGATTTTCGCACATTTTTCTGTAATCCGCTCGATCAGAGTCTCAAAGATGGGCCTGTGTATCAAACCACGCGATCCAGCAACGCAGCTTTGCCCTGACGCGCCGAAATTACCTGCAATCAACCCATTTGCCGCGCCATCAAGATCGGCGTCATCAAACACCAAGATTGGGGACTTGCCCCCAAGTTCGAGCGAGGTGACAGCAAAATTCTCGGCCGAGTTTCGAACAACATGACGGGCGGTTTCAGGGCCTCCGGTAAAGGCAATGCGATCCACGTCTGCATGGCGGGTCAGTGGAATGGCGCAATTTGCGGCATCGCCTGTAATGATCGAAACCACGCCGGGTGGGAAGCCTGCCTGTTCGATCAAGCGGGCGAACTCCAGCATCGGCGCGGGCGCTATCTCAGAGGCTTTCAAAACAACAGAACACCCAGCGGCCAGTGCTGGTCCCAGCTTTGTCGCGGTCAAGAACATCTGAGCGTTCCACGGCACAATCGCTACCACAACACCAATCGGTTCACGGCGGGTAAAGACATGCATGTCGGGTTTATCGATTGGCAGGACTGCCCCTTCGATTTTATCCGCCAGTCCGGCGTAATAGCGGTAATATTCCCCAACATACCCTGTCTGGCTTGTCGTTTCCGCAAGGAGTTTGCCGCTGTCTGTCGTCTCGATCCGGCCCAAGTGGTCAGCATGATCCGCGATCAATTCGCCGAGACGATACAGCAGTTTGCCGCGCTGCGTTTGGGTCATATCGCGCCATGCGGGGTCATCCAACACGCGCCGCGCGGCTGTGATCGCACGATCAACATCCTGAGGTGCGGCGCAGGCGAAAGTGGCCCAATCCTCCCCCGTCGCGGGGTTTTGGGTGGTCATCGTTTGCCCGCTACGGCCTTCGGTAAACGCACCGTCGATATAGAGTTGGAAATGCGGAAGCCTTGTCATCGTGTTCCTCAGGTGAATGCTGGCATAACGTCGTCAATGAAGCGCGATAGTGAACTGCGTTTGCGTTCGAAGTCCATGCCGCTATCAATCCAAAACGCATACTCATCATAGCCAAGATCTTCGTACCGTTTGATCTGGTCAATGACTTCCTGTGCTGTCCCAATAGTCAGGTCGCGCATCATATTTTCCGCAGACATCATGTTGTTCGCGGCCAAATCATTGTCGCTTAAGGTTTCGATCAGGCCCTGCGATACGGGTCGCCTATTCTGGAACCATGCACCGAAGTAATTGTAGAACTTAGACAACTGCTTTGCGGCCAATGCGGTGTCGTCAGCGTCTACGCCGACATAGGTGTGGTGCAAAAGCATAATCTTTGGGCGCTGCCCTTCAAAGGCTGCGCAGGCCTCATTGAACTTGCTCATCAGATCCTTGATCTCATCAATGCCCTGCCACAACGGGGTCACCTGAATGTTGAACCCATTATTGACCCCAAAGGTATGGCTGTTGATATCACGCGCCGCGATCCAGATCGGCGGGCCGTCCGTTTGAACTGGTTTTGGCGCAGAGGTCGTTGTCGGAAACTGGAAATACGTCCCGTCATGGGCACAGTCGCCCGCCCAAAGGTCGCGCAGCAGCGGCGTTATCTCACGCATCCGAGACCCTGCCTCCATCGCATCCATGCCCGGCATCAGGCGTTCGTATTCGTAAGAATAGGCACCACGTGCAATGCCCAATTCGATCCGACCCTCAGTGATCAGATCGGCTGCTGCGGCTTCGCCAGCTAGCTTAATCGGGTGCCAGAACGGTGCTACGATCGTCCCCGTCCCAAGGCGCACGTTCTTGGTGTGCTGGCTGAGGTCTACAAGCGTCAAAAAGGGATTGGGTGCGATGGTAAAATCCATCCCATGATGTTCCCCCGACCAGACCGCACGCATGCCACCATCATCGGCCATTTTCGCAAGCCCGATCAGTTCCTCGCGCAAACTGGCATGATCTTGTTCGGGCGAAAGCCGTTCCATATGCGCAAAAAGAGAGAAATCCATATTTTACATCCTTTCTGAGGTTTTCGCGACGAAGGTGCTCAAAAGCCCGTTCAATTGCGCGGCATGTGTCATCGGTAACATGTGGGCAGCGTTTTCAAAAATCTCGGCTCGTCCGCTTGGGGCCAATGCGGCCATGTTCTTGGACATGGCCGGAGTGGAATTTGGCTCCTGTTCACCAGTTACGAAGAGCGCGGGACAGTCCAGTGCCCTCAGACCAGCCTCTGTCGGTCCGTCTTCTTGGGCAAATATGCAGTAGGCGTTGCGGTATCCCACTGGGTTAACTGTCTGCAGCCATTCTTTGCACGCGTTCCTCTGTGGCGAAGGCGCGCCGCCAAACCAGCGTTCCAAGGTGGCGGTTGGATCTGCAACCATTTTGCCATCAAGACTGTTCGCCCTTGCCATCACCGCGGTCTGTGCTGCGGCATCACGACGATAGATGGCATTCAAAGCGACAACGCCGTTCACACGCGCGTTGTGCTTGATCGCCATATCCAGCGCGATCATTGCCCCGAACGAATGCCCGACAACGATCGCGGGTTCGTCCAATGCCGCCACAATCCCATCCGTGAAATCTGCCAAAACAGCTGTGTCTGGCAATGCCGAACTGTGACCATGGCCTGGCATGTCGATGGCGACGACACGGCAAGTCCGCGATAGATCATCTATCTGGGCACACCATGCCTCGGCACGCAAACCAACGCCATGGATCAGCAAGACCAGCGGACCGTCACCAGACGTGATCACCGCCAGTGACCCGACTTTAAACCGCGGCCGGGTTGTCCAGATCATGGCCCAAATCCTTCAGATCTTGATAACGATCACCAATCCGATGATGCGGGCGCCCATTCATTGCAGCGCCCAATACAACCACGATTTCATCGTCGCGTGGCGCATCGGGGATGGCAAACTGAATGGTCAGATAGTGCGACCTGCGACCTGCATCATTTTTGTCCATGAGCGGCACCATGATTGGGGCGTTGGCCCCGCCACGTGTGTTTGTGAAGGCGAGATAGGATTTTGCGCCCACAGCTTCGCGGAAATGATTGCCAAACCGCAGGGTGTGGATCAGGCCAGAGGCATGTTCAATTTCGCCGTTTAGGCCGACGACTGCGGCTTTCCCATAGGCTTCAATTGCGTCGCCTGATCCGGCCAATGCAATCATGCGCTCTGTAAGCAATGCGCCTAGCACAGGACCGTAAGCGTGAATTTCAGGCTTCAGGTCTTCTACAAAACGACCCGCCCAAGGGTTGGTCACAACAGCAGCCACAGCAAACATGCGCCACGGAATTTCCGCTGACTTGAACCCTTCGACAAGAATCTCTTCATCGTAGGTGACAATTTTTCGAATGACTGGCTGCATGGTGTTCTTCCTTGTACGCGTGGTTCGAATACTCAGCCCTATCCGACAATTTGACAAACGCAGAAATCACAGGCTTATGCATTAGTATGACTAATGGGTAACTTGATCATGACCAAAGCACTGCCCCCCCTGACATGGTTTCGCGCCTTTGAAGCCGCCGCCCGTAGGTTAAGCTTTACGGCTGCCGCAGAAGAAATTGGCATGACTCAATCTGCGGTCAGTCAGCACGTAAAATCATTGGAGAACAGATTGGGCGTGGCGCTGTTTATTCGACAGGCGCGGAGTTTGATGCTGACGGACGATGGGCGCAAATTGATGCCGCAAGTCGCCTCCGCATTGGAAACCCTGACGGCGGCAGCTCGGACTTTCGAAATGGGGCCAACCCAAAACCTGCTCACGGTGGCCACATCCGTAAGCGTCGCCCAATGGATCATTGCACCACGCCTTGCGGACTTCACAGCCCGGCATCCCGAAGTCCGTTTGCGATTTCTAAGCACGATCTGGCCTGATGACTTCCATTCCGTGCGCGCAGATGTCGAAATCCCATTCGGGTCTCACAAGCAATTCGGGCGCGATGCAACTTTGCTGGAACCCAACGGACTTTTGGCCTTGAAGTCCCCCGATTTGGTGGGCGCGCTGCACACTCTGCCATTGATCGAGGCTGTTGGAACATCTGCTGGCTGGGCGAGCTGGCAAGAGGGCGGAGATGAGAACTTGACGCCCCACATTTTCGTGGACTCCTTCGGTGCAGCCCTCAACATGGCGATTTATGGAAACGGCGTTGCATTGGTCAGCGAAAGCTTAGCACATTCCGCAATCGCTTTGGGCCAACTTGTTTTGGCACATAGCAAAATTGCGCCTTGCCTCGAGGGTTATTATGTCCGCGTAAATGAGAAGAATAAAACCGCCGTCAAATTTCGAGATTGGCTGCTAGATTAAGAAAACCTTGAGCTAACCTCTACAGCCTAGCATGCGGGATATTGTTGGACGCGACAAAACCGATCCAAGTCTAAAGTTATGCAAGCGGACTTTGGCGCAGATGCAGCGAATTAGCGCTTTGTCCGCTTAACGGACCTCGACGCGTGCTACAGTGACATTTGCTACCCACCCTTTCTAACACCCCCACAGCCCACAGCCCTTCGCACAGCCACGGTCGTTCACAACCGATGGCAGTTCGATGGCCAGCAACCGTGGACGAGTTGGTCCGTGCTTAGCAAATTGCCCAACGCCCCCAGACACCCGCCAGCGATGGTCTCGGTGCTCGCAGTTGATAGCGACTGGTGGCGTGCCAGAGTGACCGTGGGCGGTGTGGTGCGATGATGGCGAATGAGGGCAACCGTGGGCGCCGTGAGCTACGGCTTCGAAATCCCACACCCTTGGCACCTGAAAGGCCCCAGAAACTGCCCCAGTCGTCGGAGCCCGCTAGCTAAGGGGAAGAATTCAATCAAGAGGCAGGGTTTCCTACCATCCCAGCCAGCAAAACCTTCCTAAATACCCAAGATGATAACGGCTGCTGAGGCGCCTAAGTGCCCCAATCGGGTTGAACAGGTGTCAGTGTGGGTGCAGGAGCCCCTCAATTGCTCAGGGGGGCACTGCCACAGTCTAAAGCAGATCGAATCCACAAAGTTAGCCGCAATAATCCCTTTCATCCCGCTTGTTATCTGCGGCGGGCCTGTCACTGCGTTGCAGCTAACGTGGCGATATCGGCTGTTGAAAACTCCGCATCTTCAACGCCATGTGAAGGATCCTTTCGACGCAGTCCAAAGAAGATATCATAAAGCACAGGCGCAGCGATCAATGTCAAAATGGAGGCAAAGGCAAGCCCAGCCATGATCGTAACCGACATGGAGACAAAGAACGCATCCGTCAGCAAAGGGGCCATTCCAAGAATGGTCGTTGCGGCCGCAAGCATGACAGGGCGTAGACGCGATTTGCTTGCGGTCACAATTGCCTCGCGTATCTCAAGACCCTCTGCGCGCACCAGATCGATTTCTTCGATCAACACGATACCGTTCTTGATGAGCATTCCCGATAGGCTGAGAAGTCCGAGCAGGGCTGTAAAGGTAAACGGCAAACCGGTTCCCAATAGCCCGATCGTCACGCCGTTCACGGCCATTGGAACCAGAAGCCATATGATCAATGGCTGCCGGATTGCGTTGAATAGCAAGACGGAAATCAGGACCATGATCAGGATCGACAACGGCAGTTGCTGCGCCAGACTGCTACGCGCCCGCGCTGAGTTTTCAAACTCGCCACCCCACTCCATTAGATAGCCTGACGGCAATGGAATTGCCTCGATTGCAGCACGAATGTCCCCGTGCACTTTTGCGGCTGTGACGTCCGGGGCGATACTTGCACCAACGGTGATGGTCGGAACGCGCCCGCGTCTGTGCATAAGGGTATTTTGAGCCTCGAACATGTAGCCGTCCACCACTTGTTCAATCGGCAACAGGGTGCCCGCGCCAGAGGCGACGACCATGTCAAACGGGCTCAGTCCCGCTGCTTGCGGAACACGGACGATGATTGGTAGTTGCCGGTCACCTTCGCGGTAAGCACCAGCCGTAATCCCATCCGTCGCAAAGGAGAATATTTGGGCGACATTTTCGCGCGTCACACCGGCTGTTTGCGCCCGTTCGACGGCATAGTTTGGACGCAGCACGAGTTCCTGTTCGCGCCAATTCGTGCGCGGCAAGGCGATATCACTAGACGTTTGCGCCATGACGCTCATTGCTTGATCGGACAAATCCCGAAGGACTTTTGGGTCAGGGCCAGAAAAGCGAACCTCGATTGGATCACCGCCACCGGGACCAAAGACAAGGCGCGCCGTGCGAAACTCGCCTTCCGGCAAAATCGATGCGGCATAGGTTTCCAGATCTTGTTGAAGGTCCGGGATCGCGTCCAGATTGTCAGCACGAATGATCAAATGACCGTAGCTGGGGTTTGGGCTTTCGCCCGAATAGGTCAGCATAAACCGCGCCGCACCCTGCCCGACGAATGTGGACGTTGAAACAACGCTATCCTGCTCAGCCAACCAAGTTTCCAGCTGGGCGAGGTGTGCAGAGGTGACCTCAATCGGGGTGCCTTGCTCAAGCTTGTAATGTGCAAAAAACAAAGGCGTATTCGAATTCGGGAAAAACTGTTGTTTGACCTGACCGAACCCCCAAAAACTGCCAACTGTAATGACAACCAAACCGGCAACGACAGCCCATCTGAATTTGAGAGCCAGACCCAGCAGCGCGCCGTAAGCACGAAACATAAGGCCGGAATATTCAACAACAGTTCCGGCTGCACCTTGTTTGAAGAAATAGTGACCGAGCAAGGGCGTGACCGTCAAAGCCAGAACCCAAGACAACATCAACGAGATCGAGATCACCGCGAAGAGCGAGAACAAAAATTCGCCAGTTGAATCCGGGCTAAGGCCAATCCCCGCAAAGGCCATAATGCCGATCACAGTGGCACCGAGCAGTGGTACCTGCGTCTTGCCTGCTGCTTCATCTGCCGCGTCGCGGGATGATTTGCCCCGCAGCATCGCGATTTGCATGCCTTCCGCGACAACAATTGCGTTGTCCACCAACATCCCCATCGCAATGATCAACGCACCAAGCGAGATGCGTTCCATTTCAATCGAAAAAAGCGCCATAAACAAAAGAGTGCCCACAACGGTCAGCAGCAGGGTCGACCCAACAACCATTGCAGCCCGCGGTCCCATGAACACGGCCAGAACCAACACGACAATCGCCACGGACATGGCAAGATTGACCAGAAACGCATTTGAAGCCTCGTCCACAACAGTATGTTGTTCATAAATCGGGTGGAGTTTGATGCCGACAGGAATATCTGCATCCATAGCGGCCAAACGCGCATCGACGCGCTTGCCAACTTCGACGATATTTTCTGTCGACAGACCGGCCACGCCGATGGTGAACGCCTCTTGCCCATTGTAGCGGATCAAAATGGACGGATCGGCCTGCCGATCACGGGAAACCTGCGCGATGTCGATCAGATTGACGACTTCGCCGTCAACGCCGACAGTCAGCCCCGCAATGTCCGTGACGCTATCGGAACCGATAGGCGTCTGTATTGGTGTCGACACCAAACCCCCATCAACAGAACCTGCGGCATCGATCGAATTGGCCGAAGAAAGGGCCGAAATGATGACTTCGGGCGAAATGTTCTGGTGCGCCATCAGGGTCATGTCAGGTTCGACGAAAATCGCCTCGTCGGGTAAGCCCTGCACCTCAACATTTGCAACACCGTCGACTGCCAAAATCTCACGACGCAAGAACTGGGCCAGCAGATGCTTTTCCTGATCTGAATACCCATCCGACGTCACAGCATAAAAGATGCCAAACACGTCACCGAAACTATCGTTCACGTATGGCTCGCTGGTGCCTTCGGGCAGAAAGCGAGCAGCATCAGCCACACTGTCACGAAGATCAGACCAAATCGCCGGTAGATCTGCGCCGCTGTATGTCGGTTTAATATCAATTTCGATCCGGGAAAGCCCCGGTTGATTGACAGAATTTATCGTGTCGATTTCACCCATTCCTTGAATGGCTGCTTCCAGCGGCTCGGTCACTTCGTTCATGACCTGTTCGGCCGAAGCGCCCGGGTACTCGGTTATGACGATGGCAGTCTTGATGGTGAAAGCCGGATCTTCGAGACGGCCGAGCGATGAGAACCCCCAGATTCCACCAAACAGAGAAATCAGGATGACCATCCAAGTCAGGATTGGTTTGTCAATTGAAGCGCGTGCAATGTTCATCGATCCACCCTCTAATTCGCAAAACCGGTGAACGGCTGCACCGTCTCGCCGTCGATTAAGTCAGATGCCCCGGTGGTCACAACAAGATCACCAGCGACGAGGCCTTCGATAACACGGAACGACGCATCACGATCCGGAACCAGCGACACCGGTCTTTTCTCGATCCGCCCGCGCTGATTGCCAGAAGGCACGAACACCATAGCGAAGGTCGCACCGTCATTTCCGATCAGGATGGCCGACGTCGGAAGGATCGGCGTGATCACTTCGTCCTGCAGCCGTGCCTCGACTGTTACCGACGATCCGGGAATGATGGCCAACCCCTCTGGGCGCGGCAGCGCCAAGGTTAACTGGAACGTCTGACCAACTGATGACGCTTGCGCGTCGTATTCTCTGATCTCTAGCGGATAGACCTCATCGCTTCCGGGGAATGTCGCAGTCAGATGGATATCCGGGTTCTGCCCGGCGCGTTGGAATAGGATTTCAGGCACATCAATTTCGATCCGCAGTTCGGACATGTCATGCAAACGCACAATAGATGCACCGGCACCAACGGTGGTGAAATTAGCAACGGCACGGGTCGCAACAAGCGCATCAAAGGGGGCATAAAGCGACGCATGATCAAGTGCATATTGGGCATTGCGAACTGCAAGGCCCGCCAGATCCAACTGTGTATTTGCATCATCTAGCGTCACCTGAGAAACGCTGGATCCGGCCAATCGCTCAAGCCGCGCAACCGTCCGTTCTGCTTGATCCAGTTGTATTTGCGACTGCTGTAACTGTAGCGAAAACGATTCCAGATCGAGCTGCGCGACCAGATCGCCTTCGGGCACGATTTGACCTTCCAAGACAGCAAACTCATTCAATTGGCCACCGACCTGGAACGCCAGATCAACAGTTTGGCGCGCAACAACTTGGCCGAAAAACCGACGCGAGATGCCCGCACGTTCATGGCTGATCTCGGTCAGTTTTACGGACCGCACCGGTTGGTCCAATTCGGTTTCTTGTGCGGCGGCCAATTGGGCACCCATCAGTAGGGCAATGATGGCGATGATATTTCTCATGGGGTTTGCCTTTCTTTTGTAGCGGCTCGGTGACCGACGTTCATGTGTTCGATTTCGTAGCATTGGCGTTATATGATGGCGCTGATGCCTTGGACGGCTTCAAGCTTTCTGCAAATCTTGCGGTCAACCGCCCATTGATGCGCGCCATGTTTGGCCAGCATCAGCAAGCCGCCTGCAATGGCGAGGTTCTTCAAGAACATGACCATCTGCGTTTGGTCAGCGAAATCTGCATGAAAGACGACGCCAGAGATCACGGAAAACACCGCAAGCCCCAAGGCAACGGGCCGCGTCGCCAAACCAATAAGAAGCAGAAACCCACCTAGGAGTTCCAAAAGAATAGTCGGGATGTAAAAGAACACCGGAACACCAAAGTTCTGCATATGTTGCAGTGTTTCTTGGGGCGCGCTTAATTTGCCAACGGCGGCAAGAATGAAAATTGCTGCCAGCAAGAACCGCGCAAGAACTTCGGTAAGGTCTGTGATTTTGCACAACATGTCAGGCTTCCTTCTTTGAAATGCGAAAACGAGCGAGGGGAACAACGTCGTTTGCGCGTTCAATTTGTTCATCACAAAATTCGAGAATTTCGTCGGCCAGATGACCCTGGTTCGCGAACGCCGGCAGGCTCCGCCTCTTTCCACCGGGATAAAATCCACCGGACTGATCGGCCCGGGCTTCGCTGTCCAAGGCGGCAAAAACCTTTGCGGCACCTTTTTCAGGCGTCGCGTATAGGAACGGGCGCAACAGTTTCAGAAGCCCCGGCATGCCATCGCCACTGGTCATCCCTGATTTGACCGGGCCGGGGTCGGCAGCGACGATACGAATTCCGTCCGTCAGAAAATCAGGGGCGATCGTCTGCGTTATCAGCGCGACAGCCAGCTTTGATTGGGCATAGGCTCCGAATAGTTTTCGGGTGTCTGTGGGTTTTTTCAAAGACCGCACTGAAAGGGTTTTGACCCGGCGCGCGGACCCAGACGCCACGTTAATAACAGAACCTTTGACCTCGGACAGGGCAGGCTTCAGGCGCTGCATTAAGACATATGGGGCGATCAGGTTAACTTGCGTATGCATGTCGATGCCATCTGGCGATACGGGTAACCCGCCCAGCAACACACCCGCATTGTTAATGAGCAAATCCAGCTTTGGCGCGACCTTCGAAATCTCGCCCGCAACCTGTTCAGCGCCGAAGGCAGTTCCAAGATCACCGACCACCAGCGCGATATCCAATGTCGGATGACGCTGAGAGATTTCCTCTTTCATCGCCTCCAGCTTTGAAACCGAACGTCCGTGCAGCACCAAATCAAATCCGCGACGAACCGCTTCATCAGCCAAAGCCGCACCGATTCCACCCGTCGCCCCCGTGATTGCGCAAATTCTACGTTCCACTGTCATTTCTCCATGATCTAATCAGTGATTAATTGACATCTAATCGGCGATTAGATATGTGTCAAGCGACTAAAATACTGGAGTGTGAAAATGGCCGATGATCCTTACCATCATGGTGACCTGCGCATGGCGATACTGGATGCAGCGGAAGCCCTGTTGGCTGAGAAACCTATCGAAGTGATTTCGATGCGGGAACTTGCAAGAAGCGCTGGCGTCTCACCGGGTGCGCCTTACCATCACTTCAAGGATCGATCTGGATTGATCATCGCGTTGTGCCAGCGTGGGTTCGCACGGCTTGGGAAAGAGTTGACGGAGAAACGCACGTCCCGAGGTGTCGAGGGAATGGTGGCCGGCTATTTATCTTTCAGCGGCAATAACCCAGCTCTCTATCGTTTGATGTTCTCCGCCGAAGCAACCCTTGGGAATCGAGAGGCGGAAATACACCCCTATGCAAGCCCTGTCGCAGATCTTTTGTTCAACGAAATCGCGGCGAACACCGCTCAGGACATGACCCACGACGAAGAACTGGTTGGCGTGTCAGTTTGGTGTTTCATGCACGGACTTGTCACCTTGGGCATGGCTACTCCGCTCAAAGCGCGCCTTGGCGAAACAGGCTTGCAAGAGTTTTCCGAGGAGATTGTGGGGCGCTTGGTCAGATCCCGCGTTGCGTGATGAGGATCAGCTAGAAGGCGCACCAAAAAGCGGATCAGTGTCTGCGATGGAGGTAAAGACGTTAGGTTCGATTGATGTCGTTATTTTATGTGGACGCCCCTAAGGCTACGCTCTTTTCGCCGCGCACCGGCATCAGGTTGGCGCTCGCGCAGCACAAATTCAACAGTTCCGCTATGGGCTCAAGGCAGACATTGGTTGCAATGATATGCGATGACCGCCACAACAACTGATATTCCAAGCAAAGGAATTGATAGGAATTCAAGAAGATCAATGCATTAGATGGCCGCCCTGTCTCTTCTCGATAGGCGCCCATGGTGAAACATGACCTATCACGTCATGAGGGGCGCCAAACTGCGCTATGCGATTTGCGAATTAAGTGTCGTCGAAATTTCCTGAACCAGGTCAGTTACTTCCTTCAGGCTGAGGGGCTTGCCAAAATAGAACCCTTGAACCGAGTTACATTTTTCCGCGACCAGAAAAGCAAGCTCCTGTTCGTTCTCAACGCCTTCGGCCAGCACCGGAATTCCAAGGGCCGCACCCAACAGTAAGGTCGATCTAACAATCGCCGCCCGTTGATCGTCCAGATGCACGTTGGTGATAAAACTTCGATCAATTTTGATTTTGTCGAAAGGAAAGGCCTGCAAAGTCGCGAGCGAGGAATATCCGGTTCCAAAATCGTCCATCGCAACGCGGACCCCCATGCCTTTCAGTTCATGCATGACCCTTAAAGTGTGGGCTTGATCATCTATCATACTGGCTTCTGTGACTTCCAGTTCCAACCGGGCGGGCGACAGTCCTGCCGCAAAAAGCGCATCCGCCACCTGTTCGGAAAACGACGGCTGAAGCAATTGCAGAGGGGCCACGTTGACGGCAATGCTGTAAGGGGACGGCCACGCCGCCGCCGTCAAACAAGCCTCGCGCAAGACCCACTGTCCGATTTCACAGATCAATCCGGATTCTTCGGCCAACGGGATGAAGACAGAGGGCGATATTCGCCCGCGTTCCGGGTGGTTCCAGCGCAGCAAACTTTCAAAGCCGACAGGTTCCTTCGTGCTGACAGAATTTTGCAGCTGGTAAACAAGTTCCAGCTCATTGTTGTTGACGGCATTTCGCAGATCCGAAACAAGAACGGTCTTTTCATGGTTCTTGCTTTCGATTTCAGCGTTGAAAGCACACAGATGCGAATTCGGTTGTGTTTTTGATCGATACATCGCCTGATCCGATTTCATCAACAGGGCTTCAAGATCGCGACCATCTTGCACCGTGCTCGCCATCCCGATTGAGGCACGTTGATTGATCCGAAGCTGCGCCAACTCGATCGGTTCGACAATTCTGGCGTGCAGACGATTTGCAAAGGCCGTCACCTCTTTCGGGCGGCGAAATCCGTGCTTTATCGCAACAAATTCGTCACCGCCTACGCGAGCAAGGAACTCGTTTTCCTCCAAGACATCAGAAAACCGCCGCGCGATTTCACATAAGACAGAATCCCCAACAGCATGACCGTGGATATCATTGATCGACTTGAACAGATCGAGGTCGATTGACAAAATTGCCGCTTTGTAAGTCGCGTCGCGGTTTAGCCGCGCGTTCACAGTTTCGACTGTTTTCGAAAGATGCAGACGGTTGGGCAACCCTGTCAGGTTGTCATGCATCGCGGCATGATACAGTTGCCCCCGCGCTTCCTTTTCCAGATTTATTTCGATGCTGTAGGACGTAAATCCAACTACGAAAATAACGGCAGTCACGCTGCTGACCAAAATACCGAATTCCAGATCTGAAAGGGTTTTTTCCGGAACGGGAATTGATGAATCAAGAAACACTGTGAACGATGTCATGCCGGCAAAATGCATGGCGGAAATCGCCAAGATCATCCCGATGGCACCACCCATCCAGCAGTAACGTGTGACGGGATGAAGAAAGCGATGATAGGCAATCGCGCCCAATATCGCGCCTGCAATGATTGATCCGACGATGCGCGCGGGCTCCCAAATCAATTCGCCCGGCAATCGATACGCCGCCATACCAAGGTAGTGCATGCCCGATACCGTCAGTCCAAACAGAACGCCCGCAATCGGTGCGCGCCACGGCAGTTTTTTGAACGTCAGCGTCGCATTGGACGCAAGAAGACCTATGGCGGCAAAGCCCAATGAAACAGTCGTCATCGCAAATTCGTAGCTGTGCCCAATCCCGGGATCAAACGCCACCATTGCAATAAAGTGCGTTGACCAGATCGTCGTCCCGCCAATCACACTCGAAAGCGCCCAGAGAAACCACAATCGTTGCCCGCTGGCATGAACCATGCGCCGCAACAGCAGCGCTGATAACATCGACCCGACAACGCATATCGCAACTGCCAGCAGCACCAGCCCGCGATGATGTTCTTGGGTAAGGCATTCGATAATACGGTACATGCAATGGCCAACTTGTGAAAAGACACAGGCTCTATTGCATGGCGGCCCTTAACATCGACTTACCAATCTTGCGCCTCACGATATCATCGGCGCTGGCCCATCACTGGCGCGATACATTCATACGTCTTCACCTTTGGTGACAGCCGATTGCACGGCTGCAATGTCAGACGGACTCAGACCATAAATCTTCGCTGCCGTTTCCTCAGAAATGTAACCGCGGGCAA
This sequence comes from Octadecabacter dasysiphoniae, assembly GCF_021532615.1. Lineage (GTDB taxonomy): Bacteria > Pseudomonadota > Alphaproteobacteria > Rhodobacterales > Rhodobacteraceae > Octadecabacter > Octadecabacter dasysiphoniae. The sequence continues at coordinate 157,074 of NZ_JAKGAQ010000002.1, forward strand.
GGTCGCGTTTGATGGATGCCGCGCCCCGATCTTTGGGATCGCCGTAGCCAGCACCCCCTGGAAACGCCATGACGACTTTGCGGCCATGGGCGACGAATTGCTTGCCCTTGCCGTTCATTTTGGATCCGTCGTCTTGGACAATCGTCGTGGGCGCACCTTCACCACCACCGCGCCGCCCTTTGGCCGGATGATGCACGCGGTCAAACATGGCCTGAATATCGAATTCATGCCCTTCGCGCGCGCCGACCTCCATGAATTGACCAAGGCCTCCACGTTGCTGCCCCGCCCCACCCGAATCGGGGCGCAGTTCTTTGCGCCAGATGATGACGGGACCGGCATGTTCCGTGGCCTCGACAGGCATTGTCATCACACCGGATGGAAAGGCCGTTGCGTTCAAACCGTCATGTTCTGGCCGCGCCCCGGACCCGCCAGAATTAAATGTCAGAACCTCGGACCGGCGCGCGTCTGCGGGGGCCCGGCCATCACTGCGCGGGCGCAGCGACACTTGGAAATTACACAGACAGGCGGCACCTTCGGCGGGGACCAGTCCGGGCACAATCTGATCAAAGGCATTAAACACCGCATCAGGGACAAAATGCCCGACGATATGGCGCAGCGCGACAGGTGCCGGGTGGATCGCGTTGACGATCGAATTCACCGGTGCCTCAATCTCGAACGGCGCAAGGGACGCGGCGTTGTTGGGGATTTCAGGCGCAATCGCCACCTTGAGAGCATAGCACGCATAGGCCTTCGCATAGACCAGCGGGCAATTGATCCCCTTTTTGTCGACACCGGATGATCCGGTGAAATCCGACACAATCCGGTCGTCATGCACCGTGACCTTCACCTTAAGCGTGATGGGCGTATCAAACCCGTCCATCGTAATCTCGCCCGTCGCCGAAGACCGTGGCAAAGCGGCAATCCGTTCAAGCGTCGCACGTCGGGAATTGTCTAGAATGAACGCGGCAATGCCCGTCAGATCGGCCAGATCAAATTCTTCCATCATTTCGATCAGGCGGCGGTGCCCGATTTCATTACAGGTGGCCAAGGCATAAATATCGCCGATCAACTGATCCGGTTCGCGCACGTTACCACGCACGATCCGCACGAGGGTCTGGTCAACCTCACCGCGTTGGGCAAACTTCATGATCGGAATATACAGGCCTTCTTCGTAAACACTGGCCGCATCCGCACCGAACCCGCGCCCGCCGATATCCACGATATGGGCGGTACATGCGAAAAACCCGACGAGAGCACCGCGATGAAACGACGGAGTCACCATGGTGATGTCGTGCAGATGGCCAGTGCCCTCCCACGGGTCGTTTGTGATATAGATATCGCCTTCGAAAATGTTGTCGCGCCCGATGCGACGGATGAAATGCGCAACGGCGTCGGCCATTGCGTTCACATGGCCCGGCGTGCCTGTGACGGCTTGGGCCAACATCTGCCCTTGTATGTCGTAAACCCCCGCAGACAAATCGCCAGCTTCGCGCACGGACGTCGAAAACGCCGTTCGCACCAACGCCTGTGCCTGTTCTTCGACAACCGAAATCAGGCGGTTCCACATGACTTGATAGGCGACATTGGACTGGGTCATGGCTTGATCCTCATATCAATACAGCCATCGGGCTGACGCGTTGCGATCCGGCTAGACGGCACAATGATCGTCGTTTCGTCTTCGGTGATCACGGTCGGGCCATCACAGGTGGCGCCGACCGCCATATCATCGCGCAACACAACACCCGCTGACACGAAATCGGCAACAGCAGGGTCAAACAACTGGCGCGTTTCATGGGGCGCAGCAACGCCTAACCCAGCATCCTGCTCAACCCGCGCGACCGTTTCGGGCGGTGTCGTGGCGTTGACCGACCACACCGTGATTTCGATATCCATGCCATCAACTGCACGGCCAAACAATTTGACATAGTCTTCGATGAACCGCGCCTCAAAGGTGGCGACATCGGGGTTCATCGCCTGATCTTCGGTGAGGGTAATCGGAATTTCCCAACCTTGCCCGCTGTATCGCATGTAAACTTTGAACTCGGACAGGATCGGGCTGATCGCGTCACAATTGCGCACGAACCCCGTGGCTTCTGATTGCAAGTCCGCCAACAACGCCTTGATCTTGTCGGGCTGAAAACCCGCAAGCGTCATGTAGACAGATCTGTTTGCCTCAAACGAAAAGGGTGCGCGCAAGAACCCGATGGCAGACCCAACGCCCGCGCCCTCGGGCACCAACAAACGATCCACACCAAGCTTTTCACAAAGACGCCCAGCATGAAGCGGGGCCGCGCCACCAAAGGCAATCATGGTGTATTCTGACAAATCCTCGCCGTTCTCAACGGCATGAACCCGCGCTGCATTGGCCATGTTTTCATCCACCACCTCGGCAAGGCCAAAGGCGGATGTAGCCGCGTCCATGTTCAGCGTGTCCCCCAACACATCTGTCAGCGCTTTGGCGGACGACGCGGTGTCCAACACCATTGACCCACCTGCAAAATTATCAGGGTCGAGCTTGCCCAACACCAAATCAGCATCCGTCACGGCAGGTTTGGCCCCGCCCCGCCCATAACATGCAGGCCCCGGTTCTGATCCCGCACTTTCAGGGCCAACGCGTATCTGGCGCATCGCGTCTACGTGCGCCAGCGACCCACCGCCTGCCCCGATTTCAACCATATCAATCACAGGGATCGAAATCGGCATGCCGGACCCCTTTTTGAAACGATACGTACGCGCCACTTCGAACACGCGCGACGTTTTCGGGGTTTGGTTTTTGATCAGGCAAATCTTGGCCGTCGTGCCGCCCATGTCGAACGACAGAACCTTATCCAACCCGTACCGCGCGGCGATGTTGGCCGCAAAAACCGCACCGCCCGCAGGGCCGGATTCAACCAGACGCACCGGAAATTCGGCTGCACTTTCGATGGAAATAATCCCACCACCGGAGTGCATCAGAAAGATGTTACACGTCACACCCTCGTCGCGCAGCCGCCCCTCAAGACGGCCCAAATAGGATTTCATCAGCGGCTTGATATAGGCATTCGCAACGACAGTGTTGAACCGCTCGTATTCCCGCATCTGTGGGGACACTTCGCAAGACAGCGACACCATCGCATCCGGCATCATGTCCGCCAGAACATCACCCACCAGCTTTTCGTGCGCATCATTGAGGTAGGAATGAATAAGCCCCACCGCCACGCTGTCATATCCTGCGGCAGCAATCTGCGCGACGACAGGTTCGATGTCTGCGCGTGTCAGCGGCAGCAATTCCTGTCCGCTGGCATCCATACGGCCGGGCACAGTGTAACGCATCTGGCGCGCCAACAACGGTTCGGGCAGGGTCAGGTTCAGGTCATATTGTTCAAATCGCGATTCAGTGCGCATTTCGATCACATCCCGAAACCCCTCGGTGGTGATCAATGCGGTCTTGGCACCGCGCCGTTCGATCAGGGCATTCGTCGCAAGGGTCGTGCCGTGAATAATCTGGTCAATCGCGCTCGGATCGATGCCGGCCTTCGCGCAGACCTGCTGCATGCCATCAATAATCGCGTTTTCCGGCGCGACATATGTCGTCAGCACCTTGGCAGAGAACGACACCGTGCCGACCTCAAGAACAACGTCCGTGAACGTCCCCCCGATATCGACACCCAAGCGCACGGATTGTTTGGTCATTAGACTCATCCCAAGTTTGATTTCCTTCAGTTTAGGGAGGTCCGCTGCATAAATTCCAATTATTTATCTATATACCAGTGATCTTTTTTCGTGATCCTAAGTCTTTGCCGCATCTGCCGCCATCTGGGCGCAATGGGTCAAATACAACGCTGCCCTTTCAGATTGATACCGCGCTGCAAACCGCAACGGCGTGGGCGTCCAACTGACATCCACCTCAATCAAGCGATGTTCAGCGATCTCTTTTTCAACCAGCGCTTTTGGCAAAAGCGTCACCCCCATCCCGTCAGCCGCCATCTGCACACAAGACGCAAGGCTGCTTGAGGACACGAACCGCGACACCGGCAATGATTTCGCAACGGCATATTCAACCAGTTCGCCGTAGGCCTGCGTGTGGCGCGCATGGGTTAGAACGGTATGGGGCAGCAGATCCGCAACGGTGACAGGCCCGACAAGCGCACTGGCAATCTGCGGCGTGGCCACCCAAATATAGGGAAACGTCCCCAGCTCGATCACACCGGATGCCGCACTTGCGAACGGTGCGGTTTGAATGGCGATGTCCAACCGGTTCGACCGCAGTTCGCTATCAAGATTGCGCGACAGATCGACGGTCAATTCAACATTCAGACTCGGATACGCCGCCTTGATGGCGCGCAAATAGGCATGCAACCATGTACAGGCCACAAGTTCGGTCACCCCCAAACGCAGACGATCCGCGACAAGATCGGGCCGGTCGCAAATTTGGACAATTTCCTCTGCGTTTCGAAGCAATTTGTGCGCAACGGCCAGAATTTCACGGCCCTTGTCTGTCAACTGAATAGACCCCGCATCGCGCTGCATCACCACAACACCCAGCGTCTTTTCTAGCCCCGAAATCCGCGACGAGATATTGGGCTGGGTCGTACCCAGATGATGCGCGGCTTTGCGAAAGCTCCCCAATTCCGCCACCCAGACCAGCGCCTCAAGCTGTTTGATATTCAGCACATTACCGATCATGGGACACGGGACCTTGCTGGGATAACATCGCCCCTACACACCCAATTTACGCAGGGCCGCAGTTTGGCGCTGCGCAAGAATATCGACTTCGCGCGCGGCAATAGCGTTCAACGTGGCGCCCGGGTTGCGCAGGGTCGGATGCGCGATCGCGCCGCGCTGCGCGAGGCTGTATTTACGAATGGCCAAACCAAGGCCCGGTTGGGCCTCATAGCGGACCATCGGCATGTAAGCGTCAAAAATATCGCGCGCACGGCTTTCATCGCCCGCATTCACGGCGGCAACCACCTGCGCCATCATTTCGGGGTAGGCAAATCCGGTCATGGCACCGTCCGCCCCCCGCAGTATTTCCTCCAACAGATACATCCCGCCATTGCCGCACAGAATCGATATGCGGCGCGATCCCGCATCGGATGCCGCGCGCAGGGCCGTGATCTTTTCCAACCCCGGCCAGTCTTCGTGTTTCAGCATCACGCACGTCGGACAATCATCAACGATCTGCAAAATCACATTCGTCGGGATCACGACACCCGTGGCCAGCGGGAAATCCTGCAACACAAAGGGCGCATCGCCAAGAACCCGTGCCGCGCCGTGATAATATGCCGTGATCTGGCTGTCGGATCGCAAATTGGACGTCGGCGCGACCATGACACCAGCCGCACCCGCGTCCATCGATGCCTTGCTTAGGGTTTCCATCGCCGCGTAACCGGGCGCAGACACACCGACCACAACGGGAACAGATGTGCGGGCAATGACGCGGTCCACCACCTGCATGCTTTCGTGCGCCGACAGCTTTCCGGCCTCACCCATCATGCCCAGAATGGTCAGCCCCGTCGCCCCCTGTTCGATGTAAAAATCAACCATGCGATCGATGCTGTCAAAATCGATGGCACCATCCGGCAAAAACGGTGTGACGGCGATTGTGTAAACACCTTTGGCGGTTTCATTCAGCATGTTTGGTTTTCCTATGACTTTGCCCCAGCGCGATATGGCTTAGCGCCATTGCAGCGGCGGCCTGACAGGGTTCAACGACGGGCAGGCCTGTCGCGCCTTCGATCTGTGCACGGTATTGCGCCATTCCGGCACAGCCCATGATCAACACGTTCGCCCCGTCGATATCGCGCAACTGATTGCCCGTCCGGATCATCGCGGCAAGGCTTTTGTCCGCGCTTGCCAGATCAGCCACACCTAGTCCCAAGGCGCGATCCCCCGCCAAACGATCCAGCACGCCCATCGCACCAAAGCTGCGCAAATGGCGCGGGATAGAACCGGGCATGATCGCGATCACGCCAAACCGCTGGCCCAGTGTCAGGGCCGTCATCACCGACGCCTCTTGAATGCCCACAACGGGCTTGTCCGTCTGGTCGCGCAAGGCATGCAGGCCCGGATCACCAAAACACGCGATAACAAATCCCGCGGCATCCGTTTGTGCGTCCGCCAATTCCAGCATCGGCGCGATTGTCAGATCCGCCTGCATCTGGCTTTCGATGCCCTTGGGCCCCGCGGCCAGAGTCAGACACTTGATCGGCACACCAAAGCCGCGCAGCGGATCAACAGCGGCATCAATGCCCGCCGTCACCGTTTCAGACGAATTCGGGTTGATGATAATCAGCGGATTATTCATGCGCCCGCCCGCGTCGCAGATTGCATTTCAATTTGATATCCTTCGGGATCGTTGAACACGAACGCACGAATGCCCAGCGCGTCGTTCACAAACAGCTCGGACAAATTTTCCAGCTTTCGATCCGTCGCATATTCAAACCACGCATCCACGTCCTCAACCCGAATACAAAGCTGCACGGGCTTAACGGCGGCCCATTTGTTCATCCCCTTTGCCTCATCCACCAGCCCCACATGCGCGCCCGGGCAAATCTCGTAAATCTTGCACCAGCCCTGATCAATCGCGAGAGTCAGGCCCATGACATCTTCGTAAAACGTCATCGCCGCTGCCAGATCGCGGTAATAGAAAAACGTGATCGCCAATTGGGTGGGGGTTTCGGGTCGTTTCATCACAGGGCACCTGTTGGTTGGGTTGCAAGGGTCGGGCGATCAATCCAGCGGCCTGCATCTGCCGCGCCGTGAAAAACACCGTCCTGCATCACAGTTTGACCGCGCAGAATTACATGAACAGGCCAGCCTTTGATCGTGCGACCAACCCAAGGATTATAGCCGACATTATCGTGCAGATCGTTTTCGCCGTATGTCACCTGCGTGTCAGGGTCCCAGATCACCAGATCGGCGTCCTTGCCCACCGCAATCGCCCCTTTTTGCGTCAGTCCATAAAGATCGGCGGGCGCGGTGGATGTGATCTGCGCAAAGGCCTCTGGCCCCAGTTTCCCGCCGCTTACCATTGCATCAAACATCAATGGCAATCGGGTTTCGAGGCCCGGCAACCCATTCGCGATTTCATGAAATCCAGCGTCCAAACCAGCCGAGAGTTTCCCCGTCTCATCATAGCGGTAGGGTGCGTGATCAGATGAAACAAGCTGCAGGTCGCCCCCCTTAAGGGCCGCCCAAAGCGCGTCTTGATCCTCGGTCGTGCGTTGGGGCGGCGAACACATCCACTTTGCCCCCTCAAGGCCTGGCTGATCCAGAATATCAGCCGTCATGAACAGATAGTGCGGGCAGGTTTCAGCCCAAACAGGCACGCCCCGCGCACGGGCATCACGCACCAACGCAGCCCCCTCTGCCGTTGAAATATGAAACAACATCACCGGCTGGTTAAGAAATTCCGCAAACCTGCACATGCGCGCAACGGATTCAATTTCCGCCATCGCAGGATGGGACAACGCATGATCTGACGGGCGCAGGTGCCCGTTTGCAATCAATTCCTCTTTGGCCCGCGCAATGATCGCGTCATTTTCAGCATGCACGCACACCAGCGCACCGTGCTGGCGCGCCAGTGCCATCGTATCAAGAATTTCACGATCGCTCAGTTGGATATTATAGGTCGTAAATACCTTCAAAGACCGGTGCCCTGCACCGATCAAATCCGCCAAATCATCGCCAAATCCCGGCACGGATGTATCTGTCACGGTGATGTGGAAGGCATGATCAATTATCGCACCACGTTTTGCCCGTGCCGAATAATCCGCCACCGTGTCCGCCAACCGCTGCCCCTTGGCCTGTGCCGCGAATGAAATGACGCTCGTGGTGCCGCCCATCGCCGCAGACAGTGTGGCCGTTTCAAAGGTGTCCGCATTCATCACACCCATGCCAGACATCTGTTCAATATGGGCATGGGGATCAACACCACCGGGCATCACCCAATGCCCCCGCGCATCGATGTCCCGTGTGGCTGATGCGACAGATCGCCCAATGCTTTCAATCCGCCCGCCCTGAACGGCAATATCGCCCTCCACAATCCCTTGCGGGGTCACGACTTTGCCGTTTCGGATCAACAAATCGATTGTCATAGCCCTGTCCCCCGATGCGTCACGATGGGTTGCCTGCGCAGGGCGACACGTACGCCCCCGGTGATCCCACCCAAAAGCTAGGGCATGAACGCCCTTTGGTCCATATAATGATCAGACGACAAGTACGTGACCACTGATCCCAACTGGACGAGCTTGCCCAAATCCTGAACGTCTTTCGAAATGAAATAAGCCTCATCAGCCCGCGCCGCAAAAAGGTGGCGCACGATCCAGACAGTGCTGATCTGTAATGCGCCCTAAGACGCCATTTGAACGCGGTGACCTTCCAGTGAGCGCGGCGTTGATCTGCGCACTTCGCACAAAACGAAACGCATCCAACGGCGCGCCCGACGCTGGGCTTCTACATCTGCCGAGGCCAATCCATGTTTTCGCTGCCGCTTCGCCACAAAGGCCGCATGCAAAGCACCCGACGCGTAGACGTAAATCACACGTTCCGCGACGTTGATTTCCCGTATCAGCCGCGCACAGGCCCGTTTGTTTTCATCCGTCAGGTCGCGCTGGTAAAACAACGCCCAGACAGCCTGCAACGGCCCTTCGTCCACGGCTGATGACGCCTGACACGACAAACGCCCCACACGTTCAAGCAAGACCAAGAACCGCTTTGCGCCCAACCGGGTTTTGCCGGAAAAGCTGTGCGTCACAAAAAGGGCCGCCAAACGCGGAAACCCGAACGCCCCGCGCGCAATATTGCGAACCTTCGTGGCCGTTGACCCGCCAACTGTCACAGGGCGCGGATCAGGATGGGACGGGGCCAGATGTTCATTTAAATAGTACGACTTCCCAACACCTGGCAGCCCGATCAATTCAACCCTCATGTGCTGGCCCTCGCTCTTAGGTCTATGCGATCCAGTATCAGATTTCGAAACAGGATCAGGCAGGTCGCGAAAAACAAAAAGCGCCCGTCTGCGACGTCGCCGCTGGATTGCTGGGCGAGGAACAAGAACAGGAACAAATAAAAGAACGGGTCTTTATGATACCGCAGCGGCAAAAGAAGCAGAACAGCAAAGAACCCGCCCGCAATCAGGCCCATCTCGGACAAAAGTTCCAGAAACAGGTTATGCGGGTAGGTGAACGGGGTAATGCCGTCATAAAAATTCGCGCCCCAGTTCCCCATTCCAACGCCTAGAAAAGGCGATTCCAGGATCATGCCCTGCGTGGCCCCGTACATGTTGCCACGAATACCAATAGAACCGGACGTGTTCACCGTCACTTCGCTGCCCATCAAGATGTCGAACAACACCGTGACGCGCGCAAACTGCGCGGGCAGTCCGTAGGTCGACACATAATAACTGACCGCCGCCAAAAGCATCGCAAACAGGACCAGATTGCGCAGCTTGAACAGCTCTGATCGGTTCAACAGCAGGTACAATAAACCGCAGGCCGTGATCGCAACAATCGGCCCTTTTGACAGGCTCCACACGATGCCGAATGCGAAACAGGCGTTCAACGCCCAAGAAAGTTTCCCGGGGACAATGGGGATGAACAGGTTCAGCAACAGCCCCATCGCCATCAGGCGGCCGAATACAATTGATCCGTGCATGAAATACGGGTTCTGGCGAAACCAAAACCCCGTCTGGAGCTTTACGAACACCGCACCGATAAACAGCACAAACAACACCGCGACGAACACTTTGACAGCCCAGTCAAGACAGCCCCGCCGATCCAGCGCATGCATCAGAAACGCCAAGGTGAACCCGATCAACGCGAAATTCATGAACTTGATGATGCCCATGATATCGACGCCCAAAACCACCGCCGCCAACACGGCGTGGCTGATCAAAACAGTCATCAGCGCCAACAAAAACAAGAACTTTTTGGGATATCGGGGCAGTTCAACCGCCGCACAGGCCAATGCCACAAGAAACGCGACAGTGTTCACGCTGATGTAGGCGCTCGGCAAAATCGCCAAACGGCTTTCGAAAAAAATCGACCCCGTCAGCACCGGGGCAAACAGCATCAGAAAACCACACTGAAGGAGGATCTTATTCATCCCGAAGGTCTAATCCACTGATGTCTTTGTTAATTTCCGCGACGATATTGGCATCAACCGTCGGGATATCGTCGTTGGCATCAATGATAACCACCCGTTTGGCGGGCCACACGATAGACAACAGATTTTCACGCACCACCTTCGCGCGCTCAAGCGTCAGGTCTTCGGGCTTTCGCTTCACCGAATTTTCGGGCGACACATCCATGACGAACATCAAATCGGGGCTGAGGCTGTCAGACAACCGAAAAATATCCGCCTCCAGCGCGGCGAGATAATCGCTCAACCGGCCAGTGGTCGCCAGATTGGTGGTCCGTGGCGCATCGATCGCGATCAGCAGCTGAGTTTGCAACCAGCGATCCACCAGAACAATCTTACCAAGCCGCTGGGCGTTCAATCCACGGCGAAGCTGGCTGCGTTTTTCCCAAAGGCAGATGATCAGCCACAGCTGATAATACCACGGGAACTTCTTGGGTTTACCCGCACGATCCCCGGATTCTCTGGCCGCTGTGTGCCCCTTGAGCTTTGCCTTGGTCCCAAAGACAGAAAACATGATACGGCGCACAAAACTCGCGCCGCTCTGACCGCTTCCCATCGAAATGGTTTCAATGCCGACACGCTTTGAAAAGCGGTCCTTGTAGCGTTCAAGCGCAGAGGACTTGCCAGACCCGTCAATCCCGACAAAGGCCACCATCATGCCGCCGCCCTGCATGACGCTCACGCCTGCTTGGGCAAAGCCAAGCCGCTTAAGAAGGGCGACCCATGCCAGCGCCACAAAGGCTGCCATTTTGCTGAGCGCCCGCCCCTTTAGGCGAAACGGTTTCAAATCCTGGCAGATACCGCGTCGTCCCGCACCCGATTGCGCCGCTGTGTCATTGATCAACGCCGCGCGGGCGGCAGGCACAATCGTCGGGATCAGTTCAGGGTCCAAATCCACCCCGTCGTAAAACGCCCGCAGGGACGCGTACTCAGATTTGAACGACACATAAAACCCGTTCTTCTTGCGCGCTGAATGGCGGCACAGAAACAGGAACTGGTCGTGTTCGGGCGTGGCACACCAGATCTCGTGATCATCGTCCCAGATGCGCGCGCGCAGCAGGTCGTGTTCAATCGGCACATGATAATCACGGATCAACGCATTCCCGAAAATGATCTGCGTGTGGATATGGATATGGAACACCCGGCCAGACGCATCCATATGAAAGAAATCACGCGCGCCAATATCGGACTTCGCGGCCATCTTTCTCACTTCGAAAAACTGGTGTGCCGCAAGGGTTTGCACAAAGGCCGTCACGTCCGCCGGATTGACCAGAACATCAAGGTCTTCGGTGCCCGCAAACACCTCATCCAGTTTGACGCGGCCCTTCCAGACACAATACAAAATGTCCTCGGCGTGAATGTCCGACAGAACCCGTTGCATGATATTTGTCTCTTTAGACATCCGTATTGCTCCGTTTCGTAGTGGAAAGGTGGCGCATCTCAAACTGGATCGCCATCGCATTTTTCGTAAGTAGCCCCGCCGCAAACGCAATCGCAGCCCCCGCAATCCCCAACATCGGGGTCAGCAAAAGCGCAAGGCCCAGTTGCAGCGCAAAGGTGAACATCACAACGTTACGCAGATACCGTTCATGTCCGACCATCTTAAGAACAACGGGCGATATTCCCGTTGCGACGTTCAAAACCTGCACCACCAAAAGGCCCGTCAAAATCAGGCTGGCGTTCGCGGCAGTGATTTGAAATTGCGCCAAGATCGGTTGATTGAACACAAACAAGATCAGCGCAACAGGCAGCGCGATGCCCAGCATGATCAACCGCGCCTGCCCGCGCACCTTGGCGACACGTTCAAAGTTGTTGTCTGCATAAAGGCTCGAAATCTGCGCCGAGACTGTGTTGCTCATGACGCCAAGAATAAAGTTCACCAAAAACGCGAGCTTCAGGATCGCCGAAAACGTCCCCACCTCTTGCGAACTGACAAACAGCCCGATCACAAGGATCAGCCCCCACTGGGAAAAATACTGCGCGAACTCCATGACAAAGAAATTCTTGGTCTTGCGCGGGTGATCCAGAACCGCTTGCGCAACAGATATCGGCTGTGACCAAAACCCCGAAATCCGGCGCGCCAGGACGACAAAACTAACGCCAAGCACAACATAGGTAATCACAAACAAAATCAGGCCAAGGCGCGTCAACGTGACGTCCGTGCCAAGGTATTGCGCCCCAAGCAGAACCGCACTGGCGGCAAGGCTCAGGAATCCAAATTCACAAAACGGCGCAATGCTGGCATCCAGATTTGCCCGAAACATCGCAGCATTCAAAAGCAGCAGCGCAACGCCCGGCGCGCAAATAAGAAGCCACATCACAATGATCGGGCCATCAAAATAAGCCACATACAAAACGCCAAGGATCGCGGCCGCCAAAGTGCCAAGCAGGCTCAGCTTTGCTGCATTCAAATAGGTCGCCCGCGCCGCGCCGAAATCACCCTGACTCAGGTTGATACCCGCCGTCTTGATAATCAGGGTGGAGCTGCCAAAGTTGGACAAAATCACAACACCCAGCATCACCGCCGCCGCACTCGAAAACACACCAAGCGCGCTAAGACCAAGGGACGCAGAAATAACGTACGTCAGCAGCAAAGACCCGAAAGCAGAAATCGTCCGCGACACCAGCGTGCGAAAGACCCTCAGGATCAGCGTGATCCCTGTCGCGCCATAGGTGCTTTTGCGTTCCATCGCTTAGCGTTTCTCGTCCATCGACTGGATCGCATCACGGACCTTTTCATAGACGCTCTGACGTGAAAAATCCTGCGCCGCATCAAGAACCATCTGCGCGGTAATTCCCGCCAACGTCGTGCCCATCACATCCATCTGACCTGCGGCCTCTTCGATATCGCGCGACAACTGTTGCCCCACGCCTTTGGCATTCACAAAATCAGCCTGCCAACCGCCATAGTTTATCAACACAGGCTTACCTGCGGCGAGCGTATCAAAAAACTTGTTGGCCGAATTCTTTTCCATTTCAGGCAGGTCGATAAACAGCGACAGGCCCGCATCACAGGCGGCAAAATAATCAACAATTTCGCGTTTCGGCACGCGCCCCTGGATTTTGACGTTTTGCAATTTCTCGGCCGCTACAAAGTCACGAATTTTCTGATCGTTGATGCCACCGCCCACAATCACATAGAACAGATCGGCGTTGTCTTTGGTGCGCTTTGCCAGCGTCAAAAGATATTCAACGTCATTCAACAAACCAAACGTACCCGCATAAAGCAGCATCGTTTGACCGTTCGTCAGGTTCAGCTTGGCGCGCATATCAGCACGGCGCGCTGCATAATCTTCGTTCAGCGGGGAACACAGATTGTCGAAATCACAGGCATTGGGGGCCGTATAAATCGGGCGGGTCACGCCCTTTTCGGCCAGCACATCCGCGATGCCCTCCGACATGCCGGGCGACAGACCGACCAGCGCATGGGCATTCACATAGATTTTCGCCTCAAGCCATTTCAGCACGCGGATCAGCCGTGGATTGCGGATCGTCCCAAGGGCAATCGGCATTTCCGGCCACAGATCACGCACCTCGAACACATATGGTTTGCTGCGGATTTTCTTGGCCACCAACGCGGGAATACCTGTCGTCAGCGGGGTGGACGTTGCGAAAATCACATCGAACTTCAGCCACAGCACGTAAAAACACGTCACCAGCGAAAACAGCAAAAACGCCATGGCCTTACGGAACGGCCCATAGGAATTGTGATAGGCGCCGGGCACCCAGATCACATCGAACCCTTCGATGGTTTCACGCTTGGGCATGCCGAACCCTTTGGTGCGGTCCGCCGTCAGCATCGTGACGCTATAGCCATCATCAACCAAACGGCGCGCCATTTCATAAGATCGCGTGCCGCCGCTCATTTCGAGGGTGTTAAAATACTGGTGAATATAAAGAAGGTTACGTGCCATATTGGTCTTCATCCGAAATCAAAGGTGTCCCGTCCCCGAGACTGAAAATAACTATTGGGAGTCCTGAAGCGGTCGGTTGGTCACATCGTCCACTTGGCTTGCGTTGCGATCATCCGCGATGTCTTTGCGCAAAATTACTGTCATCAGCGTCTTATACACAATCCACGCATCCAACCGGATGCCCGCTGTCTTAACGTATGTGACATCATATTCGAACCGCTTGCTCCACTTCACGGAATTGCGGCCGCTGACCTGCGCAAAGCCCGACAATCCCGGGCGCACTTGGAACCGTTCCTTTTCCTGCCGCGTCATAAACGGCAACATGCGTGGCAGGATGGGCCGTGGGCCGATCAGCGCCATATCCCCCAGCACCACGTTGATAAACTGCGGCAGCTCATCGATGCTGGTCTTGCGGATAAACTGGCCGACACGGGTGATCCGCGGGCGGGATGCTTCGCCTTTTTCGTTCAGATACTTGTCCGCATCCACGATCATGGACCGGAATTTGAACACTGAAAATTCCGCACCGCCCAGCCCCAATCGGGCTTGGCGAAAGAACACAGGGCCACCGTCCGTTTTGATAAAGACAGCCACAATCAGCAGCACGGGCGACAAAGCGATCAGCGCCAGTGCAGCGCACAGCGTGTCGAGGATATAGCGAAGGCGGAAATATAGGCGCACAGTCTTAGTCCTTATTCAAAACCCGAAAACAGCTGCTCGGGATCGGGCTCCGGCTTGTCTATGGTTCGGACCAGTTTGGTGACGTTGTAAAAATTCTTGACGGACAGGTTTTCAGAAATCGAATTTCCAGCCCAAGTTCCGCATCCCATCGACAGCGTGAACGGCAGGCTGTTGTTGAACCCGCCGCCATTACCAAAGGTGTGGGCCTGGTTCACCAGCACACGCGCAACAGATGCGCTTGCCGCCAAGTCTTCGGGCTGGGACGGATCCGTCGTGTGAATACCAACCGAATGACCGATGCCCTCATAGTCCAAAATCTCGAACGCTTTGGCCTTGGCGGCTTCAAAATCGTCAGCTTTATAAAGCGACAGAATCAGGCTCAGCTTTTCGCCCGACAGCGGGGAATCCGCGCCAACGCTGTCTTGTGGCACAATCAAAAACCGCACGTCCTCGGATGGTGCGGGCCAGCCCAAAAGGGCGAACAGTTTATCGATGCTTTGGCCTACAAAGTGGCGGTTGATGTTGCCGCCTTGAAACAGGCCAGCCTCAACTTCGGCGACTTGTTCGGGCGAACAAACGTACCCCCCGACACCGCGCAACGCATCAACAAAGCCGTCATAAATATCCGAATGGGCAATCGCCGCGTTTTCGGAACTGCACGATGTCGCGTTGTCAAAACACTTGGACAACAGGATTTTCTGCGCCGCGTCTTTCAGGTCCGCAGATTTGTCGATGATCACAGGCACATTGCCCTTACCGACACCGATACACGGCGTGCCGCTGCGATACCCGTCGCGCACGTTGGTCTGATCCCCCGTCACGATGATAAGATCGACAACCTGCGCCAGATACTGCGCTTTCTTCTTATTGATCGGCTGCGGGATGACCTGAAACAGATCGCGCGGCGCGCCAATCCGGTCAAGTTCCGCATGGATGAAATCACGGACGCGGTAGGCCGTGCGCGCACCGGCGGGCGACGGGCTGATGATGATCGCATTCTTGCACTTCAACGCCATCATCGCCTGATTGACGGGGGTGGCCGCCGGATTCGTGGACGGCGTCATTGTCCCGACAACACCAACCGGCTTGGCATATGTCGTCAGGCCCAGCTCTGGCTCATGGGATTGCTGTCCCACGGTGATTTCTTTCATCAGATCGTTCAACGCACCCAGCGTCTTGCGCTTGTTCTTGGTGATCTTGTCCGGCACGTTCCCAAGGCCCGTGTCTTCCACAGCCATTTCAGCCAATTCCAGCGCGCGATCATCGCGGTAAATTGCCCATGCAACGGCCTTGACCATCCGGTCAGCATCTTCTTGCGAATAATGGGAAATTTCGGTCATGGCCGAACGGGCCGCCGCAACGATCCCATCAACAATGGCTGCGTCTTTTTCATCAATATCGAACATAATCTATCTCGCTGGAATTGGTTTGGCCGGCGTACCGACAACTGTTGTATTATCATCGACGTCGCGAATAACGGTGGATCCGACCCCGACGATGGCGCCTTGGCCGATGTTCAACCGCGCATCAACGCGAAATCCGGGCGGCATCAATGTTGCGCCGCTCCCGATCAGGACACCTGTGGCCAGATCACACCGCGCCCCGATCACCGATCCGACCGACAAAAGGCAAAATGGGCCAACGACTGTGTCATGGGACACCGTGACGCTTGGCCCGACAAAGCAGCCCTCGCCGATCACGGGATTAACGTAAAAAACGCTGCCCGCCCCGATGATCAGGTTATCACCAAGCTGCGCATCAGCATCGATCACGGCAGAACTGTGGATCGCGCTGACCGTCTTGATGTCGTTTTCCTTCAGCCAGCCGACAATCGCCCTGCGGGATTTGATCGTGCCAACCCCGACGCAGACGGCATCGTAGCTGCTGCGATCCAGCAAAATGTCGCGCGTCCCAAGGATCGCACGCCCATAAGAAGATGCAGGCGCGTCCGGGGCGTCATCGACAAAACCCAACACCTCGTAGCCTTGCTCGCTCAGGATCGATGCGGCCATGTTTCCGGTCTGCCCGGATCCAAATACAATAACATTTTTCAATGTAAATACTCCAATGGGCTGCGGCTTTCGGTCCCTCTAGCACCAATAAATTTAAGACTAAAGTCGTCAGGCGCGGGCTTGGCCAACCTGCACTTTTTTTGCCGACAGCCGGGCCGTAATAGGCCGCGGCACAGTTGCGTTCTGCGCCTGAAATTAGGCTTTTGCTTGCTCGAATACCTCTGCAATGGCCGCTTCGGTCTGGCTGATTTCATCATCCGTAAGGGTCGGGTGAACCAGAAACATAATGCTGGTTTCGCCCAACCGCTGCGTCGTGCGCAATGGCGTCGTCGGGCGCACATCCATCCCGTCGAATGCTTTTTCCAGATAGACCTCGGAACAGGTGCCCTGAAAACACGGCACACCAAGGGCATTAATTTGTGCAACAATACGATCGCGCGTCCAACCCGGCGCCAAGGCATCCGGTTCAACGTAGGCATAGTATTTGTAATTGGCATGGGTGCAGCCAGTCGTGGCATCACAGCCCGTGCAGCCCTGACAGCGCAGCTGCGGCAAACGCACCGCCGCCCCGCCCGCTTTGGCCAACGCGGCCTCGATCCGGCTGGCGTTGTCGGTGCGCGCCTTGGTCCACTCGGCCATCCGCTTAAGCTGGATACGCCCGATCACCGCCTGAATTTCCATCATCCGCCAGTTGGTGCCGATGCTTTCATGCAGCCAGCGAAACCCCGGCGCGTGGTCGCGATTGTACACAGCGTCATAGGATTTCCCGTGATCCTTATAGGCCCACATATCAGCCCAAAGATCAGGATCGTTGACCGTCACCATGCCGCCTTCGCCGCCCGTCGTCATGATCTTGTCCTGACAAAACGACCACGCACCAACATGGCCGATGCCCCCAACGGGGCGGCCTTTGTACAGCGCGCCATGTGCTTGGGCGCAGTCCTCAATGACTTTGATGTCATGGCGCGCAGCCAGGTCCATGATCGGGTCCATATCCGCAGGCCAGCCCGCAAGGTGAACCACAATAATCGCGCGCGTTCTGTCTGTGATCATCGGCGCGATTGTTTCAGCCGACAGATTGCCGCTTTGCGCATCCACATCCGCAAACACCGGCGTCGCACCGGCCGTCACAACACAAGACGCCGACGCGATGAACGTGCGCGGCGTCACAATAACTTCGTCGCCAGCACCAATGCCCAAACCCTTCAACGCCAGATCAAGCGCGAGCGTCCCGTTGGACAACGCAATCGCATAGGCACTGCCCGCAAACTGCGCGAACTCTTTTTCAAACTCGCGGCCTTCCTGACCTGTCCAGTAATTCACGCGGTTTGATCGCACGACCTGTGCAACCGCATCCGCTTCCTCATCCGTGAATGACGGCCACGCCGCAAATTTGGTGTTCAACATAAACCGACCCTTCGCAATTCGTTAACGTCCCTATAAGGGACGCCCGCGCAGAGGCCTACAGACCCGCGCGTGCGCAATCAGGAGTAGTATCCAGCGGAATATTCGCCGTAATAGCTGCCATAACGTGTTGATCCGCCATAACTTCTGGCTTTCTTGCCATCAATCTTGGTCAAAATCAGGCCTGTCACCTTAAGGCCCGCGTTCGAAAACTCGGACATTCCGGCATCCAGAACTTCGCCACGTGTTTCGTCCCAAGCGACAGCATACAGAATCGCATCAACCTGCTGCCCGATGATCCGTGCATCCGTGACAGGCAGGATCGGCGGCGCGTCGATGATCACATGGTCATACTTTGCACGCGCCACGGCGACGAACTGTTTGAACTTCGCCGACGAAAAGAAATCCGCGGCGTTCAATTTGTCACGCGCACCGAACAAAACATCAATGCCAAGTTCCTCGATGGTGACTTTGTTGTCCGCCACCTCTTGCTCGGTTGATGGAAACTCGTCTGCAATCTTTCCGGCTTTGCCCTCAAAATACAGGCCCAGCGTATTCTTGCGCACATCACCTTCGACCAACAGAACAGACCGTCCCATCCCGACAAGGCTGTGTGCCATGGCAATCGACGTCGTGGTTTTACCCTCAGCAGGGACAGAGGACGTCAGCAGGATAACATTCGGTTCCTTATCAGGATCAGACAGCAAAACAGACGTTCTGAGGTTACGGATCGCTTCCGAAAACGCGGTGTTATTCTTGCCTTCCAGATACGGCAAAAGCTTGTTGCGACGCCGAATGGGGGCCATCGGAATTTGGCCAAGAACAGGCAACCCACTGCGTCTTTGCAGCTCAGTCGCAGACCGGATACCGCCTTTGTTCAACTCGCGCAGCAACACTGTGCCTGTTCCCAACATGGCACCAAACATCAGCCCCATCAAAATGATCAACGGAACACGCGGGCTTGATGCGTGGCGCGGCAAAACGGCTGCCGACAGCAGGCGCGCATCAGGTTGTTGCGTCCCTTGCTGCACTTCCGCCTCTTTCAGGCGCGCAAGGAAATAGCCGTAAATCTCACCGATCGCATCCGCTTCGCGCTGAAGCTGCTGCAAAATCAACAGATCACGGGATTCGTTTTCAACTTCTTGCTCTAGGCCCAGAACAGCGGTGGCCAGTGATTGTCGTTGCACCTGCACCTGCGCAAGGGATGTCCGGATGCGTCCGGCTTCGCGCTCAAACACGGATTAGAACCGGTCCTGCTCGGTCTGGCCTTCGTCAATCGTCGCGAACAACTGTGTCAGCGTCGCGTTGTCCAACGCCTCAACGTCCGACAGGGCCGCCGTGGTGGCATCAAAATTCTGATAGGCCTCTGATACGTTCTGTTGCGTCGCCACCAAAGCATCCAACGTCAAAAGACGTTCCCGCAATTCTTTCACCTGACGGTTCTTCGCCGCCAACGTTTCCGGGCTGATCAGCTCAATGCTTGCGGCGAAATCTTTGACTTCCAGTTCCGCTTCGTTCAGCTCGATCTGAAGCTCAAGCGTGCGCTGGTCAAGAAAACTGATCGCCGTGTCTGACTGCGCTTCTTTGAACAACAACTGGTCGTTGATATAGGTCGTGGCCAAGGCATTTGCCAAATTCGTGGCCTTTTCAGCCGTCCCGGCAGACACCCCGATCTGGAACACAAAACTCTGCGTTGGGTTGCTAACAGACAATCGGTCGCGCAGCCGGTCGACGGCAATGCGGATCAATTCATCTTCGGTATACTCCTGCGGCGCTTGCGGCCCCAAAATAGCATCGCGCAGCCCACCCAGCGAATAAGGATTGGGTTCAGCCAAAAGTGGGTTGAATTCAGGATCATTGGTCAAATCCTGATCCAGCACCAAACGGCGCAACAACTGCCGTGACCGGATCAAATGGATTTGCGTATTCAGCGATGGTTGTTCAGCGGACAGGCCACCAACGACAGCATCCAGATCAGTAACCTGGGTCGGCGTGCTCTCAATCGCGACCGTTGCCGTTGATCGATACACCGGCTTTGCAACATTTGTCGCATACAAGAAGCCGAGCACACCAAAAACCAGCGCAACAAACCCGATAAGCCACTTGCCCCGCCAAACCGTTCTGAACAGCTGAACGGCATCTATGTCATCGTCACGGTTATCCATCAAAGACCATGGCTCCAAAAATCATATTACTAAATATCAGACTAGTTCGCTGCAGCATTCACACCAGAGATGATCAAAGACGGAACCAGCTGCTGAACCAAACGGTTCCATCGTGTGACCGGCTGTTCGGCTACAAACACGACATCATTGGGCCGCAACTCGAACCGTGTCGCGAGGACCATATTAACAACGTTCGACCCATCCAGATGCCACGCGGTCACGGCCTCCGTCGACCGTCCGGCCCGCAAAACGTAAATCTGGCTCGGGTTGCCTGTCTGCGCGGCGATACCGCCCGCCTCAAACAAAGCATCCGCAAGCGTCGATTGGCGCTCGAACGGCATCGCATAACGTGTCGGCTGGTTCACTTCACCTGTCAGGTAAACGTAATCACGATCCACGGCCCCAATCTCAAGGCGGGATTGGAAATTACGGCGTTCTTCTTCCAATTGGGCGCGCCGGATCTCGATTTCCAGCTCAAGCTCGCTCAGCGCGACTGTACGTTCACTGCGGCGCAGCTCAAGCACGCGGATCTGCTGCTCAAAATAGGCCTGTGCACGATCGATCCGGAATTCCGTATCGACAAAAACACTGTCCCCACTGACAAGCTCAAGCCGCTGAAGATCGCCATCGCGGTTAAAGTCGGCAAGCGGGATCTGATAGATCGACCCGTCGCGATAAATCCGGATAGACGCAAATTCTGGGTCCAGTTCATCAATACCGCCTGCGGCTGTCAAAGCCTCATTCAGGTACAACGGGCCAAGGCGCACGGGGATAACAGACGGCGTGCGCACCGCCCCCCCGATGGATACACGCTGGGAATTAAATTCGGCGATCTCCACGCTGAAAGACGGGTCAATCTGGCTTTCGATCAGGCGATCAAAAATTGAATCTTCCGCCTCGCTCAGGGTTTTGCCACCAACCTGCACGCGGCCAACATCAGGGATCGTGATCGCGCCATCATCTTGCACAGTGTACCCTTGGCGACGGTTCTGCGCGGCCAAAAGTCCGGTCAGCTCTTCAACAGACCCGCCACCGGCAGGCGTCGCCAGAACCAGAACATCACCAATACCGACAACATAAGGCCCGCGATCAACAGCTGGGGGCGGACGCAATGTCAGGGACGTGGGGCGCAATTCCGGCTGTACGGGATTATCCGGAAGCGTTCCCAGCCCGCGCAATCCCGCGCCAACACCCGCCGTTGCACCAAAAGCAGCAGGAAGCTGCCGGGGCGTGTAGCTCGTGGCGCTGTTTGCGGTGTTCAATGACGACGTCGACATCGTGACTACATTAACGGCAGGGCCATTTTCATCCGAACGAATCTCGGCAGGCACATAGAGCTGCGTACAAGCGGACAACGAGAGAGCAAGCAAAATAGCACTTAGCCGCACGACAAAATCTCCATTAACATCGAATCCGAACTATCAAAACGACATTGGCTTGGAAAGCGCCAAAGCCTCTTTGATCAAGGAATTAAACGCTCGGATATGGTTAACGCAACTTACCCTTACGTCAGCACCCCCCGCGTCTTGGTGGATGCAAACGGTCGCGCGTTTGGATATGAACGGCACAACATACAGTATACCGGGCATGAAATAGGCATATGAAATCCATGCCCCCAGACGTAGGAAACACCCCTTTGAATGTCTTAAAACGGCTTTTCGGCACACGCATAGCGCGAACAAGTAACCCTGACACTTCAGTCACTTGTGCCCCTCTCGTGCCCGTCAGCATCGTCGGCGACATCCACGGTTGCCACGATCTCATGGTGCGGCTTTTCGATAAAATCGACCCCGGCGACCACATCATTACGGTCGGCGATTATGTCGATCGCGGCGAAAAATCCGCCGACGTCTTACGATGGTTAATGGCGCAACAAACCGCCAACCCGGATCGCATCACGTGTCTTTTGGGCAACCATGAAGTGATGATGCTGGAATTCCTTGACGACCCATCAGAAAAAGGCGCGCGCTGGCTGCATCACGGCGGCCTGCAAACTTTGGCAAGTTTTGGCGTGCGCGGCGCGAACGAATTGATGAAACCGGATGAATTGATCGCGGTGCGTGATCGGTTTCGCGCCGCTTTGCCAACGGGGCTGGAAGATTGGGTCAGATCGCTTCCCAAACACTGGTCAAGCGGGAACCTCTGGGTCGTTCACGCCGCCGCCGATCCCGCAGTGGCGATGTCCGAACAGGGCAACCGCGCCCTGCTGTGGGGCAGCAGCACCTTTCTGAACGTCCCGCGAACGGATGGTATTTGGGTCGCTCACGGTCACACCGTCATCGAACCGCCTGAACAAAAGAATTCCCGCATTTCGGTCGACACGGGTGCGTATCATTCAGGTCGGCTGACCGCCGCGCGCTGTCTGCCCAACGGTGAGGTCTATTTCATTCAAGCCACGCACGGCTAACGGCAGGCGTCGTTTCGATAACAACACTTTAGCAACCTTTCGCGCCTATTCGATATTGGCGGGTGATCAAAATAGATCGCCCGGCTTCATTGATGTCGACGAATTGTAAGACCGCTGGGTGGACCTATGACCAAAATGAACCTGACGACCAAAACTGCTTTTGTGCCTGTACCGCGGGCACTCGCCGCCAATCGCCGGGCACAATGGGGCGCACGCCCTTGATGGACCAGCGCCCAGTGCTGGTTTTGGGCGGCTCAGGTCGTTTGGGCCGAATGATGCAGCTTTTGCGGCCCGTTCAGGACGGCCATTGGCATTTTCAATCCCGCCGGCCCGCCCCATGGGCAAATCTGATCTGGGATGGCACGCCCACGGACGCCGCATTGGCCCACTACCTTGAACACCACCGCCCGCGCGCGATCCTCAATCTGATCGGGCGGACCACCGCACCCGACACCGCTGCATTCAATGCGGCAAACGTCGATATCCCCGCACATCTGCTGACCCTCGCGAAACGCCATTGCGTGCCACATCTGGCGCTGGTGTCGTCCGCCGCAGTCTACGGCACCCAACCTGATCGCGTCGACACCCCCGAAACGGCATCCTTGCACCCGCTCAGCCACTATGGCCGATCCAAGGTCTTGATGGAACAAATCGCCCAAACCCAAGAAGGCGCGGGCCCGCAGATCAGCATTTTACGCATAGGCAACGTGGCGGGCGCAGACACGCTGCTGTCCTTGGCTGAAAAAGGGTCCTTGGCGCTCGACCTGCTAGAAGACGATACAACGCCCGTGCGCTCCTACATCGGCCCGCGCGATCTTGCCCAAACGCTTAGCGTTGTGATGAACGCGCCGCCGCGTCGCCGCACGAACGTCCTCAACATCGCACACCCGCAGCCGGTCACGCTTGGCGAACTGGCCCGCGCTTACAAAAGCAAACTCAACTCGGCATTGATCTGGGCAAAACGGCGCGCGCCCGCACACACAATCCCCAAGGTCGTTCTGAACACGAACGCCTTGGAAACCCTGAACCCCAGCACACGATACGCCGCCCCCGCCGTTGCCTTTGCCAGCCAGGTCACAGACCTGCGCCGTGAACTGGCCCTGCAATGAAACGATCCTTCGACATCATCGTGTCGCTCTCCCTATTGATCACGCTCGCCCCTGTGATGGCGATCCTCGCGGCCGCCATTCTTTTGATTGACGGACGCCCGGTCTTCTACGTGTCCGAACGAATGAAAACGCAAAGCCAGCCGTTCGCCCTTTTCAAATTCAGAACCATGCGTGAACCAAAGGTCGGCGAATCCAACAGCGGCGTTTCCGGCGGTGACAAGACAGGGCGCATCACAGCACTCGGGCGGTTTTTGCGCCGGACCCGACTGGATGAAATACCACAGCTGCTCAATGTGCTGCTCGGCGACATGGGCCTCGTTGGGCCCCGCCCGCCCCTGCGCCAATACACAGAACAATTCCCCGATCTGCACCGCCGCATCCTGCGATGCCGCCCCGGAATAACCGGCCTCGCGACGCTTCATTTTCACCGCCGCGAAGAACAGCTGATTGCATCCGCAAGGACGCCACAAGAAACAGAAAACATCTACGTCACCCGCTGCATTCCACGCAAAGCCCGCCTCGATCTGATCTATGCGCGCCATGCGTCCGTCTGGTTTGACATGATCATCCTGTTGCAAACCTTCCTCAAAATCTTGGATCGCCCCCATGCGTCCCGCCGATCCGTGCTGCGGTGATGCCACGACCAACCCAACCCCCTGCCCCGCGCCTCGTTGCGGTGGTCGTCACATTCAACAGACTCGAACAGCTGAAAATCACGCTGGCCCGACTGCTGGATCAGGGCGATGCACTGGGCGGTATCATGGTCTTCAACAACGGGTCTGATGATGGCACCAAAGACTGGCTCGAATCCCAAAATGATCCACGGCTGAGCGTTGAAACCTCATCACACAACGTCGGCGGGGCTGCCGGATTCGCGCGCGCGATGGCCTTGGCCAGACAAACCTTTGATCCTGATTGGGTCGTCTTGATGGACGACGATGCACGCCCGATCGCTGAAACCTTCACCGCCTTCGTGTCTCAAAATCGCGGTCACGCTGGCGCATGGGCCGCAAAAGTCATCCATCCAGATGGCCGCCTGTGCGATATGAACCGACCATGGTTTAACCCGTTCAAATCATGGTCCGCCCTTGCCAGCGCGCTGTTCAATGGGCGCGACGGGTTCCACATTGATGACACGGTGCAGCGCGCGCAAACCGTCGATGGCGCATCTTTCGTCGGGCTGTTTTTGTCACGCGCCGCCATCGACCGCATCGGCTATCCAGACCCGGGCCTGTTTATTTATGGCGACGACGTCCTATACACATTGGCACTGACCCGCGCGGGCCTGACGCTAAATTACGATCCCGCCCTCGTGTTTGAACATGATTGCGAAACCGTTATGGCCGGCGCCGCAATCACCCCGCTATGGAAGGCGTATTTCTATCACCGAAACCAGGTGTTCGTCTCCCGCGCTGCTGCGGGCCGGTTCCTGGTCTGGCCTCTGCTATTCACGCGCATCGCCGCATGGCATTGGCGCGCCGATCGGTACGGGGGCGATAAAACGACCTACCTGCGCCTGCTGCGCCGCGCCGTTCGCGACGGTCTAAGGGGGCGCAAAACAATGACCCGCGCAGACGTCGAAACCCTGATCAGCGGGCGTTGATGACCCACAGGTGATATCGGCGCAACAACAACAGCCCCAAGGCTGTCATGATCAAACCGGGGATGATCATCAAATTGAACGAAATATGTTGGGGCGCATAGGTGCCATAAAACCCGTCCCGTGCGAGGCCCGTGATATGCACCAACGGATTCCACCACAGCACATCTTGGGCCAGACTTGGCAATTCTTCGTAAATCCAGATCACACCGGACGCCAAAAACAACGGGCGCGTCACGATCGACCAGACGTTTTTCCAGACCGGAAAAAACCCCATCAAGATACAATTCATCAACCCCGCCCCGGCCCCCAAAAGTGCTGCCAACCCGAACGCGGCCAGAATCTCGCCAAAGGCGAGGGAAGATCGATGATCGACAAGCTGCATAATTGCGAACAACAAAACAGCGGCAACCAAAAGGTCCGTGAGGACATTCAGGATAAACCGCGCCAACACCGCATCAATCCACGTCACAGCTGGATAGGCCAACAAGTTGCGCGAATACGTCAAGGCGTTCATGACACAGGTATTTGTACGCAAAAACAACGTGTAAACCAGATGGCCCGTCGCATAAAACATGATGAAACTGCCGCCCAGCGGCGGGTTCCGCAGCAGCAACCCGAACCCGATGGCAAGCATGACAATCATGCCCAAAGGTTCCAGAACAGCCCACAGGTATCCACCCGGCGTGCGCCCGTACCGCGACCCCATTTCACGCAACATCAACGCAACAATCGTGCGGCCATGGCGCGGGCGTGCGGCCTGTGGTTTCGGGGGCCGACGCCCGGCCACGCCAACGGTCTTACTCACGACAAAGCCTCCTCTGACGGCTGTGTAAATTTGTTAAGCCTTTTAGATTATCAGATCGTGAACAGACCCGAAAAACCCTGAGGCGCCGCCGCTGTGAACACCCCGCACCCCAAACCCGTGATCGTTCACACCACCCAAGGCCCGCCTGCGCCAAAAAAGCCGCGCGGCAACCTCAGCGCGCAAGAACGCGAAGCGCGCAAAAAGGCCCGCCACGCGAAACAAAAACCTCAAAAGCAGGCGCAGCCCAAACCCAAATCAGCCCAAACCGGCGCACCAAAGCAAAAGAAAATCAAACCCGCCGCACGCATCATCGAAGTGCCCCCCATGGCCAGCCCGGCCCGATTGCGCCGCAGACACTGGGGCATGATCTTTAGCCTGGTATGTCACGTCTGCATCCCGCTCCTGATCGCGGGCTGGTACATCTGGGACCGCGCCGAAGATCGCTATGCCTCCACCGTCGGCTTCACCGTGCAACAGGAACAGGCACCGTCATTGGCCAGCCCCCTCACGGACGCATTTTCAGCGCTCGGTGGGGCGGGCGGATCAATGGACGCTGATATTTTGTACGAATACCTGCACAGCCAGCAATTGGTCGAAGCCATAGATGCGCAATTTGATCTGCGGGGCCATTACGGACAATTTCACGCAACGGACCCGATTTTCGCATTGGCACCAGATGCAACGCTTGAAGACATGGTCGACTATTGGCCGCGAATCCTCAAGATTTCATATGATGAAAACTCTGGATTGATTGAGCTCCAGACCCTCGCCTATACGCCTGAAATCGCACAAAATATCGCCCATGCCGTGCTGTCCAACAGCCAAGCATTGATCAACGATCTAAACGCACAATCGCGCCAGGACACGATGCGCTACGCACAAGAAGACCTCACCAATGCGCAAACACTGCTGAGCGAGGCGCGCGGCGCGCTGGTCGCATTTCGCACCCGCACACAAATCGTTGATCCCGCGACAGATCTGGCAGGGCGTTTGGGCATCGTGAACACATTGCAACAACAACTGGCAGAGGCGCTGGTGGACTATGATTTGCTGTCCCAATCCACCGGCGAACGGGATCCGCGCATTGTTCAGGCCCAAGGCCGCATCGACGTGATCCGCACCCGCCTGACCCAAGAACGCGCAAACGTGGCGCGCGGCCAAGACAGCGAAACCGGCGAAGATTACCCGACCCTTCTGGCCCAATACGAAGAACTGATCGTGCGCCGCGAAATCGCAGAACAGTCTTTTCGCGTCGCCCTCAGCTCAATGGAGGCCGCGCGCGCGGATGCAGCCCGCCAAAGCAGATACCTCGCCGCCTATATCACGCCCACATTGCCGCAATCGGCGTCCTATCCCGACAGGATGATGTTGTTGGCTTTGATCGCGCTATTCACCCTTCTGACGTGGACCATCGGTGTGCTGATTTACTATTCCGTGCGCGACAATCGCTAGGCCGTGGTGACATGATCCACCTGCAAAACCTGTCTAAAACCTACTGGTCGCGCGGTGCGCCCCACCGGGTGATCGATGATTTAACCATCACTTTGCCAACGGGGCGGTCCATCGCGCTTTTGGGCGCAAACGGGGCGGGGAAATCGACGCTGCTCCAGATGATCTCGGGCTTGGTGCCGCCCGATACGGGTGAACTGCACAGCGACGGCACAATTTCGTGGCCCGTCGGGCTGGGCAATTCGTTTCACCCCCAGATGTCAGGCGAACAAAACACACGTTTTGTCGCGCGGGTGTATGGTGTGGACACGGACGAACTCATTGATTTTGTGTATGGTTTTTCCGAACTCGGGGCCCATTTCCTCAACCCTGTGAAAACCTATTCATCCGGCATGCGCGCGCGCCTTGCGTTTGGCCTGTCTATGGGCATCCAATTTGACACCTACCTGATTGACGAAACAACGTCCGTCGGCGACGCACGTTTCAACCGCAAAAGCCGCGCGGTGTTTATGGAACGCATCAAACACGCAAGCGCGATCATGGTCAGCCACCAGACACGCACAATCCGCGAATTTTGCGACAGCGGCCTCGTGCTTCACAACGGCAAGGCCCACTATTTCGACGTGTTGGAGGATGCCATCACCGCCCACCTCGACCTAAACGGATAACACCGAAACTTAGCACTGATTTGTCGATAAATTCGACAGTCATGCCACGCTTTGACCCCGATTCCAGACACGCCAATGCCCCACGCCAGCGACATCTTTAGCGCGCGAAGTGGGAAAGGCGGGGCGTGGTGGAACTTCAGTTCAACGGACAATTTATCGTGGGCGACGACGCCTATGATTTCGGCATCACCGATGTGTCCCTGATCACGGACACGGACGGCGATCTGATCCTTGTGGGCGTGTCCCAAGGGTCGGGCGGCCTTTTTGCATGGGATATGTCCGACACCTCTGCACCCGATTTTTCAACGATGCGCGGGGGCGATACCGAATTTGCCAGCGCTGTGGGGCCGTCCATCGTGGCGCTGGATCAGGGTGTTTTGCTCACGGGGATGAACGCCGGCGGTGTGCTGTTTGGCGACGCGAACGGCAATGGCGGCACAACCCCGCTCAGCGCGGCGGCGGTTCAGGCCGAAGACTGGACCAGCGGCGTTCAGCTCGACAACGGATTGATCGCGCTTGCCGATGCCGCCGGATCAGGGTTCTCGCTTTTCACCAAAGACAGTGGGACAGCCCTGTCACTGCAAGACACCATCACCGACACGAACACCACCCACGCCACCGCGATCACCGCCATGGCATCTTTCGGGAACGTCCTGTTGGTCGGCAGCGACAGCGAATACGGCATTTCCAGCTATGACACGACCGCGACGACCACCACAGCCATCTCCAGTTTCGGCAGCGACAGCGGGATCGGCATCATGGCACCGACCGCCATCACGACCGTTCAGATCGGCGGTCAGGGATATGCAATCGTCGCATCCGCTGGCGGATCATCCGGCGCACTCAGCGTGTTCAGCATTGGCACCGATGGCAGCCTGATCCCGACAGATCACGCGATGGACACCCTCAACACCCGCTTTGGCGCAATCCAGGACGTCGCCGTCGCGCCTTTGGGAGACGGCGCATTGGTCGTGTCGGGCGGCGGCGATGATGGCCTGACGATCATGGCATTGATGCCCAACGGGCGCTTGGTCCACCTTGCGTCCTTCGAAGACACGGCGACCCTCGCACTGTCGGGCGTCAACGCCCTCGACATCGTGATTGAGGGCACCGAAGCCACGATTTTCGCAGTCACGCAAACCGACGCGGGCTTTTCCAGCATGTCCATCGACCTCAGCGATATCGGCGATTGGACGATCGGAACGGGTGGGGTTCTCAGCGGCACCAACGACGACGATATTTTGATGACAAGCAGCCAAGCCGCCACTTTGGACGGCGGCGGCGGGCACGACATCATGGTGATTTCCGAAGTCGGCACCGCCGACCACAAAGTGCGAAATTTCAACCCCGACGAAGACAGATTGAACCTGTCCGATTGGTCGTTCCTGTACAGCGCGGACGATTTGACGTTCCAGACGATCTGGAACGGCGTCACCATCACCCACCGCGACGAAACCCTGACCGTCACAGGTGTCGCGAACGCGCCGCTTTCTATCGACGACGTGCGCGCGACCATAGACGTTGACGTCATGCGCCTGCCAACAATCCCGAACGACACCATCATGGGCGATACGGGCGACGACATGCTGATGGGAAACTGGGCAGCCGATATGATTTACGGCGAAGCAGGCTCAGACGAAATCTATGGCGGCGCGGGCGATGATACGCTCGATGGGGGCGAAAATTTCGACGCGATTTTTGGCGGCGACGGGGCCGACATCTTAATCGGTGACGCGGGCAACGACACATTAACAGGCGGCGCAGGGAACGACACGATCAATGGCGGCGCGGGGTTTGATCGCGCGATACTGGACGGCACGGCGGATTTCAGCGTCTTGGGTTACGACAGCACCGCAGAAACCGTAACCCTGCAAACCGCAGACGGCATCGACACCTTCCAAGACGTCGAAGCGTTCATCATCGGCGACACCACCCATACCTTCGACAGCCTCGCCCCGCCCCCTTTGTCGATCTACGGCACGTCCGGCGATGACACCTTGGTGGGCGGCGACGCGGGCGTAACGCTCGTCGGGCGCGAAGGGGACGACGTGATCATAGGCGGCGCGGGCGGCGACACGATCAAGGGCGGCACCGGCGCGGACAGCATCACAGGCAACGGCGGCAACGACGATGTTCTGGCCGGTGCGGGCCATGACACCATCGATGGCGGTGCCGGCGACGACATTCTGAACGCGGGCGCTGACAATGATGTGGTGATCGGCGGCACCGGCACCGACACTTACGTGGCCTCCCTGAACGTCGGCCGGATGTTCATCCTCGATTGGTCCGAAACCAGCGTCACCCTGCAATCGTCCATCGGCTTGGACGTGATCAGCGATGTCGAATTCTTCCAGTTTGATGACAGCACCGTAACCCTCGGCGATCTGGCGCCCGACACATCGCACCCGATCATCGACGGCACGAACGACCTGGACCGCATAACGGTCGAGTCTGGCGCCACCGAAATTCGCAGTTTTGACGGGGATGACGCCGTGCGATCGGGCTCCGGCAGTGACATCATTGTCGCCGGCGCGGGCGATGATCGTGTCTGGGGCGGCACGGGCCGCGACCAGATTTGGGGCGGCACGGGCGACGACAGGCTTCAGGGCGAAGCGGGCAATGACATGATTTATGGCGGCGACGGGGTCGATCTGCTACGCGGCCAATCCAACAATGATCTGATGTACGGCGGCAATGATGCTGATGTCCTGTACGGCGGCGACGGCCACGATTTGATGTTCGGCGACGCCGGTGATGATTTCCTGAGCGGCGGCGTCCGGCGTGATCAAATGTGGGGTGGCGCGGGCGATGATGACCTACGCGGTGGCGATGATGACGATATTATCTACGGCGATGATGGCGCCGACGCGATCCGCGGTGGTGAAGACGACGACATCATTTTCGGCGGCGCAGGCAACGATTCAATCCTCGGCGGCGCCGGTCTGGACACGATCGAAGGCGGGTCCGGCGATGACACCCTCAGCGGGGGCGGCGACCGCGACACATTCATCTTCAATGCCGATCACGGCAGCGATCACATCACAGACTACAACATGCTGCGGGATTCCATGATTCTGGACGCCGAATTGGTCGGCTCCGCGCTCAACGGGCAGGACGTCGTTGATACGTTTGCCGCGCAAACAGACAACGGCGTCACGTTCAACTTCGGCGACGGCAGCATGATCGTGCTGGACGGGGTCGCAACCTTGGATGGCTTGGCCACCTCCATCAGCATCTTGTGATCGCGCCCTCAGGATCGGTTGCAATGGGGGAACGGTTCGTCAGGGGCCTTTCGCCCGCAAAAATTTGCCAACCTGTCGAAGTGACCAAGATCGGCCCAATCCAGCACAACCGCATCATCAGGGCAGGCACGCCGGAACGCCGCAAAACCACGGCGCGCGACCATGCGGCGGCGGATTTTTTGCGCAACCATATCATCCTTATCCGTGTGCCATTTCGCATGGTGCGGATAGACGTCAGGGTGCGCGACCTCCCATTTTCGCACACTTTCCAACCACCCTGCCTTGGGCCGTTTGACCCAAATCAGGCGCGCACGCGGCATCAGCGTTTTCAGAATGAACGGATGAAGATGCGAATGCCCGATCGGCGCGTCATGAAAGATATCAAAACCATCACACACCGCCAAAAGGCCCGTAAACGCCGCGCGAATCTCATCGCCGTGGCGGGCCCGAAAAGCATCGAAAGACATATTCGGGCGCACCAGCCAATGCGCCTGCTGCACGCTAGGGCCAATGTCGGCCAACACATCACCCCGATACGGCATCGGCGCGCACCCAGCACCAAGCAGCACCAAAGCTTTCGCAATCGAACTGGTTCCCGTCTTGAAAGGCGATGCGACAATATAGGTCGGCTTCGTCATCGATCCGCCCATCCCAACACATGATAGGCCCGCAACAAAGGCGTGCGCAGAAACGGCACACGCCGCGCGACCGCCCGCCCCCAGGCAACCAACCGCCCGCTCGCCCGGGCACGCGAACGCGGCATCGGTGCACCGACAACATCACGATAAAACGGGGTCCGGATCAACGCCTGCCAATACAGATCCGCCATAGGCACTGGCCCGGCGTTCCACGGCTTAGATCCACGATCAGCGAAATGCACGATCCACGGATCAGCCCGCGCAACCCGTGCACGCTGCCACAATGCGCGCGGCACCTGTGCGTACGCATGATCCCTGCTGTTAAACACGTTCCAACGGGCATCCAACTGGTGCAACGATCCCTTGAACATTTTATTCAAAATGTCCTGATCGCGAAACATGTATCGCCCGTCCCGCGCCGCCTTCATCAACCTCTGCCCGATCTTCACCGGATCCTTCATCGCGACAAAATTGATCAACAAAACGCCCGCATTAAAATACCGGGCGATTTCTGCGTCAGTCAGGCCCAGCGTCTCGCGATGATAGGCCCTCAGATCAGGCACCTCGGGATCAGCCGTTCGCGTCGGCCCCGCCAGCGTCCGCGTCATGATCCAATCGGTGACGGCCCCGATCTGCGCGTCGCCCATTTCGGTATCATACAACTCACAAATATCGCGGGTGATGATCATGTCGGCGTCCAGATACAGCAATCGATCCAGCCCGGGCAAAAGAGAAAACACCAAAAACCGATTATACGTGGTGTTTGACGGGCCACGGCTGCTGGATCGATAACTTTTGTCAAAGGGTGTGCCGGTGTTGATCGGATGAAATGAAACATCGCGACGCGCCCGCATCACCATGTCCCGCAAACACGCCACGTCCCCCGGATCGAGGCCCGAATGCAGGAAAAACAGATTGATCGGGCGCGCCGAATTTGCGTGATCCAACAGCGATCGCACCATCGCCGCCGCGTGGGGTAAATACGCGCGGTCCGCAGACACGGCGACGTTAACGGCGCCTTTTTCGGGCGCGTCCTCGTGGCCCAGATACGGCGTGATCATCGCATGATCCAACTTCAAAATCCCGACCTCTTTGATCTTCAAGGTCGGGTTGGTCTGGCGTTCGTGTTCAATGAAAACCGTCAAAAGACGTTCCGCTAGAAACCCTAAATAACGGCTCTGGTAGGTGCTGTAATAACTGCGATCCACGTCAGCGCGTTCGACCTGGTGCAGTACGCCAAACACAAACGCGCAATACCGATCAAGCACCGCGCGCGTCATGATCGCAAGATTGCCCAGCCGGATCGCACGCCCCGCGGCCACGCCCGCGAATGCCTGCAGATATTCGGGAAAGTGTGCCGCAATCACATCGCGCGCCACGTCCCAATCCTGCGGGGCGTGCGTATGTTTGTAATTCTCTTCAACGCAGCGCCCCATCGTGTGCAAGCGCGGTACAACAACGTCAAAATCCGCGCGCGCCAGCCAGTGATCGGCCCGTTCGGTCCAGTCCTGCACATCAAAATCCGCAACCTGCGTTTCGACCTGCCCTGCGGTCCCCTCTTCCATTAGATCAAGAACCCGGCGGTAATGCATCAGCCCGATCCGCTGGCTGTCGCTGTCGTTTTTCCAGGCCCAATACAGCGCCGTCAGTTCACACCACGCATCGTTGCCGCCAGATATATGATCGCCGGTGTCGTCGCCCATCATCCCGCGCAACGCCACATCTGCACGGCCGCGGCCCACATGGATCGGCGTGAAAGGCCCACCCACAATTCGCGGGGCCCACGTATGATATGCGACGTAGATTTTCGTGCTCATCAGAACCTTCCGCAAAAGGGCGCCATTACCGCACCGCACCCCCGTCTTAGCGGCGCGTTATGCAGGTAATGTTAACGGATCAATCGGGGCATGAATGAACGCACCCAGACGCTGATCGGCTAAATCCGCATTGATAAATTTTTCAGCAACGTCAATGGCTTCGCGCACGCAGACATCCATATCCAGATACCGATACGTGCCCAGCCGGCCGACAAACGTAACATTGCGGGTGGCCTTCGCGGCCGCAATGTAGCGGTGCAACATCGCCTTTTCAGTGGCCAATCGGATTGGATAATAAGGCACATCATCCGGCCCGCAGGCACGGGCCATCTCTCGGGTGATGACAGTTTGCTCATGGGCCTCCCACGGTGCGAAATGTTTGTGTTCGGTGATGCGCGTGTAGGGCACCGCGCCATCCGCATAATTCATCACCGCGCATCCCTGATAATCGCCCGCGCGCACCTCGTTTTCGAAATCCAGCGTCCGGTATCCCAAACGCCCCTCGCTATGGTAAAAATACGCATCAATCGCACCAGACCAGAACACATGCCCGTCAACGTCATGGCCCGGATTCAACGGCGTAGACAGGCGCACCGCAATGCGGGGATGGTTCAACATCGCTTCAATCACAGGTGTGTAACCCTCCTCGGGCATTCCTTGAAAACGATGCGCGAAATACCCGTCGTCATAGGAAAACCGCAGCGGCAGCCGCTTTAGGATTGCGGCGGGCAAATCACGGGGCGCACAGCCCCATTGCTTGCGCGTATACCCTTCAAAAAACGCCTCGTATAAGGCGCGCCCGACCATCGACAGCGCCTGTTCTTCGAAATTGTGCGGCGCGGCGATGTCTTCGGACGTTTCATCGATAAAATCGCGGGCGGCATCCGGCCCCATGTCAGAACCGAAAAACTGGTTAATCGTGGCCAGTGAAATGGGCATCGGAAACACCGTTCCGCCCGCCTTGCTCCAGACACGGTGGGCATAGGGGCGAAACGCGCCAAATCTGTTCACATAGTCCCAAACCTCGGCATCGTCGGTGTGAAAAATATGCGGCCCATACCGGTGCACCAACACCCCGGTTTCCGCGTGCCGTTCTGTGTAACAATTGCCCGCAACGTGATCGCGCGCCTCATAAACCGTCACGTCGTATCCCGCATCCGCCAGTTCACGCGCAAGGACAGCGCCCGACAAACCCGCCCCCGCGATGGTCACAGGCCCGCGCATCACACGCGCCCTTCGTAATAGGCAAAAGTCTGCGCAATTCCGTCCGCCAAAGGCGTGATCGCATCCCCCAAAAGCACCTGCACATCTTGACCGTTGGCCACCACATCGCGTGGTTCCGTCGCAATCAAATCCACCGCTGGGGTTTTCACGCAATTCAATGCCGCCCCCGACGTTTTCGCAATCACATCAACAACATCCATCAACGTAGAAGAATGGCCCGCTCCAATCATGTTGATCGCATCCACCGCCTGCCCGTGCGCAACGCGCAGCGCTTGCGTCGCGATCGCGCGCCCCACATCGCCCGCATAAATAAAATCACGAGACTGCTGCCCGTCGCCGTTGATCACAATCTGCGATCCTTCAAGTGCCGCGCGTGTAAACGCATGAATAGCGCTGTGTTTGCGATCCGAAAACGCGCCGTAAACATTCGTCATACGCACGACGCTGAACAGACCACCGCGCAGCTCCACCAGTTTTTGCAGCACCATTTCTTCGGCAGCCTTGGTCGCGCCGTAAAAATTCTTCGGGCAGAAAGGCGACGTCGTGCGCACTTCGAATGTGCCGTCAAACAATGCGCCAGCCGTTGAAATCAATATAAAATGATCCCCCGGCCGCACCGCACGCATCACAAACGCGGACGGGTCTTCGATGTTGGCTTTGATAAAATCAAGCGGGCGATCCTTGCTTTCTGCCACACGGGTTTCGCCCGCCAGAAACACAAATATCCGCCCTTGTTTTGCCCCGCGCCCGTCCAGAAATTCAAGCGCACCCGCGTCCTGATACCCGCCATGATACGCGTCGATATCGATGGTTTCATGCCCGGGGGCCGCGTTGGACAGATCATCAATGACGATCGGGTTCAGCCCGTCAAACTGATCGTCCGTCAGCATCACATCCAGAATATTGCGGCCCACAAAACCAAAGCCGCCAACCAGAACAACGTCGCGTGGATTTTTCATATGTTAACCCTTTTTGTTCACTAGCTGGAACCGTTGAACCTACGTCGCACAACAATGGTTACTGGCGTCCTAACCACAGGGCATAAGCCGCATAAAACCTTGTGCATCGTGATTAATCGCCGTGTCAGCGGCCCCGGATAGGAAACACAAGACGTGCAATTACGCCTCGGTCAGATCCTCGATTTTTATGGGCCCCAGCGGATCAAACACATCCTGCTGCTCCATTCCATCAGGCTTGCCTATGTCGCGATCCCGAAAGCGGCCTGTTCATCGATGAAGCTGTATTTTGAGAAAGTTCACCAAGAAAATCCGACCCTCGACATGCCAAAAATCCACCGCGACACGACCGTCCCCACGTTAAGCGACCTCACGGTAAAGGACATCCGCACGCTTGAGGATGAACAGCCGTTTTTCGGGTTCTCGATTGTGCGCGACCCCATGCGCCGCGTGGTTTCCGCCTATACGGACAAAATGCGCGACCCACATTTTCGCCGCCAGATCAACGCGGCCCTCGGGCGCGAAGACCTTGATCAAAAGGTGGGTTTTGGCAAATTCCTCGCGGCACTTGAACGCCAAACCTCGCGCCAAATGAACCCCCATTGGCGCCCGCAAACAGATTTGTTGATGCTGGATGCGCTGGAATATGATCACCTCTGCCGGCTCGAAAACCTTAAGGCAGATATGGATTATCTGTGCGAAGCAACAGATTTGCCCCGCCTGTCGATGCCACATCAAAACCGCATCAAGAAAAGCGATGATTTGGTGCCAACACCGGCCCAAAAGACGCGGATATACAACATCTACCAAACCGACTTTGAGGCATTTGGCTACTGAATCCCCAAAGCCGCCCCACCCTTGCGACCCAACATCGCGATGCGATCAATGGCCAAAGGTTCAATCGCGCGCACGGTCGCTTCTCGGTTGCGGCTTTCTATCACCAATGAAAAATCACGGCGGCGCTTGAAGATAATCGTGTCCCGCGCAGAGCGATGCACATACCCCGCAGCCATCGTTTCCACACTGTATTGCCAATCCTGAAACGACAGACCGTTGGGAATATCGCGATGCACGTAAGGGCAGGCCAGATGCGCATCGCGCGGCGACATGCACAATGAATCATAGTAATTGGTGAACGCGAAATGATGCGGCGAAAAAAGAGGATCATCCTGATCAATCTTCACATAAACCGACGCTTCCCCATCAAACAGCCAGTTCAATTCGGGATGGGCGATACGTTCCTCCCCGACCTGCGCCCCGGCTTGGATCAGCTCTAACCCTCTTTCCAACCAGTTTTCACTGAACAGATCGTCAGCATCGAGAAAGGCAATATTTTCACCGTCGCATTTCGCGATCACCTCATTGCGCGCACGGCCCAAATCGCCCTGCTCAACCTCCCACCGCGCCCAATGGTCAAACGCGGGTTGATGGAAATATGCGCGGCAATCGGGCGTCGCTTTGTCGAGCGCGATAACAGGTTGAACGATGAAACCCGCAGCCCGTGCCCGCGCAATCGCAAGATCCGCAGACCGCATCGTCGGGCCGGACACGACGCTTTCGTTATGTACCGTCACAACAATCGAAAGATCAGTTTGGGGCATTGTTCACCTGCTCAGTTCGGAGGCCAATAAAGGGTGGCGGCGCGTGCTCATCGCATGCAATCCAGATTGACTCAGATTGCGCCTCCGGCAAGGTGAACGCATGCGTAAGGTGGTCACGCTCTGCCTGGGTCGGCACGATCACGCGGTGGTGCACATCAATGGCGCGGTAATATCGGCTGCCCAATTGCGCAGCGTCGCGGGTCACATCAAACGGAAGATATTGGTAAACAACACTAGACGCCGCCACCGCGCGCCCCTGACGGCGCATCGCCTTGTTCATCAGGACCGCATTCAGATTAACCACGATTTCCGGCCTCAAAGACCGGATAAATTCAACCAGCGTTCGGCCCGGTTTGTAATCCTTGGCCCGTGGCATCGCCAAACCAAAATGAACAACACGCACCATCGGATTTAGATGCGCAACTGACCCCAACCCATCCAGTACAACAACGACAGTTTCATCCGCAGTCACATTCGCAATCGTGCGCTCAATAATGGCCTCAATCTCGGGCGCACCCACGCCCAGCTTGCGACCATCAACAACGATCACGGCCTTGGCTCGCCGCCCGCCAGCTTGATGTTGAAGGTCGATCAGATGCCCGATGCGTCGCACACCAATCGCATTGCTCGCGGGTGGCACGCGCACCCGCAATCCGGCACGCCAGGATCGCCCGATCAGCGGGTCCAGCGCCGTTGCTTTCATCACCATTTCGCCCAACTCACCACGACGCAATCGATCGCGCACATCTTCCATGCGCGCGCGCACCCGTTCACTGGTTTCGTGTGCATCGCTCCCGATACTTCGGCAAAAGGCATCGTAGTTGGCAGGTGCACGCGGCGCATATCCCGCCGCGCGCCCCTCAGTCAAAAAATGATAGAAGGGATTTACCTTATTGGGCTGCTGCCCGGCCGACCCCTTCAGATAGGCGCGCCGATATTCAGCAGTCGAAAACCAAGGGGCAGGATCACGATTTTCACGCGCACCAGCCCGCAAATAATGCCCAACAGGATCAAGCGCTTGCCGTGCAATATCGGGGTTGCGCGACAGATAAAACAGCGGGTCAAAGGCTGCTTTCACAACCTCATACTCAGGGCCCCATTCTGCATGTGGCCGATGGGTGTCGGACGCCGCCTCAAGCGCCAGTAATTCCTCATCAAAAACATGCCCCGCATCAAACGCCACGTCTGTGACCTGCATCGCCTCGACGGGTGGAAAACGTGCCCCGGCGCCGCGCCCATTTGGATCAACGTTCCGCCGTAAAACACGCCGCACCACGGCTGTCATGACAGCGCGAAACCGCCCCCTAAAAACACCAAAAACCCGAGAACCAACCATGGAATTTCTTTCGCAAGGTGACATGAATACCAGGCCACGACAGCGCGCCGTGACACATCCCCTTTAGCGGATCAGACCCTTCAAATTGGTTAACCCACAAGGCTTTCGACGCCCCAAAACCAGTTCGTCGAAATTAACCAAAAAGAAATTCGAGCGATCTATCCCTCACCAAGACGAACAGTTTATCGCGCAACTGTGTGCGCACACATCAGGTCTTAGAAAGGACTGCTTCAATGAAAGTAATCATCCTTGGCGGCGACGGTTTTTGCGGCTGGCCCAACGCCCTTTATTTGTCGAAACAAGGCCATGACGTCACGATTGTCGATAACCTGTCGCGCCGCGAAATCGATGTGGAGCTGGAGGTCGACAGTCTGACCCCGATTCGCCCCATCGGGGAACGGATTCGCGTCTGGAAAGAACTGTCCGGCAAAGACATCAAATTCGAAAATTTCACCGTCGGCAAAGATTACCATCGCCTCGTGTCCCTGATTAAGGACGAACAGCCCGACGCGATTGTGCATTTTGCTGAACAGCGCGCCGCGCCCTATTCGATGAAATCCGCAGGCCACAAACGCTACACCGTGAACAACAATTTGAACGCCACAAATGATGTGCTGGCGGCCGTCGTTGAATCCGGCGTCGATGTCCATGTGATCCATCTTGGCACGATGGGCGTCTATGGTTACGGAACCTCGGGCATGCAAATTCCCGAAGGCTATCTTAAGGTTAAAATCGACACGTCCGATGGCGAAACCGAGCAGGAAATACTGTATCCGACCAACCCCGGTTCGATCTATCATTTGACCAAATCGCAAGATCAGCTGTTGTTTGCGTTCTACAACAAGAACGACAAAGTGAAAGTGACCGACCTACACCAAGGCATCGTTTGGGGCACGCAAACTGATGAAACCGCGATGGATGAACGGCTGATCAACCGGTTCGATTATGATGGCGATTTCGGCACTGTTCTGAACCGGTTTATCATGCAGGCCGCGGTCGATTATCCGATGACAGTTCACGGCACGGGCGGGCAAACCCGCGCCTTCATCCACGTTCAGGACACCTGCAAATGCATTGAAATCGCGCTGAACAACCCACCGCAAACCGGCGAACGTGTGAATATCCTCAACCAGATGACTGAAACGCACCGGGTGCGCGATCTGGCGCAGATGATCCAAGACGCGACAGGCGCGAAAATCGCCTACCTCGAAAACCCGCGCAACGAATCTGCCGAAAACGAACTGAACGTCGCCAATGACCGCTTTATCGGGTTCGGGTTGAAACCGAAAAAACTGGAAAACGGCCTGATCGAAGAAGTGACCGCCATCGCCCAGAAATATGCGGGCCGCTGCGACACCACGAAAATCCCCTGCGCGTCAAAATGGAACTGACGCACGGGATATGATGCAAGCGGCGCGATGATCTGGACGCGCCAGCACGTTTCGATACTGTCCGCGTTGGCACACCAACAACGCGGACAATTTCCAGATGGCGCAAAAACCCTGCTGCACACCGACCCGCGATGGGCCACCCAACGTCATTTCAGACTCCATCAAACCTGCGGTACGTACTGACCTTCACGTTGACGCAATCACCATCGCGGCGGGCAAAGGTCTGGTCGGCACCAACAGCCCGCGTATTCCAAATGACGGCGAATCCCCCCTGCGCCCAACCAAAATCGCGGCGTTCAGGATCGGCACGACCACCGTAACAAACGCGCAGTTCAAGGCCTTCGTTGACGCAACGGGTTTCGTGACCGAGGCCGAAAAATTCGGCTGGTCCTTTGTGTTCTGGGCGCAGGTGCCCAACCAGACCGGACCAACGCACGCTGTTCTTGATGCAGATTGGTGGCGCCATATGGATGGCGCAAACTGGCGCGATATCAACGGGCCAGACACCATGGCGCAGGCATGGCACCCCGATCATCCGGTCGTGCAAGTGTCATGGAACGACGCCAAAGCATACTGTGATTGGGTCGGGGGCCGCCTGCCCTCAGAAGCAGAATGGGAACACGCGGCGCGCGGCGGTCAAGGCGATGTGCCTTTCCCATGGGGCAACGCCGAACCCAACGACACGGATCAAACGCCCTGCAATATCTGGCAGGGCCATTTCCCCGAAACGAACACAGCCCGCGACGGTTATGTCACCACCGCCCCCGCCCAAGGCTTCGCACCAAATGCCTTTGGCCTTTATAATCTGGTCGGAAACGTCTGGGAATGGACATCGGACGCCTACACGATCAAATCCCTCAAGAAAGACGTGCGCGCACGTTTGGCCCAAATGAAAGGCTACAAACTGTCAAAGGGCGGGTCATTCCTGTGCCATCGATCCTACTGCGAACGCTACCGCATCGCGGCGCGTTCCGGTTCATCCCCCGACAGCGCCACAACCCACCACGGATTTCGCGTCGTCTGGCCCGCCTGACGGCGGTTGCACCACGCCCCACACCTTGGCTACCTTGGCGCAGAAACAACCAACCGATAGGCGGGCCCAGATGACCAAACTCAAACAATCAGCCGCACAAATGGTCGCCGCCGCCCGCGCGCGGATAAAAGAAATAGAAACCCGCGACCTGATCAAAATGGCCCAAGACCCCGCCGTCGTGATTGTGGATATTCGCGATATTCGCGAACGCCAGCGCAGCGGCGCGATCCCGGGTTCCATTCACGCCCCGCGCGGCATGATCGAATTCTGGGTCGACCCCGACAGCCCCTATCACAAAGACGTTTTCGCCCAAGACGACAAAACATATGTGTTTCACTGCGCGTCCGGCTGGCGCTCTGCGTTAACGGTTGCGACGCTGCAAGACATGGGATTTGACGCGGCCCACCTAAAGGACGGGTTCACATCCTGGGTGGAAAACGACGGGCCGGTTCAGCCCGTCGAACAGAAATCCTAGCGGTACATCGGCGGACGCGCGTCCACCCATTCGCCGTTTGCCTTGGCCGATGCCACGGCCTGATGCACCGCGGCCATGGACCGCACACCATCTTCGGCCGTTGGCAACCCATCGCGCACATCACCGCGAATACCGGCCGCAAGATCGACGTAAATATTGGCCACAGCCAGCGGGAAACCCTCGGGGTGGGCGATACCAACCCGCGTCATCCGCTCGGCCTCGCTGCTCAACCCGTTTTCGCCTTTTTCCATGATCTGCGTGCGCCCACCGACGGGGGTGTAATAGACCTGATTGGGTTGCTCTGACGCCCAGCGCATCCCGCCGGTTTCCCCAAACACCTGAATTTCAAACCCGTGCTGGCGGCCAATCGCAACCGAACTGGTCCAAAGCCGCCCGACAGTCCCGCCCTCAAGACGGAAATTCACCATCGCATCATCCTCAAGCTCACGGCTGGGGATCGTGGATGCGAAATCAGCCGACAGGCTGCGCACCTGATCGCCCGCAATAAAGCTCGCCATATGCAGCGCGTGAATTCCACAATCGGCAAACTGCCCGGACACGCCCGCCATTGCCGGATCATAGCGCCAGCGCACCCGCGGATTGTCCGCATCCGTCGCATCGCCGTGGTGGCCATGGCTGAAATTGCTGACGACAAGGCGGATTTTACCAACCTGCCCCGTGCGCACCATCTCGCGCATTTCACGCACCATCGGATAGGCGGAATAGCAGTAATTCACCGCACAGATTTTGCCCGATTTGGCGGCGATCTTAACGATCTCCTCGCCCTCTTCCACGGACATCGTCATCGGCTTTTCGCACAGCACGTTGAACCCGCCCTCAAGGAACGCTTTGGTGATTTCAAAGTGGGTGGAATTCGGCGTGGCAACGGTGACCAGATCAACTCGATCCTCGCGCGCGCGTTCGCCCGCCAGCATTTCGCGCCAATCGCCGTAGGCACGGTCCGCCGCGACGCCCAAACGCTGCGCATAATCGCGCCCCTTGTCTGCATCATGATCCAACGCGCCGGCGGCCAAAACAAAGTTGCCGTCAGCCTGCGCACCCAAACGGTGTGCCGGCCCAATCTGGCTGCCTTCGCCGCCTCCGATCATGCCCCAATTCAATCGTGTCATTTCATATCCTTTTCAAAGGCTTAAGGCCATTCGCCCGATTTGCCCATTTTTCACCCATACCAGAACCATACCGGACCCATACCAAACCCATATCGCGGTTTTAGACGAATCCGATGGATTCAAGGTACTCACGGTTTGCGCGTGCATCTTCCATTGGTGTGCCGGGCATCGACGGGTCACAATCCTGTTCGACCGTGCACCAGCCCTCGAAACCGGCATCGATCAGCACCTGACGGACGGCGGGAAAATCCACATCGCCTTGGCCAAGATTACAGAAAATCGCCTGCCCACAGGCGGTGTAAAAATCCGTGCGTTTGGCGACAACATCGGCCTTCACGGCCGGATCAATATCCTTGAAATGCATGTACGAAATCCGCCCGATATTGCGCTTCATGAACGCCACCGGATCAAAGCCCGCATAAGAATGGTGGCCCGTGTCAAAACAGATCTTCAGAATGGATTCGTCAACTTCGGACAACAGGCGTTCAAGCTCGGGTTCGAAATCCATGAACCCGCCCGCGTGGGCGTGAATGCCGACAGTCAGGCCATGGTCAACGCCGATCTTGGCAGTCTCTGCGATGCGGTCGCGGTAGGCGGTCCATTCCGCCTTGTCCATCTGCTCGGCTTCGGCTGCGCGGCCAGCAGTCGGCGCGCGACGCGGTGAGATACTATCGATTAAAACCAAATGCTTAGCCCCATGTGCGGCCAGCGCTTTGCAGGTGCGCAGCGTGCCGTCCAGCACATCCTCCCACGCCGCAACATCGTGATAGGGGCGGAAAACCACGCCACCGATCAGCTCCAGATCGTGCTCGGACAACGCCTCACCCAGCTCGCTCGGGTCTTCGGGCATGTAGCCGACAGGGCCAAGTTCGATGCCCTTATATCCGGCTTCGGCGTTCTGGCGCAAAACCTCGCGCCACGCGGGGTAACTCGGGTCGGACGCAAATTCGATACCCCAGGAACAGGGCGCATTGCCGATACGGATGGTCATGGTCTTAGCCTTTCGAAAGGGAGTGCCAGCTGCGCGTTTCAGCGGAAGCCAAGGCAGTATGAACGATACGGGCCACTTCAAGCCCGTCGCGGAACGTGGGCCACACAGGGTCGCCCGAATGGATCGCGTGCAGGAAATCGCGCGCTTCAATGATAATCTGGTCCTG
Organism: Octadecabacter dasysiphoniae; assembly: GCF_021532615.1. Taxonomy (GTDB): domain Bacteria; phylum Pseudomonadota; class Alphaproteobacteria; order Rhodobacterales; family Rhodobacteraceae; genus Octadecabacter; species Octadecabacter dasysiphoniae. Next base: position 201,413 of record NZ_JAKGAQ010000002.1, read on the forward strand.
ATATCCGGTGCCGTGACCAGGGCCTTGGCAGAACGGTTCGTAGTCAGGGTGCGCAGGGCCCGTCAGGATTTTGCGAAACCCGCGCTCGGCCTCCGCGTCTGACATTTTATAAAGCCAGATCGCGTTCTGATCTTCCTGATCAAACTTGATCGCACCTTTTGTGCCAGTGATTTCATAGGCATAGCCCATCTTGCGACCCGTCGCGATACGGCTGAAAAACATCTGCCCCATCACACCATTGGCAAAACGGCACATGATCTGGGCGTGATCATCATTGGTGACGATGCCGCCCGGGCGGTCTTTATGAACCGTCTCGACCTCGGCGATCAGGCTTTCGATTGGCCCGACCAATGCCAAGGCCGCATTGATCATATGCGGCGCAAGATCACCCATTGTGCCGTTCGCCATTCCAGTTGTGCGCCACGTGGCGGGCGCCTTTGGATCGGCCATGAAATCTTCGGTGTGCTCCCCGCGAAACGCGGTCACATCGCCGATAATCCCGTCTGAAATTAACCTTCGTGCGTATTGGGACGCGGGCGTGCGGATGTAATTATAGGCAACCATATTGGCCGTGCCCGTGGTTTCCGCTGCGGCCACCATCGCCTCGGCGTCGGCCAGATCAGCGCCCATCGGCTTTTCACACAGCACCGGTTTTCCGGCGGCAAACGCAGCTTCTACGATTTCACGGTGTGTCGATTGCGGCGTCGCTATCACGATCGCCTGCACCTTTGGGTCTGCCACCAAAACACGCCAATCATCCGTCGCCCGGGCAAATCCATAGGCCGCACGATACCGTTCAGCCGATTCCTGTGAAGACGCGCAAATCATCTCCAATCGGGGGCGCAGGGCCGTGTTAAACACCGCCCCAACAGAGGCCATCGCGACCGAATGGGCCTTACCCATATAGCCGCCGCCCAGGATTCCGATACCGATCTCTGTCATTCTGTACCCTTTTTCGAAAACCAGTTTGCAACCGGTTGCAAAATGGTTATCGTCTGAGTCTGAAACGTGCAAGCGGCAATCTTTTGCCACCGACAAATTCTGGGGAATACGCCAGCATGACCGACAAGACACTCCGCCTGACGACGGCTCAGGCGATCATTCGTTATTTGAACAATCAGTTCATCGAAATCGACGGCGAGGAGCTGCGCGTTTGCGGTGGTGGCTTCGGAATCTTCGGCCACGGCAACGTCACCTGCCTTGGTGAAGCCTTGTATAACGTGCAAGACACGCTGCCGCTGTATCGTGGGCAAAACGAACAAAGCATGGGGTTCGCTGCGGCGGCCTACGCCAAGCAATGGCTGCGCCAGCGGTTCATGCTGTGCACCGCGTCCGCTGGCCCCGGAACGGCGAATCTTTTGACGTCAGCGGCCTTGGCCCACGCGAACCGTTTGCCGATGTTGATGCTGTGCGGCGACACCTTCCAGACGCGCCTGCCCGATCCGGTTTTGCAACAACTCGAACACTTTGGCGATCCGACGTTCGGCGTGAACGATGCCTTCAAGGCCGTCAGCCGCTACTGGGACCGCATCACGCATCCCGCACAGATTATCCAATCGCTGCCCAACGCTTTGGCCACCATGCTGGACCCCGCTGATTGCGGCCCCGCCTTCATCGGCCTGCCCCAAGACGTGCAGGGCTGGGCCTATGATTACCCCGAAGAATTCTTCGCCAAGAAGGTACACAGAATCCGCCGCCAACGGCCGTGCACCGATGAAATCGCAGCGGCGCGCACGATCATCGCGGACGCCAAACGCCCCGTGATCATCGCGGGCGGCGGCGTGCAATATTCCCGTGCGGTTAAAGAGCTCACCGCGCTGGCGGAATCGTGTGACATCCCCGTGGTCGAAACCATCGCGGGACGTGCCAACATGTTGTCTGATCATCCTCTCAACATCGGGCCTTTGGGCGTGACGGGATCAGATAGCGCGAACGCTGTGGCAGAACGCGCAGATGTTATCATCGCCGTCGGCACCCGGCTTCAGGATTTCACCACAGGATCATGGACGGCCTTTGCCAAAGACGCCAAAATCGTCACCGTGAACGTGGGTCGCCATGATGCGATGAAACATCAATCAACCCCGATTGTGGGCGATGCAAAGGCCGCACTGACCGACCTGCATCAGGCCCTGAACGGTGTAACATACGACGCCAGCTGGACAGATTTCGCCAAGGCCGAACGCACCAAGTGGGATGCCTACGTGGCCGAAAACGTCGCCGCTGGTAATCGCGCCAATTCCTACGCCCAAGCCATCGGGGTGGTGAACGATCTGTGTGATCCGCGCGACCGTGTTGTTGCCGCCGCTGGCGGTTTGCCCGCCGAGGTAACGGCCAACTGGCGCACCAAAGGCCTTGGCACCGTAGATGTCGAATTCGGCTTTTCGTGCATGGGTTATGAAATTGCCGGCGGTTGGGGCGCGCGCATCGCACAGGCCCAACGCGAACCGGACAAAGACACCATCGTGTTTTGCGGTGACGGATCGTATCTGCTGATGAACAGCGATATTTACTCATCGGTCCTGACACAGAAAAAGATGATCCTTCTGGTTCTCGACAACGGCGGTTTTGCGGTCATCAACAAGTTGCAAAACAACACCGGTAACGAAAGCTTCAACAACCTGATCGCGGACACACCCACAGTGCCCACACCCTTCACAGTTGATTTCGAAGCCCACGCCGCATCCATGGGTGCGAACGCCGAAACTGTCGCCAATCCCGCTGAATTGGGCGAGGCGTTCAAGCGCGCAAAAGCCGCCGACAAAACCAGCGTGATCGTGATGAAGGTGGACGCCTACGAAGGCTGGACCACCGAAGGCCACACATGGTGGGAAGTCGGCACACCCGAAGTGTCAGACAGCGCCAAGGTCCGCGACGCCCACACAGATTGGGAATCCAGCCGCCCCAAACAGCGCAAAGGTCTGTGATGAACACCTACACCGCCAAAGATTTCGATTCCGCCGGGGTCATCCATGACCATGCCGAACCTGTGTCGGGTGATATGGTAATCTTGTCTGGCGCTGCTTGGCACCCCGCCCCAGACGTCCGCGACACCGCAGACGCAATAAACGCCGAAGGCAGAACATGAACGCAGTAAACGGTATCAAAAAAGGGCGTTTCATCGTCGTAGGCCGCGTCGGGATGGATCTGTCCCCAGTCGGCCGCACCCAAACAGAACACGCATCCGAAATGTTCGTGGCCATGGGTGGGTCGTCCGCCAATATCGCTGCGGGGTTGGTCAAACTTGGCCTGTCCGCCGATCTGGTGACTTGTGTGTCAGACGATGCCGTCGGACGGTATTGCCTTAACCAGTTGGACAATTACGGTGTTGGCCACGCCCATGTGCGCACCATTCAAGGCGAAGAACGCACATCCCTTGCGGTCTATGAAACCCGCGTCGATGATCATCAATCAGTGATCTATCGCAACAACGCCGCTGATTTTCAAATGAACGTCGCGGATGTCGAAGCGGTTGATTATTCCCAGTTCTCGGCCCTCATAACGGCGGGAACCGTCTTTGCCGCCGAACCATCCCGCACAGCGGCGTTTCGCGCGTTCGAACTCGCCAAAGACGCGGGCATCCCGATCATCTTTGACGTCGATTATCGCCCCTATTCATGGCCCTCCCCCGCCGTGGCCGCCGATGTGTTGTCGCGCGCGGGCGCCTTATCCGACGTGATCGTCGGCAACGACGAAGAATTCGGCTTTATGGCGGGCGGCATTGAACAGGGTCTGCAAAAAGCCCGTGACCTCGCCGCAACAACCGCTGAAATCGTGGTCTATAAAATGGGCCACAAAGGCGCTGTGACATTTGCCGAAGGGCAGGAAATCACCACAGGGATTTACCCCGTTGAAGCCGTCAAACCCACCGGCGCGGGCGACAGTTTCATGGCCGGTTTCATGGCATCGCTGTCGCAGGGCCGCCCGATGAAAGATGCAATCTTGCGCGGGTCTGCTTGTGCGTCCATCGTTGTCGCGCAAGAAGGCTGCGCACCGGCCATGCCTGACACCGATCAACTCGACAGTTTTCTGCTTGACCATTCTGGCCCAACCCAAAGTTAAGGACCGACCCCATGCACATCGCCCCCCATGACAACCAAAACAAACCGATCGTGGATGCGGACGACCCAACGGTCCCGCTGAACTATTTCAACATCGTCAAATTGAAAGCGGGCGATGCATTTGAATATCAGGTGCCGGGCTACGAAACATGCATCGCGCCGGCCACAGGCACCGTAGACGTTGAAATCGAAGGCGTGAAATTTGCCGCCCTCGGCAATCGCGGCACAGACGTCTGGGACGGCGAACCAGAAGGCGTTTACGTCCCCGTCGGCGCAAAGGCGACAATGGTTGCCGTCAACGACACCGAAGTCTTCATCGCAGGTGCGCGTTACGACAAAGTCCTCGACCCGTTTGATGTGCGCGTGGCCGAACTCGACACGGTGCAATACGGGTCCGACGACACCAAAACCCACCGCAAAATCAAACATATCCTGGGCACGAAATACCACGACAAGGTCGGGCGTTTGCTGGTATCCGAACTGTTCACAGTCGGCCAAGGCGGCTGGTCCGGTTTTCCCGCGCACAAACATGACACCGACCGCAAGGATGCCGATGGCAACATCATCGAAACCCGCCACGACGAGACATATAATTTCCGCTTCCGCCCCAACCACGGGGCTGGCGTCCAGATCATCCAACACGAAGACGGCCAGCCCGGCGATGCGCATCACCTGATGGACCGCTCCACCATTTTGCTTGGCTCTGGCTATCATCCATGCGTCGTGATGCCGGGCTACGAGATGTATTATTTCACCATCCTCGGTGGCCTGTCCCAGCGGTCCCTCGTGCAGTTTTTTCAGCCCACATTTGCCAACCAGATCGAAACTATTCCCGGCATCAAAGACATGATCGCCAAGTTCAAATAGCGCCGCGCCTTCATCTAGGCCAATAAACTCCCCCCGGAGGGCCGGGGGCTTCTAAGGACGAACCCATGCCACTGGTCACACTCAAAGACGTTCTTCATCCTGCACTCACACAAGGCTACGCAGTGGCCGGATTGGTCACGCTCGGCTGGGAAGACATGCGCGCCTATGTCGCCGCCGCCGAGGCCGAAAACTGCCCCATCATCCTACAAGCTGGCCCCGGTTGTCGTGAACACACGCCGCTTCCGGTCCTTGGCAAAATGTTCCGCCATTTGGCCGAAGGCGCGTCTGTACCTGTCGTCGCCCATCTTGATCACGGTTACACGTTTGAGGACTGCAAAGAAGCGCTCGACTCCGGCTTCACCTCCCTGATGTTTGACGGGTCACGCAAACCGCTAAACCAGAACATCGACGAAACCGCACAGATCGCAGAAATGGCCCACGCGGCGGGTATTTCGTGCGAAGGTGAAATCGGATTTGTCGGCTATAATGGCGGCGAAGCATCCGCCGGAACAGACCCGGCAGAAGCCGCAAAATTCGCGCGCGAAACAGGCGTCGATGCCATGGCGATTTCAGTCGGCAACGTGCATTTGCAAACCGACAAAGACGGCGGGCTCGACGAACCCCGCATTCGCGCAATCGAAGCCGTGACAGATGTACCTTTGGTCATCCACGGCGGATCAGGCGTACCAATGGCCCAACGCACATCACTGGCCCGCACGTCACAAATTTGCAAATTCAACATCGGAACAGAACTGCGCATGGCCTTCGGCGCGGCGTTGCGCACCGCCGTCAACAGCGACACGACCCGCTTTGATCGCAACACGATCCTCAAAGACACACACGACCCGCTGGTCACCGCAACGCGCGGTGTTCTGCGCGCATTCATGAAAGGGACATCATGATACGAATTGGATTATTGGGCTGTGGCCGCATCGGTCAGGTCCATGCAAAAACCCTGCGCGGGATGGACACGGCGCGCATCGTGGCCGTGTCGGATTTCTTTCCCGACGCAGCCGCCGCATTGGCCAAAACCTGCGGCGCTGACGTGCGTACGACGGATGACATTATCGCCAGCGATGACATCGACGCGGTGATCGTCGGCACCCCGACGGACACCCATTTCGACATCATCAAAGCCGCCGCGCAATCTGGCAAAGCGATCTTTTGCGAAAAGCCGGTGGATATGTCCGCCGACAACATCCGCACCTTGATCGATATTGTGAACGGCGCAAACGTGGCGTTCTTCACCGCCTTCAACCGCCGCTTTGATCCCAACTTTGCCAACGTGCAAAAGCGTATCGTCGCAGGCGAAATCGGCAGCGTTGAAATCGTCACCATTCTGTCGCGTGACCCCTCCCCGCCCCCGATCAGCTACATCAAATCCTCCGGCGGGATTTTCCGCGACATGATGATCCACGATTTTGACATGGCGCGCTTTTTGCTGGGCGAAGATCCGATCAGCCTCTTTGCTGTCGGCTCGGCCCTCGTGGATCCCGCAATCGGCGAAGCGGGCGATGTCGATACCGCCGCCGTGACCCTCACCACGGCATCGGGCAAAATCTGCACCATCAGCAATTCGCGCCGTGCGACGTACGGCTATGATCAACGCATCGAAGTCCATGGGTCAGGCGGCATGCTACGCGCGGCCAACGTGCTGGAAAACACCGTCGACATTGCAAACGCCAATGGCTTTCAGGCCGCGCCGACGCTCAACTTTTTTCTTGAACGATACGAGGCCGCCTACGCCATCGAAATGCAAACCTTCGTCGCGCATTTGCACGACAAAACCGTCGCCATCCCGACCATTGAGGACGGATTGCGCGCACAGGTTATGGCGGACGCCGCCGCAAAGTCGCTGGAAACCGGACAGCCCGTCACCCTTTAGGTGACGCGGCTTTTCGCCATGTATTTGGGATCATCCCAGACGCGATTGTCCAGAATATCGGCCAGAACATCGACGGCGCCCGTCACATCGGCGTCGTCAATATAAAGCGGCGTAAATCCGAACCGGATCAGGTTGGGCGCACGGAAATCACCGATCACATCACGTGCAATCAACGCCTGCATGACAGCATAACCTTCGGCGTGAGCAAACGAAACCTGACTGCCACGATGTGCGGGATCGCGCGGTGAAAATAGCGTCAGTTCAGGGCATCGAGCCTCAACCTCACTAATGAACAATTCTGTCAGGCGAACCGATGCTGCGCGCACATCGGCCATCTCAACCCCGTCCCAGACCGCCAGCGCGGATTCCAGCGCGGTCAGTTGCAACACGGGCGGCGTGCCGACCCGCATCCGTTCAATCCCCATCGCCGGGCGATAATCAAGGTCAAACGCAAAGGGCGCATCATGGCCAAGCCAGCCAGACAGCGCAGGTTTGATGTCTTCGATCACGTAAGGGCGCACATAGATGAACGCAGGCGCACCCGGCCCACCGTTGAGGTATTTATAGGTACAGCCAACCGCAAATTCACAACCACATCCGGCCAGATCAACCGGAACGGCCCCCGCCGAATGGGCCAGATCCCAGATCATGACAGCACCCGCTGCCTGCGCCTTAGCGGTCATCGCCGCCATGTCATGCACGGCACCGCTGCGGTAATCGACCTGCGTGATCATCACCACCGCAACCTCGTCCGTGATCGCATCCATGACATCATCAGGTTCAACAACGCGCAATTCGTGGCCCTGATCCAGCTGCGCGATCAGCCCCTGCGCCATATACAGATCAGACGGAAAATTGCCGCTGTCAGACAGGATTACTTTGCGATCAGGGCGCATTTGAACGCCAGCCGACAGCGCCTGATAAACCTTCACGGACAGTGTATCGCCCATAGTGATCGACCCCTCGGGTGCGCCCACCAGTTTGCCAATCATGTTACCAACCCGCATAGGTTGGCCCATCCAATCATCGACATTCCAGCCCTTGATCAGATGCGCGCCCCACTGGTCCGTGACCATGCTCGACAACGCAGAATCCACCGATTTCGGCAATGGCCCCAATGAGTTACCATCAAGATAAATCATCCCCTCGGGCAGATGAAACAGGTCTTTGCGGGGCAATGTCACGGGCGAAACTCCAATGGTTTCACCCTAACTACCCTAGCCACGCATCAGCGCATAGTCGGGATCGTACGGCCCCGCCGGAATGACCGTAGCGGCCACCATCTCACCGAGCATATCAATCTCGACCGTGTCCGGCATGTCAGTGTCCACGAACGCATAGGCAAGGTTCAGCCCAGTGCGGTGGCCCCAATCCCCCGACGAAATCGTGCCAACAACTTTGCCGTCCACCATCACCGAGGCCCCGCCATAAGCGCGGGCATAGGTGTTGTTGACCTCAAGCGTCACAAACTTCTTCGTCGGCCCATCAGCCTGTCGTTTCACCAACGCATCGCGCCCGATAAAATCCGGTTTGTCCATTTTGATGAACCGATCCAGCCCCGTTTCGAAGGGGTCAAACTCGGTCAGCAAATCTGCCTTCCAATGCAAGAACCCTTTTTCCATCCGCATGGAATCCACGGCCAAGGCACCAAACATCTTCATGCCGTGCGCCTCACCCGCTTTGCGCAACGCGGTATAGGCCGCGAACAGGGACGCATTCGGGATGTGGATTTCATACGCCAATTCGCCCGAAAAACTGACGCCCAGAACGGTCGCGGGGGAAAACCCGATAAAACATTCGCGCACGGACAACCATGGAAACGCTTCGCGCGACCAATCTTCGCGGCTGACCGCTTGCATGACATCGCGCGCCTTTGGCCCCGCAATAACAAGGATTGTCTGATCGTTGGTCAGGCTACGGATCTGCACATCGGCATCGCCAATATGCGCCTGCAACCAATCCATATCGTGGAATTCAGCCGCTGCCGCAGACCCGTACCAGACCCGCGCAGGGCCGCGATCCGACGCGGGGATATTGGCAACCGTGGCCTCGGCCTTCACCATCCCGTGGTGGTTCAGCAAATAGCCAAGCCCGACGCGCCCGTCTTTTTTGGTCACACGTCCGCAAATCATATGATCAAGGAAGCTGTGGCGATCTTCGCCCGTGATTTCAAAGCGGTTGAACCCGTTGACCTCACAAATGCCAACGGCGTTTTGCACGGCATCCACTTCGCCTGCGACAACATCAAAACTCTCATCAAATTTGAAACCGTGGGTGACGTGGAAATCTGGCGTCGGCTTCATAAACTCGACACGTTCCCAGCCATTCACAACCGTAAATTCAGCACCTTCCGCCGCCAGTACAGGCGTCAAAGGCGTGGTCTTTGCGTTGCGGCCCGCGGGGCGGTGCTCGTTCGGGAAATGGAACCGGAATTCGTTCTGATAATCCTCAATCGCCTTCAGCGCGTTCAGTTCAACATTTGTGTGCCCGGTAAAGCGGCGCGGATCGATGCACCACGTGTCATAACAGGCTTCACCGTGGACGATCTGTTGCGCCAACAGCCAGCCATGGCCACCCCCCTCACCAAGGCCTGCACGTAGACCGATGATGCAGAACGCATTGCGTTTCCCGGGGATCGGCCCAACCAATGGCGCGCCGTCAATTGTGTAGGTGATCGGGCCGTTGACGATGGATTTGATACCAACATCCATCAACGCAGGCATCCGCTCAAACGCGCCTTCCAAGACGTCCATCACACGGTCCAGATCATCGGGGCACAGGGCATTCACAAAGTGCGGGTCGATCCCGTCCATGCCCCATGTCTTACAGTCCTGTTCGTAAAACCCGACAAGCAGACCGTTCTTTTCCTGTCGCGAATAATAATCCGAAATCGGGCAACGCAGCAGCGGCATGCGATGCCCCGCCTCAACGATTGCCGGGATGTCCTCGGTCACCATGTACTGGTGTTCCATGGACGTGACGGGGTGATGCACGCCCATCATCGACCCGACCTCGTTCACGCGATACCCGCAGGCATTGATCACGACCTCGCAGGCAATATCGCCCTTGTCTGTGTGCACGATCCAGCTGTCATCCTTAAGCTGCGTCAGCCCCGTGACAGGCGTATTGCGGTATACCTCAGCCCCCGCCTTACGGGCACGGCGCGCCAAAGCCTGGCACAAGGATGCGGGATCGATGTCGCCGTCGTTGCCATCCCAAAGACCACCAAGCAGGTTGTCGGTTGAAATCAGCGGATGCCTGCGCGCGCATTCTTGGGCGTCCAGAACCTCGTATTCAACGCCCATACCCCGCGCCATCGACGCGAAATGGCGATACCCCTCCATCTGCGCCTCGGTATTGGCCAAACGGATGCCGCCATCACCGTGATTATACCCGACAGGGTAATCGGCATCATCGCGCAATTCTTTGTAAAGATTGATGGAATGGGTTTTCAGGCCCACCATCGTCTGGTTCATCCCGAAATTTGTCACCTGCGCGGCGGAATGCCATGTGGTCCCGCTCGTCAGCTCATCACGTTCCACCAAAACGACGTCCGTCCAGCCCTCTTGGGTCAGATGGTACAACGTTGAACAGCCGGCAATGCCGCCCCCGATGACGACGGCTCTGGTTTGGGTTTTCATGGCGAGTCCTCTGGTGATTGCGTGTAAATCTGACCAGATAGGGACCGTTCGCGCAATCGGGGGGCGGTGCGAAGAATCTATGATTTCGATTTAGTGAAGTATCTGAAAACCATCGCCAAGGAATGGCAAACGATCCGCGCTCGTTTTCAGAATACGGTCTTCCAGACAGGTGCGAATGTCGTGCGCCATCTGACGCGGCAAATCCCCCAGCGCACCCGCCCTTGAATGCAATGCCAAACGACGCGAAAACGCAGCAACAGGCAGCGGATGCGCCCGCACCAAATCCCCCGCCAGCGGCGTGCCGAAGAACGCAAGCGCTGTGGTGATCGCCCATCCGCCCAGTTCGGCCGTCATCGCAAACAGCGCCTGATTGGTCGAAAATTCAAACCCCCGCGCAGGCTGCAAACCGGACCTGCGCAACTGCGCTTCAATCTGCCGCCCGATCTGAAGGTCGGACGCATAGCGCACAAACGGCGCACCGCGCAGCGTCGCCATATCGGGCGCATCCCCCATCCGCGGCGCGCTTACCAAGATAAACGGATCGCGCAGCACGGGGTGCAGTTCAACCCAATCGGCCTGCCCCACGGTATCCACAGCCAGCATCAAATCCACGGCACGGGTGCTTAGCGCTTCGTGGTTTTCGTGGCTCGCCCCACTGCTCAGCGCGAAGGCAATGTTCGGATAGGTGCCCGTCAGCTTAAGCAACCAAGGCGCAATCACCGTCGCGTCCAATTCTTCGATCGATGCAATCCGCACGGACATCGGCGGCGTCTGATCCGCCGTTACCAGCCGCGCTTTGGCCGCGCTCACATCATCCAAAAGCTGCTTGGCGGGTTCAAGAAACAACACCCCTGCCGTCGTCAGGCGAAACTGACGTGCGGTGCGTTCGATCAACTTGGCGCCCAGCGCCGCCTCTAGGCCGCTCAATTGTTGGGACACGGATGATGGACTAACCCCAAGACGATGCGCGGCCTTTGTGACGGACTGCGCTTCGACCACCGCAACAAACGTCTGCGCGGCGCGGAAGGTAAAGGGGGGCGGTTGATTCTCCATATCTGAATCAACGTTTCTGAATTTACGCATCTTGTCCACGATGCTTGCACGATTGGCCGCGTCGGCAGACGCTGATCCAATGACAGATCCGAAATCTTCACGTCGCACAGGTGGCAGGGCGGCCCGCGTCGCAAAACGCGCGGTGCCCGTGGCCGTAAACCCCGCCGCACCGGGCCAGCGCGGCGGTCAATACCAACCGCTTTCGCCAGCCGATTGTCACAAGATTTATGACACAGCGTTACGGTTACTTTCCGACCTTGGTATGGGCGAAGTCCCAGCGCGTCTTTGGGATGATCTGATCGCCGCAGGCTGCACCGATCTTTGCAATAGCCGCATCGGCATGCCGCGCACATTGATCGAAAATATCATCGACAAGGCCGCCAAAACATTCCCCCTGCATGGCCGCGATCCCAACCGCACGATTGAAGTCGGGGGTGACAACGTCTTTTTCGGCACAGGCGGCGCGGCCGTCACGACATTGGACCGCGACACAGGCGTCTACCGCCCTTCGACCCTGACTGATCTACACGATTTCACCCGCCTGCAAGACGCGCTTGATAACGTCGCGTGGTTCACCCGCTGCTGCATCGCCACGGACGTGCCCGACATGTTCGATCTGGATGTGAACACCGCCTACGCCTTGATGCGCGGCACCACCAAACCCGTCGCCACGGCATTTACCATCGCGGACCATGTGGACCCGATCGTGCATCTGTTGGACATCGCAGCAGGCGGGACAGGCCAGTTCGCACGCCGCCCGTTCCTGAAAACGCACATCAGCCCCGTCATCAGCCCCATGCGCTTTGGCGAAGACGCGGTGGACGTCGTTTATAAATGCATCGAACACAATATCCCGATGTCGTGCATCACTGCCGCACAAGCAGGCGCAACGGCGCCCGCCACCCTTGCCGGGTTCCTTGCGCAATCGCTGGCCGAAACACTCGCAAGCCTTGTGATGGTCAACGTCATTTCCCCCGGCTTTCCGATGATCTTTTCCAACTGGCCGCTGGTCATCGATCTGCGATCAGGTGCCTTCGCGGGCGGCGGTGGGGAAACCACCGTTCTCAACGCCGCATCTGCACAAATGTCCAACTGGCTTGGCCTGCCCAGCGGCGTCGCGGCCTCCATGACCGACGCCAAAGCACTGGACGCACAATACGGTGTCGAAAAAGGCATGACATCGCTTGCCGCGGCCCTTGCGGGGGGCAACCTCATCTATGAATCCAGCGGCATGACCGCGTCCCTGCTTGGCGCATCATTCGAAGCCTTCGTGCTGGACGACGAAATGCACAGTATGACCTACCGCACCCTGCGCGGCATTGAAGTGAGCGATGAAAACCTCGGCTATGATGCGATCTGTGCCGCAATCCTTGGCGACGGCCATTTCCTCGGGTCGGATCACACCTACCAAGCGATGGAGCGCGATTATCACTACCCGTCCTTAGCAGATCGCGAACAGCCGCAAACCTGGGCCGACGCAGGTGCGCAAACCGCATGGGACCGTGCCAAACTGCGCGTTGACGACATCCTAGCAACCCATAAACCCACCCATCTGTCCGCCAAACAAGACGCGGAAATCCGCGCGGCGTTCAACATCATCGGTTAGGTCACCCTTGACGTGCGCCCGCGAACCGTGAAGCGTGGCGGCAAATAACAAAGGGGTCGCACCATGACCAAACTTCACAAGAAAATCGTTCTCACGGGGGCCTGCGGCAACCTTGGTATGGAAATCCGCGCAACCCTTGCGGCGCTCGCGGATACGCTGGTGTCTGTCGATATTAGCGACGCCCCTGCAACGCTGCTGGACAACGAAACATTCGTGCAAGCCGATTGTTCCAAACTGGACGAAGTTTTGCCCCTGATGGAGGGCGCAAACATCGCCGTCCACTTCGCCTCAATCGCGGATGAGCGCCCCTTCGAAGACCTGCTAGGCCCGAATTTCCTGTCGTCTTACAACGTCTGGGAAGCAGGCCACCGCCATGGCGTGCAGCGCGTGATCTATGCGTCCTCCGTGCATGCAGTGGGCATGGTTGAAAACGCCGCCGGTGCGGACCTTGATGTCGATCACGCGCCCGATACGTTCTATGGCTTGGCCAAATGTTTCACGGAAGATCTGGGTAAACTTTATTGGGCAAAACGCGGTATGGAATCCGTCCATTTGCGGATTTTCTCCTGTACGAAAGTGCCCCAAAACGCGCGCGCATTGCGCACATGGCTCAGCTTTGATGACCTGCGCCACCTGGTTGATCGGTCTGTCACTGCGACCACGACAGGATTTACGGTCGTTTACGGCGTGTCCGACAATGACCGCGCGCCGGTCAACAACGATAAGGCCGCGTTCCTTGGATATAAACCAAAGGACAACGCTGAAAACTGGGCGGACAGCCTGCTGGCCTCTGCTGCCCCCGCTGATCCGTCAGATCGCGCGCAAATGTGCATCGGCGGACCCTTTGCAACCATCCCATTGGGCGAAAGCGGCGTTGCAGCCATCAAGGCCATGGCACCCGCCGAACAGGCCGCCACAGATGACGCCAAAAAGCTTCCTTCGTTTTTGACGAAAAAGGGCATGAACCCCTAAAACGTAATGTCGAACCGTGCGCCTGCGTCCGTGGGCACAAGCGCGATATCTGCTTCGTGCGCTTCAAGAATGCGGCGCACGATGGACAGCCCCATGCCCGTGCCACCTGCCTCGCGGCGGGTGGTGAAGAAGGGCTCAAAAATGCGGGCGCGGTTGCCGTGCGAAATACCTGTACCATTGTCCTGAATGCGCAAGGTATCGCCATGCACCGCAGCCGTGATTTTTGTGGCACCATGGGCCTTGGCATTGCCGGCAAGGTGTTCAATCACCAGCGTCAACGCCTCAGCCGGAAGGGGGACGTCCCCGTCCTGCACCACTTCAATATCCTTGGCCACATCCGACAGACGTGCAACACCGCGTGCACTGGGTTCTTGCGCGCGCGCCAACGCCCTTTGCGCATCAAGCAACGCGGTCATCCGCGCGGCAGCCGCCTCGACCTTGGCCGTAAGCCGATCCCGCTCCACCGCTGGTAAATCGGGCAAGGCCAGCAATTCCGCCGCGCCGCGCACGACGGTCAATGGCGATTTCAACTCATGCGTGACGTGGTCCGCATAGCCGCGCAAAACTGTCTCACGGTTGCGCAACGCACGCCCCATATCCAGAAACGATTGCCCCAAGGCCTGCATGTCAGACGTGCCGTATTGATCCAGCGGGTCCAACGCGTCCTCCTCACCTGACCGAAGCGCCCCAACGCGGACACGCATTGCTTGGACCGGCCGCAATAAAAACCGCCAAAGCCCCCAGCCCATCACAAATGTCGCCGCAAGAACACCGAAACCCGCGGCATAAGCGGCCTCTCGATACCCCATCAACGGGGCCATATATCTGACAAACACAATCCCGATCAGCGGCAGGCACAACACCACGCCCAGCGTCACAGCCACGACCAACCATAACGGCGGGCGCCATTTGCGTGTGATCCGCGTCATCCCGCGCACGGCCCCATGCGGATCCCGATCCCGTGCATGGTTTCAACCGCATCCACGCATCCCGCCGCCTTCAACTTGGCGCGCAAATTCCGCAAATGACTGTCCATGGTGCGGTCGCTGACGTGGATATTTACACCGTAAATCGCATCCACCAAAGCCGGGCGCGCATGCACCTGTTCGGGGCGCGACATCAGCTTAACCAGCAAATCCATCTCGCGGGCGGTCAGGGCTACGACCTCTCCGCGCACGCGGGTCAAATGGCGGCTGGGATCGACTTCGATAATGCCATGTCGCAAGGGCCGGTCTTCTGGCGTAACACCGCCGCGCCGCAAAATCGCTTTGACGCGGGCGACCAGTTCACGCGGCGAAAACGGTTTGGGCAGGTAATCGTCCGCCCCCATTTCAAGGCCGATAATCCGGTCAATTTCATCCCCTTGGGCGGTCAAAAACAGGATCGGCACATCTGATGTCACCCGCACCGTGCGGCAAACTTCAAGCCCGTCCATTTCCGGCAGGCCAATATCAAGAACCACCAAATCCGGTTTGATACGCGCAACAGCTGCCAGCCCTTCGCGCCCGTCACCTGCTTCTTGGGTCTGGAATCCCGCTTGGGTCAGCGCAATGCGCACCACGTCGCGAATGTCCGCGTCGTCATCGATAATCAGGATCGTATTGGTCATATGTCGGCACCTTTGGGCGTTTGCAGTGACCCTACCCTACAAATCCATTTGTGCAGACAGGTTAACCCGTTTGTGCAGTTTTTGTGCAGACGCTAAAGCGCCTTTTGCGCCGCATCGCGGATCGCGGCGATGTTGCTGCCATACACCTGCGGCGCATCAACCGACCCGCCGCGAAACACCGCTGATCCAGCAACCAGCACATCCGCACCCGCCGCCGCCACAAGCGGCGCAGTCGTCGGATCAATACCACCATCAACCTGAATGTGGATCGGCCGATCACCAATCATACCGCGGCACCGCGCCACTTTATCGACCATCGCATGGGTGAATTTTTGCCCGCCAAAACCGGGGTTGATCGTCATGATCAGGATCATGTCGATATCATCCAGAATATCCTCAACCACGGACAGCGGCGTTGTCATATTAAGCGCAACACCCGCCATCTTGCCCTCTGCGCGCACTGATTGCAGTGAACGGTGCAAATGCGCGCCCGCCTCTGCGTGAACCGTGATCATGTCACTGCCCGCCTTGGCGAAGGCACCAATATAAGGGTCAGCCGGCGAAATCATCAAATGCACATCCATAAACGTCTTTACGTGTGGGCGGATCGCCGCGACGACATTCGGCCCGATCGTCAGGTTCGGCACAAAATGCCCGTCCATGGGATCAACGTGAATCCAATCCGCGCCCTGTGCCTCGACGGCTCGAATTTCCGCGCCCAGATTGGCGAAATCGGCAGACAGAATGGATGGGGCAATTTTGATAGAACGATCAAATGACATGCGCAGTTCCTTTGCGGTTTCGTGTGCTGACTACCGCGCCAATGCCCCCCGTGCAATCCCGCCATGAGCATGGTAATTTGACGCCATGAACATCATGACCCTGTCCGCAAACGATACCTTTGCCGCTGAAGAAGCCTTTGTTCTTAGCCGTGCGGAGCTTGACACACGCCGCCCGCCGCACCTGCACACGCAAGATTTTCATGAACTGGTCTGGGTGCAAAACGGCACCGTGCGTTTGCACACCGATGCCGGAAAACGCGACCTGTCCGAAGGAGACGTGTTGTTCATTTCACCCGATCAACGTCACGGATTACAAGGTCGCCGCCCCAAAGGCGCGCAGGCTGATGGCGAAGCGTCCATCGTCGTGTCCCTCGCCATTCGTCCCGGTGTGATCAAGGCCATTGGCAACCGCCACGAAGACCTTGCGGGGGTTGCGTTTTGGGCCGCCACGACGGAACCGACGATCACCCACCGCGATATGCGCCAGCTCGCAGCGCTTAACCAGGCGGCCTTGCAGTTGGAACGCAGCCCGCGGCGAAAACTGTATCTTGAGGCGTTCTTGCTCCCGTTCCTCGTCGCCCTTGATCGCACGCCAGAAGGCATGGAAAACGGTGCGCCCGACTGGTTGATTGCCGCATGCACCAAGGCACATGACCCTGCCGTTTTTCGCGACGGTGCCGCTGGTTTTGTCGCCGCAACAGGGCGCGCGCACCCGCACGTGTCACGCACCATGCGCCGCTTTATGGGGCTGACGCCGTCCGATTACATCAACACCCTGCGAATGGATCACGCCGCGCGCCAGCTTACGGGAACGTCCGACCCGTTGCCCGAAATCGCGGCTGATTGCGGCCTTCCAAACCTCAGCCACTTTCACAAACTTTTCCTGTCCCACATGGGCGAAACACCCCTGCGCTATCGCCGCGCGCGTCAGGCCAACCTGATCCAGCCCCGCCTCTGACGCCCCGTCGCCGCTTGCCAAACCCTACCTTCGCGTGACAGTGTTTTGCTTCACAAATCGGAAGTCTCCCATGCAAACCATGGACCCAAAAACAACCCATCTGCCGCAAGTTCAAGAACCACGAAACGACGGAATTCCGCTCGATTTGTCGTGGGTCAAAGCGGTGCAGGCCAATACCTCAGCGATTGAACGGCGCGCCGCAACGCTGCCGGGCCGCCGCTCAGTCAAAAAGGATTATCAGGCCGCGTGGTTGTGCAAGGCAATCAGCCTGATGGACCTCACGACGCTGTCGGGGGACGATTCCGAAGGCCGCGTGAAGCGCCTGTGTGCAAAGGCCCGCCAACCGGTGCGCGCTGATTTGCTTAAGGCGCTGAACATGGAAGGCCTGACCACTGGCGCGATTTGCGTCTATCACGATATGGTCGAAACGGCTGTTGACGCATTGCGCGGCACCAACATTCCTGTCGCCGCCGTGTCCACAGGTTTCCCCGCTGGCCTGTCCCCCCTGCACCTTCGTCTGCAAGAAATCACCGAAAGCGTGAACGCGGGTGCCAAAGAAATCGACATCGTCATCACCCGCCGCCACGTCCTGCAAGGCAACTGGTCCGCGCTTTATGATGAAATGGCCCAAATGCGCGAAGCCTGCGGTGATGCCCACGTCAAAGCGATCCTCGCGACGGGCGAACTGGGCACCCTGCGCAACGTCGCGCGCGCGTCTGTCGTGTGCATGATGGCGGGTGCTGATTTCATCAAAACGTCAACGGGCAAAGAGCCCGTAAACGCGACCTTGCCCGTAACCCTGACCATGATACGCGCCATCCGCGACTACCACGACCGCACCGGTATCCGTGTCGGCTACAAACCGGCCGGCGGCATCAGCAAAGCCAAAGACGCGCTGGTGTATCTGTCGATGATCAAAGACGAACTTGGCGATCGCTGGCTGCAACCCGACCTGTTCCGCTTCGGCGCGTCCTCCTTGCTCGGCGATATTGAACGGCAACTCGAACACCACGTCACGGGCGGCTATTCCGCCGGCTGGCGTCACGCGATTGGATAAGACCATGACAGTCAAAGACATCTTCGAGTCGATGGACTACGGCCCCGCCCCCGAAAGCGCGTCCGAGGCATTGGGCTGGCTGGCGGATCGCGGCGGTATCGCAGGCCATTTCATCAACGGTCAGTGGGGCCCGCTGCGCGACGATTTTGCGTCCAACAACCCCGCAACGGGTGAAAAGCTTGCCGGTGTGACCAAAGGCACCGCGGACGAGGTCGCATTAGCCGTCGCAGCCGCCCGCAAAGCCCAACCCAAGTGGGCCAAAGACGGACAGGCCCGCGCCCGTGTTCTTTATGCCATCGCCCGCCTGATGCAGAAAAATGCGCGGCTTCTGGCGGTGATGGAAACCCTCGACAACGGTAAACCGATCCGCGAAAGCCGCGACATCGACGTGCCGCTCGCCATCCGTCATTTCTACCACCACGCGGGCTTCGCCCAGTTGATGGAGACCGAAATGCCCAACGCCGAATCCCTCGGTGTGTGCGGCCAGATCATCCCGTGGAACTTCCCACTGTTGATGCTGGCATGGAAAATTGCGCCCGCCTTGGCGATGGGCAACACCGTTGTCCTCAAACCTGCCGAATACACGTCGCTGTCGGCGATGGTATTTTGCGAAATTTGTACCGCCGCTGGCGTGCCCCCCGGCGTGGTCAACATCGTCACAGGCGACGGCGAAACAGGCGCTGCCTTGGTTGACGCGGATGTCGATAAAATCGCCTTTACGGGCTCAACCGCCGTGGGCCGCATCATCCGGGAACAAACCGCCGGATCAGGCAAAGCGCTGTCGTTGGAACTGGGCGGCAAATCCCCCTACATCGTGTTTGACGATGCCGATCTGGATTCCGCCGTCGAAGGCCTCGTGGATGCGATCTGGTTCAACCAAGGCCAAGTCTGCTGCGCCGGATCGCGCCTTTTGGTGCAAGAAGGCATCGCCGATCGTTTCTACGCCAAACTCAAATCCCGCATGGACGGACTGCGCATTGGCGACCCGATGGACAAATGCATCGACGTCGGCGCCATTGTCGACCCCGTGCAACTGGCCGAAATCACCCGCATGGTCGACACCAACACATCCGGCGAAACCTACCAATGCGCCGCCCCTGATGGATGTTTCTACCCACCCACGCTGATCACCGGCCTCGCGCCCGCCGACACCCTAATGCAAGAAGAAATCTTCGGCCCCGTGCTTGTCGCCACGACCTTCCGCACCCCTACTGAGGCGGTCGAAATCGCCAACAACACCCGCTACGGACTGGCCGCATCCGTCTGGACGGAAAACATCAACCTCGCGCTGGATATCGCACCAAAACTGATCGCTGGTATCGTCTGGGTCAACGCCACGAACCTCATGGACGCCGCCGCCGGTTTCGGCGGTGTGCGCGAAAGCGGCTTTGGACGCGAAGGCGGCTGGGAAGGCCTGATGGGCTACACAAGACCCAAAGGCAAAATGGCGAAACTCACCGCGCCAACCGCGTTCACCACCACAGATGGCACCCCCGCCGATCCACTGGATCGCACCGCGAAACTCTATATCGGTGGCAAACAGGCGCGCCCTGATGGCGGGTATTCAGACCCCGTGTTCAACAAATCCGGCAAGCTTCTGGGTCATGCGTCCATCGCCAACCGCAAAGACCTGCGCAACGCGATCGAAGCCATGGCCGCCGCCAAAGGCTGGTCAAAAACCACAGGCCACCTGCGCGCCCAGATCCTCTATTACATCGGCGAAAACCTCAGCGCGCGCTCGGACGAATTTGCAACCCGCATCAACCAGCTGACAGGCACTAAAACCGGCACCAAAGAAGTCGGCGACGCGATCAACTGCCTGTTCACGTGGGCTGCATGGGCCGACAAACATGACGGTGCCGCCAAAGGCGTGCCCATCCGTGGCGTTGCCTTGGCAATGCACGAACCCGTCGGCAACATCGCGGTACTGACGGACGACACCCGCCCGCTGATGGGGCTGATCGAACCCCTCGCGCCGGCACTGGCCATGGGCAATCGGATCACCGCAGTCGCCAGCCAACCCTTCCCGCTGGCCGCCACCGATTTCTACCAAGTGCTGGAAACCTCGGACCTCCCCGCAGGCGTCGCCAACATCCTGACAGGCAGCCACGCCGACCTCGCACCACACATGGCCGCACATGCAAACATCGACGCGGTATGGTCATTCTCAACCGCTGATGTGTCACACGTGATCGAGGCCAAATCCACTTCGAACCTCAAACGCACATGGGTCAATCACGGCACGGCCCGCACGTGGCCCTCATCCATTTGGCGCGCGCAATCGACCGAGGTCAAAACGATCTGGATCCCTTACGGCGAATAAGGGCGCGCGTCCTATTCGTCTGAGCTTTCTAAATATTCCGGGGAAGCGCGCAGCGCTGGGGCAGAGCCCCCCTTGCGCCCCGCAGGGGCGCTCCCCGCCCGCCGCAGGCGCTGATCGTCAGATCATTGGCGCTTCACTTGCGCCGCCACGTGCCCAGCCAGCGCGAAATGCGCCCCTTACGTTCCGCCAGATCAGCGTTCACATGATCCACCCGATCCCCGACCCGGTCTGCCAACGGATCAACCGTGCGTTCACGAAATTGCAGCCACATGGCCCGCAAGAAAAACCCGCCCACGATCATCGCGATGAAAATAATCAGGTTCACCCACGGGAACGGGCGAAAATCCTCACTTGGGGCGGGGCGGATGGCCACCGCATTCGGATAAATCGACGCCCAACGCACGCGCCAGCCGTAATGCGTGATCACAACCCATTCCTCAGCAGCCGTTGAAATCGACGCAGATGCCTCCGCCTGCAAATCAGAGCTGTCGAACTTGAAATACGGCGGATAAATCCAGCCCGTATCCTCATTACGATACACCATCGTCTCGTTATTGCCGCGGATCAGGCCAAACAGATATGTCGCTTTGCGCTCGGTGTTGATCAGGCGCAAATCGCGTGTGGGGTTTTCCACCGCACCACTGTCGGCCTGCGCATAAAACAACCGGTTAAAATTCGAAAAATCGGTACGGATGATCTCGGTCGATGTGACGCGCGCGATGTCTTGTTGGGGCATCACGTAATGCAAAAACAGCCCGATGATCAGGAACAAAGCGATGCGAAGGAAACGGCGAATGTTGCGCATGAGATCAACCCTTTAGTTGATGAAATAAATAATTGTGCCGACGATAAGCGGCGGGATCACAAACACGAGAAGGATCAGTTTCTTACGCAGCCCGCTCTCGTATACCATCATCCCGCTCGCGATGAAATTCGCCCGCATGTCCGGCGTCGCGTCCTTGGGCGGGTTTTCGTCCCATTCATTTTCCAGCTTTTCGCGCCGGATTGACCGCGAATAAAGCGAGACGCACAGGTACACGACCGACAGGGCCAGAAACCCGAATACGACCAATCTTACGAACGACATATCATCTCCTCTTTACTGCGCCCCAGGGTCCGACCCGATCGATCAGATCGTTCCGCGCAGTCCCCTTACCCCACGGACCTGTGGGTTCTTCCATCGCATCTTCAAAGCCGAACAGCGCCTCGCGGGTGCCCGCCTTGTCCACCTGATACTCGTTTGACAGGAAATCCGCCACATAAGCCTTCTTGGCGTCAGGCCAGTCGTTGTAGGCGGTATAAAACGCCTCTTTGTGGCAGATAAACAATTGCCGCACATCCATCGGGGACAGTTCGGACAACAGCATATTCACCATATCGGCGTCTTTGTGATCCTTGGCCCGCAGAGTGTAGAAATAGGCTGGATGTTCGCTGTCGATACGCGGCCACGCGCCGCCATCCTCGGCCCAGCGCACAAGATCAGACAGACCACGCCACGCGATAGGCAATTTATCATAGTACCGACGCCCCAAGCTGCGCAAATCACGCCGCGTTGCACCGCCCATATCTTCGCCCAAAGACGTCGCAACATCGGCCACGATGAAATCCATCTTCTGGCGCAGGATCGCGGCACTATCGATCCCGCGGGCCTCAATGATCGGTTCGGCCAAATCGTTGACCTTCAGGAATTGCGCAATCGCGGATCGCTGATCCGCACCCACCACACGATCAATCGGCAAATCGCCAAGGACAGCCAGATCCCCCATGGCAATCGCGGCAGGTTCTTTGACATTGCGAAACACATAAACGCCGCCCAGATGCGCCGTCCAAAAATTGTCCTGATCAAATGTCATCCGGTTCAGGTTCACCGGATTGCGGGTGATATCGCCCGTGTCTTTGGCCAATGAAATCATGTTGGCGATCAGCACATCATCATGCCATGCGCCGTCTTTGACCATGAAATCATCAATCATCCCGCCCAGCTTGGCCGCCGATGCGACGGCTCCGTCCGTGGTGTCTGCCTCAATCGTGACATGGCCGATGTCAAACAGCCGCGCGGGTGTATCCAGCGCATAGACAGAATTCACCAGCTCCCCCGCGACGGCATCGCGCGCAGTCAGGGCGAACAACTGCGCCTCATTGGTTGCGATAAACTGGCGCAAAATCCCGCGCGACGTCGAAAATTTCGCATTCAACAGCGGCGCGGTTTTCTGTTCTGTGGTGAGAAGAATAAACTGCCGGTTCACCCCGTGATGGTTCAGGTACAGATCATCCCCCAACTCATCCCCGACCTCGGGCGAATAGCCGGAAATATCGATGTGAAAATCGCTGAGTTCCGTCTGCTTGCCCGTCAACCGCTTCAGCGCCCGATTATACCGCTCCACCAGAATGGGGCTGACCACGGGGATGAGGTTGCCAAACATGAGCCCTTTTTCAATCAACCGCTTCATGCCCTGCCCACTTTCGACCGATGCGCCATGACGCCTAAATTTATCCTATTGAACATCGCGCGCGCCCCGGTTTTCAGAAAATTTCCGCCCCAGCCAGATGCCAAGCATCCCGAGGCCGCAATAGCCCACAAGAAATACAGACAAGACAACAAAGACAGGCCCGGACTCAGCGAGGACCGCTTGTACAAACCCATCCCACAGCGCCCCTAACGCATCAAACACGCCCGCATCACTAAGGACCAATGAAAACACACCAACCAAAAGGGCGGTGCCCGCAAAGGCCACACAGATCACCAGCACGGCAACCCCAATCCCCAATGCAAAGATGTTCCCACCTGACACGATTGCGCCGACAATGACTGCGACAATCAGGATGACCACGGCGACAATCATGCGTTCACCAAACCTCCCTCACCCAATTCTTCGGCACGCCAATCAGCGACAGCACCATCAACGGTGCCCACAACAGCGCCGAAATCAGGCTGAGTTTTGCAAAGTGGATCGGCACGGACAGCCCGCCGGTTTCCCACAAATCATCCAGCTTGATCCCTTGGCTCGCGTAAAGGATGGCGAAAAACGCGGCCCCGCTGAGGGCCATCACAAAGGTTGACGCAAACGCCAACCCGATCAGCCATTTCACCCCTTCCGGCCACCACACCGCCAATACGCGCGGCACGGCCCAGCCCAGCGCCGCGAGGCAAATGGCGGGCAACAGCAATCCGGTGGAAAATGCGTCAGCCATCCTTGCTCTCCAGATAGCGCCGCTTGGCTTCTTCGGATCGCTCAAAGTCGCGGACCATATTATCAATCGCAACTTCATCGGATTTATCGGCATAGCGGAATTCACTATCGGCGTAGCGGTTGATTTCCTGAATGACCATTTCAACCGTGATGGGCTGGCGCATATCTTTGATCATGGCCAGCTTGGTGTCGTAGTCTTTGGCCAAAAACAGATCAGGCTGTTCCATCCATTCATCAGGCAATTCAAAATCCATCGCCCGCACTTTAACGGCGTCCGTGATGTTCTTGATCGCGCGGCCTGTGAACCTTGGATCAGCCTCTTGGATGCCCTTCAGATAGGTGCCTAATTTCGCAATCGTATCCAGTTCCCCGATGGTAGAATGCACCTGATCAAACACGTTCATCAGGCCGGGTTCATGGGGTTTGGAATGCGACTCGAACGACGCCGCAACCGCCTTTTTGATTTCCTGCGCGCTGAACACCTCATGATCGCCAACTGGAATATCGTGGTTTTTGCCCATCAGCAGATAGAGGATATCGATGTAGTCGTCCCGCGTTTGCGGACCGTCGACAAGAAACCGCGCGCCCGCCCGCTGGCGCAACGCATCATCCACGTTTTCAGGGTAATTAGAAAACATACCGAACGTGCAATTGCCGCGCACAACGGTGTTGGCGCCCGCAAAACTTTCCATGAGAACGGCGGTGATTTCCAACTGCCCGGCCGAAGACTGGCGATCCCCGCGCTTACCCGCCAACTGGTCAATATCGTCAATCGTGCCAAAGCCGATGACATTGGGGTCAATCACATTGTTGATAAACGCCTTCGCGTTCTGGCCCGATTTACCCTGATAGCTGTCGATATTGTCGGTCGACAGGTTCTGATACCGGAACGGATATTCCGCGACCTTACAATAGTCGCTGATCAGCCCCGCCATCATCTGGATCAACGTCGTTTTACCCGTCCCCGGCGCTCCGTCCCCCATGAACGTAAAGATAAACCCGCCAAGGTCGGCAAAGGGGTTCAGCTTGCGATCAAAATCATAGGCCATCACCATCTTGGCCAACTTCATCGCCTGATATTTCGCGATGTGGTTGCCCACGACCTCATTGGGTTTCTTGAACGTCATGGTCAGCGTGGATGACTTTGCCGCACGCGCAGGCGTAAACCCGCGAATGGTCAGATCGTCTTCCTCGATCTTCCAGGACGCGGCAACAAACGGCTCCAGCCGGCCCGCTGTGCTGGACCGCGCCGCAACCTTGGCCATCAACGCCTCGGCGTAGGCCAGAACCGTCGCGACCAGCTTGGGTTCACTGTCCGCAAACAACCCGATGTCCTGATCCAGCTCCCACAACGCACCGTGCAACGCCAATGTGGCATTGTCCGTCAACACCTCCTCGACCTCACCGATCTCGACCGTTTCTTCGCCCGCATGGGGCGCAATCAGAAACGCCGTCGCATTGGCAAAGACATAAAGCGTCACCAACGCCTCCGCGCTCAGCAATTCGGAAAAATCCATCTTCTTGCCAGCGGCCAATGACCCTTCAAGGTTGGCGCGTTTCAAATCCGCCAGTCCGGTCCGTTCGCCGTATTGCTCCGCCACCGCCAGCGCAATCGCCAGCGCGCGACGCAATCCGTGCAACACTGTGGCCTGTGTCGGTGACGTCAGCCCATCACCCTCATCCGCGCCTTCTATGCGCGCCAGCAACTGCACCCCTTCGCTGCGCGCGGTCGAGCGCGTCACCAACCCCGGCGTAGTCGTGCGAAACCGCCGCCGCGTACCGATGCCACTGGATTTCTCGGCAACAGGCGCGTTCTTCGCCACACCTATGCGCGGTGTGTGATCAAACCCCTGCACCATCGCCGTGGCCGCATCGTAATGCTTAACGATATCTTCCTCACGCAGCTCCATCGTGTCGCTTGTCTGGCTCATGCTCGTTCCAACTTCATCTAGGCAAAAAAACTCAAATTCAGGGGTTATTTATAACTCAAAACGCTTCCGGTGGGTGAAACAACGAATTTACGCACGTCCTCGAACCCGGCGGGCTTGCGTTCTTCCAGCGCTTGATAGGGGCGCTGGGGCAAAATGATGCTGCGTTCCATGCGCGTCGCGCCGTGTTCCGCGCCCTTGCCGGCAAACGGGTCGAGCGCGAATGTCTCCCGTTCCACCGTCCCGAACCAGCCGGATTTTTCTTTGCGCGTTTCAGCTGACACCAGTTCTTCTTCGGTCCAGACCAGCGCCCAGTCTTCCCCAACGGGGGACCGCGCGACTTCCAACACTTCGCGCAATGGCCCCGCCTGACGGGTAAACGCATGGCTATACATCGGCCCCACATGAAACCGTCGCAGGCGTTTGGGGTGCAGATCGTCGAAATCCTCATCGAAACCCTTGGCGATGGTCAGCAATTTCAGACCACCCAGCGACTGCGCCATCAGATGCGCCTGCACTTCGGGCCAGCGGCGATCGTCCTTGGGCAGGCCAATGCGGCCCGTGTCCTCAAGCTCCATCATGTAGATCGTCGGTAGGTTGATCTGGCTGTCGTAAACCGCCCAATGGATCATGAATTCCCGGCGCATTTGGTGTTTGTTACCCAGCCAAACGGCCGTCGGGTCATTGCGCGGCCAGAACAATTCGCCCTTTTGCAGTTCCTCGTAATACAGCCGTTGGGACAGCGCATATTGCAGCTTCGTCGGGATCGCCTGTTCGGACAGGATCACGCGCACCATGTCCTGCTTCAGCGCCTCAACGGACCGCATCCCCGCAAGATGTTTGCCCGCCTGCGCCGCGTCACTCGCCATCGCCAGCAGCTCGTTATGGACAGGAAACCCAGAGTCCACACGATCAAACGTCAGCTTGCCCGCATGTTCAAACCGCCCCGAAAAATGGTACTTATGCGCCAGCGCTTTGAAGGTGTAATTCAGGCCGACGATGTAGCGCGTCATCACTTCGACATCGCGCTTGCTCAGCCGCTTTTCCGCCTCAAGCGTCGCGGCGACTCGGCCCAAGTGACCGATGATCGCCTCGAACTTGCCAAAATACCGCCGGGTCACACGGGTGTCTTCAAGCTGGAAATGATCGTAGGCGGTGTCAGTCACAACTACCATCTCCTCCGTTGCTGCCACCGCCTGCGCCGTCAGAATAGCCGTTGTCGGAAAAAAGGTTGAGCGCCTTTAACAATGCGATCAAACCAATTCCTGCACTCACAACTGCATAATCTCGATTTGCCGTTGCCACAGCAAAAGCTAAAACAATTCCGGAAACCACTGCAATGATGGCAGAGACCTTATTCAGCAGACTCAAACTAAGAAACCAGTGCATTTGATCTGCCGTCATCAAGCCCCATATTCATTGCTATCATGCTTCTCCACGATCTTCGCAAACCGACGCATGAAACGCTCGTCGGCCTTGGCCTTTTGCTCCAGCACTTCGCGGGCGAACACCATGTGGTCCTCGTGGGCTTCCATCATCTCGGCCATGCGCGCGTTCGTCGCGGACCCGATCGCAGCCATCGCCGTCTGCGCCTCTTGGTCGGTCTTTACACCAATCTCGTTGATGCGGTGCGCGACGTCTTGTTGCTGGGCGGTTTTCAACGATTTCGTCAGCGCATCATACAGCACCACGCGCTGCTTTGTGTCCGTCGCCAGCTTGTTGATAAGAACCATCTGTGTCGCCGCCTGGTTCTGCAATGAATCGATCCAGGTCTTACCCTTTTCGATATAGCGTTCCAGCGTTTGGGATTTCGCCAGCTTGACCTGTTCTTGTTGCACGGCCTCGTTGTAGGCGGCGTTCATCTGGGCGAGTTCTGTTTCCAGCTTCGTGCGCGCTGCCGCGTCCTGTTCAACGGAAATCTTGTTTTCGAGCGTGATAATCGCCGGATCCATGCCAAGGATTTCCGCGCGGACCGCTTCCAATTCCCCAACCACGGCCTCGCGTTCGCTCAGCGTCGATCCAAGGTTGCCCTCAACCTTCGTCTTCTGTTCTTCCAAAATCGCGAGCTGGTTTTCCAACAGCTGAGTAATCACGTCGGATTTCGAAATCAGGTCTTGCAGCTTGTCATCCACAGACGCCGTGCGCATCCGTTCTTCGCGCATGCTGTCCGACTTGGCCCCGCTGAAAAAACCGACAAAGCTTTCCCATCCGGTTTTGGATCGCATCTCGTCGAAATCCTGCTGGAACCCAGCGGTGACATCATCCAGCCCCATAATCAGTTCTGCGATGTTGGCGTTCATCAGCTCGGTGTGCGCGTGCACATCCTCAAGCGACGCATTTTCGATATCGACAGCAATATCCGTCCCCTCGGCCATTTTTTGACGGGCCGTTTCGATCCGGCTGGTCAGCTCGGAAATCTTGGATTGCGCTTCTTGCACTTGTGTCTGGGATTCACGGATTTGGGCGTCGAAATCAGCCATTTTAGTCCTCACTGCGATAATCGGTTGTGGGTTACATAGGTAATGTTAACGGCATTTATTAGGCGCGAGTAGTCCGAATTTGGGATTAAGGCCCCAAAAAGGGTCTGGAAAACCCGACTGCGCACCCGACATATGAACGCCGTTCAATGCACATTCGCCAGCATCGCAACGGCCTGCGGTTCGTGGTGTTTGCACTGCTTTTCTGGACGCCCTATTGAGGCCGACCCCTTAATACCGACGTCATCGAATGCAGATTTTAGGCGTCAACTTCAGCGTCAGTGTTTGTATCTTCTTGGGCGCTATCATCGTCGTCCGTGCCATAAATCAGCTCGGGGTCAACGATGTTGGGTTCCAGAACCACACCACGATTGGCCAGTTCCTCCCCCTCAAGCTCAACCGATTGCGCCTTGGTGCGCACGACAACACGGGTGCCGTTGGGCACGCGATCATACAGATCAATGATATCGTGGTTGAACATGCGGATACATCCCGCAGACCCCGAATTGCCGATGGATGGTAAATCGTTGGTGCCGTGAATGCGGAAATGCGTGTCGCGCCCGTTCTGGAACAAATACAGCGCGCGTGATCCCAGCGGGCTGGCCAATCCTCCCTCGATACCGCGTGCGAACGGGCCATACACCGCAGGTTCGCGGCGCAGCATGTTTGCGGTTGGGGTCCAGCCGGGCCATTCGCGTTTCATCTGGATGGTGGATGGTTGGCTCATGCGTAGGCCTTGCTGGCCCACGGCGATCGGATACCGGCGCGCCATGCCGTCTTCTTCTACGAAATACAACAGCTTGGCATGAGGATCGACCACGATCGTTCCCGCTGCTTCGGGCCCGTTATATTCAACAACCGCGCGCTGATTGACCCCTTGCAAATACTCAGCCGGGATCGGGGGCAGCGTGTATTCGCCGTCTTCCAACAACCCGTAACCCTCGATGATCTCATCAACCGGCACATCGCCAATCAGCTCTGGTTCGGGCGATCCGCAGGCGGCCAGAAACCCCAACGCAAGGGCGGCAAAGGGTGTCGAAAGTCTGTGCATAGGTGTCCCCGAAATCCAAGTGTTGTCGAAACCTTAACAGCCAAGCGCCGCCCAAAACCAGCCCCAAAGCCCCTGCAACACATTCGGATCGGGCGGCGTTCACAATTTTCTGGGAATCCGGCGCATCCCTGCCCATGTTGGGGGTATGAGACTGACAGGAAAAACCGCAATCGTTACCGGGGCTGGCTCCGGTTTTGGGGCAGGCATTGCCCAGAAATTTGTCGCCGAAGGCGCGCGTGTGCTGGTGGCCGACATCAACGGCGATGCCGCCAATGATGTTGCCCGCCAGATCGGGGCATCGCCTTGGGTGGTGGATGTGTCTGACAACACGTCCGTGCGGCGCATGGCGGGAAAACTGCCCAACCCAGACATCATCGTGAACAATGCCGGTATCACGCATTTGCCCGCGCCCATGGAAACGATCAGCGACGAAGACTTTGATCGCGTGTTTCAGGTCAACATGAAATCCGTGTTCCTGATGGCCCGCCATTTCGTGCCAAAAATGAAAGACCGCGGCAGTGGTGTGATCCTCAACATCGCGTCCACTGCGGGCGTGTCGCCGCGCCCGAACCTGAATTGGTACAACGCCTCAAAGGGGTGGATGATCACCGCGACCAAGGCAATGGCGGTTGAACTTGCGCCCCACGGCATCCGCGTGAACGCGCTGAACCCCGTTGCAGGCGAAACCCCGTTGCTCAAATCCTTTATGGGTGAAGACACCCCCGAAATCCGTGCGAAATTTCTGTCCACGATCCCGCTGGGCCGGTTTTCCACCCCCGAAGACATGGGAAACGCCGCCGCGTTCCTGTGCAGCGATGAGGCAAGCATGATCACCGGCGTCGCCATGGAAATCGACGGAGGGCGATGTGTATGACCTTGAAAAAAGTAAACCTCGCCGAAAAACTCGCGATGTTCAGCACCCATTGGGACCCGCACGTTGTGGCCAGCTACAATGGCAACGACGTCATGGTGGTAAAATTCACCGGCGAATTTCCGTTCCACAAACATGACACCACCGACGATTTCTTTTTGATCCTCGAGGGCGAGGTCACGCTGGACGGCGAAGATGGTGATGCCGTCACCCTTGGCCCGGGCGAATTGTGCGTGGTGCCCAAAGGCATGATCCACCGCCCCCGCGCCACGTCAGAGGCGAAAGTGCTGCTGATCGAACCCAAAGGCGAACCCAATTCAGGCGACAGCGACCGCCCCCCAGCCACAAAGCCGACCATCTGATGCCGGGACTCTACAGCTTTTTCAGGCGTGTCTTGGGCCTGTCAGATAAACTCGAATTGTCAGACACCGCGACACCACCGCCCACCAATCCCAACCGCGTGCATATCTTTCACGGCACGTTCGCATCCGAGCTTGAAGCGACCGACTATTGCCTCACACCAGTGGGGCGTAACAAACCCGAACCGCTGACCCGCGATTTGCCTGATGCCATGATCGACACATCCGAGGTTGAGATTATTTTCGGCCAAGCCCGCATCGCAGCCGCCACTCCGATGTTCACCCCGAATCCGAACGGTTTGCTGCGCGACATCGGCACGGATAACACCGTTATCATGATCGCCGACGCCGCATTTGGCGGGCTGCCTTACACGCTGAATGACACGCCATGCCTGCGCTATGCCGGCCCTTATGAAGTCACCTGAAAAGCGCGCGCATCATCGGGCTGACAGGGCTTTCCAAACCTTCGATCACATCGAAATGGTGGCGGTCCGCCTCAACCGTCAGATCACAATGCCATGCATCCGCCAGCCACTTGGCTTGATCAATAAACGCAGGTCTTTCAGCACTACCGACCCATGCGGTCACCGCCATATCCTGGCGCGCATGATGGATCGGGCTTTCGGCGTGGGCTTCCGCCGCATCAATCCCCAACGTGTCGTTCATCGTGGTGTCCATCAGCGGGGCCAGATCGGTGAGCGGTGAAATCGCCATGACGCGGGCCACGCGGGGCGACCAATGTGCCGCCATATCAACGCAGGCCATGCGGGCCACCAGATGCGCCCCCGCAGAATGGCCGACCAGATATAGCGGGCCGTCGATGGCTTGGGCAATTTCATCTATCCTGCCTGCGATCTGGCGGGTCATATCGCCGATGCGCGCGGCGGGCGCCAAGGTATAAGACGGCAACGCACAGACATATCCCGCCGCCACCGCACCCGCCGCCAAATGGGAAAACATCGACGGTGATCCCGCCATCCAATACCCGCCATGCACAATCACCACCGTGCCGCGCAACGCGCCATTGGGGGCGTATATCTCTCCGTTGGGGCTCGACTGGGTCAGGCCTTGGGCCGCGCGAAACGCCGCCGCCGCCGCATCCCAACGGGCGTAATAGCCATCCCCGTCAGGAATATAGGCAGAATTGGCGTAGGCTTCGTCTGGTGTCATACATCCATCCCCTTGGACATCACGCGCATCACGGCTAACTGTGTGCCAAACAATGTCCCTTCGGAGGCCACCATGCTTGATTCCATCACCGACCTCAAATCCATGCTCACCCGTGCTGATCTTGTCTGCGAAGATGCTTTCGTGGGCGGCAAATGGGTGCAGGCGCGCAGCGGCGACACCATCGACGTGATCAACCCCGCGCGCGGCGATGTCATTGCCCGCGTCCCCGACCTCAGCCGCGCAGAAGTCGCCGAAGCAATCGCAAGCGGCGAAACAGCCCGCCACGATTGGGCCAAACGCACCGCCAAAGACCGCGCCGGCGTGCTGCGCAAATGGTTCAACCTGATGATGGACCACCAAGAAGACCTCGCGATTATCCTGACCGCAGAACAGGGCAAACCCATCGCCGAAGCACGCGGCGAAATCGGCTATGGTGCATCGTTCATCGAATGGTTCGCCGAAGAGGCCAAACGCATCTACGGCGAAACCATCCCCGGCCATCAACCCAATCTGCGCATCAACGTCATCAAGCAGCCCATCGGCGTCGCCGCGGGCATTACCCCATGGAATTTCCCCAACGCGATGATCGCCCGCAAAGTCGCGCCCGCGCTTGCTGCGGGTTGTGCGTTCATCATCCGCCCGTCCGAACTCACGCCGCTGTCCGCGCTCGCGATGGGTAAACTCGCCCAAGAAGCAGGCGTACCTGACGGGTTGTTTTCCGTCGTCACGACCAGCGACGCATCCGGTACGGGAAAAGAGTTTTGCGAAAACGAAGCCGTGCGCAAACTGACGTTCACAGGATCAACCCAAGTGGGCCGCATCCTGCTGAAACAGGCCGCCGATCAGGTCATGAAATGTTCCATGGAACTGGGCGGCAACGCACCGTTCATCGTGTTTGACGACGCCGATCTTGACGAAGCCGTCACAGGCGCCATCGCCTGCAAATTCCGCAACAACGGCCAGACCTGCGTGTGCGCCAACCGCATCTATGTGCAATCGGGCGTCTATGATGCCTTCGCGGAAAAGCTCAAAATCGCTGTCGAAAAGCTCCAGATCGGGGACGGCTTTGCAGATGGCACGACGCTCGGCCCCATGATCGAAGCCAAGGCTGTGAAAAAGGTTGAAAACCACCTCGCGGATGCGCTGTCCAAGGGCGCCACCGTGATTACGGGCGGCAAACCCCACAAGGACGGCGGCATGTTTTATGAACCCACCATCGTCACAGGCGCGACGCAAGATATGGCCGTCGCCACCGAAGAAACATTCGGCCCCTTCGCGCCCCTGTTCAAATTCGACGACGTGGATGACGTGATCGCGCAAGCCAACGACACGATCTTCGGACTTGCCGCGTATTTTTACGCCAAAGACCTCAGCCGCGTGACCAAAGTGGCCGAAGCGCTGGAATACGGCATCGTCGGCGTAAACACAGGCATCATTTCAACCGAAGTGGCCCCGTTCGGCGGCGTCAAGCAATCCGGCCTTGGGCGCGAAGGATCCCGCCACGGGATCGAGGATTACCTGGAGATGAAATACATCTGCATGTCTGTGTGAAACACGCTGCGCGCTGCGCCTTCCAGATGGTGCAGCGAACGGCAGCTTCGAGCCCGAAGTGACGGATGCTGCGGTGTGGTTTAAGGTCTGCTCTTGTGAGAACTATGCAAATCTGATTGGTTCGGTGACGATTGAGAGGCGCTTTTTATGAATGGCAATGATCTTCTTAAATACTTGGAGGTGAATGCGGATCACGACGATCCAATTTATGGACCGCAATGCCGATGTTCGGTCACCTTAACAGATGGGCTCTTTTTGCCGTGCGTGGTATTGCGACAGGCGAAGCCGACCGTTGATCTAGCACTGCGCCGGTTCGACAAAGAAAAGCATGGCAAAGGTGTTTTTGGCAGGTCAAAAAAGCCTTACCAACAGATAGTTCGTCACTTCATCACATCCGGTTCGTCGGTCGACAATCGCTATGTTCAGTCAATCGATCCAAGCCCATTCGCGCTTCCATCAGAGGTTATGAGCCAAATCAAGGGCGAGACCATGATGAGTTGGACAGGTTGGGTTTTTGAGATGACGGACGGTTCCATCTTTTCCTATGGTTCGACATTTTCGTTCGATTTTTTTGAATTGCCAGAAGGGTATGACTTCCGCGACGTGGCGAAAGTTTATAACCATTCTTACGTAAACGCCGATGGAGAAGTTGTTTCAATTAACGAAGATCGAGCTGGCTACGTAGAGAAACGAAATGCTGATGACCAAGCCAGAGTCTACCGGGAAAGACCCTATTTTATCTGCTTTGCGGACAGCGGGCCTCAGTTTGAGCGATAGGAGCGTAGACTCATTGCCGCCATTCGAACAAACGGAACCAACGGCAGCAAAGTCCGCCAAGCCGCTATTAGCCCCATCACCCCACCCACCAACGCAACGCCAACCGAACGCTGTGTTCACATCCCATTCATCTCGCGCTCTTACCCTCACACATGGTTAACCCGCGTGCCTAAACCCCACGCGCCATGGAATTTTCGAAAACGGCAGCCGGTCCCACAGACCACCTCGTTCTATGCAGAGACCCTGGTAGAGAAAAGGTGCAGGGACAGGTCGCAGCGCACAGACCTGAGGGGGCCTAAAACACCCCCACGGCCACCGCCTTCGCCCCGCCAAACAAAGGATCGCAATCGCGCCCGACCCCCGTCAGCATTCGCTGCTTCGGGCCGCTTGCGCATGTGCGATCCTTGCGCCATTAAGCCTCCATGGATTGGCTGAAAATCATACATATTTTGTGCGTCATGGGTTGGATGACATCCATCTTCGCCGTCCCGCGTGCCCTGATTTACTGGAAACGCGATTTTGCCAAAACGGGTGTTGCGCTCAGCCCGCTGGGTGATCTCACCTATCGTTTGTATCGCTTTTCCGCCGGGCTGATGGTCATCGCGCTGATCACGGGCATCTGGCTGGGGGCTGCCGTTTGGGCGTTTGATACATGGGTGATCGTCAAACTCGCCCTCGTTTCGCTGCTGGTGATCCACTACATGATGACGGGTGGCATGGTGGTGCGCGCCAAAAAGGGCACCTTCAAAGAATCCGATTTCTACCTGCGGATGTTCAACGAAATCAGCGTTCTAGGTGTGATTGCCATCCTTTGGGTCGTTGTCGCTAAACCCTTCTAGGGATCGCACCAACAAAAACGTAAAACTATTTTGACTTTTCTCCCAAGGATTGACGCCGCGCGCGCGTCATACCCTAGTGATGCGCATGACAGTAACAGACGAAGACTTGGCCGTGGCGGCCCAAAACGGCGACGAACAGGCCTTTGCCAGCCTGATCGCGCGCCAATACGACCGCCTGTTCCGTTTGTGTTTTCGCCTGACCGGATCGAGCCACGAGGCAGAAGACCTCACCCAAGACATCTGCGCCGCCCTGCCCGCCAAACTTGCCAGCTATGACAGGCGCGCGCGGGTCACCACGTGGCTCTACCGTGTTGCCGTCAACGCGTCGCACGATCGGCGCCGCAAACAACAAACCCACGGGCGTGCCGCAGACGGTTGGGGCGATTGGGAACTCAACCGGCAAGCCGTCATCGCCGAAAACCAAACCCGCGCCGATTGGCTCGTTGCGGCTATGGCCCAACTGCCCGTCGATCTGCGCGACACGCTTGCCTTGGTCCTTGATGATCTGACCCACGCAGAGGCTGGCGATATCCTCGGCATCTCCGAAGGCACCGTATCATGGCGCCTCTCAGAGGCCCGCAAACACCTGAAATCCCTCAAGGAAAAGGAGGGCGTAGCATGAATGATTTTGACCTAGACGACCTCAAGTCCGCCCTGAACAACGCGACCCCTGCGCCCGATCCAAAGGCAAAGGCTGACAATATCGCGTTGGCCACGAAAAATTTCGCAAATTCGCAGGCGGCCCTCCAAGGATCGCGTCAGCACCCCCGTCCCACGTCCAGTAGCAACATCTGGACTGGAACGATGAACATGCTGAACCACCTCACCTCCCGCGCTGGCCTCACGGTCACAACTGCCATCGTCGCCTGCGGCTTTATGGTCGTCACCCCGCAAGGGCGCGACCTGCTGAACCTCGATCCGACGACGGCAAAAATCGCAACGCCCGAAGTGGCTACGACCGAGGCCTTTAGCCCCGATGTAGTGGCCGCCGAAACCACAGCCCCCGCCGCACGCACCGAAGACGCGCCCGTCGTGATCCTACGCGAAGCCGTCCCGCAAGCGGATGCGACGGTCAGCGTTGAAGGTATCACCACCCCACTTTTGTCGCAGACCGATCAAGCACCCGAATATAATGATCGCATCATCATCGAACCCTTCGCTGTCCCCGCGCCGCGCCAACCACAAGCACAGGGCCAAATCGCGCCAAACGACAATGCGGCAGATGCCGAACTGATGCCCATGCCGAACACCGAAACCTTCGCCAACGACGCACCCAACCCGCTGAAAATCACCTCGGATGAACCGGTTTCCACCTTCTCCATCGACGTTGACACCGCCGCCTATTCCCTGATCCGTTCGTCCATCACCGCAGGGCAACTCCCCCCACCGGACGCCGTGCGGATTGAGGAAATGATCAACTATTTCCCCTACGCCTACCCCGCCCCGGACGGCGACGCGCCCTTCCAACCCACGGTCAACGTGTTTGAAACCCCGTGGAACGCTGACACGCAACTGGTGCACATCGGCATTCAGGGTGAGATGCCGAGCACGGATGACCGCCCACCGCTCAACCTCGTGTTTCTGATCGACACGTCGGGTTCCATGGAAAGCGCAGAAAAACTCCCCCTCCTGCGCCAATCCTTCCGCCTGATGCTGGACAACCTGCGCCCCGAAGACGAGGTCGCGATTGTCACCTATGCGGACTCAACCTCAGTCGCGCTGGACCCCACCGCCGCCAGCAACCGCGCAGATATCCTCGCCGCGCTGAACGCTTTATCAGCAGGTGGATCAACCAATGGCCAAGGCGGGATCGAAGCCGCCTACGCACTTGCCGAAACCATGAAAGACGACGGTGACGTGTCCCGCGTGATCCTCGCCACGGATGGTGATTTCAACGTCGGTCTGTCCGATCCGCGCGGGTTAGAATCCTATATCGAAGACAAACGCGACAGCGGCACCTACCTGTCCGTCCTCGGCTTCGGGCGCGGCAACCTGCAAGACGCGACGATGCAATCGCTGGCCCAAAACGGCAACGGCACCGCCGCCTACATCGACACATTATCCGAGGCGCAAAAGGTGCTGGTCGACAACCTCACCGGCGCGCTGTTCCCCATCGCCAATGATGTGAAAATTCAGGTCGAATTCAACCCCGCCACCATCGCCGAATACCGCCTGATCGGCTACGAAACCCGCGCGCTTGCCCGCGAAGATTTCAACAACGACGCGGTGGATGCAGGCGAACTCGGCGCGGGCCACACGGTTACAGCCATCTTTGAGGTCACCCCCGTCGGCAGCCCCGCACAACTCAGCGATCCATTGCGCTATCAAGCGGCTGAAACCACCGCAACGTCCGACGAACTCGGCTTTCTGCGCCTGCGCTACAAAGCCCCGGGCAGCGACACCAGCCAACTGATCGAAACGCCTTTCACCACTGGCACGCCCAACACCGAAGCCCTGTTCGCGGCCTCCATCGCCGCCTTCGGCCAACTGCTGCGCGATGATACCTACCTGAACGGCTACAGTTTCGATGATGCAATCGCGCTGGCAAACGCCAACCGCGGGGACGATCCGTTCGGCTACCGCACGCAAGCCGTGCAACTGATGCGCCTCGCAGGGTCGCTTAGCAACTAGGCCCCTTCATCTAGGCCCAAAAACTCCCGCCGGAGGCTCCCGTCCGATCCTCCGGCGCTCAATTCTTTGGAAATCCCAGCGCATAAAAATCACGCAATGTCTGGCCTTTTTCTGGTTTGAACGGCCCGATTTCTTCCATGCCTTTGATGCGGTCCAGCCGGAACATGCGGAAATCATTGCGCAATTCACACCATCCCACGACCGTCCAAACCTTGCCCCAAAACCACAGGCCAAGCGGGCGGATCACGCGGGCCGACGTCGCACCGTGCTGATCGGCATAGTCCAGCTCAAGCCGGATGCGTCCGTCCGATGCGGCTTCGATCCGGTCGATCCGCTCGCGCACATCTGCCCCCATATCCCCCATCGTAAAGGCATGAATAGGCACCGACGCAGCCTTTGCGCGGGCCTCGTCTGACAGCACGGCTTCGATCTTGACCAATGCTTCTTCCGCGTTGGCCGCCATCTGCGCCCCGCCCCAGGCACGGATCATCCGCGCCCCAGCAACCAACGCCACGATTTCTTCTGAATTGAACATCAGCGGCGGCAAATCATACCCCGCCCGCATCACATATCCGACGCCGGCCTCGCCCTCGATGGGCACGCCGGACCCGATCAAATCCGCCACGTCGCGGTAGATCGTCCGCTTCGTGACCTCCAGGCGTTCGGCCAGCGTCTGCGCCGTAAGCAGCCGACCGCCCCGCAGATATTGCACGATCTGGAAAAGGCGGTCAGCGCGTCTCATTTAGGCGGCCTTCAGTTCGAACATGCCGATGGAATTGCCATCCAGATCGGTCATGTATTGGAAACGGCCTGATGGGATATCCACGATCGGCCCCATCACCTGCCCGCCTGCTTTTGTGGCGCGTGCGGCGGTGGCCTCAACGGTGTCGGTCACCGTCAGATGCACGGTTGATCCGCTGTTGGCCGCAGGGGTGCCGGGGTACAAATGCCCGCCGCCCGCCTCATCCGCGCCGTTCAAAACGACAATCGGGTTCGGGCCCATGTCTGTGATTTTCTGCGATGTCCAACCGAACACCGCGTCATAAAACTTTGCAGATGCGTCGAGGTCAGTCACCGGAATTTCGATCCACGCTGTCATTGGTTGAAAAGTCATTGTCTCATCTCCTTGGTTATGTTGATGAGCCCTGTCTGACATACCCCTGCTGACAGCATTATGTCAGCATGTTTTAGCCGATCCAGTTTAATCCGTCTTCGGTGCGCCCCGCAGGGTTATATTCGCCGCTGACCCAGCCTTTGTATTTCTGCTTATCAAGCAGCTTGAAAAAGGCAGGATAGTCGAAATCGCCACCCTCTGGCTCACGGCGATCAGGCACACCGCCAACCTGAACATGCGCCACCCGCGCGCGCACATGTTCCCATGTCTTCAAAACGTCGCCCGTGATCTTGGCCGCATGATAAGCATCAAATTGCAGATGCAGATTTGGCGCATCGACGTCTTCAAGAACCGCCATCGCAAGGTCAAAATCATTCAGGAAATACCCCGGCATGTCGCCAGAGTTAATCGGTTCAATCGTCAATTTCTGGCTGGGTGCAAATTCCGCCGCCCATTTGAGGTTCTCAACAAAAACCGCCCGCGCCTGCGGCCCCTCAGCCACCCCCGCCATGATATGCACGAACTCTGCGCCCAGCGCGCCCGCGTACCGAATTGTGCGCCGGAACGCCTGTTGAAACCGCGTTTCTTCACCCGCCACGGCGGCGAATCCCCGTGGCCCGTCAGGGTCTATGTAATTGGGGGGCGGGCAGTTGATCAGCGCCAAATGCACCCCCGCCCGCGCAATTGCAGTGCCCAAATCAGCGGCGTTTTCTGCGTAGGGAAACAGGATTTCCACCGCCTCGAACCCAGCCAGCTTGGCCGCCAGCGGGCGTTCAAGCGATGGAGTTTCTGTAAACAACATCGTCAGGTTGGCGCAAAATTTTGGCACTAAACGTCAAGCTCCGCCGCTGGAATGATCGGGAAAAACTGCCCGCCCGACGTCACGCCGAACCAGTCCTCCCCGTCAAATGCCGCCACCTCACCCAGATCAACAAGGCGGTAAAACGATTTACGATCAATTAACGCCTCAAGGTTGCGGCGGATCAAAACATAGGGGCTCGGCTCCCCCGTTTCGGCGTCCCGCACCACACGAATGGGGTGATCCGGCCCCGCAATCGCGTCGTCCCCGACATTGGTCACAAACCGCAAATCATCCCCGACACGATCAAAATCGACAGCCACAAACGGCGCGTCATCCACCACGATGCCGACCTTTTCAACAGGCGTCACAAGGAAATAATCATCCCCGTCGCGGCGGATAATGGTCGAAAACAATTTGACCAGTTCAGCCCGCCCGATCGGCGTGCCCATATAAAACCACGTCCCGTCCCGCGCGATCCGCATATCCAGATCACCGCAAAACGGGGGATTCCATTGGTCAACAGGCGGTAAACCGCGCCCCTTGGCCACCGCACGTGCCGATGATGCGAGACTTTCCGCCGAAACACTAACTTTTCCGTCAATATTGGCGGCATCACTTTGGTTTGTTTTTGCCATTGGGGTCCATCGCGATATCTGTTCAACTATTACATAGACTATATGACCCTAACGAGGACGATTGCCATGCCAACCGACGCGCAGCTAGTAACTGACATTGAAAATCTGGCCGCCAAACTGGCGCAGGCCCGCACCTCTATCGCCAATCGCTTTATCGGGCAGGACGCTGTCGTAAATCTGACGCTCGGGTCGCTGCTGTGTGGTGGTCACGCGCTTTTGATCGGTCTGCCCGGTCTTGGAAAAACGATGCTGGTCGATACGCTGTCCACGGTGATGGGGTTGGATGGCAACCGCATCCAGTTCACGCCCGATCTGATGCCCGCCGATATCCTCGGTTCCGAAGTTCTGGAAACCGCTGCGGACGGCACCCGCGATTTCCGGTTCATCCAGGGGCCTGTTTTCTGCCAGCTTTTGATGGCGGATGAAATCAACCGCGCCTCCCCGCGCACGCAATCCGCGCTGCTTCAGGCGATGCAGGAAAAAGAAGTCACAATCGCAGGCGAACATCGCCCGCTTGGCGTGCCGTTCCATGTGCTCGCCACACAAAACCCGATTGAGCAAGAAGGCACCTATCCTTT
Organism: Octadecabacter dasysiphoniae; assembly: GCF_021532615.1. Classification (GTDB taxonomy): domain Bacteria; phylum Pseudomonadota; class Alphaproteobacteria; order Rhodobacterales; family Rhodobacteraceae; genus Octadecabacter; species Octadecabacter dasysiphoniae. The sequence goes on from NZ_JAKGAQ010000002.1 coordinate 242,198, forward strand.
GCCCGAGGCCCAGCTTGACCGCTTTTTGGTGCAGATCGATGTGCCTTATCCGGACCGCCATACAGAACGCGACATCCTGATCGCCACCACCGGGATCGAAACCGGGGCGGCAACCGCCGTATTCACCGCGCAGGAATTGCTAGATGCACAGGCCTTGTTGCGCCGCATGCCCGTGGGTGATGCGATTGTCGAATTGATCCTCGATATTGTGCGCGCCTGTCGCCCCGATGATGCCACCGCCCCCGAAATCGTCAGTTCCTCCGTCAGCTGGGGCCCCGGCCCGCGCGCCGCACAGGCGCTGATGTTGATGGTGCGCGCCAATGCATTGCTGAACGGCCGTCTTGTCCCGTCTGTTGATGACGTGTTGGAAATGGCTGGCCCGGTGCTGACCCACCGTATGGCGTTGTCGTTCGCGGCCCGCGCCCGCGGCGAAGTTCTGGCCCGCGTCATTGACGATGTCGCAGACCAAATCGCAAATACCACCGCCGCCGCATGAGCGATACGCCCCTCACCCTAAGATCGCACGCTGAATCCCTCGCAGCACCGTTTCCTGCGCTGCTGGCTGATGCTGAACACCTCGCCTCAACGGTGCTGGTGGGCGATCACGGGCGACGGCGCGCCGGTGTGGGCGATACGTTCTGGCAATACCGCCCCGCGCAAAACCACGACGAAATGCGCACCATTGACTGGCGCCGCTCTGCGCGATCTGACGCACAGTTCGTGCAAGACAAAGAATGGCAAATCGCCCAATCCGTTCTGCTGTGGGTCGATCAATCCGCATCGATGTCGTTCACATCGCTCAAGAATGGCACCACCAAAGCGGCCCGCGCGCGCACCCTCGCGCTGGCGACGGCGATTTTGCTGCTGCGTGGCGGTGAACGGGTCGGCCTGACGGGTAATCTGCTGCCTCCGCGCCGCGGCGAACCGCAGATCGCGCAAATGGCGGCGCTGCTGTCCCAAGACACCGCCGCTGATTATGGCACCCCGGACGCCGACAATATGCTGCACCATTCCCGCGCCTTTTTCGTGTCCGATTTCATGGGGGATATCGACGCCATCGAAACCGCTATCGCCAAGGCCGCAAGCCGCGATGTGCGCGGCGCCTTGGTACAAATCCTCGACCCCGCAGAAGAGGCCTTTCCCTACGACGGGCGCACAATCTTCGAATCCATGTCGGGCAGCATGGTCCACGAAACCCTCAAAGCGCGCGATCTGAAATCGCGCTATCTGGATCGGCTGGCACAACGCAAAGACCGCCTCGCCACCCTCGCCCATCAGGCCGGATGGCAATTCAGCACGCACCACACAGATGCTTCCGCCACATCGGCCCTGCTCTGGGCTTTCACGGCGTTGGAACGCCGCGCATGACCCGTCTGAGCTTCATAAATATTCCGGGGGGAGACGCCAAAGGCGGCGGGGGGCAGCGCCCCCTCCCCGCGCCGCAGGCGCGCCCTTATAAATTAGCGGTCGGCTTTGCGAAGCAAATTCGATCTATTGGACACCGCCCATGCTGACCCTCGGCCCCATCGCCTTTGCCGCCCCGTGGCTGCTGCTTGGCCTGATCATCCTGCCCATTTTGTGGTTGCTGCTGCGCGCCGTCCCACCTGCGCCGATCCGTCGCCGTTTCCCGGGTGTGGCGCTGCTGCTGGGGCTGAACGACGACGACAGCCAAACAGATCGCACACCGTGGTGGCTGTTGCTGTTGCGCCTGTTGGCCGTCGCCGCGATCATCACCGCCTTTGCGGGCCCCGTCCTGAATCCCAAAGACGACACACCGGGCGATGGCCCCTTGTTGGTTCTTGTGGATGGCACTTGGGCCGACGCGCGCGATTGGGCACGACGGGCAGACCGCATTGATGCCGCGCTAGCCGAGGCCGCGCGCGACGGACGCACTGCCGCCCTTGTCACGCTCACCGATCTGCCGCCAGAACCGCCGGTGTTCCAGGACGCGCAAGCGGTGCAGCAACGCATCGCGGCCCTGCAACCGCGCCCCTACGGCCCCGACATCGATGACATCACCGCTTGGGCCAACAGCCTGACGGGCAATTTTGACACCTTCTGGATGTCGGACGGTCTTGCTCGTGACAGCCGCGACACATTGCTCGCCGCGTTGGAAACACACGGCACCGTCACCGCGTTCCAATCGCCGCGCCCGATCATCGCCCTGCGCCCGGCCACATTCGAAGACGGTGAGGTCACGGTGACCGCCCTGCGCGCCGCGTCAGGCACCGAGTCCGAGACAACAATCACCGCCATGGGTCTTGATCCCGCGGGCATTGAACGCCGCCTTGCCACCGCAACCGCCACCTTTGACGCCACTGCAACCAGCGCCATCGCGACCTTCGATCTGCCCCCAGAACTGCGCAATCGCGTCACACGGTTCGAGGTTCAGGGCGTGCAATCCGCGGGTGCTGTCGCCCTCACGGACGATGCCCTGAAACGCCGCGAAGTCGCGCTGCTTGCGGGGTCCAACGACCGCGAAGCGCTCGAGCTGTTGTCACCGCTGCACTACCTCGAACAGGCGCTGATCCCCACAGCGGATTTGATTGATGGCACGCTCAATGACGTGCTTCTGGCCAATCCTGATGTGATCATTCTGGCCGATGTGGCGACCCTGACGGCGATTGAAACCGACGCCATGATCGAATGGGTTGAGGACGGCGGCGCGCTGGTGCGGTTCGCGGGTCCGCGCCTTGCATCAAGTGATATCAGCCGCATCGACGAAGACCCGCTGATGCCCGTGCGCTTGCGCATCGGAGGCCGTTCCATCGGCGGCGCGATGTCGTGGGGCGAACCCAAAGAACTTGCGCCGTTTGCCGACACGTCGCCGTTTTTCGGTCTGCAAATTCCCAAGGATGTGGCCGTCACCGCACAGGTCATGGCGCAACCCGATCCGTCATTGGCCAGCCGCGTTATTGCGCAACTGGCGGATGGCACACCGCTGGTCACCCGCAAGGATATGGGCGACGGATCAATCGTTCTGTTCCACGTCACCGCGAATGCGGAATGGTCCACGCTGCCGCTGTCAGGATTGTTTGTTCAAATGCTCGAACGGCTCGCCATATCAACGCGCCCCTCCACACCAAGCGAGGAAGACCTTGCAGGCACATCATGGACCCCCGAAGACGTGCTGAACGCCTATGGTGATCTGAACCCCGCCGACACGTTGCCCGGCGTGGCAGGCGAAGACATCGCCACCGCAACGCCATCGGCCACCATGCCCCCCGGTTTATATGCCGGCGAAGACCGCCGTATCGCGGTGAATGTGATTGGCGCGGGCCGCGAATTGGCCCCCGCGATCTGGCCTGCCCGTATCGCTGTAGAAGGATTGGACGTTGTGCGTGAAACCTTGTTGAAAGGCTGGCTTTTGGCGGCCGCGCTGGTCCTGCTGAGTATTGATATCATCGCATCCCTCGCGCTGTCCGGCCGTTTGCGTGGCCCCCGCGCGGCGACTGTTGCCATTGCATTGATCGCGCTGATGATCGCCCCACAGGCCCGTGCGCAGGATGACACCTTTGCGATCAATTCCACGGCCAACGTGGTGCTTGCCTATGTCATCACGGGCGACACCCGCGTTGATGAAATTTCGGACGCCGGGCTTTATGGTTTGTCCAACACGCTGTTTCAACGGACATCTATTGAACCCGCAATCCCCGTGGGCATTGATATCGAGGTCGATGAACTGGCGTTTTTCCCGTTCATCTACTGGCCCGTCACCGCCAATCAGCAGCTGCCCACCCGCGAGGCTTATGCCAAATTGAACCGCTACCTTCGCAGCGGCGGAATGATCCTGTTTGACACCCGCGATGCGGATCTGGCGCGGTTCGGGTCGTCTTCGCCCGAGGGTCGCAAGCTACAGGCGATTGCCCGTGGCCTTGATATTCCCGCGCTTGAACCGATCCCACAGGACCATGTTCTGACCCGCACGTTCTATTTGTTGCAAGATTTCCCCGGCCGCCACCCCAGCCGCGATGTCTGGGTCGAAGCCGCCCCAGCGGGCGCTGAAATTCAGGATGGTATGCCGTTTCGCGACCTTAACGATGGCGTCACGCCCGTCGTGGTTGGCGGCAACGATTGGGCCGCAGCCTGGGCGACGGATCGGCTTGGAAATCCGCTGGTGCCCATCGGGCGCGGGCAGGCGGGCAACCGCCAGCGTGAAATCGCCCTGCGTTTTGGTGTGAACCTGATCATGCATGTGCTGACGGGAAATTATAAATCAGATCAGGTGCATGTGCCCGATCTGCTGGACCGGTTGGGCCAATAACGATGGCTTGGATAACGTTGCAAAGTCCGGGTTTGGATATTTATGAACCAAAGAAGCGAAAGGTGAGCGCATGATCGGGCAGGTTATTCTTGATCCATTGGTGCCGGTTTTTGTTCTTTATGTGCTGGCCGGATTGGCCGCTGTCGGTGTGGTGTTTGCGGTGTGGCGCAGGTTGCTGGGCTGGGCGCTGCGCGGTCTGGCGGCCATCGTGATCTTGGGCGCCATCGCGAACCCGTCGCTGCAACAAGAAGACCGCGCCAATCTGGCCGACATCGTCGTCGCCGTGGTTGATGAAAGCGCGAGCCAGCGAATTTCGGACCGCGCCGCCCAGACAGCCGAAGCTTTGGAAAACCTACAATCCGAAGTCGCGCGCCGTGCCAATACCGAATTGCGCGTGATCACTTTGGGCGACGGTGAGGGCGACGCGGGCACCGAACTGATGACCGCCCTGTCAGAGGCTTTGGCCGACGAACCCCAAGCGCGGGTTGCGGGCATGGTTCTTTTGACCGACGGGCGCGTGCATGATTTGCCCGCAGCGCCCACCGTTCTGCCCGCCCCGTTGCATGTGTTGCTGACAGGTCGGGAAGAGGATTGGGATCGCCGATTGGTCGTGAAAAACGCACCAGCCTTCGCGATCCTTGGTGAACCTGTGACGCTGACGTTGCGGGTCGAAGACCAAGGCGCGGCACCTGATACGGACTTTGTCGACCTGAGCATCGCAATTGATGGTGGCGCGCCGTTGGCGTTTCAAATTCCCGTCAATCAGGACGTCGAATTGCCCATCGATCTGCCCCATGGTGGCATGAACGTCATGCAATTTGCCACCCCTTTGGCGGACGGCGAATTGACCGACCGCAACAACGAAGCCGTGATCCAGATCAACGGTGTGCGGGACCGTTTACGCGTGCTTCTGGTCAGCGGTGAACCCCACGCAGGGGAACGCACGTGGCGCAATTTGTTGAAATCTGACAGCTCGGTCGATTTGGTGCATTTCACCATTCTGCGCCCGCCGGAAAAACAAGACGGCGTGCCGGTGAACGAATTGTCACTGATCGCATTTCCAACGCGTGAGCTGTTCCTGGAAAAGGTCGATGAATTCGATCTGATCATTTTTGATCGCTACAAGCGGCGCGGGATTTTACCGTCGCTGTACCTCGAAAATATCGGGACCTATGTGCAAAACGGCGGGGCTGTTCTGATTTCTGCGGGGCCGGATTACGCCAGCGCCGACAGCATCTATCGATCCCCTTTGGGCAGCGTTTTGCCCGGCCGCCCGACGGCGCGTGTCTATGAAGAAGGGTTCACGCCGCTGATCACCGACCTTGGCCAGCGCCACCCCGTCACCGAGGGGCTTGAGGCATTTTCACCAACGCCCGCGTCAGAAGACGGCACGCCGACATGGGGGCGCTGGTTCCGCCATATCGAAGTCACGCCAACCGACGGTGCGGATGTTGTGATGTCGGGCATCGATGACCAACCGCTGTTGATGCTGGAACGGATCGGCGAAGGGCGCGTTGCGCTGATGGCATCGGATCATTCATGGCTGTGGGATCGCGGCTATGAGGGCGGTGGTCCGCAGCTCGAACTCCTGCGCCGCCTCGCCCACTGGATGATGAAAGAACCCGAGCTTGAAGAAGAAGCGATGTGGGTTGAACCCAACGGGTTGTCCATGCGCATCATCCGCCGCACGTTGGAAGACAGCACAGGCGAAGTCACGATCATCCACCCCGATGGGACCGAAACAATCGTCACCTTGGATGAAATCACCCCGGGGCGCTACGAACTGCTGTGGGAAGCACCCGAGGTCGGCCTGTACCGTTTGCGTGACGGGGACGTTGAAACTGTCATTGCCCTCGGCCCCGCCGCCCCGCGTGAATTTGAACAGACAATTGCCAGTGGTGATGTGCTGGCTGATCTGGTTGCGGGCACGAACGGCGGGATCGTGACGATGACAGACGGTTTGCCGAGCTTGCGCGATGTCCGCGCGGGCCGTCCGGCTGTGGGAAACGGCTGGATCGGCATCACCCCGCGCGACGCCTACCGCACGGCAGACGTCAGTGTGACACCATTGCTTCCGGCATGGCTCGCGCTGTTGCTGGCGGGTCTGTTGGTGATCGGCGCGTGGCTGCGTGAAGGCCGGCGTTAATTTGGGCTGAATGGCACAGTGTCATCGGCCCAGCCGCCCACGTTGTCGGACGCACGGATAAATACCTGCGTTACGCCGTCGGGCACCATGATCTGGCTGGACCGTGTGAACGGCTGTTCGTTCACATGCGGGTGGGCCAGAACGCGGGTGCCCAGAACGGTTCCATCCGCCAATTCAACCCGCCAGCCATCTGCGTAATCGTCCCAACCGGTATCGCCATGCGACAGGGTGACGTCGAACCGCCCGTCAGAATAGGTGATGTTTTCGACAACAGGTGCATCGGCCAAAACGGGCGATGCGGCGAACAGCAAGGGGATCAAATATTTCATGGGGCTAGAATAACGACACGCGCCCGCAGGCCAAATCACGCTTTGGTGTCGGCGTCATCTGGCATGTCTTCCATGATGATGGCACGCGGCACTGACGCGAATTCGCGGCTCCAGATGACCCAAGCGGTGACGACCACGGCACCCAGCAGCGCGATCGGCCCCGCCAGCCACGCCACGGCCCCCAGCGCGAAATACATCGACCGCAAACCGCGGTTGAAATTCATCGCAGATCGTATGTTCAGCTCCGCCGCTTTGGATGCCATGGGCTGCGCCATCGGGTCATTCGGGTCGTTCGGCACGGCGGCGATCATCACGCTGCAATAGCCGAACACGCGGTTGGACCACACGAATTTCAAGAACGCATTGCCGAGCAGAAGCAGAACCAGCCCGAGTTTGATTTGCAGAATCAGGATCGGGCTTTGGACCATAGTAATTTCTTCGGCCACGCCGCGCAGAGGTTCGACATTGCCGATCAGCGCCAGCACACCACCCACCGCCAACAGGCTGGTTGAGGCGAAGAATGCAGTGCCTTGGCGCAGGCTGGCGATGATCTGCGCGTCAAATATCCGCGTGTCGCGGGTGATCAGAACGCGCATCCATTCACGGCGGTATTCCGACATGACAATCGTCACAGACGGGCGCGCCGCTGTGGGATGTTCAATCCACCACGTCAGCCCAAGCCACACCGCAACAAGAAGGCCCACGGCGATGGCATCAAGCCCCGTCAGGCTGTTGAATTCTGTCATAAAGTTCATGCGCCGGACCCTATCTGGAAAGTCTGCCATAGACACGGGGCCAAATTGGTTATATTTCTTTACCAATCGGAGGATATACCCATGGAAATGCCAATACCCAACGCCAATGTATTGTCGCGCAAATCCCAGATTGTCGAACGTTTACAATCTGTTCTGCCGCCCGCGGCCGTGATCCACACCGAATCCCAAGTGCGCGCCTATGAGTGCGATGCTTTGACCGCTTACAAATGTCCGCCCCTCTGCGCCGTTCTTCCGGCCTCAACCGAGGAGGTCGCGGCGGTGCTGAAGGTATGCCATGACATGGGCGTTCCTGTCGTGCCGCGCGGGTCGGGCACATCGCTGGCGGGCGGCGCGTTGCCGACGGCAGATTGCGTGATTTTAGGCACCGCGCGGCTGAATGCCGTTTTGGAAACCAACTACGATGATCGTTATATTCGCGTGCAATCGGGCCGCACGAACCTATCCGTCACAGGCGCGGTTGAGGAAATGGATTTCTTCTATGCGCCTGACCCGTCCAGCCAGCTTGCCTGTGCGATTGCGGGCAACGTGGCGATGAATTCGGGCGGGGCGCATTGTTTGAAATACGGTGTGACGACGAACAATTTGCTCGGCGTGAAAATGGTGCTGATGGACGGCACAATCACCGAAATCGGCGGCGGGCATCTGGATGCGGCGGGGCTTGATCTGCTGGGGCTGATCTGCGGATCAGAAGGGCAATTGGGCGTCGTGACCGAGGCGACATTGCGGATTTTGCGCAAGCCCGAAGGCGCGCGGCCTGTGCTGATGGCGTTCAACGACAACGAAGTCGCGGGGGCCTGTGTCGCTGACATCATCAAGGCGGGTGTTTTGCCTGTCGCGATCGAATTTATGGATCGTTTGTGCATCGAGACCACGGAAAACTACGCCAAGGCCGGATATCCCGATTGCAACGCGCTATTGATCGTTGAGGTCGAAGGCGCGCCCGAAGAAATCGACGAACAGCTTGCGCTGATCCTTGAAATCGCGCGCCGCCATGATCCGGTTGAACTGCGCGAAGCGAAATCACCAGAAGAAGCCGCGCGCATCTGGTTGGGCCGCAAATCTGCGTTTGGTGCGATTGGCCAGATCAGCGATTACATGTGTCTGGACGGGACGATCCCCGTGTCGTCCCTGCCCATGGTGCTGCGCCGCATCGGGGAGCTGTCAGAGGAATATGGCCTGAAGGTCGGCAATGTATTCCACGCAGGGGATGGCAACATGCATCCGCTGATTTGTTATGACGCCAACAAACCCGGCGATCTGGAATTGTGCGAAGCCATGGGCGCCGAAATCCTCAAACTGTGTGTTGATGCGGGTGGCTGCCTGACGGGTGAACACGGCGTGGGTATCGAAAAACGCGATCTGATGAGCCACCAGTTTGATCCGGCTGATCTGGAAATCCAGATGGCCGTTAAGGATGTGTTTGACCCTGACTGGTTGCTTAATCCGGCCAAGGTGTTCCCGCTTGATACCAGCCAATCGCGCCGCATTGCCGCAGAATAGAAGACCGTTATGACACCAAAGACCGAACAAGAACTGGCCGACGCAATTGCATCCGCCAAAGGCCCGCTGCACATCACAGGCGGCGGGACGCGCCCGATTGGGAACCCCGTTGTCGGCGAGGGGCTGAGCACTTCGGGCCTGTCTGGCATCACGTTGTATGAACCGGGTGCACTGACGATTGTGGCGCAGGCCGGAACCCCCGTGGCCGAGATTGAGGCGGCTTTGGACAGCGAAAATCAACGCCTTGCCTTTGAACCGATGGATCACCGCGCCCTGCTGGGCACGTCAGGCGCGCCGACAATTGGTGGCGTCGTGGCGGGCAATGTCAGCGGATCGCGCCGCATTGCCGTTGGCGCATGTCGTGACCATGCCTTGGGCGTGCGGTTTGTCGATGGCGCGGGCGAGATCACCAAAAACGGGGGCCGCGTGATGAAGAACGTCACGGGATATGACCTCGTGAAACTGATGTGCGGATCGTTCGGGACGTTGGGCGTTCTAAGCGAAGTATCGCTAAAGGTTCTGCCCAAGCCTGAAACATCTGCGACGTTGACGCTGCATGGGCTTTCTGTTGCGCAATCTGTCGAAGCGATGTCAGCCGCGCTTGGATCGCCGTTCGAAGTAACCGGGGCCGCGCGCACGCACGACACGCATATTCGCATCGAAGGGTTTGCAGCATCCGTGGCGTATCGGTTGGAAAAGTTGAAAGACCTGCTGTCGGGTTATGGCGAAATAAGCGTTACCGAAGATGCCAATCTTTGGGCTGGTATCACCAACGTCACAGGGTTCGCCAAAACTGACAGCGACATATGGCGCGTGTCCATCAAGCCAAGCGATGCGCCCGCGCTGATCGCGGCCCTGCCGGACACCTGTGAAACAAGCCTGGATTGGGGCGGTGGTTTGATCTGGGTGGCAACGCCCGCCGGAACAGATTTGCGCGCAACGATGGCCGTGGATGGCCACGCGACCCTTGTGCGCGCCAGCACCCAAACCCGTGCGGCCCTGCCCGTGTTCCACCCCGAAAACCCCACCGTCACGGCACTGTCCCAAGGGTTGCGCGCCAAGTTTGACCCGCGCGGCATTTTGAATGCGGGGCTGATGGGGTGAGCGGTGTTTCTGTCGCTTTCGTTCTTATTCCCTGCATCGCCGCAGTGATCACGGCCGCAGTGATCAGCGATTGGCGGCTGGCGGCGGCGGCGTTTTTCGGCGCGGTTGGCATGCTGTTTCTTGCGCCCACCCTGCCCGACGGCGTTCGCGTGTTCGGCAGCCCTGTTTTTAGCGGTGTGGCGATTGGTGCCGCGACGCTTGTGGCACAATTGCTGTGGCGCCCGACCGTATCCACGTGGTCGCGTATGACCGCCGCTATGATGGTGACCTTTGCGGTCACGTTTGGCCATCTCATCTCGCTTGGAGTGTTCTGATATGCAGACGACATTTACCCCCGATCAGCTGCGCGACAGTGGCACGGCCCGTGCCAATGAAATCCTGCGCACCTGTGTGCACTGCGGATTTTGCACGGCCACCTGCCCGACCTATCAGGTTCTTGGCGATGAGCTCGACAGTCCGCGGGGGCGGATTTATCTGATCAAGGACATGCTGGAAAACGAACGTGTGCCGGACGAAAAGACCGTTGGCCACATTGATAAATGCCTGTCTTGTCTGGCCTGCATGACGACCTGCCCAAGCGGCGTGCATTACATGCATCTGGTTGACCACGCGCGCGAATATATTGAAAACACGTATAAACGCCCGCTGTCTGACCGCGTGTTGCGTTGGACGCTGGCGAAAATCCTGCCCTACCCGATGCGGTTTCGGGTTGCCCTGCTCGGCGCCAAAATCGGGCGGCCTTTTGCGCGGTTCATGCCTGATGCGCGGCTGCGTGCGATGCTGGAAATGGCCCCGAAAACGATCCCGCCCGTGTCGCGCAATGATGACCCGCAGACCTTTCCCGCGCAGGACAAAAAGATGCGCGTGGCGCTGATGACGGGCTGTGCGCAAAAGGCGCTGAACACGGACATTAACGATGCAACAATCCGCCTGCTGACCCGTTTGGGCGCAGAAGTGGTGGTCGCCGCAGGCCAGGGCTGCTGCGGTGCGCTGACCCACCACATGGGCAAAACCGCCGAAAGCCATGGCACAGCGGCCAAGAACATCCGCGCGTGGAAGGCGGAAATGGACAACGGCGGACTGGATGCCATCGTCATCAACACATCCGGCTGCGGCACCACCGTAAAGGATTACGGGCATATGTTCCGCGACACCGATCTGGCGGAGGATGCCAAAGCTGTCGCCGCGATTGCGATGGATGTTTCTGAGGTGTTGATGAAACTGGACCTGCCCGAAAACGGAGCGCCGGATGTGACCGTGGCCTATCACGCCGCCTGTTCGTTGCAGCACGGCCAGCAGATCAAAACCTTTCCAAAAGACCTGCTGCGCCGCGCCGGTTTCAAGGTCGCCGAACCTGCTGACAGCCACCTGTGCTGTGGGTCTGCGGGCACCTACAACCTGATGCAGCCCGAGATTTCCAAGCAGCTTAAGGCGCGCAAGGTGCAAACCCTTGAGGCCGTGAAGCCTGATATTATTGCCGCCGGAAACATCGGATGCATGATGCAGATTGGTGGCGCCACGGACGTGCCGATTGTGCATACTGTTGAACTGCTCGATTGGGCGACGGGTGGGCCAAAGCCACCAGCCCTCACCGCGCCGGGCAAACGCGCGCCCGAGGTGCCGATCCTGCGATAGTGCCTCATTTGTGCCGTATTGGAGCGTTAATTATTACGAAACAAACGGATGAGTGATGCGTTTAGCCTTTATTTCATTGATGCTTTGGGTCGTTGCAGCCGTGACTGCACAGGCCCAGACAAGCGCGTTGCAAGAACTGTCCACCGGCAATGACGCTCGTGGCTGGGAGGCCGTGGGCCGTTTGGACATTGACGGCAAAGGGTTTTGCACGGGCGCGCTGATCGCCCCTGATCTGGTTTTGACCGCCGCACATTGCATGTATGACAAGAACGGCGGCGACGCGGTTGATACGTCGCGCATTCAGTTTCTTGCCGGATTGCGCAGCGGCCGCCCCGAAGCGTCGCGGTCCGTGCGCACTGCCGTGATCCACCCGTCCTACACACACACCGGCGAAGCAACCCCCGCCATCGTGCGCTATGACGTGGCTTTGTTGCAGCTTGATCGCCCTATCAGATCAGCGCGCATTGAACCGTTCGCGGTGTCGACATCCATGCGGCGCGGTACAGAAGTCGCGGTGGTGTCGTACGCACAAGACCGCGCCGAGGCCCCGTCTTTGCAAGAGGTGTGCAATGTGTTGGGCCAACAGGACAGCGTGCTGATCATGGATTGTAACGTCAATTTCGGATCATCCGGCGCGCCGATCTTTCGGTATGAAAACGGCATTCCGCGTCTGGTGTCAGTCGTGTCCGCGATGGCCGAATTGGACGGTGAAAAGGTCGCGCTCGGTATGGATTTGGCCGAACCGATCGCGGTTCTGCGACTGGCGCTGGAACGGGGCCGTTGGCAGTTCAACACGCCGCCCGCCACCGCACGTGTCACCCGCCCGGGCGAACGCGCGGATACCGGTGCGCTTTTCGTGCGCCCCTGATCTTGCGCATTCGCGGGTCTTGAAACCTGCACAACCCCTCACCAAATACTTTTCATCGGGACGCCAATCATGGGTCTCGTGACGACCTGCCTTGCCCATATGGGAAGGCGCACATTGTTATCGCTTTACGGAGGATACCCCATGCGAACTTTGAATCTTGCCCCGCTGCACCGTGCGACTGTCGGTTTTGACCAGATCACCGATATGATGGACCGCATTTTGTCCAATGACGCCGGCCAGCAAAGCTACCCGCCCTATAACATCGAAAAAACCGCAGACGACGGCTGGCGTATTTCCATCGCCGTGGCCGGATTTGCCGAGGATGACCTGCACGTTGAAATCAAAGAAAACGCGCTGCATGTGACCGCGAAAAAGGCCGAAGACGAAGCAGAGCGGACGTATTTGCACCGCGGCATCGCGACCCGTGCATTCAGCCGCCGTTTCCATCTGGCCGACCACGTGAAGGTCACCGGTGCGACCCACGAACACGGCATGTTGCACATTGAACTGGTGCGCGAAGTGCCAGAGGCGCTGAAACCCCGCCGGATCGAGATCGCGAAATCCGCGCCAAAAGCGGCGGATGTGATCGAGGCTGAAAAGGTCAACTAAGCCTATCCAGATAACGAAAGAACGGGCGTGCGGTCCTCCCTCCGCGCGCCCGTTTTCTGTTCTTACGAACCTGTAAGGCCTGCGCGTTTCGTTAGTGCGCTTCGGCCCATGTGGCCCCGATGCCCGCGTCCACGACCAGTGGCACATCGAATTTCACCACAGGATTAGCAGCGTTTTCCATGACGTCCTTAGCCGCCGCGATCAAATCATCGGCGGCGTCTTTGTCGACCTCAAACACCAATTCATCGTGCACTTGCAGCAGCATCTTCGCAGGCAGATGGGCAATCGCATCATCCATACGGATCATCGCACGGCGGATCACATCGGCGGCGGTGCCTTGGATCGGCGCGTTGATCGCGGCGCGTTTGGCAAAGCCCGCGCCGGGGCCTTTGGCGTTGATTTCCGGCGTGTGGATTTTGCGGCCAAACAGGGTTTCGACGCGGTCGTGTTCCTTCGCAAAGGCAATCGTGTCGTCCATGTAGGTGCGGATACCGGGGAAGCGTTCGAAATAGCGGTCGATGAACCCCTGCGCCTCGGCGCGCGGGATGCGCAGGTTGCGCGCCAACCCGAACCCGCTGATCCCGTAGATCACACCAAAGTTGATCGCCTTGGCCTGACGGCGCACGTCTGACGTCATTTCATCAAGGGGCACGTTGAACATCTCGCTCGCCGTCATGGCGTGGATATCGTGGCCGTCTTTGAACGCCTGTTTCAGTGCGGGGATGTTGGCGACATGGGCAAGGATGCGCAGTTCGATCTGGCTGTAATCCAGCGCGACCAGAACTTTGCCATCCTCGGCGACAAATGCTTCCCGGATTTTGCGGCCTTCGTCTGTGCGGATCGGGATGTTTTGCAGGTTCGGGTCGGTGGATGCCAGCCGCCCCGTGTTCGCGCCCGTGATCGAATAGGACGTGTGTACGCGCCCCGTTTCTTCGTTGATGTGGGTTTGCAGCGCGTCTGTGTAGGTCGATTTCAGCTTGCTCAATTGGCGCCAATCCAGCACGCGGCCCGGAAAATCATGTTCCGTCGCGAGGTCTTCTAGGATGTCGGCACCGGTGGAATACTTCCCGGTCTTGCCCTTTTTGCCGCCCTCAAGCCCCATTTTATCAAACAGGATTTCACCGACCTGCGCGGGCGATCCGACGTTGAATTTGCCACCTGCAAGCTCGTACAGCTCGTCCTCTAGGGCGGCCATTTTCTGCGCGAACGCGTTGGACATGCGCGACAGCGTATCGCGATCCACCTTGATGCCGGACATTTCCATTTTGGCAAGCACAGGCACCAGCGGGCGTTCCATCGTTTCATAAACAGACGTCACCTGTTTGCGGTGCAGCTGCGGTTTGAACATTTGCCACAGGCGCAGGGTGATGTCGGCGTCTTCGGCTGCGTATTTTACGGCTTCTTCCACGGGCACACGATCAAACGTGATCGCGGATTTACCGGACCCAAGCAGTGGTTTGATCGGGATCGGCGTGTGGCCCAGATAGCGTTCGGACAGCGTGTCCATCCCGTGATTGTGCAGGCCCGCGTTCATCGCATACGACATCAGCATCGTGTCATCAATGGGCGCAACGTCGATCTTGAGACGCGCAAAAATCTTGGCGTCGTATTTCATGTTCTGCCCGATCTTGAGGATACTGTCGTCCTCAAGCATGGGTTTGAGAAGCGTCAGGCATTCCTCAAAATCCATCTGTCCATCGGCCAGCGCATCATCGCCAAACAGATCATCCGCAGCACCACCTTTGTGGATCAGCGGGATGTAACAGGCCTGCCCCGCCTCAACACATAGGCTGATCCCGACAAGTTCGGCACGCATTTCATTCAGGGCCGTGGTTTCGGTATCAACGGCCACATAGCCGCGCGCATAAATCCGGTCGATCCACGTTTGCAACGCAGTCGCGTCTTTGACCCATTCGTATTTTTCCGCATCAAAGGGCGGTTGTTCGGGCGCGTCTTCGGCCACAGGGGCTGCGTCTTCGATAACGGGCGCATCCACGCCCAGCTTGTCAGAAATCCGTTTTACAATCGTGCGGAATTCCATCTCAGCGAGGAAGGCAAGCAGGGTGTCGGGGTCAGGGTCCTTGACCTCAAGATCGTCCAAAGTGAACGGCAGTTCCATTTTATCATCCAGCGTGACCAGACGTTTAGACAGCTCAATCTGTTCGCGATGGTTGATCAGGGTTTCACGCCGCTTGGGCTGTTTGATTTCACCAGCGCGATCCAGAAGCTCCTCAAGCGATCCGTATTCGTTGATCAGCAAGGCCGCCGTCTTGATCCCGATACCGGGCGCGCCGGGCACGTTATCAACCGAATCCCCGGCTAGCGCCTGTACGTCGATCACACGTTCCGGCCCGACGCCGAATTTTTCCTCAACGCCTTCGCGATCAATGACTTTATTGCCCTTCATCGCGTCGACCATCACAACGCCGCCGCCAACCAATTGCATCAGGTCTTTGTCGCTTGAGATGATAGAACACCGCCCGCCTTCGGCCTCGGCCTGACGGGCGAGGGTTGCGATGATGTCGTCGGCCTCAAACCCTTCGATTTCTTCGCAGGCGATGTTGAATGCACGGGTCGCCGCGCGGGTCAGCGGCATCTGCGGGCGCAAATCCTCTGGCATGGCGTCGCGGTTGGCTTTGTATTGGTCATACATGTCATTGCGAAACGTGTGGCTGCCTTTGTCGAAGATCACCGCCACGTGGGTGACATCACCGCCCACGTTGCCCTCAACATAGCGCTGGAGCATATTGCAAAACCCCGACACGGCCCCAATCGGCAACCCGTCAGATTTGCGCGTCAGGGGCGGCAATGCGTGATAGGCGCGAAAGATAAACGCGGATCCGTCGATCAGATGTAAATGGTGACCTTTGCCGAACGCCATGGACGAACCCCCTTATGCAGACCACGTATAGGTAACGGGGACTGGGAGTGGGTTCAATCGTTCAAGCGTGCCGTGCGGTGCGATGGGCGGTACCGACAATGATCGCACCCGCCAGAACAAACACCAGCGCCAATCCAGCCACCCAAAGGCCGACGCCCGCCGCCCCGATGTTTGAAACATCAAGAAAGAAATACGGATACACCCCATCCAACGTCCCGCGCGCAATGGCATAGATCGAATACAGGGTGGGATATGCGCTCCAGATAATTAAATCACGCCACGCAAGGCGGCCCTTTGGTAAAACGAACAGCCAAAAGGCGATAAAGGCCGCGGGTATGATCGTGTGCATCATCATATCAACCGCGTATTCTAGCCCCATCAGATTGCGCCCCGCGGCCAGCAGGGCGTGATACACCCCCGCCACAAGGGCGATGGCCAACGCAGGGCCCGCCGTCAGCCATTGGGGCAGACCACGGCCCAGCGCAATCGCAGCGCCGACCACACCAACCAAGGCATTCGTCCAGATCGTGAAAAATCGGAAATCAATCCACAGCGCACCCAGCACGGATGCGTTGTTTTCCTGCATGGTCATGCCAATGCGCACGGCCAACGTCACCACCACCGCAACAGCGATCACTGCGGCCAGCATGCGCACCCGTCGTGTCACTCTGCGGTTTCACCGTGCACGTATTTGCAATCGCAATACGGGCATTCGACCCAGCCCTGTTTCTTGGAAATTTGCAGCCAGACGCGCGGATGGCCCAATGCGCCTTCGCCGCCGTCACAGGCAATCCGCCACTGGTCAACGATCTTGGTTTCGGGGGCGGACGTTGTCATGCATTTGCCTCTGGGCTGGGGGCGCGCTAGGTGCCTGTGGGATTGGGTGACATTAGCGATTCCGCCCCCCACGAACAAGACGGGAAAATGCCTGCTATGGCTGACAATGCACTGGAAATCACGGGCCTGCGCAAAACCTACGCCGCCACCAAACGCACAGAAGCAAAGACAGCGCTGAACGGGGTTGATCTGGTCGTGCCGCGCGGGTCGATTTTCGGGCTGCTGGGGCCGAACGGGGCGGGCAAATCCACGTTGATCAACATCCTTGCAGGGTTGGTGACAAAAACCGAAGGGTCCGTGCGCATCTGGGGCTTTGATCAGGACGAAAACCCGCGCCAATCCCGCGCCAGCATCGGGATCATGCCCCAAGAACCCAACCTTGATCCGTTCTTTACACCGCGTGGCAGTTTGGATGTGCAGGCAGGGTTGTACGGCGTGCCCAAATCCCAACGCCGCACCGACGAACTGCTGGAACTGACGGGATTGTCCGACAAAGGCGACGCCTATGCGCGATCCTTATCAGGCGGAATGCGGAGGCGTTTGTTGCTGGGCAAAGCGCTGGTCCATAGCCCCCAAATCCTCGTGCTGGATGAACCGACAGCGGGCGTGGACATTGAACTGCGCAACATGCTGTGGCAACACGTGCGCCGCCTCAACGACGAAGGCATGACAATCATCCTAACGACCCACTACCTTGAGGAAGCCGAACAGATGTGCGACCAGATCGCCATCATCAACCACGGCAATGTCATCGCCAATGACACCACCGCGAACCTTCTTGGTCAGCTGGATGCAAAGACGATGGTGATCACACCAGACATGCCAAGCGACCTGCCCGCCCTACCCGCCGGAATCAGTGGCGTGAAACACGACAACGGGGCCCTCGCCTTCACCTACAACACATCAAAAACCCGCGCAGATGAAATTCTCAGCCTTGTTCAGAACGCAGGTATCTCGATCAAAGACGTGCGCACCCAGCAACCAGACCTCGAGGACGTCTTCCTTGATCTGACCCGCAGCTAACCCGCTCCCGTTTCTTTGGTTCACAAATATCCCGGGGGGCCCGCGCAGGGCGGGGCAGAGCCCCAATTGGTCGGACAGGCATCGCCTGTTCGACACCTGTTACCGGGTCAGCATCGGCCCCAAATTACGCCCTGCCAGAATGTGCAGATGGTAGTGCGGCACTTCTTGCACACCATCCTCGCGCGTGTTGGCCACGGCGCGAAATCCGGCCTCTACCCCTTCAAGGCGGCACACCTCGGCGACGGCCTGCATAAAACCAACCTGTTCGTCTGCCGATGCATCGCGCGCAAAGTGATCGAGCGACATATACGGCCCCTTCGGGATCACCAGCACATGCACGGGCGCCTGCGGGTATAAATCACGAAACGCCAGTGCGTGATCGTTTTCAAACACAGTCGCATTCGGAATTTCTCCGCGCAGGATTTTGGCGAAAATGTTTTGATCGTCGTAGGCAAAATCCATGATGTGTCCTTAGTCGGCGAATAAATATGGCGTCTGGGCGATCCCGCGTGCGACGTCTTCGGACACGCTCAGGAAATCGCAAATCGTTGGTGTGTTCTCATCGGGGCTGGCCAGTTCACGCAAACGCAGATGATGTTCAAACCCCGCATCGCGAATACGGTCGCTTTCATACACAACATCATAGCGGATCGTGGGCAACAGCTGTTGCATGGTTTCATCCGCCGTCTGATCCCCCGCAAGACCCACACGTTTGGCGTGACCCGTCAGGTAATCGTCGCTGAATTCGCATTCCAGTTCCAACAGCCGCGTGGTCGACCGGTCATTGAAAAAGTCCTGCATCAAATCAAGGTTGGCCGTGTCCAGACAGATGATCAGACGATCCGTGTCGTAATAGTCAAACAGCATCCGCATCAGCGCGCGGCGATGACGGGTGCGTTTGCCCAGCGTGGATTGGATGCCGCCCAGATCAGGCAAATCTGTGTCTTCTTCGTTGAACAGATAATCGATCGCCGGAATGTTGGTGTGGTGTTTGATCGACCCCACCAGACGTTTGGCGACGTGCCACTTTTTGCACGCCACAATCAGCAGTTCGCGTTCACGGCCCAGCGATGTTTCCGTTTCCCAGAACCGCGGCGCAAACCGGCGGCCGATGCGCCCGCGCCCCGTGAGGAAACCGAACAGTTTGCGCCCCTCGTCGGAAATCTTGAAATCATCGCGTTCGGACGCATAAAGGCGGCCCAACCGATCCTTCAGGTCCGTCGCCTCAGGCGAGATTTTGCGCGCAAACAGGAAATCCTGTGACAGCAGCAGATCGTAGTGATCATTGTAGAACGTCACCGGCATGCCGTAGTCGGTGAACATCAGGAAGGTCAGGGTGCGGGTGCGGATTTCCGATTCGGGCACCAGATGCCGCACAAGGGTTTGAAAGAACGTTTCATCCGGAATCCACGTCGTGCGAAAGAATTTCATCACGTCGGGGCGGGTTTTGGTCATGTTAATGATCCATTCCACCGTGCGGCGGCGCAAACACCACCACTGCGACCCGATCATAATCTGCAAATCAGCCGGAATTTCGCGTTCCAGCCCCAATTTTCGCTGCGCCCACCACGAATTGTAGAAAACCGTCTTGTTGGTACGTTCATTGAAGAAATGGCGATAGATCAGCCGTTCTTCTTTCATGCCGGTCTTGATCCAGTCGGATTCAAAGAAATCAAAGCTTTCGATGTAGTCGCAATCGTCGCTGTCCAGCAGCGCCTTGGCATGGCTCGCGGATTTGATCGCCATGCAATCACCCGACACCATGTAAAAATGGGTGGCGCGCGGAAAGGCGTCTACTGCCGCCTCAACAGCATAGAGCGTCGCCTGCACCAATGACCATTCGCCCCAACCGCATTTGATCCGCGTTTTGGCAAAGGCGACATTGGGATTATCGCCCAACTTGTCCTGAATATGTGCAAAAGCAGCCGCAGGGGCGCGCGCATCAAAGTGGATCGCGATATAGTCGCCCATCGCCGTCAACTGCTGCGCCTGAAGCACAATCGCCTCAGGATCCTTATGACACAGCAAGATGAAGGCGATATTTGCCATTTTGGAAACAATATTCCCCTGTGGGTTTGATTGTTTTTCATGTCTAAACGTGAAGACGCATTGAATAAACACGAATTCTTTGCTTTTTTGCGTAAAAGCAATGCTGACGCAAACGGCAACGCGCATAACATGAGGACGAGCGATATGGGTTTCCCCGGTACATGGATGACCGAAACAGAAAGCGTGGTCTACCGCGTGGTGCCGAAATGCGCGTGTTCCAGCATCGGGCAGATCATGTATTATTCCGATCACGGCGAATTTTTCGACGGTGACATCCACGATGCCACGGGCGGGATGCACAAATGGGCGATGGACGACAGCCAGCCGTTGATCACAGAAAACGTGAAGAACCACAAAAGCTACGCATTCACCTGCGTGCGCAATCCCTACACGCGCATCCTGTCATCGTTCTTTGACAAAATTTGCGGCATCCAGCGCAACGGCAAACGCTACCGTGGCAATCTGGTGCCCCTGCTGATCCAGAAATACGGGATCGAGGTGGGATCACCCGAGGATGATTTCGATTTTGACCAAGTAAAATCCTTCCGCCGGTTCCTACTGTTCGCGCGCGACACCATCAAATACCGCCGCCCCATGGATCCGGACATTCACTGGTCTGCCATGTCGGGCCATATTTCTACCTTCATCGTGAACGGTGGGCGCTACGACAAGATTTTCTGGACAGAACAGTTCAACGACGGAATGCAACAGGTTCTCGATGGGATTGAAACGCCCAATGCGATTGATCTGGAAAACATCCCGCGTTTCAACGAATCCGAAGGCCACGGCCCCAAACGCGCCCATCCGGTTGAGGATTACTTTGACGATCTGTCGATGCACCTGATGTATGAAATCTACAAAAAGGATTTCAACCTGTTCAAATACGACTTCGACAACCCCGGCAACAAGATGCCCGTGGGCGAGATTGATCTCGATGAGGTCCACGCGAAGCTTGGAAAATAACCGATCGCGGTTTGCGCCTGCGGCGGGCGGGTGCAGGGGGCTGTTTGCCCCCTCGTCGCTGCGCGCCTCACCCCCAAGGATATTTTCAAACCAAAGAACCTGAATGTAACCAATTATTAAGGTTAACGCGCAACGGTTTCGGGGCGGTACAGGCAGGGATGCCGATGGCCGTAACCGAAGAAAACGCGGCCCTCTTGCATACACCTGGTGATTGATGGAGGGCCGCACTTTCGTTTTCTTTGGTTTCAAAATATCCCCGCCGGAGGCAACTGGACGTTTTCTGATCCCTCGACCCGCGCCAAATACACGCTAGTTTTCCGCCAGAACCGGTGAGGGAAAAGTCGTTTGAACATTCTGATACTAGGAAGCGGCCCGAATGTCACCGATGCCAGAACGTGGCCGCGCGCGCCATTTGACCAGATTGTCGCGATCAACAACGCATGGGCGGTGCGGCCCGATTGGGATTACCTGATCCATCCGTCTGATTTCGCCGCTGACAAGATGCCGGGCCACATCGGCGCGAGCCAAAAGATCGTGACGTATGAAGATTACGTGCCCGCGCAAAATGCCCTTGGCGGGTTTGTGTACGGCGGTGGGACGATGGCATTTACAGCCGGATATTGGGCACTTCATGCGCTGAAACCCACCGTTTTGGCGTTCATGGGCTGCGACATGATGTATGACGCGCCCCAAACCCATTTTTATGGCAAAGGCACCGCAGACCCGTTGCGCGATGACGTCACCCTGCGATCCTTGGAGGCAAAATCTGCGCGTCTGGCGGCCTTGGCCCACCGCCAGGGATGCACTGCGTTGAACCTGTCGCACGCGCCCAGCCGATTGGTGTTCCCCCGCGCCACACCGCAAGATCTGACCATCCGCGCGCAGATAGACGAAGCCGCGATAGACCACGCCCTGCGCCTTGAGGAAGACGCAGGATACATGGTTCCGTCCGGTAAATACTGGAAAGAAGAAAGCCGCTTTGACACCGACGTCATCGATGACATCGACGCCGCTTGGTTAAAGACGCACCCTTAGATCAAACCGTGTTCGGAAAAGATTTTGGACATTGATACCTCTGGCCGCGGGCCGATATGGCCGATCACTTCGGCGGCGCACAGCACGCCCATTTGTGCCGCCACATCCAACGTGCGACCCGTCGAGACCCCATAAAGGAAACCGGCGGCGAATTGATCGCCCGCACCTGTGGCGTCCACGGGGGTGACGGGTGTCACATCTGCGGTGAACCGCTGATCGCCCTGCTGGACCCAAACCGCATCACCGGACCGCGTGCAGGCCACGATGTCACACACCGCCGCCGCTTGCGCCAATGCCGCATCAAGATCGTCGGTTTCATAGAGCGTCATCCATTCGGCAGCGTTGCCGATGGCAATGTCCATGTCCTCAGAAATCAGGCGTTTGAAATCATCGCGGTGGCGTTCAGCGCAGAAGGGATCGGAAATCGTGATCGCAGATCGCCCGCCCGCTGCTTTCATCTGTTGGGCCGCTTGGGAAAACGCGGTTTTGCCTTCGTCTTTGTCAAACAGGTATCCCTCAAGGAACAGCAGGCCCGTGCCAAACACATCCGGCACATCGTTGCTGTCGATGTCGGCCCCGGCACCTAAATAGGTGTTCATCGATCTCTCACCGTCCATCGATACGAAAATCATCGACCGCGATGTGGGCAGATCAACGTCTTGGGGCGGCAAGGGAAACGCCGTGCCTGCATCGGCCAGCGAATCCGCATAGAATTTGCCCAGCGCGTCGTTCTTCACCTTACCGATGAAGGCCGTTTTCAAACCCAATTCGCCAATGCCTGCGATGGTGTTGCCCACGGACCCGCCCGGGGCCTCAACGCGGCTGTCCATCGACGCATAAAGCAGTTCCGCACGGTCGCGTTCGATCAGCTGCATGATGCCTTTGGTGATGCCCATCTGGTCCAGAAACGTGTCGCTACTGGGGGAAATCACATCAACCATTGCGTTGCCGATGCCGATTACGTCGTAATTCATTCAGTTTTATCCTCGAATAGGCACAGGTCGCGAATATGGCACGCCTGACATTTGGGTTTGCGCGCCACACAGATGTAGCGTCCGTGAAGGATCATCCAGTGATGCGCGTGAAGCTGGAAATCAGCGGGAATATTGTCTTCGATGGCGCGTTCAACCGCGTCCACGTCTTTGCCGACGGCGACACCGCTGCGATTGCCGAACCGCAGGATATGGGTGTCGACCGCTTGTGCGGGCTGGCCCCACCACATGTTCAACACGACATTGGCCGTCTTGCGCCCCACACCGGGAAGAGATTGCAGCGCAGCGCGTGAATTGGGGACAACGCCGCCATAGTCATCCACCAGAATTTGCGCGGCCTTCATGACGTTTTTCGCCTTCTGGCGGTAAAGACCAATCGTTTTAATGTGATCAGTCAGTGCATCAATCCCAAGGTCGAGCATCTTTTGCGGCGTGTCGGCGACCTTGAACAATTCTGCCGTGGCTTTGTTCACGCCCTTGTCGGTGGCTTGTGCGGACAGGGCCACAGCAACCACAAGCGTATAGGCGTTCACGTGGTCCAGCTCACCTTTCGGTTCTGCATCGCCCGCATGAAAGCGCGTGAAAATCTCACGGATGGTGGTGTAGTCGAGCTGTTTGGTCAATTTTGCCATGCCGTTCTTTTGGCGTGTGGCGCGCGAGGGGGCAAGCCCTGCCGTCTTAGGAATATGGAAACCATGACGCGCTAGGACGGCCATACAAACCGGAGCGCAGATGCCAACCTATACGTTCTTCATTATTTCAAACGCTGTTTTGTCGTTTAATGGCGGCACCAATGCGTTCGATTTCGACGCCGGTTATGATTTTTCAACAGACCGATTTCGCATTGAGGTGAACGACGATGATGAGGTTATGAATTCGGGTGGGGATGCCAACCAGTTCGCATCCATCTACGACATGAACGGTAATTTGATCGACAGTGGCATCATCACGGTGCCCGCCTACGCCGAACTGACCCTGCCCGGCGGCGGAACCGGATTTATCGACAGGATTGAAATTGACGGTGTGTCTTACGGCTACTTGCCGTCGTTCACCCTGACACCGGGGACGAGCTATCCCGTCGCCAGCAGTGCGACGTTCGAAGAACCCCACACCTATTACGAAAACAACAGCGTGCCCTGTTTCGGGCCTGATACGCTGATCGAAAGAACGGATGGCCCCTGCCCTGTTGCGCACTTGCAGGTGGGTGACCTTGTGCTGACCTATGATAACGGGCCGCAACCGATATTATGGACAGGGTCCCGCCACGTCCCCGCCATTGAGGCCGTGCGCCGCCCGCAGTTGCGCCCGGTATTTTATGACACCGAAGAAGGGCGGGTCACATTATCCCGGCAGCACCGCATTTTCATGCAATCCCCGCGGATTGATTTGATGGGATACAGCGACGGGGCGTTCGTCGCAGCAGGCCAAGCCGGATCTGCGCAGGTTCCAAAGACCGCACTGCAATGGCATCATTTTCTGTTGCCACGCCATGAAATCGTGCGTGCCAACGGCATCTGGGTCGAAAGCCTGTTTATCGGCCCCGCGCTGAACACCCTGTTGACGCCCGCCCAGTCGGATGATGCGATATCCGCCCTTGGTGCCACGCAACACCAACGCATGGCGCGGCCCAGTCTTAAACAGTTCGAGGCGACATTTGCATTGTCAGGTGTCGGCCCCCATCAGCCAAAGCGCAATAATCGGGTCGCACAAGGACAGCGCGCCGCCTAATCTCGGGTCATGGAACAGTCAGACCGATATCACTACCACGTCATCCGCCGCGCCCTGTCCGAAATCGACAGCGCGCAAACGCCCCTTTCGCTTGATCAATTGGCGGGCCGGATGGACATGTCGCCCGCCCATTTTCAACGCGTGTTCAGCCGCTGGGTCGGTGTGTCGCCCAAGCGTTACCAGCAATATCTGCGCCTTGATCACGCCAAATCCATGCTTGCCGATAATTTCACGACGCTGGCCACGGCGGACGCTGTCGGGCTGTCGGGCTCTGGCCGTTTGCACGATCTGTTCTTGAAATGGGAAGCCATGTCGCCCGGCGATTATGCCAAAGGCGGCGCGGGTCTGACAATCCGCTGGGGGTGTTTCGAATCTGCCTTCGGGCCGGTGATAGCCATGGCGACGGATCGGGGAATTTGCGGCATCGGGTTCACATCCGAGCAAAGCGAAGATGAGGCCTACGTCGATCTGGCAACGCGCTGGCCCAACGCGACATTCCTCAAAGACCCGGACACAATCCGCGCGTGGGTCGATGCGGCCTTGTCGATGGAGGGCGAAACCAAGTTGCACATGATCGGCGCGCCGTTCCAGCTCAAGGTGTGGGAGGCGTTGCTGACAATTCCGTCCGGCCACGTTACCACCTACAGCGAAATCGCACGCAGCATTGGCAGCCCCCGCGCGGTGCGCGCCGTTGGCACGGCCGTCGGGCGCAACCCCGTGTCGTGGTTGATTCCCTGCCACCGCGCCTTGCGCAAATCAGGTGGATTGGGGGGCTATCATTGGGGTCTTCCGGTGAAACGCGCCATGCTTGCCTATGAAAGTGCGCGCGACGACGTGGGCTGATGTTACGATTTATTCAATAAATTTGCAGGCTTCGGCGGAACCCCGCCGCCCTTTGTCGCGTTATTGGATAACATGCGGGTTTGACCGATATAAAACCCACCAAGCGCACCGTGTTGGTGCCCAACAATGGAATTTGAAGAATGATCCTGTCCAAAATGTCCCTCGCCGTTGCTTTGTCTGGCGTCATGGTTCTGACAGCCTGTGAGACAATGACCGACCCCAACAACCCCAACCGTAACACCCAACAGGGCGCCGCCCTTGGCGCTGCCGCTGGTGCGCTGGTCGGCCTTGCTGCCGGTGACAACGCCCAAGAACGCCGCAACGGTGCCATCGTGGGCGCGCTTGTCGGTGGTGGTATCGGTGGTGTCGCAGGGGCCAACCTTGATCGCCAAGAGGCAGAGCTGCGCCAGCAGTTGGGGTCCAACGCACGGATCGTCAACACGGGTGACCAGTTGATCGTGACATTGCCGCAGGACATCCTGTTCGCAACGAACTCGTCCGATCTGACAGGCGGTTTGCGCAGCGATCTGAACGCGCTGGCGTCTTCGATCAACAGCTTCCCGAACACCACGGTTAACGTGATCGGCCACGCCGACAACACGGGCGGTGCTGCGTTCAACCAAGACCTGTCCGCGCGCCGTGCGCAGGCCGTGTCCTCGCAGCTGATTTCCTCGGGCGTTGCGCCAAGCCGCATCCGTTCTATTGGCCGCGGAGAGGACGCACCGATCGCATCCAACCTGACAGCCGAAGGCCGCGCGCAGAACCGCCGCGTTGAGATCACGATCACGCCAAACGGCTAATCGATCTGCAAAAGTTTTGGAAAGGGGCTGCCAATGCGCGGCCCCTTTTCGTTTGCGGCTTTGCGCGACTGGTCATATGATTTGACCAATTCTTGAAAGGGCTGCTATGCCATTCGAACCCGTCCAACCTGAAAAGATTTCCCATTCTGTGGTGCGCCAGATCGAACAATTGATCCTGCGCGGCATCCTGAAACCGGGGGAACGCCTACCATCAGAACGCGAATTGTCCGAACGGCTCGGCGTGTCGCGCCCGTCCCTGCGTGAAGCCCTGACAGAACTTCAGGCCAGCGGATTGCTAACGTCGCGCGCGGGATCGGGCGTGTTCGTGGGCGATGTCTTGGGGTCTGCCTTTTCGGAAACCTTGGTGCGCCTGTTTGCCGGCCATGATGAGGCAGTGTTCGACTACATCGCTTTTCGCCGCGACATGGAAGGGCTGGCGGCGGAACGCGCTGCGACGCGGGGCACGGACACCGACCTCAAGGTGATCGACACCATTTTCAAGAAAATGGAAGCCGCGCACAGCAAACGCAACCCGACCGAAGAAGCAGGCCTAGACGCTGATTTTCACCTTTCCATCATCGAAGCATCCCACAACGTCATCATGCTGCATATGATGCGGTCAATGTACCAACTGCTGCGCGAAGGCGTGTTCTACAACCGCCAAATCATGTTCAAACAGCGCACCACCCGCGATACATTGCTGGATCAACACCGCGCGATCAACGTGGCGCTACAGGCCCGCGATGCGGCAGGCGCGCGCGCCGCCGTTGAAGCGCATTTGGGGTTCGTGGAAACCGCGCTGTTTGATCAAGACAAGGCAGAACGCAACGAAGCGATTGCCAAAAAGCGGTTCGAACACGAATTGCGCCGCTAAACGAAAAAGGCCCGACGCATCGCTGCATCGGGCCCGTTTCTGAATTTCTATCAGCTTAGTGCAGCTTTGCGCCGACCTCGGCGATGGCGTCATCGATCAGCGCGTTCGCGCTGGCGGCCGTTGTCTGCTTTGCGATCACGTCTTGCGCGGCGGCGACAGCGACTGTCACGGCTTGGTTGCGCACGTCGCGGATGGCGGATGCTTTTGCGCTTTCGATCTGGTCTTTCGCGGCGGCCAGACGACGTGTCACGGAATTCGCGATGTCTTCTTTGGCTTGCGCCGCGGAACGGGTCGCTTCTTCTTTGGCACTGGTCACGATGCGATCAGCCTGTTCCTGCACTTCGCGCTGCTTACGTTCGTAGGACGCCAGCAAAGTCTGGGCTTCTTCGCGCAGCGCCTTGGCTTCGTCCAGATCGGATTTGATACCGTCTGCGCGTTTGTCCAGAAGGCCTGTCAGCATGCCCGGCACGCCGAACTTGATCAGGACACCAACGAAGATGATGAACGCGATCAGAACGATCATGTCCGTGTTGGACAGCTTCCAGAATTCAGCGGAAAACGGGTTCTTGGACGCGGCCATTGCGGGCGATGCGGCCAGAGTGATGAGGGCGGCGAGTTTAAGTTTCATGTGCTTACCCTTTCATCCGTGCGGTGACGGCAGCGGTGATCGTCTTGGCGTCGGCCTTGCCACCCATGGCGGCGATGATTTCTTTGGCGGTGTCTTTGGCAACAGCTTTCACTGCGGCGTCGGCACCTGAATTAATTTCGCCGATTGCTTTTTCGCTCTCGGCGGTTTGTGCGGCAATTTCAGCGTCGGCCTTTTGCATTTGCACATCCAGATCGGCTTGGATGTCTGCTTTGGCGTCGGCAACGATTTTGCCAGCTTCCGCACGGGCGTCGAGCAATGCTTGATCGTAGGCGGCCTCGGCCTCCTGCGCGCGCTGCTTGAGTTCTTCTGCGGCTGCGATGTCGTTTGTTATCGTGCCCTGACGTTCGGCCAAAACCGCGCCAATGCGTGGCAATGCCACACGGGACAAGATGAAGTAGATCACAAGAAGTGTGACCACGAGCCAGAAAATCTGGTTCGGGAAGGTCGAGAAATCAAGTTGCGGCATGCTGCCCCCGCCTGCTTCTGCTCCTGCTGGTGTATCAGCCATAATAAACGTCCCTCATAGACAATCTTTTGGTCTTACATCGGGGCCAGTCGCAATGACCGACCCCGAGCGTAAGGATTTTAGTGCGTGTTCTTAAACAGCGAACATCAGCAGAAGTGCGACGAGGAACGAGAAGATCCCCAAAGCTTCTGCGAATGCGATGCCGATGAACAGCGTAGCAGTCTGGCCAGCAGCAGCTGACGGGTTACGCAGTGCGCCTGCGAGGAAGTTGCCAGCTACGTGACCAACACCGATTGCGGCAGCGCCGGATCCGATTGCAGCCAAGCCAGCGCCGATGTGTGCGAGTTCGCCTTCCATAATGTATCTCCTTACGATTGGAAGTTTAGCATCCCGGGGCTTTTCCCCGAGGGAGCATGGGTAGTAATTAGTGTGACGGGTGAAGCGCGTCTTTCAGATAAACGCACGTCAGGATTGTGAATACGTAGGCCTGAATGGCCGACACGAGAACTTCGAGGGCGTAGATCGCGACGACACCAAGAATGGCGACAGGCGCGATGATAAAGCCCACTTGGGCAAAGCCCGCGAAGACCTTAAGAACCGCGTGGCCCGCCATCAGGTTACCCGCCAAACGAATGGAGTGGCTGACCGGGCGCACGAAGTAGGAAATGACCTCAATGATCGCGAGGATCGGACGCAGCGCCAGTGGCGCGCTTGAGACCCAGAAGAGACCGAGGAACGCCGCGCCGTTCTTTACGAAACCGATGATGGTCACAGTAAAGAAGACTGCAAACGCGAGGATCGCTGTGACAGCGATGTGCGAGGTTGTTGTGAACGACATGGGCAGCAGCCCAAGGAAATTCGAGAACAGGATGAAGATGAACAGCGTGAAGATGTAGGGGAAATACTTGATCCCGTCTTTGCCTGTCACGTCTTCGACCATTGTATAAACGAAACCGTACAGCGTTTCAGCGACCGACTGTGTGCGGCTTGGAACGATGGCGCGCTTTGATGTGCCGATGACCAGCAACAACACGATACATACGACGGCGACGGCCATCCATGCGGTCACGTTGGTGATCGTGTACCACTCAATCGGGCCTTCGCCGAAGATGCGTTTGACTTCGAACTGATCAAGCGGGTGAAATTCAAGTCCGCCACCGCTGGTTGCTTCGTCTGCCATCAGTCTTCCTCACCTTTGTCAGCCTGTTTGGCCAACGCTTCATTCTGCATCTCAGCGGCGCTGCGCATCATGGTTTTAACACCGGCTGCGAGGCCAAAGAATATGAACAGCACCATAAAGATGGGCGTGGTGTTGAACAGAATGTCCAATCCGTACCCGATGCCAAAACCGATCCCGAGACCGGCCACTAATTCGATCACCATCCGCCATGCCATATTGGCCTGTGAATAATGCTCCTCGGAGTGGGGTTTACGTTCTTCCCCCTTGGCCGCTGCAATCCGTGTTTCGAGCGCCTTGAGGCGGTCGGCGGCGGTGCTGTGGTCGTCGGGATCGGACACGGGCAAGCCCCTTCCTTGGTTGGCGGTGGTTTAGGGTTTGCAGCGAACAGAGTCAACGCACAGATGGAGCGCGTTATATCGCTGATTTCTTTGGATATTTAAGAACCAAAGAAGGGCGAAAATTGCGCATCAACCGCCCGCGCCGTACTTTGTGATATTCAACCATTTGGTTGACGTTTTCAGCCACTTGGGCTTCATGGGGCTATGTCGATGCACCTTGATACCGTGTTTGCCGCCCTTGGCGACCCCACCCGCCGCGCCATTCTTGCGATGTTGCTGGAGGACGATATGGCTGTGACCGATGTGGCCGAACCGTTCGATATGTCGCTCGCCGCGATTTCAAAACACCTTGTCGTACTGACAGGGGCCGGATTGATCAGCCAGGAAAAACGCGGGCGGGTGAAATGGTGCAAACTGGAACCGGACGCGATGCGCGAAGCATCCATCTGGATGCAAAGTTTCGGACAATTCGAGGCGGTGAACCTTGATGATTTTGAACGGTTCCTCGCTGCTGAATTAAAGGCGGAGCCCTAGACCTCCCAATTGGCGGCCTCTGCTTTCAGAAATTTCAGGAACGCCTGCACTTTGGTTGTGCGGTGCAAATCCACGTGGGTCACAAGCCACAGCGCGCCTGTCCATTCTTCTTGGGATGGCATGACCTCAATCAATTCAGGATGCTGGCGCATTTCCCAAGTGGACACGAACCCGATGCCCGCACCCGATATAACGGCATCGACCATTGCGCGGTTGTCGGTGGTGCGAAACACGATGCGGTTTTGGGGCACCTTTTCGGACAGCCAGCGAATGAACGGCGCGCGGCTGTCGACATTGTCGTGGCTGATGAACCAGTGGTTGACCAGATCGCTGACGCCAGTCGGCATGCCGTGTTGTTCGACATAAGATGGTGTCGCGACCAGATGCATGGCCTGGGAAAAGAACGGTTGGACGACGTTGTCGGGCTGACTGGGTGCTTCACCTGCGCGGATCGCGACGTGAGCTTCGCCGTATTCCAGCCGGAACAGCCGATCCCCCGTCAGGAACCGCACCGTAAGGTCGGGGTTCTCGCGCCGGAATTTTACCATCACGGGGGTCAACAGTGGTGACAGAATGACCAGCGATGTCACCACCAGATCACCAGACACCCCTTCGCCCTGCCCACGGATACGGCCCGCCAACTGCGTAAACTGATCATCCGTGGCCGTGGCCACCTGCATCAGATCCTGCCCTGCTTCGGTGGCGGTGTAACCGCGCGCATGGCGTTGGAACAGTTTCACCCCGAGGCGCTGTTCCAGTGCGTCGATGTGGCGGATCACTGTGGCATGGTGAACACCCAGAACATCCGCCGCGCCGCTGACTGTGCCGATGCGGGCCACTTGAAACGCGGTCCTGATCTCATCCCAATTGTCCATGGCTGTCCCCTGTGCAAATTTGAACATCAGTTGTGAAAAACCGAATATAGCGTTCGCGAACGCAAATACCATAGAAGGGGTCATCACAGCTGCATGAGGACGCACAATTGACCCATATTCTACACATCGATTCATCGGCCAACCTGACGACCAGCGTCAGCCGTGCGGCTTCTGCTAAAATCGTGGCGGACCTTGGCGGCACTGTCACCTATCGTGATCTGGCCACCACGCCCCTGCCCCAGATCGACGGGGAATGGGCCACCGCCCGTCTAAGCGACCCTGACACGCGATCACAATCGGACAAAGACAGTCTGGCGTTATCAGACGTTTTGGTCAGCGAAATGCAGGCCGCCGATACGATCGTCATTGGCGCGCCTATTTACAATTTTGCGGCGCCCGCATCGCTGAAGCTGTGGATGGATCTGGTGGCGCGGCCCCGTGTTACATTCAAATACCTTCCCGATGGTCCGGTCGGACTGCTAACGGGGCGCAATGTTGTTGTCACCGTGGCGTCCGGTGGTGTGCCTGTGGGATCGCCCAGCGACCATCTGACACCGCACATAAAGACGTTCTTTGGCCTTCTTGGGATCACAGATGTCGCCGTGTTGGTCGCCAAAGATATCGTGCCGTAGGCAATCACTGAATTGACACCCAGAAGGCCCCGCGTTTGATTGGGCGGATGAAAGTCACGACCACATCCGACACCCTGATCGTGGACAATCGCCCTTGGGTGCTTGGCCTGTTGATGGGCGCATTCGGGTTCGGGCTGATCGCGTTTTTGATCCAGAAAGTGATGAACGGTCAGGTGTTTGTCGTGTTGATCCTGATTTTCGTTCTGGCGGTCCTTCTTTTGTTTTTCACAGCCTTTGTGCAGCGTGACCAACTGGTTCTGGACGCGCGCGCGGGTACTGTCGCGCACCGCCGCAAGACCCTGCTGAATTACACAGAAAACCACCACAGCCTGTCTGATTTGTCCCATGTGTCCGTGCAGGCGCACAAACGCGCCAGTGGTGACACCTACCGCATGGTGTTTCACATCACAGGGGGCGGCGCGGCGGGCATCCATCCGTTTACAATGGCGTTTACGGACTGCCCGCGCTGTGCTGGAACCGTCAAAACGGTCAACGCGTGGCTCAAGGCGCGGCGCGCATGAAGATAACGCAAACCACGCCTGATGTTTTCGTCACCGGGGCCCGCACCTTGGGCTGTGCCATTCCAGCAATTACTATGGCAATGGGGATCATCTGGGGCATGATGGCGATCCTGACCTTGGACAAAGGCATCCCCAACAAGATTTTCGCGATGGTGTTCTTTGGTATCTTCGTTGTGTTGTTCCTCGCGATGAGGTTGCCGTCGGTCTATCGCAACCAGCTTGTGCTGAACCGCCCCGGTGGTGTTGCAGAACTGCGGCTGGCCGCGTGAAGATCACCCATGACACATCCGACCTTTTGGTTTTGCGGTTTACCCGCTGGAAGGAACCGCTGTTTTACGCGGTCTTTTCACTGGTCTTCCTCGGTGCGGCGGCGGCGTTGGTTTACGTCGTGGATGTCCCCATCTGGATGTTGATCGCATGGCTGGGCGCATCGGCTGCTTGGTCCGTGCCAATGGCGCTGCTTCGGGTGGAAAAATCCATGCTGGTCCTCAACGCGACAACGCGGCAGGCCGAATTGCGCCACCGCGACATTTGGGGGCTGCACCGTCATGTCTGGCCACTGGATGAGGTCCAATCAACCCGCATCACCCGCGCATACGGATCAAAGGGGCCCGCAACGACAGACCCCAAGCGCGAAATCACGTTATATGTGCGCGAAGGCATGGACGAAGGCCGCCACAAACTGGCAAAACGTGCGATGAACGCGCGGGATGCCTTGGCCGCATCCGCACGGGTCAGCGATTGGATGCGGGATTGGCGCGCATCCCTTGACTCACAACAGCCAAAACCCTAAACGCACCCTAATTCCGGAGAGCATTGCCTTTCCGGTCCTGCCTTATGTCAGGATCGCCCCCAGTCAGCGCGTTGCGCCCACTGGGGCTGAATTGCTTTGAACGGTCCCTATATTAGGGGCATTGATGAAACCGACGCAAAGGAAGCGCCCATGTTCGAGTCACTGTCAGATCGCCTAGGCGGCGTCTTTGATCGCCTCACCAAACAAGGCGCGTTGTCCGAGGATGACGTTAAAACAGCCCTGCGCGAGGTGCGTGTCGCCTTGCTTGAGGCCGACGTATCCCTGCCCGTCGCGCGTGATTTCATCAAAGCGGTGCAAGAAAAGGCATCCGGCCAGTCTGTTACGAAATCCGTCACCCCCGGTCAGCAGGTCGTCAAGATCGTGCACGACGAACTGGTGCATGTGCTTGCCGGTGATGGCGGCGACGGACAGCTGAAAATCGACAACCCGCCCGCCCCGATCCTGATGGTCGGTTTGCAGGGTTCGGGTAAAACCACGACGACCGCGAAACTTGCCAAGCGGATGAACGAACGCGACGGCAAAAAGGTTTTGATGGCGTCGCTCGATGTGAACCGCCCCGCTGCGATGGAACAGCTGCAAATCCTTGGCGTGCAAATCGGCGTTGATACCCTGCCGATCGTAAAGGGTGAAAACCCCGTCCAGATCGCCAAGCGCGCTAAGACCCAAGCGAACCTTGGCGGCTATGACGTCTATATGCTCGATACTGCGGGCCGTTTGTCGATTGACGAAGAACTGATGCAGCAGGTCGAAGCGGTGCGCGATGTCGCGCAGCCCCGCGAAACCCTGTTGGTGGTTGACGGCCTGACCGGACAAGACGCCGTGTCCACGGCTGAAAACTTTGACGGACGCATCGGGATTTCCGGTGTTGTCCTGACGCGTATGGACGGTGACGGGCGCGGTGGTGCTGCCCTGTCCATGCGCGCTGTCACGGGTCGCCCGATCCGCTATGTCGGTCTTGGCGAAAAGATGGACGCGATCGAAGAATTCCACGCCGAACGCGTCGCGGGCCGTATCCTTGGCATGGGCGATATCGTGTCGCTTGTCGAAAAGGCGCAAGAAACGATTGAGGCCGAACAGGCCGAACGCATGATGAAACGGTTCCAGAAGGGCCGCTTCAACATGAACGATATGAAAATGCAGCTGGACCAGATGCTCAAGATGGGCGGAATGGAAGGCATGATGGGCATGATGCCCGGCATGAAAAAGATGTCCAAGCAGGTCGAAGAGGCCGGATTTGACGACACTGTGCTGAAGCGCCAGATCGCCATGATCCAGTCGATGACCAAAAAAGAACGCGCCAACCCGCAGATTTTGCAGGCCAGCCGCAAGAAACGCATCGCGCAAGGGTCCGGGCTTGAGGTGCGCGAACTCAACCAGCTGATCAAAATGCACCGCCAGATGTCGGACATGATGAAAAAGATGGGCAAAGGCGGGATGCTTAAACAGGCCATGAAGGGCATGTTCGGCAAAGGCGGCCCAGAGGGCGGTATGCCAGACATGAGTGATCCAGCAGCGATGGAAGCCGCAGCCAAACAGCTTGGCGCGAAGATGCCCGGCGGTATGGGCCTTCCGGGTCTTGGTGGTGGCGCCGCATTGCCCCCCGGTCTGTCAGGGTTCGGCAAAAAGAAATGATCACCTGCACCGTACGATACGAGATCGATCCAGATCAGCTTGAGGCCTTTGAGGTCTACGCGAAAGCGTGGCTGCATCTGGTGCCCAAACTGGGCGGGGTCCATCACGGCTATCACATGCCCCATGAAGGCCCCAACGACATCGCCTATTGCCACTTTTCGTTCCCGACGCTGGCCGACTACGAATCCTACCGCGCGAAAATGTGGAACGATCCGGAATGCCTGCGCGCGTATGAACACGCCAAGGCGACCAAATGCATCCGCCGCTATGACCGATCCTTCACCAAGCCGCTTTTCACAGGCGCCACCGTGGATGAACTGGGCCTATGAACGTGACAATCCCGACATTGCAAACAGAACGGCTGATCCTGCGCGGTCCGCGGATGTCTGATATGCAAACCTATGTGGACTATAAAATGTCCGAACGCTCCAAGTTCACAGGTGGGCCGATTGACCGTGAAAAGGCGGCGTTCCAGTTTGCCTCGCTCGCCGGATTGTGGGCCCTGCGCGGTTACGGTCTGTTCATGGCGGCACTAAAAGACACGCCCGACACTGTGATCGGCGGCTTTGGTATTTTCCACCCGTTGGTGGACCAGGAAGAACCCGAATTCGGCTGGACGGTGTATGACGCAACGCTCGAGGGCAAAGGGTACGTCACCGAAGCCATGCGCACGGTCATCCCGTGGGCGTGGGACGTGATGGGCGTTGAAACCGCCCAAAGCCATATCGACGAAGGCAACGACCCATCCGTGGCTGTGGCCCGCGCGTTGGGTGCGACGTTCGACGCCAAACAAACAGAAATCGCAAACGCGCCCGGTGGTGAATTTCACGGCGGCGACGGCCCGTTGGTGAACATCTGGCGTCACCACAAAGGGGCCCTCACATGAGCGACGAATTGCGCGCAGCCGACATCCTCAAAGAACACCGCGACAGCATCGACCGCCTTGATGCGATCCTTGTGTATACGTTGGGTGAGCGGTTCAAACACACGCAGGCTGTGGGGAAACTCAAAGCCAGCCACGACCTTCCACCGTCCGATCCTGCCCGTGAATCCACGCAGATCGCACGGTTGACAGATTTGGCAACCCGGGCCGACCTCGACCCGGAATTTGCCAAGAAGTTCCTCAACTTCATCATCGCTGAAGTCATTCAGCATCATCAAAACCACAAAGACAAAACTTAAAGGACTAACATCATGGCTATGAAAATTCGCCTCGCCCGCGGTGGCTCCAAGAAGCGCCCGTTTTACCGTATCGTTGCTGCGGACTCCCGTATGCCACGCGATGGTCGCTACGTTGAAAAGCTGGGCACATATAACCCGCTTCTCGCCAAGGACGCAGAAGACCGCGTAACAATGAACATGGAACGCGTGAACTACTGGTTGGGCGAAGGCGCACAGCCAACAGACCGCGTATCCCGCTTCCTCGAAGCCGCTGGTGTTCTTGAGAAGAAAGAGCGCGCGAACCTTAAGAAGGGTGAGCCGGGCAAAGCCGCCAAAGAGCGTCTGGAAGAAAAAGCTGCCAAAGTTGCCGCCGCCGCTGAGGCCGCCGCAGAAGCCGCTGCTGCACCAGCAGAAGAAGCCCCTGCCGAAGAAGCAGCAACTGAGTAATCAGTTTTGGTGGGGCGGCACCGGTTGCCCCACCACTAGGATCGATCATGTCGGATGATAAAATCATTGTTGGCGCACTGTCCGGGTCCTTTGGGGTCCACGGAGACGTGCGCGTAAAATCCTTTTGTGCAGACCCGGAGGCGATTGCGGATTACACCCCGCTGACCCGAAAAGACGGCACGGTAATCACCACAATCGTGATCAAGGGCCAGACCAAGGGCAGCCTGATTGCACGGGTCGACGGGATCACAACCAAAGAAGAAGCCGACGGATTGAACGGCATGGAATTGTTCGCACAGCGCGACCAGCTGCCATCCCTGCCTGACGATGAATTCTACCACACCGATCTGGTCGGATTGATGACGTTTGACACCGGCGGGGCCGAACTGGGCCGCGTGAAAGCGGTGCAAACCAACGGGTCCGACGATCTGCTGGAAATCATCAACCCCGCGCACAAAGACACCGTGTTGGTCCCGTTCACCAAAGCGATTGTGCCGACGGTTGATCTGGCATCAGGTCGCATCGTGCTCGACCCGCCACGCGGGTTGTTTGACGACACACCAGAGACCGAGTGATGCCAGGGCGGCGGGTGATCGTACACGCCGGATTTCACAAAACCGGCACGACGTCCGTGCAACGGTTCCTGCGCGCCAACGGCAAACATATTTATCCGCGCTGCGCGATGGTTTTGCCCGCACGGCTGGACCGCAAGGCGGCGCACATGGCGTTGCGATATTCCGAAATCGGATCGCAGGACTATCTGGATGCCTTCGGGGCGGAACTCCATGAAACGCTCAGCGCGATTGTCCCGAAAAACCGCTCTGTGCTGATCACCGACGAACGGCTTTCGGGGCGGATGCCCGGGCGCGACGGACAGGTTGGGTATCCGGCGGCGCCCGCATTGCTCGCCCGCGCCGAAGACGTGATTTGTGACGTGTTCGGCACAGAGGCGGATGTCGTGTTTCATTTCAGCACCCGTGATCCCCTCAGCTGGCTGCATTCCACCTACAAACACAATTTGCGCGTGTCGCGGCTGAACATGGACGAAAACGAACACCGCGCCGCCTACGCCCTGCCCGGCACGCTGGGTGACATCGCGGATGATGTCGCCAAGGGGCTGACAGGCACGGTCCATACAACTGACCTTGCCGACATGACGACAGATTTCGGCCCCGCGCAGCCCCTGATCGATCTGATCAACCTACCAGCGCACCTGCACAAACGGCTTAAGCCGCAGCCAGCCGCGAATGTTGGCCCCAAAGACGGGCTGATTGAGGATCTTTTGGCGTTGAACCGCGCCGGATTGTCCGACCAGGCGTTGCGCGCTGCAAAATCGGCACTGCTTGGAAAGGCCAAGACACATGACGGATAAACCAAGCAAATCAATCGGCCGCAAATCAGTACAAGTGAGCGTGAAGCCACAAGAACTGATGACCGACAAACCCCAACTGGCCCACGCATGGACGGCCCAGATCATCACATTGTTTCCCGATGCCTTTCCCGGATTGCTGGGCGAAAGCCTGACAGGCAAGGCGTTGAAGGACGGGATTTGGCAGCTGCACACCACCGATCTGCGCCGCTTTGGCGTCGGCAAACATCGCAACGTCGATGATACGCCGTCAGGTGGCGGTGCGGGCATGGTGCTGCGCGCGGATGTGGTGGCCAATGCCATCGGCGACACACGCCGCCGTGCGCGCGGGCGAATGCCCTTGATTTATCTGTCGCCGCGCGGCGTGCCGTTCACCCAGAAAATCGCGCAAGACCTCAGCGAACAGGATGGCGTGACCTTACTGTGCGGACGATTTGAAGGCGTGGATGAACGGGTGCTGGAACATTACGACATCATCGAAATTTCGATGGGGGATTATGTTTTGACGGGCGGTGAACTCCCCGCGATGACGCTAATCGATGCCTGCGTGCGCCTGCTGCCCGGTGTGCTGGGCAACGCTGATTCCGCGGTTGAGGAAAGCCATTCAAACGGGCTGCTGGAACATCCGCAATATACCCGCCCCGCCGACTGGGAAGGCCTTACAATTCCGTCTGTCCTGACGTCCGGTGATCATGGCAAAGTCGCCAAATGGCGCCGCGACATGAGCGAGAAAATCACGAAAGACCGCCGCCCCGATTTGTGGGCGAAACATCGCGGCGACTGATCCGGCACGCTTTGTCCGTTACTTCTGGCGGCACATGGCGTAGGTGTGTGCATGGACCTCAAACAAATTATCTATTCCTCGCAGCCTTTTGGCTACGACAACGCCATCCTCAGCGGCATTCTTTTGGATGCGCGGCGGTGTAACAACCGCGATGGAATCACCGGCGCGCTTGTGTGTCGCCACGATGTGTTCCTGCAACTTCTCGAAGGGCCCGCCGATGTAGTGGACGCCGCGTTCGGGCGCATCGCGCGCGATGATCGCCACGTGAACATCACGCAGCGCGCATCCGGCCCCATTGATGCGCGCATGTTTGGCAATTGGGACATGCTGCATGACCCTGCAAAATCATGGCTTTGGTCCATTGAAGACATCGCGAACGGCACCCTTGATCGCGCATCAGCGGCAGATGTGCAGGCGGTGTTTGCCACGCTGCAAGCCAAGGTAAACGCGACGCCGGACCCATAGGCAGATTTGGGGCGCTCATGCAGCCCAAACCCCTTGCCACACACACCCCTTCCCCCTATACGGCGCTAGTCCGTGACCCAAAATGAGTCGTCGGACCTGTTTGGTATGGCCGCGACGTCTTCACCGCGAAACCGCCCCGCAGCATATTAAGGCCGTTAATACCTTTGGTGGGCAGTGCATCTGACCCGATGAAGACCAAAGCTCTGGCAGCCCTCACATCCGCGGAAAAACCGCGTGAACTATAGGAGATCGGTTCATGAACCTGATCGCACAACTCGAGGCGGAACAAATCGCCGAACTGGGCAAAGAAATCCCAGACTTCAAAGCCGGTGACACGATCCGTGTCGGCTTTCGCGTGACCGAGGGTACTCGTACACGTGTTCAGAACTACGAAGGCGTGTGCATCGCACGTAAGAACGGCAAAGGCATTGCCGGTTCGTTC
Organism: Octadecabacter dasysiphoniae; assembly: GCF_021532615.1. GTDB lineage: Bacteria > Pseudomonadota > Alphaproteobacteria > Rhodobacterales > Rhodobacteraceae > Octadecabacter > Octadecabacter dasysiphoniae. The sequence continues at coordinate 281,763 of NZ_JAKGAQ010000002.1, forward strand.
ACAGTTCGCAAAATCTCATTCGGTGAAGGCGTGGAACGTGTGTTCCCGCTGTATTCCACCAACATCGACAGCATCACAGTGGTCCGCCGTGGTCGCGTTCGTCGCGCCAAGCTGTACTACCTGCGCACACGTCGTGGTAAATCCGCACGTATCGTCGAAAAAACCAACTACCGTCCGCTGTCCAGCGGCGCAGACGCGTAAGGATTGGCATCATGAAAAAAGATATCCACCCCGATTACCACACCATCGAAGTCAAACTGACAGATGGCACGGCATACGAGATGAAAACAACTTGGGGCAAAGAAGGCGACAGCCTTCAGCTCGACATCGACCCGACTGTGCACCCTGCATGGACTGGTGCAGGCGCACGCCTGATGGACACCGGTGGCCGCGTGTCCAAGTTCAAGAAAAAGTACGAAGGTCTGGGCTTCTAAGCTTAGCACTTTTGAAATTAGAAACGCCGCCCCGATCTAGGGCGGCGTTTTGCGTTTGAGGGACGTTCATGGAACAAATCGTAGTCGAAACGCTGACGTTTCAAGACATGGCAGACTGGATCATGCGCCACAAAATACCGTTGGCCTGGATCGGCGGATTGGTGTTCTGGGTTCTGATCAACCTCATGACCTACAACGATTTCAAGCAAGACAAGAAACGCGCCATATCAGGCGACCGTCGCATTCCGGAAAACTCGCTCCTGTTCGGGGCTTTGATTGGTGGCACTTTGGGCGCAAAGATTGCCCAGCGCAGATTCCGCCACAAAACCCGAAAAGAACCCTTTCGGACACTGCTGAATCTGATCTGCAGTGTCCATTTAACAGGGCTGGCCGTGTTCGCCATTTGGTGGCTGGGTTATCTCCCGACAGTTCTGGACTGGCTTCGTTAAGACCCAAGCACCGAATTCAGCACAAAGAAGATCGCACCAGACAGCAGCGCTGCGGCGGGCACAGTGATGATCCACGCGGCAATGATTGTCATGAAATGCGAACGACGCACCAGTTTGCGGCGGCGGCGTTCCTCAACCGAATAAACGGGGCGGTCCGGCATGGCTTCGCGTGCAGCGCGCAACCGCTTTTCGGCGTCCCATTCACGGTAGAACCCGACGCCAAACACACCACCCACCGCGATGTGCGTTGAACTGACGGGCAGGCCCAGCCAGCTTGCCACGATCACTGTGATCGCCGCAGACAGCGCCACGCAATAGGCACGCATGGGGTTCAGCTTGGTGATCTGGCTGCCGACCATGCGGATCAGTTTGGGGCCAAACAGAAACAACCCGAACGAAATACCGAACGCGCCGATCACCATAACCCAGAACGGAATGCCAAAGCTGTGGGTGAAATCACCCGATTGGGACACCTGCACGATGGCCGCCAGCGGGCCAACCGCGTTGGCAACATCATTGGCACCATGCGCGAACGACAGCAGCGCGGCCGAAACCACCAGCGGGATACCAAACAAAACCTTGAGGGATTTGTTGCGGTTTTCCAGCCCTTCGGACTGTTTGCGGATCACGGGGATCATCACCAACCAAACCAGAACAGCGATGCCAAGGCCAATCAGCAGCGCCGTGGGCATGTCGATCTTGATGATCTTCTTAAGCCCCTTAAGCGCCAGATATGCACCAAACGCACCAGCCATAATGCCCACCAAAATAGGCACCCAACGGCGTGCAGCCGCAATTTTATCGTCGGTATAAATAATGCGGGACTTGATCACGAACAGGAAGAACGCAGCAATCACACCGCCCAGAACTGGCGAAATCACCCAAGACGCAGCAATCGCGCCCATGGTGTCCCAGCTGACAGCGGCAAAACCCGCCGCGGCGATACCAGCGCCCATCACGCCGCCCACAACCGAATGGGTCGTAGACACAGGCGCGCCCACGAATGTCGCAAGGTTCACCCACAAAGCCGCCGACAACAGCGCGGCCATCATTGCCCAAATGAACGTCGCGGCGTTGCCCATGCTTTCGGGCGCGATGATTCCCTTGGCAATCGTGCTCACCACGTCGCCACCCGCAATCAACGCACCGGCACTTTCAAACACGACAGCAATCGCAATCGCGCCGCCCATGGTCAGCGCATTGGCACCCACCGCAGGGCCCATGTTGTTGGCCACGTCATTGGCACCGATATTCAGCGCCATGTAGGCGCCCAAACAGGTCGCCACAATCACGATCATCGCGTTATTTGTCTGGCCAAAGAACAGCGCGGCGGCCAAACCGGCCAGCACGATAAACAAAAGCGAAATCGCAGGGCCGACCAAAGGACGCCCGGCGTATTGTGTCGCCATTTCAAGCCGTGAAAAACGCGCCAGATCCCGGTCCAGCGTGTCGAGGTGGCGCAGATCGCCCTGATTGTCTGACATGGTTTTCCCCCGTAAAGTCGGCGAAACACTTGTCAGCATCACTGCATCAAATCAATGCTTATTGCTTAGATTTTAGGCAGGAAGCACACGCAAAATGGATTTCAGCTCTGGTTCGTCCACCAGATTTGCGGCCTCAAGCGGGCTGACCCAGCGCCGTTCGCGTTGTCCGGCCTCGGGAAAATCGTTTTCAAGACCGTTTACATCAACAGAATAGACCAGCGTTTCCACCGGCATGGGCAAACCGCTGCCCATTGTTTTGTCGTAGGCATAGCTGCCGATTGGGTCACTGTTCGCAGTCGCACCCTTTACGCCCGCTTCTTCCCACGCTTCTTGCAGTGCCGCCTGAGAGGACGCCAACCCGCGAATGGGCCAGCCCTTGGGAATAATCCAACGCCCCGTGCCCCGACTGGTCACAAGCAAAACCTGTTTGTCCGCGCCCACGCCCCGCGTGCAAAGGGCCGCAACTTGCAAACCTTTGGGACGACGAAACAGGGGCGCGACGAAGTCACGCAAAACGCGGGTAAACGCGGGGGTCATGAAGTTACTGCCATTTTTTCTTTTTATCTTTGGACACTTACCTAAGGGTAAATGTCCAAAAATGCAACTCGGGCGCGATTTAGGCCGATGGTTTACCTGGTTTGCGGCGACGATTGCCACCGCCTCCGGGTTTGCCACCCGGCCCACCGGGGCGACCACCACCACCACCGGGGCGGCCACCGCCGGGTTTGCCGCCACGGCCACCGCCGCCACCACCACCGCCAAAGCGACGGCCGCCACCACCGCCACCGCGCTTGGGCTTGGCTTCTTCTTCGTCGCGCGCCCACGGGCGGCCACCAGCAACCGGAATGTCAGCCTTCATCGCCTTTTGAATATCGCGCAGTTCGCCCATTTCATCGGGTGCACAAAACGCAATCGCCATACCGTCGGCACCGGCCCGGGCCGTGCGGCCAATCCGGTGGACATAGTTTTCAGGCACGTTCGGCAAATCGTAGTTATAAACGTGCTTCACCTCTGGAATATCCAGACCACGGGCCGCCACATCGGTGGCCACCAAAATCTTGACCTTACCGGCCTTGAAATCCGTGATCGCGCGGTCGCGCTGCCCTTGGGATTTGTTCCCGTGGATGGATGCGGACGCAAAGCCCTTTTTCTCAAGCAGCTTGTGCAGCTTTTCAGACCCGTGCTTGGTGCGGCCAAACACAATCGCGCGTTCATCGCGGTGCTTGTCGATCAGTTCCAACAGCAGGTCAGTCTTGGCCGCCTTGGCCACGAAATGCACAGATTGTTCAATCCGGTCCACAGCCTTACCCGGCGCATTCACCTGCACACGGATCGGATTTTCCAGAAACGCACCGGCAAGTTCGCCCATCAATTTGGGCATAGTCGCAGAAAACAGCATCGTCTGGCGCGGGGTGGCCAACAACGGCGCGATCTGGCGCAGCGCATGGATGAACCCCATATCAAGCATCTGATCCGCCTCATCGAGGACCAGAAACTTGGTGTCGCCCAGTTTCACAGCGCGCCGTTCCAGAAGGTCGATCAAACGACCGGGCGTTGCGACCAGCAAATCAACACCGCGTTCCAGTTTGCGGATCTGGCCTGTGATGCCAGCACCACCGACAACCAGCATGGTTTTCAGGTGTGTGCCTTGGGTATAGGCGGCCAGGTTTTCCTGAATTTGTTTCGCCAATTCGCGGGTCGGGGCAAGGATCAGTGCGCGGGCTGTTTTACCATCCGGCTTACCCTGTTCCTTCAAAAGCATATCAATCATCGGCAAACCAAAGGCTGCCGTCTTACCGCTGCCTGTCTGGGCAAGGCCCATAACATCGCGACCGTTCATCGCGTGGGGAATTGCCTGCGCCTGAATTGGTGTCGGGTCAACGATGCCTTGGCGTTTCAGTTCAGCAATCAGTCGGGGCGCGAGGCCCAGCATATCAAAATCCATGTGTCGTCCTGTGTCGGGGCGGACGGAAGAGTCCGCGCAAAATAAAGGCGGGGAAACCCCACCATAAGCAAAAGGGATGCGCCAACAGTCTCGCGGAGGACCGAATGTCCATGCCTGTACTTGCAAGGCCCGCCGACTGGCGCGGCGCCCCTGCGTGATGGTGGGAACCTTAAGGAGATGCTCTTTGCGCGTTGTCTGCGCCTGCTCACGCGGCAGCTCGCATCATCCTTGGGGGCCAGATGGGCCTTGCACGACGACAAGTCAATCCCTCTTTGCCTTGCGTCTGGTGCGGCGTATAGTTACGGCGACGCTTCGGACAACGATCCGGCAGCAGCAAAGGGGCAGACGCAGTGGCACATATTATTGTCGTGGGGAACGAAAAGGGCGGCGCGGGTAAATCCACGGTGTCGATGCACGTGGCAACCGCACTGTCGCGCATGGGTCACAAGGTCGGCACGCTTGATCTGGACCTGCGCCAGAAAACGCTGGGCCGCTACGTTGAAAACCGCACCAAATTTCTGGCCGAAAAGGGTCTGGACCTGCCCACCCCAACATACCACGACCTGCCAGAGGTCGACCCCGCGACCCTACGCGAAGGCGAAAACATCTTTGACCACCGCCTGTCCGTCGCCGTTGCGGGCCTTGAACCGGACAGTGATTTCATTCTGATCGACTGCCCGGGCAGCCACACGCGCCTGTCACAGGTCGCCCATTCGCTGGCCGACACGCTGATCACCCCACTAAACGACAGCTTTATCGATTTTGATCTGCTCGCGCATATCGACACGGACGGCGAAACGATTTCCGGCCCGTCAGTTTACAGCCAAATGGTCTGGAACGCGCGTCAGCTGCGCGCGCAGGCCGGATTTGAACCGATCGATTGGGTCGTCGTGCGCAACCGCATGGGTGCGCAAAACATGGTGAACAAACAAAAGATGGAAGCGGCGATTGAAAAACTGTCGCGCCGCATCGGGTTTCGCACAGCACCCGGTTTCAACGAACGGGTCATCTTTCGCGAATTGTTCCCGCGTGGTTTGACGCTGCTTGATCTGCGCGACCTTGGCGTAAAGGGGTTGAACATTTCCAACGTCGCCGCGCGCCAAGAACTGCGCGAATTGATCAAATCGCTGAACCTGCCCGGGGTCGAGGTCGACTTTTAACCAAGCCCCATGCTGTCAAACCGCGCTGTTGTGCGGGGCCGCAGGTTGCGGCGCATGACAAAGAAAAAGCGCAGCATCACCATCGCAACAAAGAACCCGCCAAAGATCATCCCCATCGTGATCTGAGCCTCGGCATCACCGGACGCCGCAAGGATGGATTTCGCGACAAACCATTCGATCACGGGCGTCACGTCGATGTCCGTCCAGTGGCGGTTCGGGTCCGCGTCAGGGACGACAATATCAGCCGCGGTTTGTGCAAAAATCTCTTGGGTGGATATTTCAGCGACCGTTTCAGTGCTCGATGATTTTGCGATCAAATCGCTGATCGTCGCCACAAGGCCCAGCACGAACAACGCCCCGACAACGCCAATCAGCACTTTGCGAACACCGAACCCTGTGCGTTTAGGGGCATCCATCACAGGCACCTCTGACGTCGCGCCCTGCGACGTTGGTGTGTCAAAAACCGCAGGTTCAAACGTAGCGGGTTCGTCAGCAAAATCAGACGGATCGACCAATCCGGCCCGCTGTTTCCAAAGCGGCGCGGCGTTGGTTTCAACGGCGGCGACATCCATCACGACGTCCGCCGTTTCAGGGCGATCCAGCGGCGCGTCGTCTTCGGGTTTGCGCCCGAACACCATTTTGCCCAGCGCAATCAGGCCAATCACGCCCGCAACCTTGGACAGAACACCGAAAATCGTCAGATCACCCGGTTGGGCAGGCGCCAACGCCACATCGCGCCCTTGCACATAGGGCCAGATCACAATCGGGTCGGCAGGCATTTGCAGCCCTTCGTCATAAAACGAATCCTCAACCAGATCTTGCCATTTGCCCATTTTATCCAATTCACCGTTCAGGTTCATAACGGGGCCATGCACGCCATCACTTACGAACCAAGCGTCGACCATTTCAGGCGACAGCGTGGTGAAACTATCATCGTCAGCCTCAAACAAGGCGACGCCGATCACCTCGTTCAGGGATGAACTGTTTGGCGCCAAAAGCGGGAACATCACAACGTAATCGACCCCAAGGCTTTCTTCATACCAAAGGTCATAGGAATAATCCCAAGCAAGCTGTGCTTGTGCATTCACTTCGCCAATCACGGACAGCGCCTCAGCGGTGCGCGCATCGGTCAAATCAACGACTGCCGGTTGCCCCGCCCGCAAGGCCTGAACCTGTTGCGCCGTGCGTTCATTGTCCAACACCTGAAGGTAAAACCCAGCCCCAAGGATCGCCGCAGCAATCGCACCCAGCGCCATGGGCCCCAGTTGGAGGAACCTGAAAAACAATCTCAACCATGTCATCGCGCACAACCTTTTTGCCTAGTCGCGTTCAAGTTGCGCGACATCTTGGGCAAGAATGGGGCGACTTAAGGAAGAATTTACGAAATACCCCCGCCCCCCTGTTGGAGCCGTTCAATAATCGGGCAATCCGGCCGCGCATCCCCAGCGCAGGCATTCACAAGGTCCGCCAGCGTCGCGCGCATGTCTTCAAGGCCCGCGATCTTGGCCTCAATCGCGGCAAGGTGCTGCGTCGCGATGGCACGCACATCCCCGCTGGCGCGATCCTGATCTTCCCACAGCGCCAAAAGGCTACGGCAGTCCTCGATCGAAAATCCAAGGCCCCGCGCATGGGCCAGAAACGCCAGCTTATGCAGATGCGCGTCACTGAAATCGCGATACCCATTGGTCGCACGGTCCGGCGTGACCAACCCGATTTCTTCGTAATACCGGATCGTTTTGGCGGGCAAGCCAACCCGCTGTGCCGCGTCTTTGATGTTCATAGCGACGCCACCTTAACCCAGCGCAGGCGCAACGCATTCGTGACCACCAGAACACTGGACGCGGCCATGGCCAACGCTGCCAGCTGCGGCGTCAACCAGCCCAGCGCCGCCACAGGGATCAGCACAACGTTATATCCAAACGCCCAGCCAAGGTTCTGCCAGATGTTGCGCAGGGTGCGGCGGCTGATCTCAATCGCGCGCGCAACACCAGCGGGGTTGCCTGACACCAACACAATATCGGCGCTGTCCACGGCAATATCCGTGCCCGTGCCCATTGCAATGCCAACATCAGCAGCCGCCAAAGCAGGCGCATCATTGATCCCGTCCCCCACAAACGCGACGCTGCGCCCGTCCTTTTGCAGCGCACGCACGGCATCCACTTTGCCCTCCGGCAACACGCCCGCAATAACGCGATCAATCCCCAAAGATTGCCCCAGAACGCCTGCCGCCTCGGCCGTGTCGCCCGATATCATCACAACCTGCACGCCTTGGGCTTGCAGCGCATTCACTGTGGCATGGCTTGATGGCTTAACCTCATCCGACAGGCCCAGAACACCCGCAAACCGCCCGTCGATGGCCGCAAAAACCGGGGTCTGCCCCGCAGGCGTGTCATCCTCCACCTCCAGCCCTTCGCGCTGCATCATCGCGCTGTTCCCGATGGCGACGCGGCGGCCAGCCACATCCCCCGCAATCCCAAGCCCCGCAATCGTTTCAACACCAGACGCCGTGGGCAGATCGTCGGCGGCAAAAGATACAATCGCAGCGGCAAGGGGGTGATTTGACGCCGCTTCAACCGCGCCAACCAACAAAAGGTCCGCGGCCCCAATGGTTGATGTCATGACCCGCGGCGCGCCCTTGGTCAGCGTGCCCGTCTTGTCAAAGGCCACCACATCAACGCCCTGCACGGACTGCAACGCATCACCACGCCGGAACAAAACCCCCAGTTCAGCGGCGCGGCCTGTGCCCACCATGATCGATGTCGGCGTCGCCAGCCCCATCGCACAAGGGCACGCAATAATAAGGACGGAAACACCCGCCACCAACGCCATCGGCAAGGACCCGAACACAAGCCAAAGCACGACAGTCGCGGCCGCAATCACCATGACCGCAGGCACAAACCACAACGTGATTTTGTTGACCAAATCCTGCACGGGCAGGCGCGCGCCTTGGGCCTCGGCAACCATCGCGATGATCCGCGCCAACATCGTGTCCGCCCCGACCGCCTGTGCGCGCATCACAAGGGCGGCGGTGCCATTCAAAGTGCCCGCAATCACGCTGTCCCCCTGCCCCTTTTCCACCGCGATAGGTTCACCTGAAATCATGCTCTCGTCGATAAAACCTGCACCGGATTGCACGGTGCCATCCACGGGAATACGCTCTCCTGCGGCCAGATGGATAACGTCGCCGACAATCACATCTTCGACTTTGACAGGCACGATCTGCCCATCGCGCAAAACGCGGGCGGTGTCGGGGCGCAACCCGATCAGGCGTTTGATCGCGGCCCCCGTGCGCCCCTTTGCCCGCGCCTCAAGCCAGCGACCAAGAAGGATCAGGGTGACAATCACCGCTGCCGCCTCAAAGTACACCGCGACCGATCCGGCAGGCAGGATGTGGGGCGCAAACGTCGCGATTGTGGAATAGCCCCAGGCCGCCGTTGCCCCCAGCACCACCAGTGAATTCATATCAGGCGCGCGGCGCAGCAGTGCAGGCACCCCAAGGCGATAAAACACGCGACCGGGGCCGATCAAAACAGCCGTCGCCAACACGAATTGCACAATCCATGAGGCCTGCAACCCAATCGATTGCGCAATGAAATGATGGATCGCGGGGAAAACATGCCCCCCCATTTCAACACTGAATATCGGTAACGTCAGCAACGCGGCAAGAAACGTAGCATCGCGCAATGCGGGGGTTTCATCGTCGCGATCAACGGCGACCTCACCTTTTACGATGACCTTTGCAGGATAGCCCGCGCCGCCGGATGCGGCCTCGATCTGTGCCAAAAGGCCCGCGTCCGCCTGCACCGTGGCCGTATGATCGGCAAGGTTCACATGCGCCGACACAACACCCGCCACACCCGACATCGCCTTTTCGGCACGCGCCGCACAGGCCCCGCAGTTCAATCCGCTGATTTCAAAACGCATCGTGGTCATGACGTACCCCTTTGTTACCGTCTTCATAAAGGTTCCCGTCACAGGAAGGTCAAGGTATTTATCATACCCGTCACGCCCCATTTTGGCCTTATGGCGCGTCACCCTCTGGCCCTATCCGATAATCCGCAAAATCGTGATAGTATGGCATCACGCCAAGACGGCGCCCCTGATTCCATGCGGAGGACACGACAATGGACGGAATGACACCAAACGATCTGAGCCATGTGGTCGACGCAGACCGCGCCCACGTCTGGCACCACCTCGTGCAGCATAAACCCTTTGAAAACGGTGAACCCCGCATCATCGTCGAAGGCAAAGGAATGCGCGTTTGGGACCAGCACGGCAAAGAACACATCGATGCGGTGTCCGGTGGTGTCTGGACAGTCAACGTCGGCTATGGCCGCGAAAGCATTGCGAACGCTGTGCGTGATCAAATCCTGAAAATGAACTTTTTTGGCGGCACTGTCGGGACGATCCCCGGTGCGCTGTATGCAGAAAAGCTGATCGGCAAAATGCCCGGCATGACGCGCGTTTACTACGCCAACTCGGGATCCGAGGCGAACGAGAAAGCCTTTAAGATGGTGCGCCAGATTTCGCACAAACGCTATGGCGGCAAGAAATCGAAAATCCTGTACCGTGATCGCGACTACCACGGGTCCACGTTGGCCACGATGTCGGCCGGTGGTCAGGACGAACGCAATGCACAATACGGCCCCTTCGCGCCCGGTTTCATCCGCGTTCCGCACTGCATGGAATACCGCAAGCACGAACAGGACGGCGCGCCAGACGAAAACTATGGCGTTTGGGCCGCGGACCAGATCGAAGAGGTCATCCTGCGCGAAGGTGCCGACACAATCGGCGCGCTTTGCCTTGAACCCGTCACAGCTGGCGGCGGCGTCATCACGCCCCCCGAAGGCTATTGGGATCGCGTTCAGGAAATCTGCAAGAAATACGAAATCCTGCTGCACATCGACGAAGTCGTCTGTGGCGTTGGCCGCACGGGCACATGGTTCGGCTATCAGCAATACGGCATCAAACCTGATTTCGTGACGATGGCCAAAGGTGTGGCCTCTGGTTACGCCGCGATTTCATGCTGCGTCACGTCCGAAGCCGTGTTTGATCTGTTCAAGGACGACACAACCGATCCGATGAACTACTTCCGCGATATCTCCACGTTCGGTGGCTGCACCGCTGGCCCCGCAGCTGCGCTCGAAAACATGCGCATCATCGAAGATGAAGACCTGTTGGCCAACACCGTCGCCATGGGCGATCACATGGTGAACAACCTCTGGGCGCTGTCCGAGCGGCACAAAGTCATCGGGGACGTTCGCGGCAAAGGCCTGTTTGTGGGCGCGGAACTGGTGACAGACCGCGCAACCAAAGACCCCATGCACGAAAAAATGGTGGGTCAGGTTGTTGCAGATTGCATGCAACAAGGCGTGATCATCGGCGCGACAAACCGCTCCATTCCGACCAAGAACAACACGCTGTGTTTCTCGCCTGCGTTGATCGCCACAAAGGACGACATCAACCAGATCACTGAGGCGCTTGACGGGGCGCTGACACGCGTCTTCGGCTAAACCACACGACAAAATCGACAAAGGGCTGGGATCAAAGGTGGACCCAGCCCTTTGTTTTGCGCAACACTGCGGCCATTGAAATCGTCAAAGGCTTTCCCATGTTGCGCACTTTCCTGATCCTGCTGTCCTTTATCGTCGCTCTCCCCGCTTACGCCCAAGATTCCTGTGACTACGCGGGCGACAACGAATGCGACGAAGCGCGCTACGGCGGACAAGGCTATTGTGATGCGGGAACAGACACCACCGATTGCCAGCTTCTTGCCAACGGGATCGAAAACAACGCCTGCGTGTTCGCCAATGACAACGAATGTGACGAATACCGCTTTGGCGGAACAGGGTCATGTCAGGACGGATCGGACACCAGCGATTGCGCGATGTGGCAGGTCCAGCGCGAAAGCGATTTCCTTGACCGTGCGCGCGCCTTGGGTGTGCAGGACCTGATGACAAACAGCCTTGGCGATAACAGCTGCCGCTGGTCTTACGACGGTGAATGCGACGACACGAATTTCGGCGGAACAGGCGTATGTACCCCGGGCACTGACGCGATGGATTGTCTGGCGGTTGTGAACACCACAGCAGGTCTGACGCCGCCCGCCGGCGCTGCGGGTGACACCTGCGAATACGCCAACGACAGCGAATGCGACGAAGCCCAGTACGGCGGCGGCGGATTTTGTGATGCGGGCACAGACACCACCGATTGCCGTCAACTGGCCGCGGGGCTTGATGATGACAGCTGCGAATGGGCCAATGATGGCGCCTGTGATGAACTGCGCTATGGCGGCGGCGGGCAATGCGTTGACGGGTCCGACGCGACCGATTGCGATATGTTCGGCACCTCGCCCGAGGCATTGGAACGTCTGTTGGCCCTCGTGCCGCAACCCTTGCGCGCCACCCTTGGCGATGATTCCTGCCAGTATTCAAACGACGGTGAATGTGACGATGCTGCCTTTGGTGGCACGATCTATTGCGCCACCGGCACAGACGCCACGGATTGCCGCGCGATGGCGCTGGGCGGCGAAGACAGCTGCCGCTGGGCCAATGACAATGAATGCGACGAACCGGGCATCGGCACGGACAACTGCACGTCGGGCACGGACGTCACCGACTGCGCAGCCGTCGCCTATCTGCGCAACCGCACGGACACCTGCAACACGGCGTTTGACGGCATTTGCAACGAAATCGAAAACGGCAATGGCACCTGCGAAGCCTTCAGTGACACCGCCGATTGTCTCGGCCGTTCGCGCCCTGCGGGTCTGGAAAACCATTTCTTTGGCCGCGATGATCGCATGTTGATGGACGCCACGCAGATGCCCTGGGCCGCCATCGGATCGCTGGAATTGCAGGACGGCACCTGCACAGGAACGCTTGTCGGGCCATCACTGGTTCTGACGGCTGCGCACTGCGTCACCGATACCGGCAACGAAACCCTGACCCCCGTCAGCTTCACCGCTGGCCTGTCGGTGGGCCAATCCATGGGCGAAGCCAAGGTTGTCGGCGCGGTGTTTGACCCCGCCTATAACCCCGAAACCCAACCTGCAGGCGGCGGCAACGGCCACGACTGGGCCTTGGTCGTTCTGGACCGCGCCTTGGGCGATGACATCGGATTCCTCGACATCCACGCGCTGACAGACGTCGACCTGTCCCAGATCGGGCGGTCAGGATTAATCGTCAATCAGGCGGGTTATTCGTGGGACACGGGCAACAACATGTCCGGCAACATGGGCTGCCGCATCGTCGAAGCGTTTGAAGACAATTCAATCCTGCACGAATGCGACACCGCACAGGGCGACAGCGGGTCCCCGTTCCTTTTGAATGTAGACGGCGCATGGAAAATCATCGCCGTGGACAGCCAGTTCTTCAGCGCAACGGATGACAAAACACCGTTCTCTCAGGCGAATTTGGCAGTCGACAGCCGCGCGTTCGCAGCAGCAGTAGCGCAGCAACAGTAAGGGATATCGCTACAGTTGGTTACTCGAAAAATTGAAGAAATATATTCTCTTCAGCCAGCGCTAATAGATCCCGACATACGTTCCATGGATTCGTTGAAGTGAGGGTGATCGGCAATGACCCCTCACTATCCCCCAGTGCGCCGAAAAAAATCTCCGCTGCATTGTCTTCCTGATTTTCCCCGCCATCGAGGAGAATACTCAAGATCGGTTCAGGCTCAATCTCGCTCATATCGCCACTCAACAAACTGGTACGGATCGAAAGAGTCTCCGCGCGGGCGTAATCAACCAGGGAATCCGAAATGGTCAAATTGCAATCCTCGCATTCAAAGCTCCCAATCTTTGAGGCCACAAGTTCGATAGCATATGCCCCCAGCAGCACCTCGTTATCCAAATGCATATTTCTGAAAGATCGACCACGAAGATCTTCGTTAGAAAGCACTTTTAGGCGATCGAGAATAATAAGCGCACCATAGGCCACCGCGTCGTCATCATCTAGCAGAAGAAATTTGAGCGCTTGGACAACTTGAGCAGAGATTTGTTTACTGCTTCCAAGGTTTGTAATCGCCGCTATGACAGATCGACTTGGGGGTCTCTTCAACTGAACATCGTCGCTTAGGGACGCACCACATCCTTCCCCATCCCGAATGTGCCATACTGATCGAGCAGTTTCGTCGGTGTTGTCGTCCTGAATGGTTCGTTCCGAAATCTGATTAACTGAAGACTCCAATTGCCCTCTCAACTCGCTCACCAGTGAAATCGTCATGATTTCGTTCTGCATTTCGAACTGCGTGGATTGTTCCTGCATCCGTTCGGTTTGCGCCTTCATCAGCTCGCCCTGCTGGCCCATCAGCACGGTCTGCTCAGTCAATTTACGGTTCTGTTCAAACAACAAAACCGTACCCGTAAACGCACCGAACGCCAAAAGCAGGCCCAGCGCCGATGCAATCACCCAGCGATAAAACCCCGACCAGACGTACCAGCCTGTTGCCGATTTGGCGAAGGCCTGCGCTTCAGTTTCGGCCGTGGCGCGATCACCGTGCGCTGCGGCAGACACGCCCTTAACCAACGACGACAAAACATCATCCAGCGATGTTTCCGCGGTGCCCAGAACGCGGCGTAACAAACGGTCGCGAAAGAACAGGACTATGACCAACACGACAATCAGAACGCTGATCGCCCCGAACAAGAACACCGCGACGTTGCGCGCAAATTCATCCGCCGCGCCCCAGATGCCGACGGCCACCGGAATAATCAGCAACGCCGCCGCGAAAAAGCCGATCCAGAATGCAAGATGTTTAACCATTGCAGGATCAAAGCCCAGCGGCGTGCGACGCACAAGGCCCCGCATCAAAGATTGGCAATAAGTCCAGATTGCGCTCTGCGTACTACCAAACTACGTTGCGGCCATGGCGCTACCCGTTGAAACCTTCTTTTTGCAGCCCGATTCTGAGGGCACGTTGCAGACGCAAATCCGCCAACTGGTGGCGGAGGGTATCCTTGCGGGTCGCTTTCGCCCCGGTGAAAAGCTGCCCTCATCGCGCAAGCTGGCCCAGCATCTGGGCGTCAGCCGCATCACCGTGACGCTCGCATTTACGGAACTTCTGGCGGATGATTACATCGTCGCGCACGGGCGGTCCGGCTATTTCGTATCCGAAAATGCGCCCGAACCACCCCAGTTTCCCGCCAAAGCCAGCGAAACAAGCACCGTCGATTGGACCCGCGCCATCGGCCAGCGTTTCATCACGCCCGACGTCATGACCAAACCCGCCGATTGGTCGAAGTACCGCTATCCGTTTATCTACGGTCAGGCCGACCCCGCCCTGTTTGATGCCGCCAATTGGCGCTTGTGCGCGCTTGAGGCCTTGGGCCGGCGCGATTTCGATGCCCTCACGGCGGATTATTTTGACAATGACGATCCAAAGCTGGTGGATTTCATCGCGCGCCAGACGCTGCCACGCCGCGGGATCCTCGCCAAACCGGATGAAATCCTGCTGACACTGGGCGCACAAAACGCGCTGTGGCTGACAGCGCAGGTATTGCTGACACAGCGGCGCACCGCCGCCATCGAAGACCCGTGTTATCCGGCCCTGCGCGGTATTCTGGAACAATCGCGCTGCCACCTGCACCCGATCACGGTGGATCAGGACGGCCTGCCCCCTGATGCCCTGCCCGATGGCACCGACGTTTTATTCACCACCCCCAGCCACCAATGCCCCACAGCGGCGACCATGCCTATGGCGCGGCGCACAGCATTGCTGGAAAAAGCCGAACGCGACGATTTCCTGATCGTTGAAGACGACTATGAATTTGAAATGTCGTTCCTCAAACCTCCGTCCCCCGCGCTCAAATCCCTCGATAAGAACGGGCGGGTGATTTATGTGGGCAGCTTTTCCAAATCGATCTTTCCGGGCCTGCGGCTTGGCTATCTTGTCGGCCCTGCACCCTTTATCCGCGAGGCACGCGCGCTGCGGGCCAGCGTTTTGCGCCACCCGCCCGGCCATATCCAACGCACGGTCACCTATTTTCTGTCGCGCGGACATTATGACGCACTGGTGCGCCGCATGGGCCGCGCCTTTCACGAACGCCGCAACGCCATGGACAAAGCCCTTGCCGATCACGGCCTGACGGTTGCCGGGTCCGGCAGTTTTGGCGGATCATCCCAATGGATGCGCGCGCCCGAACACATCGACACCATCGAACTGGCACGGCGTCTAAGGGAAAAAAGCGTGTTGATTGAACCAGGTCACTCGTTTTTCGGCCAGTCAGACCCGCCGCGCAATTTCTACCGCCTCGCCTACAGCTCAATCCCGACGGCGCGCATCGCAGACGGGATTGAAATTTTGGCCCGCACGTTGCGGGAAATGACCTAGGCCCACACGGCCCCGCCACCGATCCAGTCTAAAAGGATGGACAATTTAGGTCAAAAATGAGACCTATAGTCTTAATTCCACAACTGCTGGCGCTAAACCCAGCAAACAACTGGACCTAACGGTAGGCTTATCAACGCCTTAGGTTGCGATCAAACTTGGACAGAGGGGATTCCCAAATGAAAATGACGACCGAAGAAGCCTTCGTAAAAACACTTCAGATGCACGGCATCGACAACGCATTCGGGATCATCGGGTCGGCCATGATGCCGATTTCCGATATTTTTCCTGATGCGGGCATCAAATTCTGGGACTGTGCCCACGAAACATCCGGCGGCATGATGGCTGACGGTTTCACCCGCGCCACTGGCAAAATGTCCATGATGATCGCGCAGAACGGCCCCGGCATCACGAACTTCGTGACAGCTGTGAAAACTGCCTACTGGAACCACACACCTGTCCTTCTGGTCACACCGCAGGCTGCCAACAAAACCATCGGCCAAGGTGGTTTTCAGGAAATGGAACAGATGAACCTGTTCGCCGATTGTGTGGCCTACCAAGAAGAAGTCCGCGACCCCACACGCATCGCCGAAACGCTGAACCGCGTGATCATGCAAGCCAAACGCGCCTCCGCACCGGCACAGATCAACATCCCGCGCGATTTCTGGACACAAGTCATCGACGTCGACCTCCCAGTGATTGTCGATTTTGAATTGCCACAGGGCGGTTCCGGCGCTGTCGAAGAAGCAGCCAAGCTGTTGTCTGACGCGAAATTCCCCGTCATCCTGAACGGCGCAGGCGCGATCCTGTCCGCTGGCGGTATCGACGCATCGCGCGTGTTGGCTGAAACCCTCGATGCGCCAGTATGTGTTGGCTACCAGCACAACGACGCGTTCCCGGGCAACCACCCACTTTACGCAGGTCCATTGGGCTACAACGGCTCAAAGGCCGGCATGGAGCTGATCTCGAAGGCCGACGTTGTTTTGTGCCTCGGCACACGCCTCAACCCGTTCTCAACGCTGCCCGGTTACGGCATTGATTACTGGCCCACAGACGCCAAGATCATTCAGGTTGACCTGAACCCTGATCGCATCGGCCTGACCAAAAAGGTTACAGTCGGCATCGTGGGTGACGCAGCCAAAGTTGCAACAGCGATTGCCGAAAAGCTGTCAGACACTGCTGGCGACACGGACCGCAAGGCCCGCACAGAAATGATCGCACAGACAAAATCTGCATGGGCACAAGAACTGACATCCATGACAGAAGAACAGGACGATCCGGGCACAGACTGGAACGTGCGTGCACGTGCCGCCAAACCCGATTGGATGGCCCCACGCATGGCATGGCGCGCCATTCAGGCCGCACTTCCGGTCGAGGCGATCATTTCCTCTGACATCGGCAACAACTGCGCGATCGGTAACGCCTACCCGTCGTTCAATGAATCCCGCAAATATCTGGCACCCGGCCTGTTCGGCCCTTGTGGCTACGGCCTTCCGTCCATCGTTGGCGCGAAAATCGGTAAGCCTGATGTGCCTGTGGTTGGGTTCGCCGGTGACGGCGCGTTCGGTATCTCCGTCAACGAACTTACGGCGATTGGCCGTGGTGACTGGCCTGCGATCACACAGATCGTGTTCCGCAACTACCAGTGGGGCGCGGAAAAGCGGAACTCCACACTCTGGTTTGACGACAACTTTGTCGGCACAGAACTGGACGAAGGCGTTTCTTACGCTGGTATCGCCAACGCATGTGGCCTGAAGGGCGTCGTTGCACGCACACAGGAAGAACTGACAGCAGCACTTGCACAGGCGATCAAGGACCAGATGGAAAACGGCATCACCACGCTGATCGAAGCCATGATCAACCAGGAATTGGGTGACCCGTTCCGCCGTGACGCCATGAAGAAACCTGTCGAAGTGGCCGGTATCTCCAAGGACGACATGCGCCAGCAAACGGTTGCTTAAATTCGTCTGAGACAATCGGCCGAGGCGGGGTTACCCTTGCCTCGGCCAAACTATTTCTAAGGGGATTTTGGAATGAGCTTTCTGTCTGACGCTGTGGCTGGACCGCCCGCCAACATTATCAAGCTCGCGCAAGACGCCCCTTCCCCTCGCGTGGCCATCGCCCGCGCCGGTGCCCCCCTTCCCATGCTCGCCGCCAAAGAAGCGACCGAAGCCAACATGATGATCCCCCTGTTCACAGGTGAACGCGCGGACATTCTGGCCGAAGCCGACAAACTGGACTGGGATATCTCAGGCTTTGAAATCATCAACGCCGAGGGTGAGGCCGCATCGGGCAAAGCCGCCGCAGAGGCCTGCGGGCGCGGTGATGCTGACGTTTTGATGAAAGGCCAATTGCACACAGACGCCTTTATGCGCGCCGCCGTGTCACGCGATGCAGGCCTGCGCACGGGCAAACGGTTCGTGCATATTTTCCACATCACGACGCCGGATGGCACGAAATCCATCACGATTTCAGATGCCGCCGTGAACGTGAACCCGAACCTCGACACCCGCAAAGACGCCACACAAGAAGTCGTCAGCCTGCTGCACAAAATCGGCAACCCCCGCCCCAAGGTCGCATTCCTGTCCGCCACAGAATCCCCCATCGAAAGCGTTCCGTCATCCATGGAAGGCCGCGCATTGCGCGACTGGGCGATTGAAAACATCACAGACGCTGATTTTTCCGGCCCGCTGGCGTTTGACCTTATTATGTCGCCCAAGGCCGTGCAGGCCAAAAAGCTGACGGGTGATCCTGTCGCGGGTCAGGCCGACGCGATCATCGTGCCCGACATCGTATCAGGCAACGCGCTGTTCAAATCCTTCGTCTACCTCTCGGGTGGTTGCGCGGGTGGCATCGTTATGGGGGCCAAGGTTCCGATCCTTTTGACATCGCGCGCCGATCCGTCTGCGGCACGGCTCAGTTCAATCGCACTGGGCGCAATCGTGGCGGCGTCTGCATGATCTTAGTCGTCAATGCAGGGTCCAGCTCGATCAAGGTGGCGCTGTTCCAGCCCGACCTGACGCAAGTGATGGCCGGGCAAGTCAGCGGCATTGGCGGCGCACTGGCCCACATTGACCTTGGCAAAGACGACAAAGATATCGCCGCGCCAGATCACGACGCCGCCCTCAAGGCGATCCTTGCGTCGCTGGCCGCCCAAGGCGTCGCGATTGACCAACTGACCGCCGCCGCCCACCGCGTTGTTCATGGCGGCACGTCGCTGGTGCAACCGTGTCGCATCACCGATGATGTGGTTGCAGGCATTCAAGCCGCGACCCCGCTCGCCCCGCTTCACAACCCCAACAACCTTGCGGGCATCCGCGCGCTGCAAACCCTTGCGCCCGACCTGCCGCAATTTGCATCCTTCGGAACCGCGTTTCACGCAACAAACCCCGACGTGGCCACCGCCTACGCGATCCCCAAACGCGACCGCGATATGGGCATCCGCCGCTACGGGTTCCATGGGCTGTCCTACGCGTGGATCGTCACCCAGTTCGAAGACAAATTGCCTGACCGCCTGTTGGCCTTCCACCTCGGATCCGGCGCATCCCTTTGTGCGATCCATAAAGGCAAATCCGTCGCCACATCCATGGGCTATTCCCCGCTGGATGGTCTGACGATGGGCACACGGTCCGGCGCGATTGATGGCATGGCCGTGCTGCGCATGGCTGAAATCCACGGACCAGTCGAAGCATCCCGTCGCCTGAACAAAGATTCCGGCCTCAAGGGGCTGGGCGGGGCCAACGACATGCGCCTTTTGTTGGCCGCCGACACACCCGATGCCAACTTTGCCGTTGATCATTTCTGCTACTGGGCGGCGCGCCACGCAGGATCAGCCGTTGTCGCGATGGGCGGGCTGGATGCTGTGGCGTTCACGGGCGGCATCGGCCAGAACAGCGCCGAAATTCGCGACCGGATCATGGCACATCTGACCTTCTTGGGCGATGTGCCCGTGCATGTGGTCAAAGCCGACGAAGAACGCCAGATCGCGCTTGATGCAACCAAATTGGGTGCCCTGTGATGGAGTGGATCCTGGCCACCACAGACCTGACGCAAAACGAATTTCTCGTCGTCGGCGCGCTGGCCATGTTGGCAGGTGTCGTGCGCGGCTTTTCGGGCTTTGCCCTGTCGGCTATGGTCATGGCAACCGCCATCGTGATCCTGCCCCCCGTTGAATTGATCCCGATGTTGTGGTGGCTGGAAATGTCCGCGTCCATCCTGATGTTGAAAAACGGCTGGGCCGAAGCAGACCGCCCGATGACATATGGCCTCGTGATTGCCGCGCTGATCGGTTGGCCCTTGGGGCTTTGGCTCACGGTGTCGATCCCTGTCGACGCCTCCAAAACGCTGGCACTTTCGATTATCGTCGTCCTTGCCGCGTCCCAGCTTGCCAAAATCCGGCTGGATTTTCTGGCATCAAAGGCGGGCCTTTACGGCACCGGGATCGCCGCTGGATTTGTCAGCGGCGTGGCCCATGTCGGTGGCATGGTGGTCGCGTTTTACGTGCTTGCCGCAGACAAACCCGCCGCCGTCATGCGCGCGTCACTGGTGCTGTATCTGTTCCTCGGATCGGCCACATCGATGATTGCGCTGCTCGCATTTGGCGTCATGGATTTTTCCGGCGCATCACGCGGGCTGGTCTTTGCCATTCCCACCATGATCGGGGTGTTCCTTGGTCAACAACTCTTCACCGAACGGCTCGCACCCTATTATCGTCCGTTCTGTCTTATCCTTCTCATCGGCCTCGCGTTGCTTGGCCTGATCCGCACACAACTTAGCTAGAGGTCACGCACATGCCCAAAGACCAGCCCGATCTGGACCTGTCCCCCAAGGTTTCCGACGAGATTCGTAAAACGACCTGCTACATGTGTGCCTGCCGCTGCGGCATCAACGTGCACATGAAAGAGGGCAAGGTTGCCTATATCGAAGGCAACAAAGACCACCCCGTCAACCAGGGCGTTTTGTGCGCCAAAGGGTCTGCGGGCATCATGCAGGTCAACGCACCGTCCCGCCTGAAGGCCCCGATGAAACGGGTCGGCCCGCGCGGATCTGGTGAATTCGAAGAAATTTCATGGGAAGAAGCGCTGACAATCGCCACCGATTGGCTGGCCCCCGTGCGCGAAAAGCACCCCGAAAAACTGGCGTTCTTTACGGGCCGCGATCAGTCGCAATCCTTTACGTCGCTTTGGGCCCAAGGGTTCGGCACACCAAACTACGCAGCCCACGGCGGGTTCTGTTCCGTGAACATGGCCGCTGCTGGCATCTATACGATGGGCGGCGCGTTCTGGGAATTCGGCCAACCCGATTGGGACCACACCAAGATGTTCGTGCTGTTCGGTGTCGCCGAAGACCACGACAGTAACCCGATCAAAATGGGCATCGGCAAAATCAAGGGCCGCGGCGCGCGCGTCGTTGGCGTGAACCCGATCCGCACCGGATATAACGCCGTGGCCGACGACTGGTTCGGCATCACACCGGGCACCGATGGTCTGATGATCATGGCGCTGATCCATGAGTTGTTTAAGGCGGGCAAGCTCGACCTCGATTATCTTGCGCGCTTCACCAACGCGTCCTGCATCGTCAACGAAGACCCGAAATCTGATGAAAACGGCCTTCTGATGCGCGATGACGATGGCCAGCCTTTGGTGATCGACAAAAACACAGGCGATCTCGCCCCATGGAATGGCATCGGCGTTGAACCTGATCTTGCAACAACCTACCGCAAGGCCGGCGTCACCCACCGCCCCGTGTTCCACCTGATGGCGGATCGCTTCCTTGATCCGCAATACGCACCCGACAAAGTGGCAGAGGCCACGGGCATTTCCGCAGACCGCATCAAACAGCTCGCCGCTGATATGGCGCACGTCGCGTTTGAGGAAGCGATCGAACTGGACCGCCCCTGGACAGATTTCCGCGGCAAAAAGCACGACAAGATGATCGGGCGTCCTGTGTCCATGCACTCCATGCGGGGCATCTCTGCGCACTCCAACGGGTTCCAGACCTGCCGCGCGCTGCACACGCTGCAAATCATCCTTGGCGCAGTGGAAACACCCGGCGGCATGCGGTTCAAACCGCCCTACCCCAAACCGGCCACAGCCCATCCCAAGCCACATGGCAAAGTCACACCGGGCGCGGCTCTGAACGGGCCGCACCTTGGGTTTGCGCACGGTCCTGATGATTTGCTGCTGCACGACGACGGCTCTGCGATCCGTATCGACAAAGCGTTCACATGGGAAAACCCGCTGTCGTCCCACGGCATGATGCACATGGTGATTTCCAACGCCCACGCAGGTGATCCCTACAAGATCGACACGCTGTTCATGTATATGGCGAACATGTCGTGGAATTCGTCGATGAACTCCACCGGCGTGATGGAGATGTTGACAGACAAGGACGAAGAAACCGGCGAATACGTCATTCCCCGCATCATCTATTCCGATGCCTATTCATCGGAAATGGTGGCCTTCGCCGACCTGATCCTGCCCGACACCACATACCTTGAACGTCACGATTGTATCTCCCTGCTGGATCGCCCGATTTGTGAGGCCGACGCCGTGGCCGACGCCATCCGCTGGCCCGTCGTCGAACCGGACCGCGACGTGCGCGGGTTCCAATCTGTGCTGTGCGAACTTGGCGCACGGTTGAACCTGCCCGGTTTCGTCAACGAAGACGGCTCCCAGAAATACGAAGACTACGCCGATTACATCACCAACCACATCCGCCGCCCCGGCGTGGGCCCCTTGGCGGGCTGGCGCATGGGCGAAGACGGGTTGCAAGACGGGCGCGGTGATCCGAACGAAGGCCAATTGGACAGCTACATCGCCAACGGCGGCTTCTGGCACTCAGAAGTCCCGACAGAGGCGTCCTATTACAAACCCTTCAACATGGCCTATCAGGATTGGGCCGTGAAAATGGGCTTTTTCGATTCAGTGCAGCCCTACATCTTTACGCCCTACGTCGAACCCCTGCGCCGCATGCAGCTCGCGGCCGAAGGGCACGGTCGTGTGCAGCCACCCGACCATCTGCGCCAACAGATCAAAGACACGATGGACCCGCTACCGATCTGGTACGCGCCATTGTCTGACAATCTGATCGACACGAACGAATACCCCGTCCACGCGCTGACGCAGCGCCCCATGGCGATGTATCACAGCTGGGGCACCCAGAACGCATGGTTGCGCCAGATCCACGGATTAAACCCGCTGTACGTGCCGACCAAGATTTGGGACGAAAACAAATTCAAGGACGGTGATTGGGCAAAGGTCACATCGCCAAGCGGCGTCATCACCGTGCCTGTCGCCCACATGGCCGCGCTGAACGAAAACACAATCTGGACGTGGAACGCCATCGGCAAACGCAAAGGCGCTTGGGCGCTTGAAGAAGACGCGCCAGAGGCAACCGAAGGCTTCCTACTCAATCACCTGATCCACGAACTGCTGCCCGAACAGGCGGACGGGATGCGGTGGTCAAACTCCGATCCGATCACAGGACAAGCCGCATGGTTTGATCTGCGCGTGAAGATCGAAAAAACCACAGCACCCGCGGAATCCCAGCCCGCGACACCGGCGCAAAAATCGCCCGTTGGCAAAGGCCCCAAATCCCAAGCCTGGAAGGTCGGAAAATGAGAAAAACCCTCGTGCTCATTTTCGCGGCCCTCGCGCTCATGATCGGATCATTCATCTGGTTTGTCGTGACGTGGGATGCCTCGGCAGAAAAACCAATAAGTTCGGTCCACCCAGACGCGGACCCATACCAGACCCATACCGGAACCATACCAAACCCATACGGTGTTTTATGACAACTTTACCCACCTCCACCGAAAAGAAACTCGGCCTTGTGATCGACCTTGATACCTGCGTCGGTTGCCATGCGTGCGTGATCTCATGCAAAGGCTGGAACACCGAAAATTACGGCGCACCCTTGTCTGATCAGGACCCGTATGGCGCGAACCCGACAGGCACTTTCCTGAACCGGGTGCACAGTTACGAAATCCAACCAAAAGACGCGCCCGCCCAACTGATCCACTTTCCAAAATCCTGCCTGCACTGCGAAGACGCCCCCTGCGTCACCGTGTGCCCGACAGGCGCAAGCTACAAACGGGTCGAAGACGGGATCGTTCTGGTCAACGAAAGTGACTGCATCGGCTGCGGGCTGTGCGCATGGGCTTGTCCTTATGGCGCGCGCGAAATGGACGCCGAAGAAAAGGTCATGAAAAAGTGCACCTTGTGCGTGGACCGTATTTATAACGAAAACCTGCCCGAAGAAGACCGCGAACCAGCCTGCGTGCGCACCTGCCCCAGCAATGCGCGCCACTTCGGTGATTTCGCCGATCCAGACAGCAACGTCAGCGTATTATCCCGCGAACGGGGCGGTATGGATTTGATGCCGGAAATGGGCACCAAGCCTGTGAACAAGTACCTGCCGCCACGCCCCAAAGACCGTGACCGCAGCGAAGACGTCGACATCCTCGCGCCGTTCCTTGAACCTGTCGCCACAGAAACCACCGGGTTCCTCGGGTGGCTCGATAAGGCACTCGAATCCATGCCGGGAGGGAAGAACTAATGCATCCAGCACCTTCAGTTATCTTATTTTCAACGCTGTCCGGTCTGGGCTTTGGCCTGCTGGCATTTCTTGGGTTTGGCATGCCGTCCCCAACGGGATGGGTGGCGTTCGTGTTCTTCACGCTCGGTTATCTGCTGGCCGTCGGCGGGTTGATCGCGTCCACGTTCCACCTTGGTCACCCCGAACGCGCGCTTAAGGCGTTCAAACAATGGCGGTCCAGCTGGTTGTCACGCGAAGGCATCTGCGCGGTCGCGGCCCTTTTAATTATGGGGATTTATGCGATTGGCGCGATTTTCCTGGGGCAAATCTGGTCAGCCGTCGGGTTTGTGGGGGCAGTCCTTTCGATCGGGACAGTGTTCACCACATCAATGATCTACACCCAGATCAAAACAGTGCCGCGCTGGCACAATGTCACCACGCCGATCATGTTTCTAAGCATTTGCATCGCAGGCGGTGCGCTGCTTGCCGCGCAAGTTTCCTTGGCGATGCCACTGCTGGCCATCGCTGGTATCGCGCAGATTGCCCATTGGGTTCTGGGTGACAAAGCGCTGAAAAACTCTGGCACCACACTGGCCACAGCGACAGGCCTTGGCGCACGCGGTGACGTGCGCGCGTTCGAACCGCCACACACAGGCACCAACTATCTGTTGAAAGAATTCGTCTATGTGATCGGGCGCAAACATGCGGCCAAGCTGCGTATTCTGGCAATCGTGCTGATGGTCGGCCTGCCGCTGGTTTTGCTGATGATGAGCCATTCGCACATCCTTGCGGGTCTGGCTGTGATCAGCCACCTCGTTGGGGTGTTTGCGGCGCGTTGGTTGTTCTTCGCAGAAGCAGAACACGTCGTGGGCCTGTACTACGGCAAACGCTGAATCCACGCGTTAGACACAAAAAAGGGCGGGTCATGAAGGCCCGCCCTTGTGCTATTCTGGATCACCATCCGTTACGTGCGGATGCGGGCCTCGGTCTCTGCGTCAAACAGATAGACACGTTTGTCTTCAAAACTCAGGCCGACCATCTGGCCCTCTGACACACGCTCATCGCCGCGCTCTTCGATGACGATACGTTCGCCGCTGTCGGACACGAGGTAGGCATAGCTGACCCCCCCAAGGCTTTCGGTGAGGTCCACACGCAATGCGTCCCCAGCAGGGTCAATAACTAGGTGTTCAGGGCGCAGGCCAACGCTGACTGCTTTGCCTTTGTAAGCCGCCGCGATCTTCATCGGGATTGATGTCTTGAGCGCTGGAACATCCACCGCGCCATCCCCCACAACACCGTCCATAAAGTTCATTGCAGGGGAACCGATGAAACCCGCAACGAATTTGTTGTCGGGGTCGCGGTATAGATCCATCGGCGCGCCGACCTGTTCGATCACGCCCATGCGCAGCACGACGATCTTGTCGGCCAATGTCATGGCCTCAACCTGATCGTGGGTCACATAGATCATCGTCGCGCCGATTTCCTTGTGCAAACGCGCGATTTCCACGCGCATTTCAACACGCAGTTCAGCATCGAGGTTGGACAGCGGTTCGTCGAACAAGAACACCTCGGGTCCACGCACGATCGCACGGCCAATCGACACGCGCTGGCGTTGACCGCCGGACAGGGCGGCAGGTTTGCGTTCCAGATAATCCTCAAGCTTGAGGATACGTGTGGCTTCTGCGACCTTTTCTTCGATTTCCTTCTTGGGATGGCGGTTCATCTTTAGACCGAACCCCATGTTTTCCTTCACGGTCATGTGCGGGTAAAGCGCATAGGTCTGAAACACCATCGCCACGCCGCGCTCGGATGGGTCCATGGTGGTCACGTCGCGGTCCCCGATGGCCATCGTGCCACCTGTCGTTTCCTCAAGGCCCGCAACCATGCGCAACAGTGTCGACTTACCGCAGCCGGACGGGCCGACGAACACACAGAACTCACCGTCTTTGATCTCAAGGTCGATCCCGTGGATCACCTGCACGTCGCCGTATTTCTTGATGACTTTATTTAGCGTTACACCGGACATGATGCGGTCCTTTCAGTTTATGTGTTGGCGTTGACCGGAAAGTGCCAGCTGGCAGCTTCTTTTGAGATGGCCTGCGCCGTCGCGCGGATACGATCCACGAGGCTTTCGAGCCCCGCAAGGTTTGTGCGGGTCGTTGTGCTGGTGACCGACAAGGCCCCAAGCACACGGTTCGTTTCGGTGAGGATCGGCAGTGCGACACAGATGATCCCCGGTTCATGTTCTTCGCGGTCAAACCCGTAGCCATTGGCGCGAATATCGGCGAGCTCACCACGCAGGCTGGCCTCGGATGTGTGGGTCGTGTCGGTGAAACGGTGGTAGCTTTGCTGGGCCAGAACCTCTGCCAGTGCAGGGTCAGGCAGATAGGCTAACATAACCTTGCCGACACCCGTGCAATAGGCGGGGCCAACTTTGCCGGACTGGCTGTACATCTGCACGGGTTCGGCGGCGTTGCGTTTGTCCACATAGATGACTTGCGCCGTATCAAGTTGCGCAAGGTGGACGGTTTCGCCGACGTCCGCGCTTAGCTGGTCGATGTGGGATTGCGCGATCGGCGCAAGCGAAGCGGTTTGCCACGCGGCATGTGCAAGGCGCACCAAACGTACGCCCGGCGCATACATTCCGCGGTCCGGATCGAACGACAACATGCCCTGATTGGTCAGCGTTTGAACGAATCGGTAAAGTGTCGCTTTGGGAAATGGTGACGCATCAAGCAGCTCGGAAAATCGCACCGGGCGGCCAAAAGATGCCACTTGGTCCAATACTTCCAATGCCTTACCGACGGTTCCGTCGCCTGACGCGCTCATGATGTCCTCCCGAACTGCGAAGGTCCTCCAACCTTCTTGTTGACAACCATGGGCGAGTCGCGATTAGATTTCAATATTCAAAACCAAGTTTCAAATAATGAAACTGGTTGGAATGGAATCTAAGGGAGGAAACCATGAATTCCATCTATAAGGCGTCCGTTGCGGCGCTTGCATTGGGTGTTGCATCAACATCTGCTTTCGCTGACGGGCACACTGTGTCGGGCGAACTTCGTATTGTGTCTGACATGTCCAACCCTGCGCCGCGCGCAGTGATGGAAGGTCTCGTCGCTGACTTTGGCGCGCTGAACCCTGACCTGAACATCGAGCTGACGATCGTTGATCGCGAAGCTTGGAAAACACAGATCCGCAACTCTTTGACAGCTGACGCGCCAGACGTTGTGAACTGGTACGCCGCCAACCGTATGGGTCCATACGTTGAGGCCGGCCTGTTTGAAGACGTGTCCGACATGTACGAAGACGGCTCCTTGCCAGGTCTGGACGCTGTCAAAGGCGCGATGACACTGAACGGCGCACAGTGGGGCGTTCCTTACACGTTCTATCAGTGGGGCATCTACTACCGCGAAGACATCTTCAACGAGCTTGGCCTGGAAGAGCCGACCACGATGGAGCAGGAAATGGCGAACTGCCAAGTCATCCTCGATTCCGGTCGTAAGTGTTACGCAATCGGCACCAAGTTCCTTTGGACGGCTGGCGGCTGGTTCGACTACATGAACATGCGCACAAACGGTTTTGACTTCCACATGGAGCTTGCCCGTGGCGAAGTTGAATGGACAGACGAGCGCGTTGTCCAGACATTCGAAAACTGGGCTGCCTTGATCGAAATGGGCGCATTCATCGACGACCACCAGTCTTACAGCTGGCAGGAAGCGTTGAAGTTCATGACAGACGGTGACGCAACAGCATACCTCATCGGTAACTTCGCTGTGGCACCTATGCGTGACGCGGGTCTGGACGATAGCCAGATCGATTTCTACCAGTTCCCAACGATTGCGGACGTTCCACAGGGCGAAGATGCCCCAACGGACACGTTCCACATCCCGGCACAGGCGTCAAACAAAGACAACGCCCGCGCATTCCTCGCCTATGTTGCTTCTGCTGACGTTCAGACAGAAATCAACGCAGGTGCGGCTTTGGGTCAGCTGCCAGTGAACGCCAACTCCGGTGTTGATGCAGACGAGTTCCTCGAGCAGGGCTTTGACATGCTGTCCAACAACGCACAGGGCGGTGTAGCGCAGTTCTTTGACCGCGACTTCCCAGCTGAAATGGCCTCCGTGGGCATGGAAGGCTTGCAGGAGTTCATGGTGTTCCCAGAGAACCGTGATGACATCCTTGAGCGTCTTGAGGACGCACGTCAGCGCATCTACCAGTAAATTGACTATCGGGGGCGGGTCTTCGGGCCCGCCCCCACTCACTTCGCTTAACCCATCCGCAAGCAGCCCGTTTTCACTTTGGTGCTTCTTTCGCATGTGTTGACCCGACAGGAGACGATCATGGCCACTGCCACCACGCAACGAAGCTGGTACAAACGCAACGAGATCGCGGTGACCCCGTGGCTGTTCTTGCTACCCGGCATCGTCATGTTCGCGCTTTACGTGATCTTTCCGATTTTCCAGTCGTTCTGGATTTCGTTCCACCAGTGGGACGGCCTGGGCGAAAAGACATGGGTTGGCCTAGCAAACTATGAACGCCTGTTGGGCGGTGATCGCAAATTCGAAACATCGTTCTGGAACAACCTGCGTTGGTTGGTTTTGTATCTGCTGGCCATCCCGATGGGTTTGTTCATCTCGTTGTTCCTGAACCAAAAGGTGTTCGGAATCCGGCTGTATAAGTCGCTGTTCTTCTTCCCGTTCGTGATTTCGCAGGTCGTTGTGGGCTTGGTGTTCTCATGGTTCTACCTGCCCGGCGATCTGGGTTTGTTGAACGTCGTGATCGGGTTCTTTGGTTTTGAACCTGTAAACATTCTGGGCCGCGCAGAATCCGCGACCTATGGCATCATCGCGGCGGGCCTGTGGCCGCAGACGGCCTATTGCATGATCCTATACCTCACGGGGCTAAACTCGGTTGATCCCGAACAGGTCGAAGCCGCGCGTTTGGATGGGGCCAAAGGCCACCGCATGTTGTGGCATGTGATCCTGCCGCAGTTGAAACCTGCGACGTTCATTGCGTTTGTTGTGACAATCATCGGCGCGCTGCGGTCTTTCGACTTTATCGCTGTGATGACGAACGGTGGTCCGTTCGGATCGACCCGCGTTCTATCGTTCTACATGTTCGAGGAATCGCTATCTGAATTCGGGTTCCGGATGGGGTACGGCGCGGCCATTGCCGTGGTTCTGTTCTTCATCATGCTCGGCTTCATCACATACTTCTTGTGGTCCATGTACCAAGACGAAAAAGGAGCGCGCTGATGTTTCCGACCCCGCTAGAAAAAACGTCCCGCCAATGGCAAATCGGCTATCAGGTGCTGCTGCCCATCGTGCTGATCATCTGGCTGCTGCCACTGATTGCTGTTGCTGTCTTTTCGATCAAACCGGACGCGGATTTCACCAATGGTAACTATTGGGGCATGCCGTCTTCGTTCGAAATGTTCACCAACTACGGCAAGGTCTTTTTCGAATCCGATATGCCGCGCTATCTGCTGAATTCGGTCTTCATCACCGTTCCGACAGTGATTGGCTGTATCGTTTTGTCATCCATGACGGGCTTTGCGCTGGGTGTTTATAAATTCCGCGGTAACTTGTTGATCTTTTTCATGTTCATCGCCGGTAACTTCGTTCCGTTCCAGATTTTGATGGTGCCCGTGCGCGACCTGACATTGTCGATGAACCTGTATGACACCAAAACCGGGCTTGTTCTGTTTCACATCGCGTTCCAGACGGGCTTTTGCACGTTGTTTATGCGTAACTTTATCCGCGCCCTGCCGTTCCCGCTGATTGAGGCTGCCCGCGTTGAAGGCGTGTCTGAATGGCGCATTTTCTTGTTCGTGGTCCTGCCCCTGATGAAACCCGCGCTGGCCGCATTGTCCGTGCTGATCTTTACGTTCATCTGGAATGACTACTTCTGGGCGATCGTGCTGACGCAAGGTCCGGACAGCCAGCCCGTGACAGCCGGCATCACGTCGTTTAACTCCCAGTATCGGGCCGCCTATCATCTGATGTCAGCTGGTTCGATTGTCGCTGCATTGCCACCTGTCGCGATGTTCTTCTTGATGCAAAAGCACTTCATCGCAGGCCTGACCCTCGGCGCTGTCAAATAACGGACAATATCTATGTCGACACGAACAACCGACACGGCAGAGGTGCCCGCCGCCTCTGCCACGGCCCTTCCATTGGGCGCAACGCAAACCCGCGCGAAACCGGCCAACCATGCATGGCGGCTGGATGATGGCCGCCAAACGCTGGTCCTGACGGCGACGGGCGAAAGGTTGCCCCAAGTCGTGTATTGGGGCCGCAGCCTGCCATCGGGCGAAGACCTGTCCACGTTGCATGCCGCCAATGCCATTGACGTCACAGGCGGGATGCTGGACGAAAATCCCGATCTGTCGCTGTGCCCAGAAGCATCACGTACGTTCCCCGGCCAACCCGGCCTGATCGTGCGGATGAAAGACGGCACACCGCTGCTTCCGAAATTCTGTTTTGACAGTTACGAAAACGGCAAAGACCTGACGATCCGGTATCGCGACGAAGACAACGGTTTGACGCTGACGTTCGAATTTATAACCGACCCTGATACCTTCATGATTGTCGCCAAGACGGTGCTGAATGCAGACGCGCCTGTGCACCTGCATTGGCTGGCCGCGCCCGTGATGCCCGCTCCGCAGCTTAGTGATGAGATGATTGATTTTTCCGGGCGCTGGTGCCGTGAATTTGAAACCAACCGCACCGCGTGGTCCCCCGGTATCCGCTATCGCGAAAACCGCACGGGCCGCACGGGGCACGAACATTTCCCCGGGTTGATCGTGCCCTGCGTCGGCGCAACCAACACCCGAGGAGAAGCCTACGCATTCCACTACGGCTGGTCCGGCGGGCACCGTATGGTTGCCGAAGAACTGCCAGACGGGCGCCGACAAATTCAATGGGGCCACGCCGCGCGCATGGAAACCCAAGCCGCGACAGAATTTGCAACCGCACCGTTGTACCTGACCTATTCCGACCAGGGTGTGAACGGGTGCGCGGTGTCGTTCCAACGCCATGTGCGTGACCGGATCGTCACGTGGCCCAAGGCTGATCGCCCGCGCCCCGTGCACTACAACTGCTGGGAAGCGGTGTATTTCGATCATAAGCTCGACGTGTTGTGTGACATTGCAGATCGTGCCGCAAACCTTGGGGCGGAACGTTTCGTGCTGGATGACGGCTGGTTTGGGAACCGCGATGATGACACACGCGCGTTGTCTGACTGGGAAGTGGACCCGCGCAAATATCCTGATGGCCTCACGCCGCTGATTGAACATGTGCATAGCTTGGATATGACGTTCGGGATCTGGTTCGAACCTGAAATGATCAACGAAGACAGCGACATCCACCGCGCCCACCCGGATTGGGCCTTGGGTAGCGAAGACCAGACGCTTGGCCGTCAGCAAAAAGCGCTGAACATGGCACTGCCAGAGGTCCGTGATTTTCTGTATGATCGCATGTCAGCCGTGCTGCGCGACCACGCCATCGACTACATCAAATGGGACCACAACCGCGTCCTGCCGATGCCTGATGCGGCCCAAACGCGCGGGTCTTATGCACTGATTGACCGCCTGCGCGCGGACTTCCCGCACGTTGAAATCGAAAGCTGCGCATCAGGTGGTGGGCGCATTGATTTCGGAATTCTCAAACGCACGCAGCGCGTCTGGCTGAGCGATTCAAACGACGCACTTGAACGCCTGAACATCCAGCACAACGCCGCGCTGTTCCTGCCGCTGTCTATCACGGGATCACATGTTGGCCCGCGCCGCTGCCACACGTCGGGCCGCACTTTAGATATTTCGTTTCGCGCATGGGTCGCGGCACAGCGCCACATGGGGTTCGAAATGGACCCGCGAGAGTTGGACGACTACGAAGTCCGCGTCCTGAGCGAAGTCACAAGCTGGTGGAAACACAACCGCACATGGATGGAAGACGCCGACATCTTGCGCCTTGATTCACCCGACCCTGCCGTTTTGGCCGAGCAACAAATGCCGCAAGACGCGTCGCGCTTTGTTGTGTTTGCTGGCAAAGGCGCGACATCGGCGCAGATTTCCCCACGTCCGCTGCGGCTCACGGGTTTGGACCCTGACGCAATGTACGAGGTCGCCTTGGTCAATCGCGGCACCGCACCGGCACTTTCGCGCGGCACGCCTGCGCTGAAAGATGGGCCGCTGACATTGTCGGGCGCATACCTTATGCATCATGGCGTAACCCTGCCATGGTCCTTCCCTGAAACCATGTGGGTCTTGGAAGGACACCGCCTATGACGCCGAACTGGATCGCCGCAGACTGGGGCACATCGAATGCCCGCTTTTGGGCAATCGGCGGCGATGGGACGGTTTTGGGCGAACGCACGTCAGACAAAGGCATGGGCACGTTGGACCCTTCTGAATTTGAAGGCGTCTTGGTGGATGTCTGCGCCGACTGGCTGGAAACTGCGAACACGGTTGTGGCCTGTGGTATGGTCGGATCACGCCAAGGCTGGGTCGAAGCGCCTTATCAAACGGCCCCTTGCTCTGTCTGCCCTGCGACGATGGTGACTGCCCCCGTGACGCGCGTTGGCCTCACGGTTCATGTTATCCCGGGCATTCGCCAGATGAACCCGGCGGATGTCATGCGCGGCGAAGAAACCCAAATCGCGGGTTTTCTGGCGCAAAACCCCGGCTGGGACGGTGTGATTTGCCTACCCGGAACGCACACGAAATGGGTGCATGTCAGCGCCGATGAAGTCGTCAGTTTTCAAACCTGCATGACAGGTGAAATGTTCGCGCTTTTGACGCAGCATTCCGTCCTGCGCCATTCAATTGCCAAAGGGGGGTGGGACGACGCCGAATTTGCAGATGCGATGTCACACACCCTATCGCGGCCAGAAGCGCTCGCCGGTCGCTTGTTTTCTTTGCGCGCCGCGCAATTGGTCAACGACACGGACACGGTCATTTTACGCGCGCGCCTGTCAGGGTTGTTGATCGGTGCGGAACTTGCCGCCGCTAAACCCTATTGGTTGGGTCGCGAAATCGCATTGATCGGCGCGGATGCCGTGTCGATGCCCTACGTTGCAGGCCTTAAAATGCAAGGCGTGCCCGTTCTTCGCGGCGATGCCAAAGACATGACCCTCGCTGGCATCAAAGCCGCCCACGCACTGTTGGAGACCGCATAAATGACCCGTAATATCATCGCCATCCTGCGCGGCATCACCCCGTCCGAGGCCGTTGCGGCCGTCGACGTTCTGATCGACGCGGGTATCACAAACATCGAAGTACCGCTGAATTCCCCTGATCCGTTCGGCAGCATCAAAGCCATGGTTGATGCGTTCGGGGATCAAGCATTGATCGGCGCGGGCACTGTTTTGTCCGTAGAAGACGTGAACCGCGTAGATCAAGCGGGCGGCAAATTGATCGTGTCGCCGAACGTCGATCCGCGCGTGATCGTGGCGACCAAAACCGCAGGTTTGCAAAGCTGGCCAGGTGTTATGACGCCAACAGAATGCTTTACCGCCCTCAAAAACGGCGCGGACGGTTTGAAAATTTTTCCCGGCTCATTGCTTGGCCCTGACGGCCTGAAAGCGATCCGCGCGGTGCTGCCGCAAGGCACGCAGGTTTATGCTGTTGGCGGTGCCGGCCCAGATAATTTCGCGGATTGGTTCGCCGCCTCTGCGGATGGGTTTGGTATTGGATCGGCCTTGTACAAACCGGGCATGAGCACGGCGGACATTGCAGCCCGGGCCAAGGATATCGTCGCCGCCTATGACGGCGCGAAATGATCTACGACGACACCAAATGTAAACTGGGCGAAGGACCACTGTGGCATCCCGCGCGCGGAGAGCTGTTCTGGTTCGATATCCTCAAGAAACGTCTGCACATTAAGGGCCGCCATTGGCAGTTTTCCCGCCACGTCAGCGCGGCAGGCTGGATTGATGACGATCACCTTTTGATGGCCGACAGCATCGGATTGCATGTTCTTGATCTTGCAACCGGCACCACCGACCAAGTCGCACAGATTGAGGCGGACAACACGATAACCCGGTCCAACGATGGTCGTGCCGACCCGTGGGGCGGGTTCTGGATCGGGACGATGGGCATCAACGCCGAAGCCAAAGCAGGCGCAATCTATCGTTACTACCGCGGCGAAGTGCGCCAATTGTTTGACGGCATCACAATCCCCAACGCGATCTGTTTTGCACCCGACGGATCGCACGCCTTTTTCTGCGACACCAAGATCGGCAAGATCATGCGACAAGACCTGTCGGATAAGGACGGCTGGCCTGTGGGCGATCCGACGGTCTGGATCGACTTTGGTGATACCGCGTGGGGGGCAGATGGTGCGGTTGTAGATGCGGCTGGCAATCTGTGGAATGCGCAGTGGGGCGCGAACCGCGTTGCCTGTTACGCACCCGATGCCACATTGACCCAAACGATCGCATTTCCTGGCGTGCAAACGTCCTGTCCCGCCTTTGGTGGGCCGGATCTGACGACTTTGTTTTGCACCTCAGCGGCGGATGGACTGATTGGTGATGACGACGGCAAGACGTTTGCAACGCCAGTCGATGCAATCGGACAAGCAGAACATCAAGTGATCCTGTAATCACGGCACGAAACGACACCTAATCATGAGGCAGCGATGAAACGCACACTCGGCGTCTGTTATTACCCCGAACATTGGCCCGAAGATGTCTGGGCCGATGACGCACAGCGTATGGTTGACGCTGGCCTGTCTTGGGTCCGCATCGGTGAATTTGCCTGGTCGCGGATGGAACCCGCCCCCGATCAGTTTGAATGGGACTGGCTGGATCGCGCGATTGAGGTTCTGGGCAACGCAGGGCTCAAAATCATTCTGGGAACACCAACGGCGACACCACCGCGTTGGATGCTCGATAAGCACCCCGATATGCTTGCCGTGGATGAACAAGGGCGGCCGCGCGGGTTCGGGTCACGCCGCCATTATTGTTTTTCCCATCGTGGATACCGCGATGAAAGCAAACGCATCACACGGCTGATGGCGCAGCGCTATGAATCAAATAAACACATTCAAGCGTGGCAAACAGATAATGAGTATGCGTGTCACGACACAACGCGCAGCTATTCATATGCGGCCACGGAAGGTTTTCAAAACTGGCTGGCCCAAAAATACCAATCCCCCGCCGCACTGAACCGTGCGTGGGGCAATGTGTTCTGGTCGATGGAATATGATGACTTTGCCGATATTGATTTGCCCAACCTGACGGTCACAGAACCCAACCATCCGCACGTGTTGGATTTCTATCGATATTCATCCGACATGGTTGTGGACTTCAACCGCGAACAAGTGACAGAAATCCGCGCGCACACAGATGCGCCGATCATTCATAACTACATGGGGCGGGAAACGTCATTTGATCACTTCAAGGTCGGGGCTGACCTCGATATCGCGTCATGGGACAGCTATCCCATCGGGTTTTTGTCAGACCGTCTTGAGGGATCGCAAGACCACAAACGCCGATTTTTACGTCAGGGGGAGCCTGACAATCAGGCGTTCCATCATGATCTGTACCGCGCCGTAGGCCGTGGACGTTGGTGGATCATGGAGCAGCAGCCCGGCCCCGTAAACTGGGCCCCCTACAATCCCGCCCCCCTACCGGGAATGGCCCGTCTTTGGGCTTGGGAAGCGTTCGCACATGGCGCCGAAACAGTCTGCTATTTCCGCTGGCGTCAGGCGCCATTTGCCCAAGAACAGATGCATGCCGGATTGCTGCGCCCCGACAGCGCGGACGCCCCTGCACTGGCCGAGGCATTGCAAGTGTCGCGTGAAATCAACGATTTGCCGGATGTGGGGACCGCGAAAGCAGATGTCGCACTTGTCTTTGACTATGAATCCGCATGGGCGTGGGAAGCCCAGCCGCAAGGTGCCGATTTTGACCAGTTCCGGCTGGCGTTTGCCGCCTATCGGGCCTGTCGCCGTGCTGGTTTGAACGTCGATATTGTAGCACCCGATACGGATGACCTAAGCGGTTATAAATTCACACTCGCCCCAGGATTGATGCACTTGTCTGATCCGTTGCGGGCCGCCCTAACGGATGCCACCGCCTTGATCGGGCCGCGCACGGACACCAAATCAGAACATCTTTCGATCCCGACACCGATGGGGCCGAATGTTGACGGGCTGGATGCGACTGTCGTGCTAACTGAAAGCCTGCCACCTGATGTCGGTGTGCCGCTGGAAAATGGTGGGCAGTTTTTACATTGGCGCGAAGTTCTGGAAGGCGACGCGCCCGTGCGGCTGAAAACCACGGACGGGCACGCTGCCATCATGGGCGACAAACTGCGGTATTTGGCTGGTTGGCCGGATGATGCGACGTGGGATTTGATCCTGCGCGATCTATGCAATGAGGTCGGGCTGACACATCACAATCTGCCGGATGGATTGCGCATCCGCGACACACAAACCCATCGGTTTGTGTTCAACTATGCGCCTGAGCCGCTGATCTGGAACGGGGTCGAAATTCCGGGAGCCGGAGTGCACTGGGCCGCGCTGTGACCCCCTTTGGCGTCACGTCAAACGGCACTGCCGTTGAGGCAATCACGATGTCGGGTCACGGTCTGTCTGTCACCGTTTTGACCTATGGTGCGATTGTGCAAGACGTGCGTTTGGACGGCGTCGCGCATGGCCTCACGGTGGGGTCTGATCTGTTGACAGACTACGAAAACGAAATGCGGTATTTTGGCTGCGTCGTGGGCCCCGTTGCCAATAGATTGCAGAATGCTGAGGCAACGATTGATGGCAAACCCCACAGGTTTGAGGCCAATTTGAACGGGCGGCATACGTTGCACAGTGGCACAACTGGCGCACAATCGCAGGTGTGGTTTATTGATGAAATTACCGAAAACGGGCTTGCTTTGTCTCTTATCTTGCCAAATGGTCACGGCGGCTTCCCCGGAAACCGCAGGATTGAAGCGTTGTATGAAATAATAAGCGGGCCAACGCTTCGGTTGACCCTGACAACCACAACGGACGCGCCAAGCATCGCAAACGCCACCAATCACAGCTACTGGAACCTTGACGGATCAAACGACATTTCAGGCCACAGCATCGCGATCACCGCCAACAGTTATTTGCCCACCGATGATATCGATGCATTGGTGACGGGTGAGATCAGGGATGTGACGGGCACGCCCTATGATCTGCGCGAAATGACGCCGCTGACACCCGCAAAGCCCCCGTTGGATCACACGTTTTGCGTGGCCCGTAATCGGGGTGCTTTGATGGAATACCTTAAACTAACTAGCGCGTCGGGCGTTGCCATGTCCGTCGCCACGACCGAGGCAGGCGTTCATATTTATGACGCCCGTGACGCGGGCTACTGCGGTGTCGCCATTGAGGCACAAGGCTGGCCGGACGCACCGAACAAATCGGGTTTTCCAAGCATCGAAATCGCACCTGACAAACCCGCCGTTCAGATCACCGAATGGCGGTTTTCAAAAGGTTAGGGTTTGCCCCAACCGCCCCCGCCCGGTGTTTCAAGAACGAACTGGCCACCTGCGGGCAAATCAATTTCATCATTGCCCTGCAAATCGCGCCGCGTCCCATCCGGCAGCACAGCCCAGTTGCGCCCGACGGCACCGTTTTCGCCGCCCGCCACGCCAAACGGGGCAACAACACGGTGGGAACACAGCGTCGTCACTGTGACAGGTTCAAGAAACGTCATGGCCCGCCGTGCGCCATGGCCGCCCCGCTGCGCGCCTGCCCCGCCCGACCCTGCGCGGACCTCAAACCGATCCAGCCGCACAGGAAAGCGTTTTTCAAGGATTTCGGGATCGGTCATGCGCGTGTTCGTCATGTGGCTTTGGACAGCGTCGCAGCCATCAAAATCAGGGCCAGCACCAGTACCCCCAGCGATGGTTTCGTAGTTCTGGAATGTCTCATTACCCCAGACAAAATTGTTCATCGTGGCTTGTGACCCTGCGATGACGCCAAGCGCGCCGAACAATGCATTGCACGCTGCTTGCGACACCTCGGTGTTGCCCGCAATCACCGCAGCCGGATAGCCGGGGTTGAGCATGGACCCATCCGGCGCAATGATCGTCAACGGCTTAAGACACCCTTCGTTCAGGGGAATGGATGACCCGACGAGCGTGCGAAAAACATACAAAACAACCGCACGGCATACCGCAAAAGGTGCGTTGTAATTGCCCGTATGCTGCGCACTGGTGCCCGTAAAATCAACGGTCGCCGTGCGGGTGGATTTGTCAACAGATACAGTAACTTCGATCGTTTGACCGATATCCATGGGGTAGATAAATGCCCCGTCTGATAGCCGATCAATGACGCGGCGCACGCTTTCGGTCGCGTTGTCCTGAACATGCCTCATATAGGCGGTGACAACGGGTTCACCGTAGCTGTCACAAATGCGTTTGAGTTCGGCCATGCCTGTGGCGTTGGCTGCGACTTGTGCTTTCAGGTCGGCGATGTTTTGGTCGATATTGCGGCACGGATACCGCCCTGACGCGAGCGTTGCGCGGGCCGCATCCTCAAGAAACTGACCGCCGGTGACAAGCTGAACATTGTCGATCAACACGCCTTCTTCATCGATATGTTGGCTGTCTGGCGGGGCGGACCCCGGGGTGCGCCCGCCAATGTCTGCGTGATGCCCGCGCGAGCCGAGCCAGAACCGTGGTTTGCCGCCAATAAACACCGGCGTCACAACCGTCACGTCGGGCAGATGGGTGCCCCCGTTATAAGGCGAGTTGAGCATGAAGGCATCACCGTCAGTCACGTCCGGCCAGCCCCGCATCACTGTTTTGATGCTGTCGGACATCGAACCCAGATGGACAGGCACATGGGGCGCGTTGGCCACCAGATCGCCCGCCGCGTCAAAGATCGCGCAGGAAAAATCGAACCGTTCCTTGATGTTCACGGATTGGGACGTGTTCGCCAATGTCGCGCCCATCTGATCGGCGACGGACATGAACAAATTAGACATCACTTCGAGCAGAACAGGATCGGCGTCTTTGGATGCCGCGATGTTGCGGCTGGTCGCTGTGGACGTCAGGATCAGATTGCCGAGGGGATCGACTTCTGCATCCCACCCATCTTCGATCACGTTCGTGCCCGTTGGTTCAAGGATAATCGCGGGGCCGCTGATTTTGTCACCCACGCCCATCATCGTGCGGTCATAAAAGGGGCGATCATGCACCGCGGTGGGTTTCGGGTTTTGCGCAGGGATAACCGGCAATTGAGGAAGCGCGCCACCCTCGTCGATGGCCTCAACGCTCAGCATATCAAACAGGATTTCGGTTTCTGGGCTGGTAAAGCCAAACCGCGCGAGGTGGGTCGCCTCAAATTCCGATTGCATGGCGCCCGACGTGTCAAACGCGACCTTCAGAACCTGTTGAGTGCCGTTGTAGCGCAGATGTGCCCAGCGTTCGATCGTCACGTCACGCGCGCCCTGTGACAGGATGGAATCGCGCGCGTCAGAGGCCATTGTGTTTAACTGGTCCTGTGCGTGTTTTTCATCAGTCAGTGGCGCGTCAAATTGCACTTCGCGCATGTCGCGCAGTTCGGCCAGCCCCATGCCAAAGGCCGACAACACACCCGCGAACGGATGAATCAGCACCCGCGACATGCCCAGCGCATCTGCCACCAGACAGGCATGTTGCCCGCCCGCCCCGCCAAAGCACTGCAACGTGTATTCGGTCACGTCATGGCCGCGCTGAACGCTGATTCTCTTGATCGCGTTGGCCATGTTATCGACGGCAATTGCAAGAAACCCGTGCGCGATGTCGTCTACGGTACGGGGTGCATCACCCGCTGCAACCGCCACCTGCTGCGCGAGGGTTTCAAATTTCGCGCGCACTGTCGCGACGTCCAAGGGTTGGTCGCCGTTGGGGCCAAACACATGGGGGAAATGATCAGGGTGCAGCTTTCCCAGCACCACATTGCAATCGGTCACTGTCAGCGGGCCGCCACGGCGATAGCACGCCGGACCAGGGTTTGCGCCCGCGCTTTCGGGTCCAACCTGAAAACGTCCGTCTGCAAAGCGGCAGATCGATCCACCGCCCGCAGCAACGGTGTGAATATCCATCATCGGTGCGCGCATCCGCACGCCCGCGACTTCGGTTTCAAAGGACCGTTCATAATCGCCCGCATAGTGGCTGACGTCTGTGGATGTGCCACCCATGTCAAACCCGATCAGGCGGTCATGGCCCGCGGCTTGGGCCGTTTTGACCATGCCGACGATGCCACCCGCTGGCCCAGAAAGGATCGCATCGCGCCCCTGAAACCGTGCAGCATCGGTCAAGCCACCGCTTGATTGCATGAACAGCAATCGTTCGCACACACGACCCACATCAAGCGCACCCGCGACCTGATCAAC
This sequence comes from Octadecabacter dasysiphoniae, assembly GCF_021532615.1. Taxonomy (GTDB): domain Bacteria; phylum Pseudomonadota; class Alphaproteobacteria; order Rhodobacterales; family Rhodobacteraceae; genus Octadecabacter; species Octadecabacter dasysiphoniae. Next base: position 322,467 of record NZ_JAKGAQ010000002.1, read on the forward strand.
ATAGCGGCGCAGAATCGGCGACAGATAGGCATCGACAACGGTCGTATCCCCGCGCCCAACCAGTTTAGCGAGGCGCGACACCTCGTGACTGGTGGAAATTTGGGTGAACCCTACGTCGCGTGCGATTGCGGCCACGCGGGCTTCGTGATCTGGATTAAGATATGCATGCATGAACGCAATCGCGACAGCGCGCAGCCCCGCATCAAACCCAGCCTGCAACGACACGCGCACCGCGACCTCATCCAAGGCGCACAATACGTTGCCATCCGCATCAAGACGCTCAGACACCTCTGCCACATCCGCATAGAGCAATTCAGGCCGCACGATTTCCAATGCAAACAGATCAGGCCGCGTCTGGTAGCCGATTTTCAACAGATCGCGAAATCCTTCGGTGATCAGCAAAAGCACATCTTCGCCTTTGCGTTCCAGCAGCGCGTTGGTGGCAACTGTCGTGCCCATTTTCACGGCAGCGATTGATCCAGCTTCGGGATTCTCAGTGCCCATCAAGTCGCGCACCCCTTGCACGGCAGCATCTGCATAGTTCTCGGGGTTTTCGGACAGCAGTTTATGGGTTTTCACATCACCGTCCGGCGCGCGCGCCACAATGTCCGTGAACGTGCCGCCGCGATCAACCCAAAACTCCCATTGTTTTGCCGACATAACGCGCCCTTTTTGCAAGTCAGAGGACTTGATCAAGCGAAAGGGCGAAGAACAACCCCTGATCGGGTCAGAATCGGTTTGACAGGAGGGGCGGCTGCTACTATCCCGCCCGCTGTGCATGGCGTTATAGCTCAGTTGGTTAGAGCGAACGACTCATAATCGTTAGGTCCCTGGTTCAAATCCAGGTAACGCCACCACGCACCCCCTTTTAACGACTCCCTTTGACATCACGCCCAAGTTGCATCAGCTTCCTCTTGGGGGAAACGTTATGGCTTTGTTGCAGGATTTCGCGGCGATTGTTGGGGCTGAAAACGCCCTGACAGGGGATGACGTAGCCCCTTGGTCAAAGGATTGGACCGGCAAGTACTGCGCGCAGCCCGGTGTGGTTCTGCGTCCCGCGTCTACGCACGAAGTGTCGCGGATTATGGCGCTGGCAAATGCGGAACGGCAATCCATTACACCTGTGTCCGGTCATACAGGATTGGTGGGTGGCACGTATGCGCCCGGCGGCGTCATGCTGTCACTGGACCGGATGAACACGATCCATGATATTAACGCACAAGGACGTACGGCAGTCGTTGATGCAGGCGTCGTGTTGTCATCGCTACACGGGGCAGCAGATGCCGAAGACCTTATTTTTCCGTTAACGTTCGGGGCCAAAGGATCGGCCATGATCGGTGGCGTGATGTCGACCAATGCAGGCGGATCGAACGTGCTGCGATACGGCAATACCCGCGATCTGGTGCTGGGGCTTGAGGCCGTGTTGGCAGATGGGCGTGTCGTTGATCTGATGTCGTCGCTGCGCAAAGACAATTCAGGCCTGAACCTGCGCCAACTGCTGATCGGGTCCGAAGGGACGCTGGGTGTGATCACCAAAGCCGTTTTGAAATTGCACCCCAAGCCACGCGCCTATGCCACTGCGATGGTTGCGGTTGCCACACTCTATGATGCATTGGAGCTGTTGAACCGCGTCCAGGACGCAACGGGTGGATCGGTTGAGGCGTTCGAATATATGCCCCGCCACTACATCGACGTGCACATGGCACGGGTCAGCGGCGCGCGTGAACCGTTTGACGCCCCCCATGACATCAACATTCTGGTTGAGGTCGCGACCACGACCCAAACCGACATCACCGATACCTTACAGCAAATCATGGCCAATATGATGGAACAGGGCGCGATCCTTGATGCGGTCGTCGCCCAGAACGAGGCCCAACGCGGTGCCATGTGGGAACGACGCGAAGCCGCCGCAGAGCTCACGTTTTGGCGCCAACCGATTGTCGATACAGACGTCGCGGTGCCGCTGGATAAGGTCCCCGAGTTTCTGGACCGGGCAAGCGCCCGCATCGCCGAAGCCGACAGCGGAGCAGAGCCATTTTATATCGCCCATCTGGGCGACGGAAACATCCACTATGGCGTCTATCCGTCCCGCGATGATGACGCGCTGAAAGATCGCATTGTGGAACTGATCGAAGACACCGTCCAAGACCTCGGCGGCAGTTTTTCCGCAGAACACGGGGTGGGCCTGTCAAAGCTGAACACAATGCGGCGGCGCAAGGATCCGGTTGCGTTGGACATGATGCGCAAAATCAAAACCGTGCTGGACCCGAACGGAATTTTGAACCCCGGAAAGCTGATCCCGGACTGATCTGGAAGACAACCAATCTGCCCCGCAGTCGCAATGCAGCGAGCGGCAGTTATGAGCCCAATGTGTCAGACGCTGCGTGCAGCAGGAATGTCCGTCATCACGCGAAGAGCCCAAAAAATTCAACAACTGCTGAGGTTTCGAGCGGTGGGCTCTCTCGCTTGACCAGCCGAGCCTCACAGGGGGGCGAGGCTGACGCCGACATTATGTGTCGCTGACTTTGATAGCCTAATTTCCAAACGACCTGATTTGCGAACATCGATTTTCGGCCAAATGTTTGCCGATGTTTGCCAAAGACGCACTAGAGAGAGTCATGCAATTGCCTTTCTGGCTTAAAGGTATGTAACGAATGACAAATCATACACATTCAAAGGATAAAAAACGATGTTCAATAAATCTTTAATGTCTGCTGTGTTTGCGGTCATCGCTGCCCCAGTAATCGCAGGTAATACGGCAGAACCTGCGCCAACCCCTACTATACTTCCTCCCATGGTTACCCCAGCATCAACAGCTACAGATTGGTCAGGCTTTTATGTTGGTGCTCAATTTGGGCAAGGAGAAGTATCTGCTAGCGACGCAGATGGAAGTGTTGATTTTGACACCCTTGGTTTGCATGCTGGGTATAATTACGATCTAGGTAGTTATGTCATTGGCGGTGAAATCTCTTTTGATGACATTTCAGCTGACGGTGGTGGGGAGGGCGACACCACGCACCTTGAGCTCCGTGGTGGATATGACTTCGGTCGTGTAATGGCTTATGGTGTTATCGGTGTAGTGACAGTCGATGATGCTGGGGATCGAGAAAACGGCTCTACATTAGGTCTCGGTGTTAACTATTTGGTGACGGACCATGTTGTTCTAGGTGCTGAGTATCTGCGCGATACATATGATTTCGATGGTGCAGACGTCGATCTGGACACCCTGTCTTTGCGGACTTCTTATAAGTTCTAAATTACGGTGCTAAATGAGAATATAAACGCCCCGCGCCAAGTAGGCAGTGGGGCGTTTTATTAAAAGTGAAAACATACCAAAAACCACCGTTTTTGGAACACCACGCAAGGTCCGCTATGCGGACGGAGCCGACCTTGGCTGTAGAAGGCTGAAGGTCTGCTTCGTCCCACAAACCGGACTTTACCTTTACCCCGCAGCAACCGCTTCGAAGAAATCAGGCCCCGCTTGGCCGAGTAATTCTTCTGCCAATGATTGACCCAAGGCCGCGCCATCACCCACAGGGCCGCGACGTTCGCCTGTAAACACCTGTGACCCGTCTGGTTTCAGGATTTCACCGCGCAGCCAAATCTGATCACCTTCGATAATCGAAAGGCCCCCGATGGGCGTTTCGCACGACCCGTCGAGCGCCGCCAAAAACGTGCGTTCTGCGGCCAAACGGTGACCAGTCTCATCGTGGTGGATCGCGGCCAGCATGTGTTTGGCACGGTCATCATCCGCGCGCCGTTCGATCCCGATTGTCCCTTGGGCAATCGCGGGCAGCATGTCTTCGGCAGCAATCGCGGTTTTTGGCACATCCGTCATATCCATCCGGTTCAGCCCTGCCATCGCGAGGAACGTCGCATCCGCGACCCCATCAGCAAGCTTTTTCAGGCGGGTCTGCACATTTCCACGAAATTCAACGACCTTAAGATCAGGGCGCTTCACCTTTAGCTGCGCACGGCGGCGCAAGGACGACGTGCCAACAACCGCCCCTTCAGGCAAATCGGCCAGCCCTTTGTATTTAATAGACACAAACGCATCGCGTTCATCTTCGCGGGGCAGGAACACGTCCAGCACCAATCCTTCGGGCTGCTCAACCGGCATGTCTTTGGTCGAATGCACGGCAATGTCGATCGTGCCCGCAATCATCGCTTCTTCGATCTCTTTGGTGAACAGGCCCTTATTGCCAATCGTCTTAAGCGCAATATCAGCATCAATCAGCGTGCGATCATCGCCTGTTGTCTTGATCACTTGGATTTCAAATGCCTCTTCGGGCAACGAAAAGGCCGCCATCAAACGCGCACGGGTCTCATAGGCCTGCGCCAGCGCAAGCGGCGATCCACGGGTTCCGATTTTCAGGGTGCGGGCGGGTGTGGGCAATTCAAAAGTCATGAATCAATGTTTAGACCTGTCAACTAAACCTTACAACTCTATTGACACTCGCGGGCGCAAAAGGGACACAAAAGACAAGTTCAAGGAGTCCTCAATGACCACGCAAAAAACCGTCCTGCGCGCCCTCGCGGGAGAAACCCTGCCGACCCCGCCGATTTGGATGATGCGTCAAGCGGGCCGCTATCTCCCCGAATACAAAGCAACCCGCGCTGAAGCAGGCGATTTCTTGTCATTGTGCTACAACTCGGACCTTGCAGCCGAAGTGACACTGCAACCGATCCGCCGTTACGGTTTCGATGCGGCAATCATGTTCGCCGACATCTTGCTTCTGCCTCAGGCGTTGGGCGCAAAACTGTGGTTTGTGACAGGCGAAGGCCCGCGCTTGTCGACCATCACAACCGCGGATGAGCTCAAGGCGCTGAAACCAGCAGATGCGATCCATGACCACCTGAATCCGATCTATGAGACTTTGAAAATTCTGTCGCGCGAACTGCCCTCAGAAACAACGCTGATCGGGTTCGCAGGCGCACCATGGACCGTGGCAACCTATATGATCGCGGGCCAAGGCACGCCGGATCAGGCCCCGGCCCACGCTCTTAAGGCGGAAAACAAAGCGGTGTTCGAAGGCCTGCTGGATTTGATCACCGAGGGCACGATTGATTATCTCTCTAAACAGATCGACGCAGGCGCGGAGGTCATAAAATTGTTCGACAGCTGGGCCGGATCGCTGAAGGGGGATGATTTCCTGAACTACGCAGTCAAACCCGCCGCGCGCATCGTTGCCGAACTGAAAAAGCGCCACCCGGATACGCCAATCATCGCGTTCCCACGCGGTGCGGGCGAAGAATATGTCGGTCTGCATGATGCAATCGGCGCTGACTGCATTGCCCTTGATGATGGTGTCACGGCTGAATGGGCAGCGGCCAACGTACAGACGGGCGGTTGTGTTCAGGGCAACCTGAAATCGTCCCATATGGTTACAGGTGGCGATGCCTTGGTGTCAGAAACCCGCCGCATCGTAGATGCCTTCAAAGGCGGGCCGCACATCTTCAACCTTGGACATGGCATCACACCGGATGCTGATCCCGAAAACGTGCAGCTTATGATCGATACGGTCCGCGAGGTCCGCTAACGGGACGGCGGGCGGGACGCCTTGAGGCCCCCTAGGGCCTCAACAGCGCCGTCCCGCTATGTCCACTTCGCGACGGGTGGCAGGCTCATCAGCACCGCATTCGCATCATGGCCAGTTTCGAGACCGAACTTCGTGCCGCGATCGTAAACAAGGTTATATTCGGCGTATAGGCCACGGTGGATCAGCTGCGTGTCTTTGTCGCCGTCATCCCAATCCGTGTTGCGGCGTTTTTCGACCAACGGCACATAGGCCGGCAAAAACGCGCGGCCAATATCCTGCGTCAACGTGAAATCCGATGCCCAATCCCCGGTACACAAATCATCCATAAAAATGCCGCCAACCCCGCGGGCGCGGCCACGATGGGGCACGTAGAAATACTCGTCTGCCCATTCTTTTAGCTTCGGGTAGTGCTCCTCGCCGTGCGGATCGAGCCATGCCTTCTGGGTGCAGTGAAAATGGGCGGTGTCCTCATCGTATTCGATGCAAGGGTTCAGATCGGACCCGCCCCCGAACCACCATGCATGAGGCGTCCAGAACATCCGAGTGTTCATATGAACCGCGGGCGCATGGGGATTTTGCATATGCGCCACCAGACTGATGCCCGCAGCCCAAAAACGCGGATCGTCTTTCATGCCGGGAATACCTTTGCGCGCCGCCATCGCACCCTGCGCGCGTTCGCCCAATGTCCCATACACGGTTGAGATATTTACACCGACTTTTTCAAACACACGACCACCGCGCATGACCGACATCAGCCCGCCGCCTGCGTCTTCGCCCGCATCACCTGTTCGCTTTGTTTCGCTAACTTCAAACGTGCCCGCTGGTTGATCCGATAGGGGGCCGGATGTTTGCGTATTTTCAATATTTTCAAAGGCTTGAACGATATCATCGCGCAGGGTTCGGAACCATGCAGAGGCCTGCGCTTTGTGTTCAATCATCTCGTCGGCGGCCATCGGTGAACCCTTTGTTATTGTCTATCAAGCAGACCTAGCATTGATTATCGACAGAGGCCAAGAGCCCGTCACCCATTCAAGACTACATGGCTGTCCAAGAAAGTTTACACGATGAAAATAATCCTGATCACATTGCCCCTCCTCGCACTCGCTGCGTGTTCCACCCCGCGCGAACAATGCATTTCCACCGCAAACAGTCAGCTGCGCACGCTGGATCGGTTGGTGAATGTCACACGTGGAAATGTGCAACGCGGGTTTGCCCTGACGTCCGTTCAAGACGTTCGTGTCGTGCAGTCCACGTGTCAGGGACGCAATGAAGACGGCACAGAGTTCCGGTTTGATTGCGAAGAAACCCAAACACGCACGCGCCAGGAACCTGTCACGATCGACATCGCCGAAGAACGCCGCAAGCTTGCGCAATTGGAAGAACGGCGCGACCAAGCTGCCCGTGACGCGGTTGAACAAACACAGCAATGCATCGCGATGCATCCGGAATAATCAGTGGGCGGGTGATCCGGCCGGATCAATCAGCGTGCGGCCGCCATCGACGGTTATGATCTGGCCTGTCACAAAGCTCGACGCATCCGAGGCAAGGTATTGCACCGCATCCGACACTTCGCCCGGGCCCGCAATGCGGCCAAGCGGCGTGTTATCAATGATGTCGCTGCGGTAATCTTCGTGTTCTTTCAGTTGGAATTTCAGGCTCGATGACATGACCGACCCGAACGCAACGGCGTTGACGCGAATTCGGTGCGGCGCGAGGGCCACGGCCATGGACCGCGTCATCTGATCAAGGGCCGCTGTCGAAATCGAATAGCCCAACAATTCTGGATTGGCACGGCGCGCTGCGATTGAACTCAGGTTGATGATTGATCCGACTTGCCCATCTTCTTCGCCTTCGGCTTGTTTGATCATCCGCTTGGAAATCGCTTGCGTCAGGCGCAATGACGTCATCAGGTTCTGGTTCAGCAATGCCTCCACGTTGTCTTCTTTCGGGTTCAACGGGTCCGACGTCATCAACTGGCGCGATGCGTTGACCAAAATATCCACCCTCTCAAAACTGTCGATGGTCATGGACAGCAAATTGTTGATCGACAGTTTTTGGCGAAGATCACACGCGAAGGATCGGTAACGTTCGGGTTCTGCATCAGCCCCGCCCAATTCTTCAGACAGGCGATTTTCGTCCATATCCGCGAACACGACATTCGCGCCCTCAGCCACAAAATGGCGCCCAATCGCAAGGCCGACGCCATTGGCGGCCCCTGTCACGATGGCGGTTTTACCGGCGATGGAAAAAGTCATGGAAGCTCCTTGTCGCCCTTCAGCTGGGCGCAGAGTAAATGAAATTACCGCTTTGGGCGAGACGCGCGAAAGATTTTGAACGCGCCCGACCCGCTGAGCTCTTCGATATGGGCGAATTTTGCATCTAATTCAGCTTCGTACGGCAGGTGGCGGTTTGCCACCATCAATAGCTGTCCGCGTGGTTTCAGGATACGGGCCGCCGTCGCGATAAAGCCTCTGCCCAAATCAGGGTTGCCGTCCCGCGATGTGTGGAACGGCGGATTCGAAACGACCACGTCATAGGCCCCCTGATGATCCAGCGCATCCGCCCAGATCGCCATAGCGCGCGGATCGTCGGTGTTTGTCACAGCACAATCGAGCGCGGTTTTTTCCGCTTCGATCATGTCGAGCTTTGTCACGCCGTCATGTTTCAGAATTTCACGGCTCAGGTATCCCCAACCGGCACCTAGGTCCGCAATATCGCCCTTTAGGTCGTCCAGATGTGTGGCCAGCAATGCTGAACCTGCGTCGATCTTACTTTCGGAAAACACGCCTGCGGCGGTCGTATATCCTTCGGGGGATTTTACGGCCACATCCCAAGCAGGCGCTTTGCCCGCGGAAAACCAAAACAAACGCCCGTGACCCTTGGCGATAACGCCATTGATCGCGCAAACCTTGCGGATGTCTTTGTAGATGCTTTCAACGCCGTCAGTTTTTTGCCCGTCCACGATGACAACCCCACCCGCCGCAATCGCATCAAGGATGGTTTGCCGCGCCAGCGTTTTGGATCGCGGCAATACAACAAGCGTCGCCGCGCGGCCCGTTCCTTCCCCGACCAAACCAGCAGCCCGCCAATATTGGTGATCTGGATAAAACGTCGCCTCAATCGTCACATCGCGCAATCCGGCAAGGTCATATCCGACGGGTGGGCGCACAATATGCGACGTTCCGTCGATCGTCAGACCTTCGGCCAGTGCGGTGTGTAATCTTGAATGTCTCATGAGAACCGAGTGGGCAGCGCGCCCTTACTCTTTCTCCATCGTGCATTGCAACGGGTGTTGATGGCGGGCTGCAAAATCCATCACAAGGGCGACTTTGGTCTCAGCAATTTCATGGGAAAACACGCCAACAACGGCCAAACCTTTTTCATGAACGGTCAACATCAGTTCAATCGACTGCGCGTTGGTCATGCCGAAAAAGCGTTCAAGAACATGCACAACGAATTCCATCGGTGTGTAATCGTCGTTTAGAATCATGACTTTGTATAATGGCGGACGCTTCGTCTTCGGGCGCGTTTCCAGCTTGACGCCGATATCACTATCGTCGTCGCTGTCGCGGTCGGCCATCATGATCGGGTCGTGAAACATTGCAATCCTTGCGTGCGAGTCGTGGGTGTAGTCTGCTCTCAGCGGCTTAATATAACCTCTCTGGGCCTTATGAAAAGGGTTCAGCCAAAAGACAAGCAGGTGCGTGACGTGACAAAACACAAATGGACCATCGCCTTTGATGCCGACGATACCCTTTGGCACAACGAACGCGGCTTTCGAATGACGCAAGACCGGTTCGCAGAACTGTTGGCCGATTACACGGATGGTGCGCATTTACAGGGGCGGTTGTTGGCGGCCGAACGGCGCAACCTCGCCGTCTATGGCTTTGGTATCAAAGGGTTCGTCTTGTCGATGGTCGAAACCGCGATTGAGGTCACGGACGGCGCGGTTCCAACAGATGTTATCGCTGAACTGCTTGGTATGGGGCGGTCCATGCTGTCAGACCCTGTGGAATTGCTGGTTGGCGCGCGGGCGGCTATCGAAACGTTAAAACCGAATGCCGAAATTATCCTGATCACCAAAGGTGATTTGCTTGATCAGGAACGCAAGCTGGCCCAATCCGGTCTTGGTGATCTTTTCGACGCGGTTGAGATCGTGAGCGACAAGACCGCCGACATCTATACCCGCATCTTTGCGCGCCACGACACAGCCCATCAAATGATGGTCGGCAATTCGCTGCGATCTGACGTTATTCCCGCGATTGAGGCCGGCGCGTGGGGTGTTCACGTGCCACATGACCTAACCTGGGAATACGAACACGCCGAAGCACCCCTAACGCACCGCCATTTTCGGCAGATTTCCGCGCTATCTGACCTGCCCGCATTGATCACTGACCTTTCAGGCGGGCGTTAACCACCTGCCACATTCCCGCCACAATCGGCTATCTAGCGGTTAAACTGGAATTTGCCCCCTAGATGTGGCCCCTCAGGCGCCGAACGTGCAGGGATGCCACACCAAAACCCTTTGAAATTAGGGTATTTTCTGAAACGCCGCCCTGTGTTAGCCTTATTTCATAAACGAGACCCCACTAAAAAAAATCGGGGCTCACGAGGCAGTAAAAGAGGCAGTGGCGTGAAACGTCGTATTCAAAACCCCGCGTTGGCGGGCTTTCTTCTATTGATCACATTGCTGATGGCGGCATTGGCGCCTGTTACAGCGAAAGCAGCACCCTACGCGGCCATGGTTATGGATGCGCGGACCGGTGAGGTTTTGCATTCGCGTAATGCTGACACGCAATTGCACCCTGCGTCGCTGACCAAGATGATGACGCTGTATATCGCGTTTCAAGCCATCGAACGCGGTGAAATCAGCCTTGATGATATGGTGACGATCACCCCCCTCGCGGCGAACGAGCCTCCTTCGAAATTGGGTCTGGTTGCGGGTCAACGTATCCAATTCCGATATCTCATCCGTGCCGCGGGCGTGAAATCCGCCAATGATGCCGCCACGGCGATCGGTATCGCGCTTGAGGGTAACGAAGCCGCCTTTGCGCGCCGTATGACCGCCACAGCACGCGCTATGGGCATGTCGCGCACAACATTTCGCAACGCCCACGGCCTGACCGAGGCAGGGCACATGTCCACCGCCCGCGACATGACCGTTCTGGGCCGTCACATGATCTACGATCACCCGCAGTATTATAATATTTTCAGCCGCATCACGACGGATGCTGGTGTGCGCGAAGTTGCCAACACAAACCGCCGTTTTCTGCGCGCCTATCGCGGTGCTGACGGGATCAAGACAGGTTACACACGTGCCGCCGGTTTTAACCTTGTCGCGTCCGCTGAACGTGGTCAGGAACGTATTATTGCGACGATGTTTGGCGGATCTTCTACCGCACAGCGCAACGCCCGTGTCGCCGAATTGCTGGACATGGGATTTGCCCGTGCCCCTGCAACGGCCCGCATTGATCGCCCAAGCCCTGTCGCACCACAAGGGAGTGGCGGCGCAGAGGCACCGCCCCCCGGAACCACGGCCCGCACCGTGCGTGTAAACGGCCTTGTTGCGCGATCACTGCGCCCCAATGCCCGCCCAGTACCCGACGCGCCAGAAGTCGCCGAAGAATTGCTGGCCGTGAATGCAGACGCCGTTCAGGATGCCGTGGCAGATGTGCTTGAAACTGTCGCCGCCGCACCCGAGGCAACGCCTGCACCGCAAGCCAGACCCGCTGATGTGGTCCTTGCGGCTGTGCAGCAGGCAAGCCCGGTGCCAAGTGAACCTGAAATCGTCACGCGCATCTCTACCTCTGGCAGCCGTTTGTGGGGCATCAATGTTGGCCGCTACAACACGCAGTATCAGGCCGAACGTGTCCTGCTACGCGTCGCGCTGAACGAAATGTCGACGCTAGATGGGTCCTTGCGCCGTGTGAATTCTTCTAGCCGTGGGCATGACGCAAATTTCATGGGGTTGACCCGTGATGGCGCCGAACTGGCCTGTGCCCGCTTGCAAGCCCGCGGCACGACGTGTTTCATGATCGGGCCTGACTAAATTCAAAGGACCACGCCCATGGCCACCCTGATCGTTCGCCCGCCCAATACACCGACGTTGAAATCCAGCACACCCGATCACCACATTGGTGTTCACCGCGTCTTTTGTGTGGGCCAGAACTACGCCGATCACGTGGCTGAAATGGGCGGCGACCCTAAGGCTGATCCGCCGATCTTTTTCATGAAACCCGCCAGCGCGATTGTGCTGTCTGGCGCGTCCATTCCCTACCCCTTGGCCACGCAAAACCTGCATCACGAAGTCGAACTGGTCGTCGTGTTGAACCGTGGCGGCACCGATATCGCAGAAGCCGACGCACTGGATCATGTTTATGGCTACGCGGTCGGCAATGATCTGACGCGCCGTGACGTTCAGGCAGCGGCCAAGGCCAAAGGCAGCCCTTGGGATATGGCCAAAGGGTTCGACAATTCAGCCGTGATCGGCACCGTGCACCCCGTGTCAGAGGTCGGGCACCCGAACGCGGGGGCCGTGCGCTGCACGGTAGAAGGTGAAGTACGCCAGAACGGTGACCTGACGCAGATGATCTGGTCCGTGCCTGAAATCATCGCAACCCTGTCAAAACTGGTAACGCTTGAGGCCGGTGACATCATCATGACAGGCACGCCGTCTGGCGTCGGCCCTATTTCGGCGGGTCAAACCTGTGCGTGTGACATCGAAGGGCTTTCTGGCGCGTCCATTACAGTGACCTAGCCAAACGCCGCTTTCATCAATTCACGGGTGTATTCGACCTGTGGCGCGTCAAAAATCGCATCGGCGTCGCCGGCTTCGACAACATCACCACGTTTCATCACCATCACCTTGTGGCTCAGCGCGCGCACCACTTTCAAATCATGCGAAATAAACAGATACGCCAGCTGGTATTTCTTTTGAAGGTCCCGCAGCAGGTCAACGATTTGCACCTGAACGGTCATATCCAGTGCCGATGTCGGTTCATCCAGCACCACCAGCGTCGGGCGCAAAATCATCGCCCGCGCAATCGCGATGCGCTGTCGCTGACCGCCTGAAAACTCGTGCGGGTAACGATCCATCAGCGCCGGATCAAGCCCGACTTCACCCATGATCTCAGCCACCATTTCACGCGGGTTTTTACCTGCGGCAGTGCCGTGAACTGTCAGCCCTTCGGCGATGATCTGTTCCACCGTCATGCGCGGACTAAGTGACCCATACGGATCTTGAAACACGATCTGCATGTCCGATCGCAGCGGGCGCATTGAGCGTTCCCCCAGCCCATGCAGGTCTTTGCCCATGAACACGATCCGCCCTTCGGACTGGATTAAACGCATCATCGCCAACGCGAGCGTTGTTTTGCCAGACCCGGATTCACCGACGATACCGACAGTCTCCCCTGCCCTCACCTCAAACGACGCATCGTTCACGGCTTTTACGTAACCTGTCGTACGGCGCAAAAGACCTGAAGTCAGCGGGAACCAGATTTTCAGGTTCTCGGCCTTCGCAACAACCTTGGCCTGCGGATCGACAGGGTCAGGGAAGCCCGTGCTTTCAGCCTCAAGCAGGGTGCGGGTGTAGGGATGTTGCGGGTTGGCAAACAATTCAGCCGTCGGGCCATGTTCGACGATTTCACCGTCCTTCATCACACACACACGATCCGCGATTTTGCGCACGATTGTCAGGTCATGGGTGATGAACAGCATCGACATCCCAAGATCGCGTTTCAGGTCCGCCAGCAGATCAAGAATTTGCGCCTGAATGGTCACGTCCAGCGCAGTTGTCGGTTCATCCGCAATCAGCATTTCGGGGCCGTTGGCCAGCGCCATGGCGATCATGACGCGTTGTCGCTGCCCGCCAGACAGTTGATGCGGATAAGCCGACAGGCGGCTTTCGGGATCGTGGATACCGACCTGCACCAACAGTTCAAGGATACGCGTGCGCACCGCACCGCCGCGCAGCCCTTGGTGCAGCTCAATCGATTCCGCGAGCTGCTTTTCAATCGTGTGCAGCGGGTTCAACGATGTCATCGGTTCTTGAAAGATAAAGCTGATGTCGTTGCCGCGCACGCGTCGCAGATCACGTTCAGACGCGCCGACCATCTGGGTGCCATCATAGGTGATTGACCCGCCAACCGTCGCGCTGTCGCCCAAAAGCTGGACGGTGGACAAGGCTGACACGGATTTACCCGACCCGGATTCACCGACAATCGCAACTGTTTCGCCCTTATCGACATGAAACGACACACCGCGCACGGCATGGGTGGTTTCCCCGTCTTGGCGAAAATCAACTGTGAGGTCTTGAACGTCGAGCACACGGGTCATGAAAACGTCTTTCGCGGATCGAACGCATCACGCACGCCCTCAAAGATGAACACCAGCAGCGACAGCATGATCGCAAAGGTGAAGAAGGCCGTAAAACCGAGCCATGGGGCCTGTAGGTTTTGTTTGGCCTGCAATGTCATTTCACCAAGCGATGGCGCCGAAGACGGCAGGCCAAAGCCAAGAAAGTCGAGAGATGCGAGCGTTGCAATGGTGCCGGTGATGATGAACGGCAACATCGTGACGGTCGCCACCATCGCGTTGGGCAACATATGCCGGAACATGATTGTGCGGTCAGATACGCCCAGCGCCTTGGCCGCGCGCACATATTCAAAGTTCCGCGCCCTTAGGAATTCAGCCCTGACCACACCCACCAAGGCGGGCCAGCCGAACAGGATTGTAAGAAACACAAGCAGCCAGAAAGAGCGCCCCAATATCGCGAATAAAATGATAATGACGTAAAGCGACGGTGTGCTTCCCCAGATTTCCAGCAGGCGTTGAAATATCAGGTCGACCCACCCGCCAAAATATCCCTGAATGGCGCCCGCTATGATGCCGATGATCGACGCGATGGATGTGACAATGATCGTGAACAAAATCGACAGACGGAACCCGTGGATTACACGCGCTGTCACATCGCGTTTCGTATCATCCGTGCCCAGCCAATTGTTTTCATCGGGCGGTGACGGGGCGACGCCGGGAATGTCAACAATTGTGTTGTAGCTGTACGGAATGGGCGGCCAGATCAGCCAGCCTTTGTCGAATTCCGCGTCTTCAATCGTGCCCGTGTTCGCGGCCTCGATCATACCTTCGGGGTCGTCAAAACAGATTTCCAGCCCACCGGTTTCGATCAGACATTTGACTTCGATATCTTTGTATTCAGCCTCGGTCGGGAAATCGCCGCCGTAGTCCCGTTCAGAATAAAAGCTGAAAATCGGCATGCGGATTTCGCCGCGATAGCTGACCATGATCGGTTTATCGTTCGCCAGGAATTCAGCAAACAGCGATAACACAAACAGGACCATGAAAATCCACAACGACCAATAGGCACGGCGGTTACGTGTAAAGTTTTTCCAGCGGCGTTTGTTGAGCGGCGACAGGGCAAAACGGCCCTTTTTCGGGGTGGGGGGGAGTGCAGTGTCCATCCTTAACCCCTCTTTTCAAAATCGATGCGCGGGTCGATCAACACGTAGGTGATGTCCGTCAAAATCCCGACGATTAGCCCCATAAGCGAGAAGGCGAACAGCGTTCCGAACATCACGGGATAGTCACGCTGCAACGTGGCCTCGAACCCCAAACGCCCCAGCCCGTCGAGAGAGAACAGCGTTTCGATAATCAACGACCCACCAAAGAACACACCGATAAACAATGCCGGGAAGCCGGAAATCACGATCAGCATGGCATTGCGGAAAACGTGGCCGTACAACACACGACCCTCTGACAGGCCCTTGGCCTTGGCGGTGATCACGTATTGCTTTTTGATCTCGTCCAAGAAGCTGTTTTTGGTCAGCAAGGTCAGGGTCGCAAAGGCCGAAATCGTGGATGCCAATACAGGTAATGCGATGTGGTGGAGGTAGTCCTTGATCTGGCCCCATGTGCTGAGGTCTTCGAAATTGGACGACGTCAAACCGCGCAGCGGAAACAGCCGCAGGCAAGTCGGGTTCGAATTATAAAGCCACGTCACATTTTCCCGCAAGAAATCGGAAATCCCGAACGGCAGGCGGAAGCAGTTGTTGGACGCAAAAAGCACAATCAGCAGGATCGCAAACAAGAACCCCGGAATGGCATAACCCACGATGATCGCCGCCGATGTCCATGTGTCAAAAGACGATCCGTCGCGCACAGCCTTTTTGATGCCCAGCGGAATCGACACCATATAGGCGATCAGAGTGGACCACAGACCCAGTGTGATCGACACGGGCATCTTTTCCAGGACCAGATCAACAACGGACACGGAGCGGAAATAACTGTCACCAAAGTCAAAGCGCACATAATCCCACATCATCAGGAAAAACCGTTCGAACGCGGGAATGGGAACGGGGGAACATTCATCTGCGCGCAGGTCCGGTTCGCCTACGAAACCAGCCTCGCAAACAATACGTGAAAAGTTAAATTCGACCTGAAGCTCATCCAGAAATTCCTGCGGCAATCCGCGTGATGCGACGCTGTCACTGCCTTCTTCAACGATTTCTGACCCACCACCAGAAATGCCTTCGAACACATCCCCGCCGCCTTCAAGCTGCGCGATAATCTGCTCGATTGGCCCACCGGGCACAAACTGGATCAGCGCAAAATTGATGATCATGATCCCCAGCAGCGTGGGGATCACAAGCAGCAATCGTTTGAAGATATAGGCGCCCATAGGTCTGCGTAGCCTTTATTATTTTTATTGTAGCGGGCTTAGAACGCGCCCGCGGCTTCAAGCTCTGCGGCTCTGTCAGCATTGTACCACCAGAATGACAAGTTGCCCAAGGCAAAAGGCGGCAGTGGATCGGGGTATTCATATTGGTCGTAATAAGCGACGAAATGTTTGTCGTTGTAAAACTGCGGCACCCAGAACAACTCAGCACGCAACACGCGGTCCAGCGCCTGCGTCGCAACCGTCATTTCCTCAAGCGATTTCGCATTAATGACCACAGTCATCAAAGCATCAACAACGCCGTTCTTAAGGCCCATCAAATTGCGTGAACTGTCATCCGCCGTTTCAGACCCGAACCATTGGCGCATGCCTGTACCGGGTTCAAACATCTGCGTCAGGTTGTGGGTGATCATGTCAAAATCAACAGGCGCCTGAAGGCGATCAACGTATTGTGCAAAGTCCACTCGGTTCATCGTGGCATCAATGCCAAGCCGTTTAAGGTTCTCGATATACGGGTTCACAATGCGGTCAGACCCCGGCGAATAGGTCAGCATTTCAAGGCTAAGAACCTGACCGTCCTTGCGCCGGATACCGTCTTCGCCTGCGATCCAGCCTGCACCCTCCAGAAGGTCAGACGCGATGCGCAGGTTTGAGCGATCTGTCGGGCGGTTCGCACCGGACTGTAGCGGCACAACCGCCTCGTCGGTCAGGATGGACGCCGGCAGAAGGCCGTTGTCGACGTAGGGTTGCAGCACCTCAATTTCGGCTTCGGACGGTACGCCGCGCGCCTGTAGATCTGAATTTTGCCAGAAGGATTCAACACGTTCGTACAAACCATAGAACAATGTCTCATTGCTCCATTCAAAATTGAACATCAGGCCGATTGCCTCGCGCACGTCGCGGTCCTGAAATTTCGGATCGCGCAGATTAAAAATATATGCCTGCGCAGACCCCATAGCCCCGTCGGGCAGTTCTTCGACGTTCACCCAACCCTGTTCTACAGCGGGAAATTCGTAACCCGTGGCCCATTGGAGCGACGAATTTTCCAGCCGGAACGTATATTCGCCTGCCTTGAACGCCTCGAACGCGGCAGCGCTGTCTGTGAAATACTCATACCGGATTGTATCAAAATTCGCCTGCCCGATGTTGAACGGATGTTCAGCGCCCCACCAATCTTGATCTTTGGCGTAGATGATCTGACGGTTCGTATCATAACTGTCTAGGACATATGCGCCTGTGCCTAGGAATGGCACATCCGTGCTTTCATCCAGCCGCGCGCCTGTTTCTTCGAACCACGCCTTGGAAAAAGCGCGGGTCGTTCCTGCAAACCCGATCACGTCGCGGCGCGGCGCACCGGGCGCAAACGTGAACTTGATGCGGTACGTATCTAGAACTTCGACGTCTGTCAGAAAATCGGACACGACGGCGACGTATTCGGGCAGCCCCTGTTCCATGATCAGATTATTGGCAAACTCGACGTCTTCAGCGGTGAACGGCGTTCCATCAGAAAATGTGACGTCTTCGCGCAGATTGAAAATCACCCAATCCAGGCTTTCGGGATATTCCATCGTCGTGCACAGATAACAGTAGGCGCCATAGGGATCATCCGCCGTTGCAACCAAGATACTTTCGTACAAGATCGTCGTGCCAGCCCCCAACGTCCCTTCGCGGGTAAAGCCGTTAAATGTATCAAACGTGCCGCGCGACCAAACGCTGATCTCGCCACCCTTTGGTGCATCCGGATTTACGTAGTCGAGGTGTTCAATATCGGGGCCGTATTTCAGCTCTCCGAAGTTGGAAAACCCATGCGACACCGTGATTTCTTCATGGCTTTCGGCACGCACCATTGTGGCACCCGCGATCGCAAACACCGACCCTGCCAGCATTAGACCCCATTTCGATATGCCGGTCGTTTTCGACTGAGCAACGGCTTTGGCGGTCCTGCACGGGGTCTTTGTCATTGGGCACTCCTCAAAAATTACGATATTCGCTATATTTGAAGCTAAAGCGGCCTTTGTCGAACATTCAAGTTGAGATTACGTGAGGTTTGCGTGATCGAACGCAAAAGGCCGCCCCAAATGGGACGGCCTTTGCTCAAATTCGGATCGCTTATCAGTCGTCGAGGCTATCAAGATACGCGATCAAGTTCGCGCGATCTTCGATCTTGCGCATGCCATTGTAAGACATCGCTGTACCAGGTGCATACGCCTTGGGACCTTCCAGAAACGCGTTCAATTCTTCCGGGGTCCAAACATCATTCACAGCAATCAAAGCACCAGAATAGTTGAAGCCTTCGGATGCGGCAACGTCGCGACCAACAACACCGTAAAGGTAGGGGCCAACGCCGTTTTCGCCCTGTTCAAGCGCGTGACACGCAGAACAGGCACGCCATAGGCCTTCACCATCAGCCGCGCTGGCAAGCGCATAAACATCCGCGAAAGGAGGGCCTTCGTCGATTTCTTCTTCAATCGCATCACCGCCTTCAACGGGGATAACATAGGCTTGTTCGTGATCGCCGTGACCACCGGCATGATAGATCTCTTCGGCAACCCAGCTGCCCAGCAAAAAGACCAACAAAGTGCCGCAAACAGCACCGAGAACTTTGGTCATTGTCATTGTGTCGAACATGTCGCGTCCTATTTGCTTCTTGATTCACGTGCCATGTATCCGCTTCCCCCGCCAATGATCAAGGTGTAGCACCGCGACGAAATGCCCATTTTGATCGATATTGGGTGAAAGAGGGATAAAGATGACAAAACGCATCGCATTTCAGGGTGAACTCGGCGCTTACGGGCATCAGGCATGTTTCGAAGCACGCCCCGATTTTGAACCCCTTCCCTGCCCCACATTCGAATCCGCCATCGAAGCCGTGCGCAAAGGCGATGCCGATCTGGGCATGATCGCGGTTGAAAATTCGACCTACGGACGCGTGGGCGATGTGCATACGTTGCTGCCCGAAAGTGGCCTGCACATCATAGACGAGGCATTTGTGCGCGTGCACATCAACCTGCTTGGCAAACCGGGTGCGCAACTTAGCCATATCCGCACGGCCGCGGGCCACGTTGTGATCTTGCCCCAGTGCGGCAAATTCCTGCGCGAAAACGGAATTGCGACGCAGGTCAGCCCAGACAATGCGCGCGCTGCGATGGATGTGGCGCAAGGCGATGACATGAGCCTTGGCGCATTGGCGTCCGAAATGGCGGCCGATATCTACGGGCTGAACGTCTTGGCCCGTCACATCGAAGACCACGACCGCAACACAACACGGTTCCTGATTATGGCCCGCGAACTGGATCTATCGCGGCGCGGCAATCAGGGCATGGTCACAAGTTTTGTGTTCCGCGTGCGCAACATTCCTGCCGCACTGTACAAAGCGATGGGCGGTTTTGCGACAAACGGTGTCAACATGACCAAACTGGAAAGCTACATGGTCGGCGGTCAATTCACCGCGACGCAGTTTTACGCTGAGGTCGAAGGCCACCCAGATGACCGAAACGTGCAAAACGCCATGGAAGAGCTGGATTATTTCACAGACCACATCCGCCTTATGGGTGTCTTTCCTGCCGCCCCAAGGCGGCACGAAAAGGCCAGCACCTAACCGCGGTACTTTTTGTCGATGTCTTCGGCAAAATTGGTCAGCATGGTCTTGAATCGCGCTTCTGTCTTGCCACGCGCGAACCGCAACGATTGAAAAAACAGCTTGGCTGGTATCGTTTTGGCACCTGCCTCAGCGGTGATAATCAAGCGGGTGCGCGCGCGCGACAACGCCACAAGTTCAATCACCATTGTTCCATCCGCGCTGACAGAATTCACATCAATCGAAAGCCCGTTAGGCGTATCGACCTGAACAATCTGCGCCCTCACGGTGCGTTCTTTGCCGCGCATGCGGAAATTGACGCGCCACTTGGTCCCGACCTCGGCTGCATCGCTGGCCGACATCCGTTCCACATCGCCGCCACGGCGCATGATTGATCTCTCGAACGTCGCAAAATCAGTGACTTGGTCGAAAACAAAATCAATCGGGGCTTCGATATCTTCGCGTGCGGTAAGTTCCATTGTGGTCCTGCTCAAATGTCCGGCCTTTGCGGCCTGTTATGGGTCGCCCCGCGTGTTTAGGGGCGTCGGGTTAATCTAGCGTATTCGCCAGCCAGTTCTCTAGCAAAAAATGCGCAATTGCCCCGGCACGGGCAGGTTTGATGTCAGGGTGTTCCCCCGATGCCGCGCGGGCCATGTCAGCACGACTGACCCAGCGCGCATCCTCAAGCTCGACCGGATCAAGGGTGATTTCAGTGTTTGTCGCAACGCCGTAGCACCCCAGCATCAACGATGACGGAAAGGCCCACGGCTGGCTTGCCAGATACCCGACCGCGCCAACAGTGATCCCCGCTTCCTCGAACACCTCGCGGCGCACGGCGGCCTCCATCGTTTCTCCCGGTTCCAAAAACCCGGCGAGCAGGGAATACATCCCGTCCGGCCAACCGGGCGATCGGCCCACCAGCACATCATCCCCGTGCGTGATCAACATAATAACAACTGGATCGGTGCGCGGAAAATGTTGCGTGCCACAGACGGGACACACACGGCGCCATCCGGCATCCGCGGCCACGCTGGGCTGACCACACGTAGAACAAAAGCGGTGACTGTCATGCCATGACAAAACGGACTTGGCCGTCGCCGCAAGTTCAGCGTCGCGGGGTGAAAGCTGGGTCATGACGGCACGCAATTCAGCGAAACATACGTCGGGCGGCATGCTTGGGTGATGTTGCAACGACGGATCAAGGAACGCGCCAAGATCATCGTCCCCCAATTCGGGATCCCAATTATCGAGGCTCACGGCAAACAATGGCCCGGCATCATCCAACCCCAAGAATATCCGCAGCGCGCCCGCATCCGCCATAATCGCATGATCCAACGGCACGCGGGCAAGGCCGCCACCCTCCGACGTCAGCAGCGGTTTACCGCGCCAGATCACAAGGCTGCGCGCGACGGGGTCTTCTTCGGTTTTGGCAATATCGCCGCGCAATTGCGCAGCGCGATCAAGACCGGAGCCGCCAAAGGTAACTGTTTCTGCATGTTTCATAGCGCAACCGATGCCACGGGTTTGAACGGGGTGCAATCGCCCACACAAATAGCGCCCCTTGCACGAATCCGAACGCCCGCCTATATCACCGTTGAGGGGTTGGCGCGGGCAAGTGCCTCGCCAACCTGGTCAGGTCCGGAAGGAAGCAGCCACAACGAGCCCCACTTGGGTCGATGTCCAACCTCTCACCTCGCGCCAGAATGCTTTGCATTTTCGCGCTCGGAGGCAGATCGAAAGCCATGCTTTCGCGGAGTCTCCAAATGGATTAAAAGCGTTCCATGATCCCAACCCTAAAATCACTCGGCTGGACACCGGCCTTCGCGCGTCAGGTCGATTTGGTCGACGAAGACCACCCTGTTCGCGTCACGGCTGTACATCGGTCCCGCCTGGATGGTTTGTCCGAAAAGGGCCCGATATCGCTATCGCCCGTTGGACCTGCGGGCATGTATGCGGTCGGGGATTGGGTTATCGCAACGGGCCACGCCGCATCCGAACCACTTGAACGTGTTACCGAAATCACGCGGCGTGCCGCTGGCGAGGATTCCAAACCGCAACTGATCGCGGCGAATGTCGACACTTTGGGTATCGTCACAAGTTGTAACGCTGATTTCAATATCGCCCGGCTCGAACGGTATCTGGCGATGTGCGCGGCGTCAGGATGTTTGCCGTTGGTTATCCTGACAAAGGCAGATCAGTCTGATGACCCTGCGTCTTATGTCAAACAGGCGCAAAAACTTTCAACATTGCTCACGGCTATCGCGATTAATGCCACGGACGAGGAAGACGTCGCACGACTGACGCCATGGTGCAGTGACGGGCAAACGCTAGCGTTGGTGGGGTCATCCGGCGTGGGGAAAACCACGATCCAGAACCGGTTGACGGACGTGATCGACACGACCCAAGGTATCCGCGCGGACGATGCGAAAGGCCGCCACACGACCACCAACCGCAACCTGCGCGCCGCCCGTGCAGGCGGCTGGCTGATTGATACGCCGGGGATGCGCGAGTTGCGCCTGGTCGACGCAACCACAGGTGTCGATGAGGTGTTTGCCGATCTCACCGAACTGGCCACCCAGTGTAAATTTAACGATTGCGCCCATCAGACCGAACCGGGTTGCGCCGTCCGCGTCGCGATCGACGCGGGTGATATTGACGCAGACCGTCTGGAACGCTGGCGCAAGTTGGAAAAAGAAAACCGGTTCAACACGGCGACCGTGGGCGAAAACCGTGGCCACATGAAACGGCTTCAAAAGATGTACGACGAAGGTCAGGCGCGCGGCAAAGCTAAGCGGAAGTTCTAGCCGCCCAATTGAACTGCGCATCTGTTTCAACCGCACAACTGCGCGCAACGCGCAGACGGGCCAAAGCGGTATCTGGATGTTCCCCCGCCTCAACCATCAATCGCAATGCAGACATGCCAGATCGCCCACAGCCGCCGAAACAATGGGTCAAGATTTTACCACCCTTGGCAAGAACCTGCGCCGCAAGCACAGAAACCTCATCCCATTGCGTGTTAACGGCTGTATCCGGTGCGCCGAAATCAATGATAGGCAAATGCCGCCACGCGATACCAACCGCCATCAGGTCCGTGCCGAAATCCCCCGCACCAACGCGGTCCAGTTCGGCCTGCGTTGTCATCGTCAGCACCAGATCAGGGGCCCAATGCAAAACCGCTGACAAATTGTCTTCGTAGGGTCCAAACCGGCCCGGGATCGGGGACAAGGCAATGTGCCCTGCCCCCACAGCCACCGGATAAATGACGAATTCAGACTGGTCCATGGGCCACCACCTGTCCGGGCCTGTCACGGGCCCATTGCTGCATCAAGGCGCGCAGATCGTCATTGCCCGCCATTTCAATTGCCCGTTTAGGCAATGCAACGCCATGTTCCAACGCCAATTGCAAACACCCCACATAATCTGCCGACGCACGGAGAGGGTTGTTTTCAGACCCGTGAATAATCGTGCTGAGCAACGTGCCACCGTAGCTGTTCGTATGCCCCAAATCCGGCGCGAGGCTCAGGAAATAGGCCATGACGTCGGGCAAACCGTTCCAGCCCGCGGCCTGCACAGGCGTCACCCCTGCATCGTCGGGGCGATCCCATTCCAACCCGATGGCGACCAATGCCTTAAGATGGGAAATCTTATCCGGCAAATGCAGGATTTCACGCAGGATGTTGCGGTAGGCATCCGGCAGTTTTGCGGTGTCGATATATCCGTCCGGCACCTGTCCGGTCGCCGCAACGGCCAGCATGTCCTCTGTCGCACTAAGGGGTATCGCCTGTCCGCGTTCTTCGATCCGGCGGGCCAAACCCGCGTTTCCGAAGACCGTTGCGAACGCATAGGCACTGTGCCCGTTCCACAGGGCCGCGGGATCAGCACCATTTTCAAGCAACAGATCGCAGACCGTGCCTGAATTCATCCGCCGCGCGGCTTGGTGAAGGGACGGGATTACCCCGTTCGCGGCATCATTTGGTTTCGCCCCGCCATCCAGTAACAGTGCAACCATATCGGCGTTGTCAAAATCTAGCGCGCGCGGCAAGGCGTTCGTCCCCTTCGGATCAGCCCCATGTGACAACAGCAGTTTGACGCCTTGGACATGGCCAAGTTCAGTCGCGTGATACAGGCTTTCGTCGTCATTGGGGTTTGCCCCCGCTTCAAGCAGCCACTGCGCCAGCGCGATATTTCCCGCATGACCCAGCGCCCAATACAGCGGCGACAAAGGGTCGCCGTGTTCAACCGAACCGGCGTTCACGTCAGCACCGTTCGCCACCAGCATATCCGCAATCGCCACCGCATAGGCGGCCTTATCTGGCCAGACGGTGAACATCCGCGATTTTGCCAGATGCACCAAAGGCAACGAAGGCCCCGCAGGCGCAATAGCGAGCCCCGGGTCTTTCGTTAGCATCGCCCAAACCGATTTCACATCATAGAGGCCACACAGCAGTCCAAAATGATCAGCAGCCAGATCGGGCGTGTCATCGATCAGCCGCCGAACAACACCCGTCTGGCCC
Source organism: Octadecabacter dasysiphoniae (assembly GCF_021532615.1). Classification (GTDB taxonomy): domain Bacteria; phylum Pseudomonadota; class Alphaproteobacteria; order Rhodobacterales; family Rhodobacteraceae; genus Octadecabacter; species Octadecabacter dasysiphoniae. Next base: position 346,791 of record NZ_JAKGAQ010000002.1, read on the forward strand.
TGATGCAACGCAATTTTAAGGCGCTGTAGCTTCGCCGCACGTTCCAGGCCTAGCGTTTCAATGGCACCTTTCATGGCGGGCCACGTCGCAAAGCTGTTTTCACGCGCAATGACGTGGAGAAAATCAGCGTGCTTTAGGGCATCGCCTGCACGAGGTGGATAGGCACGCAAGCGTTCGCGCGCTGTCAGATCGCCAGCTTCATAGCTGGACTTCAATACCTTTGCGGCACGTCGAAATGTATCTAGGGGGTCTGTCATAGGACTTCCTCATCAACAGGTCCCAAGGTTCGCTGGCCGGGACAATGAGAAAGACCGGATTGGTCTATTCTGGGTCTTGAAGGGTGCCGATAACAGCTTTCCGCGAACCTGGATGCGTCCCTTACGCTACGTTTGGATAGGGCTTTTGCTTGCACAGGGCAAGTGAGCGTCTAAGTTGCCACGCATGGCAGACAAAAAACCGACCGACAAACGCACCGACATGGCCGAAGACCGAACGGCGATGGCCAATGAACGCACGTTTTCAAGCTGGATGGGAACGGGCCTCGGTGCGATTGGTGTCGCGATCGGGATGAAGGCCGTGTTTGGCGCATTTGAACCCACTTGGGCGGCCAAAGCTGTCGCCACGATCTTCTTGGTGATCGCGATCCTGATCTTTTGGCAAGCCCAACAACAAGCCTGCGCAACCCTATCACGATTGCGGGAAACCGATTTTGAGGCCAAATCAGGCAAAAGTTTCATCCTTTTGGCGGCTCTCATGAGCATCGCTGCCGTTGGAACAGGTGCCATTCTGTGGTCGCTGTAGGTGGACGCCGCTAGGACCCTCGCGTAGCTTAACCAAATGACCGAATCCGACACCCCGAAGTACCAAGTCCTCGCGCGGAAATACCGCCCAGAGACGTTTGCCGATCTTGTTGGCCAAGACGCCATGGTGCGCACCCTGAAAAACGCGTTTGCCGCGGATCGCATCGCGCAGGCGTTCATCATGACGGGTATCCGCGGGACAGGTAAAACCACGACCGCGCGCATTATCGCCAAGGGCATGAACTGCATCGGCGAGGATGGTCAGGGCGGCCCGACAACCGAACCCTGTGGCAAATGTGAAAACTGTGTTGCTATCATGGAAGGCCGCCACGTTGACGTCATGGAAATGGACGCCGCATCGCGCACCGGCGTTGGCGATATCCGTGAAATCATCGAGAGCGTGCATTACCGCGCTGCATCAGCCCGCTACAAAATTTACATCATCGACGAAGTTCACATGCTGTCCACAAGCGCGTTTAACGCACTGTTAAAGACGCTTGAAGAACCGCCAGAACATGTGAAATTCATCTTTGCGACGACGGAAATCCGCAAAGTGCCTGTCACGGTGCTGTCGCGCTGCCAGCGGTTTGATCTGCGCCGCATCGAACCCGAAGACCAGATTTGCCTGTTGCGCAAAATTGCCACCGCAGAGGGCGCGCAGATCACCGACGATGCACTTGCGCTAATCACCCGCGCCGCTGAAGGGTCCGCGCGCGATGCGCAATCGCTCTTGGATCAGGCGATTTCGCATGGCGCAGGTGAAACTACCGCCGAACAGGTGCGTGCGATGCTTGGCCTCGCGGATCGTGGCCGGGTTTTGGACCTGTTTGATATGATCCTGCGTGGCCAAGCGGGCGACGCATTGCATGAACTGTCCAGCCAATATGCAGACGGTGCCGACCCCATGGCGATCCTGCGCGATCTGGCAGAAATCGCCCACTGGGTCAGCGTTATCAAAATCACGCCCGACGCCGCCGAAGACCCAACTGTAGGACCTGATGAACGTACACGCGGCGCACAGATGGCCACCGATCTGCCCATGCGGGTGTTGTCGCGTCTGTGGCAAATGCTTCTCAAATCCCTCGAAGAAGTCGCAATGGCACCGAACGCAATGATGGCCGCCGAAATGGCTGTGATCCGCCTGACCCATGTGGCTGACCTGCCCAGCCCCGAAGAACTGGTGCGCAAACTGGATGGCGTAACGCCGCCCACAACGGGACCGGGCGGTGGCGCACCACGCGCGGCCCCGACGACGCAAACCACCGCACAGTCCAGCACACCCGCCCCCAACCATTCCGGCACGGGCGGTACGTCTGCAACGTCTGGCAACACGGTTTTGGCCGTCGCCACCGACGACGCGCTGGCCCATTACCCGACCTTTGATCATGTCGTTGAACTGATCCGCAAACACCGCGATGTGAAATTGCTGGTTGATGTGGAAACTGGTGTGCGATTGGCCGCCTATCAACCCGGCCGCATCGAATTTGTGCCTGCCCCGAATGCCCCCGCTGATCTTGCGCAAAAGCTCGGCTCGCGGCTTCAGGCGTGGACGGGTAACCGTTGGGCTGTGACCATGGTGAACGAAGGCGGGGCCGAAACCATCGCCGAGGTCCGTGATCATGAGGCCAATGAACTGCGCCAAAAAGCAACGGCGCACCCCCTTGTTCAGGCCGTGATCGCGCAATTTCCGGGCGCAAAAATCACCGACATCCGCACACCCAAAGCGCTTGAGGCAGAGGCGATGGTCGAAGCCCTGCAAGAGGTCGAAGATGAATGGGATCCGTTTGAGGACAGCTAACTTGCGACCGCGCACGCACGCCCCTATCTAGATCGCAACACAGACACACGAGGAGAATTCGATGTTCAAAGGACTTGGCGGGCTCGGCGATATGGCCGGCATGATGAAAAAAGCCCAGCAAATGCAAACAGACATGGCCGCGCTGCAAGAAGAACTGCACGCCGTCATGGTTGTGGGTGAAAGCGGTGCGGGCCTTGTAAAGGCAACCGCATCCGCCAAGGGCGAACTTAAGGCGCTGGATATCGATCCTTCAATCTTCAACGGCGATGACAAAGAAGTCGTCGAAGATCTGATCCTTGCGGCAATCAAAGACGCGCAAGGCAAAGCATCTGACAAAGCCCAAGAAGAAATGGCGAAACTGACCGAAGGTCTTGGTTTGCCAGCGGATATGAAGCTCCCGTTTTAAGGTGAGCCAAGCCCCCAAAGACATCGACGCACTGATTGATCTGATGGCCCGCCTTCCGGGGCTCGGGCCGCGATCAGCGCGCCGTGCCGTGCTGCATCTGATCAAGAAACGCGGCCAGTTGTTGACCCCTTTGGCCGACGCAATGGCTGTGGTCGGACAAACCGCACGCGAATGTCTGAACTGCGGCAACATCGGTACGTCTGATATCTGCGGCATCTGCGACAGTGAAAAACGCAACATCGGTCAGATTTGTGTCGTGGAAGACGTGGCCGATCTGTGGGCGATGGAACGCGCTGGTGTGTTCAAGGGGCGCTATCACGTCCTTGGGGGCACCCTGTCTGCGCTGGATGATATTGGCCCTGATGAATTGCGCATTCCCAAACTGCGCGACCGTATTACGACCGAAAATATCACCGAAGTGATCCTCGCGCTCGGCGCGACGATCGACGGGCAAACGACTGCCCACTACATCGCCGATGAATTGCGCGGTGTTCAGGTCACATCATTGGCCCAAGGCGTGCCAGTGGGTGGGGAGTTGGATTATCTGGACGACGGAACAATCACCGCCGCCCTGAATGCGCGTAAAGCGCTTTGACACAAAAAGGCCCCGACGTTTCCATCGAGGCCCCTTTGAAACTGTCCTAATGATCAGTCTTCGTCGTCATCGCCTGCATCATCAGGCAAGTTGAAGAACGTGTCTTTGTCCGGAACCGATGTGTCTTCATCGGGCTCGACATCCGTGCTCAGTGTGAATGTTTCAAGACCTTCAATCGCGGATGGAATCTTTGGCTCGGCGTCGCCACCAAGGCTCTGTTCTGTCGACACGAGCTTGCGACGCTCATCATCGCTCATGACGCCGCCCTCTTTCAGCTTTTTGGCCGCTGCCTTTTGCACGGCTGCGTCCAGTTCAACCTGTTTACATAGGCCCAAAGCAACCGGATCAATCGGTTCGATGTTATTGATGTTCCAGTGCGTGCGTTCGCGGATCGCCTGAATCGTTGGCTTCGTGGTGCCGACCAGTTTGGAAATCTGACCATCGGACAATTCGGGGTGGAATTTCACCAACCAATAGATCGACGCAGGACGATCCTGACGCTTGGACAGGGGCGTATAACGCGGGCCGCGACGCTTTTCTTCACCTGATGAACCGGGGTGGAATAACAAAACCAGCTTGTGCTTGGGGTCTGCTTCGCCCTTGTCGATTTCTTCTTGTGTCAGCTGCTTGTTCGCAATCGGGTCAAACCCTTTGACGCCTGTTGCAACGTCGCCGTCCGCGATGCCCTGAACCTCAAGCTCGTGCAGTCCGCAGAAATCCGCGATCTGCTTGAAGGTCATTGTGGTGTTGTCACACAGCCAAACTGCTGTGGCTTTGGCCATAATCGGTGTGCCGCTCATCTCGTCTTCTCCATATCAAATCGACATGCCTACCCTAGGCCCTTGAAGGGGCAGACCGTTTCGGGCCGGGTTCACATTGTCGGGGAACTTGAGCCGTATATAGTGGTGCAAACCGTTTATGGAAAGACCCCAAATGTTTCGCATGATCGCCCTATTACTGGTTCTGGCCACCCCTTTGCGCGCCCAACACACCGCCGGCGACTTTGATTACTACGTTTTGGCCCTGTCGTGGTCGCCCAACTGGTGCGCGTTAGAGGGCGATTCCCGCAACTCCCCGCAATGCGATGATGATGCTGATTTCGGATGGGTCCTGCACGGACTTTGGCCACAATACGAAGACGGGTGGCCCGCCGATTGCCGCCATGGGTTTCGCAACCCATCGCGCGGGGACACATCTGCGATGGCCGACCTGTTTGGCAGTTCAGGGTCTGCGTGGCATCAGTGGAACAAACACGGGTCTTGTTCAGGCCTGTCACCGGATGATTATTACGCCTTTGCGCGGGTCGCATATGCGCGCATCACCCGCCCCGCCGTTTTGCGCAATCTGGACCGATCCGTGACCCTGCCCGCATCCCTGATCGAAGACGCCTTCATCCGCGACAACCCATTTCTGGAACCAGATCAAATCACCATCACCTGCCGCAGTGGTCGCATCCAAGAAGCACGCATTTGCCTCACCCGTGATCTTGAACCCCGAACATGTGGGTCCGACGTGATCCGTGATTGCAACTTGGATGACGCGCTGTTTGATCCGGTGCGGTAGGCCCTAGCGTTCAAGGAAGTGATAAGATTCCAGAATCGCCGCTGTCAGCCCGTCAAAGAAATCAGGCGTTGTTACGTCGATCAAGATGCCCGCGTCGTCGGTTTCGCTATCAAGTTTGACGGCAAAAAGATGGGTTTCGGATTTTGACAGCTCTCGATAGCTGGCGCCTGTGCCGTGTTTCAACACATTGACCGCAAGGTAAAACTGGTAAATCCGATAGGCGAGCTGAGGTTGACCTGCACCTGTCAGCAACGCGTGTAGTTTGCGTGAAAACGGTCCGCGTTTGAAATGGTGCTGCATGCGCGCTTCGAACACTGCGAAAATGTCGACCGCCAACGCCGCAAGGGCGGCTGCCTGCGTATGCATATCTGCAAGCTGCGCACCAGATGGCGCTGCGTCGTCCGCCGCTGCTCGTATTTGCTCAATTGCATCGTAATGCGTTTTCGCACTGGCCTGCGCCACAGCGACAAGGTCCGGCACACTTTGTGAAGCTTCCATCGTTTATTCTCCATCTGTTCGTGCCCATCTACGCTACGGCACACAGAAAGATAGGGGCGTGACGCTGAAAATATCAGCACCGACGTTTTAGACCTTCAGCACGATCTTCCCGATATGTGCACTGCTTTCCATTCGCGTGTGCGCCGCCGCCGCATCCGCCAGCGCGAATTGCTGATCCATCACCGGTGCAACCTGACCAGATGCCAGCAATGGCCAGACATGTTGGCGCAGCTGCTGCGCGATTTCTGCTTTCGCGAGGTCAGATTGCGGGCGCAGCGTGGACCCCGTGATTGTCAGGCGACGCATCATCATAACGGCAAAATTCAACTCGATCTTCGGGCCTTGAAGGAACGCTATTTGCACCAGCCGCCCGTCATCAGCCAAGGCGCGCACGTTGCGGGGCAAGTAATCACCGCCCACCATATCAAGAATCAGGTTCGCGCCGCCCGCAGCCTTGATCACTTCGACGAAATCATCGTCGCGATAGTTGATCGCAACCTCTGCCCCGAGGTCCAGACAAGCCGCGCATTTGGCGTCTGATCCTGCGGTCGTGAACACCCGCGCCCCAAACGCGTTGGCCAATTGAATCGCTGTTGTGCCGATGCCCGACGATCCACCGTGAACCAAAAACCGTTCCCCCGCGTTCAACCCGCCACGCATGAACACATTGGACCAGACGGTGAAAAAGGTTTCCGGCAAACAGGCGGCTTGTTTCAATGACAGGCCATCAGGGATCGGCAGGCAGTGGGCGGCAGGGGTGCAGACCTGTTCGGCATATCCACCGCCGGGCAGCAGCGCACAAACGGTATCGCCGATCGCGATATCCGTCACACCGTCACCAATCGCAACCACCTCGCCGGACGCCTCAAGCCCTGGCAGATCGCTTGCGCCTTTGGGCGGGTTATATAGGCCTGCGCGTTGCAGCGCGTCGGGTCGGTTCACCCCAGCATAGGCAATCTTGATCCGAACCTCACCATGGCGTGGGTCTGGCACCGGGCGGTCCGTCACGGTCAAAACCTCGGGCCCACCTGCCTGTGCAATTTCAACAGCCTTCATCGCGGGGATACCCATGATCCGGGCAAATCGCTGGGTGGTTTTCCGGGCGCTTTGATCCGCGATGTGAATTGACCCAGTGCCGCCGCAAACGGCTTTGTCAGCGGGTTCTGCGCCATCGCCGCTTTGAAGGTTTCAAACTGCATGACGTTTTCGATGCGCCGATCAATGAACGCGCGGGTGGCTTGCCCGTCAACGCTGTCATCACCTAGCCAGTACAAAACCACCGCCCCGTAAACAGCCGATAATGTTGCGCGCTTCGTGTACCAGTTCACGTCGTCCGATGTGTCGCCCAACGCCGTCCAGATCGCATCTGCGGTGCCCCAGATCAGCTTGGATCCTTCGGGCGCCATGTGTGGCAGGGCAAACAACGCAGACCCGCGGCGCACGGCCTCTTTGTCGTTTACTGCATCAAGGCGCAATTGCACCGCATGGGCGACCTTATCGCGAAATCGCATGTCAGACAGGTCTGCGGATTTGAGCGCGTCTACCATCGCAGCGTCGCCTTGCGTATGGAACAGGATCGCCAAATCGACCGCCCCACGTGGACAAAGTGCGCGGGCGTCTTCCAACGATATACCGCCATCTTCTGCGGCAGCGCCAAAGGCATCATCCGACCAACCGTCAAAGGCCACATGGGGCAGAATCGCATCCAGCAAAGAGGGGGCAGTCACAGTCATATCGCGCTCCTTTTCAGGCGTTTGGCATATACTATCCGAAGTCGGGGCCAACGTGTATGCCTTGTTCCACGGTGATATCAGACTTCGGTAGACAAATTAGGGCGGCCACGCTATACGGCCAGTTCCTGCAAATCCTTGCAACTCCAGACTAGAAAGGTGGTGAAAACCACATGCAGGTTAGTGTTCGTGACAACAACGTCGATCAGGCGCTTCGCGCTCTGAAGAAAAAGCTCCAGCGTGAGGGCGTTTTTCGTGAGATGAAGCTTAAGCAAGCTTTTGAGAAACCTTCCGAAAAGAAGGCACGCGAAAAGGCCGAAGCTATCCGTCGTCAGCGTAAGCTGGCTCGGAAGAAGCTCCAGCGCGAAGGCATGATGTAAGTCATTTCTTCACTTAGAGAATTGGAAAACCCCCGTACCGTAAGGCGCGGGGGTTTTTCTTTGACGGGTATTGTCCGGGTTCAGGCGATGTCCGCCAACAAACGGTTCCATAAAATTTAGACAGGCAGTGCCGTGGTCTGGCGCACGGTCCGCAAGGCAAACGAACTTTGCATGCCCTGCACACCCGGCAAACTGGCCAGATACCGGCGGTGGATACGGGCAAAATCCTCGGCGTCTTCGGCAACAACCTTGAGCAGGTAATCCGCTGATCCCGCCATCAGGTGACATTCGAGCACATCAGGGATGCGCGCCACGGATTTCTCGAATGCGTCAAGAACATCATCGGCCTGTGCCCGCAGCGTTATTTCCACGAACACCGTCGTTTTGCGATCCACTTTTCGCGGGTTCACGAGGGCGACATACCCACTGATGAACCCGTCCTTTTCCAACCGCTGCACGCGGCGGTGGCAAGCCGAGGGGGACAAGTTTACCTTGTCGGACAGTTCCGCATTGGACAAACGCCCTTCGCGCTGGAGGGCTGTTAGAAGGCGGCGATCTGTTTCATCAAGGTCATTCAACGCAAAATTCTCCTGCGATTGCGCGATTTGCGCGTCATTCTACGTGAGTACTAGCGCTAACACGCCAAACATTGCCACCTTTTTCCACCCAAACAGCGCGAATGTCGCATCAGGAAGAGGAGACACCCCAATGCACATCGGTTGCCCCAAAGAAATCAAACCCCAAGAATTCCGCGTCGGTTTGACACCAAACGCGGCCCGCGAAGCGATTGCCCACGGCCACACAGTTACCGTCCAGACCCAAGGCGGCGTCGGTGCCGGCTTTAGCGACGAAGACTATATCGACGCGGGTGCAGTGATTGCCGAAACGGCGGCTGAAATTTTTGCCACCGCAGACATGATCGTAAAGGTTAAAGAACCCCAGCCGGTTGAGCGTGCGATGCTGCGCGAAGGCCAGTTGCTGTTTACGTATCTGCACCTCGCGCCGGATCCAGAACAAACCAAAGATCTGTTGGCGTCAGGATGCACTGCAATCGCTTACGAAACCGTAACAGACCGTAGCGGTGGCCTGCCCCTGCTTGCCCCGATGTCCGAAGTTGCGGGCCGTTTGGCGCCTCAGGTCGGCAGTTGGACGTTGCAAAAGGCCAATGGCGGGCGCGGCGTTTTGATGGGCGGCGTGCCGGGCGTTGGCCCCGCAAAGGTCGTTGTCATTGGCGGTGGTGTTGTGGGCACACATGCCGCGCGGGTTGCTGCCGGGATGGGTGCGGATGTGACGGTTCTGGATCGGTCCCTGCCCCGCATGCGGTACTTGGATGATGTGTTCAGCCGTGATTTCAAAACGATGTACGCGTCTGCCGGAAACACCATCGAAATGGTCCGCGAAGCCGATATGGTCATCGGTGCTGTCCTGATCCCCGGTGCGGCGGCGCCAAAGCTGATCAGCCGCGCACAATTGTCCGAAATGAAACCCGGTGCGGCGATTGTGGATGTGGCGATTGACCAAGGCGGATGCTTTGAAACATCCAAGGCCACAACGCACCAAGACCCGATCTATGACGTGGACGGGATCATGCATTATTGCGTGGCCAACATGCCCGGCGCGGTTGCGCGTACGTCCACGATTGCGCTGTCTAATGCAACGATGCCATTCATGCTGGCCCTTGCAGACAAGGGTTGGCGGCAAGCCTGTGAGGACGATGAACACTTGCTGAACGGGCTAAATGTTCATGCTGGTCAGTTGACGTATTACGCGGTTGGCAAGGCGCTGGGGATTGACGTGTTGTCCCCGCAGCTTGCGCTGAAAGCCTAAACAAAAAAGGCCCGCCATCGCTGCCGGGCCTTTCACATCGATCAACATCGATTACTTCTTCAGAGCAGCCAGAATGTCTGCAAGAAGCTCTTCCTGCGTTGGGCCTGCTGGCTCAGCCGGGGCTGCTTCTGGCTCTGGGCCTTTGGCTTTGTTCACGGCCTTAACCAACAAGAACACCACAAATGCGATGATCAAGAAGTTGATGATTGCCATGATGAAGCGACCATAGGCAAACACGGCTGCGCCCGCTTCGTCTGCGGCTGCTATTGTTGTGAATTCACCACCACCGAGGTTCGCGAACAGGCCCGCAAAATCAAGCCCGCCCATGAAGAGGCTGATGATTGGGTTAATCAAATCAGCCACCAAGCTGCCGACAATTGCGGTGAACGCCGCACCAATGATGATACCAACGGCCATGTCCATGACATTGCCTTTTGCGATGAAGTCTTTGAATTCTTTGATCATTTTTTCTATCCCTTAGCTTATTTTATGCGCCGCGGTCTTCGCCACTTACGCTTACGCGCACACCTTTACCCCAGTTAATGCACATTACCAAAGGGTTAAAATCCCTCCCACTTCCCCTTAGGTCTGGCAGGAGCCCATCAAAAGGATATTTTCAATGACCGATCTTTCAAACTTTTCAATCACTGGCAAATGGCCCGCGCATAATCCGGACGTCATTCAGCTGTATTCCTACCCCACGCCCAACGGCGTTAAGGTTTCCATCGCGCTTGAGGAAATGGGGATTGCCTACGAACCCCACCTTGTGACGCTGTCGGATGCTGATGTGAAATCGCCCGAGTTCTTAAGCCTGAATCCGAACAACAAAATCCCTGCAATCATTGACCCAAATGGCCCTGACGGCCCGATCGGTCTGTGGGAAAGTGGCGCGATCCTGATCTATCTGGCCGAAAAATCCGGCATGTTGATGGGGTCGAATGCGGCGCAAAAAGCCCATGTTATCAAATGGGTGATGTTCCAGATGGGCGGACTGGGGCCAATGTTTGGCCAGCTTGGCTATTTTTCAAAGTTCGCCGGATCCGAGATCGAAGACCCGCGCCCCAAGCAGCGATATGTCGACGAAGCCAAACGTTTACTGGCGGTTCTTGAGAAAGAACTGGACGGAAAAGACTGGATCGCGGGCGATTTTTCGATCGCCGATATCGCGATTGCGCCCTGGCTGAATGCGCTGGCGTTTTATGGCACGCAAGAGATCACGGGATACCATGATCTCAAGAACGTGCCCGCCTACGTGGAGCGGTTTATGGCCCGTCCCGCAGTGCAAAAAGGCAAGACAATCCCGAACCCCAAAGGTTAATAATTCGCCTAACAAAACGTAAACCGCCCCGCTGAAAGGTTAATCAGCGGGGCGGAATGTACGGTATGGGTCGGGTATGGGTTTGATATGGGTCTGGTATGGGCGCGCAGCCCTACTGCGGCAACTCACCCGTCAGAACATAGCGCAAAATCTGGACGACTTGCGCGGGATCACGGGCCACGGCAAGGGCGGCTGCATCGACTTCTTTCAATGCGTGATCATGATCGGGTTGTTGCAAAACGATCAATGATTTGCCCAATGCAGATGCGACACCTGCATCAAACGCCGCATTCCACTGGCGGTATTTTTCACCAAAACGCACCACGACAACATCCGCGTCGGCGATGCCTTTGCGGGTACGGATCGCGTTGATGTTCGCGCCTTTGTTGTCGTGCCAGAACTTGTTGGGTTCATCCCCAAGAATGGCGACACCGCAATCATCGGACGCTTCGTGGTTGGTGACGGGGGACGAAAATTCGACGTCCAACCCTGCGGCCCCGTCCGTGATCTGTTCGCGCCAGTCCGTGTGAATTTCGCCGGATAGATAAACCTTGAGCATCGCGCCCTCCTTTTGTTGAAAAGAAGTCTAGCCCATCACGTGCGGCGTGCCACCTGGTATTACACGCGCTTCGCCACGATCTATCACACGCGCTTCGCCACGATCTATCACACGCGCTTCGCCACGATGTACCGAGAGATCGCCGGGAAATTCCCCGCCTCGACGATTGTGAACCCTGCAAATTTAAGCGCTGATTCAAGGTCGGCATGTGTCAGGAACCGCACGGCGGGCGCTTTGCCGATCCATTTCATGAGCGGTAGGATCGCGCGGATCGCGTGACGTTTGAACCCGAACGCAGGATCGGCGAGGCACGGTGTTTTGGAAATAAAGTACCCGCCCACTGGCAGCATACGGTACACATCCGCGAAAATGTCTTCGGCGCGATCAACAAGGTGAAACAGATTATGCCCAAGGACGACGTCAAAGGAATCCTGCAGATTTGCGCTGTCTTTGGCGTTGGCGACGCGAAATTCGGCGTTGGTTGTGCCGCCGTCTGACGCCTTGCCACGGGCGATGTTGATCATTTCGGGAGAGATATCGGTGCCCACAATTTCACGCACATGGGGCGCCAAAAGCAGGGCCGTTGATCCGGTACCGCAGCCCATTTCCAACACGCGGTCGTCTGCTTTCAAATAAGAGATCGTGCGTTCCAAAGTGTATTCATACGCGGGCATATCCGCGATCGCGTCCTTGGCATATTTGGGCGCGATCTTGTCCCAGAACTTTGCGTTATCCATCATCGGGTCTCCTTTGGGTCTTACTACATCCGCATGGATCACCTTGGAATTGACGAAATACGCAGGGTATCTATACGTTTACGTATGGATATTGACCCCGACAGGCTGGATTGGACACATTTACGCAGCTTTCTGGCGACGGCTGAAACCGCGTCACTGTCTGCCGCCGCGCGCAAATTGGGGCTGACGCAACCCACGCTGAGCCGTCAGGTGGCCGCGCTTGAGACTAGCCTGTCCATCCTGCTGTTCGAACGTGTCGGGCGCGGGCTGGAATTGACCGATGCGGGGCGCGAACTACTGACACATGTGCAAGATATGGGGGCAGCGGCGTCGCGGCTTGCGCTTACGGCGGCGGCGCAGCGTTCCGATATTAGCGGCAAAGTCCGCATCACGGCGAGCGACATTTATTCAACCATTTTCGTGCCGCAAATGATCGTCGAGGTGCGCAAACGGGCCCCCGGATTGATCATCGAGGTTGTGGCCACCAACGACATTTCAGACCTGATGCGCCGCGAGGCAGACATCGCCATCCGCCACATGCGCCCCGAAGAACCCGACCTTGTGGCGCGACTGGTGCGAGAAGTGACGGGGCGGTTTTACGCGGCAACGTCGTATCTGGACAAACGGGGCCGCCCCAAGACACGCGAAGATTTGGCGCAGCACGATTGGGTGTCGTTTGGCGATACCAACCGCATGGTCGATTACATGGTCGCAATGGGAATTCCCGTGATGCACGACGGGTTCAAGGTCGGGTCCGAAAACGGGCTGGTCGCGTGGGAAATGGCCTGTGCAGGCCTTGGGATTTGCCCGATGGACGACGCCGTTGGCGCGCTGTCCAACGGGATGGAGGTTGTGCTGGAGGGGGAGTTAGATGTGACGTTCCCCATATGGCTTGTCACCCACAGAGAAGTGCACACCAGCCCCCGAATAAGGTTGGTGTTTGATATTTTGGCGCAGTGCATTGGCGCGACCAAAGCAGGCCGTTAGCCGCGCAAAGTACCGCCTGTGGCTTTGCTGACTTTCTCGACGATCTTGGTGCAGACCGCTTCGATGTCGGCCTCTTTCAAGGTGGCGTCTGTGGGTTGCAGCCGGACAGTCATGGCGAGGGATTTTTTCCCTTCGCCCAACGACCCACCGATGAATTCATCGAAAATGCGCACGTCTTCGATCAGGGCTTTGTCCGCCCCTGCCGCCGCATTGACCGCCGTCAGCGCATCGATGTTGGTATCCACAACGAAGGCAAAATCGCGTTCAACCGCCTGAAGGTCTGGCACAGAGGCAGCACCCCGATTGGCGGTGACTTTCTTGGGTAGGGGGATTTCTTGCGGGAACAGAACGAAGCCGACAACAGGGCCTTTGACGTCCAGCGCAGTCAGGATCTTAGGGTGGATTTCACCGAATATCCCGAGGACTTTTTTGGGCCCAAGACAGATCATACCGTGGCGACCGGGGTGCCAGACATCGCCTGCGCCGCGCAGAATTTGCGCTTTAGCGGGGGCGCCCATGGCGCTCAGGATGGCCTCGGCGTCGGCTTTGGCGTCATAGATATCGACGTCACGCGATGCGCCGTGCACGTCCTTGGGGGTGGTTTTGCCCACAAGGATACCCGTGACCAGCGTGTGCTGTTCACCCGGTTCGCCGCCATGGAACGCATCGCCCGCTTCGAACAAGGCCATGTTGGCCATGCCGCGGGCTTGGTTGCGGGCGGCGGCCTGTAGCAGACCGGGCAGCAGCGCGGGGCGCATGTGCGACATTTCAGAGCTGATCGGGTTGGCCAACATCGTGACGTCCGTGCCACCACCAAACAGCGCGGCGGCTGCTTTGTCGATGAAGCTGTAGGTCACGCATTCGTTGTAGCCGAGCGCCGCAGTCGTGCGCCGCGCCATCCGCAGACGGTTCTGCATAGGCGTCAAAACAGGTTCCGGCACGCCTGCACGGGCGCGGGGCATTGGCACGGGTTTGAGGTTGGACAGGGACGCAATGCGCGCCACTTCTTCGACCAGATCCGCCGTGCCTTGAACGTCGGGGCGCCAGCTGGGCACGTTCGCCATGTCGCCATCCATGACGAAACCCAGTTTGGTCAGGGTGTCGCGCTGGGTGTCGGAGGGAATGTCCATGCCGACCAGCGATGAACAACGATCTGTGTCGAGCTTATACGCGCGGGCGGTGTCGGGGATTTCACCCGCCTGCACCACCTCGGACGCCTCACCGCCGGCGTGATCAACGATCATGCGCACAGCATGTTCGAGGCCTTCGGGCGTGAAGGCGGGATCGATGCCGCGTTCAAACCGATAGCGCGCGTCGCTGTTAATCTTCAGCGCGCGGCCTGTGTAGGCGGTACGGATCGGGTCAAAATAGGCGGCTTCGACAAAGACATTCACGGTGTCCGCCGTGCAGCCAGTGCGCAGTCCGCCCATGACGCCACCGATGGATTCCGGCCCTTCGGCATCGGAAATCACGGTCGCGCCCTCGGGGAATGTGTATTCTTTTTCATCAAGTCCCACGAGGGTTTCGTCACCTTTGGCAAGGTGCATCCGCAGGGTGTTGCCAGTGATTTTATCCGCGTCAAACACGTGCAGCGGGCGGTTCAGATCGTAGGTGAACCAGTTGGTGACATCCACAAGAAAGCTGATGGGGCGCAGGCCGATAGCACGCAATTTTTGCTGCAACCACGCGGGGCTGGGGCCATTTTTCACGCCTTTGATGACGCGGCCAAAGAAGACCGGTGCTTGATCAAGGGTATCATCGTCGATGGTGACGCTGACGGGGTTGGGGAAGGTCGCTGGCACGGTTTCGATGTCGTTAGCTTTCATCGTGCCGAGGCCACGGGCCGCCAGATCACGGGCAACACCGCGCACGCCCAGCGCGTCGGGGCGGTTCGGGGTGATGGCGATTTCGATCACCGGATCAACCTTGGACGGATCATGCTGGGCCAGATAATCAGCGAAGCTTTGGCCGATTTCACCTGCTGGCAGTTCAATGATGCCGTTGTGTTCGTCAGACAGCTCAAGCTCTTTTTCGGACGCCATCATGCCGAAGCTTTCGATGCCACGGATTTTGCCAACGGAAATCGTGATGTCGAGGCCGGGGATATAGGTGCCCGGTTTGGCGACGACGACGGTGATGCCCTCGCGTGCGTTGGGCGCACCGCAAATGATCTGCGTCGGGCCTTCGCCTGCGTCGACGGTGCACACGCGCAGCTTATCCGCATCGGGGTGCTTTTCGGCGGCGGTCACTTTGCCGATCACGAAATCGGACAGCTTGGCGGCAGGGTTTTCGATGCCCTCGACCTCAAGCCCGAGATCGGTGAGCGTGTCCGCGATCTCGTCCACAGAGGCGTCCGTGTCGAGGTGGGATTTAAGCCAAGAGAGGGTGAATTTCATCGCAAGTGTCCTGCCGAATAAGTGTTGTATCGCGTTTAGCGGATCGTGCGCGCGGGGGCCAGTGGCGCGTGTCTAGGACCGAGGTTCGATCTGGCGGCCGTCGAGGTCTTCGACCAGTTGGAAGAATTCGAACACCAGCATCATTTCGGGGTCGAATTTATGATCCCGTTTGATCGCGTTTTTGGTTGCCTTGCGCCATGCGGTGAAATCATCGCGGCCAAGGTCCGAATGGGCCATGTTGGTGTTCACGTCGCAATAGCGGATCTGCTGGACCTTGACGGTTTTGACGACCAGCGCGGGAGTGTTGTTCCAAAGTGCAATAATGTCAGTGCGCCCCTCAACGGGCATGGCCTCGGGCGCGTCTTCAAAATCAGCGAGAGCGGCGCAAACAGCGCGTTTGCCGCCCTTGCGGATCAGATCAACCTGCGCACGGCAACTTTCGGCATCATGGCCAAGCTTAAACGTCCCGGCACCGGGATAGGTTTCTTGCAGGTCTTCATATTCGGGCATGGCGGCACTTAATCCTCAGTATTCAAACATTTTTCTAGACGGTCGCTGTAGGGAATGATTGGACAAATAGTATTTGGGGCCAACAAAGAATAAATGGTCAAAACCACGGAAATAGCAACGGGCACCCCTAAAACCGCTAGCTTAGCCGTTCTTCTAACCGGAGTACGTTTGCGACAATCTCGCAGCTCCTTGTGACCACGAGATGTTAACTCAAAAACGCGCCCTTCTGGAGTGGCTGCAATTTCGTTAACTAATCCTTCTGAATTCATTCTCCGCAAGTTGTACAAGACTTCCGCAGTCAAATTAGTATGCACTAACTGCTCTTCGACAAAACGTGAGGCATATCCATTACTTTGAATTATAGCGTGGTCGACAAATTCTACGCCATGTCCTTCATCTTTTTTTTCGATGAGTTCGAGAAGCTCCTGAGTCTGTTGAGGACCGTAGATCATCTATCCCCCATGCAACGTCGGCACCTGCAGCGCAGAGAACCCATAGTGGCGCAGCCAGCGTAGGTCGGACTCAAAGAATGCGCGCAGGTCGGGGATACCGTATTTCAGCATGGCGATGCGGTCGATGCCCATGCCGAAGGCGAAGCCTTGGTATTCGTTCGGGTCGATCCCGCCCGCCTGCAAGACTTTGGGGTGGACCATGCCGGAGCCGAGGACTTCGAGCCAATCGTCGCCCTCGCCCACTTTGACGGTGCCGCCAGAGAACGAACACTGGATATCAACCTCGGCTGAGGGTTCCGTGAACGGGAAGTGGGACGCGCGGAAGCGGGTTTTGACGGTCGTGCCGAAATAGGCGGTGAAGAACTCTTCAAGCACCCATTTCAGGTTCGCCATTGAGATGTCTTTGTCGATCGCGAGACCTTCGATCTGGTGGAACATCGGCGTGTGCGTTTGGTCGTAATCAGCACGGTACACGCGGCCGGGGCAAATGATGCGGATCGGGGCGCCCTGTGCCTCCATTGAGCGGATCTGGACGGGGCTGGTGTGCGTGCGCAAAACGTGCGGAGGGCGGTTATCGCCTGCGTCGCGGTGCATATAGAACGTGTCCATTTCAGCGCGGGCCGGATGGTGGCCGGGAATGTTAAGCGCGTCAAAATTATACCAATCCGTATCGATCTGCGGGCCTTCGGCGGTGGCGAACCCCATGTCGGCGAAGATCGCGGTGCATTCTTCCCAGACCTGGGACACGGGGTGGATGGAGCCGACACGACGATCACGCGCGGGCAGCGTCACATCTAGCCATTCCGCCTTGAGGCGTTCGTCCAGTGCGGCATCGCCCAGCGCAATTTTCTTGGCAACGAGGGCTGCGTTGATCTCATCCTTGAGGGCGTTCAGCGCGGGGCCGGCTGTTTGGCGTTCCTCTGGCGTCATCTTGCCCAGCTCGCGCATTTGCAAGCTGATCTCACCCTTTTTGCCAAGCGCGCCGACGCGCAGGTCTTCGAGGGTGGCTTCGTCGGCGGCGTTGCCGATCAAGTCGAGGTATTTTGATTTCAGATCGTCCATGTGCGTGCCCTTTTTCGCTTGGGTTTCAGGTAGCGAACGGGGCGCGGGTTGGCAAGGTTTGCCCCCACAAAGCAGGGTTTTGACGGATTTGATCACATGGTTCACGAAAACAGCCTTACCTACTGGATATGGTCGCGCCATTTGGTATTTTTCGAAGACCACAGGTTCCGGGGTTTCGCGAAGGTCAGCTATTCGGGTGCGTTGGCCAGTCGTCTGACCAAAACCAAGATCAGCATTGCTGCAATGAACAAAAACACCGCACCGACGCACCATGCGATAGGTGTGGAGTAAAGGTCCGCGACGGTTCCGGCCAACACCAGACCCAATGCGGCCCCCAACTGTTGTATAAGCGATCGCAGTGACAGCATGGTTGATCGCTGGCGGTCCTCTACGCAGCGATGCAGAATACTGCTGGCGGGCGTTTCGCTGATGCCAAGGATCACTGAATACAGGATGAATACTGTCACAAAACCGATGATACCACCTTGCAACGCCAGGGCGATCTGAACGCCCGCCAAGCACGCAAAGGCCGCCGTCAGTGTCATGGCGTGGCGCCGTTTGAACATCCGGCTGATGTGCGCAGACAGAGATGCGCCCAGAGCGATTGAGAAGAAGTAAGTCGCCGTGACGACACCGATGACGGTGTTTGCATAGCCCGCGCCCAACATCGGCTTTGCATGGGTCGGCCAGAGCACCTCAACCGGGTTGGTTGCCATCAGAAAGAACGCCAAGGCGGCCAGCAGGATTGAAAGTGTGGGGTGTTTTAGGGCAAGAAGGCTCGCGTCTTTTATTACTGCGGGGACATTGGCAAAGCCTTGCAGGAGGGCGGTGGCGTCTTTGGGGCGTGGTTTTTCGACAATGGCCAACATCGTGAAACCAAACACGCCCAACATCACCGCAAAGCTTGCCACGTAGGACACATCATAGATGCTGAACCCGATGCCTTTTGCGGCTTCGCCAAAGATGTCGGGCAGAAGCCCCCCTAGAACGGCGCCAATGGCCAAGCCCACGGCGTTGGCCCATTGCGCTTTGGCCAGCGCGGGCTGGACATCCACATTGGGCGCCGCAGCTTTGAACGTTTCGGCAAACCACGCATCAAGAGTGCCTGACCGAAGCGCGCGACCAAAACCGATGAAAGCAAATGACAGCGCCAGAACGTAAAAGTCGCTGGTCGAGAGAAAGAGCGCGAGCGACATCAAGCTGGCGACGACCGCCGTCAAAAAGACCGGCTTGCGGCCAATGCTGTCGGCAAGGCCGCCGAACGGCAGCTCCATCGCCATCGTCGTGAGCGAGTAGACCCCAAACAATAGCGAGATTTGAAAGAGGTCCATGCCACGATCCGTCAATGCCAAGGCAACAACGGCGACTGTCAGCCCCATCGCGAAACGATCAAGGAACTGGTGTATCTGAAATACGCGAATGTGCCGTCGCGCTGTCGCGTTCAGTGCGGCGTATGAGAACTCGGTTTCAGTGGCCATCTTTGCAGCATCGTCATTGGTGCCGACATGCACAATACATTAAGTGCGCCAGACCCTATGTCACACACCAAAGCGGCTGTGCGTGTAGGCGGGCAATCAGATGGGCCGTTCAAGAAACGAAAAAGGCCGCCCTGTTTCCAGCGCGGCCTTTCAAAATTCTATATCGCTTGGCGCTTAGGCCATTGCGGACTTTGCTTTTTCAACGATTGCACCGAATGCATCAGGCTCGTTCACGGCCAGATCGGCGAGGACTTTGCGGTCCACTTCGATACCGGCAAGGTTCAGACCGTTGATGAAACGGGAATATGTCAGCGTCTCGTCGATAGAACGGACAGCCGCGTTGATACGCTGGATCCACAAAGCGCGGAAGTTGCGCTTACGATTGTGACGGTCACGTGTTGCGTATTGGTTCGCCTTGTCGACGGCCTGACGCGCTACTTTGAATGTATTGGAACGACGGCCATAATAGCCTTTCGCCTGATCCGTTACCTTCTTGTGACGACGATGAGTGACTGTACCACCTTTAACTCGCATATCAGGTCCTCCTTAGCGCGCGTATGGCATCATGGACTTGATGATTTTCTCATCAGCCGCACAAAGCGTTGTTGTACCGCGCGCGTTGCGCAGGAACTTGTTGGAGCGTTTGATCATGCCGTGGCGCTTACCAGCTTGGCCAGCCAGCACGCGGCCCGTGGCCGTCACTTTGAACCGCTTTTTGCAGCTCGATTTTGTCTTCATCTTTGGCATTTCCATCTCCTTCTTAGGGTCGGTTTCAAACGCGACTCGGCATGCCGTTCTGGCCGGACGCGCGGTTAGAAGGGGCTGATTAGACCGAAGCCCCCTTTATGGCAAGAGATAAAGGGCTGTTTAGTTGATGTATTGCCCGACAACCTTGACGAAAACGTCAGGAATATCGGCCAAGGCGTAGCCACCGGGATGTTCGCGGATGGCCAGCACAATAAGCCCGCCCGCGATCATGACAGCAATCGCCGCAGCCCGTGGCACACGCCCATCCGCAAGCGCGCCCATTATCGAAGGTATCGAAAACCCGCCAACCACAAGGCCGACGACCAACATCAGATCCGGATCCATACTCACTGCCCCACCAGTTTTAGTCTGGGGAAGGTTACTCTGAAGAGCCCGCAAAAATCAAACGTTCGTCGCAAGGGGCGACGCGCAGGATGTTCGTGCTGCCCGGTGTGTTGAACGGAACACCCGCCGTTACGACGACCATATCATCTTTTGACGCGATGCCCGATGTGGTTGCGGCGCGCACGGCTTCGATCACGGCTGTCTTGAAACGATCGACGACTTTGACAGTCATCACACAATTTGTACCCCAGCTAAGCGCGAGGCGGCGGACTGTGTTGATATCACTGCTCAGCACGATGATCGGCACGCGCGGGCGTTCACGCGAGGTCAGCAGTGCCGTTGTACCAGACTGGGAATAGCAGCAAATCGCTTTGATATCAGCGGTTTCTGCGATTTCACGGGCAGCGGCCACGATACCATCCGCCACAGAGCGGCCGGATGTTTTACGGCTGGCTTCGATGATCTCGGTATAGGTCGGGTCTGCTTCGACTTCGATCGCGACGTTGTTCATGGTGGTCACGGCTTCGATCGGGAAATCACCCGCTGCGGATTCAGCCGACAACATCACGCCGTCCGCGCCTTCATAAATTGCGGTCGCGACGTCGGACACCTCAGCGCGGGTCGGCATCGGGGATTCGATCATGGATTCGAGCATCTGTGTCGCAACGATCACAGGTTTGGCGGCTGCACGACATTTGCGGACCAGTTGTTTCTGGATCGGCGGGACGTTTTGAACGGGCAATTCAACGCCCAGATCGCCACGCGCAACCATGATACCGTCTGACACCGCCAGGATATCGTCAAAGGATGTGACCGCAGTCGGCTTTTCGATCTTGGACATCAGCGCGGCGCGCCCTTTGGCCAGTTTGCGGGCCTCTTCCACGTCGGCGGGGCGCTGTACGAACGACAGCGCAAGCCAATCAACACCCAGATCGCAAACAAATTCCAGATCTTTACGGTCTTTTTCAGACAACGCCGCAAGGGGCAGAACCACGTCAGGCACGTTCACGCCTTTGCGGTTGGAAATGGTGCCAGCAACCAGAACTTCGCAATCGGCGAAATCACGGCCACAGTCTTTGACGCGCAGTTTGATCTTGCCGTCGTTCACCAACAGGTGCGCACCGGGTTCAAGGGCGTCGAAAATTTCTTTGTGGGGCAGTTGCACGCGTTCGGATGTGCCCGGCGCATCGTCCAGATCAAGGCGGAAGGACTGGCCAACCTCGAGGTCTTCGCCGTCGTCATTGGCAAACACACCAACGCGCAGTTTCGGGCCCTGAAGGTCAGCGAGGATCGAGATCGGGGAATTGAGGTCTTTTTCGACCTGACGGATGATCCCGTGGCGGACCTTAATTTCGGCGTGGTCGCCGTGGGACATGTTCAGGCGGAAGACGTCTGCGCCTGCTTCGTGCAAGGCACGGATCATTTCATAATCATCGGACGCTGGTCCAAGGGTGGCGACAATCTTAACGTTGCGATCGCGTTTCATGGTGGTATTCCTCGTGTTCGGCGGGGGCTGGCCTATTCCAGTTACCGCTAACGGATTTGCGGTCTTATAGCGCATTCCCATCCCACTACAACTGCCCACAACTGGATGACGCACAGATGACAAATCAGGATTACGCGCCCTTTCATCTCCATGGTGAAACCCGCAGTTCCCGTTGGTTGATCACCTGCGATCATGCGGCCAACACGGTGCCCCCGTCGGTTGGGGGCGGGTCATTGGGTTTGCCAGACACGGATATGAACCGCCACATTGCCTATGATATCGGGGCGGCGGGCGTAACGCGGGCCTTGGCGGATGCGTTGGACGCGCCTGCCATTCTGTCGAATTTTTCGCGTATGGTGATTGATCCCAATCGCGGGCTGGATGATCCGACGTTGCTGATGAAACTTTATGACGGGTCTGTCATTCCGACGAACGCGCAGGCAGATCAGATAGAAAAGGCACGTCGGGTGGATGCGTTTTATACGCCGTATCACGCAGCCTACGCTGATTTGGCGGCGCGGCGCGATGATACGGTGATTGTGGCGATCCACAGCTTTACCCCGCAACTGAACGGACGCGGCCAGCGCCCGTGGCACATCGGGGTGCTGCACGAATTTGACAACCGGTTGTCTGATCCGCTGCTTGAAATTTTGTACGACGATCCTGATTTATGTGTGGGCGACAATGAACCCTACGCAGGCCATTTGCCCGGTGACGCAATCGATCGCCACGCCTTGCAAATGGGCCGCGCGAATGTGTTGATTGAAGTGCGAAACGATTTGATTGAAACGGACGCGGATCAGATCGCGTGGGGGCAACGGTTGGCCCCTATCCTGACACACGCATTGGAGAAGATGGATGCCTGATATTGATGCCCAAACCCAAGTCGAGCTTGAGGCCGCCGCGTTTCGCCGTTTGCAAAAGCACCTCATGGAGGACCGCACGGACGCCCAAAACATCGATATGATGAACCTTGCCGGGTTTTGCCGCAACTGCCTGAGCCGCTGGTATCAAGAAGCCGCGAACGAACGCGGGATCGAGATGACAAAGGACGAGGGCCGCGAGGCGTTTTACGGGATGACCATGGCGCAGTGGAAGGCGAATTATCAGACTGACGCGAGTGCGGCGCAAAATGCCGCCTTCGATACCGCCTTCGCCGAGAACGTCAAAAAGGATTAATCTTTGCGGCGCACGAAGGCGGGTGATGCGTTTTGGGCCAGTGCTTTGGCCTGATCCACCCATTGATCGCGGGTCACGCGGCCTTTGAAACCTTCGAGGTTTTCATCAACCCAAGCGATTTCATCGCCCGTCCACGCGGCGATCTGGTCGTAGTGCCAAAAGCCCAACGTATTACACAATTTTTCAAGCTTCCTGCCGATGCCTTTGATTTTGGTCAGATCATCCGGCAGCCCGTCGCGCGGGGCCTCCAGACCTGCGGGCTTTGCGGCAGCTTCGGGCGCTGGGTCCGCCTTTTGGACAGGTATGATGGGGTCGGGAACAGGTACGGGCGACGGGACCGTTGCGGGTGGGGACATGGGCGTCGGGCGGGTATAACCGCCGCCCTGCATGTCGGGAATATCATCGAGAGGATCCGACGACATGGACCGTGTGCGGGATTTTTCGCGTTTCAGTTCGGCCTGTAACCGGCGCACTTCGTCTGCGTCCGCGCCCAAATCGAGCCGCCCGCCCCAGATCAGCCATCCCGCGAACAAACCGAGGAGTGCAGCCAGCGCCAGCAGCACCCAGATTTCGGCCAATAGGAAATCCCATTCTATGAACATGATGTGGTCCTTTCAGGCATCAGGGCTGGGTCCACGACAGGGTCGTGCGGCGGTTTTGCGCGCGCCCTTCGGGTGTTGCGTTGTCGGCAATTGGATCTGTCTGGCCGTAACCCACAGGGGTCATCACATCTGCGGTGGCCCCACGATCAATCAGGGCGGCGCGCACTTCGGCGGCGCGGTTAAAGCTAAGGGCGTTGTTGCTGTCTGCATCACCCGTGGCGTCCGTGTGCCCGCCAATTTCAAGGCGCAGCCCCGCATCGAGGCAGGGGCGCACCACCGCCGCCAGACCGTTGATCGCGCGGATTGACGTGGCATCAAGGCGCGCAGAACCGGACAGGAAATTGATTGTGGCGCTGTCCAGAATGGCCATGGACGCGGCGGTGCAACCCCCGACATCAGCCGTGAAATCCAGATCGGGCAACCAGAAGCCGCCTGTGAATACTTCGTTCAGACCCGTTGCGGCGTTCAGGCGCTGCGTGCCGTCATCTGGTAGACCGTCCAGCGGACCGAGGGAAAACGCCACATCACCGGGCAGCGTTTCGGCCAGATCAACTGCCACCAGATCAACGTCAACGCCCGGGGACAGGATCAGATCAAGCGCGCTGCCGTCCCCGTCGCGCGCATAGGTCATCTGTTCGACTTCGGGCAGGTAACGGGCTGCAATGGTCAGCGTATCAAGGCTGGTGCCTGCCCTGTCATCTTCGACCGCCGTCACAGGGGTGCCATCGATATCCGCCAACTCGAGGGTCGATGCGATGTCATCCATCGACAGACCAACGGGCAAGCGGCCTTCAACCGTCGCACCTGTTGTCGCGGAATACTGCAACGTCCATGCGGCGGGCGATCCATCATCCAGATAGGTGATCGTGCGGGTGATGTTTGTGTCCGCGGGCAGATTGGCAAAGACGCTATCAAGGACCACATCAACCTGCGGCGATGCGGCGGTGCCCGTAAGAACAATTGCATCTGCGGTGACATCCAAAACACCCGTCGTCAACAAGCCCAAAGCCGTGACACCCGCGTTTGAATTATCCGTGAACGCGCCATCTGTATCTGGCAGAAAACTGCGGGCTGCATCGCTTGTGACGGCCACGCCCGCAGGGCCGCGTGGGTTGAAACCGGTGGGGAATTTACCGGTGGCGCTGGCTTGGCGACCATCCCAATCCATTGTCATGGCCAAGGGCGCGCCGTCGTCCCACAGCGAAAGATCGGCGGTGACAGCGTAGCCATCCGGTATCTGCGCCAAACGCGCATTGGCCTGTTCAATCCCGTCCGGGGTGCCTGAACCGGTCAGGGTGGCGGTTGCACCATCAATGACCAGTTGTGCGTCGATCAGTTCGGACGCGGCCGCCATACTGACACGGACAAGCCTGTGCCAGTCAGGGTCTTGCGCGGGGAATATCGATTGGGTGACATCGATGGGATCGCGTAGGGCGAATAACTCACCGATGACATCCGTCGACAGATCGGCGGGGAATTTGCCAGTCGCAGAAACTGCATCATCGCGCAGATCAAGCGTCAGCCGCAAAGGGGTCCCATCGTCAAGAACGGTGATATCGTTGTCCAACGTATAGCCGGGCGGAAGTGGCATTAGCGTGGCGATGATGGCGTCGCGATCATCGGGGGTTTGCGCAACACCGCCGATCATCAATACTCGTTCCGTCAAAAGGGCGCCACCTGATTGCAGCATGGACACGGGGGTTTGCGCGGCAGCGGCGAGGGTGATCCAGTTTTCATCCGGCACACCCGCGGCAAGGGTCAGATCACTGCCGTCAGGGAACAGGCCAAACGCATCGGGTGTGGGCACGGACCCTTGCGCGCGAACAGCCCCGTCAGACAGATAAATCCGCATGGAAAAATTTGGGGCATAGGGCACTGCCTCTAGGGCATCCACATTCACGGTGCGCACACCTTCCACGGATTGAAGTGCAGTCCTGAGAACGGACACGCCCGTATCGCCCAGAACATATCCAGACACAGTAACATCACGGCCAGACACACGCATTGTCCAGGTTTGGGGCGTGACGGCCTGCGCGCCAGCAGCGGTGGCCTGATCGGAAATCGTGGCTTGAATGCGGGTCGCGTGGTCTGTCGATGCGACATACCCCAGCGCCGCAACGCCGCCCGCCAACACAAGACCCCCGATTAACCTGCGCACGTCACCCTCCGGCATGGATTACCTTTAGGTCACTATGGCCGCGTGAAGGACCCACGTGCAAGCGGGCCCTTTTCAATCGCACTTAGATGGCGACTTTACGGCTTTCTTCGAGGTAGATTTCACGCAGACGCGCAGCAATCGGGCCCGGCGTGCCTGCACCGACAGCCGCGCCATCAATTTCAACGACAGGCATCACGAATGTGGACGCTGAGGTGATAAACGCCTCATCCGCACCCTGCGCCTCTTCAATGGTGAAACTACGCTCTTCGATCTTCATCTGTGCTTCTTTGGCGAAACGCAGAACGGCGGCACGCGTGATCCCGTGGAGGATTTCGGTGCCCAAATGACGGGTGATGATCGTATTGCCTTTGACGATATAGGCGTTGTTGGACGTGCCTTCGGTGACGTGGCCGTCCTCGATCATCCATGCATCATCACAGCCCGCCGCCTTGGCCATCATTTTGCCCATAGAGGGGTACAAAAGCTGGGTTGTCTTGATATCGCGGCGGCCCCACCGCTGATCGTCGATGGAAATAACCTTGAACCCTTCGAGGGCTTTGGGGCTGTCGGCCAGACCGGGTTTATTCTGCGTGAACAGCACCAGTGTCGGTTTGACGTCCGCGCTGGGATAGGCGAAATCGCGATCCCCGGCACTGCCGCGGCTGACTTGTAAATAGATCATGCCCTCGTCGATATCGTTCAGGCGCACCAGTTCGCGGTGGATGTCCAGCAGGTCATCAAAAGCATCAGGTTTCTGCATCTCAAGTTCATTGAGGGACCGTTCGAGCCGCTTGGCGTGGCCCGCAAAATCGATCAGCTTACCGCCCAGAACCGACGTGACCTCATAAACGCCATCGGCCATCAGAAAGCTGCGGTCAAAGATCGAAACGGTTGCTTTTTCTTCGGGCAGGTATTCGCCATTTACGTAAACTGTGCGGCTCATGTTGGTTATCCCCATAGGTTCCGGCTGGGTGCATGTACGCCGGCATCATCAAAAATAAGTGGTTCATCGCGGTCTTCGGCCAGAAGCAGCGGGCCGTCAAGGTCAACCACTTCGGCGCCTTGCGCAACAATCGTCGCCGGCGCCATCGCAAGGGACGATCCGACCATGCAGCCGACCATAACTTTGTAGCCCTCGGCCCGTGCGGCGTCGTTCAGTCTAAGCGCCTCGGTCAAACCGCCGGTTTTATCCAGCTTGATGTTGACCATGTCATATTTGCCTTTCAGCCCCGCAAGCGTTGCGGTGTCATGGCAGGATTCATCGGCGCACACAGGCAGCGGGCGTGCGATTTCGCCCAGCATGTCGTCGCGACCTGCGGGCATCGGTTGTTCTACCATCGTCACGCCGAGGCGGATCAGATGCGGCGCGAGGTCGGTATAGACTTCAGCCGTCCAACCTTCGTTTGCGTCCACGATGATGGTGGATTTCGGGGCACCTTCGCGCACAGCCTCTAGCCGCGCCATGTCATCGGGCGTGCCGAGCTTGATTTTAAGAAGCGGGCGATCGGCATGTTTCGCCGCCGCCGCGCGCATGTTTTCAGGTGTGTCCAGCGACAGGGTAAATGCGGTGATGCAGGGCGCGGGCGCGGGCACACCGATCAAATCCCAGACACGTTTGCCTGTGATTTTCGCCTCGTGGTCCCACAAAGCACAATCAACGGCGTTGCGTGCAGCACCCGCCTCTAGCAGGTCGTACAATCCATCGCGCGTCACATCCGCAGGCAGGCCCGCGATCTGATCTGTCACGCTGTCCATGGTTTCATCGTACCGCGCATACGGCACACATTCGCCCCACCCCACCACGCCGTCGCGTTCAATCTTGACGGTCAGAACTTTGGCCTGCGTGCGCGACCCCCGCGAGATGGTGAACACCTCTGCCAGTTGGAACACGTCTTGGGTGACCGCAATTGTCATTCGATTTGCCTCATCTTCATCTAGGCCAATAAACTCCCGCCGGAGGCTCCGACGGGAGATCAGGACATTACAGTGCGACGAGGGCATCCACCAGACGATCCGCACCATGGCGGAATGGATCAACCGTGGGCAAGCCCATGCGGTCCTCGATTTCCTTGAGACAGGCGTTGGCCTCGTCCTCGGACAAGTGCTGTGTGTTGACAGAAATACCGATGACTTTGACATCAGGGTTCACCACGCGGGCGACCTGCAAAGACAGATCGCGCAGCGCTTCGAGCGTCGGAAGGCTATAGGTTGGCAAGCCGCGCATGTGTGTGCGGGTGGGTTCGTGCGCCAACACCAAGGCATCTGGCTGACCGCCGTGAACCAGCGCCATCGTCACACCGGAATAGGACGCGTGGAACAGGCTGCCCTGCCCTTCGATGTGATCCCAGTGATCTTCGTCGTTGTCCGGCGTGAGGTATTCGACCGCGCCCGCCATAAAGTCGGCGACAACTGCGTCCAAGGGCACACCGCCCCCTGTGATCAGGATGCCTGTCTGGCCCGTGGGACGGAACGTAGATTTCATACCGCGCTTGCGCATTTCACCGTCCATCGCGAGGCCAGTGTACATCTTGCCAGCCGAACAATCTGTTCCCACCGCGAGGCAACGTTTGCCCGTGCGTTTCAGGCCATTGGCAATCGGATAGGCGACGGACGGGATACGCACATCGTGCAGGGTTTGGCCGGCCACACGCGCCGCGGCGACCAGATCGTTTTCATCGCGCAGCAGATTGTGCAGACCCGAGGCGAGGTCAAACCCCATGCCCAGGGCTTCGATCAGCACGTCCTTCCAGCTTTGCGAAATGATGCCGCCACGGTTCGCCACGCCAATCACGACGGTCCGCGCGCCTGCGTCCCATGCTTCTTGCAAAGTCAGATCATCGATCCCCACATCCGCGCCACACCCCGGCAGGCGGAACTGGCCAACAGCGTTTTCAGGGCGCCAGTCTTTGATGCCTTGGGCCACTTTCGCAGCAAGCTGATCGGGCGCATCGCCGAGGAACAAAAGATATGGGGTGGGAATCATGGCAGCCTCCTTAGGGTTTTGCGCAGAATGGGACAGATGGGCGGGTAAAGTCTTTTGAAATACACCGTAAACAAACATTAATTCGAATATTTTTGCGTAAACTGGAATTCTTGTGCAATTTTTTTCCACCTACAGCTAAGACATCATGCCGCTTTCGCACTTGCAGCATTGCGCGCAATAATCTACCTCCGTCGCCAGAAAATACGCAACTTCATTACCCACAGGATTGCCCATGTCATTTCGCCTGCAACCCACGCCCGTCGCCCGCCCGAACCGTTGCCAGTTGTTTGGCCCCGGCAGCAATACCAAACTGTTTGCCAAGATGGCGGCGAGCGCTGCGGACGTTGTGAACCTTGATCTTGAAGACAGCGTCAGCCCGAGCGACAAAGACAGCGCGCGCGCCAATGTGATCGAGGCGATCAACACGATTGATTGGGGCACCAAGACAGTCAGCGTGCGGATCAACGGGTTGGACACGCCGTATTGGTATCGCGATGTGGTGGATGTGTTGGAACAAGCGGGCGACCGACTGGATCAAATCATGATCCCCAAGGTCGGATGTGCCGGTGATATCTATGCCGTTGATGCGCTGGTGACAGCAATTGAGCGCGCCAAGGGGCGGACAAAACCGATTTCTTTTGAGGTTATTATCGAATCCGCCGCTGGTATCGCACATGTAGAAGAAATCGCTGCCGCGTCACCGCGTATGCAGGCGATGTCGCTTGGTGCTGCTGATTTTGCAGCCTCCATGGGGATGCAAACAACGGGCATCGGTGGGACGCAGGAAAACTATTACATGCTACACGGTGAGGCGCGCCATTACAGCGACCCGTGGCATTGGGCACAGACGGCGATTGTTGCGGCCTGCCGCACCCACGGTGTGTTGCCTGTTGATGGCCCGTTCGGGGATTTTTCCGACGATGAAGGCTACCGCGCCCAAGCACGGCGCAGCGCGACCCTTGGTATGGTTGGCAAATGGGCCATCCACCCCAAACAGATCGCGCTGGCCAATGAGGTATTCACCCCGTCTGAGGAGGCCGTCGCAGAAGCCCGTGAAATCCTCGCCGCGATGAAAGACGCGACAGAGCGCGGCGAGGGGGCGACCGTTTACAAAGGCCGCTTGGTCGACATCGCATCGATCAAGCAGGCCGAAGTCATCGTCAAACAGAGCGAGATGATCGCGGGTTAACCAGCCAACGGCATGTAAATGTCTGTCCGCAAATCATCAGGCGCGGTGTTCGTGGGATCATTGAGGTACACCTCAAAGGACGGGGCATCGCGCAGTTCGGCCTGACTGCCAGCCAGCCAATCACCGTACAGAAACCGATACGCCGACACGAGGCCGCTGTAGGGGCCTTTGAAATGCAGGATGGCGTAGTTGCCCCCTGCCAGCGCGACATCCTCGAGCCCGTCGGGGATGTCTGCCCCGTTCCAGATGACGCCCGCATGGCTGCGTAGATCGTCAATCGGGGTTGTGCTCGGGTCATCGTAATACACCCCCGCCATTCCGCCCGTGTGGGGCCAGTGATTGCCCGTCGACATGATCGTAGAGACCTTTTGATAACAAGCGCTGCCCTCCGCGTAATCACCACGGTGGCTAAGCGCGGCGAGGCGCATGTCGGGGACTTCTTTCGTCGTTACTTCAAACATCAGGGAGTGTCCTTGTATTGGGCCACGATGATCTGCCGTCTGTCCACGTTTGCGAAACGCAGCCGGAGTCACACCGTAGCTGTCTTTGAATGTGCGCGCGAAGCTGCGGTCATTGTCATACCCGACGCGCACGGCGATCTGGGGCACGGGCATATCCGTGCGCACCAGCAACATGGACGCCTTGTGCATACGCACGGACCGGATCGTGGCGGCAGGTGATGCCCCCATGATCGCAGAAAACACCTTTTGCCAATGAAACCGCGACATGGCGGCCACATCGGCCAGTTGATCCAGCGACAGATCCTGATCGGCGTTCGCGTGGATATAATCGATGACGCGCATGATGCGGTCCATATGTGGGTGTTTGCGTTCCATGGCCTTGTCCTAACGCGCCCCAAGTGCACAAATCTTGCTGAGTTGCATTTCGTCTACCTGCGACCTTATATCGGAGTAAGAATAATTGGAGCACGTCGCATGACCAACTACCTCGACTTTGAAAAGCCGCTGGCCGAAATTGAAGGCAAAGCCGCTGAACTGCGTGCGCTGGCCCGCCAGAACGAGGAAATGGATGTGGAGGCCGAGGCGCAAGCGCTGGATAAAAAGGCCGCCGATTTGTTGGTGGCGCTGTACGCCGATCTGACGCCTTGGCGCAAATGCCAGATCGCGCGCCACGCAGATCGACCCCACTGCAAAGATTACATCGAGGCGTTGTTTACCGAATACACGCCGCTGGCTGGCGATCGCAATTTTGCGGATGACCACGCGGTGATGGGTGGCTTGGCACGCCTTGACGGGCAGCCCGTGATGGTGATCGGCCATGAAAAGGGCAACGACACGAAATCGCGGATTGAGCGTAATTTCGGCATGGCCCGCCCTGAAGGCTACCGCAAAGCGATCCGTTTGATGGATATGGCCGACCGGTTTGGCCTGCCTGTTGTGACGTTGGTGGACACGCCCGGCGCCTACCCGGGCAAAGGCGCAGAAGAGCGCGGCCAATCCGAGGCGATTGCACGGTCAACGCAGAAATGCCTGCAAATCGGTGTCCCGTTGGTCAGCGTGATTATCGGCGAAGGCGGGTCTGGCGGGGCGGTGGCGTTCGCAACAGCCAACCGCGTCGCGATGTTGCAGCATTCAGTTTATTCCGTGATTTCGCCCGAGGGCTGCGCGTCGATCCTTTGGAAAGACGCCGAAAAGATGCGCGAAGCGGCAGAAGCGCTGCGATTGACCGCGCAAAACTTGCAAGAACTGGGCGTGTGTGACCGCATCATCGATGAGCCCGTCGGCGGCGCCCATCGCCATAAGAAAACGGCGATTGAGGGCGTGGGCAAAGCGATTTCCAGCATGATCGCAGAGTTGAGCAGCAAATCCCCCGAAGCCCTGCGCCAAGCGCGGCGGCAAAAATACCTCGACCTCGGGAGCAAAGGCCTAGCGGCATGATCCGCGCCGGCCTTGCCCTATTACTGAGCGCGCAAGCGGCAGCGGCAGGCGGGCTGATGGAGCGCACGGTGACGTTTGGCGCGCTGGCCTATGATGACGCGGACGCCCCGATTTATGTGGGCGAACGTCACCCGGCGGTGGTTTCCAATAACATTGAATACGGGCTGGGGCCCGAGGGCGTGCAGAACGGCTGGGACATCGTGCCCGCCATTGTCGACATCCGCGATGCGCAAGTGATTGTCACCTACCCCGAGACCGTTGGCGGCACGTTTCCCGTGGCCGGATTCAACGGCTATGTGTTGGATTTTTTGACCGAGTGTGTGCTGTTCAATGGCGCGGCGCAGAATTTGGAAAATTCGACGGCAGTGTTGCAGGACGGGGCTGTTTTTGTGGAAGGCTCGAAGCTGTATGTCGATCTGGGTGGGCAGGATTTTGGGCCGCAGACGTTTATCGTGGTGGATGTTGATGTGGCCGATTGCCCACTAAGCTGACCCGTTATTCCGCCAGCGGCAGCCCAACCAAAAGCGATGACACCAACCCCGTGCTGACCGCCATGACAACGCGCAATCCGTCGCTTTGATCACCGTTTTCGTTGAACCAACCAAGGATCACGGGGCTGTCGGGCACCGCATCACGATCTGCAACCAAGGCCCCGTCTGGTGCGATCACGTCACTATAGCGCGCGATGAACCCGTCCGGTGCCACAACAAACCCCGCGACGGTATCGGTCCCGTACGTCGGTTTCACATCGCAAACCCGAAAGGTCGTATCGCCGTCCGGCCCGCTGTCAGCGGACAGGCCCCATTGCGCCACAAAGCGCGCGTCATGGATCAGCAGTGCGCCGCCGTCTTTGAACCCATCGTTAAGATCAACCCGATCATACACGCCCGGACTGCGGCCCATGCCATCAAACGGGGCATCGCCGCTGCGCACATAGGGCAAACAATGGTCCTGCAAAATCGCTGTGAGGCGGTCATCATCGCTGACATGGCGCCAGTCGTTGAAGGCCCACACCCCAAGGGACGCGACCAAGGCGCCCGATGCCAGCCCTAGAACTTTGGTTACCACATCCGGTCCTTTGCGTATTCGGCGTAGCCTTCATCATAGGCTTTGCCGTCAAATTCGGCCTGTTGTTCTTTGATCATCTGCCCTGCGGTGGGCAGGTCTTTGTTGGGATCACCTGTCCATAATTCAGATCGCATGATGGCCTTTGCGCATTGGAAATACGCCTCACCCACGGTTATCACGATCACGGATTTGGGGTGCTTGCCGTTTTGTTCAAAACTGTCGGTAACGGTGGGATCAACGGACAGAACGGCGGTGCCATTGACGCGGATCACGTTGGACGACCCGGGCACCATGAACATCAGGCTGACCCGCCCGTCGCGCACGATATTGCGCAAGCTGTCGATACGGTTGTTGCCGCGCCAGTCCGGCAGATGCAGGGTTTTATCATTCACCAGCCGCACGACGGGGCCGATGTCGCCCCGCGGGCTGCCGTCGGTGCCTTCTGGGCCCACCGTGGTCAGAACGCAAAAGCGCGCGGTGTTGATCCACGTGGCGTAGTGGGGCGTGATGCGGGTGATGACTTTGGTCAGGGACGCGGGCACGGCGGCGTCATAAAGCGCCTCAAGATCGTTGATCGTATCGATGGTTTTCATGTATCTATCGCGGTGAACCCCGCCTCGCGCATCAATTCGTTGGATTTGGTTTCAACTGCATCTTCGAGCTGTTTCATAAATTCGTTGACCTCAAGGCCTGCCGGGATGCGCGGCAGAAATTCAACCACGGCGACGCCCGGTTTGCGGTAGATGCCGCGCTTGGGCCAGAACACACCAACGTTGGCAGCCACGGGCACGCAATCCTGGCCGAGTTCTTTGTAAAGGACGCCGGTGCCGATTTTGTAGGGTGCTTTTACGCCCGGTGCGATGCGGGTGCCTTGGGAATAGATGATCAGCTGACCAGGGAACAAACGCCCTGCGGCGACATCTGCCACCATCTGTTTGATCGCGGCACCGCGTTTGCCACGTTTGACGGGAATACAGCCCACGCGCAGGCCGAACTGCCCGACAACGGGGGCGTATTTCAGAATGTCTTTCATGATGAAGCGGCCCGCTGGGATGTCGCCGTAGATCATCAATACATCAAGGAACGACTGATGTTTGGCGGCGATCAGGACTTCGTCTTGTGGGGGCGTGCCGCGGACTTCGCATTTCAGGCCGATCATCCAACCTGCGAACCATTTGATAAACCAGCAATAGGATCGGCAGCACAGGATCGCGTAACGGCGCGAGATCACGGCGGGGATGGCGAACACGATGCCCCATGGCAGCAGGGCGACATACATCACGATGATAAAAATCAGGGACCGGACCCATTGGATGGCGTATGTCATGATTGCTCCTTTAGGGTGCGAAGGGCGGCTTGTCGTGTGGCCACAAAAGCGACGAAGGCGGCGAGGATCGGGATGGTCAGCGGCCAGAGCCAGTGCCAGCCCTGAAATCCAAGACCCGTCAGAAACCCACCCGCTGCATCCGTGCTGGGCAGCAGCAGCACGGCAAGCGTGCCGATGGCCGTGCCCACAGCCGCACCGAGCAAGGCGCGCAGGGTAAAGCGGCGCACAAAGGCGCGGGCGATGTAAATATCGCGCGCGCCCACCAGCCGCATGACGCGGATCAATTGCGCGTTGGCGGCAAGGGCGGCGTTCGCGGCCAGTGTAATCATGGCGCCAGTGGCCCCCGCGATCAGCAGGATCGACACGAACCCCAAAAGGCGCAGGCGCGATGCGGCTTCGACCAGTGGTTCGCGCCAGCGGGTGTGATCATCCAGAACCGCGCCGGGGACTTCGGCCTGAAGACGCGCGCGCAGGCCTGCGGTGTCGTATCCGGTACCGTCTGCGATGACTTCGATCAATTGCGGGATCGGCAGGGTTTCAACGGGCAGGTCCGGCCCGAACCACGGGGCCAGCAGCGCGCGTTGTTCATCTGCGTCCAGCGCACGGGCGTCGGCAACGCCGGGGGTTGTGCGCAAAACCTCAAGCGCGGCGAGGGTCTGGGCGTCCATCTGATCGGCGGGCGCGGAAATGCGTAAGGTAGACGTTTGGGCCAATTCTGCCGACCAACGATCCGCCAAGCGGCCCGTCGCCAGTGACAGAGCCAGCGCAAACACCGCCAGAAACGCCATTGCGCCAGACGTCAGCAGCGTCAGGCGGGCGGTGTATCCGGTGGGCGGCACGGCGCGATCTGCCTGTGGATCGCCAGACAAAAGCGTGAGCACGCGGGCGATAAAATCCATCACAGATCGGCCCCCGCAAGCTGCAAGCGACGATCTTTGAGGCGCAGAACACGCGCGCTGACCTGTGCTTTGGCGGCGCGGATCAGGCTGATGTCGTGGGTCGCGATCAACACGGTTTTGCCCATTTTGTTCAGCTCAACCAAAAGCGCAAGCAACCGCTGCGACATTTCCCAATCGACGTTGCCGGTGGGTTCATCGGCAAGGATCACTTCAGGCGACATAATGACGGCGCGGGCGAGGGCGGCGCGTTGGCGTTCACCGCCGGACAGCTGCGGCGGAAGCTGGTCGGCCTGTCGCGTCAAGCCGACCCACCCCAACAGATCCACAAGATCGGCGGCTTGCGTGGTTTGGCCCGCGACGGTCAGCGGCAAAGCGATGTTTTCGGCAACAGACAAATGATCAAGGAATTGACAGTCCTGATGCACGACCCCGATGCGCCGCCGCGTATCGGCCACGCTATCACGATCCAGACTGCGGGAATCCTGCCCGAACAGGCGCACCTGCCCGCCCGTCGCGATCAGTTCGCCGTAGCACAGTTTCAAAAGAGTGGTTTTGCCCGCGCCCGACGGACCTGTCAGAAAGTGGAAGGACCCGGGCGCAAGTTGCAGGTTCAGCGCAGAGAACAGCTCTGCTCCGCCGTAACTATAGGCCACATTGTCGAGTTCAATCACGCCTGCCCCCGTTCGTTGATTTAGGTTTTGGCGCAAAGCGACGGCACATGCAATCTGCCTGCGCGACGGCACGCTTGTAAAACCTTTGCGCTTGGTGGACAGGATCGGTAAGATTCACCCAAATAGTTCGGGCAGAATGCCCGATTGAGGCGAGGGAACTAAGACATGCGGCTGATTTGCCCGAATTGCGGGGCGCAATATGAAGTTGCTGATGACGTGGTGCCAGAAGCCGGGCGCGACGTTCAATGCTCCAATTGTGGTCATACGTGGTTTGAAAAACCCGGTGCATCCGAGGCAGCAGAGCTGGGTACAGAGCCGACCCCGACACCTGATGCAGCGCCCGAGCCCGAGCAGCAGCCTGCGCCGGAACCTGAACCCGAACCACAGCCTGAACCTGAACCGCAGCCTGAACCCGAACCCACACCAGAGCCTGAACAGCCCGCACCCCGCGCGCGCGAATTGGACCCTGGCGTCGCGGATATTTTGCGCGAAGAGGCGGAGTACGAACAGGCCGCCCGTCAGGCAGACGAAAACACGATCGAAACGCAGCCTGACCTTGATCTGTCCCATGATCCCGAACCAAGCGACCCGGACGAGGACCGCCGCAGCCGCGAGGCGCGCGACCGTTTGGCAAAGCTGCGCGGAGAGCCTGAAATTGCCGCCGCTGTCGGGGCCGCCATTGCGCAAGAACGCGATGCGCCGCGCCGTGAGCTGTTGCCCGATATCGAAGAAATCAATTCATCCCTACGCCCCGACGCCGCGCAAAGCGATGTTGGCATTGATGAAGACGATCTGCCCAAGCAAAGCAGCGGGTTCCGCCGTGGATTCATCTTGATGGTGATCCTCGCGGTGATCGCGCTGGCAGCCTATATCTTTGCGCCACAGATCAGCGCGGCTGTGCCACAGCTTGATGCACCGCTGACGTCCTATGTGAATTGGGTCGATGGGCTGCGCATCTGGCTGGATCAACAACTGCAAGGGCTGATCGCATCGGGCACACCGGACGCTGGCGAAGGCTAAAACCGGTCGAGCAAGCGGCGCAGGTAATCCAGTTCGATCTGCGGGCGTTCCTGATCCGCTGAGCGATTGCGCAATTCCTGCAGCAGTTCTTCGGCGCGGCGGTTGATTTCATCCTGAAGCATGGATTCTTCGGTGCCGAACTGGCCGTTGTTGCCGATTTCGCGGCCCAATGGATCACGGCGTTCGGGTTCGGGGCGGCCTTCGGCATTGCCAGTCTGGGTGCCTTGGCCTTCTTCGAGGTCGTCCATCTGGTTTTCCGCCAAAGCCTGCCCAAGATTGCGCAGACCTTCGCGCAGGGCATCCATGGCTTCGGCTTGGCGATCAATCGCCTCGGCGAGGTCACCTTCGCGCAATGCGTCTTCGGCGCCGTCCATCGCGCCTTCGGCACTTTCCAAGGACTGTTCAGCGCTTTCGGCCGCATCGCCGGACAAACCGGGCAGGCCGTTGCGCAATTGGTTCAACCCGTCGCGCAGGGCTTGTTGGCGCTCCGCGAGGCTTTGGGGGCTGCCGCCACCTTCGCCGCCCTGCCCGTTGTCGTCTGTCAGGCCGCCCTGTGTGTTGTCACCTTGACCTTGGCCCTGACCTTGTTGTTGGCCCGGTTGCTGGCCGCCTTGGCCATCTTGCCCGTCTTGACCTTGCTGACCCGGTTGATCGCCTTGGCCTTGTTGCTGCCCCGGCTGTTGGCCGCTTTGATCGCCGGGCTGCTGGCCTTGTTGCTGACCTTGTTCCTGGCCCTGATTGAACTGTTCCTGAAGGTCACGGAACGCCTCATCCGTGAGGTTTTGTTGTTCGCGCAGGGTTTCGGCGAGGTCTTCCATGGATTGCTGACCGGGCATAGGGGGGCCATCGCCGCCATCCCCACCTTCAGTCATTTGCAGGTTTTCCATCAATTCGTTGAGCTGTTCCATCAGCTCCATTGCTTCGGCCATGCGGCCTTCTTCCATCAGTTCCTGAATGCGGTCCATCAGGGCCTGTATTTCGTCCTGCGTGATGGTTTCGCCGCTTTGCTGCTCGTCGGGTTGATCGGTGCCGTCGTTGTCGGACGGTTCCATCTCATTGGCGAGTTGCTGCATATAGTCGTTCATCGCTTCGCGCAGTTCTTGCATCAGTTCGGCGATTTCTTCGTCGGACGCACCGTTGCGCATTGCTTCCTCAAGCCGTTCTTGCGCGCGTTCCAGGCGGGCACGGGCATCCGCAAGGGACCCTTCTTCAAGCTGCACGGCGAGTTCCCACAGGGCGTCTACGATTTCTGATTGCACGTCATCCGATAGGCCGGATGTTTCCATTGCCTCAATGCGGCGGATGATGGCGCGCAGGCGCAGGTAGGTCGTTTCATCGGGGAACACTTCGTCGGGGCGGTTGGACACGGCACGCAGCACTTGGGCAACGCGGGGCGCATTGGCCTTGGACCACAAGATATCGCGGCGCTGTTCGATCACGGCGCGCGCAATGGGCTGAAAGAACCGCCGCCCCGGGAGGGTCAGGTGTTCGACGTCGCTGGTGCCGATCTGGCCGACGCCATCTTCGACCTGCAAGGTCATTGTAACGGGCAGGTTTGCCCACGGGTGTTCGCTGAAATCATCAATCAGCAGTTCTTCAAAATCAGCGCGGTCACCGGAAAACGGCATCGGCAAATCGATGACAACGGGGTCGCGCGGGTCAGGATCGATGATCAGCCCGTAGCGGCGGTTCAGCGCGGTAAGGTCGAGTTCGATTGTCGCGGTGCCCGCAATAACGGCGTAGTCATCCATGGCCGAAAACGGCTGGGACATTTCGCCCTGCGCGTCTGCTTCGATCGGGCCGGTGAATTCGACGGTGGGTGGTTCATCGGCGAGCAACAGGATTTGCCACGATGTGCCGCCCTCGCCCTCAATGGACAACGTGCCAGCCTGCGTAACCTCGAACCCTTGTTGTTGATCGGTCGCGGCACCAAGGTCCGTCGTGCGGCCCGACACGGTTTCACTGACCGACAAATCGCCGACTTCGCCATAAAGGCGCAGCGTTATGAACGACCCTTGCGGGACTTGCACGCGGTTGGCGACAATATCGGCAAGGTAAAGCGTGGGCTTTCCGGTGTAGGCGGGCGGTTCGATCCAGCCTTCCCACACGGGGCCAGTGGCCAGTATTTCGGTGCCTGTGCCCGATTGCGTAACAGACCCGATGCGCGAGATTGACCCGACCAACAGCGCCACAACCATGCACAGCACAGCCATGTAGCGCAAACCGTAGGGATCTTTCGAGGACACGCGCAGATCGGGTTCAACCGCCCGCGCCAGCCGTGTTTTTTCCTGCATCCGAACGAGGTGTGCGGCCCACACGGCCTCAGAGGCGGCATCACCTGCGCCGATGGCTTGCACGTCATTCAGCGCGGCGATGGGGCGACCGGGAAGGCGCGCATCAACGCGGGCAACGGCCTCGCCCTCGCTTGGCCAGTTCAGACGGCGGATTCCGTGATAGAATGTCCACAACAGCGCCAGAATTGCGATGACACCGTAGGTCCAGACCACTTCGAGGGGCAGAAAATCCTGCCAGCCAAGGATCAGCGGGGCCAATACGAAAAACAACACTGTCCAGAAGGGCCAGAACGCCTGGGTCACACGTTCTGCGATCAGCCCCAAGCGGGTCAGCAAAACGGGCATTTTCAAATGCCGTGGCGTTGGACCGAGTGGGGTCAGTGGGCGTCTCCTGATCAGGATGGCTGGTGTTATGGTGTCATAGCCACTCTGGTATGGTATCTCGATTGATCATCTCGTCAAAGGTCGGGCGTCGGCGGATAACCGCAAATTGATCCCCATGCACCAGAACCTCGGGGATGAGGGGGCGGGAATTGTATTCGCTGGACATCACGGCACCGTAAGCCCCGGCTGAGCGGAACGCGACGAGTTCACCCGCCTTGAGCGTCGGCATATTTCGGCCCTTGGCGAAAGTATCGCCAGATTCGCAAACCGGGCCGACGATGTCATATTCTGTTTGGTCTTCGCCCGGCGCGGGTTCTTGCACGGGAATGATATCGTGATGTGCTTCGTACATGGCGGGGCGGATCAGATCGTTCATCGCGGCATCAAGGATCAGGAATTTACGCCCCTCGCCTTCTTTGACGTAGATGACATCGGCGACAAGGATACCTGCATTGCCTGAAATCAGGCGGCCCGGTTCGATCTCAATCTCGCAGCCCAGATGGCCGACTTCTTCTTTGATCAGCGCGCCGTATTCCAGCGGTAGCGGTGGTGCGTTGTTGTCGCGCGCATAAGGAATGCCGAGGCCGCCGCCCAGATCAAGGCGGGTGATTTCATGGCCGTCCGCGCGCAGGGTTTCCGTCAGTTCGGCGACCTTGCGGTAAGCGAGGCGGAAAGGTTCAAGTTCGGTCAGCTGGCTGCCGATGTGAACGTCGATGCCGATCACCTTAAGCCCGGGGAGCTTGGCCGCCGTTGCATAAACCTCGCGCGCGCGGCTGATCGGAATGCCGAATTTGTCTTCTTTTTTGCCGGTGGAGATTTTGGCGTGGGTCTTGGCGTCCACGTCAGGGTTCACGCGCACGGTGATTGGCGCGACCATGCCAAGGGACACGGCGACGTCCGACAGCACCTGCATTTCGGGTTCGGATTCAACATTGAACTGGCGAATGCCGCCTTCCAGCGCGATGCGCATTTCATCGCGCGTTTTGCCGATGCCGGAAAACACGATTTTGTCGCCGGACACACCAGCGGCCTTGGCGC
Source organism: Octadecabacter dasysiphoniae (assembly GCF_021532615.1). Taxonomy (GTDB): domain Bacteria; phylum Pseudomonadota; class Alphaproteobacteria; order Rhodobacterales; family Rhodobacteraceae; genus Octadecabacter; species Octadecabacter dasysiphoniae. The sequence goes on from NZ_JAKGAQ010000002.1 coordinate 387,175, forward strand.
GCAGGTATTCGCCACCCGACACCACATCCATACCCGCGCCTGCATCACCAAGAAGTTTCAGCACAGCTATGTTGGAGCAGGATTTCATCGCAAAACACACGAGGTGATCCGTGCCCGCAAGTGCATCATCAAACAGTTTGAAATGGCGCAGCAGCGTGGCCGACGAATAGGCGTAAAACGGGGTGCCGACGGCGGCTGCGATGTCTGTAACAGCGACGTCTTCGGCCATCAGCTGACCGTCGCGATAAAGAAAATGGTCCATTAGGCGGATTTACTCATGCGGATGAAAATATAAAGAGGAAGGCCACAGCTGACGCCAATGCAGAACGTCGCCAGAATAGCGATAAGGCGGATGAACTGGCGGGTTTGTGCAGTTTCATAAATCACCCAGACGGTCAGCGCGATGGCCGCAATCGTAAGGTCCCAGACAAGGCCGGACGCGGCGGCATTCACGTGCCACGCGTCGACCATCGCCATGATGTCCCACGTGTTTTGCTGGAACCACTGGATGAAATAATACATCGGGTGGATCGCGCCCCACAGGGCGAGTGCGGCAAACAACCAGCGCATCTTACAGGCTCAGCCCGACAGAGAACGTGCCGTTGGTCGCGCCGACATTCGCCGATGTATTGACCCCGTTGGTGCCCGCGCTGACACCAACATTTCCGGTTGGGCGAAAGGGCGGATCATTGGCACCGCAGGCCGCCACAAAGGCCAGCGCAGTGAGGGCGAAAATTTTGATCGTCATGACAATTCATCCTTCCAGCGGGCGATTTGGGCGCGAACGTTGACGGGTGCGGTGCCCCCATAAGATGTGCGGCTGGCGACGGAATTGTCCACGCCCAACACGTCAAAAACTGCATCGGTGATGTCTGCGTGGACTGATTGCATGTCTGACAGCGTCAATTCCGGCAGATCGCAGCCTTTTTCTTCGGCCATGGCGACGAGCGATCCAGTAATATGGTGCGCATCACGAAACGGCAGGCCCAATTCGCGCACCAACCAGTCGGCGAGGTCCGTGGCAGTGGAAAAGCCCATGGCGGCGGCGATGCGCAGATCGTCTGGGCGCGCTTTCATATCGGCGACCATGCCTGTCATCGCGGCGAGGCCGAGCATGAGGGAATCCGCTGCATCAAACGTCTGTTCTTTGTCTTCCTGCATGTCCTTGGAATAGGTCAGCGGCAGGCCCTTCATAATCGTCATCAGCGCGACATTGGCCCCGAAGATGCGGCCAATTTTGGCGCGCAGAAGTTCAGCCGCGTCAGGATTGCGTTTTTGCGGCATAATGCTTGATCCGGTGGACCAACGATCCGACATAGCGACAAAGCGGAATTGCGCGGACGACCAGATAACCAGCTCTTCGGCCAAACGGGACAGGTGCATCGCGCAAATCGACGCCGCGCCAAGGAATTCGAGCGCGAAGTCGCGTGCAGCGACGGCATCAAGCGAATTGGCCATGGGGCGATCGAAGCCCAGCGCGTCTGCAGTCATTTGACGATCAAGCGGGAAGGACGTGCCTGCCAGCGCTGCTGCGCCAAGGGGGGATTCATTCATCCGTTTGCGCGCATCGGCGAAACGAGCGCGATCACGCGCGAACATTTCGACGTAGGCCATCATGTGGTGGCCCCATGTAACCGGCTGGGCGACCTGAAGATGCGTAAAGCCGGGCATGACCCAATCAGCGCCATCTTCGGCTTGGCCAATCAAGGCCTCCATCAATGCCTTTAGGGCACTATCAGCAGCGTCGCATTGATCGCGCACCCACAGGCGGAAATCGACCGCGACCTGATCATTGCGGGATCGGCCTGTGTGCAAACGCCCTGCGGGTTCGCCAACGATTTCTTTCAGGCGCGCCTCGACGTTCATGTGAATGTCTTCGAGTTCGACACGGTAGGGGAATGTTCCGCCTTCGATTTCTGACAACACCGTGAGGAGGCCTTCACGGATGGCCTCTGCATCGGTATCGCTGATGATACCTTGTGCGGCCAACATGGCTGCATGCGCGCGGGAGCCATCAATGTCTTGTTTCGCCAAACGACGGTCAAATCCGATGGACGCGTTGATCGCTTCCATGATCGCATCCGGACCCGCGGCAAAACGACCGCCCCACATTGCATTCGAGGATGATTTATCAGACATGAAAAGCGTCCCTAGCCCAAGGTTTAACAGATGAAGAAACAACTGATTTTCGCAGTCGCCGCCGTCGTTGGTGTTGCTGGTGGGCTATACTTGGCATCCGGCAGCGGGGAAACCCCCACGGTGCCCGAGATTGATTTCACAGCCGTTGAAGAGATGCGGCAGGGTGACATGCTAAAGCTGCGGCTTGGTGCGGATCGCGGATCAGATGTGGTGTTCACCCATGAGGACGGATCGGACCTGACGTTGGACGCCTATCAGGGCAAGTATGTGCTGGTGAATTTCTGGGCCACATGGTGCGCGCCATGCCGCAAAGAAATGCCGCATCTTTCGCAGTTGCAAGATGAGTTGGGTGGCGCCGAGTTCGAAGTCGTAACGATTGCGACAGGTGTGAATCAGCGCCCCGCAATGGAGCGGTTCTTGGCTGAAATCGACGTTGATAACCTGCCCCTGCACACCGATGCCAATTCTGCGTTGGCGCGGGATATGGGCGTTGTCGGTTTGCCTGTGACGTTGGTCCTGAACCCCGAGGGGTTCGAAATTGCGCGCCTGATTGGCGATGCAGATTGGGCGAGCGACACCGCAAAGGCGATATTAGCGGCGTTGATGGCGATGTGACGCATTTGCTTATCGACCATGTGCACTGCCCCGTTTCAGGGACAATCCGCGAGGTAGAACGATGCGCAGGTTGTTCGAACATAGTGTGATCAAAACTTGCATTGCTATACTGGAATACTAGTCAGCATTTCTTGACATAGCCTAAAGTGGGACGTAGTCAGATTACGTAATTTGTCGGCGACACCATTTTCGTGGGCGGTGATTTTGCACTGCTTTGATAGGGCGTTCTGTTCCGCCTAGATCTGTTGGCCGACCCTTGGTTGGAGGCTTTGACATGAAAATCACAGGCGCGAAGATCTTTGTTGGTGGGCCCGCCAAAAATTACGTCACGATCAAAATCATGACTGATCAGGGTGTTTATGGCCTTGGTGATGCCACGCTGAACAACCGTGAAACCCTGCCTGCCGCGTATTTACAAGATTATCTAATTCCGAACCTGATCGGGATGGACCCGCGCAACAGCGAAGACATCTGGCAGTTCTTTTATCGCGGGGCGTATTTCAGGCGTGGGCCGATCGCGATGGCGTCGTTCGGGGCGATCGACATGGCGCTGTGGGACATCAAAGGCAAACTGGCCAACATGCCGCTGTATCAGCTGTTTGGTGGCAAAAGCCGCGATGGGGCGATGGTTTATGCCCATGCCACAGGCACCGATCTGGAAGACCTGATGGACAGCATCACCGCCTATGTTGAACAGGGTTACAAAGCAGTGCGCGTGCAATGCGGCATCCCGGGGATGCCCAGCGCCAGTTATGCGGTGCCCGAAACCCGTGGCGCGAACAAAAACTACATCAGCGATTTCAGCGGTGTGCGCCCCAAGATCGAGGTCTGGGATACCGAAAAATACCTGCGTTTTATGCCAGGTGCTCTCGCTGAAATTCGGGCGCGGTTTGGCCCTGACCTCAAGATACTGCACGACGTCCACCATCGCCTGACCCCGCGCGAGGCGGCGCAATTTGCCAAGGCTGTGGAACCTGTCGGGCTGTACTGGCTCGAAGATCCGACCCCGGCTGAAGATCAGAACGCGCTGCGCCTTTTGCGCCAACATTCCACCGTGCCCGTCGCGATTGGTGAAGTTTTCAATTCGATCTGGGATTGTAACACGCTGATCCAAGAAGAACTGATCGATTTCATCCGCGTTGCTGTCACCTATGCCGGGGGGATTACCCATGTGAAACGCATCGTGGACCTTGCCGGATTGCATCATGTCAAAACCGGATTTCACGGCGCGCCCAGCCATTCGCCGATCAGTATGGCCGCGCAACATCATCTGAATGCCTGGGCCCCGAATTTCGGGATTCAGGAATATCTGGTGCTGGGCACGCCCGAATGTGACGCGCTGTTTCCGTCTGATCATAAAATGGAAAACGGGATGGTCTATGTTAGCGATGCGCCCGGTCTGGGCGTGGATTTTGATGAGAACGAAGCAGAGAAATACAGCTACCGCGCTGGCAGTCATCCTGTCGTCAGGTTGGAAGACGGGACGATATGGGACTACTGAAAATCCTTCGAAGGCCACGTCGGGATGTTTAGGCTTTATGATCGCATCACACGGATCGCGCTTGGTCTGGTTGACCCGTATGACCCCGGCGATGCCAGCCCGCCTGCCCGCCATGTTTGGCCCTATCTGAAATCGCACCTTTACCCGCTGCGCTGGGTTTTGATCCTCAGCGTGATTGTCACCGTCATCGCGGCCAGCGTTGAGGTTTGGTTGATCAGCTATGCTGGCCAGTTGATCGACATGCTTGCCGACACGCCGCGCGACGAGATTTGGCAACGCCATGCGCCAAATCTGATAGGTGCTGCGTTTATCTTGATCCTGTTTCGGCCCGTGTCGCAATTTCTGCGTCACGCCGCCAATGACATCAGCCTGCAATGCAATGCCGCCAATCTGTTTCGATGGCGCGCCCATGCGCATCTGACCAAACAGTCCGTTGGTTGGTTTCAAGACGATCTTGCCGGGCGCACCGCTTCGCGGCTTGTCTTGATGGGGAACTACGCGACGTTTGTGATTTATCATTCCCTGAACGCAGTGGCCTTTGGTCTTGTCTATATGATCGGTGTGGTCACGTTTATGGCGGGCATCGACATCCGGTTGGCGGTTCCGCTGTTCATTTGGCTGGCTCTTTATATCTTGGTGATGGTGGTCATCATCCCGCGCATGGTGCGGTCGATGGAAACGTTCATGGCGTCGAAATCCGCCCTGCTTGGCGGGGTCGTAGATACGTTTTCGAACTTTGACACCGTCAGCCTTTTTGCGCGACGCAAAGACATCGAGGCAGATCACCGCGCGTGGCTTGAAACAACCCGCGAAAAGCTGTTTTTGGCGCGTCAGATCAGCGTCGGAATGCGGACATTAACCGTCTGGCTTGAGGGGCTGATTATTACGGGTTTCGTCGGCTACGGTGTTTGGCTTTGGTCGGGCGGTCATGCGACAATCGGGCTGGTCAGCGCCGCTGTCGCCATGAGCCTGCGCATCACGACAATGGCCGATTGGGTGTCCGAGGCGGTTTGGGCGATTTTTGAAAATGTCGGATCTGTTCGCGAAGCCCTGCGTTCAATTGCACAACCGCTTAGCATACCGGATACATCGGGCGCCCCCGAACTTAGCGTCAGCGGGGGCCGCATCAGCATCAACAACATCCGCCATCATTATGGCAAAGGCCAGGGTGGGCTGGCGGGGATCAGCGTTGATATTCAATCGGGTGAAAAGATCGGGTTGGTTGGGCCATCGGGTGCGGGCAAATCGACGTTGGTCAATTTGATACTGCAGTTTTACGAACCTGAATCCGGACAAATCCTGATTGATGGTCAGGATGTTTCTGCGGTTGATCGCGAAAGCCTGCGCAACGCCGTTGGGATGGTCAGCCAGCAGGCGGCTTTGTTGAACCGTTCCGTGCGTGACAACATTGCGCTGGGGCGCGACGGCGTTTCGCAAAACCAGATCGAGGCCGCCGCCCGCGAGGCCCAAGCCCATGATTTCATCACAGATCTGCAAGACAGCGAGGGACGCCGCGGTTACGACGCGCACGTTGGCGAACGCGGTGTGAAGTTGTCAGGCGGGCAACGCCAACGTATTTCCATCGCGCGGGTGATCCTGAAGGATGCGCCAATTCTGATATTGGACGAGGCCACAAGCGCGCTGGACAGTGAGGTGGAGGCGGATATCCACGCGGCGCTCACGACAATCATCGCTGATAAAACAGTCATCGCGATAGCACACAGGCTGTCGACCATCGCACAGATGGACCGCATTATGGTGATAGACCAAGGCGCGATTGTGGAAAGCGGCACGCATCAGGATTTGCTGACCCAAGGTGGGCTTTATGCGCGGTTGTGGGATCGCCAGTCGGGCGGGTTTATCGGCCACATTGATTGATCGCAGAACACGAACGGTCCGACCCGTTATGTTGCGACCTGCGCGCGTTTCCAATTCCCTTGAAACAGGCGGCGGTGAAAAATCGGGAACTTGATCAGTTCTTCGACAAACAAAAGGGACAGAACCCAGAACACCGGCACGTTGAAAACCAGAACGGCCAATGCAGTCGCGGGCACGCGAAACAGCCATTGGGACCACACAAAGATATGCATCACATAGATCGTGTCACCACTGGCGCGCAGGGTATTGCCACAGATCGCGTTGGATTGTTTCGGGAACGGCAAGATTAGCAATATCGGCAGGAAGCCAAGCAGGATCGTGCGGGTTTCAAGGCTAAGATCGGCGTACAGATAGGTCGCTGACAGGCAAATCCCTGCATAGATCAAGGCTACGAACAGCGCGGCAACAAACCCTGCGCGCCACGCACTGCTGAGGAACCGATCCAGCACAGCGGCAGAGGGTTGTTGGCCCAGCAGTTGCGCCACGATGATGCCGGTTGCTTGTGCCCATTGCATCCCGATTGTGCCCGCCACCATGATCCACGGTGTGATCAGGGTCATGGCGGCAAATTCATTCAGGCTTAGGTTGGCGTAGATCAGCGTGCAGATATGGGCCGCGAAGGTCGCGCTGATGAATGTCGCGGCAATCGGAAGCGAAAAGCTGAGGTGGCGATACACCGTCAGCGCAAATGTAGACTGACGCCAGCCACGGATTTTGGCCAAAGCGGCATCCACCCGCCAAAGTTGGATCACAAGGAAAACGACCTGAATGCAGACCGCCAACGCGCTGCCCAGTGCGGCCCCTGTGACACCAAACGCGGGCAATCCTGCATAGCCGTGGATCAGCACGATGCTTGCGATGACGTTGATCGGCAGGGACAGACAGAAACTATAAAGCGGAACGCGGGTGCGGCCGCATCCGTTGAAATAGCTTGATAGGCATTGTCCTACGGCTTCGCCCAATATGACAATGGAAAAGACCGCGAGGTATCCCCTAGCCATGCCCGCAATGTCGTTCGTCGGGGCCATGGCATTGATCAGCGACCCGCCAAAAAGCGCGAGAATGATCAATCCGACACCACCGACAGTCAGGCTCACGGCCAGCCCTGACACGAGTGTCGATTTCACGAAAACAGGGTCGTTCGTGCCAAAGGCCTGCGCGGTTCTGATCTGCATCGCGTTGGAAAACGCTAAGATGGCCCCAAGAACAAAGCCCGCAATCGCCGCGGCAAGACCCATCGCTGCGAGGGCGGATTCGCCCAGCGACGACACAAGATAGGCGTCAATCACAACGGTGCCGTGCAACATGACCGCATTGATTGTCATGGGCCATGCAAGGCCAAACACATGTCGCCATGTGCGGTGGTGTTCAATATCGTTTGTGATGTCCGGCGTTTGGTCGGTCATGAACGATAGACAGGGGAGAGCGCATGAACCGTAATTGCCCGCAGCGTGGATGCACGTTTTGACGCCGCATTTTTGCTGCGCACAGATATGGTGCCAGGGTTAGGCATCTACCGTTTCAAAATAGTTGGCGTTCGTGGCGGTGATTCTGTCGATGGTTTCATCCAGTCGGGCAAGGTGGAACTGCCCCACGTCCACGGCGCGTTCTGCATCATGGGCTTTGATCGCGTCGGCGATGCGTTTGTGGTCTTCCATCAGATCAGGGAGCCGCTGTTCTTTTGACAGTCCAAGACGGCACAGACGATCGACTTTGGCTTTTTCGGCCATGATGACGTCAAAGGCGAAATCTGCGCCCGAGATTTCGCACAGAACTTTGTGGAATTTGTAATCAAGTGCGCCGAACCCGTCGACATCGCGATCTTTGATGGCTTTTTCCTGTTCCAGAATTATGGCGTCCATGCGGTCCGCGCCTGCGGCGTCACAGCGTTCAGCGGCACGGCGCAGGACCTCCATTTCAACGGCAGCGCGCACGAAACGGGACTTTTCGATTTCACGCATAGAGAACCGTTTTACTTCGGTTGCGCGTTGGGGCCGGATCAATAGCAGATCAAGGTTCGCAAGGCGGCTGAATGCGTCCCGAACGGGTTGGCGCGAAATGCCGAACCGCGCGGCCATCTCTGCCTCGGAAATTTTATCACCGGGCCGCAGGGCCAACGTCGCGATCTGGTCGTGAAGGTAATCAAACACCTCATCGACGCTTGTTCTACGCTCTGTCAATCGCACTGTATCCGGCATGTGATCTTCTCCTTTAAAATGGCCACAAGACCATTTGGCGGCCCCACAACACGAAGGCCCTACCACAAAATCCTGCATCACTGCGACATACGCGCAGTTTGGAATGAAAGACAGACCTTCTCCTCCTCATTACCAAATTTGTGACTAGTATGCTAGCTTATAAACTAGTATTCTAGTTTCAACGACGTCGAATCGGCGTCCGTTCGGTGCTGCGTGCAATGGTTTCTATAGGGAGGGAACGATGTCGGGTGTCAGTCTTCAACAACTCGTAAAATCATACGGTGCGGTGCAGGTCGTTCATGGAATTGATCTGGATGTTCAAGAGAAAGAATTTGTTGTTCTGGTTGGGCCGTCTGGCTGCGGTAAATCAACGACGCTTCGTATGATTGCCGGTCTGGAAGAAATCAGTGGCGGCGAACTGACCATCGACGGGCGCCGTGTTAACCGCGTGGCACCCAAAGACCGCGATGTCGCGATGGTGTTTCAGAACTACGCCCTTTACCCACATTTGAACGTTGCCGATAACATCGCCTTTGGCCTGCGCATCCGTAAGGAAAGCAAAGAGGTTATCGCGTCCTCGGTTGAGGAAGTTGGCGAAATTCTGGGCCTGACGCCCTACCTTGAACGCCGTCCTGCGGATTTGTCCGGTGGTCAGCGACAGCGTGTGGCCATGGGCCGTGCGATTGTGCGACGCCCCAAAGTGTTTTTGTTCGATGAACCCTTGTCGAACCTAGATGCCAAGTTGCGCACGCAGATGCGCGCGGAAATCAAACGGCTTCATAAACGGCTCGGCGTTACGTCGATCTATGTGACTCACGATCAAGTTGAGGCGATGACCCTCGCGGATCGGATTGTTGTTATGCATGACGGGCGGATTGAGCAGATTGGCACGCCGATGGAATTGTTCCTGAACCCCGTGAATACATTTGTGGCCGGATTCCTTGGATCGCCACCGATGAACATGGTTAAGGCCCGCGTCGCATCTGGTGCGAACGGACCAGTGGCAGAGTTTAACGACTACACCTTACCGCTGGCTAATATCGCATCGCTGCAAAATGCCGTTGGGACTGACGTGATCCTTGGCATCCGGCCGGAGTTCGTCAACGTGACGCGCACGCCGGGTAATGGCGCTGTCCCGGTGGATGTTGACCTGATTGAAACGCTTGGGTCTGAGGCCCTCATTCACGGAACGCTGCTGAACGAGCCTTTCGTCATTCGCACGGAAACCGTCGGTCAGATGGACGTGCTGGACGGTATTTCAGGGTTCACGATCGATCCTGATCTTATTCGTGTGTTTGACGCTGAAACGGGATTGGCCCTGCCCGGCCAAGTGACCAAACAATGAGCGCCCCATCCGACAGCCGCGTAGCCCGCATTGTCGATCACTTGAAACGTGAATGGCAGCTTTACGCGATGCTTTTGCCGACGATTATCTGGCTTATCGTGTTTCTGTATAAGCCGATGTATGGCCTGCAAATCGCCTTCAAAGACTATTCTATTTTCCGCGGTGTAGCAGGAAGCCCGTGGATCGGGTTCGAACATTTCGACAGTCTATTCAACAATGACCAGTTCCTGCGCGCCCTAAGAAACACCATCATCATGAGCGTCTATGGCCTTTTGTTCGGCTTTCCTGTGCCGATCCTTTTGGCGTTGATGTTTAACGAAGTTCTGAACCAGACCTTCAAGAAATCAGCCCAGACGATTGTTTATCTGCCTCACTTCATTTCATCGGTGATCATTGCCGGTATTGTCATCACCTCGTTCTCGCCCTCGGCGGGGATTGTGAACACGATACTGGGCTGGTTCGGGATCGATTCAATATATTTCCTGACCAAACCGGAATGGTTCAGGCCGATCTTTATTGGGACCGGAATCTGGCAAGAGGCCGGATTCCAATCGATTGTTTACCTTGCCGCCATCGCGGGCGTGTCGCCGACTTTGTATGAATCGGCGGTCGTGGACGGGGCGTCGCGTTGGCAGATGATGTGGAAAATCACCATCCCGTCGATCATGGCGACGGTCATCATTATGTTGATCATCCGGATCGGCAACATCCTCGAGATTTCGTTCGAGATGATTATCCTTCTGTACCAGCCCGCCACCTATGAAACCGCCGACGTCGTGAACACCTTTATCTACCGTCAGGGTTTGCAAGGGGGCCAGTATGATTTTGCCGCCGCTGCCGGCCTGTTCAACGCGATTGTTGCGTTCGTTCTGGTGATCACCGCGAACACAATTTCAAAGCGCTATTCGCGCACGTCGCTGTGGTAGGGGGGATCGCAAAATGGCAAATATGAACCTCTATTCGCGCGGCGACAAACTGTTCGTCATTGTGAACATGATCCTTTTGGGGATCTTCACGATCTCGACCCTGTACCCGTTTATCTACATCGCGGCCATGTCGATGAGTACGGGATTTGAAGCGCGCGCAGGCAATGTCGTTCTGACACCTGTTGGCTTTACCCTTGAGGCATACAAGCAGGTGCTGAGCGAGGCGCAGTTCTGGATCAGCTACAAGAACACGTTTATCTATACGATTTTCGGCACCCTCACGAGCCTCGCGTTTATCATTCCCGGGGCCTATGCCCTGTCGCGTCCACAACTTTACGGGCGCAGATTCTGGAACCTGATGGTGGCGTTTACCATGTGGTTCAATGCGGGCCTGATCCCGTTTTTCCTGAACATGCGCGATCTTGGTTTGCTGGACAGCTACATCGGCATCATCATCGGATTTGCGGTTAACGGGTTCAACATCATCTTGTTGCGCAACTTCTTTGAGGCGATCCCGCAGTCCTTTGAGGAAGCCGCGCGGATGGACGGCGCAAACGAATTCCAGGTGCTTTGGAAGGTGTACATGCCGCTGTCCAAACCCGCCATCGCCACGGTTGCGCTGTTTTGTATTGTATCACGTTGGAACGGATTTTTCTGGGCCATGGTCCTGTTGCAAGACGAGGACAAAATCCCGCTGCAAGTCTATCTACGCCACGTCATCGTCGAGCTGTCGGATGATGAAGAGTTCGCCAATTCGTTGCTGACGTCGGCCTATTCGTTCGAGACCGTGAGCGCGGCAATCATCGTATGCTCGATCATACCGATCTTGCTGATTTACCCCTTTCTCCAGAAATATTTCAGCAAGGGAATCTTGCTGGGCGGAGTGAAGGAATGACGACCACAATCGCATCTAGGGAGGATATTATGCGACGTTTAACACTGACTTTAGCCATGCTTGGCACAACCGCCATGACGGCCCCGGCCTTTGCTGACGGGCATTTGCAGATTGTCGATGAACCGCTGGAACTGACGATCCATATGCACTGGCCCCGCGCGCAGGGGTACGGCGTTGGCGGTGACACCAACGAACCTTATCCCGTTGAATTGGTTGCCCGTGAAATGACAGGTATTTCGTTGGTTGATGCGACTGCGGGGGCGAACACCACGGACAGCAACGAGGCGATGAATCTGCTGATCGCCCAAGGCAACATCCCCGACATCGTTGGCGGCCACTTGATCAAACAGCCCGTAAACGAATTTGGCCCGCAAGGTGCGTTCGTGCCGCTTAATGATCTGGTCGCGGAACATGCGCCAAACATTCAGGCGTTCTGGGATGACCATCCCGAGGTTCTGGCGTCAATCACCGCCTATGATGGCAATTATTACTACATCCCCTATCTGCCCGACGGGAAATATGGCCGTGCATGGTTCATCCGTCAGGACTGGCTGGATACGCTTGGATTGGAACAGCCCCAAAACGTCGAAGAACTTGAGGCGACATTGATTGCGTTCCGCGACAATGATCCAAATGGCAACGGTGTGGCCGACGAAATCCCGTATTTCGCCCGCCAATGGGAAGAAGTGAACCGCCTGCTGACATTGTGGGATGCGCGGTCTTCCGGGTCCGACACCTACCATGATTTCTATATCACGGATGCGGGCACGATCGCGCACCCCTATGCGCAAGACGCATATCGCGACGGTATCGCCAATATCGCACGCTGGTATGAAATGGGTCTGATTGATGCGGAAATCTTTACGCGCGGATCGTCTTCACGCGACTTTTTGTTGTCTGAAAACCTTGGTGGTTTGACCCACGACTGGTTCGCATCGACATCCGGTTACAATGGCAAACTGGCGGAAACGGTTCCGGGCTTTAACTTTATCCCGTTCCTGCCGCCAGAATCCGCCGCGGGTGTGCGCATGGAAGAACACCGCCGCATCCCCGTCAAACCGGATGGCTGGGCGATTGGCCACACGAACGATCACGTGATCGAAACCATCAAGTACTTTGACTTCTGGTTCACCGAAGAAGGGCGTTTGATGTCCAATTTCGGCGTTGAAGGCAAAACCTGGAACATGATCGACGGCGAACCTGTGTTCACGGACGAAGTGCTGAATTCCGATGCCGCGGTGAACAGCCAGATGTATCTTGAGGGCGCGCAAATCCAGCGTGGCTACTGGCAGGACTACCGCTATGAATGGCAGTGGACAGCGCAAGCGGCCCGCGAGGGTATCGAACTTTATGATACCGAAGACCTGCTGGTGGATCAGTTTCTGGGCGTCGCGTTCACAGAAGACGAACAGGCGATCTATGACCGGTACTGGCCGTCCCTGCGCACCTACATGCTTGAACGCAATCAGGCATGGATTCTGGGAACAGGCGACGTTGTCGAAGACTGGGACGCCTATATCGAGACCCTAAACGAGATGGGCTACGAAGACGTGCTCGAGGTTATCAACTCCGCCTATGTGCGCCAGTACGGCTAATCACCACATCGCTTCAGATGGCCGGGGAACCCCTCGGCCATCTTCACCTTTACCTAACGCTATGCTGACCAAAGGACCGCCCGATGTCTGCGACGTCTCTTCCGATGCTTGATGAACCCAAAGCTGGCCGTTTAACAATCCAGTATGCGCCCGAGGCTGCGACCCCGACGGTCGAAAACCCGCCGCGTTTTACATGGCTTCCGGTCATTGAGGACGATGCCACTTATGCTTTGCGCGCATCAAAAGACCCGACCTTTCCCGCGAAGAAAACACAGATTTTCGCCCCGATCCCGCTGAATTTCTTTACGCCTGATATGACATTTGAGGCGGGTGACTATCACTGGTCCTATGCGGTTTGTGACCCGCATTCTGGCGCGCCAATCACAACCTGGAGCAGCACACGACAGTTTAGCATTGATGACGATCTGCCCAAAACGCCGCTGCCGTCACGCGAAGCGCGGCTGAAGAATGCAACGCAGGATCACCCGCGTTTGTGGATGACGAACGACAGGTTGGATGATTTTTGCAAAGCCGTGAAAGCCGACCCCGATCATTGCACGTGGTCCACGTTTTACAAGAAATCAGTGCTTCCGTGGATGGATCGCGACGTCATGTCAGAACCTGCGGGTTACCCCGACAACAAACGTGTCGCCGCCGTGTGGCGCCAAACCTACATTGATCTGCAAGAAGCGTGGTACGCCATTCGCCACCTTGCGATTGGTGGCCGCGTAACAGCCGATGCGGCGATGACCGGGCGCGCCAAAGAATGGCTTCTGGAACTTGCGTCATGGGATCCAATGGGCATCACATCACGGTCCTATACCGATGAATGGGCCTACCGTGTGTGCAATGCAATGGCGTGGGGGTATGACTGGCTGTATAATGATCTGACGGCGGATGAACGCATCACCGTGCACACCGCCTTGCTGGCGCGCACCCGCGATATTGCCGAACACGCGATCATCAACGCCAAGATTCATTTGTTCCCCTATGACAGCCACGCGGTGCGGTCTGTGTCGCTGACGATTGTTCCGGCCTGCATTGCTTTGCTGGGGGATGATGAAGACGACGAAGTGCGCGACTGGCTGAACTACTGCATCGAATTTCTGGCCACCGTCTATTCCCCGTGGGGTGACAGCGACGGCGGCTGGGCCGAGGGCGCGCAATACTGGATGATGGGCATGGCCTATCTGATCGACTCGGCCAACCGGTTGAAAAGCTACACCGGCATCGATCTGTATCAACGCCCGTTCCTGCAAAACACCGCCGATTTCCCGCTGTTTTGTAATCCTCCGGATACGAAGCGGGCCTCGATGGGGGATGACAGCGCGCTTGGCGATCTGCCTGCAATCAAGACCGCCCTGAACATGCGCCAGTTTGCAGGCGTGACGGGTAAAGGCGAATACCAGTGGTACTGCGACGAGAACCTGCGCACCAATCCGGGCACCGAAATGGCGTTCTACAACTGGGGCTGGTGGGATACGAATTTCGACGAACTGGTGTTCCAGACAGATTTTCCGGTTGTCGAAGCCACGCCACCGCAAGGCGGATTGCGCCATTTCAAAGGGATCGGTTGGGTCGGCGTGCAGCACGCAATGGATGATCCTGATAATCACGTGCATCTGGTTTTCAAATCGTCCCCGTTCGGGTCGATCAGCCACAGCCACGGCGATCAGAACGCATTTTGCATGTCGGCGTATGGCGAAGACCTTGCTATTCAGTCGGGCCATTACGTTGCCTTCAATTCATCGATGCACCGCAACTGGCGCCGCCAGACCCGTTCCAAGAACGCGATTTTGATCAACGGAAAGGGCCAATACGCCGAAAAGGACAAATCAAAGGCGATGACCGCAACAGGCAAGATCATCGCGGCAGAGCAGCACGGAGATCACATTTTTATCCACGGCGATGCCACGCCTGCCTACCAATCCCTGTCCCCCGAAGTGACCCGTGCGGAACGTAAAATCTATTTCGTGCGCAACAATTATTTCGTGATTGTGGATGAGGTGGACGCGCAAACACCTGTCACAATCGACTGGTTGCTTCATGCGAACCAGCCCTTTGATCTTGGCAAAACATCGTTTCGCAACACGGGCGAACGTGCGGGGTTTTACGGGCAGGTCGTGTGGTCAGAGGCAGGCAAGCCCGAGATGATGCAAAACACAGGTTTCCCTGATGTTGACCCCGTAGATTACGATGGTCTGCCCGTCAGCACATGCCTGACCGCACGCTATCCAAGCGCAACGCGCCACCGCATTGCCACGCTTTTGGTGCCCTACAAACTGGATGCACCAAAGCGGATTTTCAACTTTTTGGACGACCAAGGCTATGACGCCGATCTGTATTTCACCGACGTGGACGAAAACACGTTCAGGGTCGTTATGAAAAAGCTCGCTAATACGTAAATCACCGGCAATGGCCGATCGAACAGGAACGGAGAACTGTCATGAAACTCAAAGGAAAAACAGCTGTCATTACGGGCGGCGGACGTGACATCGGCAGTGCGGTTGCTGTCAAACTTGCGTCTGAGGGGGCCAATGTCACGATCAATTATTTTGCGAGCTCAAAGGGTGCGGATGATACCGTTGCCAAAATCGAAGCAGCGGGCGGCAAAGCGATTGCCGTGCAGGGTGATTTGAACAATCAGGCCGATGTGGATGCGTTGATCGCAACAACAATGGACGCGTTTGGCAGCATTGATGTGCTGGTGAACAACGCAGGTGGATTGATAGCACGCAAGAAAATTGCCGAGATGGAGCTTGAGCATTGGAATGCTGTCATGACCCTGAATTTGACAAGCACGTTCATGATGACCAAGGCCTGTCTGGCCCATATGAAATCCGGCGCGATCGTGAACCTCGCCAGTCAGGCGGGGCGCGATGGTGGTGGCCCGGGTGCGGTGGCTTATGCGACGTCCAAAGGTGCGGTGATGACGATGACACGCGGCTTGGCCAAAGAACTGGGGCCGGACATTCGCGTCAATGCGCTTTGCCCGGGTATGATCGACACGGATTTCCACAACGTGCACACCCCAGATGCGGGCCGCCGCGGGTTCGAAGCAAACGCGCCATTGAAACGCCAGGGGCATGTTGATGACGCAGCCAATCTGGTGCTGTTCCTTGCGTGTGATGACAGTGCGTTCATCACGGGTACTAATATAGATCTTAACGGCGGCATGCTGTTCAGCTAGCCCACTTAAAAGGACACGACATGACTGACTTTCCAGTAGTGCCAACCGGCGAAAACGTAACGCGACAGGTTTTGTCGGATCACCCCGAGATGATGGTCGTTGCGTTTCGGTTTGCAGCGAAAGGGGCCGAAGGGGCCTTGCACAATCACCCCCATGTTCAATCAACCTACGTCAAAGACGGGCGGTTCCGTTTCACCTTGGGTGATGAAGAACGTGAGGTTGGGCCCGGTGACAGCTTTGTCATTCCCAGCGAAATGGTACATGGGTGCGTTTGTCTTGAACCGGGTACGTTGGTGGATTGCTTCACGCCGCGCCGCGATGATTTTCTGTAGGCTGGTGGTATGAAAATTCTCTCTATCGGGGAATGCATGGCAGAGATGTCGCCCCAAGGTGACGTTGGCACATTCCAGCTGGGGTTTGCCGGCGATACGTTTAACACCGCGTGGTATCTGCGCCAGTTCGATCCGAGTGCGGATGTGTCGTTTCTAACGGGGCTTGGGACCGATACGATTTCAGAGCAGCTGCGCAATGTGATTACACAGGCGGGCATAAGTGATGACTACGTGCTTGAAATACCGGATCGGACCATCGGACTTTATCTGATTTCCCTTGAGAACGGGGAACGGAGCTTTTCCTACTGGCGCGGGCAATCGGCGGCGCGGTGCCTTGCGTCTGATCCCGCGATGCTGGAACGGGCAATCAACGATCATGATTTGATCTACTTTTCGGGCATCACCCTTGCCATTCTGGACCCTAAGGGGCGGGCCGCGCTTTTGTCAGCGGTGCGCGACGGGCGGGCGGCTGGAAAAACCATTGCGTTTGACCCCAACCTGCGACCCAGATTGTGGGAAAGCACCGACACTATGTTGGACGTCACGATGGCGGGTGCAGCCGTGTCCGACATCGTGTTGCCGTCATTTGAAGACGAAGCCACGTGGTTCAATGATGCCGACCCACAGGCAACTGCGCAGCGGTATTTATCTGCGGGGGGCCGTACGATTGTGGTCAAGAACGGGGCTGACAGCATATACTTTGTTAGCCCTGACGGCGACGGAACGGTTCGCGTGCCGCCGATTTCGAATATCGTTGATACCACAGCAGCGGGTGACAGTTTCAATGCGGTGATCCTGTCGGGGCTTGGTGGTGGCGTTCCTTTGACGGACAGCATCGCAGCGGCCTGTCAGTTGTCTGGCGCGGTTGTTCAAGCACGCGGGGCACTGGTGCCCATCGCGCCAAGCGAAGGAACACCTTGATGCCCAATCCAGCCCCGGCAGACACGATCACCTTATCCGCTGATACAATTCAGCGCCTGAGGGGCGCGAGCACCGCCACCATCGCGACGCTTCTTTATAAGCGCGGGTATCACAATGCCTATGTGCAAGGGGTCGCACCACTTTCGCCCGACACACCGACGATGGTCGGCACGGCCTATACGTTGCGCTACATCCCTGCCCGTCCTGACACTGACCCGATTGAAGCATTTCGCGAACCCGATCACCCCCAACGGGTCGCGATTGAAGACTGCCCCGAAGGAGCGGTTCTGGTGATGGATTGTCGCGGCGATGCGTCGGCGGCGTCGGCCGGGTCAATTCTGCTTACGCGCCTTCAAGTTCGCGGTGGTGCAGGTGTTGTGACAGACGGCGGCATTCGCGATGCGGCGGGTGCTGCGGCGCTCACGATGCCGGTTTTTGCCGCGAAACCATCCGCACCCACGAACCTGACCAAACATCATGCGGTCGATATCGGATTGCCGATCGCTTGCGGGGACGTGGCGGTTTATCCCGGTGATATTGTGCTTGGCGACAGCGACGGCGTCATGATTATCCCGCGCCACCTTGCTGATGAAATCGCGCTTGAGAGCGTCGAGATGGAGCTGTTTGAACGGTTCGTCCTGCAAGAAGTACTGGCGGGCGTGTCTATCGGTGGCCTTTACCCGCCCACCGATCCGGAAACATCCAAGCGCTTTGCCGATTGGCGCGCGCGCAACGGGGATTAATATCATGCGAGAAACGTGGCGCTGGTTTGGTGAGTTTGACCCGATCCCTTTGAAAGATGTGGCACAGACAGGTGCGCAAGGCATTGTCAGTGCCCTTCATGCTGTGCCCTACGGCGAAATCTGGGCACACGATGCGATTGCGGCGCGCCGTGATGAAATCGCGGCGGCAGGGTTCACATGGGACGTCGTCGAAAGCCTGCCGGTGCACGAAGACATCAAACGCGGTACAGGCGATCTGAACCCGCTGTTCGCAAAGTACCGCCAGTCCCTATCGAATCTGGCGGCTGAGGGCATCAAGACGGTTTGCTATAACTTCATGCCGATCCTTGATTGGACGCGCACGGATCTTGCGGCGCCAGTAGCCCGTGGCGGCACCTGTTTGCATTTCTCGGCTGCAAAAATGGCCGCGTTCGAAATCCACATGCTGGGGCGATCTGGCGCGCGTGATGATTATCATCGCGATGCTGTCACTGAGGGTGATGCCTGGTTTGCCAAATCAACAGAGGCGCAGCGTGCAGATTTGTTATTCGCGATCATGTCCGGACTGCCGGGGGCCTATGATCGTTATGATGTCGAAGGGCTGCGCGGTGTATTGGGAACATATAGCGGGCTGACCCATGATGATCTGCGCGCGAACCTGACACGGTTTCTAAACGAGGTGGTACCAACCGCCGCAGAACTGGGCATGTCCTTGTGCATCCATCCTGATGATCCGCCCCGCGATATTCTGGGGCTGCCACGGATCGTTTCTACGCAAGACGATATTCGCCAGATCCTGAACGCCGTGGATGCGCCCGCGAACGGGCTGACGTTGTGTACTGGATCGCTCGGCTCCGGCGTGGGGAATGATTTGCCCGCCATCGCCAATGCCTTCGCGGACCGTATTCATTTCGTTCATTTGCGCAATGTCACCAAAACGGTGGACGGATCGTTTAGCGAAACGGCCCATCTTGAGGGTGACGTGGATCTTGTGGCTGTGATTGACGAATTGCTGGAGGCCGAAAGCCGACGCGGCGCGAACCTGCCCTTCCGCGCGGATCACGGCCATAGTTTACTGTCGGACGCACAAACAGACACGCAACCGGGGTATACTTTGATTGGCCGTTTGCGCGGTCTGGCAGAGTTGCGTGGTATCATTTGCGCACTGAGTTAGAGGCCGGATTTGACGAATGGCTGTGCCCTACCCACCCCTTGTCTAAATCCCACCAGGTTTCTTGCCGTGGAGCCCCGAATGTCTCTGGTATACTAGTTTGAAATGATCTAACGTCATGATGTTAAACATGACAGTCGCTTAGGAGCTAAAAATATGGAAAATCCCGTTATCGGATTTATCGGCCTCGGACTAATGGGCGGCAATATGGTCGAATGCCTACAGAAAAACGGGCATGAACCGGTTGTCATGGACTTGAACAAAGACGCGGTTGATGCCGTTGTTGCGCGCGGTGCCAGCACGGCGGCGAATGGCAAAGAACTTGCGGCGCAATGCGATATTATCATGCTGTGTCTGACGACTTCGGATGTTGTCGAAGGGCTGATGTACGGGGACGACGGTATTCTGGCGGGCATCAAAGAGGGTGCGGTGGTCATTGATTATGGCACTTCAATTCCGGCCTCGACGCGCAAAATCGGTGCGGATCTGGCCGCGAAAGGTGCGGGCATGGTTGATGCGCCGCTTGGCCGCACACCAGCCCACGCCAAAGACGGCCTGCTGAATATCATGGCCGCGGGCGACAAAGCGACATTTGACAAGGTAAAGCCGATCTTGGACATCCAGGGTGAAAACGTCTTTTACCTCGGCGCACTGGGTGCCGGCCACACGACAAAACTGATCAATAATTTCATGGGCATGACCACCGTTAGCGCCATGAGCCAGGCCTTTGCTGTTGCAGATCGCGCAGGCGTTGACCGGCAACAATTGTTCGACATCATGTCAACGGGGCCGTCTAATTCTCCGTTTATGGGATTTTGTAAAAACTACGCCGTCGACGGTGTCAGCGATCTGGGGTTCTCGGTCGCGAACGCGAACAAGGATCTCGGGTATTTTCTGAAGATGGCCGAAGATTTGGGGACGCGATCCGAAATCGCGGAAGGCACATCCAACAACCTTCAGGCGGCCGTGGATGCGGGCCTGAGCCAAGGCAATGTTCCCGAAATCTTTGACTACTTCATGACGCTGAAGACTTAGGCGTCGCAGCTTGGGTGGTTTTCGCGGGTTACCGCGCAAGCCACCCCCCGTCGACATTCAAGACCGTCCCTGTGACATAGCCTGACGCGGGCGTGCACAAAAACGTCACAGCACCTGCGATATCTGATGGGTCACCCCACCGCCCCGCCGGAATACGCGCCAAGATTTCCGAGCTGCGCTGTGGATCTTCGCGCAAGGCCGTCGTGTTATTGGTGGCGATATAGCCGGGCGCGACAGCATTTACATTGATGTTGTGGGCGGACCATTCATTGGCGAACAATTTGGTCAGACCCGCAACGCCATGTTTTGATGCCGTATAAGCGGGCACGCGGATGCCGCCCTGAAACGACAACAACGAAGCTATGTTAATGATCCGCCCACCTTTGCCACGGGCAATCGCAGCGCGCGCAAAGGCTTGGCACATCATGAAAATAGCCTTGAGGTTGACGTCCATAACGTCGTCCCAGTCGGCTTCTACGTAATCGACGCTGTCCGCACGGCGAATGATGCCCGCATTGTTCACGAGGATATCAAGGTCATCCACGGCCTGTAGACTGTCGGCGGCTTTGGCAGGGTCAGACAGATCGAGGGTAAAGGCCTCAGCGCTGCCGCCTTGTTGTTCAATCAAAGTGACGGTTTCGGCGCAGGATGATCGCCCTGCCGCAATCACGTGGGCACCTGCAGCCGCCAAACCCAATGCAATCGCCTGACCGATGCCGGTATTGGCCCCTGTTACAAATGCGCGTTTGCTGTCCAGACGGAAAGGATCGCTCATCGCAGATCTTCCATCGGAACCATGTCCATGTCGGTGAAATCTACATTGTCACCAGCCATCGCCCAGCAGAACGTATAAGACGACGTGCCCGCACCGGAATGGATCGACCAAGGCGGGGAAATCACGGCCTCTTCGTTGGCCATAACGATATGGCGGGTTTCATCGGGGGTCCCCATGAAGTGGAACACACGCTGGTCTTCCGGGACGTCGAAGTAAAGATATGCCTCCATGCGGCGATCATGCAGGTGCGCGGGCATCGTGTTCCAAACCGAACCGGGCGAAAATTGCGTATAGCCCATCAGCAATTGACAGCTGTCGCACACGTCAGGGTGCAGAAACTGGATGATGACACGTTCATTGGCCGTTTCACGCGCACCCAATTCAACGCGGCGCGCATCAGCGAGCGTAATCAGCTTCGTGGGGCAGGTTCGATGTGCGGGGGCAGACAGCAAATAAAAGCGCCCGCTTTCCAGCGTCACAGCGCCTGCACCCATCCCGATGTACAAAACTTCGCCTTTGCCGACCTGATGGGTTTCACCATCAACCGTAATTGCCCCTGCATCACCAAGGTTCAACGCAGCCATTTCACGGCGTTCAAGAAATGTGGCCGTACCTGTTTCGGGAACATGATCGAGCGTCAGCGGGCCATTTTTGGGCACGCCAGAACCGAGTATCAGGCGATCGTAATGGGAATAGACCAACCGGATTTCGTCATCCGAAAACAGATCGCCGACGTGGAAATGTTCGCGCAATTTCGCGGTGTCGAACGTCTTTGTCGTTTCAGGATCGATAGCATAACGGGTTTGTGCGCTGGTCATTTGTGTGCTTTCAGGTCAGATTAACGGGCGGTTTAAGTGTGGTCGCTTCTATTCGAAGGCGTTGATAGGAACGCGCAATCGTATTTTTGGCCAGCTGTGGGAAGCCTGACGGAATCCTTAAGGTCACTACGCTAATTTCTTCGACTTATAGTCTAGTATTCTAATATGCTAGATAGGTAAGTGTGTCAAAGTACTCTCTTGGCTACTCTGAAAGAAACCGGATCGAACATGCAGATCACCCTGGCACCGCTAAAACCGTCGAACGGGTCCGTCACGGACCAAGTGTTCGACGCGCTTTACGGCGCTATCATTTCCGTTGAGCTGCCGCCCGGCACCAAGGTTTCAGAGGCGGAGCTTGCCAAGGAACTTGATGTGTCCCGCCAGCCTGTCCGTGATGCGTTTTTCCGGCTGTCCAATCTTGGCTTTTTGTCCATTCGTCCGCAACGCGCGACATTGATCACGCAAATTTCGCGCCGCGCCATCCGGGACGCGTTGTTCACCCGCACCGCACTTGAAGTGGAATGTTTGCGGCAGGCGCTGGCCAAAAACAAATCAAGGCTGATTGCCGCGCTGGATGCGAATATCCAACTGCAACACGGGGCACTATCCCAAGACGCGGCCAAATTTTACGCCCTTGATGAAGCCTTTCATGAACTGATCTGCACGGTGTCGGGCCACGACCACGTTTGGCCCCTGATCCGTGAACAAAAAGGGCATCTTGATCGGCTGCGGTTCCTGTCGTTGTCACACAAGCGGCAGCAATTTGTGGTGGCCGAACACAGCGAAATTCTAGGCGCGATTATGACGGGCGTTGGTGCAGACGCCGAACTGAGGCTTCGCGCGCATATTCTGGATGTCGAACAGGTGCTGCCATCGATTGCAGAGCGTCACCCAGACTATTTTGAAACCGTCGACGAAGGCGCCAAACATCAGACGGGCTGATCACTGGCGCCGTTAATACAGCGGATATGGGGGTCTTTTCCTCGCAAGCTGCCCAGCAAGGTATCGACATTAGCCGCCGTTTTGGCGTTCGATATAGGTCCGCATTTCTTCGGCTTCTTGGCGGGCATCGCGCAATCCATCCATCGCAGCGCGCAGTTCGGCCTCGGTTTGGGACAATTGGTTGGTGATCTCGGCTTCGCGTTGTTGCAGGTAGGTGATCGCCTGATCGCGGGTTTCTTCGGCTTCGTGCAGGGCCTGCGCCATACGGTCAAGTTCACCCACTTCTGCTTTGGACACACGGGTAAAACGGTTGATCAGCCAACTGGCGAACCAGCCCAGACAGAACGCCACGAAAAGGATGATCGCGGTGGCGACGATGAATTCGGTTCTGTTCATTCTGTGGCGTCCTCTTGCTCAGCGGCGGCGGCCTCGGCCGCTTCTTGTTCGATTTGTTCAAGCGCTGTGGGTTCTTCGGTGCTTTCGGGCGTGATCAGCGTAAATTCGATGCGACGGTTTGCTTCGCGCCCTTCGGCCGTTTCGTTATCCGCAATGGGGTTGGCTTCGCCGTATCCGACTGCACGGAAATTGGCGACGGGAACGCGGCGCACCCGCAACCCGTCAAGAACCGCATCAGCGCGCTGCTGGCTGAGGCGTTGATTGCCGCCCTCGGACCCTTGGCTGTCAGTATAGCCCGCAATTTCGATCCGCTTGTCCGGGCAGCGCTGCAAAATCTCGGCGATGTCATCAAGGATCGCGGCCCCTGCCCCCGCGATGTTGGCAGAGCTGGGATCAAACGTAATTTTGCGCGCTTCAGTCACGGCAATGATCCCGGCAAGGCATTCTTCTTCGGTCGGCAAGGACGCGATGGGGTCGAGTTCTTCGACATACGTGACGCTGACTTCGAATTCTTCAGTCTGGCCAAGTTTGTCGATCAACAGGCGCGTGATTTCACCGCCCGCGTCCTGCGCGCCTGTGTTGCCGCGAATAACAATGTTGTTTGGCTCAACCACAACAGAGCCATTGGACAGTTTTGACAGGGCTTCGATGGCGGCAAGTACGCGGATCGACCAGCTGTTGGGCAGACCATCGACCACCCGCGTCGCCATTGAAATGTCGGCTGATCCAAACTTTGCGCGGGCGAAATTTTCAGCCGTTAAGTTCAGCAAATCATCGGACACCCGGCCACGCAGTTGCACCAGGCCTTCGGGGCTAAGCGTTGCGATAAATTGGGGGGGGCCTTCGTCGCCCGCCGTTGGCGCGGCGGGCAGGATCGCCTCAAGCGCGAAGACCTCGGGCAGGTTGTTTTCAAGCTGTCCGGCGATGCGATCAAAGTTGCCTTCGACAGTGCCCGGTTTGGCGACCAACGTAACGTCTGCATCCGAAATGGTCACGGTGCCGCCGCCCAGTTCTTCAAGGGCGGTCATCGACATTGTGACGGCATCTGCCCAGCGCGTCGTCGGCGCACCCAAGGCCACGGAACAGCCGATGCGCCCTTCGACACCAGCGGCGGTTGCGGCAGTCACGATGCGGCGTTCGGCGGCAGGTGTATCAGCGACACAGCTGTCAAAACTCGCGCCGCTGTCATCAATAATGAAACGGGTAACAAAAGGTGACACAACAGGGCGCGGGGCGCTGATGCTGATGTTTGTCAACAGCCCATCAGGAATAGAGCGGCGCAGGCTGGCCTCAAGTTCTGCCTTTTGCTCGGGCGAATCTGAAATCGCTTCGACAGACACGCGCGCCGCACGCACCGAAATTTTTGAACGCGGCAATTGGCGCAGGGCCAACAGCGCAAATTCAACAGAAGAATCCCAGCCCTCAGGCACGTCGTAATCAGCCGTTTCCAAAAGATCGGCGAAATTACTGTCCTCGCCCGCGATTCTCTCAAGGCTCTCGGTCAGATCGCCACGATCAGACGACGTCGGGATCAAACCGATGATCGAAATGCCGCTGTCATTGCGCAAAATCTCCATAGAGAATTCTGGCGCCTGCAGGGTGGCGCTGTTCATCACTGTCATGTTGTCGATCACGCGGCTTGCATCGACAACGGACCCGGCGGTGGAAATCGCGCGAAAACCCATCGCTTCGGACGGGGCCTGACCTTCTAGGATCACTTGCAAACCATCGCCCAAAACGCTTGCGAAACTGTGCCCGCGTTCCTCCAATTCGAGGCGGACTGCTTCGACAGAACGTGTTTCGACTGCGGCCACGGCGATCCGTGCGGCGAAGGCACACACGATTGCCGCCAAAAGGAACATGCCAAGTCGAACAAAAAGGGCAGAAAGGCGCATCACGGCGTCCTCGTCTTACTGGGTTATATCCGTGCTTAGGCGGTTGTGCACCAAGGTACAATCAAGGTTCAGTTAAAGGAACAGCGCAACGGCGAAAAATGGCAAAGGAATGAGGCCGCAGTCGCGGTTGGAGCGAAACAAGCGCAGCAATTTGGCGCTATCTTCGGGGTCAAAGCTGCGTTGTTGCCACGCGAGGTGCCAGCCCATCGCCCAAGGTCCGCCCACTGCAACGACCAGCGCCAGCACATTCCCCCCAATTGCAGACAGGATCACGGCGATGCCAAACAGGCAAACCGTGGCAACCATGAAATACCGCAGCCAACGCGGCGTTGTATCACCAAACAAGCGTGCCGTGGATTTTACCCCGATCAGCGCGTCATCCTCTGCGTCTTGGTGCGCGTAGATTGTATCGTAAAATAATGTCCACGCGATTCCGGCAACATAAAGAACGATGGCGGGCCAACCCAAGCTGCCGGTGTGCGCCGTCCAAGCCAGCAACGCGCCCCAGTTGAAAGCAAGGCCAAGGAACACCTGTGGCCACCATGTGAACCGTTTGGCAAACGGGTAAATTGCAACGGGAACAAGGGCGGCAAAGCCCAAAAGCACGGCCATTGGTGGAAATGTCAGAAGGATCAGCAAGGCAAGAAGCGACTGCGTACACATCCAGATGAGCGCTGCGCGCACGCCAACCTGGCCTGACGGAATCGGGCGGTTTGCTGTGCGTTCGACTGATCCGTCAATGTCGCGGTCTGTGATGTCGTTCCATGTGCATCCCGCCCCGCGCATCAAAAACGCACCAATCGCACAGCCCAGCGCGATCCAGAGATCAAACAGCGATGCGCGGCCTGTGTTCAGCATCGCCAACATCAACCCCCACCAACAAGGCAACAACAACAGCCAGGTTCCGATTGGGCGATCCGCACGCGACAGGCGCAAAAACGGACGTGCACGCTGGGGTGCAATTGTATCAACCCAGTTGCCTGTCACGGCATCGGCAATTTCAACCTCTGGCGTCCCGTTGGTGTCGGTCATATGTTCATCCCATGGCCAGAAGTTCATCACGCATTCGTCTGTATATAGACCACCCTTTGGGCCCTGACAAAAGGGTCACGCTGTCACGTGAACAGGCGCATTATCTGTTTGGCGTCATGCGCCTTGGGGCTGGGGATGATGTGTCTTTGTTTAATGGCAAGGATGGCGAATGGCGCGCCGGTGTTGTGGAAAGTTCCAAGCGCGGTGGTGTGCTGGAATGTTTGGAACGCACAGCGCCTTTGCAAATGCCACCCGATGTCTGGCTGGTGTTTGCGCCTATCAAAAAGGATCGCACGTCTTTCATTGTGGAAAAGGCGACTGAGCTGGGCGCGGCGCGGATTGTTCCCGTCCAGACGGAATACACCCAATCTGCCAATCGCGTACGCACCGACAAATTGCAGGCCCATGCGCTTGAGGCAGCCGAGCAATGCGGCGGGACGTTTGTGCCGCCCGTGGACGATGTCGCAAAATTTAACAAGCTGTTGGCGGGCTGGGATCAATCCCGCCACATCCTGTTTTGCGATGAGGCAATGGTGGGTGAAAAAGCGGCCCTCCCAACAGACACCGGCCCATGGGCGATTTTCATCGGCCCGGAAGGCGGATTTTCTGACCGCGAACGCGACGCCCTACTCGCAATGTCATGCGCCCACCCCATCAGCCTTGGCCCGCGTATTTTGCGTGCCGACACTGCTGCGGTATCGGCGCTGACGCTGTGGCAACACTCCTTGGGGGATTGGACATGATCAGACCCGAAATACGTGATGGTCTATGGCGTTGGCGCGAAGTTATTGCTGCGCTGGCGCTGGCTGCTGTCGGGTTATGGTGGGGCACAGTTTCCTTCGGAATCGTGCAATGGATCGGTTGGGGGATGGCCGCGCTGGGGGCTATGCTTGCCTTTTCAGCCGCCCAGAAAGTGCGGTTCAAATCAGATGGGGACGGGCCCGGCGTCGTGACGCTGGATGAACGCCGTGTCACATATCTTGGCCCGCTGGATGGCGGCGTGGCGGATCTGGACCTCATGGTTCAGCTGGATCTGACACCAGCGCCCGCATGGCGATTGATCAACGCAGATGGAAATTACATCGATATTCCCACAAACGCGATGGGGGTCGAAGCACTGTTTGATGTCTTCCTTGCCCTGCCCGGCATTAAGACCGAATACATGTTGTCTGTGCTACAGCGCACACGCCCTGCGCAAATGACGGTCTGGATGGCCCCTGATCATAAGCCTTACACACGTCTGCATTGACACGAGGCGCGGCCTCGGCCACGTCTGAATTCCTGATAGCAAAACTCGGAGCGCTACCCATGTCCATTCCACAGTCCGGCGGCGGCCCGATCACACATCACGACCAGCTCGCGCAATACCTTGCGGATGGATGCAAACCCAAAGCAGATTGGCGCATCGGGACCGAACACGAAAAATTCGGCTATTGCAAAGACACCCACAAACCCCTGCCCTTTTCTGGCGAACGTTCGATTGAGGCTGTTTTGTCCGGCCTGCGGGACCGCTACGGCTGGGCCCCCGTAACCGAAGGCGGTTTTTTGATCGGGTTGGAAAAAGACGGCGCGAATGTGTCTTTGGAACCCGGTGGGGCACTGGAACTGTCAGGTGCACCTGTGGAATCGATCCATCAGACCTGTGACGAAGTGAACAGCCATCTGGCCGAAGTAAAATCCATTGCAGACGAAATCGGTGTCGGATTCATCGGACTTGGGGCCGCACCAGAATGGTCACACGACGAAATGCCACTGATGCCCAAGGGCCGCTATAAGCTGATGGACGCTTATATGGATAAGGTCGGCACCAGCGGAAAAATGATGATGCGGCGGACCTGTACGGTTCAGGTCAACCTAGATTTCGGATCAGAAGCGGACATGGTCCAAAAGATGCGCGTGGCGGTTGCGTTACAACCCGTGGCGACCGCATTGTTCGCCAATTCGCCGTTCTTTGAGGGCAAACCGAATGGCCACAAATCATGGCGCAGCCGGATTTGGCGGCACTTGGATGATGCGCGCACCGGAATGTTGCCGTTCGTATTCGAAGAAGGGTTCGGGTTCGAAGCCTGGGTGCAATATGCCCTCGATGTGCCGATGTATTTTGTGTACCGAAATGGCGAATACGTGGATGCGCTTGGCCAGTCGTTCCGCGATTTCCTGAACGGCAAATTGCCCGCTCTGCCCGGCGAAACACCGACCCTTTCCGATTGGGCCGACCACCTGACAACCGCCTTTCCAGAGGCGCGCCTAAAGCAATTCATCGAAATGCGCGGGGCCGATGGTGGCCCGTGGCGCCGCCTGTGCGCCCTGCCCGCATTCTGGGTCGGCCTGACCTACGATCAAGAGGCTTTGGATGCTGCTTGGGATTTGTGCAAAGACTGGGACGAAGAAACCCGCGAAGCATGGCGTGTCGAGGCATCAATCCACGGGCTTCAGGCGCAGGTAAATGGCCAATCCATGCATGACATCGCCCGTGAAGCCGTTGCAATTGCACAAACCGGATTGCGCAACCGCGCCATGCCCGGTGCGGGCGGCATGGTACCCGATGAAACGCATTTCCTGAACGCACTGAACGAATCCATTGAAACGGGTAAGACGCCGGCAGATGAATTGCTGGATCACTATAATGGTGACTGGAATGGTGATTTGTCCAAAATATACGGTGCGTTCAGCTACTGAATACCTGACTTACGCTAGGTAACCCATTCATCCTAAGTTTGCGCGACTCCCCAAAATATTTCTGGGGCGTTGTTCAATTTTTAGGAGACACCCATGTTCAATAAACCAAATCGTCGGGTGGACCGTGTTTTTATTCACTGTTCCGCATCCGATCACGCCAACCATGACAATGTCGCAACGATGGATCGCTGGCACCGAGAGCGGGGCTGGTCTGGCGTCGGATATCATCTGTTTATTCGCAAAGACGGCACGCTTGAAGCGGGGCGCGATCTTGAACGCGCGCCCGCCGCGCAATCCGGGCACAATCGCGGGTCCATCGCGATCTGCTTGCATGGCCTCAAGCTTGAGAAATTTACCACAGCCCAGTTCGACACCCTCAAATCGCTCAGCGTGCAGATTAACAATGCCTACAGCGGCGCGGTGACGTTTCACGGACATCGCGAAGTTGCAGCAAAGGCATGTCCGGTATTTGAGTATAAGGACGTTCTTGCGTTGAATGAATTTGGCCAATTGGGCCTGACGGGGGCAAACACAAAACCCCTGATTGCGGCCACGTCGTCGACAGATTCCAACAACATGCCCGTGCTGCGGCGCGGGGATCGCGGATCGGCGGTTGCACAGCTTCAGCGGCTTTTGATGATCAAGGACGATGGTATTTTCGGTCCGAAATCAGATGCAGAAGTGCGGGATTTTCAAACAACACAGGGGCTGGTGCGCGACGGTGTGGTCGGCAAAAACACATGGGCTGCGCTGATCGCCAATGATCGTGTGGTGCACGACGGCGGCTAACCCTTTGATCCGATCTTACTTTCGGTTCTGTCGAACAAGCGGCGAATATTGCCTGCGTGGCGCCAGAAAATAAGGGCCGTCAGGAAGATGCACAGCATGTAAATTGTTGGCGATCCAAGGATATGACACCACAAGACTGTTGATGCTGCCGCAACCAGTGCCGCAAGCGATGAATAGCGAAACACGGCCGCTGTGACCAACCACGTGAGGCAGGCAGCGATGCCAACTGGCCATGCCAACGCATACAGCAAGCCAAGGAATGTCGCGACGCCCTTGCCGCCCCGAAACTTGAGCCAGACCGGAAAGCAATGGCCCAGCATCACGCAAAACGCAGCGAGTTGGGCGGCATCCGGTCTTGCGTATTCAAGTGCCAGCAGGACAACAACCGCGCCCTTGCCGGCGTCCAACAGCAATGTCAGCACGGCAGCCTTTTTGGACCCTGTGCGCAACACATTCGTCGCGCCGATATTACCCGACCCGATGTCGCGCAAGTTTCCGAGGCCCATCACACGCGCCAAGATCATACCGAAGGGGATCGACCCTACAATGTAGGCGATGACAGCCCAAAACAGATAGGTATCGATTGAACTTGCGATATCAGGCATTGGCCAACACCTTTGTCTGGTTCACGCCGCCCACATAGGTCGCGATGACGCGGCCCTGCAAAATCGCCCCGTCAAACGGCGTGTTCTTGGATTTGGAATGAAGGCTGAAGCGGTCCAATTTGTAGCTGGCATCAGGATCAAACAGTACAAGGTCAGCAGGGGCGCCAATCGCCAGACGTCCGCAGCTCAGGCCAAGACGTTTGGCAGGATTAAGCGACAACGCACGAAACAGCGCGGGCAAATCCATGTGATCCGCATGAACCAACCGCAGCGCCGCCGGAAGCAATGTTTCCAGTGCAACTGCCCCTGATGCGGCTTCCTCATAGGGCAATCGTTTGGATTCTTCATCCTGCGGGGTGTGCATAGACGAGATGACATCGATCACGCCCGAGGCCACGGCCTCAACCACGGCAAGCCTGTCGTCTTCGCTGCGCAGGGGCGGCTTGAGCTTAAAGAATGTACGGTAATCGGCGACGTCCATTTCATTTAGCGTCAAATGGTGAACGCCAACGCCGGCGGTGATGTCGACCCCGTTTGCTTTGGCACGTTCCAGCGCGGGCAGCGCGCGGGCGGTCGTGATCTGGTCTACGTGATAGGCTGCACCCGTCATTTCCAGCAGGGCAATATCACGGTCGATCCCCATACGTTCGGCCATAGGGGACACTCCGGACAACCCACGCAGGGTCGCGAATTTTCCCGATGTAACAGACCCGCCAGCCGACAGCCCCGGTTCTTGCACGTGGCCAATGACCAGCGCACCGCAGGATTTGGCATAAGTCAGCGCACGGCTGAATACTTTGGTATCGGTGATCACACGGTCACAATCAGTGAAGGCAACGGCCCCCGCATCCATCAAGAAGCCGATTTCAGTCATTTCGCGCCCCGCGCGTTCTTTGGTCAGGGCGGCCATTGGCAAAACATTGACGGCGGCATCAATCGCTGCGCGTCGTTCGACGAATTCCAAAACTTCCGGTGTATCGATGGCAGGATCTGTATCGGGGCGCGTGACGATCGTGGTGATGCCACCTGCAACGGCAGCACGACCCGCAGATGCGAAACTTTCTTTGTGACGTTCACCGGGTTCGGACACTTTAACGCCGATGTCTACGATACCGGGCGCGAGGCATTTGCCGCCGCACTCGATGACGTCGTCGGGCGTGCAGTGTTCGACGATCACGCCATCCGCAACGAACACGTCACCGATGGTATCGGTGCCCGTTTCGGGATCAATCAAGCGGGCGTTTTTAAAATGCGTCTTCATGAAATTCCTTTTGGCCAAGCGGGCCGTGTCCGTAAACCGTTTTAACCGGCAATCTTGATCATCACCCAAACCAACGCGGCCATAACCAGTAATGCGATGGTCGCCACCCGTCCCCCCATGGCCGCATCCGATGGCTGTTTCTTCGGTGGGGTATCATCAACAGGCCCACGCGCGCTTTCGTCCGGCAAAGGTTCAAATGTAACGGGTGCGTTGTCTTGTCGAAATGTCGCGACATTGCCCAGCGGCCGTTCAGGCGTCAGCGTTTGTGCGATGCCACCAAAGGCACGGCTGAACACCAAAACAACGGGGCCTGATACCGCACCAAGCAATTCAAGATATGGCGCGAGGTCCGCCTCAGATACGCCGTGCCCTGTGCTAAGATACTCAGCAAGACCAATCCCAGCGAGGTCGGCGATATCGAACGCCTCAATATGATCACCGTCCAAATGGGTGGCACCGAGCGCGTCAAGAAGCGGCCAAGGATCATCTGCCCCGATCCTGCCATCAACGGTGAAAATCTCAATATCAGTGCTGGGAACGTCGAGGGAATAGACACGGATCAGACCGTGTTCCTGCGCGGTTACCGTGTTCGGATCAATCTGTGTCATCACTCGCTCCCCTTGCGGTGTCGATGGCGGCTGCGAGCGTTTCACCGTCTGCCGCGTAATACAGCGGCAGCATCGCGCGATCCGCCCCGTGGCGCACCCCGACGACAACCGACCGGGCTTTGGTTTCAACCACATCTGCCAGATCAATCGCGGTGCCATCTTGCAGGATAATCCGGCGGTTCGTGATCCAAGCGCGGTGGCGGCCCAGTTTGAACCGTTCTTGCACCAACAGCATACAAGCCAAAAACAGCGGCAGCATAATCCAGAGGGTATCGGGGAAAACGAGGGCAAAGATGAGCGTAGGTACAAGGCTGACCAACAGCAAAAACACAGCGGCGCGCCGGAAGGTACGATGGCTTGGCAGATGGTCAAACACGATCACCTCGCCTTCGTTCAGGGGGGGCGCGTCGGTCACACCATAACCCCGGCGGCGCGTGCCCCGCGTGCAGCCCGCAAATTGCGCGCCAATAAATCCATCGCGGCCATGCGGACGGCGACCCCCATTTCGACCTGTTCCTGGATCACGCTGCGGTTGATGTCATCCGCGATTGTGCCGTCAATTTCCACGCCGCGGTTCATCGGGCCGGGGTGCATCACGATGGCGTCTTCTTTGGCATGGGACAGTTTTTCGGCGTCCAATCCGTAGCGGTGGAAATATTCTCGTTCGGACGGGATGAAACCGCCATCCATGCGTTCTTTTTGAAGGCGCAACATCATGACAACATCGACATCTTCCAGTCCTTCGCGCATGTCGTGAAACACCTCAACGCCGAGGTCTTCGACACCGCTGGGCAGCAACGTCGGCGGGCCAACGAGGCGCACGCGGTTTTCCATTTTACCGAGCAACATGATGTTGGAGCGTGCCACACGGCTGTGCGCCACATCACCACAGATCGCGATGGACAGGCGATGCAAACGCCCCTTGGCACGCCGTATCGTCAAGGCATCAAGCAAGGCTTGCGTGGGGTGTTCGTGACGACCGTCGCCCGCGTTCAGCACCGCGCAATTCACCTTTTGGGCCAGCAAATCCACGGCCCCGGAATGAGGGTGGCGCACGACCAATAGATCGGGCCGCATCGCGTTCAGCGTCAGCGCTGTGTCGATCAGGGTTTCACCCTTTTTGATCGAGCTGGCCTGCATCGCCATGTTCATCACGTCAGCGCCAAGGCGTTTACCCGCGATCTCAAAACTCGCCTGTGTGCGGGTCGAATTCTCGAAGAACATGTTGATCTGGGTCAGGCCTTCAAGGACATCGCGGTGCGCGCGGCCTTTGCGGTTATCCTCGGCGTATTTATCCGCAAGGTCGAGAAGACTGGTTATTTCAGACGGGTGGAGGTGTTCGATCCCAAGCAGGTGTTGCGCGCGAAATGTCATGGGACCTCCGGTTTGACTAACGGCGCTTATATGGATGCAGCGACGGGTCGGCAAGATCAGCGCGTGAACTCCGCACGAGGGCGCGGTAAGATGGCGCATGGAATCGGCAACAGAATTTTGGGGCGCGAAGGCAGCCCTCGACTGGCAAGTCGAAATGGGCGCGGATGAGGCCATCTGCGACGCCCCGATTGACTGCTATGCGCTTGATGCCAAAAAGCCCGTTCCAAAGGCCGTCGCGGTCGAAAACGCGACACCCGGCATTCCCGAACCTGTCGAAGTTGACGCTGTCGCGGTGGCCAAGGACGCTGCCGCTGCCGCGCAAGACCTCGATGGATTGCGCGCTGCGATGTTAGCGTTTGAACACTGCGCGCTAAAGGCTGGTGCGCGCAATATGGTGTTCGCGGGTGGGGCGGTGGGCGCCGACGTTATGATCATTTCAGATGCACCGGACCGCGAAGAAGACAAAGCAGGCGCGATGTTTGTGGGCCGATCCGGTGTGCTGTTGGATAAAATGTTGGGTGCAATCGGTATGGGGCGCAGCGGTGAAGCACCCGTCTACATCGTGCCCGCCTGCCCTTGGAACCCGCCACAAAACCGCGAACCCAATGCAGCGGAACTGGCTATGTTGCGCCCGTTTCTAGAACGCCACATTGCGCTGGCCGCACCCAAAGTGCTGGTCTTGATGGGCAATGGCCCGTGTCAGGCATTGCTGGGCAAAAACGGTATGACACGCCTGCGCGGCGGTTGGACAGACGCGGCAGACCTTCCCGCGATCCCGATGTTCGCCCCGTCCTATTTGTTGCAAAATGGGTCGGCAAAACGCGATGCATGGGCAGACCTTTTGTCCCTTAAATCCCGCCTGAAAGGCCTGTCATGACCATTGGTGACACCCGTGAATTCATCCCCGTACGGATCGCGATCCTGAGCGTGAGCGACACCCGTGGGATCGACGAAGACCGGTCGGGCCAAACTTTGGTGGACCGGTTGACAGACGCCGGCCACATCCTTGCAGATCGAAAAATCCTGCGCGACGAGAGGGCCGATATCGCGGACCAGTTGCGCACATGGTGTGGCGACGAAAATATTGACGTGATCCTGACGACGGGCGGCACTGGCCTGACAGGGCGCGATGTGACCGTGGAAGCCCACCGCGACGTCTATGAAAAAGAGATCGACGCTTTTGGAACGGTTTTCACCATCGTTTCAATGAACAAGATCGGAACCAGCGCTGTTCAAAGCCGCGCGACAGGTGGGGTGGCCAATGGCACCTATCTGTTTGCCCTGCCCGGCAGCACGGGTGCCTGCAAGGACGCTTGGGACGAAATTTTAGTCAAACAGTTGGATTATCGCCACCAACCCTGCAATTTCGTTGAGATTTTACCACGCTTGGATGAAGGCAAACGGCGGAAATAGTGATCCGTCATGCGACATCTAACGTAATTCATAAGACTGCCGCATGCGGCAAACGCGACCGTTTTTTGGGACCCCGAATTAGGATTAAGTCATGCAGTTTTTAAGACGAAGCCTCGTCGGGGTATTTTTGCTGGCCGTAACGCTGTCTTTATTCGCATGGGCTGGAAATACTGTTCGCCTCGCGGTGCAAGAGCGCCTGAACGCCGAACCGCGCAGTTTCCCGCAACGTGAACGGATTTTATCCGTCAACGTCGTGACGGTGACACCGAGGATGATCGAACCGGAATTGACCGCCTTCGGAGAGCTGAACAGCACCAACACCTTTGCGCTGCGGGCGTTGACGGGCGGTACTGTTCTTGAGGTATCGCCAAACTTTGTCGATGGCGGACGGGTGGAAATGGGTGAATTGCTGGTCAGGATTGATCCACGCGATGCGCAATCTGACCGTGACCGTCTTGTTGCCGACCTGCGCGACGCCGAAGCCGAAGTGCGCGACGCCGACCGCGCTTTGATCCTTGAGCGCGATGAGCTGGCCGCGGCACAGGCACAGGCAAATTTACGCA
Organism: Octadecabacter dasysiphoniae; assembly: GCF_021532615.1. Lineage (GTDB taxonomy): Bacteria > Pseudomonadota > Alphaproteobacteria > Rhodobacterales > Rhodobacteraceae > Octadecabacter > Octadecabacter dasysiphoniae. Next base: position 422,788 of record NZ_JAKGAQ010000002.1, read on the forward strand.
CGCAGGCGCTGACCCGCCAACAGGATCTGGCGGATCGCGGGGTTGGCACCGCCGCTGCAATTGAAACCGTTGAACTGGCGCTGTCGGCCGCCAATCAGGCCGTATTGTCGCGTCGTCAGTCCGAAGCCTCAGCACAAGCGCGTTTGGATCAGGCGGCCACCCAACTGGATCGTGCGCGCCTGAACCTTGCGGATGCAAATCGTGCGCTGGCGGATACTGAAATTACCGCGCCATTTGGCGGCACTATGTCTGATGTTAACATTGCCCAAGGGCTGCGCGTAACAGCGAACGAACAGCTGGGTGAATTGATCGACAAGGACAATCTTGAGGTGTCGTTTCGCCTGTCCACGGCGCAATACGCGCGCCTGACGGGTGACGACGGCGGGCTTATGTCTGCCCCCGTCACCGTTGAGCTTGAGGCGCAGGGATTGACCCTGACTGCATCCGGCCAGATCACCCGCGAAAGTGCGAGCGTTGGCGAAGGTCAGACAGGTCGTTTGCTGTTTGCCCGTCTTGATGACGCGTCCGGCCTGCGCGCCGGGGATTTCGTGACGATCCGTGTGACCGAACCTGCCCTGCGCGGTGTCGCCTTGGTCCCTGCGACCGCAATCGCAGCCGATGATACGGCACTTGTGTTGGACGCTGAAAACCGCCTGTCCGAAGTCGCCGTAGAGCTTTTGCGCCGTCAGGGAAATGATGTCATCATTCGCGCACCCGAGCTTGACGGGCGACTGATTGTAGCCGAACGCTCTCCGTTGTTGGGGGCCGGAATTGCGGTGCAACCGATTGATCCAGACGCTGCCGCTGTTGTTCCAGAACCGCCCGAGATGCTGACGCTTGATCCAGAACGGCGCGCGCGATTGGTCGCGTATGTCGAAGGATCGCGGATGCCACCGCCCGTCAAATCCCGCATCATTGGCCAGTTGGAACAAGACGAAGTGCCTGCCGATGTGGTCAATGACCTCGAAGCGCGGATGGGAACCTAGATCATGAATCCCAGCGGTATTCTGTCTTATCTTACGCGCCACCGCACAGCGGCGAACCTGTTGATGGTCATCATGTTGGCCGCCGGTTTGTTCGCTTATCCGAAGATGCGCGCACAGTTTTTCCCCGATGTGATCGTAGACAATGTGACAGTATCGGTTGCGTGGTCCGGTGCGGGCGCAGAAGACGTTGATGATGCGATTATCCAAGTGCTGCAACCCGCACTGCTGGGCGTGGAAGGCGTGACCAACACATCATCCACATCATCCGAAGGGTCCGCACGCATCAGCATGGAGTTCGAGCCCGGTTGGGACATGGCCAAGGCGACAGAGGATGTGCAATTGGCCGTTGATGCAACGTCCAATCTGCCCGAAGACGCGGAAGACCCGAACGTGCGGCGCGGGCAATGGTCAGACCGCGTGACGGACGTGGTGATAACCGGACCCGTGGCGCCTGAACAATTGGGCCGCTTTGCCGATGAATTTACGGTGCGTTTGTTTGCACAAGGCGTAACACGGACAACCATTCGCGGGGTCGCGGCACCCTCAACGATCATCGAAGTTCCGTCGCTTGCGCTAATTCAATACGACATCACGATGGCCGAAATTTCTGACGCAATTGCGCAAGAGGTGAACGCAGATCCAGCTGGCGATGTTTCTGGTGCTGCGCGCGTGCGTACAGGTGTCGAAAAACGCACGGCTGATGAAATCGAAGCGATTGTTCTGCGCACGGACGCCAATGGCGCAGCGCTGACGATTGGTGACGTCGCACGGGTATTTACCGAAGGCGTTGATCGCGCCCGCGCCTATTTTGTCGGCACGGATTCAGCCATCACGATCCGCGTTGATCGTGCGGCCACAGGTGATGCGATTAAAGTGCAAGCAACCGTTGAGGAAGTCGCGCAGGCCTATGCCGCCACCTTACCCGCTGGCACAAGTATTGATCTTATCCGCGCACGCGCCGAACTGATTACAGGCCGTTTGAACATTCTTTACGAAAACGCGCTGCTGGGCCTCGCGTTGGTTGTGGCCCTTTTGTTCATGTTCCTGAATGCGCGCACGGCGTTCTGGGTTGCCGCTGGCATTCCGGTTGCCATGGGCGGTGCGATTGCGCTGATGTATGCCGCTGGACTGACCATCAATATGATTTCTTTGTTCGGCCTGATCATCACCTTGGGCATTGTGGTCGACGATGCGATTGTCGTTGGCGAACACGCCGATTATCGCCATCGAAAACTTGGCGAAAGCCCAGCACAAGCCGCTGAAAATGCGGCCAAAAAGATGTTCAGCCCGGTGTTTTCCGCCACTCTTACGACGATCATTGCCTTCTTTGCGCTGGTTTTGGTTGGCGGACGGTTCGGTGATTTGATCGCTGATATCCCGTTTACCGTCATCGTTGTTCTAATCGCATCGCTGATCGAATGCTTTCTGATCCTGCCGCATCACATGTACAAAGCCTTGGCCGCAAGCAGTGGCGACAAATGGTATGACGCGCCATCGCGGGTTGTGAACCGTGGGTTTGACTGGGTCAAAGAAACGCTGTTCCGCCCGTTCATGGCGGGTGTCATCTGGGCGCGCTATCCTGTGATCGCGATTGCCTTGTTGTTGTTGGCCGTGCAGGCGGGATCATTGATCCGTGGCGACGTGCAATGGCGGTTCTTTAACGCCCCCGAACAAGGCAGTGTCACAGGCAATTTCGCGATGCTGCCCGGTGCCACACGCCAAGATACGCTTGAGATGATGCAATCATTGCAAGACGTGACAGAGGCGTTGGGTCTTGAATACGAGGAACGCTATAGCGCGAACCCCGTTGATTACGCCATCGCAGAAGTGGGCGGTAATTCGGGCCGTGGTATTGCAGGCGCAGACACCAAAGATGCGGACCAATTGGGCGCGATTGCCATTGAATTGATCGATGCGGACAGCCGCCCCTATTCCAGCTTCGCCTTCGTGGCTGAATTGCAGGATCGTGTGATCCGCCACCCGATGGTCGAAACGGTGTCGTTTCGCAGTTGGGGCAGCGGGCCCGGCGGTGACGATATTGACGTGCAATTGTTCGGCGCGAATTCTGAAATCCTGAAGGCTGCCGCAGAAGCGCTTAAGACTGAGCTTGAGCAATTCGGAGAGGTTTCGGCGGTTGAGGATTCCCTGTCTTATGACAAAGAAGAACTGATCCTTGAACTCACGCCACAAGGCCAAGCGCTCGGGTTCACGATTGATGGTTTGGGTCGCGTTCTGCGCAATCGTTTGGGCGGGATTGAAGCCGCCACATATCCGGACGGCCCACGGTCTGCGACGATTCGTGTTGAGCTTCCCTCAGGAGAGCTGACGGCAGATTTCATCGATCGCACACAGATGCGCGCGGCGTCCGGTGCTTATGTGCCGCTTGCGGACATTGTAACTGTGCAATCGCGCACTGGGTTTTCGACAGTACAGCGTGAAAATGGTGTGCAGTTGATTTCGGTTACGGGCGACCTCACGGACGATGACGCAGATCGCGCCGCAGAAATCCAGACCCTGATCCAAGAAGACATCCTGCCCCGCATTGAGGCCGCGTTCAGTGTTTCGACGTCTTTGTCAGGCCTGAGCGAACAAGAGGATGAATTCCTCAATGATGCGCGCGTCGGTCTGATCTTTTGCCTTACCGGGATTTTCCTTGTGCTGGCGTGGATTTTCCAAAGCTGGTCGCGCCCTATTGTCGTCATGGCGATCATCCCGTTTGGCCTGATTGGCACAATCTACGGGCATGCCGTGTGGGAAATTCCGATGTCAATTTTCACGGTTGTCGGGCTGTTGGGAATGACGGGCATTATCATCAACGATTCAATCGTATTGGTAAAAACAATCGATGAATACGCCGAAACCCGCGCGCTGATCCCTGCGATCATCGATGGTGTAAGTGATCGTTTGCGCCCTGTTTTGTTAACGACGCTTACGACCGTTCTGGGCCTCGCGCCGCTGCTATACGAAGGATCATCACAGGCAGAATTTCTGAAACCAACCGTCGTGACATTGGTCTACGGACTTGGGTTTGGTATGGTTTTGGTGTTGTTCATCGTGCCATCGCTTATGGCGATGCAAGGTGATGTTGGCGTGCAGATCGGATCAGCCAAGCGCGGGTTCACGAGTAAGTCACGCGGTATCGCAATTCCGACCCGTATCGCTGTGTTTGGCACCGCTGGTTTGTTCGCTGCCATCGTTGCACCAATGATGCTGACGGGCGCGCCATGGGCAATTTTGGGGGCCGTTCTTCCGGTGCTGAACAGTGGTGTGGTGATGGCGATGGGCATTTTCCTTGCGGTGACGCTCGTGTGGTTGCTGATTGTCTACATCGCGATGGCACTTTTGGTGGGCCGCGCCAAAACACCTGCCTAACCCGCGTCACATCCACGAATGTCGACCGACTGACCATTGGCAAGCACCGTAATCCGCATTTCGGAACGGTTCAGTGCAAAACCACCCCCGTTTACGTGGATCATGTCAGCGCGCGCGAACAGATCGTTGCCGTCGCGCCATGTTTGCGGTTGCGACACCCAAACTCGTTGGTCACCGGCTTCTATCACGACGTCTTCATATCCGCCCATCGCCGCCATATCGATCTGCGCCGTGACGCGCAGCCCGTCTTCCATAGGTTCGAGCAGGCAAGTCACATCACCAACGCCTGCTTCTTGCGCGGTCCGAGGGCGATCCAGAAGGGCCGCAACAATGGCTGGATCACGTGTGCCCCCAATGGGCAGCAAAGCATCAAAATCCAACAAAACCGGAACACAAATTTCTTCGCACACACCGATCTGAACTTGGCCGCGCATCTGCGCAGGCGCACCAGCGTCCGGCACGCGCAATTCAACCGGAATAACCACAGATGTGGAATAGCCGATAGATCGCATTCCGTTGTCTTCAAACACCTCGGGAACGGGCCAGTGTAACGCGGCGCCGTCAAGGTTTTGCGATCCCTGCCAGCCAAAGCGCGGCGGGATGCCACCATCACCGGGAGAGCGCCAATAGGTTTTCCAACCCGGCGCAAGACGCACCTGAAGCCCCGCCATATGCGTGCCACTGTCCGTCCGCCAACCCGGCAGAATTTCAAGTTCAACCACGCCATTCGCGGGATCAGCCCAAACTGGGGCCGCCACACACAGCGCGACAAGTGATGAGAGAATTCGAGATTTCATGCCCCTTCCTGTGCCAATCGCTGCACAAAAGAAAGTCACGTTTGGGTCAGGGATATGTCAGCGGGGTGCACGGCGGTGGGGCACCCTTGCACCTTGGCCTGCGCGGCCCCATCATTAAGGGATGACCAACAGCACCAATTTGACCGGAAAATTCCTAATTGCGATGCCTGACATGGGTGACCCGCGTTTTGATCACGCAGTGGTCTATATGTGTGCGCATTCAAGCGATGGTGCCATGGGGCTGATCATCAACAAACCCACGCCCGAGGTCCGCCTGACTGACCTTTTGGAACAGCTTTCGATTGAAGAAGGCGACGTGGCCGTCGATGTGCGTATTCATTTTGGCGGGCCCGTTGAAACCGGGCGCGGGTTCGTGCTGCATACATCAGATTACGTGTCTGGCGCAGGTACGATGGAAGTCGGCGGCGGGATCGCAATGACTGCGACGCTTGATATTCTGGAAGACATCGCAATGGGCAATGGGCCGAAACGGTCAATGCTTGGGTTGGGGTATGCAGGTTGGGGGCCGGGCCAACTGGAAAGTGAACTGGTCAGCAACGGATGGCTGGTGTGTGATGCGGTCGAAGACATCCTGTTTGGCCGCGCCGCAGAACACAAATGGACCGCGGCGCTTAAGACGCTCGGGATTGATCCTTTGATGCTTTCGACCAGTGGCGGAACGGCCTAGCGCGGGGCGGCTGCGCGGCGAAGCCGATCATTGATTGCGCGGCCAAGACCCCGTTCAGGGATCGGTGATACCGCAATCCTTTGCGCGCCAAGTGCATTCAACTGATGCAAGGCATCAAACAAACGCGCCGCCGCTTCGACCAGATCACCGGATGGCGACAGGTTGACTGCGGCATCGACTGCGCCAAAACCAAGTAAGGTTTCCCCCTGCTCAGCGTTCTCAGCATTCAACCGAACGGTGCCATTCGGGGCATAATGGGATGCCAGTTGCCCGGGCGAAGAAGGCGCGCCAGTTTCCCCTGCGCGGACCAACGGAGAGCCCAGCGCCGCCTCGATCGCTTCTGTCGGGATTCCACCTGCGCGCAACAATGTTGGCACAGGTTGCGTTGCCACGATGGTCGATTCGAGGCCAACGCCACAGTCCCCACCATCAATAATTCCATCGATGCGGCCTGTCATTTGATCCGCAACATGCGCGAACTTTGTCGGGCTGATCTGCCCTGATGGATTGGCGGACGGCGCCGCAATCGGCCCTGCAAAAGCCCCCATCAAACCCCGCGCCACTGCGTGATCCGGCACGCGGATCGCCAAACTATCAAGGCCGGCTGTAACCAACCGAGAAATCCCCGAATCTGCGCGCAGTGGCAGAACCAACGTCAGCGCACCCGGCCAGAATGCCTGTGCCAAACCCTTTGAAACTTCGTCAAATTCAACAAATGCCTCGGCCTGCGCCAAAGATGCGACATGCACGATAAGCGGATTAAAGCTCGGTCGGCCCTTGGCATCATAAAGCCGCGCGACGGCTTCGGTGTTGCGCGCGTCTACGCCCAGCCCGTAAACCGTTTCTGTTGGAAAAGCGATCAATCCACCTGCCGCCAGAACAGCCGCAGAGGCGGTGAACCCAGCATCGTTCGCCGCAAATGTGCGTGTCGTCACTTTCTTCATGACGTCGCGTTTTGGTTGCGGGTTTGGCCCATGGGTTTAGCCTTTCGGAAAACAAATACTTACGTTCCCAATAGGCCAAGGATCAACCGGATGCCATATCGCTCACCCATCGCCGACTTTCGCTTTCTCATGGATCATGTGGTTGGTTTTGATCAGGTTGCAGCCACAGACCGCTACGCCGATGCAACAAGCGACACCTGTGATGCAATCCTGACAGAGGCCGCAAAGATGTGCGACGAAGTGCTCGCGCCATTGCAGCGCGCCGGGGATCAGCATCCGGCCGTGTTGGAAAACGGTAATGTACGCACATCGCCGGGCTTTGCAGATGGATACAAAGCCATCGCCGAAGGGGGCTGGATCGGGATTTCGGCGCCAGCAGTTCACGGCGGCATGGATTTGCCGATCACGCTGGCGATGGCGGTAAACGAGATGATGGCCGGTGCGTGCTTGTCACTGCAATTGAACCCGTTGATGACACAAGGCCAGATCGAGGCGCTTGAACATCACGCCAGCGATGCGATCAAAGACATGTACCTGCCCAAGCTGATATCGGGCGAATGGAGCGGCACGATGAACCTGACCGAGCCGCAGGCCGGATCAGACGTTGGCGCGCTGCGATCCAAGGCGGACCCGCTCAACGATGGTAGCTATGCGGTTTCAGGGCAGAAAATCTACATTTCGTGGGCGGACAATGATTTTACTGAAAACGTCTGCCACCTTGTGCTAGCCCGTTTGCCCGATGCACCCGCAGGCGTCAAAGGCATCAGCCTGTTCATGGTCCCGAAAATCATCCTGAACGAGGACGGGTCTTTGGGGGATCGCAATGCCCTGCGCGTTGTCAGCCTAGAACATAAAATGGGCCTGCACGGATCACCCACTGCAGTGATGGCATATGACAACGCAAAAGGCTGGCTGGTGGGCGAACCGAATGCGGGATTGGCTGCCATGTTCACGATGATGAACAACGCCCGCCTTGGCGTCGCAACGCAAGGTATTGGTGTGGCCGAAGCGGCCTATCAACACGCGCTGACCTATGCGATGGATCGCAAACAGGGGCGCGCTGGCGGGTCTGGCGCGATTGCGGAACATGCTGACGTGCGCCGGATGCTGGCATCAATGAAGGCCGATACATTTGCCGCCCGCGCAATTTCTATGGCCAACGCAGTTGCCATCGACATGGCCACGGCCACAGGTGATGCGGCGTGGGACGCGCGCGCAGCATTGCTCACTCCGATTGCCAAAGCCTTTGGCACCGATATTGGCGTAGAAGTCGCCGCAACAGGCATCCAGACCCATGGGGGTATGGGGTTCATAGAAGAAACTGGTGCGGCGCAATTTGCCCGCGATGTCCGCGTTACGACGATCTATGAGGGCACGAATGGTATTCAGGCCATGGACCTTGTCGCGCGCAAGATGGCGGACAATGGCGAAGCTGCTTTTGCCTTACTTGATGAAGTAGAAGCCGCCGCAGAAGCCGCCAAAACATCTAAACCCGACCTTGCCGAACCGGTCTGGCACGCGGCAGAAACCCTGCGCGAAACGACTGAATGGCTTGTGGCGCAGGATGTACAAACGCGGTTTGCGGGGGCAGTGCCGTACCTTCGGGCGTTTGCGCGGGTCTTGGGCGGGCATTATCACCTTACGGCCGCACTTCAGGGGGATGCGACCCGCGCAAGACTGGCCGCGTTTTACATCAAACGCATACTTCCCGAACACGCAGCCCTTTTGGCGCACGTTCAAGAAGGTGCGGATGATCTGATGGCGATTACGCTGGATGATCTGGTGGCGTGATCGCAACTGGGTTAGGCACGCGCTATGACTGATCCCATCCGATACCCATGGTCCGAACCACCCGCGCAAGGTGAAGCAATCGAAGTTGCGAACGGTGTGCTGTGGATGCGCCTGCCGCTGCCAATGGCGCTGGACCACGTGAACGTCTATGCGCTGGATGATGGTGCCGGTTGGACGATCATCGACACAGGATTCGATTCCCGCAAAACCCGCGCCATCTGGCACGATCTTCTGGCCGGACCACTGGCCGCAAAACCCGTGACCCGCGTGATCGGGACGCACCATCACCCGGACCACATCGGGCTTGCCGGTTGGTTTCAAGACGCCGGCGCAGAACTGGCGATGCCGCGCACTGCTTGGTTGATGGCGCGAATGCTGACGCTGGACGAACAGCCCGCCTACCCGACACGGTCTATCGAGTTTTACCGCAAGGCGGGAATGGATGATGCAATCCTTGCCAAACGCCAAAACGACCGCCCGTTCAATTTTGCCGATTGCGTGCATCCGATGCCGCTGGGGTTCACTCGCTTGCAAGAAGGCGGGACGATCCAGATGGGCGGGCGCACGTGGGACATCCGCATGGGCAACGGCCACGCCCCCGAACATGCAACATTCTGGTCGCGTGATGAAAATCTGGTCATTGGCGGCGATCAATTACTACCGTCGATCAGCCCAAATATTGGCGTCTATCCAACTGAACCTGATGCCGATCCGCTTGCGGAATGGCTAGAGGCGTGCGAACGCCTCGCACCCTTTGCCCGCGATGAACACCTTGTGCTTGGGGGGCATAAATTGCCCTTTACCGGCTTGCCCAAACGGATGCAGCAGCTGATCGATAACCACCACGGGGCACTGAAACGGCTGATTTCCCATATCGCCCAACCGCAAAGGGCTGGCGATTGCTTCAAACCGCTGTTCAAACGCGAGATTGATGAGGGCACATATGGATTGGCGTTGGTCGAAGCTCTCGCCCATCTTAATCATTTGCACCAAACGGGTCAGGCCACCCGCGAATTGCGCGACGGGGCGTATTGGTTTCAAGCGGTCTGATTGATCCCGAGTGAGATAATTTTGTTCGCTGGAATTGCAGCCCAGGACCCACCATCCAAAGGTTCTGACGCGAAGGCCTTGCCGCCGTTATCAAGTGATCCGGACGCGTACAAAGTCGGCGCTGTTCCACGCGAGGCATGCCGAAATCCGTACAATGTTGCGCCATCCGAAAACGTGCACGTAATCTTGACGGGGTCCGGCCCCGATCCGATTTTCGCCAAGGTTGCGGCCATTGCGCGTTCCGGGTCATCATCCAATCCGTTGGCCAGTAACGTCAGAAATATCATCTCACTGTCCGTTGAGCCCTGACGGGCAGAATACAAATGATCGGGCAAGTCGGCCTCGAGCTTTCGTTCGATCGCAGCGAAATGAGGGATTTGTCCGTTATGGCAAAACGACCAACGCCTATAGCTGAACGGGTGGCAATTTTGGCGGCTGGTTTCGCCAACAGTGCTGGCGCGGACATGGGCAATAAATAGACGGGACCGCACCATGCGGCATAGGCTGGTCAGGTTGCCATCAGCCCATGCAGGCAGCACATCGCGATACAGCCCCGGCGTTTCATCGCGATCATACCACGCGATCCCGAACCCGTCCCCATTCACGGCCAATTTTGCCTCGGTCGCGTGTTGGCTTTGTTCAAGCAGGGAATGTTTGGGGCGTACGATTATGTTTTCGAGCGGGATCGATGGGCCTGCGTAGGCTGCAATGCGGCACATATCAGTGGCGCGCGTTCATGCGGTCCGTCAGCTTACGCAGTATCCGGCTGGCAGTGGTTTCGCAAAGCGCAGGGAAAACCGCATGAACCAGTGCGGCGAAACCCGCCGTCATCAGCCAAAACGCGAAACCCGCAGCGAACCGCATATGCTGAAAATAGGTTTCATCAACGGTCGCGGGATGGGCAAGAAACCAGCGGTCCAGCAGGCTTTGGCGGGTAGGTTGGCTTTGGTCGGTCATGTTTGTCTCCCGTGATTGGTGTTGGTGTGACTCTATTGGGTTTTGGTCAAAAACACGTCCCAAACCCTCTGGTCAAAATTAGATTTATTGGGATATCATCCCGCCATGGCCCAAATACTTGATGACTATGACCACAAAATACTATCCCTACTGCAACGGGACGCCACACTGTCGGCGGATGCAATATCGGAGGCCGTCGCCCTGTCGCGCAACGCGTGCTGGCGCCGGATCAAGGCCATGGAAGCCAGCGGCGTTATCCTTGCGCGGGTGGCGCTGCTTGATCCGATCAAGATCGGGTGCCCCCTCAGCGCGCTGGTGTTGATCCGCACCGATCATCATTCAGACACATGGCGCAAAGACTTTGCCGCCGCTGTTGCTACGCTGCCTGAAATCACGTCAGCCCAGCGCATGACCGGTGATCTGGATTACGTCTTGATGGTGCGGCTTGCGGATGTGGCAGCGTATGATGTTTTCTACAAACGGCTGACTTCACGAATTTCTGTATCGGATATTTCTGCCAGCTTCGTTATGGAGGATATCAAGGACACAACGGCACTGCCGCTTTGATCTAAGGACGCCCATCATGGACGACAAAATAGCCACCTCCGCAGAAGCCCTTGAGGCCACGGCCATCCCACGCGTTCACGAGGTTCATACGGACCCCGAAAAAACCTGCCCGGAACCGATCAAAAACGCGGAACCCAAAAGTGCTGCACGTTGGGCGTACGAGCGTTTGATCCTGTATATCCAGAATTTCGAAAAGACCCTCGACAACACTCAAGAAGTCGCGATGGGATTTGCCGGCGACAGTTCAGGTGTGATCAAGATCGAAGGAATGGGGTACTATGACCCTGATATCGTGACATTTTACGGTGCCGACCCGTCCGGCACGAAGACACAGCTGGTGCAACATGTAACGCAGTTGTCTGTCATGTTGCGCGCATTGCCCAAAGATGTCGAAGCCGAAGAACCAAATCGCATCGGGTTTCGTTTGGCCCAGGATCTGGATGACGAAGACACAGGCGGCAATGCGACGACCTGACAGGGCTGACAAGGTCGCATGAATCGGCTAAAGCCAACACAAATCGAACAAAGGGAACATATCATGGCTGACCACAAGCACGGCGAAATGGACGTTACAGTTCAGGAAAAGACATTTGACGGCTTCATAAGCATGGTCACAAAGGCAACGGTGATTATCATCGTCGCTTTGGTCCTGCTCGCGATGATTAACGGATAACCCCTGATGCAGCGCCGCGCTTTTGTTCTTACTGCGCCACTCGTCCTTGCGGCCTGTGCTGCGGGCCAAGATGAAATCCTTTCCCCGCAAGCCGCAATTGATCGCGTAGCGTATGTGCATCCCGGCCCCAAGCGTCTGACGCTGCTGACCATGAAAAATACAGGGTCCGACAATGGCGCGCACACCGGCCTGATGATCAACGCAAGCCAACGGGTCCTTTGGGATCCGGCGGGCAGCTTTGGCCATTCATCTATACCTGAACGCAATGACGTTCATTTCGGGATCACCCCGCGTATTGAACAGTTCTACATCTCGTTCCATTCGCGCATTACGTATTACACGCTGATTCAGGAAATTGACGTGTCCCCCGAAGTTGCCGAACAGGCCATGCGTCTGGCGCTTGCCAACGGGCCGACACCACAGGCAGCTTGCACAACCCACACGTCCCGCGCGCTTAGCCAATTGCCTGGTTTTGAATCTGTCCGAAAAACCTTCTTTCCGAGCAATCTGTCAGATCAATTCGCAAGGCTCCCCGGTGTGCGCGAACGCATTTACCGTGAGGAAGACGCCGACGATAAGTCCATTGCGGCGGCAGAAATCGACGCGGCGATCACCGCCAGTCAGTAAGCGCCCAACAGCCAGATCATGCCGAACAATGTCGCGCCACCGCACAGGATGGCGGCGATCACATTGCGCGTCAGCAGACCTACTGCAAATGTCACCAGCGCTGCGCTAAGCCTTGCGGGGTCCACCTCTCCGTCAGTTGCGGCGGGCCATAGGACAAGCGGTGCAATCAACCCCGGAAGAACGGCCACCGCAGTATAGCGCAAATGGCGCAGCGCCCAGTCGGGCAAATCTTTGCCGCCGATAAGGCCAAGAAACGAAAACCGGATCAGATAGGTGCCGATGCCAAGAACGATAATTGTGGTCCAGATGTAACTGTCGCTCATGGTGTGGCCACCTCGTCAGTTCGGCGCGCCATCCAAAGTTCGATCTGCGCGCCGACCATCATCGCAACCACAGCGGCGATCAACAGACCAAAGTTATAGGGCAATCCAGCAAACAGCAGCGCCAGCAAGATCGATGTCACAGCCGCGATCATATGCGCCAGCGTACGCATCATCGGCGCAATAATCGCGAGGAAACAAATCGGCACAGCGAAATCCAGTGCCATCCAATCCGGTATCGTGTCGCCGATCCAGATGCCCAGCCCCGTTGCCACAACCCACATCGGGCAAACTGGCGTGACCGCCCCGAAAAAGAACGCGATCCTTTGGGGTAGCGTTAAATGGGGCTCATCCTCATAACGGTTAATCGAAACCGCATAGCTTTGATCGACATTGACGTAAGCGATCAACGCACGTTTCCACAGTGGCGCCTCCCCCAGCCATACAGCCAAGGATGCGGAATACATCGCCATACGCAAATTAACCGCCAGTGCCGTAGCGATCACGATTAGGATAGGCGCGTCATCGACCATCAATTGCAGGGCCGCAAACTGTGCAGCACCCGCGAACACAACGGAAGAAAAAGCCATGGTTTGAACGCTGGTAAATCCGGCTTCTGTGGCGACAACGCCGAACAGCAGCCCGAACGGCATCACCACCAGCAAGAACGGAACGCCCATTCGAAATCCGGTCCAGTAATAGGATTTATCGCCCGTCCCTGACATCATGCAGCCTTACAATTTCATGTCTTTGGCCATAGCGTCAGGGCATCCGATTGACAACGAAAGACCACCCATGCGTGCGCCAGACCGATTTGAATTCACGACCCAAGCATCGCACCAACGCGAAGGAATGTTGATTGCGTCAAAGGCGTTGATGAAAGGGCAGAACGCGCTGGTCAGCGCGATTCTTACAATTTCTATAGCGGTTTTATGCGGTTTGGGCGGCATGGCATTGGTAACTTTTGTTGCCTCCATGTTCGATTTTAGTCCGGCGTGGTGGGTTCTGCTGGGCTGGTTCGCGGGCGGTGGTTTGTACCTCGCCAGTTTTCAGATTTTATATTCGCAAATGGCACATGTCATCAGCCAACGCGCCCTGCACCATGCCCCACAAGCGATCACATTCGACGAAATGGGCCTGACCTACGAAGCAACGCCAGCCCGCTGGACGACCCCATGGTCAATGATCGATGCCATCCACGAAACAAAGCAGACCATCACAATCAGCGTCTCTGGTATCGCGTTCACTTTACCGAAAAACGCCGTCGGTGATGAAGGCGCAGTGACCCGTCTGATCACAGATCTAAAGGCGCAGATCGAAGATGCGTGAACCAGTCGGCATCATTCTTGCGGGCGGGCGCGGCACACGTATGGGCGGCGTACCAAAGGGCGACCTGACCCTAGCAGGGCGGCGTCTGTTGGACCTGAGTGCCGATCGATTAGAACCACAGGTCGGTGCCATTGCCGTAAATTCCAACGATCCCATTGCCGCCAGTTTTCCGGTGATTGCGGATACCGTGAACGGGCATCTTGGCCCGCTGGCTGGCGTCTTGGCTGGGTTGGGCTGGGCGCGATCCCATGATCACACACACGTTGTCACCGTCGCCGTCGACACGCCTTTTTTCCCGTGTGATCTGGTGCCACAGCTGTTGATGGCAGGGAATGGCACACTTGCCATTGCGGCGACATCTGATGGGGAGCACGGAACCTTCGGGCTTTGGCCAACCACGCTGCACGATCCCCTGATGGCGTTCCTTGAGGGCGGCGGCCGCAAGGTGCGCGCCTTTACCGAGGCCCACAACGCCACCATCGCTATGTTTCCTGACACAACGCCCGCGCCATTTTTCAACATCAATACTCCCGATGATCTGGCACAGGCGGCGGCATGGATGTGACCTATGACACCATCGTTACAGTTGATTGGTCCGGCGGTGTGCAGAAATCCGTAAGGCCCAGCGCTGATGCCATCTGGGTAAGCGTTAAACGGAACGGTCAGCACCTCGACCCGCAGTATTTTCGCAGCAGGCAAATAGTTGAACCGTGGCTTGAGGACTTGATCGAACAAGAACTAGCAGCGGGGCGGCGTCTGTTCATCGGCTTTGATTTTGCATTCGGGTATCCGAAGGGGTTCGGCGCGGCACTAACTGGGGCGAACGACCCATTGGCGGTTTGGTCCTGGTTCGAAGACCGCGTGCAAGACGCACCAAGATCAAACAACCGCTTTGACGTGGCCAGCGACATAAATCGTCAATTGGGCGGGTGCGGTCCGTTTTGGGGGTGCCCGAAATCCGCCGCGACGCCGTATTTATCAACCCATAAATCTGACCGCGACACGACGCCCTTTCCCGAAAAACGCAAAGTCGAAGAACGGGCGTCCGGGGCATTCACTGTCTGGCAACTGGCCTATCCCGGCGCGGTTGGAAGCCAGGTTTTTATGGGCCTGCCCGTGTTGGAACGATTGCGCAGAAAATTCCATGACCAGATCGCTGTTTGGCCGTTTGAACCGCTTGATCGCCCCGTGTCATTTGTTGAGGTTTGGCCCTCATTGTTCAATGACATCATCACGCCGCGCCTGGCGGATCATCCGATCAAAGACGCCGTTCAAATGCATGTCTTGACCGAACTGATCGCCGGAATGTCCAGCGTGGACCTTGGCCGCGCGTTGAAGGTCCCACGCACGTCCGAGGGGTGGATATTCGGAGTCACACCGTGAAGATCGAGCATGGGTTTCACGAAGAAGAACGCAGGGCGGTCGCCGCACTTTATTGGGCGGTATTCGGACCAAAACTCAACGCCGTTATGGGACCCATGGATCGGGGCCTTGCCTTTGTCGAAGATGTATTGGACCCGTCCCACGCGCTGTGCGCCCGCGATGATGATGGCCAGTTGTTGGGCGTGGCCGGGTTCAAGACCTATGAAGGGGCACTGGTTGGCGGCACCGCGCGCGACATGGCAAACCACTACGGTTGGATATCAAGCCTGTGGCGCATGGGCCTGATCTCGCTCCTTGAACGGGATACGGAAAACAAACGATTTCTGATGGACGGAATATTCGTCAGCGAACATGCGCGCGGCAAAGGGGTCGGAACGGCCCTGCTGAACGCCATTTGCGACGAGGCACGCACCCGTGGCTATGTCGAGGTTCGCCTAGACGTGATAGACAGCAACCCACGGGCGCGCGCGCTTTATGATCGAGAGGGATTTATCGCGACGGACACACATCACCTCGGACTACTGCGGCATATTTTCGGATTTCAAAGCGCAACGACTATGATCAAACGAATCTAGTCGAATGCGCCCGTAACACGGCCCAACAACATAAACGCACGGCTTGTGCGCGTCTCAGCCAAAGCGGCAATGTCTTCGTCACTTGCCTCGGCCTCAAATACAACAAGCATCTGGTCGTACTTGCGCAAAAAGTGGTGCGCTGCATCGCGAAAAATCGCATCTTCGCGCATCCGGCCAGACGTCAACGCAAGCGAAGACCGATCCCGCACACCACCAAGGCTGGCAACGGTTTTCCCGCGCTCACCATGGGCGAACCGGCGCCATATTTCAGCACGGGCGCGGTCCGGGCGCAGGTCATCCATGTAAATTCCGTCTTGGCTCATCAAAGTCAGCACATCTTGGCTGGCTTGGATCAACTGCTTGGCGGTCCGGTCTTTCAATGCGCGGCGCAGGGCGGCAAAGCCGACCTCATCCGTATCGGTGTCGGGAAAGTTCAGCGCGCGCACGAGGTCCGGTTTCGAAATCGGTGGCGTGATGTCTTCGGCTGTGGTGCCCAGCGCAAGGCTGGGTTGATCATCGCCCTTGGGTGCAGGGGCGGGTGTGATCTGCGTTTTTTGTGCGGGGCGGGACGTAGCGAAGGTTGCCAGTGCGGTTTCCGTTTTTTGCGTTGCGCGGGCAATTTCATTCAGCTTGCGTTCAACGGTTGGTTCAATCCCTGTGCCACGCGATTGGCGGTCTGCGACATACGTTTGACGCATGGCATCAATGGCGGCCTGCAACCGCTGACTTTCTTCCCGCACGATCTTGGCAGACCGCGCCGCCATCGCCGCGATCCAGACCATCGCGATAGGTAGAAAAATCGCCATCAGTGTCATGACGAAGCGCATTGAATCTACCGTTGCGGCACCTTCGCCGTCGCCCGGCAAGACGAGAAAGAACAGCGCAACACCGACCAACCAAATGAGGCTGATCACGATCGCAATCACTTCGATCACCGTGACGCGAACACCTTGTGGCTGCGCCCCTGCACGGAGCGGTACATCTGCTTTGTTTGGACGATCCGCCATTGGGACAGAGACCTTATTTGAAAACGATTGTCAGGACTTCGTAGGATTTAACACCGCCAGGCGTGCGCACCTCTACGCTGTCGCCTTCCTCTTTACCAATCAGTGCACGCGCAATCGGCGACTTCATGTTCAAACGGCCGTTTTCGATGTCGGCCTCGTATTCACCGACAATCTGATAGGTCGTTTCTTTGTCGGTATCTTCATCCACCAACGTCACATGTGCGCCAAATTTGATCGCACCACTTAGCTTGCTGACGTCGATCACATCCGCGAGCGAAATAACCCCTTCGAGTTCTTTGACACGTCCCTCAATGAAGGACTGCTTTTCCTTGGCGGAATGATATTCGGCATTCTCGGACAGATCACCGTGTTCGCGTGCATCAGAAATGGCACGAATGATCGTGGGGCGTTCGACGGACTTCAGATGTTTCAGTTCAGCATCCAGTTTATCAAATCCGGCACGTGTCAGCGGTATCTTTTCCATTAAACGCAATCCCTAGAGGGTCAATAATTCAAGTGCACATGCATAACCCGCCCGCGCCCGCCGCCTCAAGGGCGATCACACGCTTACCGCCTTTAATTTTGGGCCTGCCGGCAAACGAATGCTCACAGACGCGACGTTTCGGGCGTGTTTGCGCAATTTTATGTCGCGGCGAGATTGCCCAGCGCATCCGTTCCCTATATCGAACGATAGACACTTATTTATCTAGCCGCAGGGAGGCCCGACATGGCCGAAATTGAACGCGAATCCATGGAATATGACGTCGTTATCGTTGGTGCAGGCCCCGCAGGACTGTCTGCCGCGATCCGGCTGAAGCAATTGGATGCAGACCTGAACGTCGTGGTCCTCGAAAAAGGATCAGAGGTCGGCGCGCATGTCCTGTCCGGCGCTGTTCTTGACCCTGCTGGCCTGAACAAATTGATCCCCGACTGGAAAGCCAAAGGCGCGCCACTGAACACGCCCGTCACCAAAGACAATTTTTATATGTTGGGCGAAGCAGGCAAAATCCGCATCCCGAATTTCCCGATGCCACCGCTGATGAACAACCACGGCAACTACATCGTATCCATGGGCAACGTATGCCGATGGATGGCGGAACAGGCCGAAGAACTGGGCGTTGAAATCTTCCCCGGAATGTCGTGTTCCGAACTGGTTTTTGGTGACAATGGCGAAGTCAAAGGCGTGGTCGCGGGTGTGTTCGGCCTTGAGGCGGATGGCACCATCGGCCCAGACACTGAACCGGGGATGGAGCTTCACGGCAAATACGTGTTCTTGTCCGAGGGCGTGCGCGGATCATTGTCCAAAGAAGTCATCGCGAAATACGGCCTTGCCAAAGATGCCGACGTGCAAAAATACGGTCTCGGCATGAAAGAAATCTGGGAAATTGACCCCGCTAAGCACAGTGAAGGAACCGTTACGCACACGATGGGCTGGCCGCTCGGGTCAAACGCAGGTGGCGGATCGTTCATCTATCACCTTGAGAACAATCAAGTTTATGTCGGCTTTGTGGTTCATCTGAACTACAAGAACCCGCACCTGTTCCCCTACATGGAATTCCAGCGTTTCAAGCATCACCCGATGGTTGCTGACCTTTTGGAAGGCGGCAAACGCATCGCGTATGGCGCGCGCGCTATCAATGAAGGTGGCTACCAGTCGATGCCCAAAATGGTCGCGCCCGGCGTGGCGTTGCTTGGGTGTAGTGTGGGAATGGTCAATGTTCCGCGCATCAAGGGCAACCATAACGCCATGTTGTCCGGCATCGCTGCCGCTGAGGCCGCACATGCCGCCATTGGTGCAGGGCGCGCATCCGATGAGCTGACGGATTACGAAACCGAGGTTCGCGCAGGCGACATTGGCCAAGACCTCAAGAAAGTGCGCAACGTCAAACCCATGTGGTCCAAGCGCGGGTTGCTCGCATCGCTGACTTTGGGCGGCCTTGATATGTGGACAAACACCTTCGGCTTTTCTTTCTTTGGCACAATGAAGCACGGCAAGAACGATGCCGACGCGACCGAAAAGGCGAGCAAGCACAAGCCGATCGATTATCCAAAACCTGACGGCAAACTGTCCTTTGATCGCCTGACCAACGTGGCGTTTTCGTTCACCAACCACGAAGAAAGCCAGCCAGCACACCTGAAGCTGTCGGATGCATCGATCCCGGTGAATGTGAACTTGGCAGAATACGCAGGCCCGTCAGCGCGCTACTGCCCGGCAGGTGTTTACGAATTTGTCGGTGACGGCGCGGACAAGAAATTTCAGATCAATTTCCAGAACTGTGTCCACTGCAAAACCTGCGACATCAAAGATCCGTCCCAGAACATCACGTGGACAGTGCCCCAGGGTGGCGACGGGCCAAACTACCCCAACATGTAAATCCGCTGGATTAAACGAACAGGGCCTCGCATCGCGGGGCCCTGTTTACATCGAATTCACCGCGACATACCGCCCACCCGCAGAATTGTTATTTGCACGAAGGAATCGTGGCCCCTAGGCTGATTGGAACGCAAAAGAACCGGAGCCCGCTTTGACATCACGCTTGACCTTCGCCCTTACCGCAGCAGCCCTGTGTTTCGCGACGCCTGTCGTCGCTGATTTGAATTCGGGTGCTTACCTCGCCGCGCGGCAAGCAGGAATACAGGGCGACTACACAGCCGCCGCCAGCTATTTCCGAAGTGCCTTGCTTGCAGATCCCGGCAACCTGCCATTGATGGAACAGACGATTACGGCGTTTGTTGGCACCGGTCAGATGGAATCCGCCGTCGGTGTTACGCGCCCGTTTCATGCCGCAGGGGGCGACAGTCAAATATCCAATATCGCGATGATGGCGGTTGCCGCACGTAGCGGGAACTGGGATGCGATTTTTGATATGCTTGAGGCCGGTTACGAAGTCGGCCCCCTTATTGACGGTCTTGCGCAGGGCTGGGCCTATGTCGGCAAAGGTGAAATGGAACGCGCCCTGATGAGCTTTGACGAAGTCATCGACACACCAGGCCTGCGCACATTTGGACAACAGCACAAAGCGCTCGCATTGACGATGAACGGCGATCTGAGTGCGGCAAATGAAATTTACGAACTGGCGCCCAATGTTGGCGTGCCGCCTACGCGGGCCTCAGTTATCGCGCATCTGCAAATCCTATGCCAATTGGGCAAATTCGATAAGGCGCTCGGCATTGTGACACGTGCGTTCGGCCCGGCCAATGACCCTGAAATCGCCGCCCTTCGAAATGCGATTGAGGCCGGTGAAACGCCCCCACTTGACCGTGCGGTCACAACCCCTGCGCACGGCATTGCCTACGCGTTCAAAGGCCTGTCCGATATCCTTCAGGGGGAAGCAAACGAAAGCTATCTGCTGCTATATGCGCAGGCCGCGCGCTATATCGCGCCACAAGATGCGGACGCCCAGATTGCCACCGCACGGCTGATGAATGCGCTTGGCCAACATAACGAAGCGGCCCAAACCTTTGCGCAAGTTGCTACATCAGACACTGCGTTTCACACCGCTGAAATTGGTCGTGCCGAGGCGCTCCGCCTTGCGGGACGGTTTGAGAAATCAATTGAGGTTCTCAGTCAACTCACGCGCAGCCATCCCGATATCCCGCAATCCTTTGCAGCGCTCGGGGACATTCACCGTCAGCAAGAAAACTACGCCGATGCGCGCACGGCCTATGACGCGGCACTTTCGGGCTATCCCGAAAGCGCGCAAATCCGGTGGTGGCTTTTGTATTCACGCGGGATGGTGAACGAACGCCTTGATGAATGGCCGGCCTCAGAAGCCGATTTTCGCGCTGCGTTAGAACTGAACCCCGACAATCCGTCGGTCCTGAACTACCTTGGTTATTCTATGGTCGATCGTGGGCTTACAGAACATTACGACGAGGCACTGGTGATGATTGAAACGGCTGTGGCCGCACGGCCCGACAGTGGCGCAATCGTCGACAGCCTTGCGTGGGTTTACTACAAACTAGGCCGCTACCAAGACGCGATTGGCCCGATGGAACGCGCCGCAGAGCTGGAACCAAATGACCCGATCATTTCCGACCACTTGGGTGATGTATACTGGATGGTTGGCCGCGAGACAGAGGCCCGATTCCAATGGCGCCGCGCGCTGTCATTTGAACCCGAGGAGGCAGAGGCCACCCGCATCCGCCGAAAACTCAACATCGGGTTGGATGCAGTCTATGCTGAGGATGGCGAAACGCCCGCCGCCGCAGTAGAAGTGGCGAATGACGATATCTGACACGACCATTCACCAGAAAGCACCTGCCAAAATCAACCTGACCCTCCATTTAACGGGCCTACGTGATGATGGTTATCACCTTCTTGAATCGCTTGTCGTCTTCACGGAATTTGGGGACACGTTGACGGTTGATCAGGCTGTAGATCTGAAACTGATCGTGGATGGGCAGTTTGCCGATGGCGTGCCGACGGATGACCGCAACCTTGTCCTTAAGGCCGCAAATTTGCTTCGCAGCCAGCGGAATGTGGCGGCAGGCGCAACGATACATTTGACAAAGAACCTCCCCCATGGGGCGGGTATTGGCGGCGGGTCAAGCGATGCGGCCGCCGCCCTAACCGCATTGGCAAAGCTTTGGGGTGTGGCCCCCTTATCCCCACATGACGCACTGACGCTTGGGGCGGATGTGCCCGTATGCCTTTGTGCGCCCCATGCAACGGTGATGCGGGGCATCGGCGAAAACCTGTCGCGCGCGCCCTATA
This sequence comes from Octadecabacter dasysiphoniae, assembly GCF_021532615.1. Taxonomy (GTDB): domain Bacteria; phylum Pseudomonadota; class Alphaproteobacteria; order Rhodobacterales; family Rhodobacteraceae; genus Octadecabacter; species Octadecabacter dasysiphoniae. Next base: position 444,571 of record NZ_JAKGAQ010000002.1, read on the forward strand.
ATCCCGAAGGCTGGCTGGTACTGGTCAATCCGAATGTCGTTGTTCCGACAAGCACGGTATTCGCCCTCCATGATCGGTTGTATGATTTCACGCCCGCATCCCTCGACCCCATGGACCACGTCAATGACGCCGCAAGTTTTGAAGCCTGGCTTCTTGGCCAGCGCAATGACCTGACAAAAGTCGCGAGCGAACCAAGCATCGCGCCCGTAATTCAGGACGTGCTGAATGCCCTGCGACCACATGCCGTGGATTGTGATATGTCGGGATCAGGCAGCACCTGTTGGGGGCTGTTTCACACAGAAGACGCTGCCAAAGCCTGCGCCGAGCACATTGCACACGGCAATTCCGGTTGGTGGGTACGGGCCAGTCGTATTCTGGCCTAAGCGTTCTTAACGGACCCGCGCGACCACGTAGTCGGCCAGATCAATCAACATCCCCTTGATTGGATGTTCTGGCAACGGGGCCAAGGCCGCCTTTGCCTTTTCCGTCCAGGAAATCGCTTCGATCTTGGTTGCTTCAAGCGTCTTGTGCTTATCCAAAATCGAAAGAGCCGTTTCCAAATCGCCGTCGTCCTGTTTGCCCTTTTCAATGGTGCGCACCCAGAACGCCCGTTCCGTATCATCCGCCAAAGCAACTGCCTTGATCACCGGAAGCGTCAGTTTGCGTTCGCGAAAATCATCACCGATGTTCTTACCGGTCGCGTCTGTTCCTGCGTAGTCGAGTAAGTCATCAACGATCTGAAAACCGACACCCAGCGCATCGCCATAATCATAAAGCGCACGGATCATCGCGGCGTCACGACCAGCGATCACGCCGCCGACTTCCATTGCCGCAGAAAACAAAGCCGCTGTTTTCCCGCGCACAACTTGCAAATAAATTTCTTCGGTCGTGGCCAGATCGCGGGCGGCTGTCAGCTGCAACACCTCCCCCTCTGCAATCGTGGCCGACGCATTGGACAAGATGCGCAACACGTCCAAGCTGCCCGTTTCCGTCATCAACTGAAACGAACGTGCAAACAGATAATCCCCGACCAGAACCGAACTGGTGTTGTCCCACAACAGGTTTGCCGTGGGCCGCCCTCGGCGCTGTTCGCTTTCGTCTACAACATCATCATGCAGCAACGTCGCCGTATGTATAAATTCGACCGTCGCGGCCAGATGCACGTGAAAAGGGCCATCGTAGCCACACAACTTTGCCGCTGCCAACGTCAGCATCGGGCGCAGACGTTTGCCCCCGGCCTCGACCAGATGGGCTGTCACTTCGGGTATACGGGGCGCATGCTTTGACGCCATTCTTTCACGGATGAGCGTATTCACGCCGTCCATTTCCACCGCCAATGCAGCAGCCAAACGGTCGTGGGGTTTTTGCGCGGCGTGGTCCAGGCTCATCACATCGTCCTTACTCGACAAAGGCACGCAATGCGGCCTACATCTGGGGTATGAAAGAACTCTTGCGCACCAACGACATCACAGTCATCGCCTTCGCCAAGGCCCTTCTTCAAGGCGAGGATATAGAGGTGTTCGAGTTGGACGTAAATATGAGCATCCTAGACGGATCCTTGGGCATATTGCCACGCCGCCTGATGGTGCGCCGTCAGGATCATTTTCTGGCGACGTCGGTGATGAAAGCCAACGACATCGATCTTGGCTTTTGAGCACGACCACACATGATGCGTTTCTTGGTGGCCAACTGACGCTTGAACAACCCGCTAAGGGATATCGCGCTGGCGTCGATCCGGTTTTATTGGCGGCCAGCGTTCAGGCAGATCCGGGGCAATCCGTGCTGGAACTGGGCTGTGGCGTAGGCGCCGCGATGTTGTGCCTTGCACGCCGCATTCCGCAGCTGTCGTTATACGGGGTCGAAATTCAGCCCGAATACGCCGACCTGTGCCGCAAAAACGCTGCGGCCAACGGAATTAACGCAACGGTTTGGTCCGCTGATCTGCGCGCCCTCCCCAATGAGCTGACCGCGCTGACGTTTGACCATGTTATCGCCAATCCCCCTTATTTTGATCGCGCGTCAGGCAATGCCAGCCCACTTACGGACCGCGACATTGCCTTTGCCGGTGCGACATCGATGACCGACTGGATCGACACCGCGACGCGACGCCTGAAACCCAAGGGCCGGCTTTCGTTGATACACAAGGCAGACCGATTACCGGATATTTTGCGGGCAATGGATTCCCGGTTGGGGTCCGTGGCGGTCTACCCGATCACGGGTAGAACTGGCCGAACAGCAGACCGGATTATCGTGCGCGCCCGAAAGGGGGGGCGCACCCCGTTCAAGCTCCACGCGCCAATTCCATTGCATGATGGACCGCAACATGTAGCCGATCGCGAAGACTACCGCGCCGAAATTGCGGATATTCTGCGACGCGGTCTAGAATTTAAGCTGCCGGATTAAGAATTTTGCAATCTTTTGGCGGTGTCCTGATCATGCTGGGTCTTTGCTGCTGTGCGGCGTGACAGACGCAGTCTTTTGTGGTCAGCTTAACAGACCAGCAATGTAGTTATGGAGGAACCCTATGAGCTTGACGTCCCACCTGCAGGAACTGAAGAAAAAACACGAAAAACTGTCGAATGCCGTCGAAGTCGCCCAACGCAGTCCGAGCGTTGACGGGCTAGAGGTATCACGCCTCAAGAAAGAAAAACTCCACCTGAAAGAAGAAATCACACGCCTTTCGGCCAGTTGATTTCAAACAGGTGCTGGCGTTATCGCGCCAGCGCCTACGTGCTCGGTGGGACAAGCGTCCGCCCTGCTTCGAATGCCTCAGACGCTTGAATTTCCTCAAGAACCCACGCCCGAAACGCCGCAACATGTGGGCGATTTTCTGTGCCTTTCGGGCAAATGAATCTAAATTGCGCCTCGGTCAGAAGACCTATGTTGAAGGGCGCAATCAGTCGGCCCTGCTCAAGCGCGCGCGTCGCGAGGGACACGCGGCCCAAGACCACCCCCGCACCTGAAATCGCTGCGTCCAACGCGTGATCCGCTTGGCTAAACCGCAGGCCCGAAGACGTGTCAAACTCAACATTCGCAGCGCGGCACCATGCGGGCCAGTCCGTTGGTTGTTTAAAAAATGCTATAGATTCGTCATGGATCAGCGGCGATTGAGACAGTTTTTCTAAGGAACCGAACTGTTCGGCCAAGTCCGGCGTCATCATCGGGGTCATCCATTCACGGATCAGTGGTTCTGAATAAACATCACCATCCTGGCCCAATCCAAACCGGATCGCGACGTCGACAGCATCGCGATCGAAATCGATCAACCTCAATGATGCGGAAAATCGAAGCTCGATTTCTGGGTGGGCCTGTGCGAATTCATATAATCGCGGGGCCAGCCATTTGGATGTGAACGCTGGGCCTGCTGTCACCGTCAAGGTGCTGTTATCACTTAACCTTTGGGTATTCCGCCACGCCGCAGACAGCGCTGCGAAGCCGTCAGAAACACCCGGAGACAACATGCGACCTGCCTCAGTCAACTCAACCGCACGGTTCAAACGGTGAAAAACTGGCTCACCCAAATGCGTTTCAAGCGACTTGATTTGGAACGACAATGCTGCGGGGGTCACGTTCAGCTCTGCGGCTGCTTGCGCGAAAGAAAGGTGGCGCGCAGCGGCCTCAAAGGCACGAAGGGCGGTAAGTGGGGGAAGACGATCAGCCATCTCACATAAGTATAACTTAACTGAATAGATGAAAAGTCTCGTTTGTGCGAAGGTTCGGAAAAGACCATCTTGGGTGCAGGACATGAAACAAACCAAAAGGACCAATCAGATGTTTGAAGCTACCACAAACGCCCGCACCCGTGACGCCATCCGCACTGCACACGCCGAACGCGGTGCTATTCTGCGCGGGCTGTTCCGCCGTAAATGATCGCTCCGGCGGGCTTAGATCGCTGATCCGTTCCGCCGAACGACATGGGCCATTCCCACGCGAAATGGCCCATTTTAGTTTCTTTTCACCAAACGCTCAGGCTCCAATTCAATGGCGTCCGTTGCGTTCAATGCAGGGCGGGGTTGCAGAACTGCGGGTGTCGCCCAGCGCGGGTGCCCTCTACATTAACCCAATGGGAGGAGACCACGCACACCTCAGGAGTGGCCCATGTATAATGTACCAACGCAAAACGAACTGAACAAAATTATCGCCCAAGCCCACGCCCAACGCGCCGGAGCCTTTGGCCGCATGATCAAATCCCTGTTCCGCCGCTAAGCCGGATCAAAATGCAAAAAGGGCCGAGGAAAACCTCGGCCCTTTTGTATGTCTAGCGCTTGGATTTAGACGAAGAACTGCGCACCGTTGGCAGAAATCGTCGACCCGTTGATGAAACCAGAATCGTCAGAGGCGAGGAAGGCAACACATCGTGCGATTTCTTCCGGCTCCCCCAAACGGCCTGCTGGAATCTGCGGGATGATCACATCATTCAAAACCTTTTCAGGGATCGCACGGACCATTTCGGTGCCGATGTAACCGGGGCAAACAGCATTTGCCGTGATGCCTGCGCGCGCGCCTTCTTGGGCAAGCGATTTCACGATGCCCAGATCGCCGGATTTAGTCGCAGCGTAGTTAACTTGCGCGAACTGGCCCTTTTGTCCGTTGATCGACGAAATCACGATCACGCGGCCAAACTTGCGTTCGCGCATACCGGGCCAAACCGGGTGCACCGTGTTGAACACGCCGGTGAGGTTCGTGTCGATGACTTCGTTCCACTGCTCGGGCGTCATTTTATGGAAAGGTGCGTCGCGGGTGATGCCAGCGTTGGCAACGACAACTTCGATTGGGCCTAGGTCGGCCTCAACCTGTTCAATACCTGCTTTGGACGACGCATAGTCAGCGACGTTCCATTTGTAGGTTTTGATGCCTGTCGCTTCAGTGAATTTTGCAGCGGCTTCGTCGTTGCCCGCGTATGTGGCCGCAACAGTATAACCGTCAGCCTTTAGTTTCTTTGAGATAGCTTCGCCGATACCGCGCGAGCCGCCTGTCACGAGTGCAACACGTCCCATAATCTGATCCTCCAAGGAATTGTAGTTCGGTAATGATGTTATCCGGAAGAAATCTTCGACGCAATAATATTACGCCGAAGATTTCAGTGTTTACGGACGCTCAACACACAATGCGACGCCCATACCGCCACCAATGCACAATGTGGCGAGGCCTTTCTTTGCACCGCGGCGCTTCATCTCGAACAACAGGGTGTTGAGAACGCGGCAGCCGGATGCGCCGATCGGGTGGCCAATCGCAATTGCGCCGCCGTTGACGTTCACGATTGCCGGATCCCAGCCCATGTCTTTGTTCACGGCACAGGCTTGCGCAGCAAAGGCTTCGTTGGCTTCCACAAGGTCAAGATCATCCACAGACCAACCTGCTTTATCGAGAGCTTTGCGCGAGGCATAGATCGGACCAACGCCCATAATGGAAGGGTCCAAACCGGCCGTCGCGTAAGACGCGATGCGCGCAAGTGGTTCGATCCCACGCTTTTCAGCCTCGTCCGCGGACATCAGCAACGTTGCCGCCGCGCCATCGTTCAGGCCGGATGCGTTGGCTGCTGTTACGGTGCCGTCTTTGGTGAACGCGGGGCGCATTTTAGCCATGGCTTCGATAGTTGCGCCGTGGCGGATGTATTCATCCGCGTCAGTGATGATATCGCCTTTGCGGGTCGAAACGGTGAACGGCACGATTTCATCTGCGAACTTGCCCGCCTTTTGTGCGGCTTCGGCTTTGTTCTGGGACGCGACTGCGAATTCATCCTGCATATCGCGGGAAATCTGCCATTGCTCTGCCACGTTTTCCGCCGTTTGGCCCATGTGGTACTGGTTGAACGCATCCCACAGGCCGTCCTTGATCATGGTGTCGATCAGTTTCATGTCGCCCATTTTCTGGCCCGCACGCATGGATTGGGCGTGGGGGGACATTGTCATGTTTTCTTGACCGCCCGCAGCCACAATGGACGCATCGCCCAACATGATGTGCTGTGCGCCCAGCGCAACGGCGCGAAGGCCGGACCCGCACACTTGGTTCAGGGACCATGCGGCTGCGTCTTTTGACAGGCCCGCGTTCATGTGCGCCTGACGGGCGGGGTTCTGGCCCTGCGCCGCGGTCAGAACCTGACCAAGGATTGTTTCAGACACATCGGCTGGATCGATGCCCGCGCGTGCGACAACTTCGGCCAGAACGGCTGCACCGAGGTCATGGGCGGGTGTGTTGGCAAATGCGCCACCAAAGCTACCGACGGCCGTACGGGCAGCGGATGCGATTACTACGTTGGTCATGGAGTGAGTCCTCTCTTGTTCCGACATGATCGGCGGAGTTCAAGAGAGCCCGAAACGCACGAGGTTGGCAACAGAGCCCTCAGCCGCCGTTGCTCTTTGTCTTATGACGTCAGGGAAACAACCGCAATGCTGTGCGACTGCGCCAATTGCCCGTCTGGGACATTGCTGTGATGCCGTTAGCGCCTAAACTGTGAACTTCGGGACCCCGAAGTGATATCCCTGCACGCAGTCCGCCCCGATCGAGATTAGAAAATCAGCCTCCTCTTGGGATTCGACACCCTCGGCCACGGCGAACATTTCAAATTGATGTGCCACAGTGATGAGAGCTTCGGCCAAGACCTGATTGTCGGGATCATTGTGGATATTGCGAATAAAGTGGCTGTCGACCTTCACCAGATCAAAAAAGAAGTCTTTGAGGTGCCGGAAAGCCGTCATGCCCGCTCCGAAATCATCCAGTGCAAAAGCCAAGCCATAGGGCTGCATTTCTTCCATGAATCTGATCACAACTTCCGGAAGTTGCATCGCGCTGGATTCTCCGATTTCAAGAATTAGGCGATCCACATGCATGGACCGGCTTTCCAATTCACGGTCCAACACCCGGCGCCAGGCCGCGTCCCCTAAAGAGCGCGCAGACACATTCACCGACAAACGCAGATCGCGGTTATGTTCCAACAGACCAAATGCCAAACGCAGACTGGCGGCATCAATGTCACGCCCCAATCCGGTTTCTTCAATCTGACCCATGAACTGTCGGGCCGGAATGATACGACCCGTTTCATCCATGACGCGGATCAGGCATTCATGGAACGCGATCGGGTAGTGGTCTTGTGTTGCGCAGACGGGCTGCATGGCCAGCTTACAATTATCGGTCGCAAGTGCGGTGCGCACCATCGACAACACATCCTTATCGCGTACGCTGACCGCATACTCCAACGGGTCACGCGGCGTCTGGTCATCCCACGCGTCTGTCGGTTTCATCATTGCCATTCCCACATCCCTTCGCCCGCGACATTGCACGACGGCCTTTAAGGGCTGGTAAAGAGACCGGATTTGAACTCAATTGGACGTATAATTCGAGAGGGACACAATGTCAGAACGCTGTGGCTGGGCCGGCCTGGAACCCATTTATACGGACTATCACGACGCTGAATGGGGCGTGCCCGAATGGGACAGCCGCGCGTTATGGGAAAAGCTGATTCTAGACGGATTTCAGGCAGGACTAAGCTGGATCACAATCCTTAAGAAACGGGACAATTTCCGCGCTGCTTTTGAAGGGTTTGACCCCGCCGTGATCGCCACCTGGGGGGACGCCGACGTTGAACGTTTGCTTCAAAACGAAGGCATCATTCGCCACCGCGGCAAAATCCAAGCGACCATCGGGAACGCACAAGCCTACCTCGAGATCGAAGATTTCTCTGCTTACTGCTGGAACTGGGTTGGCGGCGCACCGATGCAGACAAATTTTAAGACGTTGGATGAGGTTCCCCCATCTACCGATCTGTCAGCGGCGTTTTCTAAGGACTTGAAAAAACGCGGATTCAAGTTCTGCGGACCAACGATTGTCTATGCGTGGATGGAAGCCTGCGGTCTGGTGAACGATCACCTCACGACATGCCCACAACACGCCAGCTGCGCCGCACTTACCAACGCTTAAGCGCGTCTTCGTCTTCGGTCTTTGACGCAACCCAATCGGCCCCGTCGCGCGTGACTTCGCGCTTCCAGAACGGCGCGCGGGACTTGAGGTAGTCCATCAAAAATTCAGCCGCTTCGAACGCATCTTTGCGGTGACATGATGCCGTGGCGACCATCATGATCATCTCCTCTGCCTCAAGCACGCCGAACCGATGGACAATGAGGGCGCCTGCCAAATCCCAACGTTGCATCGCCTCAGCGCGGATCGCGCCCAGCGCCTTTTCAGTCATGCCGGGGTAATGTTCGATCTCCATCGATGTCAGACCGCCGGACACATCACGCACCAAACCGGTAAAGCTCACAACCGCGCCAGCGCCCGCAACGGATGCCGTAAAGGTATTCAATTCACCGCCCGGATCGAACGGCATGGCCTGCACGCGGATCATTCAGCCACCCGTCATAGGTGGGAAAAATGCGACTTCGCGAACACCCTTCAGCGACGCATCAAATTCTGACAATTCTTGGTCCAGCGCCACGCGCAGCGCGGACGTATCGGCAAACGCCATATCATAGCGGGCCTCGCGGGCGCGCAACTCGTTGATTAGGTCACTAACGGTTGCCGCAGATGTCTCAACTTCTTCGCGCGGCAGCCCGATACGTTCACGCACCCATGCGAAATATAAAATCTGCATCAGTCTTCCTTCAAATGCGGGGCCGCTTTGCGCAGGTAGTCTGCGCCGGTGATCACGGTCAACGCCATGGCAATCCAAAGCAAAGTAATTCCGACCCACCACGAATAGGTCATGCCGGTCAGTTTCCAGCGGACGCCGCCCTCATCGGAGATACTGCCTCCCATTATGGCGTCAAACGTCGCTTGATCCAGCCCCTCGATCGCCATGTTGAAATAGGTCTCGAACGCGCCGGTTGAAAACAGCACCGCGATGGCCGTCATCTGGGCCGCCGTTTTCCATTTGGCCAAAGGCGTGACCTTCAACGTGCCTGCTGTATCACCCAGAAATTCACGTAAACCAGATACGAATGTTTCCCGAAACATGATCAACGTGGCAGGAATCAAAATCCACGGGTCCATCCCTGAAAATCCGCAGATCACCAGCAGCGCGATCACCACCATTGCCTTATCGGCAATCGGGTCCAGCATCGCGCCAAACTTGGTCTGCTGGTTCCATGCCCGCGCAAGATAGCCATCGATCCAATCCGTGGTCGCCGCAATAACAAACAGCACCAACGCAAACCAATCCGCCCAAGGCCGCGCGAAATACAAAAACATGATCGCAACGCCGGGCGCCGCAAGAAGACGCAACAGCGTCAGGATATTGGGAATGTTCCAAGTCATAAGTCTATCTACTCCCATTCAAATTCACGCGCCACTCCCTGATTCCCCGTCTGAGCTTCATAAATATTCTAGGGGGAGTCCGCAGGACGGGGGGACTAGTCCCCCTTTTGTCGGATTTGCGCAGCAAATTCGAACCAGACGTTAGCCCTTCTCGTTAAAGTAGCCATAAATCGTTTCCGCCATATTGGCCGAAATGCCATCCACCGCTTTCAAATCCGCCAAGGCAGCACGCCCAACCGCTTTGGCTGATCCAAAGTGCTGCAACAACGCCCGTTTGCGCGTGGCGCCCACGCCCGGCACATCATCAAGCGGCGTCGCACCAATCGCCTTGGATCGTTTGGCGCGGTGCGTCCCGATCGCGAAACGGTGCGCCTCATCGCGCATGCGCTGCACAAAATAAAGGACCGGATCATTGCGCTGCAACGCCATGACCGGCTTGCCCGTGCGGTGGAATTCTTCTTTGCCGTGATCGCGATCAAGGCCTTTGGCAACGCCAACCATTGGCACGTCGCCTACACCCAATTCTGTCATGATTTCACGCACAGCACTGACTTGCCCCGCACCGCCGTCGATTAACAACAAGCCGGGCCAAGTGCCCAATTCACGATCAGGATCTTCTTTCAGCAGCCGTTTGAAACGGCGCGTCAGGACCTCTTTCATCATGCCGAAATCATCACCCGGCGTCAGGTCATCGCCCTTGATATTGAATTTACGGTATTGGTTTTTGTCGAACCCTTCGGGCCCCGCAACGATCATCGCACCAACGGCAAACGCGCCCTGAATGTGAGAGTTATCATACACTTCGACCCGTTGGGGCACATTCGTAAGATCGAAAGCCTCTTTGAGGCCGCGCAGCAACCGCCCTTGCGTGGCGGTTTCAGACATCTTGCGGCCCAGACTTTCGCGGGCGTTCCGTGCCGCGCCTGAAACCAGCTCTGCCTTTTCGCCGCGCTGTGGCACGAGGATTTCAACCTTACGGCCCGCCTTTTCTGACAGCGCTTCCACAACAAGATCTTCATCGTCTAGCCCGTGGGACAGCAGCAACATCCGGGGCGGTTCACGATCCCCGTAGAACTGACCAACGAAAGCCTGCATCACCTCGGTCGCGTCTTCATCACCCGACACGCGCGGGTAGTAATCGCGGTTACCCCAGTTTTGGTTCGCGCGGATAAAGAACACCTGCACACAGGCCTGCCCACCATCGCGGTGCAGCGCGATCACGTCGGCCTCTGTTACGCCGCGCGGATTGATGCCTTGCGCGGTTTGAACTTGGGTCAACGCCTTGATGCGGTCACGCAGGGCAGCGGCCTTTTCGAATTCCATATCCTCTGACGCTTGGTTCATCCGCGCAGCAAGTGTCGATTGCATTTCCGTCGACTTGCCTGTCAAAAACCGTTCCGCGTCCTTCACCAGCTGTTTGTAATCATCTTGCGCGATCTTACCAACGCAAGGTGCGGCACAACGCTTGATCTGGTGTTGCAAACACGGGCGCGTGCGGCTGTCATATTCACTGTCGCTGCAATTGCGCAAAAGGAACGCACGTTGCAACGTGTTCAGCGTGCGGTTCACTGCCCCGGCACTGGCGAAGGGGCCAAAGTACGTACCCTTTTTCTTTTTTGCACCACGATGCTTTTCAATGCGCGGGAAATCGTGATCACCGGAAATCAGGATATTCGGGAATGATTTGTCGTCGCGCAGCAGTACGTTGTACTTAGGTTTGAGCTGTTTGATCAGGTTTTGTTCAAGCAGCAACGCCTCCGTTTCGGTGTTCGTCGTCAGAAACATCATCGACGCGGTGTGGCTGATCATTGTCGCGATGCGGGCGGAATGGCCGGATGGTCGTGCGTAATTACTGACACGGTTCTTTAGGCTGCGCGCCTTGCCCACGTACAAAACGCGGCTTTCGGAATCGAGCATCCTGTACACCCCTGGCGACCCATCGAGCGTGCGCAGATAGCCTTGGATCACCTCATGTCCGGTACTGATACTGTTCGGTTCTGTGCCCATGTGCCTAACCTATGATTCCCAGCCCCCGCTGCAATGGCAAAGACCCCTAATCAAGAGGAAACATACCCCCGTTTCCTGTGGATAACCTCGTGGGCAAAACCACTGGAGTCGCAAAATATCTTTGTTTTCTTAATACTTCACTGGACTGCCTAATTTTTAAGCACAACTGTAGTGAATTGATTTTTATGGATATTTTTTAGACCGTTTGGCAAGTAATTGAATTTGTTAAGGAAAAATAAATAATTCTTAACGTCACCCTAGGGCAGTGCACAACTTCACCTGATACAAAATCGTCAGAGTCATTCAACGCCAAGAACGTCGGGTGTCTGCCATCCCAGATGCTGCCCACCATCAACGCACAAAAGTTGCCCTGTGACGGCTGGCGCATCTAGAAAATATCCTAATGCTGCGGTGATGTCAGACGGGTTAGCACCACGTTTCAAAACGGTATTGTCGCGCTGGCGGTCAAAATGATCTTGCGATTGACGTGCACCACGAAGGGTCGGACCGGGCCCAATGGCATTCACGCGCACGTGCGGTGCTAGGCCTTGGGCTGCCGTTTGCGTGAACGCCCACAGCCCCATTTTGGCAATTGTATAGGTCATAAATTCGGGTGTGAGTTTGCGGACCCTCTGATCAATCATATTAACCACAAGGGACGACGCGACAGGTTCGTCAGCGTCATCTAGCGTAGCATCAGGAGCTTGCGCCGCCAACGCCTGCGTCAACACAAATGGCGCCCGCAGGTTGGATCCGATGTGGCGGTCCCAACTGGTTTTCGTGGCGGTTTGAACAGTGTCATATTCAAAAATTGAGGCGTTGTTCACCAGTACTGTCACAGGCTGCCCCAATTGGCGCACCGCAGTCGGCAGTAAATCTTGTGTCTCTGTTTCGTCCAGCAAATCCGCCTGAAGCGCGATTGACCCGTTACCGCATTGTGCGGCGACGGCTTCGGCCGCGGCTTTGTTTGAATTATAATGCACCGCGACAGCATAGCCACGCGACGCAAGATACAAGGCCATCGCCTTTCCGAGCCGCGCCGCACCGCCTGTCACCAGCGCAGCAGGCATCACAGCACCACAAACAGATAAGCGATGTAGAGCGCGGACAGGATGACGCCCCAAATCTTCGTAAGGTCCATTTTCAGGAATACGAATGGGATCAATAGCAGTGACGCGCCCAGCATCACCCAGAAATCAAACGCAAAGAACGTTTCATTTACAGGGATTGTGCCCACAAGGGACGCAACGCCGATAATGCCAAGAAGGTTGAACAGGTTTGATCCGATGACGCTTCCTAACACAACGTCCGCCTGTTTGCGCAAAGCCGCCATGACAGTCGTCGCGAGTTCCGGGAGGGACGTGCCGATGGCAACCAACGTCAGACCGATCACCGCATCAGAAATACCGTAGTCACGTGCGATGTTAGACGCCCCGTCAACCAACAGGTTCGCGCCCCAAGGAAGGCCAATCAGACCAAGCACAAGGAACAGAATGATTTTGGCCCAAGGCAAGTCAGGGTCAGCGCCCTCAAGATCCTCGAGGTCGTCCTCAACCTCCATCCCGGCTTTGCGGTGTCGGTTTGCCGCAACCGCAGCATGGATCAACATCGCAGCAAGGGCGGCGAGCAGGATGATACCCGACATCCAATCAAACTGGCCGCGATAGGCCAGAGCGATAAACAGAAATGTCGCGGCAATCATCTGCAGGTAGCTCGCCCGCGTGTCACAGCCGCTGGTGTGCATCACCGCGATCAATGCGGGCACACCAAGAACAAGCAGTACATTGGCGGTGTTGGACCCAACGACATTACCAAGCGCAAGATCCGGAACACCGTCCCAAATCGCCTGAATTGAGATCAGCAATTCAGGCGCCGAGGTGCCGAATGCAACGATGGTCAACGAAACGATCAGCGCAGGCACACCAAGGCGCAAGGACAGATTCACCGCCCCTTTCACAAGGCTATCACCCGCCAGCAACAGCAAGACCAGGCCAAGAATCGTATAAACCCAGTCGGTCACTGGACCTGCAGGCAATGACAGCCAATCGGGCATTTATTTCCGTTCCTTACAGTCGCATTTCTTGCCGAATGTGAATTTTCCACACCGGCGGCATTTCGCATCCGTGATCCGCTTTATACCTGGTACGGTCAGTTTACCGAACATCGCCAAGACGGCCATACCAACCAGAAATAAAGAAACTATTTTGAAGATCATTTACAGGCCAAATCGCGCATAGGCGGCGCGTTCTTCAATGCCCGTCACCGCGTCGTCGATGATCTGCGCGCCGAAACGACCAAGGATCGATTTCTTTTGGCCGAAACGCCGGAATTTCACCTTTTCACCAAAACGGGTTTTCATTGTCGGAACCATGTGGCCAATATGATCAGCGAGGCCGACATCTATCGATTTCTGGCCAACCCATATTTCACCGGTAAACAGATCCTTATTCGACAGTTTCCCGTTGCGGCGTGCGGCCACGTGATCTTTGAACAGCACATGAATATCATCCAGCAGCCCCTTAAGGCGCTTCACATCTGCGGGCTTTTCTTCCTGAAAAGGGTCCAGCATCGATTTGGATTTGCCAGCGGTATAAACACGCCGTTCTGCGCCGATTTTTTCTAATGTTCCCGTAAGCCCAAAGCCCGACGAAATCACCCCGATTGATCCAACGATGGACCCTGCGTCGATATAGATTTCATCCGCCGCCGTCGCGAGCCAATATCCCCCCGACGCAGCGACATCTTCGACGAACGCATAAACGGGGATTTCTTTTTCGTCCGCCAAACGTCTGATCCGCGACGCGATAAGCGACGATTGCACCGGCGACCCACCGGGAGAGCTGATTTCGAGCGCCACAGCGGTTGGTTTACTGCGGAATGCTTTTTCAATGCTATCGGCAAGTCCGCAATCATTCAGCGCGCGGCCCGAAGACGCAATCGCACCTTGCAGGCGGATGACGGCAACAGTCGGGTCTGATTTCAGAAAGGGGATCCAGCGTTTCATGACAATCATTTAGGCCGCGACAGGTGGGTAGACAAGGCCACCATCATTGACGGATGCGCCAACCGGTGCGGAATATCCACGCGATGACGGCCAGACAGATGCCCGTGAACACTGTGATCGCAAAAAGGCTTAGGCCTATGGACACGTCTGCGGTGCCGAAGAACGACCAGCGAAAGCCCGAAATCAGATACACAACGGGGTTAAACATCGTGATTGTCTGCCAGATCGGCGGAAGCATCGAAACCGAATAGAACGAGCCCCCGAGGAATACGAGGGGGGTGATAATCAGAAGGGGAATAAGTTGAAGCTGTTCAAAATTTCCCGCCCAGATACCGATAATGAACCCCAGCAGTGAAAAGCTAAGACACGTAAGCGTGAGGAATGCGATCATCGCCAGAGGGTGCTGGATGGTGAAATCAACAAACAGGAAAGATGTCGCAAGAATGACAATACCGATGAACATCGCCTTCGTTGCCGCCGCGCCGACGTAACCGACAGTGATTTCTAGAAAGCTGACTGGCGCAGAAAGCAGTTCGTAGATTGTCCCGATAAACTTCGGAAAGTAGATGCCGAAAGACGCGTTGGATGTTGCCTGTGTCATGACAGATAACATGATGAGGCCGGGGACAATGAACGCCCCGTACCCGACGCCTTCAACGCTTTCGATACGCGAGCCGATGGCCGTCCCGAAAACGACAAAATAGAGAGATGTGGAAATGACGGGGCTTATGAAGCTCTGCATCAGAGTTCGAAAGAACCGTGCCATTTCAAAAAGATAGATCGAACGGATTGCCTGGAGATTCATGCTGCATCCTCCCGTTGTGCGACGAGGGACACAAAAATTTCTTCGAGCGAAGACTGCCGCGTTTGCAAGTCGGTCATCTTCAACCCGGCCTTTTGTAGGTCAGCCAATAGCCCTGTGATACCAGTGCGGTCCGTCTTTGTGTCGTATGAATACAGCAAACCATCGCCTTCGATCACGAGATCATAGTCTTTTAAGACGTCTGGAATCGTCGTCACCGGCGTGGCTAAATCCACCTTCAGCGTCTTCTGCCCCATGCGCGTCATGAGATCGTCTTTGTTCTCGACCAAAAGAATTTCCCCCTTTGCGATTACGCCAATCCGGTCGGCAATCGCTTCGGCTTCTTCGATGTAGTGGGTGGTCAGGATGATCGTCACACCGTCTTTTTTCAGATCGGCCACCACATCCCACATGTCTTTACGCAGCTCTACATCAACACCGGCTGTGGGTTCATCCAAAAACAAAACCCGAGGTTCATGCGACAGTGCTTTGGCAATCAGAACACGGCGTTTCATTCCCCCAGACAGCTCCATAATTTTGGAATCTTTCTTGTCCCAAAGAGAGAGCGAGCGAAGCACCTTTTCGAGATATGCATCATTGGGAGCCTTACCGAACAGGCCACGGGAAAAACGAACTGTATTGATAACTTTTTCAAACGGTTCGAGGTTAATTTCCTGCGGAACGAGACCGACGAGATTGCGGGCGGCACGAAATTCCGTAACGTTATCATGCCCGCCAATGGTAACGGTCCCTTCAGTCGCGCGCGTGATGCCACAAATCGTTGAGATCAACGTTGTCTTCCCCGCACCGTTTGGCCCAAGCAGCGCGATGATTTCACCCTGTGCGATGCTTAAATCAACGTTCTTGAGGGCTTCGAACCCGCCGTCGTAACGCTTGGTCAGTCCGCAGACGTCGACAATGGTGGTCATGATTGTTTCCTTTGCTCCCCGAACGGGCATTTCACAGCGCTACAGTGCTTATGTGTGATGGTTCTTAATTTTTTCCAGACGCGCGAAAACTGTTTTTCTGTCAGACATAACCTGCATCAACATCGAACGCGCCAACGGGAAGATGACGGTATCATTTTCGGATATCGCGTAAAGGCGGGCAAGCATGTTGCGGTCCATATCACCTTTCTTGAGGGAATAAGACGCCAATCCAAATGCAATTTGCGGTGCGTCTTTCAAAGGTTCCGTTCGAAACGGCACATCGGGGCTTTGTCCTGATAAACGGCGTTCACTTTCATGAAGCTTGATCGAGTCAAACAGGATCGACAACCCCATCCCGAGAGCGCGCTGTTCCAAAGTTGCACCACATTCCCCGAACGTCGTGGCCGCCGATATTTTCCACCGCAGAGGAAGTTCCTTGGCGAGCCAACGACCGTGTTCCTTCCATAGCCGAAGAAAAAGCGACAACGCGTCGGGGGGCGGCGAATTACGGCGCAGAATTGCAATAAGCATGCCGTGAAGGCACAAGAGTTCGCTCTGACCCTGAAATTCTGTCTGAAACTGAAATCTCCGTAGATCGACCAGCGGTAAATCGGTTGCAACCACGTCCATCGGAGCAGGCGTGACCGTTTCTTTGACTACGTTCAAATCCACATCAACGGGTGGTAGGTATTTAGAAGGGGTGTCAAAGGGGCGTTTGGTCTTTTCCAAACGCCGCATCAGGGTGAAAAAGCCGCCTGAGTAAATTTCGTCTCCCAAATCCATCTCAAACCCCGATGATTTTTGCTACCATGTTGGACAGATATGATCTGTTTTGCCGCCCAGTTCAAAGCCTGAGTGAAACAGATGAAAAAACGCAAAAAATATCCACCAAGAACGGACATGTATTACGGTTCAGATCAGAAACAGCGCCGCCTTACCGGTCTTGTCCACGACAATTCGGCCATACAACGCTAAGCGACGTCGGTCGCCTCACCCGCTGAAACTATACGCGACTCTAGGCTGACAAACGGCCTTCGAGCGCGTCGTGAATCGCGTTAGTCCCAAGGTGCAGTCCGATTTCGTAGCGGCCAAACAGAATTTCGGTGTTCGCCCCCGCGACCAGACCTTTCTGGATGTTCTCACCGATCTCCAAGTCGTCGTTAAAGACGGTTTGGATTACGTCGTCGTTCTGGCCCCAATACCGTCCGGCTTTTTCGGATTTGGGCGCCTCGGGTGCAAGCATCACGCATTTAGAGACACAGGCGTCGTTGCCCGTCGGGATGATGGTGTCGATATCGAGCGTGCCCTCGCCCGTCGACGGCGCGTCTGGATAAGCGCAGGTATTAGAAGATCGCAAAACAGGCAACCCGATTACATTACAACAACGTCTTCATCTGCCGCCTCGATCAGATCGCGATCAAGGCCAGCCTTTCCTAAACAATAAGGAAATCGTCCGAGGATAGGTCCGACTTCGTCAATCCGGCAAAAGTGATTGTGGTGCCTTCGGCCGAAAAGATTGCGACACCTTCAACATCTGTGACCTGTGCCATTGCCTCTGCAGCATCGATCAAATCAAAGCCTTGAAGCCAAATCATATCGACGCCGCTAACGAAGTCTGCGCCAATCACGGTGACATCATATACGTTTAAGGAATCATAATTACTCAAACTTCCGATGGTGTCGTTTCCGTCATTGACGTTGAAGATAAATGTATCGGCCCCGCCTTTCCCTTCGAGCAAATCATCCCCGGCGCCGCCTATGATCTGATCCTGCTGGCCGGCGACATCGATCCACGGGTTGCCGCCAACATCGGACCACCTGTCACCGATGATCACATCGTTACCCGCGTCACCTTTCAGTATATCCTCCTCATCCCCGTACCCCCCAATTATTAAATCGTCGCCTTCCCCGCCAGACACCGTATTCGTCCCCATCGCCCAGTTGTAAAAAATCAGCGCCTCTATCAGCACGACGTCGTTCCCATCGCCACTATCAATGACGTTATTACCGCCCCGATCCGTGATCGTATCCGCACCTCCATTGCCATAGATAGTATCGTCGCCGCTAAAACCCGTCAGTGTATCGTCCGCCTCACCGCCGACCAACGTGCCACCTTCGTCGGACGTTGACAGTGTCATCGGATCATCGACCGGGGTGATCACCAGCTCAAACGTGTCGGCAACTGACTCGCGGCCATCACTGACAGTGACTTCAATCTCAATCGTGCCGAAATAGTCTTGCGGAGGCGTGCCTTCGAAGAAGTAATCTTTTGTAACGACGTCAGATGTTTCGAAAGGTGGTATGGGCTGCAATTCCAAGAAATTCAGCCAGTCCGGTAGTTCACTGCCATCGGCGAGGGTCGCTGAAAACACCAATTCCAAATCCGTATTGTCCACATCTGCAAATGCATCGGTTGGTAAAAAGAAGGATACGAAGGTGTCCTCCGCATAGTACTGGTCTTCCAATGGCATATTGAGAACGGGTGCGTCGTTAACCGCCGTGATGTCAATATCAACGGCGCCCAGTGCTATTTCCCCTTGGCCATCATCACCCGTGATGGTCATCGTTGCCGCTGCCGTTCCAGCGGCATCCGGCAAGCCAGTGTATTCCACGAAGTAACCCAGATAAAAATTAAGAACATCAATGGGCCCAGTCACGGTCAGCTCAGATGTGCCGTTGCCGCTCAAGGTCACAGCAGGGATGTTCGGCGCAGTCAATGTGCCTTCGCTGACTTGCAAGGTGATCGTGATGTCATCCGTCGTGTCCAGATCACTCAGGGTCAGGCTGGATAGGTCGAGAAAAGTGGCTTCATCTTCAGTGACGGTTACAGAACTCGGCAGCCCAGCCATAACAGGAAAGGTGTGCAGAATTTTTTCGATACTTTCGAAAGTAACTTGCGCCCCGCTTTCAAAGTCGAGGACACCGTCGGTGGTGGAATCTACGTCGTAGGTTACAGTGAAATGACCCAAACCCCTTACATCAAGGACATCTGTGCCAGCCCCGCCATAGGCCTTGTCGTCCTCATAGATAATAAACGTGTCGTCACCTTCACCGCCGAACAGAGTATCGTTCCCGTCGCCACCTGACAGAGTATCGCTGCCTTCCTCTCCGTTTAGGGTATCGTCGCCGGTGCCGCCGTAGATCTGATCTTGGCCATCGCCGCCATACATCGCATCCGCGCCACTGTCGCCGTACACGGTGTCGTCGCCGTCGTTCCCGTAAAGAGTATCATTCCCGTCCCCACCATAAAGGGTGTCAGAGGCGACTGAGCCGTGGATCTGATCGTCGCCGTCACCGCCACTGATAACATCAGTGGTCAAAGCCGGTGCCTCGCCTGCAATCACGTCCATTTCATCAACAAATGATGCGCCGTCATTCCAGATAATATTATCATTATTACCACTGTTGATGACGTCAGTTTCCTCAACGCCCGCTTCTTCCGTCCAGCCCATTTTGAGTTCTCCATTTCGCGTCATTTATTTTGCCGAAGGGCGCTCGTAGCCGCCGCTGACGATGGAGATCAGCAGTTCCAACCTCCAACCCGTGGATCGTCTTTCGGTTGATAACAAGCTGAAGGAAGACATCGGAGAACCCCCTTTTGGCGCTTTGTCCAATTTGGGGCCACATTTGTCTGAGATTGGCACATTGGTTGCCCAGAACGAGAACAGATCGCCCAGATGCATCCATGAAATCTATGGCCGAATTCAGTTAGAACCCCACACAGCAAGCCGGGATACTGACACCACCCGTTTCCAAGATGTCGTTCGAACCCTATCTGAAAAAGACCATCGGCCGATTCTGCGATGCAACTCCGGCTGTTCGACTAGCAGCCGCGTCAGATTGCGCATAGAGCCTTGCTCAATCGTTGTCGAAGCCACCGTGGCTTTCGGTCCTGTCACCCGGCACGTTGGCCGCGTCCAACGTTCTCATGAGTTCATCCCTTTTTCTGGCGCAAATATCCGCGTGCCGCTAGGGCATCATTCAGTGCCGCGTCGTCTTCCTGGTTCCCGACTTGATCTTTTCTATGAATTCAGATGAAACCCGACACCCTTCGATCGACAAAGAGCGGTACCCCGAGTTTAGGGGCAGTCGAGTCTGAACAATGAGAGACGATCTCAACCAGTCGACTTCAGTAAAGAACTTACACGCGTTTGCGCTATAGATTTCCGTCATCTAATTTCGATGAAATTCCGGATTCTCAACACGACACAAGCGACTAAGCACAAAAAAACCGCCAACCCATCGGGAAAGCGGTGTTTTTATTGGTTGCGGGAGTAGGATTTGAACCTACGACCTTCAGGTTATGAGCCTGACGAGCTACCGGGCTGCTCCATCCCGCGCTACCTAAGTCGATTTAGTCATCGAAGAGAGATACAAACACCCGTTTAGGGTAAATTCTTTACTAGGTTTGGCAGTGACTTACTCTCCCACGTCTTAAGACGCAGTACCATCAGCGCAACGGTGCTTAACGGCTGGGTTCGGAATGGAGCCAGGTGTTTCACTCGTGCTATGACCACCAAACCAAGAAAAGAATTTACAATATCGGGCGTTGTCCAAGTCAGCGTACGCTGAACTGTTGTTGTGTGTGTAATGTGTGACTTTCATCAATCAGTATAACAAGGCGTGCCTTGCTTCTACTGGATCAAATCAAGCCTATCGGACCATTAGTACCAGTCAACTGAATGCATTGCTGCACTTACATCTCTGGCCTATCGACGAGGTAGTCTACCTCGGTCCTCAGGGATATCTTGTTTTGAGGGGGGCTTCCCGCTTAGATGCCTTCAGCGGTTATCCTGTCCGTTCATAGCTACTCAGCACTGCCGTTGGCACGACAACTGATCCACCAGTGGAACGTTCACCCCGGTCCTCTCGTACTAGGGGCAACTCCTCTCAAATATCCTACACCCACGGAAGATAGGGACCGAACTGTCTCACGACGTTCTAAACCCAGCTCACGTACCTCTTTAAATGGCGAACAGCCATACCCTTGGGACCTGCTCCAGCCCCAGGATGAGATGAGCCGACATCGAGGTGCCAAACACTGCCGTCGATATGGACTCTTGGGCAGTATCAGCCTGTTATCCCCGGCGTACCTTTTATCCGTTGAGCGATGGCCCTTCCACTCGGGACCACCGGATCACTATGACCGACTTTCGTCTCTGCTCGACTTGTCAGTCTCGCAGTCAGGCTGGCTTCTGCCATTGCACTCAACGACCGATTTCCGACCGGTCTGAGCCAACCTTCGCGCGCCTCCGTTACTATTTAGGAGGCGACCGCCCCAGTCAAACTACCCACCACGCAGGGTCCCGGATCCGGATAACGGACCGCGGTTAGATATCAAACAAAACAAGGGTGGTATCTCAAAGGAGGCTCCACAATAACTAGCGTTACTGCTTCAAAGCCTACCACCTATTCTGCACATGTTGTGTCTAATACCAATGCGAAGCTGTAGTAAAGGTGCACGGGGTCTTTCCGTCTAACCGCGGGAAACCTGCATCTTGACAGGTAATTCAATTTCGCTGAGTCGATGTTGGAGACAGCGGGGAAGTCGTTACGCCATTCGTGCAGGTCGGAACTTACCCGACAAGGAATTTCGCTACCTTAGGACCGTTATAGTTACGGCCGCCGTTTACCTGGGCTTCAATTCGGAGCTTGCACTCCTCCTTTTAACCTTCAGGCACCGGGCAGGCGTCAGACCCTATACGTCGTCTTGCGACTTCGCAGAGCCCTGTGTTTTTAGTAAACAGTCGCCACCCCCTGGTTTGTGCCCCCAGTCAATACTTGCGTAGAAACTGGGCCTCCTTCTCGCGAACTTACGGAGGTATTTTGCCGAGTTCCTTCAACATCGTTCTCTCAAGCGCCTTGGTATTCTCTACCAGTCCACCTGTGTCGGTTTAGGGTACGATCTAATGATGGAGCTATTTCCTGGAACCTCTAAGCAGCCCATTCAATCCAATAAGGATGAACTACCCTCGAGATCCGTCACTACCATCTGGCCCTGGAATATTAACCAGGTTCCCATCGACTACGCCTTTCGGCCTCGCCTTAGGGGTCGGCTTACCCTGCTCAGATTAGCTTTAAGCAGGAACCCTTGGACTTTCGGCGACAGGGTCTCTCACCCTGTTTGTCGCTACTCATGTCATCATTCTCACTAGTGATCTCTCCACCGGATCCCTCACAGGCCGGCTTCATCGAAAACTCCTTGCGTCCAATACTCCCCGAAGGAAGTTAAGGACGCATGGAATTATTTCACACTACGCTCTGCTACCATGCACTATGTGCATCCTAAGCTTCGGCTCATGGCTTGAGCCCCGTTACATCTTCGCCGCAGGACAACTTATTTAGACCAGTGAGCTGTTACGCTATCTTTAAAAGATGGCTGCTTCTAAGCCAACTTCCTGGTTGTTTTGGTCGTCCCACCTGCTTTCCCACTTAGCCATGAATTAGGGGCCTTAGCTGTAGGTTAGGGTTGTTTCCCTCTCCACTACGGACGTTAGCATCCGCAGTGTGTCTGCCATCTAGTACTCCCGGGTATTCGGAGTTTGGTTAGGATCAGTAAGCCTGTGGGGCCCCATTACCCATCCAGTGCTCTACCCCCCGGGGTATTCGGATGACGCTCTACCTAAATAGATTTCGCAGAGAACCAGCTATCTCCGAGTTTGATTGGCCTTTCACCCCTAGGCACAACTCATCCCGACCTTTTTCAACAGGTGTGGGTTCGGACCTCCAGTAAGTGTTACCTTACCTTCATCCTGGTCATGCCTAGATCACTCGGTTTCGGGTCTGATCCACCTAACTCATTCGCCCTATTAAGACTCGCTTTCGCTGCGCCTACACCTAACGGCTTAAGCTTGCTAGATAGACCAAGTCGATGACCCATTATACAAAAGGTACGCTGTCAGGCCTCAAGGGCCCTCCAACTGATTGTAGGCGTTCGGT